>CAVUAF010000001.1:0-6879 GCA_963739375.1 Terriglobia bacterium
TTGTGTACCGTTACTTCGTTCAGTTCAGGTCCTTTGTCATCCAGATCCTGTGGCCGTGTCATGGTTCCGCTTCTGTTCGCGCAGACAGCTCCTGATGCCCACTGGCGGAAACTCGCAACCACCCCGGCGTTGCCTTCCCGGCAGGGC
Source organism: Terriglobia bacterium (assembly GCA_963739375.1). Classification (GTDB taxonomy): domain Bacteria; phylum Acidobacteriota; class Terriglobia; order Terriglobales; family Acidobacteriaceae; genus CAVUAF01. Next base: position 148 of record CAVUAF010000001.1, read on the forward strand.
ACACTCCCGGTGTGTCCAACCCCGATCCCACACCACTGCGGCACTCATCCGTACGATGAGTTTCTCCCCGGACCCACTGCGTTTTGGCCTCCGGCCAGTCTGGCCCGCCGATGCATCGTCGGACGCACGGCCAAAATCCCTGCCACGCCTTTGCCACCACCCCAATGCCACACCCCACCGCCAAGCAAAACCCATTAAAGACCAGCCCTCCTCCCGCGGTTTAGTTCACTGCGCGGTTTCATCACTTTCGCGGCGGCCGGCCGTCCCTGCCCACTGGCTTTCCGGCGCCGCGAAACTGATAAGACCTTTTTCAGTCACAAGTGTTCGGGGGATTTTGGCCACTGCCAACCTTTGCCGCCACTACAACTTAGCCGCCCGCACCCTCGCCAGACCGCGGTTGCGCGCGCGGGTCTGCGGGCTAAACTGAAGTCGGCGGGAGGGGTTCCGCGCCCTTCTCTTCTTCCGGAGGTATCGATGATTTCCCGTTTGCTTTTCGCGGCAGTGTGGCTGGCTTCGTCCGCGCTCGCCGCTCCGCCGCTCACCACCATTCAGGACGTGCTCTACAAAGCCGACGGCACGCGCTTTAACGGCACCATAACGATCAGTTGGACGAGTTTCGAAGCGATGGACCATTCTGCGATCGCCACGCAGAGCACAACCGTGAAAGTGGTGGACGGCAACCTGCGCGTGCAGCTCGTCCCCACCACCACCAGCACCCCGGCCGGCTATTACACGGTCAGGTTTACAACAGTGACGGGACGCGTCCAGTTCGAAGAGACCTGGTCCGTGCCGTCCAGCGCGCAACCAGTGCGGGTGCGCGACGTTCGCATCGCGGTGCCCAGTGGTGTGACCGCCGCGCCCGACACCGGCGGCGGCCCCGTGCAGGAAGCCGACGTCGTGGGGCTGATCGCCGACCTGGGCGCGCGGCCGCTCAAAGGCCCGGGCTTCGCGGCCGGCCGCGTGGCCGTGGTCAGCCCGTTGGGCGCGCTGGAAACCGTCACCGGCAGCCCCACCGATTGCGTGCGCGTGGATGGCTCCTCGGGACCGTGCGGCGGCGCGCAGCCTTCCTTCGTGGATGGCGATTCCCCTGCCGGCATCGTGGACGGCTCGAACACTTCGTTCACGCTGTCGGCCACGCCCGACCCCGCCTCCAGCCTGGCGGTCTACCGCAACGGCGTGCTCCAGAAAATCAGCCAGGACTACACGCTCGACAGCAGCACGATTCACTTTGTGGCCGCCGCGGCGCCGCAACCCGGCGATACGCTGCTGGCCTCGTACCGCCTCATTGGAACAGATTCCGGCGCGCCGCAATTGTATCCCGCTCCGCAGGTGCTATGCAGCGGGACCGGCGCGGCCACCAACACCGCCAGCTTCAGCAGCATCGGGGCCTGCGCCGTACCAGCGGGCGTCCTGGCGCCGGGCGACCGCGTGGAAATCCGTTTCGACCTCGAACACCAGGGCACGGCCACGGGCTTCACCTTCGAGGTTCGTTGGGGCAGCACCGCGATTGTGCATCGCGACGCCGCCGCTTCCGACGTGCTCGCCACCGGGCGGGCCGATGCCGCCATTCTCGCGAGCGGCGCGCAGTTGAGCTTTCAGTCGTGGGGAACGGCGCTCCCCTTCACCGCCGGCGTGGCCAGCTCCACCGACGCCTGGGCCAGCGGCCTGACCATCGATTTCCAAGGAAAACTGGCGCAAACCGGCGAGACCCTCACCTTGCGCAACTATACCGTGGTGCGGTTCCCGTGACCTGCCACCCTCACCAGTACCCCGACCGCGTGATTTCTTCCCCGGCCGCGGGGAGCATGCGGCGCGAGGGCGAGGCATGCGGCGCGAGGGCGAGGCATGCGGTGCGAGGGCGAGGCATGCGGCGCGAGGGCGAGGCATGCCTGGCCCTTACATGGTCGCGGTGTTGGGGGCCGGGCATGCCCGGCCCCTACAAGGGCGCGGCGTAGGGGCCGGGCACGTCGCGTGCGTACCGCATGCCCGGCCCGAGGCGCTAGCGCCAGCGGCGCCAGCCCCCGCGGCCGATGACGATTCCCACGCCGGCGCCATAGTACGGGCCGTAGTAAGGATAGGGAGAGTACATCGGACCCCAGTACGGCGGTGACGCGCAGCCGTAGCCGCCACAGGCAGGCTGCCGTGGGCGGATTCGCGTCTCGACCGGCCGGTCGTAGTCGTTCGGATCCACGTAGCGGAAGGCTTGCGGCGCGCGCGTGGTGCTGACCGTGACCGGCGACTCAATGCGGAACGTCAGGACCGATTCCGGATAGATCACGGTCGGGTGGCCGCGCGTCAGCAATACGCCGATGACTCCCACGGCGGCGCCGGCTCCGGCGCCGATGGCGGCGCCACGGCCCCAGTCGGCGGCAGCGCCCACGGCGGCGCCCAGGGCGGTGGTGTTCGCAACGGCGCCCACGTCGCGGCCCACCGAAGTCCGGCCGTCGCGGGCGAGCAACTGCGACTGGATCGTCGCCTGCGTGCCATCCACCAGCGTCAGGGCGGTCAGCTCGAGCCCCAGTCGGGAAACACCCTCGACGCGGCCCGCTTTGCGCGCCTCCGCTACGCGGCCGAGAATCGTCTGGCCGCGTTGCGCCACCACCACACCGTCTACCACGATGGGCTGCATCAGCGTCGCGGAAAACACGTCACCTTCCTGGTTGCGATCCGAAGACAGTTTCTCGTCAACCCGCACCGTCACAAACGTGCCGGCCTTGATGGTGAGTTGCGGAGGGAGTCCGTAAGGCGGCGGGTCGGTCCGCGGTTCAGTGCGTTCGACCGGTTGGGTCGGATCTTGCGATTGGTCGAAACGCCGCCATCCGCCGGAAGACGGCGGGTCTTGAGCGAACAACATTCCGGATGCGGCCAGAAGAATCAAACTCGTTGAGCAAATGCGTGCCATGCCAGGTATCATGCATCTGTTTTGCCAATCGCAACCTGTTGACAATACAGAGTTTGGAAAGAACGCCTCCTGGCCGGATTCCACCGCGGCTGGTGGATTTCGGCCACTCCACGTTACAGGTCCAGCGTCTCAATCACACGCAGAGGGACATTCTCGAACGTCAGGCCCTCGTCGAGTTCGCCGGCCTCCCTGGCCGCCTTGAGGCGCTGCACATTCCACCGCCACGCCGCCACCATGGCCGCGGGGACCACCAGGAAGCGCGCCGGCCGGACCAGCATCCAGCGCTCCGCGGCGGCGCCGAAGCGCGTGAAGAGTTCAAATCCGAGGAGCTGAATCAGGCACAGCGCCGGCAGGCTGTCGCGGAATCCGGGAATGGGGCAGGTGAGCGGAATCTTGCGATACCCAGCGAGCAGCAATTCGGTGAGGCTCACGGAGAGCGCCAGCACATAGAGCGTGTGCAGCGCCGCGATGGGAAAGCCGGACCGCCACCACGTGAGCGCCAGGGCCGGCAACAGCACGAGGGGCACCAGAAAGCTGAGGATCACGCGCCGGGCCGCGGGCAAGGTCTCGTTCCGGCGGGGATCGAGGGTCGCGCGGAAAATCCAGTTGGCGCGCACGCCGGCGGGGAGTTCGAAGGCCAGGCGCATGCCCAGGATCAGCAGGTAAGCCGCAATGAGAGAACCTCGCGCGGGTTCCAGTGAGGCCAGAAGCCACCCCAGGCCGATGGAGACGGCGATGCATAAACGATGGGCCTCGTTGCGCAACAGGGCGCGAACCACGAACCGGTGGCACGCACGCTCGAAACCGGCGGCGCGCGAAGAGAACAGATCCAGAAACCACAGGAGCGGAGCGAACAGGCGTTGATCCGAAGGGCGGCCTCCGGCTTCCAGCACGCCGGCAAACCTCTTTCGATAGCTGAGCGCGTAAGAGACCACCATCATGAGGAAAGCGGCGGCGGCGCCCACCAGGCCGTTTTGCGCGAGCCTGGCAAGCGTGGGTCCGGCGCGGTGCTGCAGGCTCTGATACAGGCCGAGATACCAAAGCGAGGGTAGGAAGCGAACCACGGAGTCCGGCGCGGCTTCGAGGCGGCGAAGGAAGACCGGGCCCCCGTTGCCGGTGAGCAGCAGCATGATGAATGCGATCAGGACCACGCCGCGCACCCAGGGAGAGCAGGCGCGAAAGGTCTCGCGCGGCAGGGCCGCGGAGAGCATGCCCAGGAGCGCGAAGATGGCGCAGAACGTGAAAAAACTGGCAAGCATTACGCACACCAGATGCACCGCCGTGAACTGCACGAAAGCCGCAAACGTGGTCTCGCCGGAAGCCGTGACGAAGAACGGGAAGAAGAACGAGGGCACGGCATTGACGTCAACCGCGACTACCAGCACGGCAATGGCAATGGCGGCGGCGTTTGCCAGAAAAACAGTCCGAGACCGGATGGGCAGCGGCGCGAGGTTGAGGTAGTCCTGGGAGTCCGGCAGAATCTTGTCCCACTTGAGAACGGTGATGATGCCGGTCACGGCCACGGCGACCGAGATGAAGAGGTACTTGTCGGGAAGCGAGACCTGGTAGATGTCGTTTCGGAGATGGCCGCGATACCAGTTCAGGAAGGTGGAGTACCTGTCGATCATCAAGAAAGAGGTGAGTGCGCCAGGCGCCGCCAGCAGGCCCAGGAGGCTGCCCAGCCCGAGATCGAATTCCGTGGAAGCGGAATCCTGGCCGCCGCGGACCAGGCGGGCGAGGAAATGGCCCACCAGCCGGCCGAACGGCCGTCGCGCGAAACGCCTAATAGGCCGGCGCACGAACCGCGGCAACAATATCCTGCGCAATGCCCTCGGCATCCACCTGCTCCGTTAACCGCATGAATCCGGCTTCCAAACCCAGCCCGGCGAAACCAGCGTGCATTTCTTCCATGGTGCCCAACGCCACCACCGATCCCTGCTTCAAAACCAGCAGGTGCGAGCAGAGTTTTTCCGCCTGCTCCAGGACCGGAGATGAAAACAGGACGGCCTTGCCTTCCGCGGCCAGCCGCGCGATGACGCGACGCATTACCAGCGCGCTGGTGACGTCCAGGCTCGCAAACGGTTCGTCCAGCACCAGCAGCTCGGGGTCGTGCATCAGCGCGGAGATCAGCACGATGCGCTGGCGCATGCCCTTGGAATACGAGCCGATGGGGGTGTCACGGTTCGAGTAGAGCGTGAAACCCTCGAGCAGGGCGGAGGCCGTTTCGCGGAAGCGGCGGCGGTCCAGCCCGCGCAGTGTGGCCACCAGTTCGAGGTACTCCCAGCCGGTGAGGAAGCCGTAGAGATCCGGCTGCTCGGGGACGTAGCCGACCCTGCGCTTGAAGCCGCTCCGCTCGCCTGCGATGCGCTCGCCCTGGAACAGGACCTCGCCGCGCGAGGGATCGAGCAGGCCCGTTACCATTTTCACAATCGTGCTCTTGCCCGCGCCGTTGGGACCGAGCACCCCCAGGATCTCGCCGGGACGAATCGCGAAGCTGATTTCGCGCACGGCGGTGAAGGCGCTGTAGCGCTTGGTGAGCCCGCGCGCTTCGAGGACATTGCCGGACTGTCCGTTCCCGTCCTGGTTCATGGTGAAGGTAGACGCCGCGCCGCTGCAACAAGTTCCCACGGTTGAGCGCAAAACCCGGGGAACGTTCCGTCTGTCCCCGGGTTAGAATTAAAAGCTGTGGCAGAGCCCAGTAGGCCCAGCTTCGCCGCGCCACGGCAGCATCGCTGGCCGGCTTGCGACGCGGTCCTGAAGCAACGGTCCGATTACACCCATAAGCATAATTCGAGGTTCGGGCGGCATGGCTGGCTGCGGCTCACGCCTGCATATTCGCTGAAGGTGGTGGAAGAGATCCTGTTGGGCATTCCGCAGTCAGCGCATGTTCTCGATCCTTTCTGCGGGACCGCGACGACCGCGTTGTGCGCCACGTACCGTGGCCACCGCGCCACGACGACTGAAATCAATCCTTTTCTCGTGTGGCTCGGCGGCGCGAAACTGGCCCATTACTCCCAGCGGGACGTTGACTACGCCATGGACACCGCGCGGCTCGCGGTGGACGCGATAGCTCGCAAGCGGATTCACCCCGTGGCGCCTCCGCCACTTCATAACATCGAGCGGTGGTGGGAGCCGGCTGTGCTTGAATTCCTGTGCGGATTGCGGTCCGCGCTGGACTCGTCAACACAAAAGCACGAACCAGCCCGAGCCTTGTTGGACGTCGCATTTTGCAGAACCTTGATTAAGGTGTCGAATGCGGCGTTCAATCACCAGTCCATGTCCTTCCGGGACCGGTCGAAGCATCTTGCTCCCTTGGGGGCCTCGGCAGCCGGCGCATTATTTATGGAGGACGTTCAGTTCGTGTTGCGTTCGGCCCTGGACAATCCCGCCGGCGAGGGGCGTGTTGTTCATGGAGATGCATGCGCCATCTCATCCGCCTTATCGGGGCTGTTCGACGCCGTGATTACCTCGCCGCCCTACCCCAATCGGATGTCGTATATCTGCGAGCTCCGTCCGTACATGTACTGGCTTGGATTCCTCGGTGATTCCAGGAGCGCCGCGGAGCTGGATTGGGCATCTATTGGCGGCACCTGGGGAGTGGCCACCAGCAGGCTGAACGACTGGCAGCCGTCAAGGGACGGGTTTTGCCCGCGGCGTCTCGAGGCTCGATTCTCAACCGCATCGCCAGCGACCGGAACCCCAACGGGCGCCTCTTGTCGAATTACGTCGCAAAATACTTTCACGACACGTTCCGTCACCTCGGCAGCCTCACTGGAGTTCTTTCGCCGGGCGCCACCGCGCATTATATTGTGGCACTACTGTCCGGCTAA
>CAVUAF010000002.1:0-13994 GCA_963739375.1 Terriglobia bacterium
GGGATGGTTCAGGTCAATCGCCAGCACGCGGCCATTGGGCGCGTTCCAGTTGGTCTCGACGTAAAGGGTGTCGCCGGCGCTGCGATCGTTGAAGCGCGCCTTGATGTCGTTGACGATGGGCTGAATCGGGCCGCCCGCCTTGAGGTCCTGGTAATAAATCTCGCTGTGGTCGCCGGAAGAGCCGTGGGCCACGCGGATCAGCAGCCAGCGGCCGTCTTCGGTGACCCGCGGGCTGATGCTGATCTGCCGGCCATAGCCGTCGCCGAAAATCTGCTGGTCGTCTTTCTGCTCGCTGCCCATGCGGTGCACGCGCACTCGCGGGCCCTCGGGCGTCTGGATACCGTAGTAGAGCGTACTTTTATCCGGGGTGAGCGACAGCCCGGAGTAGCGCGCCCGCGCCAGCTTGTCGCCCAGGTCGGCGCGCTGGCCGACGTCGAAGAAGTGGACTTCCACTTCATCGGCCCCGCCCAGGCGAATGCCGTAGAGCAGGGTTGTGCCGTCCAGGCTGACGCCATTGATGCCGACGCTGGTGGTGTGGTCGGCGCTGAGCCCGTGCGGGTCGATCAGGACTTCGTCTTTGCCTCCCAGCCCCTGCTTCATGTGGATGACGGTGAGGTCCTGGTCGGCGCGGCGGGCGCCGAAAAAGTAGCGCCCCTTGCGCTCCGTGGGCGCACCCATCACATCCACCTTCATCAGTTCGGTCAGGCGCTTCTGGATGGCGGCCCGCAACGGCAGCTCGGCGAGAAAGCGGCGGCTGTAGGCGTTCTGCGCGTCGATCCAGGCGCGCGTCTCGGGCGCATTCTGGTCCTCGAGCCAGCGGTAAGGATCGGCAATGGCCACGCCGTGCAAGGTTTCGGTGACGTTGCCGCGCCGGGTCGGCGGCGGGGTGGGCTTGGCAGAATCGGCGGCCAGCGCCGCGAGCACGAGTGCGAACAGCAGGGAAGGCGCCAGCCAGGCGCGGGGGAAGCGCGGTTTCATGATTCACCTCAAGGAGATCGGCGGATTATGTTGTGCGCAGGCGTGGAGTGTCAACGCGCTCAGTCCACCGGGGCCAGCCCGGGGTCTCGCCACTCGGCGAACATCGCCAGCGTGCCCAGGCTGAAGACGAGGAGCGCCACCACCGTCTTTCCCGCCGCTCAATCGGCGGCGGTTGGCTTAGCGGCGGCGGCCGCTGGCTCCAGCGCGCCGATGCGCATGCCGTAGAACGAGCGGTACACGAAGAGCAAGCGATACGACGAAGAAGACGACCGCCAGCACGTGCGTCAGCAGCGCCGCCCGGCTTCGCTGGTGAGCTTCACCGCCAGCTCCACGGCCAGCAGGCCGAACAGCGTGGTGAACTTGATGACCGGGTTCAGGCCACCGACGAGGTGTCCTTGAACGGATCGCCGACGGTGTCGCCGACCACGGTGGCGGCGTGCAGGGCGGTGCCCTTCTGCTTCAGCTCGGTCTCGACGATCTTCTTGGCGTTGTCCCAGGCGCCGCCGGCGTTGGCCATGAAGATGGCCTGGTACAGGCCGAAGATGGCGATCGAGATCAGGTAGCCGATGAAGAAGAACGGCTCGACGAAGGCGAAGGCCAGCGTGGCGAAGAAGACCGCCAGGAAGATGTTGAACATGCCCTTCTGCGCGTACTGCGTGCAGATCTCCACCACCTTCTTGCTGTCGCGCCACCGAGGCCTTCTCGGCGCCTTCGAGCTTGATGTTGGCCTTGATGAACTCCACCGCGCGGTAGGCGCCGGTGGTCACGGCCTGGATGGAGGCGCCGGTGAACCAGTAGATCATGGCGCCGCCGGTGATCAGGCCCAGCAGGAACGGCGCGTGCAGCAGCGAGAGCTTGTCGACGTTCGTCGGTCAGGCCGTTGGTCAGCGCCATGATGATGGAGAAGATCATGGTGGTGGCGCCGACCACGGCCGTGCCGATCAGCACCGGCTTGGCGGTGGCCTTGAAGGTGTTGCCCGCGCCGTCGTTCTCTTCCAGCAGGTCCTTGGCGCGCTCGAAGTTCGACGTCGAAGCCGAAGTCCTTCTTGATTTCCTGCCTTGATGTTCGGGACCTGCTCGATCAGCGAAAGCTCGTAGACCGACTGCGCGTTGTCGGTCACCGGGCCGTAGGAGTCGACGGCGATGGTCACCGGCCCCATGCCCAGGAAGCCGAAGGCCACCAGGCCGAAGGCGAAGACCGCCGGCGCCAGCATCAGGCTGCGTCGCAGCGCCCAGGCCCAGCGTGCTCACGTAGGCGATGGCCATCAGGGCCACGATCGCATGCCCAGCCAGTAGGCGGAGAAGTTGCCGGCCACGAAGCCCGGACAGGATGTTGAGCGACGCGCCGCCCTCCTCGCGACGAGGTCACGACTTCCTTGCACGTGCCGCGACTCGGTGGAGGTGAAGACCTTCACCAACTCGGGGATGAGGGCGCCGGCCAGCGTGCCGCAGGAGATGATCGTGGCCAGCTTCCACCACAGCGTGGTGTCGCCGCCGAGGTCGGGGATGATCAGCCGTGGAGACGAGGTAGGTCAGCGCGATGGAGACGATCGAGGTGAGCCACACCAGCGAGGTCAGCGGCGCCTCGAAGTTCATCTCGTCGGCGTTGCCGTAGCGCGCCTTGGCGATCGCCTCGTTGATGAAGTACGAGCCGGCGCTGGCCACCAGCATCATGATGCGCATGACGAAGATCCACACCAGCAGCTGCACCTGCACCGTCGGGTCTTGCACGGCCAGCAGGATGAAGGTGATCAGCGCGACGCCGGTGACGCCGTAGGTCTCGAAGCCGTCGGCGCTCGGGCCCGACCGAGTCGCCGGCGTTGTCGCCGGTGCAGTCGGCGATCACGCCGGGGTTGCGCGCGTCGTCTTCCTTGATCTTGAAGACGATCTTCATCAGGTCGGAGCCGATGTCGGCGATCTTGGTGAAGATGCCGCCGGCGATACGCAGCGCCGCCGCGCCCAGCGACTCGCCGATGGCGAAGCCGATGAAGCAGGGGCCGGCGTAGTCGCCCGGGACGAACAGCAGGATGCAGAGCATGATCAGCAGCTCGACGCTGATCAGCAGCATGCCGATGCTCATGCCGGCCTGCAGCGGGATGTGCGTAGATCGGGTAGGGCTTGCCCGCGCAGGCTGGCGAACGCGGTGCGCGAGTTGGCGAAGGTGTTGACGCGGATGCCGAACCAGGCCACGCCGTAGCTGCCGCGCGATGCCGACCAGGCTGAACAGCAGGATGATGACCACGCGTGAACGGCTTCGAACTTGCAGCAGCACGCCGAAGTAGAGCACGATGATCGACGGCGATGAACGCCCACGAGCATCAGGATGAACTTGCCCTGCGTGATCAGGTAGGTCTTGCAGGTCTCGTAGATCAGCTCGGAGATCTCGCGCATGGCGCGGTGCACCGGCAGGTTCTTCAGCTGCATGTAGATGATCAGGCCGAACAGCAGGCCGAAGACGCAGAAGACGAGGCCGATGGTGAGCAGCTTGTGGCCGTTCATCCCCGAGGAAGCTGACGTCGGCAAGCGACGGCAGACGCAACGCGGCTTCGCCGCTCATGGCGTGGTCGGGGGCCGCCGGCGATTGCGCCCAGACGGGGGCGGCGAAGGCCAGCAGGGCAAGACCAAGCGTCAGCGCGACCGAGCTGCGCCCCAAGGCCCGGCTAGGGCGGCGCGAACCGGTGTCCATAGTGTTTCCTCCAGTACCCACAACACGCAAGGGAACAGGTCCCGGGCACGCACGTGCGTAGCCAGGCCGTAGACCAGAATTCCATCCCCGCGAGCGCGCTTCCACGACAATGTAGGAGAGACGCTTGGCCGCGCTTCGGCCCGCAGGTTGCCGCTGCGGGAACCGGGAGGTCGGGGATTCCGCTTCCACCAGACACTAATGGAAAGGAGAAGCGAAGGGGGATTTTATCGCATGGCCGAAAACCCGGTCAAACCCGGGAACTACGGTGGCAAGTCACCGTTTGCGCTCGCCTGACCTGTCGCCGTGGTCGCCCCAGCAGCCGGTATCATGAGCGGGTGGCCGAGCTGAAAACCATCTTCTTCGATGCCGGCAACACCCTGGTCTTCGCCGACACAGCGCGGACGCTGGCGCCCTTGCATGAAGCGGGGGTCGTGCCCACGCGCCAGCAGCTGCACGCCGCGGAGCGCGGCGCGCGCCGGCAACGCGACGCGGCCGCGGCCCACGGCGCTCGCCTCGCTGACGAGCAGTACTGGCAGATCTACTACCGCGCCCTGCTCGCCGAGTTGCGCCTGCACCCGGCAGACCTGCTGGACCCGCTGGTGCGGGCCACGCGGCACTCGGCCAACTGGGAATGCGTCCCGCCGGGCACGCGCGCGGCGCTGCTGCGGCTGAAGCAGCGCTTCCGCCTGGGCGTCATCAGCAACTCCGACGGCAGGATGGCCGACCTCATCGCGCGGGTGGGGCTCGGCGACTGCTTTGACGACGTCACCGATTCCGGCAGCGTTGGGTTCGAGAAGCCCGATCCGCGCATCTTCCAGGCCGCCCTGCGCAGCCTGGGTGCCGCCCCGGGGGAGAGCGCGTACATCGGCGACGTCTATTCCATCGATTACCTGGGCGCGATTGGCGCGGGCATGCAGGCGATCCTGTTCGACGTATGCGGCGCCTATCGCGGCCGCGAGCTCCCCCGCGTGGAGAGCCTGGACGACTTGCTGGCGCAGTTGCTTGCGGCGCCGTGAAGCGCTCAGGTCACGATCGCGACCGGCCGTAGGTCCCCACCAGTTCCGCGATGCCGAGAATCTTCCCCCGCATTGCCGCCAGCAGTTCTTCCTTCGATGCGCCCGCGCGCACGCTGACCGTCTGGCTGAGCGCATACAGCCGGAAGGAGTAATGGTGCGGCTTGCCGGGAGGCGGACACGGCCCGCCATACCCCATCCTGCCGAAGCCGTTGCGTCCCTGCTGCGCGCCGCCGGCGGATTTTTCGCTGGGCGTGACGCCCGGCGGGAGCGCGGCAGCGTCGGCCGGAATGTCCCACATCACCCAGTGAGTAAACGTCCCGGAAGGTGCGTCGGGGTCATCCATGATGAGGGCAAAGCTCCTGGCGCCCGGGGGCGCCCCCTGCCAGCTCAGCGCCGGCGATTGGTCGGCGCCGTCGCAGGTGAAGGTCTTCGGGATGGGTTGCTGGGGGTTGAACGCGGCACTACTGAGAATGAAAGCCATGGGACCTCCTGCCACCGGCGCCGCAGGCGGCGTGCGGGTCTGCGCGGCGATGGCGCATGCCAGCAGCAACGCCGTGCAGACCACTGCCAAGGGCGGCGTACTGCATCTTGGACGATTCACGCTGGAGGCGGATGCGCAAGCCATGCCGCACAGTATAGCGGCGCCGGGAAGGCCAGCGCGCGCGGCAGCGAGGGCCAACGCCGGCAGCGCGCCGTGACATTTCGGTTGACGAGGCCGCGCGTTTTCCGTAGCGTCGCGTTCTCTCATGTCCGCCTCGGCCGCGGTCCCGCTTGTGCAACCTCATCCCGAACGATTCCGCCACCTGAAACTCGGCGCCTTCGTGGCCGTTCTCTACGCCTACTGTGCCGCCGGCCCGTTCGGATTCGAGGAGATGATCTCGCTCTCCGGCCCGGGCATGGCACTGCTGTTCCTGCTGGTGATCCCCTGGCTGTTCAGCTTTCCGGTGGCGCTGGTTACGGCGGAGCTGGCCAGCGCCATTCCCGTCGAAGGCGGCTTCTACCGCTGGACGCGGCTGGCGTTCGGCGATTTCCTCGGCTTCCAGTGCGGCTGGTGGAACTGGGTCGGGACGTTTCTGATGAACGGCGCCTATGCCGTGGTGCTCGCCGACTACACCGCGCAGTTTGCCCCCAGCGCAGCGCATGGGATGAGGCACTGGCTCACGGCGGTCGGATTTCTGCTGCTGGTGGCGGCGCTGAATGTGCGCGGCGTGCAGGTGGTGGGTCGCGTCACCGTGGTGCTGCTGCTCGCGTGCCTGGCGCCGGTCGCGGTATTCACCTGGATGGCGTTCACGCATGCGCACGCCAACCCCTTTGTGCCGCTTACCCCGCCGGGAAAGCCGTGGCGCGAGGTGTACGGCGTCGGCATGGCGCTGGGGCTGTGGCTTTACTCCGGGTACGAGCAACTCTCGACCAACATCGAGGAAGTCGAGGCGCCGGCGCGCAATTTCCCGCTGGGGCTGGCGATCATGGTGCCGCTGGCGATGCTGACCTTCGCGCTGCCCACCGCGGCCGCCATCGGCGCCAGCGACTGGCGCGCCTGGCAGACCAGCTACATGGTGGCCGTGGCGCGCGCCGTGGGCGGATGGCCGCTGGGCGTCGCCATGTTCGCCGCGGCCATGATTTCGGTGCTGCTGGGACTGGAGAGCACGCTGCTCAGCTCCACCCGCCTGCCCTTCGCCATGGCCGAGGACGGCTACTTCCATCCGGCGCTGGCGCGGCTGCACCCCCGGTACCGCACTCCGGTGCACGCCATCGTGCTCTCGACCGCGATCTGCGCGGCCCTGGCGGTGTTTACCCTGGGGCAGTTGATCGCCATCTACACCTGGCTGCGCGTTTCCACTTCCGCGCTGACCCTGGTTTCCTGCTGGCGATTACGGCGGAGCGCGCCGGACATGCCGCGCCCCTTCCGCATTCCCGGAGGCACCCGCGCCCTGGCGGCGGTGATTTCCGTCCCCCTGCTGCTGTTTGCCTGGGCGCTCGTCAACAGCGACCGCAGCGCGCTGCGGTGGGGCCCCCTCTGCCTGGCCAGCGGACCGGTCGCGTTCCTGCTCGCGCGCCGGAAAGCCCCCAGCGCTGCCGGTCCGCCGCCACCCGCAAAATAGGGCCTACGGCGCCTTCGGCGGCTCCGGCTTCTCGAACAGCTTGGGATCGACGGCCGGGTTGATCTCGGTGGTCTGCACGCTCGTCTTCCCCATCTGCTCGCCGTTCTCGAACTGGGTGATGGAATGAGGCACGTTGATTCCCTCCACCAGCTTCCAGTCGGCGAACTCGGAGGCCGCCTGCACCGGCCCCTGCGGTCCCATGTCCTGCGCTTCCGACTTGAGCAAGCGGCCGCTCGCCGGGTCAATCCACCAGCGCACCTGGGAGCCTTCGACATCGAGCGCGAGCACTTGCGCTTCGATGTCGCCGACTTTCTCGGTGCCGGAGAGCCCGACTTTGACCTTGCCGGGGTCGCCGGCGTTCCTGCCCACGTAGATGTAAACAATGTCGAGCTGAATGGAGTGGAGCGTGCTCTGCCGCGCGGAAGCGGGCAGGTCGCGCGACCGCGGGCCCATCGCCTGGTAGGCAGCTCCGGGTCCCACCACCGTGGTCATGGGGCCCATCGGAGTCTGGACGACGGTGCGGGCCTGGTCCGGGAAGACCAGCAGGTACTCGATAGTGAGTGGAATTTCCTGGCCCTGTATTTTGCGCACCGTGTTGACGGTTTGCTTGACCGCTCTAATGTCACGCAACTTGGCCTCGCCGCCGAGGAAGTTCACCACCTTGGCCAGTGCGGCGCGGGCTTCGGGCGTGTTCATAGCGGGCGCGGGGACAGCACTGCCCCCGCCGCCGGCACTCTTGCCGCCGGGTGGGGGAATGGTGATGTCGAGTTCCTTGACCTGCCCGAGGGTGGCGAGCGGCTTGTCGAAGGCCTCTTTCTTGCCCACGACGACCAGCGCGAGCTGCTCGGGGTGGACGTACTTCTGCGCGACGCGCGCCACGTCGGCGAGGGTCACCTTGTCGATGCCGGCGCGATACTTCTCGACGAAATCAACCGGATAGCCGAAAAACTCCAGCGTCATGCGCTCGGCCATGAGTTTGTCCTTCGAGTCGTAGCGGAAGACGAAGGAGTTGAGAATGGAATCCTTGGCCCGCTTCAAGTCGGCCACCGTGGCCGGCTCCTTGTCGAGATTCGCGACCACCTTGCGCATGGCCTCGATGGCCTGCACCGTGGATTCGCTCTTGGTGCCGACGCGCAGGGTGAAGAGCCCGGGATGATCGTAGGGCGCGGAGATGGAGCCGCCGGCGGCGTAGGCGAGACCCAACTGCGTGCGCAGTACGTTGGTGAAGCGGGCGGAAAAGCCGCCGCTGAAGAAGATCTCGTCCATTACATCCACGGCGTAGAGGTCGGGATTGTTGCGCTGGATGCCGAGATGCACCATGCGGATCTCGGACTGGTTGACGTCGCTCTTCTCGGCGAAGTAGATGCCGGGCTTGGGTCCGGGGAACTGGAGCCGGGGCGCCACGTACGCCGGGCCTTTGGGCCAGGATTCAAACGCCTGGCGCAGGGCGGCCTCCATGCGCGCCGGGTCGAAGTCGCCCACCACCCCGATAATGATGTTGTTGGGCTGCAGGTGGCGCTGGTGGAAGTCCACCAGGTCCTGGCGGGTGACCGCGGCGACGTTGTCGTACTCCATGACGCGGCCGTAGGGATGGTCTTCGCCGTACGCGACCTTGGCGGTCTCGCGGCCGATCACCGAGCCGAGGTCATCGTTGCGGTGGGAGATGACGCCGTTCAACTGGGTCTTGATGAGCGCAATCTTGTCTTCGCGGAAGGCGGGGTTGCGCAGCAGATCGACGGCGAGCTTGAAAACGTCGTCGAAGTCATTCTTGAGGCACGACCAGGAGAGCGAGGTCGAATCCGAGCCGCCGCTGGCGGTGACGGAGGCGGCGCGCGCTTCCAGGAACTCGTCCATCTGGTCGCCGGTCAGGCTCTGGGTGCCGCCCAGGCGCCAGACCTGGCCGTACAGGCTCATCAGGGCGTTCTTGGCCTTCGGCACCTCGGTGTCGCCGCCGCGGATGCGCAGTGTGCCGTCGATGAGGGGCAGCTCGTGATCTTCCTGCAGGAAGATCACCATGCCGTTGGCCAGCTCGATGCGCTTCGGCTTCTGCGGGTTGAAGGGCGGCAGGGGCGCGATGGGGATCTGCTTCCAGCTGGCCGGCACGCCGGTCGAGGGCGGCGTAGCGCCCGCCGCGGGTTTGGGCGCAGGCTTGGGGGCCTGCGCGAAGAGGGAAGAGCACAGGAGCAGGAAAACCAAACCCGAGATCCTGCGACGTGGCGTCGGTCGTGCGCTGTGGGGGACGCCCTTCGCCTCGGTCGGGGTGACAATTCTCAGTGCGGAGTTCATTGCTGGCCTCCCTTCGGGGCGGCTGGGCCTTGCGGTTTGGCGGCGCCGCCTCCGGGCGGCGGGCCGGCCGATTCCGTCTCGATCACCGCGACCGAGCGGTTGGTGGGCACGAAAATCTGCTTGGCCACCCGCCGCAAGTCGGCCTTGCTGACCTTGTCGATCTGGTCCACCTGGCGGAAAAGCTCGCGCCAGTCGCCGTAGCGGGCCTGGTAGAGCGCGAGGTCCCCCGCCAGGCCGGAATTGTCGTTGAGGCTGCGGATCAGGTCGGCCTTGGCGCGCGTCTTCACCGACTTCAGTTCGTCGTCGGTGACGTCCTCGTTCTTCACGCGTTCGATTTCCTTGTGGATCGAGTCGGCCAGCTCCTGCGGGGTATGTCCGGGGGCCGACACCGCAAAGAAGGCGAACAGTTGCGGGTACTTGTGGCCGGGGAAGCCGCTGAAGCCCTGCGCGACCAAGGCGATTTTCTGGTCGCGCACCAACGAGCGATACAGGCGCGAGGTGCGCCCGCGGCTGAGGACGGCGCTGAGCACGTCGTACACGTTGTCGTCGGGATCGCGGTAGTCGGGGCGGTGGTAACCTTCGAGGTAAAACGGCTGGGTCTTCTCGGGCAGCACCACGCGGCGCTCGGCATTCTGCGGCGGCTCGCTGGTGACCGTCTGGTCGGGCTTGGGAGCGGCGGGCAGGCGGCCGAAGTACTTCTCGATGAGCGGCATCACCTGGGCCGCCTTGACGTCACCCACCACGGCAATGGTCATGTTTGCGGGAACGTAGTACTTGTGAAAGAACGCCTCGCCCTCGGTCGCGGAGATGCGCTGCAGGTCCGCCATCCAGCCGACCGGCACGCGGTGGTAGGGGTGGGCGATGTAGGCGGTGGCGATGAACTGCTCGGCCAGGCGGCCGACGGGGTCACTGTCGGTGCGCATGCGGCGCTCTTCCATCACCACGTCGCGTTCCTTGTAAAACTCGCGGAAGACGGGATGCAGGAAGCGCTCCGATTCCATGTAGGCCCACAGCTCGACCCGGTTCGCCGGCAGCGAGTAAAAGTAACCGGTCTCGTCCTCGGAGGTGAAGGCGTTCATGCCGACCTCGCCGTTCTCGTCGAGGATCTTGCTGAATTCGTTCTTCTCCACGAACTTGTCGGCGGCCTCGCGGGCGTCCATCCAGGCCTTTTCCAGCGTCTTCAGCTTCTGCTCGTCGCGCCCCACCCGCTTGTCGAGCTCGGCGCGATAGGCCGCATAGCTCTGCTCGATCTTGGCCAGGGCAGCCTTCTCCGCGGCCCAGTTCTTGGTGCCGATGGAGAACGTACCCTTGAAGGCCTCGTGTTCCATCATGTGGGCGAGGCCGGTCTGTCCGTCGCGGTCCTGCGCCGCGCCGGCGTCTACGTGGGTGAAGAAGGAAAACACCGGGGCCACCGGACGCTCGTAGATGAGGACGGTGAGACCGTTCTTGAGCGTGCGGACGGTGATGTGTTTGGCGAACTCGTTGATGTCCATCTGCTGCGCGCGCAGGGTGCAGGCGGCCAGCAACAGAAACGCGAGGAGCCTCGCGGGTTTCCTCATGGGACCTCCAGAGTGGAAAGGGTAACGCTCGAAGCTACGCGACGGCGGGCGGGGTGTCAACGCGGGCGGGAGAAATGCCGCGGACGCCAAGGGACACGGGCACGTCGCCCGCGTCCTTCCGGCAGAGCGCAATAAAAGAAACCCGCCCTTTAGGGCGGGTTTCAAGCGTTGGTACGAGAGGAGATACCCGTTACTTCTTGCGACGGCGAAGCAGACCAGCCAGACCCGTGAGACCCGAGCCAAGGAGCAGCAAGCTGCCCGGTTCCGGCGTCGAAACCTGCATCTGCTTGTCGTTCCCGACTGTGCCCAGGTTCAACTGGATCGAGTTGGCCGGCACGCCGTTGTTGTTGTCAAACGTAATCTGGTAGTAGCCCAGCTGCTGACCGGAGCCGAGAATCAACTGGCCAGGCTGCAAACCACCGGTGCCCGTGCCGAAGGTGATGTACAGGTCTCCGCCCTGGGGATTCTGACTGATGCTGCCTGACAGAGTGCCGACGTCCGTGCCGCTGCCGACGCTGGGCACAGACTGGTTGACCAGCAGCGTGAACGTAGCGCTGCCGCTCAGAGCCGCCGGCGTCCCGTTCTGGGTGGTCGTCACGCTAAAGGCGCCCCACGAGGCGGAACTGGGCGGCGGGCCACTGTATACCGTGGTGTTGCCCACTGAGGTGAAGCTGAGCGTCACGGTCTGGCCGCCGGCCAGGTTGATTGTTACCGATGAGCCACCGCCGCTGCAGCCGGCGCCGCAGGTGAAGCCGGAGCCGATAGTGTTGAACGTCACGCTGTCGGCCGCCGCCATCCCGGTCAGTGCTAGAGCCGCGACAATAAGCAGAACTGCCTTCTTCATTGCAAGTCCCTCCGTTTGTTAGGACTGGCAAACGGCCAGCCTACCGGAAATCCCTTCCCCAAAACCCTTGGTGCGGCATCTCCGACGCCAACCCTAAGTGCAGGTGGCATGCCAATCTATGCCCAAAATATGGCCATTTATTTCAGTAACTTACGACCGCATGGCCCAAAGGTGGTATACCTAAGTGCAAATCGCTGCACATTACGGTCCGGGCAATTTCCTTCGCTGCCGGCAATGGCCTTCACATCACCGCCGGGCACTCAATTCCCAGGCAGGCAAGGACGGCGATCAGTTCGCGCCGGACCACGGCTGCTGTCGCCAGCAGGAACTGCCGGCGGGCGGGGTCGGGTTCGGTGAGGATGTGGTGGCGATGGTAGAAGTTGTTGAACATCTGTGCCAGCAGGAACGCGTGCTTGGCCACGTAGGCGGGCTCGGCAGCGGCGACGCACTGCTCCACGATCCACGACGTCTTGGAGGCAGCGAGCCACAACTCCCAGATTTCGTTCCCGGTCTCACCGCTGAAAAACCCGCTGTCCTCTGCGCCTGCCGCGAGCACCTGCTCGGGTTCGATCCCGCCCTTGCGAAAAATGTTGGAAGCGCGCACCACGGCGTACTGGCAATACGGGCCGGTTTCTCCCTCAAAGCTGAGCGCCTCCTTGAAATCAAAGGCGATCACCGAATTCTTGGTGAACTTCAGCATGAAGTAGCGCAGCGCGCCCACGGCGATCTGCGTCGCGATGCGCAGGCGCTCGTCGTCGGCGAGCTCAGGGTGGCGCGCATCTACTTCCTTCCTGGCGGAGGCGATCAGCAAATCGGTTAAATCGTCGGCCTTGACGCCGAAACCCTTGCGGCCGGAGACCTCGATGAAGGGGCGCTTCCAGTCTTCCTCGGAGAGCTGGTAGCCGAGTTCTGCGGCACAGCGCGGGGTGAGGGCGACCATCTCGTAGGAAAAGTGGTGGTAGCGGTCGGCCTGTTGCGTGTGGCCGAGGCCGCGCAGCGCCTCGATGACGGTGGTCTGGGCCTCCTGCTGCCGGGCGTCGATGACGTTGTAGATCTCGTCCGCACCGCCGAAGTGCGGGTGGTCAGGCTCGTCGTCAGCGGGATCGCTGGACATCCAGCACCAGTGGCCGTCGGGATACTGGAAGAAGCGGCGGTAGCCGAAGTCGCGGCCCAGCAGCCCGAACTTCCACAGGTGGAAAGCGATGTCCTTGCCTTCGTATACCACCGTGCCGTTGGAGCGCACGATGACCTTGCTGCGCTCCTCCGGGTCCTCGGCGTGCTCCTTGCCGGGACGCTGCATGACCCAGCAACCCGCCTTCGCGCCTGCGGTTTCGCGGCGCAGAATGCCTTTTTCCTGGAGCTGGCGGAAGGCGTTGTCCCAGAAGTGCAGGTGCAGGACCTCGCTCTCGCGCGGCAGCAGGTCGTAGCTGACACCCAGCCGCTGCATGGTGCGCAGGTGGTAGCGCACGATGGCCGTCGACAGCGCTTCCGCCACGACCGCGACGTCATTGTTGCCGGCTTCCAGCGCATGCAGCACTTCGCCGCGCCGGGCCTGGTTCTCCTTCGCTTCCTCGTACCAGGCGAAGACCCGCGCGTAGAGGTCCCAGCAGCGGTAGTCGAGGCGGGGCTCGGTGCGAATGACCGCGAGCACCTGGTCCTTGCTCAGGTTTTCCAGGTGCAGGAAGCCGGCCACAACGTCGGCCACCTGGACCCCGGTGTTGTCGATGTAGTTCTGCACGGCGACGTGGTGCCCGGCAGCGCGCAGCAGGCGGACAAAGGTGTCGCCGAGGATGGCATTGCGCAGGTGGCCGATGTGCGCCGCCTTGTTGGGATTGATGCTGGTGTGCTCGACCAGGACCTTGCGCGCCGGTGCTGGCGCCGCGTGCTCGCCGCGCAGCAGCCCGGCCGCCAGCGCGGCGCGGTCGAGGCGCGCGTTAACGTAGCCGGCACCGGCAACCTCGAGCCGCTCGAAGCCGGGAATCGCCCCCACCCCCGCCACAATCTCTTCCGCGATCCTCTTCGGCGGCTTGCGCAGCGTCTTGGCCAGCGGAAAGACCGGCAGCGCGTACTCGCCCAGCGCGGTGCTGGGCGGCTCTTCCACCGCCAGCGGCGCGGCTTCCACGCCGTACTGCTGGCGCAGAAAGGCGTCCACCCGATGCAACAGTTGCTGTTGGAAGTAGCGGTACAAGCGCGTCCTGGCAGTGCTGCGGAAACAGGCGATTGTAGCAAACGCCCGACCGCCGCCGGTTTGACGCGCTGGAGTGCCTTACCTATGATGAGTCGTTTGCCGTCTGGGCGCACGCCCGGCCGGCACTCCCGCGATTCGCGCCGTTGAGAATCGGTATGCCCCAGAACGATCCCCAGGCCGGCAAGTTCTACATCACGACGCCCATCTACTACGTCAACGCGCGGCCGCACGTGGGACACGCCTACACCACCATCGTGTGTGACGCCATCGCGCGCTGGCAGCGGATGCACGGGGTCGAGAACAATACGGAACTGAACGAGTTAGCCAACGACAGT
>CAVUAF010000003.1:0-275605 GCA_963739375.1 Terriglobia bacterium
CGCGATCTCCGGCTCAGCACGACCGAACCGCAGGCTGGGCAGCCGCTGGCGGTTCAGGTCACCGTCCTGAACACCAGCCAGCGGGACGGGGATGAGGTGGTGGAACTCTACCTGGATCGGCCGCCCACCGCCCCCGGCATGCCCTTCCGCACGTTGCAGGGCTTCCGGCGCGTCCACTTGAACGCTGGCGAGTCTGCGCAGGTGACATTTTCACTGGAGCCGCGCCAGTTGGGCTTTGTGGACGAGCACGGCAAGCTGATCGCATCCCCGGGCCGCTACACCATCAGCGTCGGCGGTCAGCAACCAGATCCGGCGGCGGTGACCTCCCACCGCGTGCTGCAACAGGGAGTCACGCTCGCGGGCGCTCCGGTTGCTTTCCCTTGACGTGGCCCGGCCAAGGGGCTCTGCAAACTCGTTGGATCCGACGGGATTCTGCCCCTATTGGTTCCCGACGCTACTATTCTTTTCGCGCAGACGAATGGTCCCCAACGGTTGAATCGCGGCCCAAAAACACAAAAGACACGGCACGGCGCAGGGCGCCGCTCCATGTCTTCGTGGGTGTTTCGCTGGCTAGGCCTGCGGGACTCTAGCTGCCGCTCTTGGGAGGGCCGCCGGGACCACGCTGCTGCATCTGCTGCTGCATGTCGTCCCACTTCTTTTGCTGGTCGGCGTTGAGGAGCTTGCGGATCTTCTCGTTCGACTCCTTGCGGATCTCCATGCTCTTGGCGCGCCGATCTTCCGGCGACATCGAGGTATCCTCGCGCAACTTGGCCATGTCCTTGCGCTGCTCTTCCAGGATGGGCTTGATCTTGGCCTTCTGGTCGTCGGTCAGGGTTAACTGCTCGGACCAGCGCGCGATCTGCTCATCGACGGTCGGCATCTGTCGCCCGCCGCCCGGGCCGCCGGGACGCTGTCCGCCGCCTTCCTGGGCAAACACAGCCACCGTGCACAGCAGCGTGGCGGTGAGCGCCACGCCCAACAACATTCGCTTCGTCATTGCTTGGACTCCGATCATTCAGTGTATGGGATTCACAGCAGGCCGCGGGTGCGCGGCCCGAACCACATCATTATCACCCTTGCGGTACGGTCCGTCACCCACAAACCCCCGGCGCTCGCCGCGCGGCAAATCTTTTTAACAACCCTGGCGGGCAGTTGAAGTTGCGAGAAAAAGCAAGACTCCAGGCGACTCCCACCCGCGCTCTAAAATGGCGGCATGCCGGTTGCATGGCTCATGCTGGCGGTCATGATGAGCGCCTCCGCCCCGCAGGCGCCCCTCACCTACGACCAGGGCGCGATCGTGCGCGCCGACACCTCGAAGAAGCAGATTGCGCTGGTGTTTACCGGCGGCGATTACGGCGAGGGCACGGCACCCATTCTCGATACCTTGCAGCGCGAGCGGGTTCCGGCTGGGCTCTTCGTGACCGGCGGCTACCTGCGGGCGCCCGGGCATGCCGCGCTGCTGCGGCGCGCTTTGCGGGAAGGGCACTACGTGGGTCCGCACTCCGATCAGCACCTGCTCTACTGCGCCTGGGAGGACCGGTCGCACTCGCTGGTTGGCGAGCCGGAATTCAAGCGCGACCTGGCGAAAAACATCGCCGATCTGCGCGCTCTGGGAGCACTCCGCCGGCAGCCGGTTTTCTTCATCCCACCTTATGAGTGGTTCAACCACGAGCAGGTGTTGTGGGCGCAGGCGATGCAGGTGGTGATGTTTAACTTCACCCCCGGGAGCGGCTCCAATCGCGATTACTTGCCGGAGACGGACGCGCGCTTTGTCTCCTCGGCCAGCATCGTGCGCGACATCCTGGCCTACGAGCGGCGCGATCCCGCGGGCTTGAATGGTTTCATCCTGCTGCTGCATCTCGGCGCCGACCGGCGCGACAAGATGCACGAACACTTGGGGGAACTCATCCAGGAACTCCGTGCCCGGGGCTACAGCTTCGTGCGCATTGATGCGCTGCTGCGCGCAGCGCGCTGAGCCCGCGCGGTGGCGGTCATTCCACGCTCCTGGCCTGCGGCGGACGGCCATTGTACGCGACCCGTCTGCTGATTGCGGCGCCGCTCAGCTTACAATCAGGAGTTTCGGAGGATGGCGATGACCGCTGCCGCTCGCTTTCGCGATCTCTACGACTACGAAAAAGACGCCAACGCCAAGGTGCTGGCGTCGCTCGAAGCGGTGCCCGCCGGGAAGCGCGGCACCCCGGAGTACCAGAAGGCGCTGACCATGATGGCGCACCTGGTGGTGGCGCGACAGGCGTGGTTCTACCGCTTGGGAATCGCGCCCAGCTGGCCGCAGAACTTCTTCCCTGCGGAGGTGGGGCTCGTCCAGCTCCGGGACGACCTCGCGGCCATCGAGCGCGCCTGGTCCGCGTACCTTGCCGGCCTCGACGACGCGGCGCTCGCCCGCGTCGTCACCTACCAGAGCACCGAAGGCCCCTGGTTCCGCAACACGGTCGGGGAAATCCTCACCCAGCTCTACAGCCACTCGTTTTATCACCGCGGGCAGATCGCGATGCTGATTCGCTCTCTCGGGTGCGAGCCGGCGGCGACCGACTACATCCTCTGGGCGCGGCGCGCCGCCACCTCCGACTAAGAGGTGCTCCCCTGGCGGCCCTCGTGGTTAAATCAAGGGGATGCGCTTCTCGCGCCGTACCGACTGGAATCTCACGCCGAACCGTTTCGCGCAGGCCCTGGCGCAGGCGCGCGCCGCGGGCAGGGAAGTCGTCGACCTCACCGAGTCGAATCCCACCCGCTGCGGCCTGCACTATGACGAAGAGGGCATCGTCAAGGCGCTGATCACGCCGCGCTCGTTCGCCTACGAGCCCGACCCGCAGGGCTTGCGGACGGCCCGCGAGGCAGTGGCGCGCTACTACGCCGAACGTGGTGCGGCGGCGGTCGCGGTCGATCCCGACCACATCTTCCTGACCACCAGTACCAGCGAGGCCTACAGCTACATCTTCCGGCTGCTGTGCGATCCCGGCGATGAGGTGCTGGCGCCAGCGCCCAGCTATCCGCTCTTCGACTACCTGGCGACGTTGCAGGACGTAGAGCTGCGCAACTACGAG
This sequence comes from Terriglobia bacterium, assembly GCA_963739375.1. Classification (GTDB taxonomy): domain Bacteria; phylum Acidobacteriota; class Terriglobia; order Terriglobales; family Acidobacteriaceae; genus CAVUAF01. The sequence continues at coordinate 3,063 of CAVUAF010000003.1, forward strand.
CTGGTCTACGAGGCGGCCGCCGAGCCGCTGGCGAACGGCGCGTGGCACGGGCGCTGGCACCTCGACTCCCGTTCCGTCGAACTGACGCTTTCGCCGCGCTCCCGCGCGGTGATGGTGGTGCATCCCAACAATCCCACGGGATCGTTTGTCAGCGACGGCGAGCGCAAGGGCTTGAACGGCATCGCTTCGCGAGAGGGCCTGCTGGCGCTGGTGGCGGATGAAGTCTTCCTCGACTACGCCCATGACGGCGGCGAGCGTGCCAGCTTCGCCGGCAACCAGGAGACGCTGACGTTCACCTTGAGCGGCCTCTCGAAGGTCGCCGCCCTGCCGCAGATGAAGGTGGCGTGGCTGGTGGTCTCGGGCCCGCCGCATCTTCGCGACGCGGCCCTGGCGCGGCTGGAAGTCATCGCCGACACGTTTCTCTCCATGAATGCCCCGCTGCAGCACGCCCTGCCGACGCTGCTGGAGCAAAGGCGCCCCCTGCGCGACCAGTTGCTGGCGCGGGTGCGCGAGAACCTCGCCGAGCTGGACCGCCAGCTCGCATCCCAGACCTTGTGCTCACGGCTCGACCTCGAGGGCGGCTGGTATGCGACCCTGCGCGTCCCCGTGCACGGCGACGACGAAGAGCTGGCCATCGAACTCCTCGAACGCGCGGGCGTGCTGGTGCATCCCGGGCACTTTTACGATTTCGCGCACGAGGGTTGCCTGGCGGTCAGTTTGATTACACCGAGCGCCAGCTTTGCCGAGGGCACACGGCGCATTCTGCAGCACGTCGCAGGGCGCTAGACGCGATTTTGGTATAATCGCTTTGTTCTTGTCGGCAGTTCTGCTGGACGGACGTGCGGAAGTGGTGGAACTGGCAGACACACCATCTTGAGGGGGTGGCGCCGAAAGGCGTGGGGGTTCAAATCCCCCCTTCCGCACCATCTAACCTGAACTGAGGAAAGGATTTGTGCCGCGGCCTGCGGGCTGCGCGCCAAGCGACCAATCCATGCTGTTTGCCTTGATTACGGCTGTCCACATCTTTGTTTGCGTGTTCCTGATCGTGGTCGTGCTGCTGCAAAGCGGCAAGAGCGCCGACCTGGCCGCCGCCTTTGGCGGCGCCGGCAGCCAGACGGCCTTCGGCCCGCGCGGTGCGGCCTCGCTGCTGTCGCGCGCCACCACCTGGTCGGCCATCATCTTTATGGTGACCTCGATCACGCTGTCGGTCATGGCCTCGCGGCGTTCCAGCGGCGGCGGATCGGTGCTGGAAGGCGAAAAAGCCGCGCCGACGCAGCAGGCGCCGGCCCCGCAAAAGCCGCCGGCTCCCGCGCCGCAGAAGTAAGACGAAGCGTGGTTGTCAGATTGCGGATGGAAGAACGCCCCGGCCAGCGGGGCTTTTCTTTTTTGCTAGAGTGAAGGCTGCACACGACCCCTGCCCATGATTCACGAAATCATCCCCGTGGGCCCGCTGCAGTGCAACTGCTCCATCCTGGGCGATGAGCAGGCGCGCGAAGCCATGGTCATCGATCCCGGCGCCGACGTGGATGACGTCATGGCCATGGTGCAGCGTCACGGCCTGACGGTGAAGCAGATCGTCATCACCCACGCGCACATCGACCACGTCGGCGGGGCGATGAAGCTGAAGCAGCTGACCGGCGCCCCCATCCTGCTCAACCAGAACGACGCGGCGCTGCTGCGCATGCTGCCCGTCCAGGCGGCCTGGGTCGGCATGGCGCCGCCCGAAGACGTCCGCATTGACGGCACGCTGCCCGACGCGGCGACGCTGCGCACCGGCAGCCTGGCCGGCACCATCATCCACACCCCCGGACACACCCAGGGCAGCGTCTGCCTCTACCTTCCCGCGGAGAAGCTGTTGCTGGCCGGTGACACGCTCTTTGCCGGCAGCGTGGGGCGCACCGACCTGCCTGGCGGCAACTTCGAGCAGCTCATGACCTCGCTGCACGAGCGCGTGCTGGCGCTGCCCGATGAGACGCGCGTCATCCCCGGCCACGGCCCCGCGACCACCATCGGGGACGAACGCGAGACCAATCCCTTCCTGCGCAAGTGAGCGCCGCCGTGCGCGCGCGGCTTATTCCTTATCGCTTGTTACCTGGTTTCTACGCGGCGCACTCGCGCCAGCGGTAGCCGGCCGAGGAGTCGATTTCCACAGCCTCGCCATCGGCCACCAGTTCCCGCAGCATGGCTTCCGCGTCAGGGCGGGTCAGTGGAAAGCCCTCAGCCTGGAGCTTATGGACCAGCTCAGCGACGGTCATGGGCAGGAAGTGGCCGTCCGCGGTGCAGCAGGAGCGCAGGAGGGAGCGGCAGGCCTCCCGGCCGGACTCAAACCGGGTCCTTAACGTCGGTTGTTCCCCGTACCCCGCAGATGCCATGCTGAACGGTATAGGGCCAGAGGGCGGGGGACGTCAATTACCCGAAAACGGTGCAACTCACGCAAGTCACTGTGGCGGGGATTACAGTCCGGGGCTAGTCGCGGCGCTCCTGCAACAGCCGGATGGCGGCCTGCTTGATGGTGCTGCGCACCTCGCCGCGCTTGCAGAGCTGGCGCAGGTGGCGGGCGCTGATGGCGCCCAGCAGGGAGAGCGCGGTCCCGCCCGGCGTCTTGGGATTGCCGATGAGCGCGATCTTCAGTTCCTCGCTGATGGCCCACTGCGGGTTGCCGCGCATGAGGCGCGCAATGTAATCGGCGACCAGAGCGTCGATGCTGGGCAGGCGGGCGATGGCGATGATTTCCGGCAGGGTGATGAGCGGGTTCCGGCACAGGTAGAGGAGGAGCAGCGGGTTGGGCTGCTGCATGAGGACGGTGCGGCCGGTCTGGCCGGCGCGGGTGGCGTAGATGACGCGCTGGGCGTGGGTCATGGCGCGGACGCGCGCGAATTCGTCGATCGCCTTGTTGTCGGCAAAGATCTCGTCATCGCTCGCCGGCGGCGCGTCGCGCATCGCCGCCGCCACCTCGTGGAGCAGCGCTGCGTTGGCGTTCGGGATGGCGACCAGCAGCGTGGGGCCGTTGCGGCCCGCGAGCCGCTCCTCGGCGCTGGGTTCCAGGCGTGAGATCTGCACCGCCAGCGGCCGCGCGTGGGCCGGCACCTTGAACAAGAACTGCCCGCGGAAGGGAAGCGGCAGCGTGTTGGGATTGTCCACCTGGAGGCGCCCGCAGCGGATCAGGTCGTAGGCGAACTGTGCTTCCTCGGTGTCGCTGGCCAGGCGCACTTCGACGCGCTTCTCGGCGACGTTGGCTGCGATTTCCATGTGCGGCGCAGTATAGCGCCAGACAGTACCGAATTGCCGAACTGCGGAATTGCCGAATTGAAGGTCCGCGCGCCGGACTCTTCACCTCGGCAATTTCGCCATTACCCATTCTCACCAGACGCGGCAGCGTTTCTCCGGCGCCATTGCCTGCCCGGCCTTGCAACTGAAGGCCTGCTGGAACTCCGGCATGTTCACCACCACGCCGTTGATGCGGTACTTGCCGGGAGAATGCGGGTTGGTGATGGCGCTGACGCGCAGGTTCTCCGGGCGCTGGTTCTCGCACGCCCATTGCGCCAGCCCGATGAAGAACCGCTGCTCCGGGGTGTAGCCTTCGCGGCTTTCCAGCTGCTTGCCGGCGTTCGCCGCCTTCCACGCCACCCAGGCCAGGATGGTGCCTCCCAGGTCGGCCACATCTTCGCCCTCGGTGAGCTTGCTGTTGATCTTGATGTCGTCGACGATGGTGTACTGCTTATACTGATCGACCACGCACTGCGCCCGCGACTCGAAGGCGCCGGCGTCGTCCTTGGTCCACCAGTCGCGCAGGTTTCCCGTGGCGTCAAACTGCCGGCCTTCGTCGTCGAAGCCATGGGTGAGCTCGTGCCCGATGGTGGCGCCGGTGTTGCCGTAGTTGGGCGCGTCGTCGATCCTGGGGTCGTAGAGCGGCGGCTGCAGCACGCCGGCGGGGAAGTTGATGTCGTTCATTTGCGGGTCGTAGTAGGCGTTGACCGTCGGCGGGGAGATAAACCATTCGCCGCGGTCCAGGGGCTTGCCGATCTTGTTGAGCCAGCGGCGCGACTCGAAAGCGGAGGCGCGGTCCACGTTGCCGAAGAAGTCGCCGCGTGCGATGTTGAGCGCGCTGTAATCGCGCCAGCGGTCGGGATACCCGATTTTGTTGACGATGCCGTGCAGCTTGGCCAGCGCCTGTTGCCGGGTGGCCGGGCCCATCCAGTCGAGCTGCTGGATGTCCTGCTCCATCGCCTTCTCGATCTGCTGGGTCATCTCCAGCGTGCGGTGCTTCATGTCGGGGCTGAAGGTGCGGTTCACGAACTCCTGGCCCAGTGCGTCGCTCAGCTGCCGGTCGACGAGCGCGACGCAGCGCTTCCAGCGCGGCCGCAGCTGCGGCGTGCCCCGCAGGGTGCGGCTGAAGAAGCTGAAATCTTCGTTGACGAAGGCGGAGGAGAGGTACGCCGCCTTGCGGTGCACCCATTGCCAGCGCAGATAATTCTTCCAGTCGTCGAGCGCCACGAACTTGAGTTGGCCCTCGAGCGCCTTGTAGAACTCCGGCTCGGTGACGTTGAAGGTCTGGACGCCGGGGAGCCCGCTGGCGGCGAGAAAAGCCGGCCAGTCGAACGACGGCGTCAGCGCCTGCAACTCGGACCGTGACATCTTGTGGAACAAGTTATGGGGCTCGCGCTTCTGCACCCGGGTGAGCGACACCTTGGCCAGCGCCGTCTCGATCTCCATCACCTTCTTCGCCTGCCGCGCGGCGGCCTCTGGCGCGTCGCCAAGCAACTCGAACATCTTCTGCACATGCGCCACATACTTCTGGCGGATTTCTTCGGACCGGGCATCGGTCTTGGTGTAGTAATCGCGGTCGGGGAGGCCCAGCCCGCCGGCGCTGGCAAAGGCAATCATCTGCGATGAATCGGCGTAGTCCTGGCCGGCGCCGAAGCCGAACATCATGCCGCCGTAGAAGAAGTTGAGCGTGGCCAGGTGCAGCCGCGCCACCAGGGGCGCGATCTGCCGTGTTTCCCGCAGCCCGGCGATCTGGTCGAGCATCGGCCGCAGCGGCTGGGCTCCCAGCCGCTCCACCGCGGCTTCGTCCATGCAGGCGCCGAAGTAGTCCCCGATCTTCTGCTGCGCGGGCGTTCGCGGCCGGGCGGCGCTCTTCGCCAGGTCGTCGAGGATGCCCCAGAGAAACTGCTGGTTCTCGTTGGTCAGCTTGCCGTATACGCTCCACGACGACTGGTCGGGGGGAATGGGGTTCTGCTGCCTCCAGCCGCCGCACGAGTACTGGTAGAAGTCGACGCAGGGATCGGCGGACTTGTCCAGCCAGCGCACGTCGAGGCTCGGGCTGTAGGGCAGCGCCGCGAGCGGCTTTTCCTCGGGCCGCGCAGCGGCCGCCATGGCGGCGGGATTCGGCTGTTGGGCGACGGCAGTGACAAGAAGAAGGCAGACTACGGCGAAAAATGTGCGCACGGTCATCCTGAGCTCCTGAAAGAAACCTGTCAGTGTACAGGATGCGGCGCGCGTCGGAAGGTGAGGTTATCCTCTGAGCGGAGGACACGCCCCGCCGGTTGACCGTCAAGGTTGTCGCGCTTAAAATGAGGGAAGTCAGGCGCCCGCCTGAGCGCCCGTCAGGACGCGGCCTTTACCCGCTGCCCCCTCGTTCAATGGTAGGACAGCTGACTCTGGATCAGCATATCGGGGTTCGAATCCCTGGGGGGCAGCCAAATATTCTCAGTAACTTCCACGCTCTCCGGCTCTGACTCCCGTTCCTCTGGTGCGAGGCAGCCTTCAACGCGCCGCCGGATGCTGCTCCAGCCACAACAGCGCATCGAGCAGGTAGTACTGGCCATAGATCAGGGCGACGTCGCCGGGGCGCGTGCTCGAGCCGTGCCGCAGGATGCCTGGCGGCGTGGGGTCTCCGGCGGCGACGGGCGCAAGGTAACGGTCGACGAGCGACTGCAGGATGCGCTCGGCGGCGGCGCGGTAGCGCTGGGCGCGGGCCGCATCGGAAGCGGCGGCGCTCAGCCGCAGCAAGCCGCCGGCGAGGATGGCGGCCGCTGACGTGTCGCGGTTGCGGTAGCGCACCCCTTCGTCGTAGAGGTCGTACCAGGGCACGGCATCGTCGGGGAGATTGTCGAGCGCGAAGTCGGCGACGCGTTCGGCGGTCTCGCGCAGGCGGGGCTCGCGGGTCTCCTGCCAGGCGACGGCAAACCCATAGAGCGCCCATCCGGTGCCGCGCGCCCATGCGGTTTCCGCCGACCATCCCTGGTGGGTGTGGTGGAAGACCCATTCGCCGGGAGCGGCGCGGTTGGCGACCTGGACCTCGGGATCGCGGGCGGAGCCGCCATGCAGCAGAAACGTCTGCCGATTGTCGCCCGGGTTGTAGTGGACCGACTGGATGACCGATCCGTTGGGGCGCACCAGCCATTGCGCGGAACGCAGCGCGTGGCGCAAGCCCAGCGCGCGCCACTGCGGATCGCCGGTCTGGCGCGAGGCCCACCACAGCAGTTGCAGGTTCATCATGGTGTCGACGATCGAGTCGTCGCCGTTCTCGCTCCAGGCCGCGATCATCTGCGTCTTCGGGTTGTAGAGTTTCTGCAGACGCTCGGCGGCGCGCAAAGCGCTCTGCTGGAGTGCCGCGTCGTGCGTGAGGTCATAGCCGAGAGCGGAAGAGTAGAAGTAGACGAAGCCGGCATCGTGGTTCAGGGTCTGTTCCTGGCCGAGCAGGCGCGATCCCCAGGCTTCGGCCCAGCGGCGATACTTGTTATCGCGGGTGCGCTCATAGAAGCGCCACAGTTCGCCTACCCAGAAGCTCCCGGTCCACCAAAAGCCTTCGCGCGGCTTCCACTCGCCGCTGGCGTTGTTGCCCTCGACGAAGAAGCCTGGGCCCTTGCCGTAGGTGGTCGAGGGGGAAGAGAGCAGAAGCGGCGTGAAGCGGGCCGCGGTACGATCGACTTCCTGCCGCAGCAGATCGACAGCCTCTCCGAACGTCTTGGGACGGGCGGGGGCGAGGGTGTCGGGCGGCGCCGCTTGCGGGGCCGCGGCGGCGGAAACCATGGTGACGCGCACCGGTTCGCGCAGGCGGGCCGCCTGCGCCTCCACGGCGGCCACGAATCCCGCGCGCGAGGTGATTCCGTCGGGAGGGAACGCGTAGGCTGCGCCCTCACGTTTTTCCGGCTGGTTGCCGGGGCCGGCGATGCGGTTGGTGCCCTCCTGGTCCCACGCCGCCAGGCAGTACCACTCGGCCGCGCCGCGCTCGAGCTTCAACTGGACGAAGTGATTGTCGGCATCGCCGGAGAAGGCCACACCCGGCGCCGCAGTGAGCACCGCCAGCCCGAGATTTTGCCCGGGGACGGCTTCGGTGGCGGTGGCGCCGGGAGCGACCGCCTGCTCTCCCCAGGTCGCCAGCCACGCCACCGGGGCGTCGCCGGCCGACGTGAGGGGGTCGAGTCCGCGCTTCCGTGGCAGGCCGGTGACGTAGGTCGCGGGATACGACGGGGTGGCGGTGATGGCGTGGACGAAGCCGCGTTCGCCGGCCCATTGCGTGATGCGCGAACGCAGCTGGACGCGCTGCCCGCCCACGTTCCATCCGTCGTAGCTTAGTTCCACGATGGAGCGGACGGGACCCGTGGCGAGGATGCGCCAGTTGCGCCCGGCCACGTCGGCGACTTTGACGACTTTGCCGTCGACCAGCGCGGCCACCGCCCCGATCCCGATGGCGTCGCCGACCTTGTAGATGTCGCGTCCCTCCGGCGACTCCGCATGGTAGTCGTAGTCGGGCGCGGCGAACATCGGGAGCTGCAGCGAGAGGCGGCGTTTGCCGTAGAGGTCGATGGCGTTGCGCGGATCGAAGTAGATGCGCCAGGCGTTGCGCTCCGATTCCCACCCCAGTCCCTCGATCTTGGTGGCAAAAAGCGCGCCGGTGCGGTGGGGATAGTCGGAACGCAAGCGCCAGATGCGATCGGCGTCGCCGTAAGAGATGGTCACGATGCGCGTCTGGTGCGGCTGGAGGTCGATCTGAAACGCGATCTCGTCGGCCTTGTTGTCGCCGTCCAGATCGTCGGCCTGGGCCGGCAGTTCCACGCTGCGCAGGACGGCGGCGTCCTGGTCGACGGTGGCGGCGTCGGTGGCGGTGACGATGAAGGAGCCGGGACGGAAATCGGCTGCGACCTTGCGCAGGTCGGCGACTCGGATGACGATGTCGGCCGCCGGCCAGTCCCGGGCGGTCGGGTTCTCCACCGCCAGCTTGATGCCCTTGATATGCGGCGCCGCCAGGGACGACGGGACGATGGCGAGCGCCGCGAGGAGCACCACGGCTGCCAGGCGACAGCGGCGGCACGTTTGCGACGGTGGGTGCGGGTTACTCGGCGCGCGGTATGTCATCCGTTCCACTCCTGTGGCTCTGACCGGGAGAGCCGGGGAGACTGCGGTCATGAGTACGTGGAGACCATCGCCCCGCGAGCGGAGCGACGCAAGGGCCGCTATCCGTCTTGTCCAACATCCAACTACGGGCCGGGCGCGGGGGCCGTGGCATCCGGCAGCAACGCGGCGGCCAGCACTTCCATCGGGTACAGCACGGTGCGGTCGAAACCCGCGTGGAGCTGCTCCTGGCACGAGGTGCCGGCAGCAACCAGGACGCGCTCGCCATCGCGTTCGGCGGCGCGCACCTGGCTGAAGAGATCTTCCGCCACCGCCATGCTGAGGTCATAGAAGTCCTTCTTGTAGCCGAAGCTGCCGGCCATCCCGCAACACTCGACCTGCGAGGTTGCGACGTCAAAGCCGACGGCGCGCAGCAGGGCCTCGGTGGGCCCGGCCGCGCCGACCGTCCGCTGCTGGCAGTGCGCGTGGAAAAAGAGCCGCGTCCCAAAACCCGCCCTGGAGGCCGAGAAGAGAGAGCCGGGGCCGGTCCCGTTTCGCTGCAGCAACTGCCACAGATACTCGACGGGATCGTAGCTGCGCTCGCGCAGCAGGCCGAAGATGCGTTGCCCCTCCGCGCCGGTGAGCAGGTGGCGGTAATCCATGCGGAACATCGCCAGCACGCTCGGTTCCACCACGGCGATCTCGCGTCCGGCCTCGAGATAGCGCAGCAGCATCGCCGCGGTCGCGCGGGCCTGCTCGGCGGCGGTGGCGATCAGCCCCTGCGACAGGGCGGCGCGGCCGTCGGCGCTGACTTCGCTGACGACCACATCGCAACCCGCGGCCCGGAGAACCTGCAGGCAGGCGAGGCCGCGTTGCGGGGAGCCATAGTTGGTGAAGATGTCGGCAAACAGGACCAGCGCAGCGGAGGCCGGGGACGGTCCGGTGGTCGCCGGTTGTGGTGCCGCCACCAGCGTAGTGGCGGCGAACGGAGGCAGCACGCGGCGCCGGTCGACGCCGGCAATCTTCTCCAGGGCGATGCGCGCCCAGGAGAGGCGGTTCATCCGGTTGGCCAGCGGCGCCAGCCGCGATCCCCAGCGTCCGACGAGATCGTAGCGGCCGAAGAAGGTCTTGGACAGCGACGCGCCGGCGTCCTCCGCGGGTACGCCCGCGATGACGGCGTTCCAGAGCCGGACCGCCGGTGACGCGCCGGTCTGGTTCAGCCGCTGACGGAGCACGGTGTTGAGCCACGGCACGTCGATGCGCACCGGACACTGCGGGACGCATCGCGAGCACCCGGTACAAAGCTCCGCGAAGCGCGCGTGGGCCAGGGAGCGGGTGCCGGCCTCCCAGGCGCCGCCGATGCCGCCCGAATAGACTTCTCCGCCGAAGGCGTGGCCGCCGACGGTCTGGAAGTTGGCGCAGGAATTCAGGCAGGCGCTGCACCGCACACAGTAGAGGGCCTCGCGCAGCACCGCGTCGTCGCGCATCGCCATGCGCCCGTTGTCGACCAGCACCAGGTGGAACTCGCGTTGCGGCGCCGCGCCGGAGTCGGTCAGGACAGGTGCGTTGAGCGGCGGGCTGAGGATGCTGGTGTACGACGACAGCGGCTGGCCGGTGGCGCTGGCGGCGAGCAGTTCGATGAAGGGCGCAAGATCGGCACGCGATGGCACCACCTTCTCCACCCCGGCGATGGCGATGTAGAGCGGCGGCAGCATGGTGGTCATGCGGATGTTCGCCTCACTCTCGACCAGGACGAGGGTGGCGGAGTCGGCGGCGACGAAGTTCGCGCCGGTAATGCCCGCGTCGGCGGCGAGGAACTTGGGGCGCAGCCGTTCGCGGGCGAAGCGCGTGAGTTCCTCGCCGGTGTCGAGCGGCTCGCGGGTGCGGAAGACGCGCCGGAAGAGCTCGGTGATCCGTTCGCGGCTGTAGTGGATGGCGGGCGCGATGAGGTGCGAGGGCTGCTCGTCGGCCGCCTGCAGGATGAACTCGGCCAGGTCGGTCTCGGCCACCTCGATGCCTTCGCGCTCGAGCCGATGATTGAGGCCGACCTCCTCCGAGGTCATGCTCTTGCCCTTGACGACGAGGCGCGTTCCGGCGCGGCGGCAGGCCTCCGCCACGTAGCGCGCGGCCTCCTCGGCGTCGCGCGCCAGGTAGTAGTGGCCACCGCGGGCGCGCACCGCCGCTTCCAGGGTCACGAGCAGTTCCGGGAGCCGGGAGATGGCGTCCTGCTTGATGGCGCGCGCGTGGTCCTTGAGCGCGTCGTAATCCGGAAGCTGGGAGACGGCGGCGTAGCGTCCGCGGTTGAAGGTCTGCGTGTTATGCCGCACGGCCGGGCTCTCGACGCGCAGCGCCATGCGCAGGGCGGCGAGCAGCGCCCGCTTCCGCCGCTTGTCGGCGACGGAGCGGGGCGACTCGGGTTGGGGAGCGGCTGCGGACATACTCACACCAGCACCATCACGTGCATGTGGTGCGGACCGTGGACGCCGCGCACCAGCGGGCCCATGTCGGCGGTCGCACTCGGGCCGGTGATGAAGACGAAGTTGCGGCGGAGTCCGGCGCCGCCGGCGCAATCGGCACGAAACAGGTCGCCCGGCCGCGCGACGATTGCCTGGGCGGCCACGACCGCGATGTGGATGCGGGGCAGCAGGCTGACGTAGCCGGCGTCTGCCTCGTCGAGCGCGACGCAGACCGAGCCGGAGGAAGCCACGGCGGCGAAGGCGTCGGTGACGCCGACGTCGGCGGTGCTCAGCTCGTGGCGCGAACGTCCGCCGAAGACGCCGGGAAGCTGGAGGCAGCCGGCGAAGAGGCCGGCCGGAAGGTCGAGGGGGCTGGCGACAGCGATGCGCGCGCCGGGGGGCGCGCAGCGCGCCACGGCCCGGGCCAGCGCCGCGGAGGAGGCCTCGACGCGCTCGACGCTGGCGGCGGCGAGGCGCGCGGCCGCTTCAAACCGCTCCAGCAACGGCATCGACAGTGGGGCTCCCGACAGCACACTCGCCACGCGTCTCGCTCCTCACCGGATTCGTCAGGGTGCCGATCCCCTCAATCACGATACTGACCTCATCGCCCGCCGCCAGCCAGCGCGGCGGCTTGCGGCCCATGCCGACGCCTGACGGCGTCCCGGTGAAAATCAGGGTGCCGGGCAGCAGCGTGGTGTCCTGGCTGAGGAAGGCGATCAGGGTAGGCACGTCGAAGACCATGTCGGCGGTCGTCGCATCCTGCACCACCTCGCCGTTCAGCAGCGTCTGGATGCGCAGCGCGTTGGGATCGGGAATGGCGTCGGCGGTCACCAGGCAGGGTCCGATGGGCGCAAAGGTATCAAAACTCTTGCCCCGGCACCACTGCGTGCCTCCCAGGCGCAACTGCCAGTCGCGGGCGCTGACGTCGTTGCCGCAGGTGTAGCCGGCCACATGGGCCAGCGCCTCTCCGCGGTTGACGTTGCGACATGGCTTGCCGATGACCACCACGAGTTCGCACTCGTAGTCGAGCTCGGCGGTCGCCGCGCGGGTGGGAATCAGGATGGGGCCTCCCGGATCCTGAATGCAGTTGACGCCCTTGGCGAAGACCACGGGACGTTCGGGCAGCGCCATCCCGGCTTCGAGGGCGTGACGGCGATAGTTCAAGCCGATGCCCCAGAGCATCGGCGGCACCACCGGCGCCAGAAGGCGCTCGACGGCTGCTGCTTGGCTGGTGACGCGATACTCGCCGAAGATGTCACCGACAATGCGCACATAGCCGCCGTCGCCCCGTTCGGCGGCGTAGCCGATCGCGCCGGCGGGATCTCGGTAGCGGACAATTTTCATGGCTGTCAGCGCCTCCGGCGCAAGCCCGCTCGACCGCGGCGGCTGCGCGTGTCAGCGATTGTTTTCGGCGCCCGGCCCGACCGAAACGACGAAATAAGTGGCGGCGGTCGTGCCCACGTTGCGGATGCCGTGCTCTTCGTTGGAGGTGATGAACGCCGCCGATCCGCCGCCCAGACGCTGGCTCCTGCCGTTGACGGTGACTTCGACCGTGCCTTGGCGGACGAGGAACAATTCATTGTGGAGATGATGGTGCGGGGGGTGCGGCGCGCCGCCGGCCGGCAGCGTGGTCTCGTGTACTTCGAGGCCCTCGCCGGTGGCGGTCTTGCCGCGAACGATCTGCCGGCTGTGGCCGCCCCCGGACGAGGTCCGTGCGGACATCTTGTCGAAGGCCAGAAATTCCGACTGCAACGGCGGTTCCTCCTGCGCCCGGCCCAGCAGGCAGACACCTGGCATCAGAGACCAGAACGCTCGGCGCGTCATGTTGCATCCCCCTGTTCGGCCGCTGCCGCTAGACCGCGGAAATGTTGACCTGCGCCCGCGGTTTTTCGCGACGGACAAAAATGTTGTCCTGCTTCGGCTCCGCTTCGCAATCGAGTGCGATGGTGGTCACTGGATGGTCCGGCGCCTTCTCGGGCAGGCCGGTGAGACGCACCCGGTAGGGATCCTGCTCGAACTTGACCTCCTGCTTGCTGGCGTGGAGCCGCGCCGCCTTGACCTTGGTCAGCAGGCCGCCCACCTCGACGTCCGCCCCCGGCCAGTAGTGCACGTGCAGGTAGAGGGTGTTGCCCTTGCGGGTGAAGCTGGCGTAGTTGGAGCGTCGCGGCTGGCAGCGGTCGGAATCGTAGATGGTGTCGCCGTTGCGCTGCAGCCACTGGCCCACCTCGGCCAGAATGTCGGCCGACGGCTTGGGCACCGAGCCGTCGGGCGTCGGTCCGATGTTCAGCAGGTAGTTGCCGCCGTCGCGCGAGCACGAGATGAGGTTGCGGATCACCGTCCGCGCCGGCTTCCAGTTGTCGTCCGCGATATGGTAACCCCAACTGTCGTTGAGGGTCATGCACGACTCCCAGGCACGCTCCACGTCGGTCTCGGCGCGGATCTGCTGCTCGGGGGTCGAGAAGTCGCCGGGCAGATCGTTGCGGTTGTTGACGATGATGCCGGGCTGTAGCTGGAAGACCATCTGGTTCATCTTCTCCGACTCCCAGCCCGTCTTGTCGAGCGGCCAGTGGACGTCGTACCAGAGGACGTCGATCTTGCCGTAGTTCGACAGCAGCTCGCGGATGTGGGTGTGGATGTAGGGCACGAAGCGCTGGCGGGCGGCCTCGTCTTTCTCGCAGCGGGCCCCGTCGGGATGGTGCCAGTCCATGAGCGAGTAGTAGAAGCCGATGCGCAGGCCCTCGGCGCGCGCCGCCTCGACGTACTCCTTCACCAGGTCGCGGCCCGGGCCCTGCCGGGGAGCACAGTAGTCGGTAGTGGAGGTGGCGAAGTGGCAGAAGCCCTCATGGTGCTTGGTGGTCATGACCATGTACTTCATGCCGGCCGCCTTCGCCAGGCGCGCCCAGTCGCGCGCGGCGTTGGGCTTGGGATGAAACCGCCTGGCCAGCGCCTCGTATTCGCCGACGGGGATGCCTTCGTTTTCCATCACCCACTCGTGGCGTCCGCGGACGCTGTACAGGCCCCAGTGAATGAACATGCCGAAGCGGGCCTGGTGCCACCACTGCATGCGACGTTCCCGGTCGGCCTGATCGCCAGTGACCTGGCTGGGACGCTCGGTCTGGGGGACGGGCGCCTGGCCGGCTAAAGTGCTGGCGCTGAGCGGCAGGGCACTGGCCGCGGCTGCCGCCGCCGCCGTGCCGATGAGGAGTTCGCGCCGCGTGATGCCGGAGTTCTTCATAGCAGTCCTCTCCTGGGTGGCCGGTTGATCTGTCTTACTGCTCCTGCAAGCTGAAAATGCGTTCCATCAGCAGCCATTTTTCCCCGGGCCTGGCCTGCGGCAGCGGCTGCTGGAATTTCCACATCAGTTCTTCCCACTCGCGCACCTTGGGATTGGCGCGGTCGGCTTCGCCCTTGGCGGCGAACGAGAAGCGCTCGTTGACTTCCATGATCATGAACATGCGCGTGCCCAGCAGATAGATTTCCAGGCCTTCGATGCCGGCAGCGCGGAGGCTGCGGCTGATCTCGGGCCAAATCTTCTGGTGATAGCGCTTGTACTCGGCGATCAGCGCCGGGTCGTCTTTCAGGTCGAGAGTGAGGCCATAACGGCGAGTCATGCTTGGCGCACCTCGGCGGGCGCAAGCTGGGCCCCGGGCGCGGCCGCGGGTTTGTAGCCCGCGACCGCGAAGTACAGGATATAGACGTAGCAGACGAGCGGCACGAAGAATGCCGTCTGGATATTGGTGGCGTCGGAAATGCGTCCCATGAGCGCCGGAAAAACCGCGCCCCCGATGATGGCCATGACCAGCAGCGACGAGCCGCGCTTGGTGTGCGGCCCCAGGTTCTTGATGGAGAGTGCGAAGATGGTCGGGAACATGATGGAGTGGAAGAAGCCAATCAGGACCACCGCCGCCACCGGCACCAGGCCGCGGGCGGCAATCGCCACCGTCACGCACAGCAGGCATCCGCCCGCGAAGGCGGAGAGCAGGCGCGGAGCGGGCACGGTCTTCATCAGCGCCGAACCAGCGAAGCGCCCGATCATGAAGCCGACCTGGTGGCCGAGCAGGTAGTACGCCGCAACCTTGGCGGGCATGCCCGGCACGGTATGCTGCGCGAAGCGGATGACGAAGCTCGCCACTCCGACCTGCGCCCCGACGTAGAAGAATTGCGCCAGCACGCCGCGGACGAGGTGAGCGTGCGCCAGCACCCCGGCCGCGGGTGGGTCGCCGGCGCGCGCCTTGCCCGGGTCCCCCGGCTCCGCTACCTCCGGCAGATGGGCGGCATAGATCAGCCCGGCCACGATGACGAAGATGCCGGCGATCAGCACGTACGGCATCTTGGTCGTGCCGGCTTCCGCCGCGCGGTAGGTCTGGAGTTCCGCCGCGGTCATGGCGGCGATCTGGGCAGACGTGTAGTCGGTGCCGCTGAGGATCAGGGCTCGTCCGAGGATGGGCGCCACCACCGAACCCACCGAGTTAAACGACTGCGCGAAGTTCAGCCGTCGCTCGGAACTCGCCGCCGGACCGAGGATGGTGACGTAGGGGTTGGCCGCCACCTCGAGAAAGCTCTGCCCGCAAGCCATGACGAACAGGGCGAAGAGGAAGAAGCTGTAGACGCCAGCCGAAGCCGCCGGAAGAAAGAGCAGCGCGCCGCTGGCGCAAAGAAACAGCCCGACCAGAATGCCGTTCTTGTAGCCGATCCGTTCCATCAGCCAGCCGGCGGGGAAGGCGGCCAGGAAGTATCCGCCGAAGAACGCCACCTGGATGAACGAAGACTGGAAGTCGGTCAGGCCGAACGCCTTCTTCAGGTGTGGAATGAGGATGTCGTTGAGGTTGACGCCGAAGGCCCAGAGGAAAAACAGGCTGGTGATGAGCGCCAGCGGCAGCAGGTAGCGCCGTTCGGTGAGCGGGGGGCGGTCGGCGATGCTGCGTGCGGTTGGGCTTCCGGCCATTCGCTATGTCCTAGGTGAGGGCCCGGTCGAGGTGGACGTAGCCGCCGTCGACGTAGAGGTGTTGCCCGGTGGTGTGCCCGGAACGCGGGCTCAGGAGGAAGAGAACGGCGCTGGCGATCTCCTCCGCGGTGGTCATGCGCTTGCCGAGCGGAATCTTAGCGGTGATGCCCGCCAGCTTCTCTTCGGGATTCGGAAAAGTACTCAGCCACTTCTGGTAGAGGGGCGTCATGACCTCGGCGGGGATCACCGCGTTGACGCGCACCCCGTAGGGCAGTAGTTCGACCGCCCACTCGCGGGTGAGCGCGAGCTGAGCGCCCTTCGACGAGGCGTACCCGGAGGTCCCGCCCTGGCCGGTGACCGCGGTCTTGGAGGAGATGTTGACGATGGCGCCGCGGCTCTGCTTCAGATGGGGCAGCGCAAAATGGGCCATGTTGTAGTAGTGGAGGAGGTTGCGGCGCAGCGACGCGACGTACTCCGCGGGCGAGCCGCTCTCCAGGCCGACGCGGTCGTTGACGCCGGCGTTGTTGACCAGGCCGTCGATGCGGCCGGCGAGCCGGACGGCACGCGCCACCACATCGGCGCACACCTGCGGCTCGACCAGGTCGGCGGCAAGGAAGTGGCAGGCGGCGCCGGCGGCCTGCAACTCCGCGAGCAGGCGGTCGGCGTCCTCGCCGGGGCGATTCACGATCACCGGTACCGCCCCCTCGGCCGCGCAGCCGCGCGTGATGGCCGCGCCGATGCCCTTGGCGCCGCCGGTGACGATGACCACCCGGTCTTTCAGTTCGAGGTCCATGCCGTCTGTTTTACACCGTAGAAACGCGCCGCGTTCTCGCCCATGATCCCGTCTTCCTCGCCGGGTGCGAGCGCGCGGATGTAGTCCGCGATGATCTGCTTGACCTGGCCGTAGCTTGCAGCCAGCAGGCACAGTGGCCAGTCGGAGCCAAACATCAGCCGCTCCGGCCCGAACGCTGCGAAGACGACGTCGAGATATGGCGCGAAATCCTGCGCCCGCCAGCCTCCCCAGTCGGCTTCGGTGACCAGGCCGGAGAGCTTGCAGTAGACGTTGGGACGGGCGGCGAACGCGCCGATGCTCTCCCGCCAGCCGCCGAGCGCGCCGCTCCGGATCGCAGGCTTGGCCATGTGGTCGAGCACGAAACGCACTTCGGGCACCGTGTGGACGAGTTCGACCGCTGCCGGCAACTGACGGGGATAGACGAGCAGGTCGTAGGTGAAATCAAACCTGGCCAGCGCCCGGACCCCACGCACAAAATCGGGCCGGAGAAGGAACCGGTCGTCGGACTCGGACTGGACGAGGTGGCGAAATCCGCGGAGCTTCCCGAAACCGGAAAAGTGCTGCAGACGATCAGCCACCCCCGGGGCCTGGAGGTCCACCCAGCCCACCACCCCGGCAACCTCGGGATGTCGCCCGGCGATGTCCAGCAGGAAGAGCGTCTCCGCCTCCGACTGGTCGGCCTGAACGGCGATGGATGCGTCCACGCCGTGGGCCGTCATCTCGGGCAGCAGATCGCGGGCGAGGAAGTCGCGCCGCAACACCCCCATGTCGGCAGTGATCCACGCATCGCGGCGCGGGTCGAATCGCCAGAAATGCTGGTGGGCGTCGAGTCGCATAGGAGCACAGGAACGGCGGCGATTCAGCCACGCAACCTGAAAAATCCTCCGTCGATCGGGTAGTCCACGCCGGTGATGAACGAGGCTTCGTCGGAACAGAGGAAGAGGGCCAGGGTCGCCACCTCGTGGGGGTCAGCCATGCGCCCGACGGGTTGGGCGCCGGCGAGCTTGTCGAACATCTCCTCCTCGCGCCCGGGATAGTTCTTGCGGACGAAGCCCTCCACGAACGGGGTATGCACCCGCGCCGGCGAAATGCAGTTGCAGCGGATGTTGAACTCGAGGTAGTCCTTGGCGACGGAGTAGGTCATGGCCACGACCGCGCCCTTGCTCATGGAGTAGGCGAAGCGGTGGGCGATGCCGGAGGTGGCGGCGATGGAGGCCATGTTGAGGATCACCCCGCCGCCGTTCTTCTTCATGTGCGGAATGCAGGCGTGCATGCAGTTGTAGACCCCCTTGACGTTGACCTGGTAGACGGTCTCCAGCGCGGTTTCCGAGGTCTCTTCGAGGTTGCCGACGTGCGCGATGCCGGCGTTGTTCACCAGGATATCGACGCGCTCGCTGGCGAAGATCTGCTCGAAGGTGTCGTGCACGGTGGCACGGTTCGAAACGTCGCAGGTGAACGCCGAGGCCCTGCCGCCGCCGGCGGCGATGTTGCTGGTCACCTCCTGCGCGTGCAGGCAGTCGATATCGAGGATGCGCACGCTGGCGCCGTTGGCGGCGAAACAGTCGGCGATGGCGCGGCCGATTCCGCTGGCGCCCCCGGTCACGACCACCACCTTGTTGTCGAGCCGGAAATGTGTGCCCCGCGCCTGGTGGTTCTGCTCCGCGACGCGGAAGTGCGAACTGGGTTCCCGCTGGACCTTCACAAAGAAACGCCCCTTTTCCACGGAATAAAATCGTCCTGCCGCAACTGTTCGGCCCGGGTGCGGGCTTCTCCGCCGGCCACCCGCAGGACCTGCTCGAGGAGGGCTTCGGCGGCCTGCGCCAGCGACATCTCGCCTGCGATGATTCCGCCGGCATCGACGTCGATGATGTCGGGCATGCGCGCGGCCAGCTGCGAGTTGGTGGAGATCTTCAGGACGGGTGCGATGGGGTTGCCCGTGGGCGTGCCCAGTCCCGTGGTGAAGAGGACCACGTTGGCGCCGGCGCCCGCCTGCGCGGTCACGCACTCGACGTCGTTGCCGGGGGTGCACTGCAGGTTCAGGCCCGGGACGGTGGCGTACTCAGGATAATCGAGGACGGCGGTGACCGGCGAGGTTCCGCCTTTCTTGGCGGCGCCCGCCGACTTCATGGCGTCGGTGATGAGGCCGTCCTGGATGTTGCCGGGTGAGGGATTCATGTCGAACGCGGCGCGGACGGCGCGCGCCCGCGCAGCGTAGTCGGTCATCAGCGCCGCGAAGCGGGCGGCCACCGCCTCGTCGACGCAGCGGTCGATCAGTTCCTGCTCGACGCCGCAGAGTTCCGGAAACTCGGAGAGGATGGTGGTGCCGCCCAGCGCCGCGAGAATGTCGGACACCTGCCCCAGCGCCGGGTTGGCTGTGATGCCCGAAAAGCCGTCCGAGCCGCCGCACTTGAGGCCCACGCACAGCCGGGCCAGCGGCGCGGGGGTGCGCTGCGCCCGGTCGGCTGCGGCGAGGCCGAGGAAGGTCGCGCGCGTGGCTTCGGAGAGCATCGCCGCCTCCGATCCGCTCTGCTGCTGTTCGAAGACCAGCAGCGGCTTGCGGAACCGGGGATTCCGCCGCTCGATCTCCTGCCGCAGGATCTCCACCTGCGCGTGCTGGCATCCCAGGCTCAGGACCGTCGCCCCGGCGACGTTCGGATGATGAATGTAGCCCGCGAGCAGCGCGCACAGGTTGTTGGTATCCTCGCGCGTGCCTCCGCATCCCCCCTCGTGCACTAGGAACTTGACCCCGTCCAGGTTTTCGAAGAGCGGCGGCACCGGGCTCTGCGGCGAGGCTTCAAAGCGGTACCGCCGGATCTCCTCCGTCTGGCCGGCACGGTACAGGCGCGCCAGTTCGGCCACGTGGCGGCGGTAGGACGGCGGCGCCGCGAAGCCGAGTTCCTCTTCGAACGCCTGCTTGAGCACCGCGACGTTGCGGTTTTCGCAGAAGACGAGCGGCACCACCAGCCAGTAGTTGCGCGTGCCCACCTGGCCGTCGTCGCGCAGGTAGCCCGGAAAGGTGCGTTGCCGCCAGCGGCCGACGTCGGGAGCGTGCCACGAGCGCTGCCCGGCCTGTACGCAGTAGGGAGTGGTGTCGTGGCGCAGGTTGCGGGTGGTGATCCATTCGCCGCGGCGGATGGGCTGGGTGGCCCGGCCGACGACCACGCCGTACATCGTGACCGCCTCGCCCGGCGCGAAATCCCGCAGCGCGAACTTGTGCTTGGCAGGAACGGCGGAGACGAGCCGGCAGACCGCGCCGGCCACTTCGATCGGCTCCCCGCGGGGCAGATCGGTGAGCGCAATGGCGACCGTGTCGCGTCCGTCGACCTGCAGGATGCGCCGGTCGGCAGCGCCTGATTCGCTCATAGCGAGCAACGATACGCCTGCGTCGGGCACGGTTTCACCATCGCTGGGGGCAGGGCGGGGGGCGGCCGGCAGCAAGGTCTCCGGACGCCCCGCCGAACCTAGAATTGGAACCGCAAGCCGAACTGCAGCTGCCGCGGCGTGGTCCCTCCCGCAAGGCCGGTGACCCTCCCCACCCCGGTCGCGATCGTGGTCGCGTTGGAATTGACCGTGACCGACGACGGGTTGCCGTAGTTCTGGATATTGAAGACGTTGAACCCCTCGAAGCGAAGCTGCAGGTTCATGCGTTCGTGAATAGGGATGGTCTTGAACATGGAGAAGTCCATGTTGACCACGTGCGGCCCGCGGAAAGCGTTGCGGCCCAGGGTGCCAAAGGCGCCCGAAGGGATACCGAAGGCACAGGGATTGAACCAGCTGGCGGGAACATGCACCGCATCGGCCGCTTTCCCGCCGTGCGAAATGGTTGTCTGGCAGAGCGGGTCGGGGTTCGCCGCCACCGGACCAGCCACGAACGGGTCCGCGATCAGGTTCGGTCGCAAGGTGCTGGCCGGAGCCACCGGTGCGCTGCCACGCAGGTTGGCGAGGTCACCTGTGGCCTGAAGGTTGTAGGGCTGACCGGAACGCGCCTGGAAGATGTAATTCGCCTGCCAGTCGCCGAAGATCCAGGACGCCGGGCCGCTGGCGAACCACTTCTTTCCCCTGCCCGCCGGCAACTCGTAGACGGTCGCCCAGGAAAGGAAATTGGTGATGTCGTACCCGGACACGCCGCGGGCGGTGTTCTGGTCGAAGTAGTTCTGGATGGTGCTGCCGCCACCCGAGCCGTTCTCGACGTTGAAATAGCCGCTGCTGACGTCCGTAGATTTCCCCCACGTGTAGGCCACGAGGGTGTGGAGTCCGTTGGACATGCGGCGCTGGAATTTCGCCTGCAGGGCGTTGTAATGGGAGAAGCCAATGCTGCGGGAGTAGTTGATGCCCGCCGAAACCCATGGCATCGCACGCGTCGCGTCCACGGTCGCGGTGGCAGTTCCGTTGGGGAATGCCTGGGAGGCGGCATTGGCGTTACCGGCATACGGCAGCCGCCCGCCCCGGCTGCCCGCATAGGCCGCCGAAATCATCATGGTCGACGACAACTCCCGCTGGACCTCGATGTTCCACTCCTGCGCCCACGGGTCCTTGTAACTCTTCGGATCGTCGAAGTAGTTGTTGTTGGGCACCCAAGGCTGGCCGTTTGCACCCGAGTAGGAGGGCAGCGGCGTGGCGAAACCGCGGCCCTGCTGGGTAATGATGTCGACCGCGGTGCCGTTAGTAAAGGCGCAAGTGCTGCCATTCGTGCAGCCGTTGGCCGACCCGCTAAACGCCGTGGCGTCGGGCCAAACCGCAGCTTCCAGATCGTTTTGCGCATACTGACTACGGGCCGTAATCGAGTCCCAGTACAGTCCGAAACCGCCGCGCAGCACCATCTTGGGAGAGAACTGCCAAGCCAGGCCGACGCGCGGCCCCCAGTTGTCCTTGATCGGCGGCGGAGCAAAGAAGGGCTTGCCCGCAACCACGACGTTCCGGAAGTGGGGATCGGCCTGGAACGCGTCCGGGATGCAGGGCGCCGACGATGTCGCACTGCACAGCCCGGGCATTGTCTTCGCCCCGATGATGTACTGCTGACTGATGAGGTCCAGGGAGTTCCACAGGCGGCCGTCTAAGGTCTGCGGCACGGTCACGTAGTCGTAGCGCAGACCCGCGGTCAACGTGAGCCGGGGAGCGATCTTCCACTCGTCCTGGAGATAGACGGCCCAGGAGGAGTACTTGAACTTCACCGGTCCGCCGTGCAGGACTGGCAGTTGCGCCTGAAACGAGTTGGGGAAACCCAACAGCGCTGACGCCAGCGACAAGCCAGTCGTACTCGGACAGGAGACACCGCCCACCGTGACGGTGGACGAAGAGCACTGCGTCTGAGCGTCCGTGAAGGTGTAGGTGTCGAAGGTGTTGAGCTGGATGCGCTTCGCCTCAATGAACCAGAAGCCGGCCTTGATGTTGTGCCGGCCTTTGAGCCAACTGAGGTTCGGCGTAAAGCTCCAGTTCGGGTTCTGGCGCGGAGCGCCGCCGCGAATACCAAAGTTGCCGCTGCCGCCGGTGGTCCAGTTGCTCAAAGTCGCCAGCAGGCCGTTGTACTTGTCCACATCCTTGAAGCCGGCCTGGGTCATGGGGGCGAGCCCCGCGGAGTGCTGGTTCTGCTGGCTTGCGTCCACGGCGGGCCGGCCGGCATAGCCGGCGCGGATATCGAGGATCAAACTCGGACTGAACAGATGGGTCCACGCGCCGCCCCAGTTGCGGCCCTGCGATCCGCCGGAGGTGGAACCGTCTTCGCCCAGGGGGGTAAAGGCGAAGTTCCGCTGCTCGGTGTAGCGGAAGAAGACGTTATCGGCATCGCGGAAACGATGGTCCACGCGGATGCTGTAGCTGTTGGAGTTATTCTGTGTGGGCCTGGTCTGGATGAAGTTATTGGCGCCGGTGGGGTCGACGAAGTTCGGGGTCGCCGAGTAGGTCTGGAAGAACTTCTGCATGGGTCCGAAAATCAGAGCCGCGGGAATCTTGTTGCACACCGAACCCGTGGTCTGAACCTGCTGTTTGGTAACCGGATCCACGGCCAGAGGGTTGCCGGAGGCGTCGCAGCGGAAAGCGTCGCGCACGAAGTTGGTCCCCGACTGCCGGGTGGAATAGGGGTTATAAATCTGGCGGCGGAAACTGGCACTGGTGGCGCTGAAATCGCCGCTGATTTCAGCCGCCGTCGGGACGTAGGAGAGACCCAGTCCCGGCTTGCTGTACCGCCAGCCGTCGTATCCCGCGGAGAAGAACGTCCGGTTCTTGATGATGGGACCGGTCACCGACACCCCAAACTGGTTCTGATGGAACGCCGCCGGGCCGCTGGGCACGACCTGGCCGGCCTTGGGACAGCGCGCCAGCGTGCAAGTGCCGTCGCCAAAGCTGTCGCGGGCGTCGAAGAAGTTGTTGCGCACATACTCGAAGGCGGAGCCGTGCAGGGTGTTGCCGCCGGACTTCGAGACCATGTTCACCACGCCGCCGGCGGCGCCACCGAACTCCGCTTTAGCATCGTGGCCGACGATCTTGAATT
The DNA here is from genome assembly GCA_963739375.1 of Terriglobia bacterium. Taxonomy (GTDB): domain Bacteria; phylum Acidobacteriota; class Terriglobia; order Terriglobales; family Acidobacteriaceae; genus CAVUAF01. The sequence goes on from CAVUAF010000003.1 coordinate 26,081, forward strand.
CCTGGATCAGGTCGACGTTCGGGATCACGATGTAGGTCGGACCGCGGATGTTGGTGTTGATGATGCCATCATAGAAATAGAGCTTGGAGCGGTTGTCCTGGCCGTAGAACGAGCCGTCGGAGAAACCCGAGCCGGGAATCCCCACGTTGCCTTCGCAGCAGCCCACGCTGTTGTTCTGCGAGGTGGACACCGGGGTGACCCCGGGGGTGAGGGTCAGCAACTGGGTGAAGTTGCGGCCGTTCAAGGGCAGGTCGTTCACCACCCTCTGCTCGATGACCGTTCCCAGCTCGGTCGTGCTGCTGTCCACCAGCGGCGCCAGAGTCGTCACTTCCACGATCTCCGTGACCGTGCCCACGGCGAGCTGCACGTTCTGCGACGCCGTCTGGTTGACGCCGAGCTGGAGATCGGCGATGTCCACTGACTTGAACCCCTGCTTTTCCACCTTGAGCGAGTACTTGCCCGGCTGCACGCCGATAAAGATGAAGAACCCGCTGCTGTTGCTGGTGGTCTGGGTCTGGATCTGGGTGGCGTGATTGGTCAGCCTGACGACGGCATCGGCGAGCACGGCGCCCGTTTGATCGGTGACGGTTCCGTTGACGGCCGCGGTGGCGGTCTGGCCGACCGCAAACCGTCCGCTGACCAGCAGCAACACGATGAGCAAGCGTGTGATCCACTTTGCTGAAGCCATACATCCTCCCCACTGCGATAAATTTCAGCCGGCAGGTTCTGCCCGATCCTGCGTATGCCGGCGAGGCACCGGGCGAAATTGGAATGCGACCGGGAACTGCCCCGGGATATACTCCACAACGAATGTGAATTCAATATTGAAAATCTGTGTTTCGTATGGTAAAACGTTCTGCATGGTGAAACGCTGCCCAAGGGCCAGGCGGGCGCCGAGCGCGGCGACAGCGGGGAGCGGGAGAAGGCGATGATCCGGGCACAGGCGGCAAAATCGGGGCCGGTGGGCGTGTTGACCAAGGTGCTGCACGTGCTGGAGGCGCTGGACGCGTCGCCCACCGGCCTGCACCTGAAACAGGTGGCGCAGCGGACCGGGCTGAACAAGAGCACGGCCTACCGCTTGCTGGCGCACCTGGAGAACGAAGGTTATCTGTTTCGCGACGACGGCGGCGGCTACGTCGTCTCGCCCAAGCTGGCGCGGCTGGGTTCGGGGATTTCCTACCACGCCACGCTACGCAACGTCAGCCGTCCCCACATGCAGCGACTGTGGAGCCTGACGACCGAGACGGTCAACCTGGCGGTGCTGGAAGGGCCGGACGTGCTCTACCTCGACGTCATGGAGAGCCCCCACACCTTCCGGCTGGCGTCGCAGGTGGGAATGCGGCGGCCGGTCCATTGCACCGCGCTGGGGAAGGCGATGCTCGCGTTCGCGCCGCCGGACGAGCGGGAAGCGGTGGCGGCGTCGATCCACTTTGAACGCTTCTCGCCGCGCACCATCACCGGCGTGGCCCGCTTTCGCAAGGACCTGAATCGGATCACGCTGGCGGGCTACGCGGTCGACGACGAGGAAGCCGGCGTCGGCTCGCGGTGCGTGAGCGCGCCCATCTTCGACCAGAGCGGGAAGGTGGCGGCGGCGATCAGCATCTCCGGTCCGGTCACCCGCATCAACCGCGCGCGCTTGCTGGAGTTCGCCCGCGCCGTGAAAGAAGCGGCGCAGGCCATCTCACACAAGCTCGGGTACTCCGAGGTGAAGCGCATGGCGGCAGCGGCGTCCGCCTGAGCGGAGGGTGCGCATGCAGCGACGGGAATTCCTGGGCCTGGCGGCGGGCGCGGCCATCAGTCATCTCGCCTTGCCGGCATTTTCTGCCGGCGCAGCCAACGATCTCATGCGGCGGTTCCGCAGCGCCAGAGGGCGCGCGGTGATCGCGGGCGCGCCCGCCGCCCGCCTGGCGGTGGAACAGAACTGGAAAGGGAACCGCTGCACAGCGCGGGTGAGCAATCCGGGCCGGGAGCCGGTCCGCGTGCGCGAAGTCCTGCTGGCCGAGGTTCCGCTCCGCCTCGGGCCGGAGGCCGCGCTCTACGGCGAGAGCTTCCAGATGCTCTCGCAGACCGCGGGCACGGTGGCGCATCCCCTCGATCTCGGCTACTCCGAGCGGCAACACTACCAGCTGCCCCAGCCGGAGGGAGCCACCGCGCTCTCGGGCATGGTGCTCTTAAACGAAGAAATCCTGATCGGCTTCACCTCGTGCCGGCGCTTCAGCGGGCGCTTCTACCTGGCCGGCGACTCTCTCCAGGCGGTGATGGACACGGAAGGCCTTGAACTCGGGCCCGGCGAAGCGTGGGAACTCGAGGAGCTGATGCTGGCGCAGGGTGCACGGGCCGCCGACCTCACCGCCGCACTGGTGGCGCGGATCGCGCATCACCATCCCGTGACCCTGCCGCCTTCGGCGCCGACCGGCTGGTGTTCGTGGTACTGCTTCGGGCCGCGCGTGACCGCGCGCCAGGTGCTCGACAACCTCGAGGTCATCGCCCGAGAGGTCCCCGGCCTGCGCTACGTGCAGATCGACGATGGCTACCAGCCGGCGATGGGCGACTGGCTGGAGACCGGCTCCGCCTTCGGCGGCGACGTGCAATCCGTCCTGCGCGCCATTCGCGAGCGCGGATTCGAGCCGGCGATCTGGGTGGCGCCCTTCATCGCCGAGTCCAGCTCGCACCTCTTCCAGCAGCATCCCGAGTGGTTCATGAGCGGGGCCGACGGCCAGCCGTTGCCCTCCAACCAGGTCACCTTCGGCGGCTGGCGGCATGGACCCTGGTACGCACTCGACGGCACCCATCCCGAGGCGCAGCAGCACCTCGAGCGGCTGTTCCGCACGCTGCGTCAGGAGTGGGGTTGCACTTACTTCAAGCTCGACGCCAACTTCTGGGGCGCGATGCACGGCGGGCGCCTGCACGACCGCAAGGCCACGCGCATCGAGGCCTATCGGTGCGGTATGCAGGCCGTCCGGCGCGGCGCGGGCGACGCCTTCATCCTCGGCTGCAATCATCCCGTCTGGGGCTCCTTCGGCCTGATCGACGGCTCGCGCAGCTCTGGCGACATCAAGCGGCAATGGACGACGTTCGCCCGGGAAGCCCGCCAGACGCTCTATCGCAACTGGCAGAACGGCACGCTCTGGTGGAACGATCCCGACGCCGTGCTCCTGACCGGCGCCCTGAGCGACGATGAGTTCATGTTCCACGCGACCGCCACCTACGCCAGCGGGGGCATGGTGCTCTCGGGCGACGATCTCACCACCATCTCGCCGTCGCGGCTGGCCGTGCTGCGCAAGCTGCTGCCGCCCACCGGAGTGGCGGCGAGGTTCGACGATCGCTCGCTCCGTGTTGGGTGGGTGAAGCTGCGCGACGCCGCGATGGCGTGCGTTTTCAACTGGGGCGACGCCCCGCAGACGGTGTCTCTGCGCCTGCCTGGCCGCGTGCGGGTGACCGACTACTGGACCGGCGCCGATCTCGGCGTGCACCAAGGAGAGTACGCCTTACCTGACATGCCGCCGCATTCAGCCCGGCTGCTGCGATGCGCGTAGTTTGCGCCGCGAGGCCGGGACCGGCGGCGGCGTTCGCTAGCGCGCCTACTCGCGGGGGCGCGGGGCAGGGTGGCGCGGGTCAGTGCCGACGTGTTCGCCGTCGCCTGGCCGCATGGCAGCAGCGCCGCGGCGGCCGAGGACGAGCATGATGGCGCCGAAGCCGAGCAGCACCGACCCCCACACGAGGTTCACGTTCACGCCCAGCGAGCGCTGGTAGAGGGCCGGATCGCTGAACACGCCGAATCCGGCAAGCAGCCCTCCCAGCACGAAGAAAAGAAGACCAATCGGCAGTCTGACGTCGAGTCTCATCGGCAGTCCTACCAGAACACGATGTTCAGCAGCGCGGTCGCGATCAGCACCGCCACCGCGAGATAGGCCGGCCGGCGGTACCAGCGGAGCTGATCGTCCTTCGGCCGTGGCGTCAGCGCGTACACCAGGCCGGTCAGCTCGGCGTCGGGGCGCGGCCGGGTGACGACGCTGATCAGGATGGTGACGGCAAAACAGGTCGTCCAGGCGAAGATCGCGGTCCAGAAGTTCTGCGCCATCTCGCTGGGGTAGGTGTGGACGGCACGCCGAACCAGCCGCCCTTGACGCCCGGCGACCGCTCCCGCGGGAAGGATCAGGCCGTGGTGCAGCGCGGCCGCGGCGGTCCCGGCCAGCAGGCCGCAGAAGGCGCCGTGCCCGGTCGTGCGCTTCCAGAACATGCCCAGCAGAAAGGTGGCGAACAGCGGCGCGTTCACGAACGCGAACACCAGCTGCAGCAAGTCCATGATGTTGTTGAAGCGCGCTGGCCATGTAGGCGGCGCCGACGGACAAGGCGATGCCGAAGACCGTCGCCATGCGCCCCATCCAGAGGTAGTGCGCGTCGGAAGCCGGCCTTGTGGATGTAGCGGCTGGTAGATGTCGTAGGTCCAGACGGTGTTGAAGGCGGTGACGTTGCCGGCCATGCCGCGACATGAAGCTGGCCAGCAGCGCCGTCAGCCCGAGCCCGAGCATGCCGGTCGGGAAGTAATGCAGCAGCATTGCGGGATGGCGAGGTCGTAGTCGAGTATGCGGCTTGCCGTCGCGGTCGAGCATGCGGGCGCCGGTAGCCGAGTCGATCTTGCGCGGGAATCAGTCCCATGCCGGCCGCGGCCGGGGCGGATGCATGGACGCCCGTGGCCGGCACCGCGGGCGGCGTGGGCAGCGCGATGGCGATCAGGCCGGGCAGAATCACGAGGAACGGGAACAGCATCTTGGGCACGGCCGCGATCAGCGGCGTGCGCCGCGCCGCGGTCATCGAATCGGCCGCCATCGCCCGCTGCACCACCAGGAAGTCGGTGCACCAGTAGCCGAACGACAGCACGAACCCGAGGCCCATCGCCAGCCCGAACCACTCCACGCCCATGCGGGTTGCGTCGTGCGCCGACTGCGCCAAGCCCGTGCCAGGCGTGCATGTACGTCCGGCGGGCCACGCGTCGCCGCTCTTCAGACCCGCCCAGCCGCCCGACGTTCTTCAGCCCGAGCCAGACCAGCGGCAAAAGCCCGGCCACGATCATGAAGAACTGCAGCACCTCGTTGTAGATGGCGCTGCGTCAGGCCGCCCAGCAGCATGTAGACCAGCACCACCGCCGCCGAAACCACGACGCTGACGTGGAAGATCCACGACGCATCGATGCCCATCGCTGGAACGGCGCATCCAGGATTGCAGGGTCTGGATCAGCTTGGCCATGGCGTACATCGAGATGCCCGACGAGAACACCGTCATGGCGGCGAAGGAGATGGCGTTGAACGCGCGGGTCTTTTCGTCGAAGCGCAGCGTGAGGTATTCGGGCACCGAGCGGGCGCGCGAGCCGTAGTAGAACGGCATCATGAAGATGCCGACGAAGACCATCGCCGGGATGGCGCCGATCCAGTAGAAGTGGCTGGTGGCGATGCCGTACTTCGCCCCCGACGCCCCCATGCCGATCACTTCCTGCGCGCCGAGGTTGGCGGAGATGAAGGCGAGCCCGCAGACCCAGGCGGGGATCGACCGGCCGGCGAGGAAGAAGTCGGTGCTCGTCCGCATGTAGCGCTTGAGCACCAAGCCGATGCCGAGCACGAAGGCGAAGTACACCGCCATGATGGTCCAGTCGATTGCCGTCAGTTGCATGCCGTCCTCGCCCGCAATGACTTCCGCACCCGCGGGACCACGCCGCCCGGGCCGCCGGCGGGCTCCGCGGCGCCGTGTCCCGTGCCGGGTAGGCGGGGCATTATACGGTGCGTTGCAGAAAATGAAATCCACGTTTTTCTTGTTGAATCGCTCCCGCGGCGCGCGATAGCGTTGAGCCCCGGAGAAGGACGGGCCCGCCGCGATGGATCATGGCCGCGCATCCGCTGCGCGATCTCGAACCGCCAGTGCCGTCTGCCTGGCGCTGCTGCTGGCCGCGCAGGGCGCGAACCCGCCCGGCGCCCGGGCACAGCCAGCGGATCCGCCGCGGCGCGTCTCCGGATCGCCGCCCGGCCGCCCGCCGGCGGCCCCCGACTGGTCCCGCGCGGTCGTCGAATCGACCCTGCAACGCAACCCCGATCCGGCGCAGTTCGGCGGCTGGGGTTACGCCCGGTCGCTCTACCTGATGGGGCAGTACTTCGTTTACCGGCGCACCCACGACGAGCGCTACTTGCGCTACATCCGGCAGTGGGTGGACTCGCACGTCAATGCGGAAGGCACGCTCGACCGCGAGATCAACGCCCTCGATTACGTCCTGCCGGCGAACCTCGTGCTCCTTCTCTACCAGGAAACCGGCGAGGCGCGCTACAAGCTCGCGGCGGAGAAGTTCCGGCGGAGATTCGACAGCTACCCGCGCACCACCGACGGCGGCTTCTGGCACGCCACGGTGGAGAGCCGCCAATCGCAGCTCTGGCTCGACGGCATCTTCATGGCGATGCCCTTCCTGGTGCGCTACGGCCGCCTGTTCGGCGACCGCCAGTACGCCAACGACGAGGCCGCCAGGCAGATCCTGATCTACGCGGCCCACACCCGCGACGCGGAGAAAGGCCTGCTCTACCACGCCTACGACGAAAGCGGGAAGCAGCCCTGGGCGGATCCCGCGACGCACCACTCGGCGGAATTCTGGGGACGCGCCATGGGATGGTACGGCATGGCGATCGTCGACGTGCTCGACGTCTTGCCGCGCAGCCATCCGCGGCGCGCGGAATTGATCGCCGTGCTGCAGCGGCTGGTGAAGGATCTGGTGCGCTACCAGGACCCGCGGACCGGACTCTGGTACCAGGTCGTCGACAAAGGCGAGGTGCCCGGCAACTGGCTCGAGACGTCGTGTTCGAGCATGTTCACCTACATCATCTCCGTCGGCGTCAAGCGTGGCTATCTCGACCCGGCGTATCGCGGGGTTGCGGAGCGCGGATACAAGGGAGTGCTGTCGAAGGTCACCCTCGGCGAGGACGGGCTGGCCAGCATCAGCGACATCAGCGAGGGCACCAGCGTCGCCGACCTGGCGTATTACTTCGGCCGCAAGCGCAACGCCAACGACTTCCACGGGCTGGGCGCGTTTCTGCTGATGAACGAGGAGTACACCACCTCGGTGGCGTCGATGCAGCAGTTCTTTCCGCCGACGAAAGCCCTCGAGGCCGCCGTCCGCAATCCCAGCCGGCGCGCCCGCCCGGCAGAAGACGTGGTGCTCCAGGTCAGCGCTCTGCGCAAGCTCGCGCCCGACTTCGATCCCGACACGGCGCGGCTCTCCGTCCGTCCGGCGCCCGAGCCCCCAGCCACGCGGGCCCCGGGCCGGGCGACGAAGGCGAACCCGGCCTGGTTCGATTTGCCTTTTCAAGCCGACGATCTCGATGGCGATGGCACGGTCGACGAGATCGCGTTCCAGCTCGACCTCGCGCCGGGCGAGACCCGGGTGGTGCGGATCGCGTACGGCGGTACCGTGCGTCCCGACTTCCCGGCGCGCACCCACGCGAAGTTCGCCCAAAAGTTCGACGGGCTCGGGTGGGAGTCGGAGCGCACCGCGTGGCGCCTGTACTTCGACAAGCGCAACGCCATCGACCTTTTCGGCAAGCGCAAGCCGGGACTGTACCTCGAGATGTTCGGAGAACCCGACTACCGCTACCAGGACGAGTCGCCGCTCGCCCGCGACATCTTCGATGTCGGGAAATCGGCGGGGATCGGGGCGGCAGGCGCGCTCACTGGGGCCACCTTCAGCCGCATCGCCGAGGTGGCCGGCCGGCAGTGGCGCATCATTGCAGCCGGTCCGGTCCGCACGATTGTCGAGCTGGCCTATCAGGGATGGAAGGTGGGGAGCGATTCGCTGGACCTCACCAGCCGGATGACGCAGTGGGCCAACGAACGCAGCTTCGAACACCGCGTGATCGCGACTCCGCCCCCGGGCGTCACGCTGGCGGCCGCGCTGCCGCACGGGCCGGGATTCCACACCCTGGCGGCGACGAAGACGTGCGCGCTCGCCACCTGGGGACACCAGGTGGTGCAGCCGGGAGCCGGCCAGCACACCGCGCTTCCCGATCAGTCGCTCGGTCTCGCCGTGGTGTTGCCCGGCGCGGAGCGGAACTGCGCCCTCACCACCGATCCCGACAATTACATGGTGCGCGCCTCGCTGCGGCAGGGAACAGCGGCGTGGCACGTCTTCGCGGCCTGGGACCAGGAGCCGAAGTTGCCCGGGGCAGGCCTGCGCGACGGTGACGCGATCGAGTCGCAACGGGAATTCGACGCCTGGGTGCTCTCGGCCATCGATCGACTCTCGCATCCGGCCGTCGTATCGTTGCGCACGTCACTGCCCGTGCCCTGAGTGGCGGCGGGCCGCGCGCAAGGGCTGGCTCGGCCTTACCCGCTACTTCGACGCCAACGGCGACGTCGCCAACGTCTGCGAGGGCACCAACAAGAAGGACGACCTTGCGTACTACCTGGCGCGCCAGCGGCGCACCGGCGACCTGCACGGACAGGCGCCCATCCTGTGGTGCGCATCGGCTCTGTTGCGCGAATGACGGCTGGCCCGGGATGCAGCGTTCCAAGGAATGAAACAGACATTCTCCATTTTGAAACATGCACCCGATTGCGGTAGGGTTCGCGCGTCCCCCACGGCACGGGCATGAAGCGCATTCCGGTCCTCCTCCTGCTGGTCCTGCTGGGACCGAAACCCATCGCGGGCCAGAGCATTCAGTACGACGCCGGCCGCCGCGTCTGGCTGCTCTCGTCGCGCATCAGCTCCTACGCCATGGGCCTGGGCGCCGACGGGCAGCTGCGGCACCTCTACTGGGGCGCTCCGCTGGCGCGGGTGGACGAGGCGCCGGCGGCCGAGCCGGTGCGCGACCTCTCGTCGTTCGACCCGCGCGCCATGCGCGAACGCGAGGAGTTTCCCGCCTGGGGAGGCGCGCGCTACGACGAGCCCGCGCTCAAGGTCACGCGCGACGACGGCAACCGCGACGTCGTGCTCCGCTATGCCTCGCATCGCATCCACGACAACGATCTCGACATTACGCTGCGCGACATCCGCGACCCCATCGAGGTGACGCTGCACTACCGCGTTTACCCGGAGCACGGCGTCGTGGGGCGCAGCGCGACGGTTGTCAACCGGACCGCTGGCCCCCTGACGCTGGAGAGCGCGCAGTCGGCCGCCTGGTATCTCCCCGCCGGCCGCGCGTATCAGCTGACGTACCTGAGCGGCCGCTGGGCCGCGGAATCGCAGATCATCCGCGAACCGATCCATCCCGGCATGAAGGTGCTGGAGAGCCGCAAGGGACACACCAGCCACAACCTCAATCCCTGGTTCGCCATCGACGCCGGCGACGCGGCGGAAGAGAGCGGCCGGGTGTGGTTTGGCGCGCTGGCCTGGAGCGGCAACTGGCGCATCACCGTCGAGCAGACTCCCTATGACCAGGTGCGGGTCACCGGGGGCTTCAACCCCTTCGACTTCGCCTGGCCCCTGAGACCGGGCGAGAGCCTCGACACGCCCGAGTTCTACGGCGGCTTCTCGGAAGCGGGATGGGGCGGCGCGTCGCGCCTGCTGCACCGCTTCGAACGTGAGGCGCTGGCGCCCGGCGGCGCCGGGGCGCGGCTGCGGCCGGTGCTCTACAACTCCTGGGAGGCGACGGAGTTCGAGGTCTCCGAGGCCGGGCAAAAACTGCTGGCGGAGAAGGCCGCCCGCATCGGCGTCGAGTTGTTCGTCATGGACGACGGCTGGTTCGGCCGGCGCAACAACGACAAGGCCGGTCTCGGCGACTGGTCGGTGAACCCGCAGAAATTCCCCAACGGGCTGAAGGGCCTGGTCGACCACGTCAACCGCCTGGGCATGGACTTCGGGCTGTGGGTGGAGCCGGAGATGGTGAACCCCGACAGCGATCTCTACCGCAGCCATCCCGACTGGGTCATCAACTTCCCGGGACGCCCGCGCCGCGAACTGCGCAATCAACTGGTCCTGAACCTGGCGCGCGACGAGGTGAAGGAGTACATCTTCGGCGTGCTCGACCAGCTCGCCGCCGAGTACAACATCCGCTACTTCAAGTGGGACATGAACCGCTCGTTCTCCGAGCCGGGCTGGCCCGAGGTCGCGCCCGCCGACCAGCGCAAGCTCTGGGTGGCGTACGTGCGCAACCTGTACGAAATCATGGACCGGCTGCGCGCCCGGCATCCCCGGCTGGAGATCGAGTCGTGCTCCGGCGGCGGTGGACGGATCGACCTCGGCATGCTGCGCCGCGTCGACGAGTTCTGGACCTCGGACAACACCGAAGCCTTCGACCGGCTGCGCATCCAGGAGGGCTTCTCGCAGGCCTACGCCCCCAAGTTCATGTCGGCGTGGGTGACCGACGTGCCCAACATGAACGGGCGCAGCACGCCGCTGCAGTACCGGTTCCTGGTGGCGATGCAGGGCGCGCTGGGCATCGGCGCCAATCTCAACCAGTGGCGCGACGAGGACTTCGCGCTGGCCACGCGGATGGTCGCGCTCGACAAGCAGATTCGCGCCACCGTCCAGACGGGAGACCTGTATCGCCTGCTTTCGCCCAGGAACGGCGACGTCACCGCCAACCAGTACGTCGCGGCCGACGGGAAACAGGCTGTGCTCTTCGCCTTTCGCCATTCCCAGCAGTACAACACCGCCGCCGCACCGATCCGGCTGCTGGGCCTCGACGAGCGCGCCATGTACCGTGTGCAATCGGTCGACGGCAAAGTCGTCGAGAAGCCGGCGGCCCTCAGCGGGGCCTACCTGCGGAGCGCAGGACTGCGGCTCACCCTTCGCGGAGACTTCGACAGCACCGCGGTGGTCCTGGAGCGCGCGCCGTGACGTCAACGTGAGGATGCCATCGTGAGACTGGCGCGCATCGCCTTGGTGCTGCTAATCGCCGCCGCGGCGCCCTTCCTGGCCTCCGCCCGGGGGACCGCTGCCGTGGCCGACTGGCGCGGCAGGGAGGTCGAGAGCCCGAACGGCGCGGTGAAGGTGGCCGTCTCGGTGCGGGGCGGGCGCCTGCTGTACTCCGTGTCGCTCGGCGGCAGCGCCGTGATCGAGCCTTCGCCCGCGGCCATCACGCTCGACGGCGTCAACCTCGGGGAAGGGGTCGAGCCCGGCAAGGTCCGCTCCTACAACCGGAACGATTCCTATCCCGAGCGGGGCGTGCATGCCACCGCCGCGGGACAATGCCGCGGGATCACGATCGCGCTCTTGCAGGTGCAGAGCGGCACGCACTACGAGTTCGAGGCGCGCGCATGCGACGACGCGGTCGCCTTCCGCACCCGCGTTCCGGGCAGCGGAAATGCCACGCGGATTCCGGGCGAGGCCACCGCGTTCACGCTTCCCCTGGGGAGCACCGTCTGGTACCACGGCATGCGCGGGCACTACGAGGGCCGGCACGTGCGGAAACCCATCGGGGAGGTGGAGGCGGGCGAGTGGGCGGCGCCGCCGGTGACCTTCAAGTTGCCGGGCAACGCGGGATACGCGTCAATCACGGAAGCCGCGTTGGTCCAGTACAGCGGCATGGCGCTGCAGGCCGCCGGCGAGAATACGTTTCGCGCCCGGCTCGGCCACGAGCAGCCACCGTCGTACCCCTTCACCCTGCGTTACGGCGACGCCGAAGCCAAGCGCCTCTCCGCGCCGGCGGCGATCGCCGGGGACATTGTCACGCCGTGGCGCGTGGTGCTGGTAGGCCACGATCTGAACACGCTGGTCAACAGCGATGTGCTGGCCAACCTCAGCGCCGCCCCCGACCGGAAGCTCTTTCCCGAGGGCGCCCGCACCCCGTGGGTCTGTCCCGGCCGTGCGGTGTGGAAGTACCTGGACGATCCCCGGCCCGGCACGGTGGAGATCTTCCGGGAGTACTCCGACTGGGCGCACGAGCTCGGCTTCGAGTACAGCGTGGTGGAAGGCGTATGGCAGCGCTGGCCGGAGCCGGAGCTGAAGGACTTCATCGCCTATTCAAAGAAGCTGGGGGTGGGCATCTTCCTGTGGAAGCACTCGAAGGAACTGCGCGACCCCGTAGCCCAGCAGGCGTTTTTCCAGAAGTGCCGCGCGGTGGGCGCCGCGGGGGTGAAGATCGACTTCTTCGACCACGAAGCGAAGGAGGTCGTCGACCTCTATCCCGTGCTGCTGCGCGAGGCCGCCGAAGCCGGGCTGCTGGTGAATTTCCACGGCGCGAACAAGCCGGCGGGCGAGTCGCGCACCTGGCCCAACCAGCTGACGCGCGAGGCCGTCGCCGGCATGGAATCCCGCGGCCCGCGGGCCGTTCACGACGCCACCTTGCCGTTCACGCGCTTCCTCGCGGGCCCGGCCGACTACACGCCCGTGGTTTTCGGCGACCGGCGCGGCGACACCACCTGGGCGCACCAGATCGCGACCGCCGTCGTCTTCACCTCGCCTCTGCTGACCTATGCCGCCAACCCGAAGACGATCCTCGGCAACCCGGCCGTCGCGACCATCAAGGCGATTCCCAGTACCTGGGACGAGACGGTGGTGCTTCCGCCCTCCGCGATCGGCGAGCAGGCGGTCTTTGCCCGGCGCAGCGGACAGACGTGGTTCCTGGCCGTGATCAACGGCGCCAGCGAACACGACCTCAAGGTGTCCTTGTCGTTTCTGGCCGCTGGCGAGTACGGCGCGCAACTGGTTCGCGACGGCGGCAAAGATGACGCCGTCGAGATCGAGAATACGAAGGTCAATCGCACCGGGACGGTGAGCATCCATCTGCGGTCCGGGGGTGGGTTCGTCGGCTGGTTCCGGAGATGACGGGTGGGTCCAGCGCAGGCTGGACCACGACCCAGGGAGGTCCCATGTTCGAGACACGGCCCCAGCGCCGACCCGTCCTCGCGTGTACCGCTCGCGCGGCGCTCTCCGCGGCTGCGGTAACGGGATTACTGCTGCTCGCGTCCGGCTCCTTGCGTACCCAGGCGGCCGGCCACGCTCCGCCCTCGCCCGTGCAGGCGACGGGCTCGATCTACCACGACGGCTGGATCGATCTGAACAAGAACGGCAGAAGAGACGTCTACGAGGACCCTTCCGTCGACGTCGAGAAGCGCATCGACGATCTGCTCGGCGCAGATGACGCTCGAGGAAAAAACCTGCCAGCTGGCCACCCTCTACGGCTACAAGCGCGTGCTGCAGGACGAGCTGCCGACGCCGGAGTGGAAGCAGAAGATCTGGAAGGACGGCATCGGCAACATCGACGAGCACTGCAACGGCGTGCACGGCGAAGGCAAGGACTGCGCCTTGCCCGCATCACGCCACGCCGAGGTCATGAACCAGTTGCAGCGCTTTTTCATCGAGGAGACCCGGCTGGGCATTCCCGCCGATTTGACCAACGAAGGCATCCGCGGCGTCTGCCACTGGGGCGGCACGTCGTTTCCCGGCATCGGTGGGGGTTGCCTGCACCTGGGACCCGCAGCTCGTGCGCCAGATCGGGCGGGTGACCGGCCGCGAGGCCAGATCCTCGGCTACACCAACGTCTACTCGCCAATCCTCGACCTGGCGCGCGATCCGCGCTGGGGCCGGGTGGTCGAAACCTACACCGAAGATCCGTATCTCGCCTCCGTCCTCGGGGTGGAGATGGTGAAGGGGCTGCAGGAGGAGAACGTCACTTCCACGCCCAAGCATTTCGCGGTGTACAGCGTGCCCAAGGGCGGCCGCGACGGCGTGGCGCGCACCGATCCGCACGAGAGCCCGCACGAGGTCGAAAGCGTCTTGCTGGCGCCCTTCCGCGCCGCCTTCCGCGAAGGGGGCGCGCTCGGCACCATGGCTTCCTACAACGACTATGACGGCGAGCCGATCAGGCCAGCCACCACTTCCTGGTCGACAAACTGCGTGGCGAGTACGGCTTCAAGGGCTACGTCGTCTCCGACAGCAACGCCGTCGGTTTCCTCGCCAGCAAACACCACGTGGCCCGGGACTACAAGGACGCGGTCCGCCTGGCCATCAACGCCGGCCTGAACGTCAGGACGGAGTTCAATCCGCCCGACGGCTACATCCTGCCGTTGCGCGAACTGGTGCGCGAGGGCGCGGTCAGCCGCGAAACCCTCGATAGCCGGGTGCGCGACGTCTTGCGGGTGAAATTCATCCGCGGCCTGTTTGACCGGCCCTACGTGGAAAAGCCCGCCGACGCCGACACCGTCGTGCGGTCGAAGGAGCACCTGGCACTGGCGCTGCGCGCCTCGCGCGAATCGCTGGTGCTGCTCAAGAACGAGGGCAACCTGCTGCCCCTGAGCCGGCAGATCCGCTCCCTCCTCGTCGTCGGGCCGAACGCGGCCGCCACCGACCATGCCAACAACCGGTACGGGCCCTACGATCCCCCGACGGTGTCGGTGCTCGAAGGGATCCGGAAGAAAGTTGCGCCCGGCATCGAGGTGAAGTACGCGCTCGGGTGCGAGCTTGTCGACAAGAACTGGCCCGAATCCGAACTCCTGCCGGAGCCGCTGTCGGAAGCGGAACAGAAGCTCATCGACGAGGCGCGCCGCCTGGCGCAACAGGTCGACGCCGTTGTCGCCGTGGTCGGCGAGTCGGATTCTCTCGTCGGCGAGGGTCGCTCGCGCACCAGCCTCGACCTGCCCGGGCGCCAGCTCGACCTCATCCGGGCGGTCTACGAGGCCGGCAAGCCGACGGTGGTCGTCCTGATCAATGGCCGGGCGCTGACCGTCAATTGGGTGGCGAAGCACGTTCCCGCCGTGCTGGAAGCGACCTTTCCCGGAGAGTTCGGCGGCATCGCCATCGCCGATGCGCTGTTCGGCGACTACAACCCCGGCGGCAAACTCTCCTTCACCATCCCCAAGACCGTGGGACAACTGCCGATGAACTTCCCCACCAAGCCAGCGGCCCAGGCCGCGGAACGCACGGGCGGGCCGAACGACACCACGACCCTGGCCAATGGCGTGCTCTATCCGTTTGGCCACGGCCTCAGCTACACCACGTTCGCCTACGAAAACTTGCGCATCACTCCCGGGCGGCAGCGGGCGGGCGGCAGCTTCCAGGTGTCGGTCGACGTCACCAACACCGGCGCGCGCGGCGGCGACGAGGTTGTGCAGCTTTACCTGCGCGACGTTCTCAGCAGCATCACCACCTATGAGCAAGTGCTGCGCGGTTTCCAGCGCATCACCCTGGTGCCCGGCGAGAAGCGGACCGTCAGCTTCCAGCTCCACGACCAGGACCTGCAGTTGCTCGACCGGGAGATGCACTGGGTGGTGGAGCCGGGAGCGTTCGAGGCGCAGGTTGGCAGCTCGTCAGCGGATATCCGGCTGAAAGCGAGGTTCGAGGTCACGAAGTAGGAGAGTGGTTTGACCGAGGCGCCGAGATGATGGATGAATTCGGCATACCCATGGAGCGGCGTTCGTTTCTGCGGTTGACGGGAAGCGCCCTCGTGGCGCTCACCCACGCGCGCCTGCCGGCGCAGGCGCCGGCGCCCGTGGTCGAGGCGAGGCGCAGGCCGGCGCAGCCGCTGACGCTGCGTTCGCGCCATCTGGAAGTCGAGCTCGACCGCGCAGACGGACTGCCCTACGAGTATCGGCTGCTCGCGACCGGGGCGCGCATCGCCGGCGAGCACGCGGGGCATCCCATCGCGGCCACCCTCTGGGACCAGGGCCAGGCGAAGGTCTTCGCGGCGCCGGCGCGGCCCGATGCAGTGCGCGCTTCGGCTTCCCAGGCGGACTTTGCCTTTGCCGTCCGCGCGGCGGAGAGGCTGGCCGCGAGTTTCGTCGTTCGCTATCGCGTGGAGCAGGGCACGCTGTGGCTCTCGCTGGAAAGCGTCGAGGAGCACGCGGGCTACGAGCTGATCGAGGTCGCGATGCCGAGCCTGGCGACGGTGCGCGAGCAGGACGCCGGAGCCTGGCTGGCGCACGGCGAAGACGGCGGGAACCTGGCGCTGCTGGCCGAGGCGAAGGCCGCCGGCCTGCCGCCAAATACCTTCTGGGGCAAGGTGCTGGCCACGCTGCCGGTGGTGATGATCGGACACGAGCGCGCCGCCTGCGTCCAGGAAGTGACCGCCTACATGGACGCGACCGAACTGAACGTGGCTGGCGGGCCCGGCAGCCGACTCGCGACCCTGGGCACGATCAAGACCCACCGGGTCAACGGCAGCCTGTGTTACGACATGAACACCGGCCCCGGGACATTGCGCAATTGCGGCACCCCGCGCACCCCGAATCTCCTGGTTGGACAACGCTCGCTCTGCCGCCTCGACTTCATCGCTGCCACGGCCTCGCAACCGGCAGACTGGCTCACCGCTGCCAAACTGGTGCGCCAGCGCATGCCGCCGATCCCGACGCACTACTACGACGACAAGATCGTGTACGGCATCCGCTGCGACGAGCCGAGCTTCCAGCAGCCCGCCGCCACCTTCGACGAATGCCGCCGCCTGATTGCCGACGTGGCTGCGCTGACCGACGGCGCGCCCCAGGTGGTTCACCTATGGGGCTGGCAGTACCGGGGCAAGGACACCGGATACCCGGCGGTCGCCGAGGTGAACCAGCGCATCGGCGGCTACGACGGCATGATGGGCCTGATGGAGCAGGCGCCCGCGCTCAATGCCAGGGTCACGCTCTCCGACAACTACGACGACGCCTACCGCAGCAGTCCGGAGTGGGACGAGAACATCGTCGCCCGCCGTCCCGACGGCGAGCTTTGGAAGAGCCGCAACTGGACCGGCGAAGACTCCTACGTGCTAGGCATGGCGAAGTACGTCGCGGGGCCGGGCCTCAAGCGCGTGCGCTTCACCTGCGAACGCTACCGGCTGCGCGAGACCACGCACGTCGACGTGCTCTCGTATTTCCCCATCCGCAACGACTGGGACCCGCAACACGGGGCCAGCGGGGTCAAGAACCTGCTCGAGGGCCGATTCCGTGTCTTTGACGAGTTCGCCCGCCACGGCGTCGACGTCAGCTCGGAGGCGTTGCGCTACGCGTTCCTCGGCAAGGCCAGCTGCTTCTGGTACCTGCAGGGGCCGCGTCCGTGCCCGTTCGGCGGCAAGCCGGTGCCGCTGCTGCCGCTGATCTATCGCCAGAGCGCGGTCTGGGGCCAGTCGGGGAATCGCCCCTTCCTCGACCGGCTGCTGGTCATGCTCTTTTACAACGCCTGCGCGCACATGATCGTGCGCAGCGACATGCCGCGCTCAGAGATCGCCGACTTCTTCTACCTGATGATGCTGCCGTGGTTCCATCTGCGCGGCCGCAACATCGATTCCTTCCGGCGGGAGGGCGAGCGCACCTGGATCGGGCTGGAAGGAGATGCCGCCATCGAGATCGACTGGGGCGCGAAAACCTACCGTGCCACCCTCGCCGGCGCCGAGATCACGCGCGACCAGAGCACCGTGTGTCCGCTCGACGCCGACCGCATCGCCTTTTACTCGACGGTGGCGCAGGAACTCTCGGTGCCGCTGCCGCCGGGCTGGGAAGCGCGCAGCGTGGTGGCGCGCGCTCTTACCGCCGGCGGACGCGAAACAGCCGCGGTGGCAGCCGGCGACGGAGCCATCCGGGTCCGGGTGACCGACCGCCGCCCGGTGGTGGTCTACCGCAACGCCGACGCGGCCGGGAAGCCGCCGTACAGGGGGGCGTCATGAGCCGCCCGCGGCCATGCGACAATTGCGGCTTTCCGGCGCCGGGCGTCTCGCGCCGCGCCTTCTGCGCGGCGCCGCGGCCACGCTGGCCGCCGCCGGGGGGGCGCACTGGCTGCCGCAACTGGCGAGCGCTCCCCGGCCCGAAGCTGAAGTGGCCAGGCTCGACCGCGCGCGCATTCTGCGCGCCGCGCGCCGCTACCTGAAAGAACCGCCGGTCACCGTCACGGCTGCGAGCTCGCCGCGCAGCGCCGGCGGGCGGCACGACTATTTTTCCGAGGGCGACTACTGGTGGCCCGATCCGCAGAACCCCGCCGGCCCCTACATCCAGCGCGACGGATGACAGCAACCCCGACAATTTCATCGCCCACCGCGCGGCGCTCATCCGCCTGAGCGTGCAGTCGTCGGCGCTGGCAGCGGCCTGGGTGCTCACTCGCGACGCCGCTTACGCGCGGCACGCCGCCGCGCATCTGCGCGCCTGGTTCATCAACCCGGGCACGCGCATGAATCCCAACCTACAGTACGCACAGGCCATCCAGGGCCGCACCACAGGCCGCGGAATCGGCATCATCGACACCGTCCATCTGGTGGAAGTCGTGCGCGGGGCATCGCACTTGGCGCGCTCGGGCGCGCTCGCCGCCCGCGAACAGGAGGCGATCCGCCATTGGTTCGCCGAATATCTCGCCTGGATAACCACCTCGACCCATGGCCAGGAGGAGCGCGACGCGAAGAACAACCACGGCACCTGCTGGGTGGTGCAGGCCGCCGAGTTCGCGCGCTTCACCGGCAACCGGGAGGTGACCGCGTTTTGCCGCGACCGTTTCCGGACGGTGCTGGCTGCCCAACCAGATGGCCCCCGACGGCAGCTTCCCGCTGGAGACTGCGGCGCACCAAGCCCTACGGATACTCGCATCTTCAATCTCGACGCCATGGCCATGGTCTGCCAGATTCTCTCGACGCCGGACGAGAGCCTGTGGCTGTGGCAGCTCCCCGACGGACGCGGCATGCGCCGGGCCATGGAGTTCATGGTCCCGTACATCCGGCGCAAGGACGCGTGGCCGCTCGCGCCCGACGTCCAGTACTTCCAGTACTGGCCGGTGCGGCATCCCGCCCTCCTCTTCGGCGGGCTGGCGCTGGCGCGCCCCGAGTATGTCGAGCTCTGGCGCGGGCTCGACCCGGAACCGACGGTCGACGAGATCGTCCGCAACTTCCCCTACCGTCAGCCGCTGCTGTGGCTCGCGGCGACCTAGACGCCGCCGCATCGCCCGCAGGACGCCGCGACCGGCCTCGGGATCCGCGGACGGCGGAAGGGACGCACTCCGCACCAAGATTCAAACCAAGCCGGCACCATCATCGACACCCGGACCTGCGCAGGATGGTATAAGCGGAGGCGATGTTGTACGCGGTGTGATGAAAATGAATGTAGTGTCCCCGCCGGGCGATAGCGTTCTGGATCTCCTGCCTGGTTCTCTTTTTCTTCACCGCGCATCGCGTACAAGATGGCGCGAGCGCTGGCGACCAACCCGCCTTCGTCGCTGGGGGCAGCCAAAACATTCCACAGGGTTCACCCCCGGTCACAGCAAGCAGCCGAGTAACGGCAGTGCCTGAGCTGTCGTTCGTCCAAATGCTGATCTGCTTCCGGAACAACAGCTTATGGCGCAAGGGGAAGAGAAAAGGAGAAGACCGATCCACGCGTGAGCTGGCTCGTCACCCCGATGGTTCCGCCGTGCAGTTCGACGATGGCCTTGGCGATGGCCAATCCCATGCCGGTTCCCTGGATGAGCAGCCGCTGATCGCGCCCACGATAAAACTTCTCGAAGATCATCGACTGCTCCATATCGTCGATGCCGGCACCGTGGTCGGCAACGCTGGTGACGAGTTGGCCGGCGCGGATTTCGGCGCTGATGTGGATCGGCGCATCCGGCGGCGAATACTTGCCCGCGTTCTCCAGCAGCTGCGCGAGCACCTCCGTGGTGCGCTCCAGATCGATACTGACCGGCGGCAGGTCGGCAGGAATATTCTTCTCGATCGGGTGCTGATCCAACGCATGCCGCGACTGGAGCAGGGCCGCCTCCACCGCCTCGCTGATCTGGTGTGGCTCGGGATGGAGAGCGATCTGGTGAGCATCGAGCTGCGCCACCTCCGCCGCTTCGCCCACCAGACGATTGAGCCGGTCGGCTTCCTCGTTGATAACGGCCAGCAGATCCCGCAACTCGGGCTTAATGACCTCCGCCTCGGCCAGCAGCGCCTCCGCCGACGCCTTGATGGAAGTGAGCGGAGTGCGGAACTCGTGGGTGACGGAATCGAGCAGCAGCGCCCGCAGCCGGTCGCTCTCTCGGGAGGCCTCCGCTTTCGTCAGTCGCTCCATGGTCGAGGTGCGCTCGATCGCGATGCCCACCAGGCTGCCGATCGCTTCCAGGGATTCGCGCGACAGGTCGCCGCCCACCACCGCGAGGATTCCCATGGAGCGCATGCCCAGGCGCAACGGCATGAAACAGCGCCCGTGCTCGCGATCCAGAACCGGCTCGCCGCGCCCGCTGACCGCTTTCAGCTCCTCGATGGGGATGGCGGCCTGCACCGAGAGGTCGGAGAAATAGGTCTTCTGTTTCTCCTCCAGGAAGATCGCGGCCCCGCTCACCGCGAAGTTCTCCACGATGTATGCCGGCACGCTGTTGAGCAGTCCAAAGACGTTTTCGGTCACCAGCAACTGCTGGCTGAAGCTGTAGAGCTGCTCCACTTCCCGGCGGCGCTGATGCGAGCGCAGGGTCTCGTGGCGGGCCCGCTCCGATAACTGGCTGGCGATGATGGCGGTGACCAGGAAGGCGAACAGCGACACCCAGTTCTGTGGGTCGGCGATGGTGATGGTCAGTACGGGAGGCAGAAAGAAGTAGTTGAACGCCAGGGTGGCGACCAGCGCCATGAAAATGGCGTGACGCAGGCCCCAAACCGCCGACACGATCAGGATGGCCAGCAGGAACGTAAACCCTACCGTCGTGGGGTTCACGTGGATGAGCTTGAAGTAGACCCAGACGATGGCGCAGACGATGGCAAAAGCGGCCAGAAAACGTACCAGCGATTGTGCCCGTCGCTGCACGCGGCGATTGTATCCGATTCGACTTTTGCCGACGTCTTGGTGACAATAGCGCGATGCCCAAGACTCCCGACCAATGGCTGGAGGAAGCCGCCCCGCAGAAGCAGCAGAGTATCTTCAAGCTGTTTCTCGGCTACGCCCCCGGGGTGGGCAAGACGTTCAACATGCTGAGCGAAGGCATCCGCCGGCGGAGCCGCGGGGAGGATGTCGTCATCGGGCTGGTCGAGACGCACGGGCGCAAGAGCATCGCCGAACTGGCGGCCCGGCTGGAAACGGTGCCGCGGCGGCAACTGCAGTACAAGGGCGCGTCGTTCGAGGAAATGGATGTCGACGCCGTGCTGGCGCGGCGGCCCCAGATCGCACTGATCGACGAACTGGCGCACACCAACATCGAGGGCAGCCGCAACCGCAAGCGCTATGACGACGTCCGCGAACTGCTCGACGCCGGCATCGACGTGCTCTCGACGATGAACGTGCAGCACATCGAGAGCCTCACCCCCCTGGTGCAGAGCATCACCGGGATCACCGTGCGGGAGACCGTGCCCGACTGGGTGATGCAGCGGGTCAACGAAATCGTGCTCGCCGACCTGACCCCGGAAGCGCTGCAGACGCGCATGAAGCGTGGCGACATCTACCCGGTGGAACGTGCGGAGCGGGCGCTGGGCCACTTCTTCCGCCCCGCCAACCTGATCTCGCTGCGCGAACTGGCGCTGCAACAGGTGGCGCGCGCGGTGGACCGCAGCCTGGAGTCCCAACTGCGCAAGGAAGGCATCGGCCCCAGTGCCGGAGTGCAGGAACGGATTGCGGTGTGCATCAGCTCGAACCCGGCGGCCCAGTACTTGATCGCGCGGGCGGGGCGCATGGCGGAGCGCATCGGCGCCGACCTGCTGGTGATCTACGTGGACATCGGCGTGGACGACGACCCGGAATACCAGCGGACGCTCGCTCAGAACCTGCATTTTGCCGAGAACATGCGCGCCCAGATCGTGCGCGTCCAGGGCAAGAGCGTGGCCGAGGAGGTGGCGAAGGTGGTGCGCGCGAAGCGCGTCACGCAGGTGGTGTTCGGGCGCTCCGCGCAATCCGGCTGGCGCCGCTACCTGTATCTCTCGGCGGTGCACAAGTTCCTGCGCGATGCCCCGCCGGTCGACGTGCACATCGTCACCCAGGAAGTGGTGTGAGCGCATGAGCGGCGGGGAGAAGCGCAACATCCTGGTGGTCGACGACGAGCGGCAGATCACGCGCGTGCTCAAGACCACGCTCTCGCGCCAGGGCTACGCCATCCGCACCGCCGCGGACGGCGACGAGGCGCTGCAGGTGATGAAGGAGTGGCCGCCCGACCTGCTGATCACGGACCTGCGCATGCCCAACATGGACGGGCTGGCGCTGTGCCGCCATGTGCGCGCCAAGTCGGCGATTCCGATCATCGTGCTGTCGGTGAAAGGCGAGGAGCGGATCAAGGTCGAGGCGCTCGACGCGGGGGCGGACGACTACGTCACCAAGCCCTTCAACCTCAACGAACTGCTGGCGCGGGTACGGGCTTGCCTGCGCCGCGCCTCGTCGCCGCCAGAGCTGGAAGCGGAAACCATCGCGCTCGGCGATTTTCGCATCGACCCGGCGGCGCGCAGCGTTTTGGTCCGGGGTCGGGAGGTCCACCTCACGCCCAAGGAGTTTGACCTGCTGGTGTACCTGGCGCGGCATCCCGGAAGAGTGCTGACGCATCGCGTGCTGCTGGCGGCGGTGTGGGGCGGCACCAGCACGGAACAGACGGAGTACCTGCGCGTCTTTGTCGGGCAGTTGCGCAAGAAGCTCGAGCCGGAAGAAAAGTCGCCGCGCTACATCGTGACCGAGCCCTGGGTCGGATACCGCTTCGATCCCGGGGACTGATTCAACCTCCGCTCCGCCCTCCCCGCAGTACCTCGGTGGTGCCTCCTCGCTGCCGCCTCGTCCCGCGCGCGTTTACGAAACTCGGCAAGAAGCTGGATGAAGCCGGCTGTGCGCACTGTATCCGCACCGAACCGTGGATCTTCTGCCGCTTCGACCCCAGCGGCTGGTGAACGCCGATCCGGAGTGTGCGCATGGCCGCCGGGTCTGCTTTACGAATTCTTTATGGACTTTTTAGACGAACTTTATGCGCCCCAGTATCCAATCTGACTCAGGAGCAGAGTGAGCATCGACGGGAGCGGCATGGGGAATGGGCAAACGATCCCGAACTTCATGCCAGGCTCCTGGTCGGCTGAGGCTGTTGGGTTGAGGTTCAAATGTCGACGATGGTGGTCTTGCTGGTGATCTGTGTCGGCGCGGTTTGGTTCTTCATCCGCTTTCTGGTCGCGCTTTACAAGGACGGCCGGCGGGCCGGCGCCTGCCCGGTGAGCAGAATCGAACCCGAGGAGCGGTACGGCCAGTTTGAGCTTGCAGATCCGTTTCTGCCTGCCCCGGCCGCGGACGAAGCAGCTGCGCGCTTCGGGGAGCAGGCAAGCAACCGGGCCCAGGTGGTGGTGATGAACCGGCGTGCCGCCGTCCCCAGTTCGAACTTACCCGCAGCCCACACCGAGTGGTAGCTGCTGGTCCAAAAGACAATCAGAAAGAGCCTTATGACGAAAAATGCGTTGTCGTGCCATGGGCGGTTGGTTGCCAGTCTTCTGTTGCTGATGTCTTTGGCGTACCCGTGCCTGGCGCAGGGCGATCGCCCGGCGCCGAGCGAGCAGCCGGCTTCGGCCGCGACCGGCTCCGCGAGCACGGCGAAAATCAACGCCGAGATTCTCGCGGAACTCGAGCGGATGCGCGCGCGCATTCAGGAGCTGGAGGCCCAGCTTAAGCAGCAGGCGGGCATCGCCACGACCACCAGCGGCAGCGGTCAGGCGGTACAGCAGGCCGGTGCGGTGCCGGGCTTTGCTGGTGGATCGCCGACAACCCCGCCGGAAGCGACCCGTGGCGAGACGGTGACTGCCGCGCAGGGCGAGACCAAGCCCGCCAAGTCCGAACCGTTTGCCTTCGCCGACTTCACCTGGCTGAACGGGACCCCGCGCACCAAGACGCCGGCGCTGGACACCAAATTCTTCACGCCCGAGATCCGAACCGACGTCGATTACATCTACGATTTCAATCATCCGAAGGATGATACGGTCAGCGGTTCGAGCGAGGTCTTTCGTGCCGGCGAAATCCAGATGACGCAGCTCGGCGTGGGCGGCGACTTCCATTTCGACAACGTTCGCGCACGCCTGATGACGCAGTTCGGGATGTACTCCCAGACCACGCCACGCAATGACGCTAGCCCGGCGCGGGGCCAGTGGAACCTGGACGGCGCTTATCGGTACATCTCGGAAGCATACGGCGGCTACCACATCAACAAGATGCACGGCATCAACATCGATGCCGGCATCTTCATGTCGTACGTCGGCCTGTTCAGCTACTACAACTTTGACAACTGGGCCTACCAGCCGTCGTATGTCTCCTCCAACACGCCCTGGTTCTTTAACGGCGTGCGGGTGCAGTTCTTCCCCACGGAAAAGCTGAAGATCGAGCCTTGGTTCGTGAACGGCTGGCAGTCCTACGGCAAATTCAACAATCGTCCTGGGATCGGCGGGCAAATTCTCTGGCGGCCAAACGCCAAGTGGTCGATCCTTGGGAACCAATATCTATTGGGCCGCGACGCGCTGGGCGTGACCGGTCGCACGCGCTTCCACACCGACGACAGCATCCAGTACAAGTACTACGACAATCCCAACACCTTCGTCAGCAAGGCGGCGTTTTCCTTCACTGCGGACGCCGGGTGCGAAAGCGGCGGCGGCGTGAGCTGCTTCGGAAACGGGAAGAATGGCCCGAAGCAGAGCTTCCTGGGAGCGATGCTGTACAACCGCCTCTGGTTCCATAAGGACCTCTACGCCGTGACCATTGGCGGAGGTGGGATCAACAACCCCGGACGCTACCTGGTTCTCCTGCCACCCATCAACGGTGCCACTGCGACGTCCGGGACGCCGTACTTCACGGAAAACCCCGGCGACCCGTACAAGGCGTGGGATGCCTCGGCGACCTTCGATTACATGCCCAGCCAGTACATCACCTTCCGCTGGGAATACAACCATCGCGCGGCCAATGTGCCGTATTTCTCCGGACGCGGCGGCGTCACACCTCCGGGCGGCAATACCGGAACACCTGGGTCGCTGGTGACAGGCTGGGCGCCCGATCTGCGGAAAACTGAGAACCGGCTCAACATGGCGATTCTGGTGAAGTTCTAGGCTTAGTATGGCAATGCTTCGTGTGATGGAAAGCGTTGTTGCCGCTGGGGCAATCGGGCTGGCGTTGTATGGGCTCCGTCTCGGCTGGCGGGAATTGGGCGAGCTTGAAAAACTCGCACGCCGTCTGCGGCGAGGTTCATAACGAGCGCAGCCAAAGCAAATGCGATGCAAATAACGGCTGGGTTCGGGTTGCAGGAGAAGGCATTATGCAGGACTTGATGTTCGTGGCAATCACGATTGTGTTTTTCGCGCTGTCAATTGGCTATGTGCGGTTTTGTGACCGCGTGAAGTGAGAGGCAAGCGATGAAACTCGAATCGGCCATCATGCTCGCCGTCGTCCTCCTGACCATGGTGTATCTCGTCTACGCGCTGCTGCGGCCGGAGAAGTTCTGACATGACCGCCAATGGCTGGTTGCAGATCGCGATTTTCCTGGCGCTCATCCTGGCGGTCACCAAGCCGATGGGCGTCTTCATGGCGCGTGTCTTTAGCCGCGAGCGCACCTTCCTCGACCCGGTGCTGCGGCCTGTGGAGCGCGTGCTTTACCGCGTGACCGGCGTGGACGAGAGCCACGAGATGCGCTGGACCGAGTACGCGCTCGCCATGCTGCTGTTCAGCCTGGTGTCGATGCTGCTGCTCTACCTGCTGCAGCGCGTGCAGGGATTCCTGCCCTTCAACCCGCAGAAGTTCGGCGCAGTGGCGCCCGAGCATCTGGCCTTCAACACCGCGGCGTCGTTCACCACCAACACGAACTGGCAGGCCTATGCGGGTGAGAGCACGATGAGCTACTTCACCCAGATGGCCGGCCTCGCCTACCACAACTTCGTCTCGGCGGCGACGGGCATTGCGCTGGCCATCGCCTTCATCCGCGGCATTGCGCGCCGGCAGATGGAGACAATCGGGAACTTCTGGGTCGACATGACCCGCGCCGCGCTGTGGGTGCTGCTGCCGTTCTGCGTGGTGGGCGCGCTGCTGCTGGTCTCGCAGGGCGTGGTGCAGAACCTGAAGCCCTACGACACGGTGAAGCTGGTGGAAGCGCAGCAGGTCCCGAAGCTCGACGCCAGCGGCAAGCCGGTGGTGGGCCCCGACGGCAAGCCGGCGCTGGACACGGTGACGGAGCAAACGCTGGCGCAGGGCCCCGTGGCTTCGCAGGAGATCATCAAGGAGTTTGGCACGAACGGCGGCGGCTTCTTCAACGCCAACAGCGCCCATCCGTTTGAGAATCCGACGCCGTTGTCGAACCTGATCGAGATGTTCGCGATCTTCGCCGTCTCGGCGGGGCTGACTTACACGCTGGGGCGCATGACCGGTTCGCAGCGCCACGGCTGGGCAGTCTGGGCGGCGATGGCGATCCTGTTCCTGGCCGGCGTGACGACAGCGTACTGGGCGGAGACGCACGGCAACCCGCTGCTGCACGGCGTGGACCAGCGCGCAACGGCCATGCAGCCCGGCGGCAACATGGAAGGCAAGGAAGTCCGCTTCGGGATCGCTAGCTCCGCGCTCTTCGCCACGGTCACGACCGACGCCAGTTGTGGTGCCATCAACGGCTGGCACGATTCGTTCACGCCGCTGGGCGGCATGGTGCCGCTGGTCAACATCATGCTCAGCGAGGTGATCTTCGGCGGCGTCGGCGCCGGCATGTACGGCATGCTGATCTACATCGTGCTGGCAGTGTTCATCGCCGGACTGATGGTGGGCCGCACGCCGGAGTACCTGGGGAAGAAGATCGAAGCCTACGACGTGAAGATGGCGATGCTGGTGGCGCTGGTGTTTCCCATCATCATCCTGACCTTTACCGCCATCTCGGTCCTGCATGGCTTCGGCACTTCGAGCATTGCCAATCCGGGACCGCACGGGATGAGCGAGATTCTGTACGCGTACACCTCGGGCGCGGGCAACAACGGCTCGGCATTCGGCGGCCTGAATGCCAACACGCCCTGGTACAACCTGACGATCGGCCTGACCATGCTGGCGGGCCGGTTCCTGATGATTATCCCGATGCTGGCGATCGCCGGAAACCTGGCGCGCAAGAAGTACGTGCCGCCGTCACTGGGGACCTTCCCGGTGACCACGCCGCTGTTCACGGTCCTGCTGATCGGCGTGATCCTCATCGTGGGCGCACTGACGTTCTTTCCGGCGCTGAGCCTGGGGCCCATTCTGGAGCACCTGCTGATGGGCGCGGGCAAGACCTTCTGAGGATTCTGCTAATGGCGAAGAAGAAAAAAGCAATTTGGGAATGGAAGATCGTCCGCCGGGCGATCTGGGACGCGCTCGTGAAGCTGCACCCGCGCAAGATGATGGGCAATCCCGTCATGTTCGTGGTGGAGATCGGGAGCGTGATCACCTCGGTGCTGCTGGTGCGCGAGGTGATGGGCGGCGGGCCCGGCTTCGGTTTTAACCTCCAGATCACGTTGTGGCTGTGGTTCACGGTCCTGTTCGCGAACTTCGCCGAGGCGATGGCCGAGGGCCGCGGCAAGGCGCAAGCCGACACGCTGCGCAAGGCCCGCGCCGAAACCATTGCGAACCGCCTGACCGACGATGGCGGGGTCGAACACGTGCCCAGTTCGCAGTTGCGGGCGGGCGATCTGGTGGTGGTGGCCGCCGGCGAGTTCATTCCCTCCGACGGCGAGATTATCGAAGGCGTCGCGTCGGTGGACGAGTCGGCCATTACCGGCGAATCGGCCCCGGTGATCCGGGAGGCCGGGGGCGACCGTTCGGCGGTGACCGGCGGGACGCGCGTGCTGTCGGACCAAATCCGGGTCAAGATAACGCGCAACCCCGGGGAGACCTTTCTCGACCGCATGATCGCGCTGGTGGAAGGCGCCGAGCGCCAGAAAACGCCCAACGAGATTGCCCTCAACATCCTGCTGGCGGGGCTGACCATCATCTTCCTGCTGGCGGTGGTGACACTGCAGCCGTTCGCCATCTACTCCGGCTCGCCGCAGACGGTGTTTGTGCTGGTGTCGCTGCTGGTCTGCCTGATTCCGACGACGATCGGCGGTCTGCTCT
This sequence comes from Terriglobia bacterium, assembly GCA_963739375.1. GTDB lineage: Bacteria > Acidobacteriota > Terriglobia > Terriglobales > Acidobacteriaceae > CAVUAF01. Next base: position 53,957 of record CAVUAF010000003.1, read on the forward strand.
CGGCCATCGGGATCGCCGGCATGGACCGCCTGATCCAGCACAACGTGCTGGCCATGTCGGGACGCGCGGTGGAGGCCGCCGGCGACGTCAACACGCTGCTGCTGGACAAGACCGGCACGATCACCCTCGGCAACCGGCAGGCGTCGCAGTTCATCCCCGCTCCGGGGGTGACGGAGCAGGAGCTGGCCGACGCAGCGCAGCTCTCGTCGCTGGCCGACGAGACGCCCGAGGGCCGCTCCATCGTGGTGCTGGCCAAAGAGAAGTATGGGTTGCGCGGGCGCGAGCTGGCTGCGCACGAAGCGAAGTTCGTCCCGTTCACGGCGCAGACGCGGATGTCGGGCGTCGACCTGAACGGCCTCGAGATCCGCAAGGGCGCGGCGGACGCCATCGAGAACTACGTGCGCCACAACGGCGGCGAACTGCAGCCGGCGCTGCGAGCGGCGGTGGAGCAGATCGCGCGCGCCGGCGGCACGCCGCTGGTGGTAGCCGAGAAGCACCGCGGCGCGATGGGCGTGATCGAGCTGAAGGACATCGTGAAGGGCGGCATGCGCGAGCGCTTCGCGACAGTTGCGCGCCATGGGCATCCGCACCGTGATGATCACGGGCGACAACCCGCTGACCGCCGCCGCCATCGCGCGCGAGGCGGGCGTCGACGACTTCCTGGCGCAGGCCACGCCCAAGGACAAGATGGACCTGATCAAGCGCGAACAAGCGGAGGGCAAACTGGTGGCGATGACCGGCGACGGCACCAACGACGCACCCGCCCTCGCCCAAGCCGACGTCGGCGTCGCCATGAACACGGGCACGCAGGCGGCCAAAGAGGCCGGCAACATGGTCGACCTCGACTCCAATCCCACCAAGCTGATCGAGGTGGTGGAGATCGGCAAACAGCTCCTCATGACGCGCGGCTCGCTGACCACGTTTTCCATCGCCAACGACGTCGCCAAGTACTTCGCCATCATCCCCGCGATGTTCGCGGGGACATTCCCGGTGCTGGATGCGCTGAACATCATGCGTCTGAAGACGCCTGAATCGGCGGTGCTCTCGGCCGTGATCTTCAACGCGCTGATCATCGTCGCGCTGATTCCGCTGGCCCTGCGCGGCGTGAAGTACCGGCCGATGGGCGGCGGCGGCGCTGCTGCGGCGGAACCTGTTGGTTTACGGCGCGGGCGGCATTATGGTGCCGTTCCTCGGGATCAAGCTGCTCGACATGCTCATCACCCGGATCGGGCTGGCGTAGGAGGCACAATGAAGAAGAACCTGATCACGTCCGTCCTGATGACCCTCGCGACCACGGTCCTGCTCGGGGTGATTTACCCGCTGGTGGTGACCGGGCTCGCCAAGGTGATGTTTCCCGACCGCGCGAATGGCCAACTGATCGCGCGGGACGGCAGGATTGTCGGCTCGCGGATCATCGGGCAGCCCTTCAGCGGCCCTGGGTACTTCCACGGGCGGCCCTCCGCCGCCGGCAACGGCTACGATGCGGCCAACTCTAACGGATCGCAACTGGGTCCGACGAACCAGAAACTGATCGACCGTGTGCAGCAGGACGTGGCGTCTTTGCAGGCGGAGAACCCCGGCCAGCCCGTGCCTATTGACCTCGTCACCACCTCCGCTTCCGGTCTCGATCCGCACCTCTCCCCGGCGGCGGCGGACTTCCAGATACCGCGTGTGGCCCGCGAACGCGGAATGAGCCAGGAAGACCTCCGCAATCTGGTCGCCAAGCATACCGAAGGCAGGCAGTTCGGTTTTCTGGGTGAACCCAGAGTCAACATCCTGGAACTGAACCTCGAATTGGATGCCATCCATCCTTTGGGCAAGCTGAAGAGCTAACCGGGCCAACCCACCCAACCACCTGCCAAAATCGGCGGCTGAAATTACTGCTGGTGGGCAGGTCGCTACCGCTGTCCGTCGCGACTGAATCGATTTCGCAGCTCTCGGGGTTCGAATCCCTGGGGGGCAGCCAATTCTCGCCGCCGCTTGGCCGCGCCTTGGTCTCTGCAAACGATGCGGGCCCCACGGACTTATCCGTGGAGCCCTGCGACCCGGACTTCCCGCAAAACTGCCGGCATTCAGAAAGAGAACTGGACGCGCAGATCGATGCGGCGGTTAAACGCCGACCCGCCGCCGCCGCCACCACCCCCCGGTCCGCCGAAGCCGCCCAGGCTCAGGAAGGTGCCGAAGCGCTGCGGCCCGGCGCTGAGGTTGCTGATGGTGGGGTTGCCGAGATTTACGTGGTTGAACAGGTTCGAGACCTGGGCGCTGAAGGTGAGGCCGAACTGACGGTTGCCGGCTCCGCCGCGCGGACCACCGCCGAAACCGCCGCCACCTCCGCCGGGCCCACGGCCGCCGCCCCCCCCGCCACCGCCGGGACCACGTCCGGCTCCGGCCAACGTTCCTCCAAAGCCGCCACCCCCGGGCCGAGGACCACCTTCCCCACCTTGGTTACCGCCGCGCCCGGCGGCCACCTCGCGCGCGCGTCCAAAACCGAAGCTCTTGCTGAATCCCAGGTTGACGTTGAACTGCCGCGGTCCGGTGCCGTAGTTCACCGGGATGGCCGGGTCGCCCGCCGCGGGAGTCTTGAAGTTGGTGTAGGCACAGCACGCCGCGCCGGCGGCGAAGGCGGGCCGGTCATTGAAGACCGAGTCGCCGTTCAGATCCTGCCCCAACGTGATGTTGTAGGGCCGGCCGGAGGTCATGTTGATGTTGGGATTCAGGCGGAACCCGTAGGGCAGGGAGACGGTGCCGATGATGGCGGCGCGGTGCCGGATGTCGAATCCGGTCCGGCCGTACTCATTGGCCAGGCTGTACTGGTTGACCGGAAAGCTGCTGGTCCCCGAAGTATTGCCGCGGGCGAAGTTCAGCACGTAGTTGCCGAAGAGCGACACCCTGGATCCCAGGCGGAGGTTGCCATTGATCAGCAACTGGTTCTGCTTGAAGATGCCTTCCGAGAGGTACTCGTACACGTTCCCGATGTTCCCCAGGGGCCGCGTGCCGCTGCTGGGATCGGCCGGGTTATACGTTCCCGGCAGGGGAGCGTTGATGTTGGCGGAGTACAACTGGTGGACACCGCGGGAGTTGATGTAGGTGACGGCGACATTCGACGACTTGGTCACCTGCCGCTCCAGCGACACTGCTGCCTGCGATATGTAGGGAGCCCGCAGCCCGGGGCTCACCCTGTAAGTCGTCGACGTGACCTGGGCGCTCGCCAACTGCGCCACCGGCGGCACGGTGGGGAAGAAATCCGGCGCGGGCACGAGGTACTGCTGCTGGTGCAGCCCATCGAGCCGCCTGGCCTGGAGCACCTGGTTTTCGCCAAAGCGGTCGTAGAACAGGCCGTATCCGGCGCGCAGCACGGTCTTCGGCACATTCTTGCCGCGGCTGATGCCCCACGCCATGCCCAGGCGGGGAGCCACGTCAAAATGATCGGCAATGTTGGTCTGGCTTTCCAGCCGCATCCCATAGCTCAGCGAAAGCTTGGGCCGCACCAGCCAGTCGTCGTCCAGGTAGAGCCCAACATCCGTCTGCGAGACCGAAGCCGCCGGCACTCCGGCAACCAGGCTGAATTGGCTCGCGCCCCCGCCCGCTGCCCGAATCTGCGCCGCCGTCCAGCCCTGCGCCTGCCCCTGCCGGGTAATCTGGTAGGCGGTCAGCGAGTTGAACAAGAACGTGCCGTTGTAGTTCGAAGCCGAGCTGTTCTCCAGCTCCGTGGTACGCAACCGCCCGCCGAACTTCACCGCATGCCGGCCCCGTTGCCAGAAAACGTAGTTCTGCAACTCGTACCGGTTCTGCGTGTTCGACGACAGGCCGTGGCTGGCGCCGCCGTCGGTGAAGGCCGAGGACACCTGGGTGGTGGGTGCGACCACCAGGTTCAGAGGGTTCGCTTTGCTGCCGGTCCGCAGGAACTGGAAGCGCAGGTCGTTCACCAGGTGGGCCGTGAACGTGTTCGAGTCGCTGATCTGGACTTGCTGTTCGTAGTTTTCGCTGTTGTAGGCCTGCGACGGCAGCACGAACTGCGAAACGCCCTCGTTCTCGCTGTGGCCGGTCTCGTACTGGTAGCGGGTGCTCAAAGAGTTGTTTTTGCTGACCTGGAAATCGATGCGCGGCGAGAACTCGGTGCGTATTTGCGGATGCAGCACCGCCAACTGCTGCGCCACCGGATTGAGATTCGCATCCAGCACCTGCGCGTTGACGATGGAATCGTCGTTGATGTTGCGCCGCTCCATGTTGAAGAAGAAGGAGGCGCGCTTGCCCAGCGGCCCGCCGAAATTTCCGCTGTACATTTCGCGCGAATAGCTGGGCAGGTTCGCCGGCGCGAAGGGGCTTTTCGCGTTCAGCACCGAGTTGTTCGCGTTCAGGTTGAAGCCGCCGTGAAACTTGTCGCTGCCCGCGCGGGTGAAGATCTCGATCCGCCCAAAGCCGATGCGGTCGTTCTGCGCCGAGAAGGGGTTCATGTTGACGCGGATCTCGCGGATCGACGACTTCGGCGGCAGCGTCCCGTTGGCGAAACCGTCGATGTAGATCTGCCCCCCGTTCGGCCCCGCCGCCGGTCCGGCCAGCGCTTCCAGGTCGGCCTGCAGTTGGTCGGGGTCGTCGGAGAGCGCTTCCAGGTCCTTGCCTTTGAGCACGATGGCGCTGACGTTGTTGTCGGGGCTGACGCCAACCTGCGTCGCCTGCTCCTGCACCTCGACCTGCTGCTTCTCCACCGCGATGGCCAGCTCGATGTCGAGCTTTTCCACCTGGCCCGCGGCCAGGTTGAGATACTCGGCCTTGAACTCCGCAAAGCCCTTGGCCAGGGCACTCAGCGTGTACGTCCCCGGCGCCAGGCCTTTGATCTCGTAGTTTCCCTGGCGATTGCTCACGATGGTGGTTTTCTGGCCGCTGGCGGAAGTGGCCGTGACCGTGGCCCCGGGCACCACGGCGCCAGAGGGATCGGTGACCAGCCCGCGCAGCGTTGCGGGCGCAGCTTGCGCCGCCAAAGGCCCGGCCGAAAGCAGTAGGAAGAAGAAGAAAAGCACAGCCAAGACGAGGCTGCGTACCGCGGTGCGACCAAGATACATCTGTCTCTCCTGAAGTTCTGCGAGCAGCGCTACGGCTCGGATTCTCCGCCTGCGCCTAGGTTCCAAGGCGACAGCAGGGTTGCCACCTGGCGGTTTGGCGCCGTCAGGATGGCGTCCACACCGCTGAGCAGGGTAATGACTGTCATATTAGACGTAGCCGAGCCCGGAGTGGTTACCATCATCACGGCATCGCCCTTCTGCAAATCCGCGATGGTGGCCGCGGGAACCCGGGACAGCATCTGCTGCAAATCGCCACCCCCACGCCCCCCGCGTGGGCCGGGGCCGGCTCCGGCCGGGGATGCAGGCTGGCCTTCCGGCGGGCGCCGCGGTGCCGCAACCACCTCGGATTCTGCAGCCGGACCGCGTAGCCGGAAGGCGATGACCTGTGCAGTCGGGGCGGGCAGTTTGCGCATTTGCGAGTCGCTCGTGATCTTGACCACCACCGGTTTCTTCGTTGCCAGGTCGGTCAGGCTGATCGTGCCCTGCGCAACATCCACCGCGCTGATCACCCCCGAGATGTTGCGAAACGAGCCGGAAACGACCTCTTCCGCCGCCAGTTCGCCACCCTCGGCGTTGCGCTCGCCGCGGGCCCGCAGCTGGTCGCCGGGCTTGATCTGGTCGAGTGTCCCGCGCGTGGCATCGTCAAACTTCACCGAATCGGGCGCGTAGCGCCGGATGATCGTCTCCTTCGCCACCCGCACCGTTACGCTCCTGTTTCCACCCAGCCCCGAGGTGGTCAGGGTAATGCTGCCGGCAGCGGCATCCACGGTGCCGACCAGCCCGCCGACACCGCGCTTCTGCCAGTCCTCCATCTCCCGCTGCTGTTTTTGCTTGATGTCGGCCTGCTTCATCACCACCAGGGAAGTGGCCGCGATCGATTTCCCGTCTGCCGCGGCATTGCCGCGCACAAGCACGCGGTCGCCGACCTGTACCTGCGGCAGCGCTATCAGGGTCGAGCCCGTCAGGTCGCGTTGTCCGGGCGCGGTTTGCACCATGCGGGTCGTACCCAGTATCTGGACCGTAATCTCGGAACCGGCATCCGTAGCCAGCGTGATCGCGCTGCTGCCCACCGCTTTCACGGTTCCCACGGCCCGGCCGGCGCCGGATGCGGGCTGCCCCTCCTGCCGCGCCTCGCCGGCGCACGCTCCGCCCAGCAGGGCCAGCGCCAGCAGACCGGTGGCGCTTGACCGCGCCAACCTCCGCACCATTTTCCCTGGGGGCATCATGCAGTCTCCTGGATTGTGAGCAACTTCAAACCGCCCTGGCGCACACCACCGGCCCACAACATCTTCCGTGCTCAACGAGAGAAGGCGAGCGCAGGAACCGGCTGGGGACTCCCAGGCGTTCGGCGGGTGGGTCAGCGCCACTGTTTAAACTTTACCGCAAGTTGGGGCGGCCGTAACAGCCACCAACGTGCCAGAAGGGCTCGCCGGCGCCACGACCGAGGTCAGGCGCAGAATCATCCTCCGACTTTAACCCGGCTTCTGCGGCCAAGTTGCGTCCGCCGGACAAGAAACCCGCGCTCGGAAAGGGGCGCGATCCCGGAAGGACCGGGGCTGCAGCTTGCGAGGCTTCGGCCCGTTGGCGCCGGCGGAGCGTCCGCGCGGCTCCTTATTCTGTGGCGCCCGGCGCTTTTGCCGTCGCAGTACGCGCCAGGCACGCGCGCACACGGGCCGTGAGCTGCGGAACGGTGAAGGGTTTGGCGAGGAAGTCGGTGGCGCCGGCGGCGAATCCCGCCTGGGTGCTCTCCTCATCCCCGAATGCGGTCAGGATGATGACCGGCAGGTTGCGCGTCGCTTCCGTGCTGCGGAGCTGGCGGAGGACGCCGAAGCCGTCCAGGTTGGGCATGTTGAGGTCGAGCAGCACGAGAGCCGGCTGCACGCATTTGATCATGTGCAGGCCGTCGGCTCCGTCCACGGCCTCCCACAGCGCATAGCCTTCGCGCGTCAACGTCGACGCCACGAACAGCCGCAGGTTGGGATCATCATCCACCACCAGCGCGCGCACCTGGTCGGGTGCGGTGAAACGAGTGGTGGCGACCGCGACGGTGCGTGAGTACTCACTCTCCGGCCCGGCCACTTCCATCGCGCACCCTTCAAACGCGCAAAAGACGTGCATCAGGAAATTGCGCTGGCGCGCCAGCTCCCGGGCGCGGGCCTGGATCTGCTCCAGCGCGGCATCGTCATGCAACGGGTCGTGGTGGGTGAGGGCGAGCTGGCGGACGTCGGCCAACGCGGCCAGTTCCACGGCGTACTCAAACGTGCTATGCCCCCAGTTCTTTTTTGCGGGGTACTCCTCGGGCGTGTACTGGGCATCGTGGATGAGCAGGTCGGCATGCTTCATGAACTCGGCGTGGCGCTGGTCGCCTTTGTGGAGGATGGCGTCGGCCTGGCCGGCTTGCGCCGCGTCGCGCCACAGGCTGGCGCCAAAAGGCTCGTGGTCGCACAGGTAGACCACCACCGCGCCGTCGGCCTCAATGCGATAGCCGAGGCACGTCGCCGGATGGTTGAGGAATTGCGTGATCACGCGCACGCCGTCGAAGTCATAGGTGCCTTCGCTCAGGTCGCGATACTGGATGCTGGCCGGCAGCTGGTCGAGCTCCACGGGAAAGTAGGTGAACTCCATCTGGCCGGCGAGCGTGTCCGCCAGGCTGCGCCCGACGCCCGCCGGCGCGCAGATGGTGAGCTCGCTCCCGGGCACAAACAGCGGCACAAAGAACGGAAATCCCTGGATGTGGTCCCAGTGCGTGTGGCCGAGAAGAATGGTGGCCCGAATCGGCTTGGGCGCCGTTGCCATCAGTTCGAGGCCCAGCGGCCGCGCGCCGGTGCCGCTGTCGAAGATGAAACGCTGGCCGGCCCTGGTCAGCACCTCGACGCAGGAGGTGTTGCCGCCGAAGCGCAGGGTGGTGGGGCCGGGTGTGGCAATGGAGCCTCGCGTACCCCAAAAACGGACTCGCATCGGTTCTCCTTAGACGCGCGGCGCTGCGATCGCGCGCAGGCAGCCGCTCAAATCATGCAACGCCGATTGGACCGCTGCAACGTCGCGTTCTTTCGCCGCCTGCTCCAGCCGCGCGCCGACTTCGGTAATCTCGGGCAGTCCATAGGACGTCCCCGTGCCTTTCAGGTTGTGGCCGATGGAGCGGATGACCTCGAAATCACCGCGCCCCAGCGCGGCCGCAATGGCCACGGGATGGCGCCGGATGTTGCCCACGTACCTCGCGCCTAGCTCCGCCATGTCGACGTCGGCGACCGGCGCCGCTGGCGCCACCGGCCGGGCGGGTCCCGGTTCGTCCGCCGGGACGCGCACGTGCCGCAGGATAGCCTCTACCAGGGCGGTCTTGCGAATGGGCTTGGCCAGGTGCGCGTCGAAGCCGGCAGCATGGCTCTTGTCAATCGCCTCGCGAAAGGCGTCGGCGGTGAGTGCCAGGATCGGCAAGCGTGCCCGCCCGCGCACCTGCTCGCCTTCGCGGAAGTGTGCCGTCGCGGTATAGCCGTCCATCTCCGGCATGTGAACGTCCATAAGCACGAGATCGTAGGCGGTGTTGCGCAGGCGGTCCAGGGCGACCGCCCCATTCACTGCGAAGTCGAGCGACCAGGGGAAATCCTTGAGATACGCGCGGATGAGGAAGCGATTGTCTTCGGAATCGTCAGCCACGAGGATGCGGAGCGGGCGGGCGGATGCAGCGCTGGCCGCCACCGGCGACTCAGCGGCCGCGGCCTGCCCCGGCTCCGCCACTCCGAATTGCGCGGTGAAGTGGAACTGGCTGCCGGCGTCGACTTCGCTCTCGACCCAGATGCGTCCGCCCATCGCCTCGACCAGGCGCTTGGTGATGGCCAGGCCGAGGCCGGTGCCGCCGTACTTGCGCGTGGTGGACGAATCGGCTTGCGCGAAACGTTCGAATACCTGGTCAAGCTTGTCCGGCGCAATGCCGATGCCGGTATCCGCCACCGTGAACTGGAGCGCGTTCTCCCCGGCGCTCTCCGGAGCCCGCGCCACGCTCACCGTCAGCCGCCCTTTTTCGGTGAACTTCAACGCGTTGCCGAGCAGGTTGACGATGATCTGCCGCAGGCGCGTGGGATCGCCGTGCACCCAGCGGGGCATGTCTGGCGCGGTCTGCACGGCGACGTCCAGGCCCTTGCCCGCGGCCTTGGGGCGGACCAGTTCCGCGGCGCGTTCCACCACGTCCGCCAGGTCAAAATCGACCGCTTCCAGGGTCAACTGCCCCGCTTCCACCTTCGACAGGTCGAGAATGTCGTTGATCAGGTTCAGCAGGCTGCTGCCGGCGCGCTGGAACACCTCGACGTACTTGCGTTGCTCGGCAGCCAGCGGCGTCTCCGCCAGCAGGTCGGCCATACCCAGGATGGCGTTCAGCGGGGTGCGAATCTCGTGGCTCATCATGGCGAGAAACTCGCTTTTCGCCTGCGTGGCCGCCTGCACTTCGCGATTCAGGCGGGCGATGGTGTCGTTCTGGAGCGCCGTGTCATGGGCGTACTGCAGCACCAGTTGGTGCTCGCGGTAGAGCGTGTCTGCCAGCTGGGTGACGAGGAACTGCTGCCCCGCGGCATGGAAAGCGCAGGCTTGCAGGTGGACTGGCGTGCCGTCGGGCTGGTCGTCCGTCCATAGGTCGGAGCAGGCAACCGCGCCCACTTCGCCGGCCCACGCGATCTCGGCGTCGGCCAGGAAAACCTCGAGGCAGGGGAAAGCGCTCGGTGAGTGCAAAGGCGGCGCCCCGGCAGGCCTCCGGCGCCAGCCGCTCGAGCCAGGGCGGCGCGCTCCCCAGCAGCCGGAACTCGCCCTCGGCATGGATCCACACCGCCGCGCCCAGTGCGCCCAGCACCGTCGCCAGCAGCGCCTCGCGTTCGCTGGCGCTATCCGGTAAGGCGGGCTGAGGTTGCGGATTCATTCACGTCTTTCAGCATGGCGGCGGCGAGCCGCTGGAAGAATTCCTCCACCCGGTCCCCGGTTTTAGCGCTGGCCACCAGCCACTCCCAGCCGCGCGTGCCCAGCGACTCCAGGTCCGCGTCCTTGATTTCCCACTGCTCGCGCACGTCGGCCTTGTTGACGACGCACACGAACGGTACCGCGCCCACGGCCTCGCTCACCCGCCGCTGCAAATCAATGGCGACCTCGAGGGTCGCGCGGCGCAAGCCGTCGGCCACCAGAATGTATCCCGAAGCGCCGCGCAGGTGGGCGGGCTTGATGGTGGTAAGGGCGTCCTCGCCCGCCAGGTCCCAGAGCACGAGCGTGACTTCGTCGTCAGCAACCCGGATGACCTTCTTATCGATCTTCACCCCGACCGTGGTCTGGTATTTCTCCGAGTACAGGCTGTGGACGTAGCGCGCCACCAGACTCGTTTTGCCCACGCCGAACGCGCCCACCATGCAGATCTTTTTCTGGATCATGGCTGGCTTCGGGTGTAAGCCACGCGGAAGGTGACGCGGCGATTCAGCTCCACCAGGTACTCGCCACTGGGCAGCATGGGCTGAGTCGAGCCAACGCCCACCGCTTTCAGCACGTCCCGCTGCACCCCGCGGTCCACCAGACTCTGCACCACGGCTTCCGCCCGGGCCTGGCTGAGCAGCGCGTTCTTGTCCTCGGCGCCGGTGGGATCGGTGTGGCCCTGGATTTCCACGGTCACCGACTGTCCGGCGGCGGCGGCGTACTTCTGTAACCGCGCCACGGCTACGGCCACGCCGTCAAGCTTGGCGGCCTGCTCGGCTTCCAGCTTGGCCGAGTTCAGCGTGAAGCGCACCACCTGGCGCTCGACTTCATCCTGCTGCTGCGACGCAATCCGCGAAGCGGCAAACTTGGGATCGAGCGACACGTAGGGTTCCCAGCGCGCCGTGACTTTCGCCGGGTCGATGCGCGCCGCTGCCACCAGCTTCTCCGGGTCGACGGAAAGCGGGTCGCGCAGCCCGGTGAGCCGATACCCGCCGCCCGTTCGCTCGGCGCCGGTGAGCACGATTCCAGGCTCGGCGCGCAAGCTGCTGACCAGCACGTTCCAGCGCATCCGCTCGCGGATGGCCAAGCCCGCAAACAGCAAAATCAGGATCAGGGCGGCGGCGGTCGGGATCATCCACAGGCGCGAACGCCGCACCGGGGCCGTGCTTTGCTGACCCAGCAGGCACGCTTCCAGCAGCGGCTGGACACCTGCGACTTTGCTGGTATTGCCGTCGTACGTTGCCAGCTCCGTTCCCAACTCCTGGTGGATCCGTTCCAGCGTGCGTTGGAGCACGTTGCGCAACTCACCCGGCGGCGTGCCCGACACGGTCGCCGCCAGGTTCGCCAGGGGGCCATGTTGCAGCCACAACCGGTACCCCCCATGCTCGACCGTCTCCAATCCGTGTTCGGCGGAGCCGCGCAACGAGTCCTGCATGAAGTCCTGCACCGCGCTGAGCATGCCCGAGACCATGTCGGCATCCTGCAGCACCTGCTTGCGCTCCGCGTGAGCCAACAGCAGACTGCTTTCGCGATGAATCAGGAAAACCTGCTCCACCCGGTAATGCAGGTTGCGGGTCAGGGCAATCTCGCCGAAGGACTTTCCCGTGCGCAGCGCTTCGAGGCGCCAGACCATCCCTTGCCAGGAGAAGCTGTGCTCCAGGAGCTGGTTCAAGGATTCCAGCATGCCGCGCAGCGCGTGGGCCACGGCTTTGCGCACCGCTTCGCCGATGATCGGAAACAGGGTGTTCGCCAGCATGGCGGGATTGCGCGCCACCGAGATGCGGACCGCTTCCTCGACCAGCGGATTCAGGGTCTGTTGCAGTGCGCGGTCGCGCCGCGCCCGCAGCGCGATGGCCTCCGCCACGATCTGGCTAAGCTCTTCCGCGCGCAGGTCGGGATCGTCAAGGCGCTGCTTGAGTTCCTCCAGAGCAACCTGTTCGGGACCGACCAGGAGCTGCCGCAGTTGGGCATAGGAAGCCTCTGGCCCGCCGTCGTCGCCGGCGCGCGCCTGCGGGCGAATTGAAGGCGCCATGCTCATGGGCGGGTTCTATCCGGCGGCCTTGGCGGACTTGGCGGGTTTGGCGGCCACCGCTTCTTCCTCGCTCAACTGCAACGCTACTTCGGTGAGCAGTCCGGCGAGTGCCGAGCGGTCCACCTTCTGGTCACGCAGCTCTTTGGCGCGGCGATCGATCAGCCCGGTGAGCGTCTCGCTGCGCTGCCGGATCTCTTCCGCCAGCTTGCGTGATTCCTGCATCAGTTCCTGGCGCAGGCCGCTCTGGCCTTCGGCAGTCTTGTTGTCGAGCGCCAGCAGCTTCTTGCTCAACTCGTCACCCGCCAGCTTGAGCTCGCGCGCCAGCCCCTTGAGCGCCTCGGTGCGTTCCTCACGCTCGGCCTTGAGGCGCGCCGCCAACGCTTCGCTCTCCTTGCGGAAAAAACCTTCCAGCGAGTCGAGCCGACGCCGGGTTATCTCCTTCTGCTCGGCGATTTCGCGCGCCAGCGATTCTTCCAGGCGCGCAAACCGCGTCTCGTAGGTCTTGATCTGGCTGCCGAACAGGATGTCGCGAATCTTGTCGACGCTCCCCGCGCCCTGATCGAGCCCCGCACTGATCTCTTGCACATTGTCCGGAGTGGACTTCCCCTTCACTTCCTTGGTGTCGTTCATGCGCTTTCTCTGCACTGGCCAGAATCCTTCCTCAGTGTGCGTTTGCGTAGAGTTCAATTGCTGTCAGCCTGGGTTGGAACGGAAAACCGGGAGACAGACGCGCAGCGGCGACCGGCCTGCTCGGCAGAAGGCATAGGCTGGGACCCCGCTGTAGCGTGCCCGACATGGTACTGGGGCAAGACGCGCTAGGCAAGGGTGGGACGCTTGGCGGCCCGTCTTCCCGCCGGGTGAAGCCCCGGTTACCTGCGCCCGCGGGGGGGGTGACTCCGGGCATCTTGGCAACCGCGGCGGGCCGGTCCACACTGCGCCCAGCTCTGCTTACACTGTTCCGCAATGCGGGCGTGGGCCACGGCCCATGCCCGCCCTTCCTTTTTTCCGGGTGAAACGCGGAGGAAAGACGGCTACTCGCCCTTCTTCTTGTCGTCCTTCTTTTTCTTGGCGAAGTCGCGGTTTTGCTGCTCGAGAGCTTCCCGGGCGGAGTCGGCGCTCTGGCCGACGCTGTCGAGGGTGTCGTCGAGGACGAACTGATACTCGCGGGCCTCGCGCGCCAGTTTGGGTTCGGCTGCGACCTGTTCCTTGATCCCGCGTAGTTTCAGCAGGAAATCTGCATCCGCTTCAACCAATTCTTTAAGTCCGGCGCGCGCGTCGTTCTTGTACCGCAAGTACTGCGCCACGTGGTCGTCGATCTCATCCACCAGGTTGCCGAAGTCTCCCAGCAGATTATGGAGCCGCGTCCCGCGCTCATCCAGGAAGCGCGGATCGCTGCGCACCTGCTCGATGGCCAGCATGCGGGCCCGCGCAAACTTCACGTAGAGCTTCAGGCACTGGTTCGGGTCGTCGGCGACCTCGCGGACCTGGTCGGTTTCCGCCTCGGTCAGCGGATCGTGACGCCGGCCCTGCTGCGCCGGCAGCAGGCTCGCCAGCAACCCGAGGCCCAGCAGGACGCGGACAGCGCGGCTCATGGTTTCTCTCTCTCCTTCTTGCTGAACATGCGGTCGAGCAGCTTCTGGCGCAGCTGTTCCAGCTTCTTGACCGCGGCGACCAGCGGCGGGCGGTCCTGGAAGTCGACGCTGTGGGCGATCTCGTCGCAGCGGTGCTGCAGCTTGCGCAAATCGATCTCGGTTTCCTTCAGCCGCTTGCCGGAGTGCAGGGCAGCGTCGCTGGCCTGCTCGACGGCACCCAGCGCATCCTGGACCCGTTGCTGTGCGCGGTCGGCAGCCCCGGCAGTGAACCCCTGATCGGCAAGGTCCAGCTCCTGGCGCGCCAGGTCGATAAACAGGCGGACGCGCGCCCCACCGCTCGCCGCTTCCGCTTTCTGCTTCAGGATCGCCAGCGGGTCCGGCGGCTGCGCCACCGCCGCCAGCGCCAGCACCGGCAACCAGACTCCGAGAATGAGGAGGCGCTGTCGCATACCTATTTCTTGGGCTCGATCGCGATCAAGCGATGCCGCACCTGCCACTCCTGGTCGGGATTCTTGCCGTCCGACACCCGCAAGTACTGATGATAGTTCGCCGCCGCCTGCTTGTAGTTCCGCAGATGGTCGTAGGCGGTGGCGCGCAGGAAGTAGGTGGCGGGCGTCTCGGGCAGGAAGCGGGAGCGCGCATCCACCGCCTTCAGCGCCAGCTCGTAGTCTTTGTTTGCCGACGCTACCACGGCGAGGTTCCCGTAGGCCTGGGCAAAATCGGATTTCAGCCGCACCGCGGCCAAGAGCTCCGGCTGGGCCTCTGCAAACTTGTGCTGGTCCATCAGGACAGTGCCGAGCGCGTAATGCAGCTCGGGGTTGCGCGCGTCGGCCTGCAAGAGCTGGCGATAGCGAGTCGCCGCCTCGTCGTAGTGGCCGGCGCCGGCATGCAGGCCCGCCAATTCGCGCAGGGCCACCGCGTCGTTACTGGCCGCGAGCGCGCTCTCCAGTTCGACGATCGCTTCCTCGGCCTTTCCCTCGGCGGCGAGCACGCGGCCGAGTTGTACGCGCGCCGCGCTGTATCCGGGATCGGCAGCCAGCAGCTGGCGCAATGCCGCCTCGGCCTCGGGCAGCTTCTTGGCGCGCGTGTAGACGTTCACCAGTCCCGCCAGCGCTTCTGTCGACTTGGGATCGAGTTCCGCGGCGCGCTTGAATTCGGCCTCGGCGGTCGTGAGATCGCCGCTCTTCTCGAGCGCCGCGGCGGTGGCGAGGTGCGCGGCGGCAACATTCGGCGTCAGGTCGGCGGCGTGCCGATAGGCGTCAGCCGCGGCCTTGGCGTCGCCGGGCTCGAGCAGTTGGCCGAGCGCGGTCCAGGCGCGGGCCAGCGACGTCGCCGCGTTCTGGGCCGGCTTGAGCGCGGTGGCGGTGCGCAGGAATTTCTCCGCTTCCGGCGAATTCTGCTGCGCCAGCAGCACCCCCAGGTTGAGGTTGGTCTCAAAGACGTCGGGCTTGATCTCCACCGACTTGCGGTACGCCACGATAGCGTCGGGCTTGCGGCCGGTAGCGCTATAGACGAAGCCGAGATCGAACCATGCGCGGTGGTCGCGCGGGTCGCGTCCCGTCGCTTCCACCAGCAGCTTCTCGGCCACCGTGAAGTCCTGCCGCGCAATGGCTTCTTCCGCCTGGTCGACGCTGTTCTGCGCCGCGCTTGCCGCCGTCGGCGCCGGCCGCGGTCGCGCCTTAGGCGCCGCTTGGCCGAAGCTGGCCAGCGCCAGAGCGCAACTCACCGCGGCCAGGACACAAATGATGTGTCGCCGCGTGCTCCGGACTGTTCCGTCGGCACTCATGGATTCGGCAAAAGCGGGTCGCGACCCGGCCCGGGCTAGGTCCTCGACAAAAACCGCAGGGAGGATCCCCCTCTAAATTTTACATGCGGTTGCGCGCGGCACGGCCATTGCCGGTGCTCGCCAGGCTGCGCGCCAGCCACTTTCCGGTGTACGACTTGGGATTGCGGGCAATGGTCTCGGGCGGTCCCGTCGCTACCAGGTAGCCGCCGCGTTCGCCGCCCTCCGGGCCCAGATCGATCACCCAGTCCGCGGCCTTGATGACGTCGAGGTTGTGCTCGATGACCAGGATCGAGCCCCCCGCCTCGATCAGCCGCCGGAACGCCGCCAGCAGCTTCGACACGTCGTCGAAGTGCAGCCCGGTGGTGGGCTCGTCGAAGAGATAAAGGATGTGCGGGCGGCGCTTGGCCTCCTCCGCATGCGGCGGCCGGAGCAGGTCGCGCGCCGGGTGCAGGTGCGCCGCCAGCTTCATGCGCTGCGCTTCGCCGCCGGAAAGCGTGGTGGCCGACTGTCCCAGCCGCAGGTATCCCAGGCCCACTTCGTCGAGCACGCGCAGCTTGTCCACCACCCTGGGGGCGCCGGCGAAGAACTGCAGCGCTTCTTTGACCGTGAGGTTGAGCACGTCGTAGATGTTCTTGCCCTTGTAGCGGATGTCGAGCACCTCGGGCTTGTAGCGCGTGCCGCGGCACTCTTCGCAGATCAACTCCACGTCGGCGAGGAACTGCATCTCCACCGTGACCGTGCCGTCGCCCTGGCAGGTCTCGCAGCGGCCGCCGGGAATGTTGAAGGAGAAGTGGCCGGCGGCAAAGCCGCGCTTCTGCGCCTCCGGCAGGTTGGCAAAGACGTCGCGGATGCCGTCGAAGGCCTTGAGGTACGTCACCGGGTTCGAGCGCGGCGTGCGGCCAATGGGCGACTGGTCCACCAGGACCACGTCGGTGATGTGCTGCGCGCCCTCGAGGCGGTCGTGGCAATCGACCGGTGCCGCTACCGTGCCCGGCTCCTTCTTCTGCGACGCGAGGGCGGCGTACACCACATCGTGCACCAGGCTTGATTTGCCCGAGCCGGAGACGCCGGTGACCGCGACGATCAGGTTCAGCGGGATCGCAATATCAAGTTTCTTCAGGTTATGGGCGCGGGCGCCGAAGACCTTGACCTGCTGCGGACCCGGTTTGCGCCGTTGCGGCGGCAGCTGGATGCGCAGGTCCCCCGCCAGGTAACGGCCGGTGAGCGACGTGGCGTGCCGGCAGATCTGCTGAAACGTGCCCGGCGCCACCAGGCGGCCGCCGTTGTCGCCGGCGCCGGGACCAAGGTCGAGAATGCGGTCGGCAGCGCGCATGATCTCGGCGTCGTGCTCCACCACCAGGATGGTGTTGCCCAGCTCGCGCAGGTCTTGCAGGATCTTGATGAGCCGCGCGGTGTCGCGGCTGTGCAGCCCGATGGAAGGCTCGTCGAGCACATACAACGTCCCCACCAGGCGCGAGCCCAGCGAGGTGGCGAGCTGGATACGCTGCGCCTCGCCCCGGAAAGGGTGGAGGCCAGCCGGTCGAGGGTGAGGTACTCCAGTCCGACCTCGTTCAGGAAGCGCAGCCGGTCGCGGATTTCGTCGAACAGCTTTTCGGCGATCTCCGCTTCCTCGCGCGTCAGCTTCAGGTCGGCGAAAAAGCGGGTCGCCTCCTCCACCGTCATCGCGCACACTTCGCAGATGTTCTTCGCGCCCGCCGGGGCGCGGCCCGGTCCTGCGGGCGCCCCGTTGCCGCCGATCCGCACCTGGCGCGCTTCGCGGCGCAGCCGCGCCCCGCGACACTCGCCGCACACCGAGTAGCCGCGATACCGGCTGAGAAACACGCGCACGTGCAGCTTGTACTTCTTGCGCTCCAGGTGGGCGAAGAAGCCGCGCACCCCCAGGAAACGGCGGTCGCCGTCGAAGACCAGTTCGCGCTGCTGGGGTTCGAGTTCCGACCACGGCACCTCGAGCGGAATCCCCTGTTCCTTGGCGAAGCGCTTCAGCTCGCTGAACAGCATGCGGTACTTGGGCTTGGTCCAGGGCTCGATCGCGCCCTCGGCCAGCGACTTCGACTTGTCCGGTACCACCAGGTCAGGGTCGAAGTCGATGGTATTGCCGAAGCCCTGGCAGCGTGGGCAAGCGCCGTACGGGTTGTTGAAGCTGAAGAGGCGCGGCTCCGGCTCCTCGTAGCGCAGGCGGCAGCGCTTGCATTCGAAGCGCTGCGCGAAGCGGTGCTGCTCGGGCTTGCCCTCGCTGGGCGCGGTCTCGAGCACGGCTTCGCCGGCCTCGTGATAGCCGATCTCGACCGCGTCCACCAGCCGCGTGCGCACGTCCGGCGCCACGCTGAGACGGTCCACCAGCACGTACACGGGGGCGTCGAAGTTGACGTCCAGCAGCGACTCCGGCGTCGAAAACTCGAACACCTGCCCGTTCTGGAAGAGGCGATTGAAGCCGCGGCGGCGCAGCTCGAACAGGCGATCTTTCAGCGCGTCGGCGGCCCCGGTGGCGGCCTTCTTGCGCCCGCGCTTCCTTTCCGGCTCGGCGGCGGTGATGCGCACCGACGCCAGCGGAAACAGCACGTTCAGGCGGGTGCCTTCCGGCAGCGCGAGGATGGCCGCGGCCACGTCGTCCACCGTGTCTTTGCGGACTTGGCCGCCGCAGTTCGCGCAATAGGTATGCCCGATGCGCGCAAACAACAGGCGCAGGTAGTCGTAGATTTCGGTGGCGGTCGCCACCGTGGAGCGCGGGTTGCGCGTGCTGTTCTTCTGCCGGATGGCCACCGCCGGCGCCACCCCGTCAATCAGGTCGGCGTCCGGCTTCTCAATGCGCTCCAGGAACTGCCGCGCGTAGGCGGAGAGCGACTCCACGTACCGTCGCTGGCCCTCGGCGTAAATCGTGTCAAAGGCGAGCGAGGACTTGCCGGAGCCCGAGACCCCGGTCACCACGGTCAGGGTGTTGTGGGGAATCTCGAAATCGATGTTCTTCAGGTTATGGACGCGCGCGCCGCGTACGACTATCGCTTCCGTGGACATACAGACGGGGCCGAAAAGGGACTCAAATCTATTGATTATAGCGAAAGGAGCGAAGCGACCGGTGGCGAGGCGGAGGATCTCGGGTCTGGTTTGTCCGGGCCGGTGCCTTAGTGCAATCGGAGTTCGTTTTCCTGGTCCCGCCTGCGGCCGTAGCGGAGGCCCATCAGAACCAGGCCCGCCATCATGGAAACCGGCGGCACCAGCAGCAGCAGGACGCCGCGCGTGATGGCACGCTGTCCCTTTTGCGACGCCGCCGAGGCCGAGGTATAGCACATGACGCAGCCCTGGCCGAACGCCGGAGCCGCGCTCAGCGTGAGCAGAAACACGAGGCTGGCCAGGCGAAGCTTCATTTCGCCACCGGTTGCTGCACTGCCGACGGCGCTCCAAGATGGAGGATGCGCACCGCGTCGGGGAAGAAGACCGCCATCAGCACCAGGCACATCACCAGCGACGCCATCAGCACGAAGCGCATTGGCGGGTATTCAAACTTCAAGTGCATGAAGTAGCCGATGATCAGCGCCGACTTCACCACCGAGAGTGCCATCAGCACGGTCAACATCTTGCCGGGCGAAAAAAACTGCTCGTAGGCGAGCATGACCTCGACCGCGGTCAGCGCCAGCAGGCTGATCCATACCCAGTAGAACTGCGCGTTGCTGCGGTGCGCGTGTGCTTCGGAAACCTGGTCCATGGTCGCGTGGGTCACGGTTGGTTCCTCACAGGATTTTGGTGGACATCAGGTACACCAGCGGGAAGATGAACATCCACACCAGGTCGACAAAGTGCCAGTACAGCCCGGCCACCTCGACGTCGTGGTCGTTGTAGTCCCGCGGTTTCAGGAACAGGATGGCGGCGCAGACCACGGCCGCCACCAGCAGCACGTGCGCCCCGTAGTGGAACGGGCTCCACGCCGGCGTCGCCAGCCAGGCCACCAGCCACAGCCCCACCAGGATCGGCAGGAACTTTTTGCGCAGCGCGACCACGCCTAAGTAAATGATCCCGATGGTCACGTGCAGCATGTGCATGCCGGTCAGGGTAAAGAAGGTGCCGGCAAACT
The DNA here is from genome assembly GCA_963739375.1 of Terriglobia bacterium. Classification (GTDB taxonomy): domain Bacteria; phylum Acidobacteriota; class Terriglobia; order Terriglobales; family Acidobacteriaceae; genus CAVUAF01. The sequence continues at coordinate 73,455 of CAVUAF010000003.1, forward strand.
GCGGCACCTGGCGCGTGATCTGCGAGAACTCGCTCCCCGCCTCGCCGCCGGGTGCGCCGGCAAACGGCGCCAGGCGCAGTCCTTCCTGAATCAGGCCATGCCACTCCCAGCCGTGCAGCACCACAAACCCGGTGCCACACAGCATGGTCGCCAGCAGCCACCACGTCGTCCACTTGCGGTCGTTGCGGCTGGCCGCAGCCACGCCCAGCACCATGGTCAGCGAGCTGGTGAGCAGAAAGAATGTCATGATGCTGGCGCGGATGATGCTCTCCTTGTGAAAGGGAGTCGGCCACATCGGGATGGACAGGCGGCCGTAGCTGTAGGCGAACAGCAGCGCTCCGAAGGTCAGCGAGTCGGAGAGCAAGAACAGCCACATCCCGATTTTCTTCGAATACGTCCGGAACAGCGACGGCTCGTAAACCTCGCCGTGAAACGAAACCGGAACGTTGGTCGCAGTGGTCATGAAATCAGCCTCGCAGAAAGTGCAGCAGACCGAAGATGTACACCCACAACAGGCCCATGAAATGCCAGTACCAGCTGGCCGCATCCACCGTCAGCCGGCGCGAATCGAGCGAACGCCGGAGCAGCGGCGTCAGCGCGGCGTAGCACAGGGCCAGTAGCCCGCCGAACAGGTGCACGCCGTGGGCCCCGGTCAGCACGTAGAAAAACGAGCTGCTGGGCGCCGTGGAGATCAGCCAGCCGCCGTGTTTGAGCTGGTTCCATGCGGCCACCTGCCCGCACAGGAACGCCGCCCCCAGAATCAGCGTGATCCCCAGCCACGGCAGCGAGCGTTCCGGGTCTTCGGCCACCTGGACGCGGGCCAGGCCCGCCGTGATGGCGTGGCGGTCGATGCTGCGCCGCGCCCGTTCAATCGTGAAACTCGACGCCAGCAGAATGGCGGTGTTCAGCCACAGCAGCCCGTAGGGCAGGGGGACCGGGCGCCAGTCGAGTTTGTACGAATTCGTCGCGTCGTCCCAGGTGCCGAGACCCTGGCGCACCACGTAGGCGCTGGTCAGCGAGACGAAGATCATCACCACCGACACCAGGGCCAGCCCCACCGCCATGCGATACCGCCGCAGGCGTTCGTAGTAGCCCGGCGCATCGCTGCCGCCGCGCCCCGAGTCGCCGCCAAAGCCCACCGGCGGCACACTGTCGGTGCCGTGGCCGCCGCCTTTCCACTTCAGGGTCGAATTCAATGTCGCCATGAATACCTAGTTGCCGGTTCCGATCGCCAATCACCCGGCCGTTTCTAGTGTCCGGGTGCAACCGCCGGATCGGTCTGCATGATGTAGTCCTTGGCCGCGCCGGGCACGCCGTACTCATACGGGCCGTTGTGCACCACCGGGGTCTTGCCGCCAAAGTTATTGTGCGGCGGCGGCGTGGACGTGGACCACTCCAGCGTGGTCGCCTCCCACGGATTGTCCGGCGCCTTCTCGCCCTTGAACATGCTCCAGAAGAGGTTGAAGACGAAGAGCAGCTGCGCCCCTATGGTGATGAAAGCTGCGATGGTGATGAACTTTTCCACCCCCATCAGCGGCTGCAGGTAACTGAAGACGTCGAGCTGCGAATAGCGCCGCGGCCGGCCCGCCATGCCCTCGTAGTGCATGGGCATGAAGATGGCGTAGGCGCCGATGAGCGTGATCCAGAAGTGGATCTGACCCAGGGTGGTGTTCATCATGCGGCCGAACATCTTCGGGAACCAGTAATAGGTCCCGGCAAAGATGCCGAAAATCGCCGCCACCCCCATGATCAGGTGGAAGTGCGCCACCACGAAGAACGTGTCGTGCAGGTAGATATCGAGTGTCGGCTGCGCCAGGAACGGGCCGCTCAGCCCGCCGGAAACGAACATGGACACGAACCCGATGGCGAACAGCATCGGGGTGGTAAACCGGATGCGCCCGCGGTACATCGTCCCCAGCCAGTTGAAGGTCTTGATGGCCGAGGGCACCCCGATGGCCATGGTCATGACCGAAAAGGCAAAGGCCGAGTACGGGCTCATGCCGCTCATGAACATGTGGTGGCCCCACACCATGAATCCCAGCATCCCGATGGAAATGATGGCGTACACCATGGCGCGGTAGCCGAAGATCGGCTTGCGCGAGAACGTCGAGAGCAGCTGCGACGCCACCCCCATGCCCGGCAGGATCGCGATGTACACCTCGGGATGTCCGAAGAACCAGAACAGGTGCTGCCACAGCAGCGGCGAGCCGCCCTGGTGCTTGATCATCACCCCGCTCACGTTCAATCCGCCCGGCACGAAGAAGCTGGTGCCGGCGTTGCGGTCCAGCAGCAGCAGGATGCCGCCTGCCAGCAACACGCCGAACGCCAGCAGGCCGAGAATGGCGGTGATGAACCACGTCCACACTGTCAGCGGCAGCCGCCACATGCTCATGCCGCGGCAGCGCAGGTCGAGCGTGGTGGTGATGAAGTTCAGCGCGCCCATCAGCGACGCGATGCAGAACACCGCGATGCTGGCCAGCCACAGGTCTTCGCCGAGTCCCAGCCCGGGACCAGCTTGCGGGATCGCGCTCAGCGGCGGGTAATTGGTCCAGCCCGCTATCGGCGCTCCCCCGGCCACGAAGAAGGCGGCAATCGCCAGCGCGAACGACACCAACGTGGTCCAGAACGACAGCATGTTGAGGACCGGGAACGCCATGTCCTCGGCCCCGATCTGGATGGGCAGAAAATAGTTGCCGAAGCCCGACTGCGGCGCCGTGGTCAGCACGAAGAACACCATGATGGTGCCGTGCATGGTCATCAGCGTCAGGTAGGTTTCCGGCATGATGTGCCAGCCGAAGATGGTGGCGTTCGGCCACACCAGGTGCAGGCGCATCACCAGGGAGAGAAACATCCCCACGAACACCGCGGTCAGGGCCAGGAAGAAATACTGCAGTCCGATGACCTTGTGATCGAGGCTGAAAATGTATTTCCGGATGAACCCCTGGGGCGCCGCGTGGGCGTGGGCGTGGGCCTGCGACTCGTCGTGGATGGCCGCGTGGCTTTCGCTCTGTGGCATGTCCATGGTCTATTGTTTCTCCGCCAGTTTTTGGGCTTCCCACTTGGCAAACTCGTCCGCCGGGACCACCTTCAGCAGGGCGCGCATCTTGTAGTGGCCCAGGCCGCAGAGCTCGGCGCAGGCGATCTCGTAGTCGCCCACCTGGGTGGGAGTGAAATGCATGTGGATGAGCAGACCGGGCACCGCGTCCTGCTTGAAGCGCAGCGCCGGCACATAGAAGTCGTGGATCACGTCCATGGCCCGCAAGGTCACGTCCACTTCGCGATTCACCGGCAGATACATCGTGCTGGTGACGATGTCGTCCTTGCTCGCCGGGTCGCTCTCATCCACGCCCAGCGCCGCCATGCCCCCGGCCGAGGCGTCCGCCTGCCGCGGGTCCACGCGCGCGAACTTGCCGTCCGGTCCCGGGTAGCGGAAGTACCACTGGAACTGCATGCCGGTGACCTCCACCTGCATGGCCCCCGGCGACGCGCCCTGGAAGCGGGCTGCCGCCCAGATGCTCGAGCCCATCAGGTTGAGCCCGACAAACAGGATCGCCGTCAGCGTGGTCCAGGTGATTTCCAGCCGCAGGTTGCCGTGCGAGTACTCCGCCTGGGCGCGTTCACGGTCGCGGTATTTCCACGCAAACAGTCCCAGCGCCACCTGCGCCGCGACAAAAACTACCCCCATCGCGATGTAGGTGAACTGGAATTGCGTGTCGATGCCGGGACCGTAGCTTGAGGCCACCGCCGGCATCCACCAGGTTTTTGCCACGAAGAAATAGGAGCTGACAAACGTGATCAGCCAGATCACCAACAGCAGCGCCAGACCCATCGGTTTTCAGATCCTCGAAGAGAGGTTTGGGTATAGAGACGGAACGCCCACCAGGAATCCACGAGCCCCAGGACACCGAGACGAAAAATATAGCACACCCGCCCCACTAGAGAAGATGCGGGAGGGACGCCCCGCGATGCGGCATTATTTTTCAGCGCCGCGAGGACTGGGCAAGATCCAGGAAGGCCTGGTGCACGCGCGGGTCGGCGCTCAGCTCGGGATGGAAGGTCGCAACCATGACGTTCCCCTGGCGTACCAAAATGGGAATTCCCCGCTCCCGCGCCAGCACCTCCACGCCCTGGCCGACGCGCGCAATCTGCGGCGCGCGGATGAACACCGCCTCCAGCGGACCTCCGGGCAGGGAAGTCTCGACGGCGGCGATGAAGCTGTCGATCTGCCGCCCATAGGCGTTGCGCGCCACGCTGATGTCGAGTGCGTCCAGGCTCGCCTGCGGCGGGTTCTGCACCTCGCGCGCCAGCAGGATGGCCCCGGCGCAGGTCCCAAACGTTGGCTTGGTGCGCACAAACTCTTGCAGTTTGGCCAGGAAGGCGTCCGGCAGCAGCTTGAGAAAGGTCGTGGATTCGCCGCCGGGAATGATGAGCGCGTCCACCTGGTCGAGTTGCTCGGCCTTGCGCACCAGCACCGCGCGCGCGCCGAGCTCCTCGACGCGCCGCCGGTGCGCGTCGAAATCACCCTGCAATGCGAGGATGCCGACCTTCAGTTCGCTAGTCGCCATAAAATCAACTGCCACAGATCACCACAGATGAACACAGATCAGACGCCTTGATCTGTGCTCATCCATGTAAATCTGTGGCCGGAAAACTACCAGCCGCGTGTTTGCAGCAATGCTTTCTCTTCCAGCGTGCCGACCGCGAGTCCCTTCATCGCCCCCACCAGGTCCTCGGAGACCTCGAGCAGCACCTTGGGATCGGTGTAGTGCGTGGTGGCCATGACGATGGCGCGCGCCCGCTGGTAGGCCTCTTCCGGATCGCAGAACTCGGTCGAGTTCTTCATGAAGATGCCCGAGCCCACGAAGCACGCCTCGGCGCCCAGCTGCATCACCAGCGCCGCGTCGGCCGGCGTGGCAATGCCGCCGGCGGAGAAATTCGGCACCGGCAGCTTGCCCGCGCGTGCCACCATGCGGACCAACTCGTACGGCGCGCCGTGCTCCTTCGCTTTGGCGTACAGCTCCTGTTCGCTCAGTACGGTCAGGACCTTCATCTCCTGCACGATCTGCCGCATGTGCTTCACCGCGTGCACCACGTCGCCGGTTCCGGCCTCGCCCTTGGTGCGGATCAGGGCTGCACCCTCGGCAATGCGCCGCAGGGCTTCACCCAGGTTGCGCGCGCCGCACACGAACGGGACCTTGAACGCGTGTTTGTCGACGTGGTGGGCTTCGTCGGCCGGCGTCAGGACTTCCGACTCGTCGACGTAATCGACGCCCAGTTCCTGCAGAATCTGCGCCTCGGCAAAGTGCCCGATGCGGCACTTGGCCATCACCGGAATCGAAACCGTGGCCATGATCTCGCGGATTCTCTTGGGCGAGGCCATGCGTGCCACTCCGCCTTCGGCGCGGATTTGTGCTGGCACCCGCTCCAGCGCCATCACCGCCACCGCCCCCGCGCGCTCGGCAATCTCCGCCTGCTCGGCGTTGGTGACGTCCATGATGACGCCGCCCTTCAGCATCTCCGCCAGCCCCGTCTTCAGCCGCAGCCCGTTGTCGTCAGCCATAAACCCTCACTCACCAGGAAGCTCCACGCTGTCCTGCAACCTTCTATTCTACAGCCCAGCGTGTCCTGCCATGACGCAATGCCCCGATGACGCCATGGCGCAATCGGTTTATAATCGTTTGTTCGTCCCCCCGCGAGGTTTCCTATGTCTGGCCACTCCAAATGGGCCACCATCAAGCACAAGAAGGGCGCGCTCGACGCCAAGCGCGGCAAGATCTTTACCCGTCTGATCAAGGAAATCGCCATGGCCGCGAAGTCCGGCGGTGATCCCGACAAGAACCCCCGCCTGCGCAGCGCCGTGGCCGCCGCCAAGGCCGAAAACATGCCCGCCGACAACATCAAGCGCGCCATCCAGCGCGGCACCGGCGAGCTGCCCGGCGCCACCTACGAGGAGTTCAACCTCGAAGGCTACGGCCCCGGCGGCGTGGCGGTGCTTTTGGAACTCTCCACCGACAATCGCAACCGCACCGTCAGCGACATTCGGCACGCCTTCAGCAAGAACGGCGGCAACATGGCCGAGGCCGGCGCCGTCTCCTGGATGTTCCACAAAAAGGGTTCCATCATCGTGCCCAAGTCCATGGCCACCGAAGAGCAGCTCATGACCATCGCGCTCGAGGCCGGCGCCGACGATATTCGCGACGATGGCGACCACTGGGAGATTGTCACCGCCCCGGCCAGCTTCGAGACCGTGCTCGCCGCCGTGAAAAACGCCAAGATCGAGCCGGCGGTCGCCGAAGTCGCCATGTTGCCGCAGAATTACATCAAGCTGGAAGGCGCGCACGCCAACACCATGATTCGCCTGGTCGAAGCCTTGGAGGACCACGACGACGTGCAGCACGTCTACTCCAACTTCGACATCGACGCCGAGAAGTTGGCGGAAGTGGCAGGCTAGCCGGGACGCCGGCGTCTCGCCGGCAAGAGTGACTGAGGACGCGGGCAACTCGCCCGCGTTTTTTCTGCTCACAAACTCACTTCTCTGTCCGGATGTACTCCCCGCTGGTCGCGTCCACGTCAATCGTGAGCTTCGAATCGCGGCGGCTGGGGCCATAGGCCACGTGCCACACCAGCTGGTTGGTGCGCGGGTCCCAATCCAGCAGGTACGCCACCATCTGGTTCGCGTCCTTCTTGGTCAGCTTATCGCCGCCGTGCTTTTGCGCAACGGTAAACGCGACGTCGGAATCCTGCTTGAGGAATCCCGGGTCGAACGGCTGGGTCGAACTATTGCTGGGGTTGAAGGTGTCCTCGCCGCCGTGCCCGATGCCGCGCTCCGGCGCCCCTTCGGCGCTGCTCCCCGACCAGACAAACGCCTCGATTCCCCGCTTCGCCGGCGAAGCAAACACCGCCCGCCACACCGCCGCCTTGCCGTCGTGGCCGTTGGCGTCCGGCGTGACCTCGGATTCCAAGCGCACCGGGCGGGCGTCGCCCGCCCAGAGGCGCGCCGTGGCAAACAGCTTCTGGAAGGCGGCGCGCGCCGTCAGTGCTTCCGTCGCCTTGGGCTCCGGCTTGGCCGCGGCCCCCTGGGGCCCCGTCTTGGGCGGCTCGGAACTGCACGCTCCGAACAGCAGTGCGGCCACGAGTGCGACCGCGGATCTCTTGATCGTCATTATTCCCTCGGATGAACCCATCATTTTATATGACTACGGTCGCCATCTATGATGGCGCCGTGGACATTCATCTGGCGCGCACCTTGGCCGAACTCGACCGCCTGCTGGCCGGAACTCCGCCGCCGCAGTTGACCTGGAAGCCGCGTCCAGGAAAGTGGTCGGCCGCCGAAGTTTTGGAGCATCTATCGAAGACGTACAGCAGCACCGCGCGCCTGTTCGAGAAAATTCTCGCCGACGGAGAACTACGCGTGCAGCCGCCGACGCTCCGCGACCGCGCGGCGCAGTTCGTGGTCATCACCCTCGGCCACATGCCTGCCGGGCGCAAGGCGCCGGAGATGACGCTGCCCAGCGGCGCTCCCGCCGAGGCCGTCGCGCGCGACGTTCGCGCCCACCTGCTGCGGATGGCCGCACTGCACGCCCAAATCGCCCAGCGTTTTCCCGGCCGCAAGATCGCCCAGCACCCGGTCCTGGGCCCTTTGACCCCGGAAGAATGGGCAAAGTTCCACTGGGTCCACAGCCGCCACCACTTCCGGCAAATCGAAAAGCTGGCAATCAGCATTTAGCACTTGGCCATTCAGAGTCTGCGCTTCGACAGCCGAATGCTGCCGACTGCCTTCCCAATCTATAATCGCCGGTTCCGAACATGCAGTTCGGCGATTCTGCAATTCCGCAGTCCAGCAATTCTCTGGAGGCTCCCGTGACCCACATCTCCGCAGTGCGCGCTCGCCAGGTGCTCGATTCCCGCGGCAATCCCACGGTGGAAGCCGAGGTGCATCTCGCCTCCGGCGAGATGGGGCGCGCCATCGTCCCCAGCGGCGCCTCCACCGGCGAGCACGAAGCCATCGAGCTGCGCGATGGCGGCCAGCCATACGGCGGCAAAGGCGTGACCAAGGCGGTCGCCAACGTGAACGGGCCCATCGCTGCGGCGCTTGTGGATGCAGATGCCGTCGACCAGCGCTCCCTCGACCTGAAACTGCTCGCCCTCGATGGCACGCCCAACAAGGCGAAGCTCGGGGCCAACGCCATCCTCGCCGTCTCCATGGCGGCCGCACGCGCCGCCGCCCAAGCGTTTGAACTGCCGCTCTATCGCTACCTCGGCGGCATCAACGCCACGCCCACGCTGCTGCCGGTCCCCATGATGAACATCCTCAACGGCGGCGCCCATGCCGACAACAACGTCGACTTCCAGGAATTCATGATCATGCCCGTCGGCGCGCCTTCCTTCAGCGAGGCGCTGCGCTGGGGCGCCGAGACGTTCCATACCCTCAAAGGCGTGCTGAAAAAGCGCGGCTACAACACTGCCGTCGGCGACGAAGGTGGCTTCGCGCCCTCGCTGAAGTCCAACGTCGAAGCCATCGAATTGGTCCTCGAAGCCATCACCCAGGCCGGATACCAGCCGGGCCGGCAGATCGCCATTGCCCTCGACCCCGCGGCCAGCGAGCTCTTCAAGGAAAGGAAGGGCAAATACCTTTTCTGGAAGTCCGACCGGCAGACGAAGACGTCGGAGCAGATGGTTGCGTACTGGGCCGACTGGGTGCGCCAATACCCCATCGTCTCCCTCGAAGACGGTCTCGCGGAGGACGACTGGGAGGGTTGGCGCTCCCTCACCCAGGAATTGGGGGCAAAAATTCAGCTCGTCGGCGACGATATCTTCGTCACCAACATTGCCATCTTCCAGCGCGGCATCGACCAGAAGATCGCCAACTCGATCCTGATCAAGCTGAATCAAATCGGCAGCGTCAGCGAGACCCTCGATGCCATTCACCTCGCCCGCCAGCACGGCTACACTGCCGTCATCTCCCACCGCTCCGGCGAGACCGAAGACACGTTCATCGCCGACCTCGCCGTCGGTACCGGCGTCGGACAGATCAAGACCGGCTCCGCCTCGCGCACCGACCGCGTCGCCAAGTACAACCAGCTGCTTCGCATCGAGGAGGAGTTGGGCCCAGCCGCCCGCTTTTTGGGGTTGAAGGCGGTGAACTGCGTACTTTCATAGCGAAATACGGATTTTCATAGCCACCCCCTGCTTGCCGCTATGAGATCACATTGACAGCGTTGATTTCGTGGGAGTAAAACGCTGCCATCCCAGACCGGGCTTCTGGATGCACGCTTGCTACGAACGATGCAGGTGGCCGTCGGCCCGACGGCGCCAAAGAGGGGGATTCACATGGCAAGACGCGTAATTGCCGCACTCACACTCGGCGTATTGCTGATGTTCGCCCTGACCACATGGGCACAGGTCAGCACCTCGTCGATCAACGGCGTGGTGACCGATGCCACCGGGGCCGTGGTCGCCGGCGCCAAAGTACAAGCCAAGAATGAGAACACGGGCGTGACCCACGACGGGGTCACCAGCAGCACCGGGGTTTATACCTTCCCGTCCGTGCCGCCGGGGCCGTACACCATCACCGTCTCGCAGCCCGGCTTCCAGACCTACGTCAGCGTGCACAACAACCTCACGGTCGGTCAGCCGCTGGTGGTCGATGCCCAGCTCAAGGTCGGCGCCCAAAGCCAGACCGTACAGGTGGAGTCCACCTACCAGCGCATCGAAACCACCAACGCCACCGTCAGCGACGTCATGACCGAAAAGCAGGTCAAAAACCTGCCGCTCAATGGCCGCAATCCGCTGTCCCTGCTCACCCTGGAGCCGGGCGTGACGCAACGTACCTACGGCGGCACCGGCTCGGGCACCCACGTGTTTGGCTCGCGCGACCGCTCGCACAACGTCACCATCGATGGCATTGACGCCAACGAATCCACCGTCCCCAACCCGCAGTCCAACATCCAGCGCCTGAATCCCGACAACGTGCAGGAGTTCCGCACCGTCACCCTGGGCGCCACCGCCGAGAACGGCCGTAACTCCGGCGCCAACGTCATGGTCGCCACCAAGGGCGGCACCAACGCCTTCCACGGCGACGGTTACTACTTCAACCGCAACGAAGCCTACAACTCCAACGAGTGGTTTAACCGCTACTCGAACCAGAAGCGTTCGGTCTTGCGCCTCAACCAGGGCGGCTTCGACATTGGCGGCCCCATCATCAAGAACCGCACCTTCTTCTTCGGCAGCTTCCAGGCCAACAGCATCAAGCAGAGCGCCCCCATTGTCAGTATCTACGGAACGCCGCTGGTCTATACCCCCACGCTGCGCACCGGCGTCTTCCGCTATGTGAAGGGCACGGTGGTCGCCAATGGCGTCAGCCTCAGCCGCAACAGTCCCTTATTGGCGGATGCCAGCGGCAACCTGGTCTCGGGTGTGGTGCCCTGTGCCACCGCCAGCAGCACCAACTGCATTGCCAGCTACAACATCCTGGGCGCAGGCAACGACCCGCGCGGCATCGGCGCCGACCCGGCGGTCATTGCCCTGGCCAGAAGTCTTCCCACAGCCAACCAGTATTCCGGTGTGGGCGACGGCCTCAACTATGCCGGCTTCACCTGGAACCCTCCCACCAAGTTCACCGGACCGCACTACATGGTGCGCGTGGACCACACCTTTGGCCCCAACGACAATATCTTCGTCCGCTGGTTGCAGAATCACTTTGACACCTTGCAGGGCGACTTCCTTAATGCCCGCCCCAGTGTCTATCCCGGCTTCCCCCCGCTGGGCGAAGCCCTCCGTATTGGTAAGAACTTGGCCATCAGCTATCGCCATACCTTCTCGCCCAGCCTGGTGAACGAGTTCACCATGGGCTTCAACCGCTTCGCCTTCGCCTTCACCTTTGGCGAGTCGAACCCCAACTTCGGCGATTACAGCAAGGACCCGGGCTGGGCCGAGAGCTGCTTCGTCGGCTCCTTCTCGTTGATGTCCGCGCCGTACTGTAATACGCCCCACACGCAGCGTGGCGTCACCGCCCCCCAGTTCATTGACAACCTGAGCTGGATCAAGGGTTCGCACACGCTCCACATGGGGATCAACTTCCGCTTCTACATCCACAACGACAGCCGCGGCTTCTTTGGCAGCAACGGCTTGGCCCCCACCGTCGGATTTGCCCAGGGCACTCGCCAGGGCGGCTTCCTGAACCTCCCCACCTCGGGCATCAACTCCACCGACCTCAGCAACCTCAACCAGGCCATCGTCGAAATCGCCGGCATCCCCGACGTCATCCGGCAGGCTTTCAATGCTGATTTCGGCGGCAACACCTACTTCAGCTCCAACTACGCCACCGTCTATACCCGGGCGCACCAGTACGATTACTACATCCAGGATGAGTGGAAGCTGCGCCCCAACCTGACCCTGAACGCCGGCCTGCGTTGGGAGTACAACCCCGCTCCCTTCGACGCCAAGCAGACCCTGGTCCCCAACGTCTTCCCCGATGGTTCGCAGGGGACGGTCAGCTTCGTGAAGGCCGATAAATGGTTCAAGAACAACAACCTCGGCGCCTTCGCGCCGCGTCTCGGCATCGCCTGGTCACCCGACGGCAAGACCTCCGTCCGCGCCGGCTACGCGCTGCTGTTTGACGTACTCTCTAGCTTCCAGGTGACGGCCATGGCCGGCAAGATGCCCGGCTTCCAGCTTGGCTGCGTCAACACCATCGACACCACCGGCGCTATCGCCACTACGACCGGGTGCGTCGCGCCCGCGGGCATGGCCAGCCGCATTTCCACCGGTTTCCCCACCGGCGTGCCGTTGCCCTCGGCAACTCCTTCGGCCGCGCTCACACCGGCGGTGCAGCCGTTTGGCGTTGCCCCCGAAGTCGGCGCCTTTGACCCTAACCTCAAGAATCCCGCGGTCCACGAATGGAACCTGACCGTCCAGCGTGAGCTGCCCCTGCGCTTCGTGGCGGAGGTCGGCTACATCGGTAAGCGCGGCACCCACCTGTATCGCGCCTACGACTTGGACCAGATGTCCACCAGTCAGCCCGGCTTCCTCGCCTCGTTCAACATCGCGCACAACAACGTGCTGGCGGGCTGCACCCCCACCGGCACCGGCTGCCCGGCGGGTGTCACCGGTCAGACCCCCACCCTGCTGCTGAGCCAGGTCTCGGCCTCCTTCCTCAACGGCAGCGCCCGGGTGACCAACTTCATCCAGAACAACATTGGCGGCCTGGCGCGCGCGATGGACGCCCTGGCCGTTACCAGCACCTCGCGGGTGGGCCTGCCGCTGAACTACTTCCGTCCCAACTCCCAGTTCACCACTATCTTCTTCCAGGACTCGGGCGGCGACTCCTACTACCACGGCCTGTTCTTCGCGGCCCGGCGTCGCTTTGAGCAGGGCCTCACCTTCGGCCTCTCCTACACCCTCAGCAAGTCGATTGACGACATGTCGGTGGATCCGACCGGCGCCACCACCGGCGGCGGCCTTTCCACCACCAGTTTCCAGCGCACCCCGACGGACATTCACAACTTCAAACTGGATCGCGCCGTCTCCGACTTCGACAACACTCAGGTCCTGCTGATGAACACCCTGTATGAGTTCCCCATTGGCAAGGGCCGGAAGTTCTACTCCGACATGCCCAGCTGGCTGAACTACATCGTGGGTGGCTGGTCCATGACCGGCATCTTCAACTACCAGAGTGGCGAGCCCTTCACGCTCAGTGCCAACTCGTTTACCACCAATGGCGCGCACGTGAGCTCGGCCCTGATTGTGGGCCCCATCGTGAACGGTAACCACGTCACCTACAACATTCCCAACGTCGAGGGCCCGGTGGTTTACCAGACCGGCGGGTTCGTCGTCCCGACGACTACCAATTTCAACCCCACCAACCTGAACTGCCAGGTGCTCACCGGCGGGGCGACCATGTTCTGCATTCCGCCGGCGGGCTCCCCGGGCAGCGGCCGCAACAAGGTGCGTGGTCCCAACTACTGGAACCTCGACTCCGGCCTGACCAAGGACTTCAACCTCACCGAGCGCTTCCGCCTGCAGTTCCGGGCGGAGGCCTTCAACGTCCTCAACCACCCCAACTTCGAGAACATTCGCAACGCCACCAACGGCTCGGCCAGCGTGACCAGCTCCCTGTTCGGCCAGGTCTGCTGCGCTACCGCCGCCGTGGCCAGCGCCCAGCAGGTCAACCCGGTGGGCGAGCCCATGCGCGTCCTCCAGTTGGGCCTGAAGCTCAACTTCTAGCCCCAACGGCTGCTTAGCCATTCGGCCCTGCTTCCTCGGAAGCAGGGCCTTTTTCTTCCCTTCAAACTTCAGACCTCTCACATTCACCCGGGTGGGGGCGGGAGCACTCGGGAGTCTTAACTGCAAGTCCGAAGGCGAAGGAGTAAGCTAGCGCGCCATGGACGACCCGCTGCGCGGTGACGTGCAAGCTCTGCGCGACGTCGTCGCGGCCCTGACGCGTCGCGTCTACGCCCTCGAACAGCGCCTCGGCGCGACCCCTGCGCCGGCGCCCGCGGCGCTTTCCCCCACCGAGGCTGCGCCGCCGCCGGCCGCTTCTGGCGTGCCGGCGGCAGCTCCCGCCGCACGCAGCTCGGACGCGGAGATGGGGCTCGAGAGCCGCATCGGTTCCCACTGGCTGAACCGCATCGGCATCATCGCCGTGCTGATTGGCGTCTCGTATTTTCTGAAGTACGCCTTCGAGAACAACTGGATCGGCCCCGCTGGCCGCGTCGCCATCGGGCTGCTGGCCGGCATCGGCGTCGTCCTGTGGAGCGAACGCTTCCGCAGTCGCGGCTATCGCTGGTTTTCCTGGTCGCTGCAGGCCGTCGGCATCGGCGTCTTGTACCTGTCGCTGTGGGCGGCGTTCCAGCTTTACCACCTGGTGCCCGCCGGCGCCGCATTTGGCGCCATGATCGTGGTCACGGCCGCCACCGCGGCCATGGCCCTGCGCCAGGACGCCGAAGTGCTGGCCGCCTTTGCGCTCGCCGGCGGCTTCGCCACACCCCTTCTCGTTTCCACCGGCGAGAACCACGAGGTCACGCTCTTCGCCTACGTAGCGATGCTCAACCTCGGCACCCTGGCGCTCATCGCGTTCCGGCCCTGGCAGCGCCTCATCTTCGGCGCCTTCGTGGGCACGGTCATCCTCCATGTCGGTTGGTTTGCGACCTACTACACGGAAGCGCAGCTGGCGCCCACCGTCGCCTTCGCCACCTTGTTCTTTGCGATTTTTTCTGCCGCCCCGCTGCTGGCGGCGCGCTCGGCCACCGAGCCGCACGACGTGGAGAGGGTCGTGGTGGTGCTGCCGCTGCTCAATGCCGGCGTCTATTTCCTCGAGCTCTTCGCCATGCTGGCGCAACTGCATCACGGGGCGCTGGCGTGGTGTGCGTTGGCGCTGGCCGCGGTGTACATCGGCATCAGCCGTGCCGCGGGCGCTTCCGCCGACCAGCGCCTACTGCGCCTGCTGCACCTCAGCCTGGCGGTTGCCTTCGTCACGGTCGCCATCCCGCTGAAGCTCGAGGCGCACTGGATCACCATCGGCTGGCTGGTGGAATCCGGCATGCTGCTGTGGATCGGGCAGCGCACCCGCACCCAGCTGCTGCTCTACCTGGGCATGATTGCGCTCGCCCTGGGCATCTTCCGGCTGGTGGTAATCGACGATTTCCAGCCGCAGCACGCACTCGTGAATGCGCGCTTCCTCACCTACCTGCTGGCGGTCGCGATTTTGCTGGCGATGCAGCGCCTGGGCACGGTCGAAGCTGACGAGCGCCAGAAGGGCCTGCTCGCCTTCGCCGCGGTGGTGGCTAACGTGTTGGCCCTGATCGCGTTGACCTGCGAAGTGCGGGATGCCTTTGCCCGCGCGCTGGCCGGTCTGCGCGGAGCCGACGCGCACAGCCTCATCATCGCGCGTGACTTCAGCTATTCGGCGCTATACATGGCGTATGGCGCAGGACTGATGTTCTTCGGATTCTGGCGTCGCTCCGCCTTCCTGCGCTGGCAGGCGCTGGTGTTGATTGCGCTGACCATTGGGAAGGTCTTCATTTACGACGTCTCGGAGCTCGACCGCGGTTACCGCATCCTGAGCTTCATCGTGCTGGGCGTGTTGCTGCTGGCCATCTCCTTCGCCTACCAGCACGACTGGTTCAAGCTGGCGCGCCGCGGGCAGGAAGCGCCCGCCCGCGGTCCGGGCCAGGAATCGGTCTGAGGCTTGATGTCTTGAGTGGGTGTTTTTACCGCAGCGATTCTTCCACTTCGCTCAGCCAGTCGGGTCGCTTGAGGATCTCCCGCGGCTTCGGGCCGTCGGCGGCGCCGACGATGCCGTCCTGCTCCATGAGATCGATGAGGTGCGCGGCGCGCCCGTAGCCGATGCGCAGCCGCCGCTGCAGCAGGGAAGTGGACGCCTTGCCGAACTCCAGCACCAGCCGCACCGCGTCCTGGAACAGCTCGTCGTGCTCGCCCTCGCTGCCTTCGCCAGTGGCCGCGCCGCCGGCGGCCACCTCCGCCTCCTTGGGCGCCTCGAGGAACTTTTCCTCGTACTGCGCCAGGCCCTGGGCGCGCCAGAACTCCACCACCGAGGCAATCTCTTTCTCCGTGACATACGGGGCGTGCAGCCGGTGCAGCCGCGCCGACCCGGAGGGCAGATACAGCAGATCGCCGCGGCCCAGCAGCGCTTCGGCGCCGTTGGCGTCGAGAATGGTGCGTGAATCCACCTTGGTGGCGACGCGGAAGGAAATGCGCGCCGGAAAGTTCGCCTTGATCAGGCCGGTGATGACATCCACCGACGGGCGCTGCGTCGCCAGCACCAGATGGATGCCGACGGCGCGCGCCATCTGCGCCAGGCGGGTGACCGATTCCTCGACGTTGTGCGCCGTCCAGCATCATCAGGTCCGCCAACTCGTCGATGATGATGACGATGTAAGGAATCGGCTGGTCGTCGCTCTGCTCCTGCGCGAACAGGCTCGGGGTGGGCGAGTCGCCGAACAGCCGGTTGAACTGGTCGATGTTGCGCGCCCCTTTGCTGGCCAGCAGCTTGAGCCGACGCTCCATCTCGCGCACCGCGTTGCGCAGCGCATTCGCCGCCTGCTTCGGCTCGGTGATGATGGGGGTGTACAGGTGCGGCACGCCGTCGTAGACGCCGAGCTCCAGCCGCTTCGGGTCCACTAGGATCAGGCGCACCTGGTCAGGCGTCGCCTTGTACAAGATCGACATGATCATGGCGTTGATGGCCACGCTCTTGCCCGACCCGGTGGAACCCGCGATCAGCAGGTGCGGCATGGAGGCGAGATCGGCGGTCACCAGGCGCCCGTTGATGTCCTTGCCCATGGAGAGCGTCAGCCGCGACTTGCCGCCCATGAACTCCTGTGATTCGATCACCTCGCGCAGCCAGATCGTTTCCCGCTCGCGGTTGGGCACCTGCATCCCCACCGTGCTCTTACCCGGCATGCGCTCGATCAGGATGCTCTCCGCCCGCAGTCCCAGGCACAGATCGTCGGAGAGGCTGGTGATGCGGCTGTACTTGATGCCCGCTTCGGGCTTGAACTCAAAGGTGGTGACCACCGGGCCGGGATTGATTTGCGTGATCTGCCCGTGAACCTCGAACTCCGCGCACTTTGCCACCATGGCTTGGGCCAGCACTTTGAGCTGCTCTTCGTCGATGTTGGTGCGCTCATCCGGACGGTGCAGCAGCGACGACGACGGCAGCTTGTAGCTGCCCGCAATGCGCGGCATCGTGGTCTTGGCCTTGGGCTGCGCGTCGGCGCGCTCCGCGATCGGCAACAGCGCGTCGTGGGGCCCGGGGGCCGACAGCGGCGGCGCGACGGCGGGCCCCGGCCCCCCGGTTTCTTCTTCCGTGGCTTTTTCGATCCCGGTCTTGGGCGCAGGTGCTCGCTTCGCGGGCAACACCTGGGTGGCAATCACCGGCTTGGCGGCGCGCCGCTTCGCCAGCTCACGTTCCGCGCGTAAGCGCGCCCGCGCCCCACGCCAGTCGGTGAACCGCTGCCCCGCGGCAAAGGCAAACGCAAAGCGCGTGCGCAGCCAGAGGTCGAGCTTGCCGAAGGAGAAGGCCGTAGACAGGTAGAGGGCGACGGCAATAAGCGACGAGCTGACAATGTAAGCGCCGATGATGTTGAAGTAATGGATGAGGGCGTCGCCGAGCATCCGCCCGGCCAGCCCTTCGATGGGGATGGCGTGCAGCCAGCGCCCGTGCCACGGCAGTAGCGCCAGCAGCGCGGGCACGAATGCCAGCAGGATCACCGCGCCGATCAGTTTCGCCGCCGGCGACTCAATCCTGCGCGAGCGGAACCAGCGCAACCCCAGCAGCCCGACCATGGCCGGGGCCAGGAAGATCGCAATCCCGAAGCCCTGCAGCAGCACATCGCTGAAACCGGCGCCGACCATGCCAATCCAGTTGTGGGCCGGGCCCGGCGCGGGCGCGGCGGTGTTGAGCGACGGGTCGAGCGGGGAATAAGAGGCCAGGGCGAGGAAGAGGAGGAACGCGGCTACGTACAGCAGGAAGCCGATCAACTCATTGAGACGCCGGTTCTCCGTCGGAGCGAAGACGCGGGCTGCAAGCTTCATCGAGGCATACGGCAATCGCAGCAAGCACGATGGCTTGCGACACGATCACCCGCGGGAACCAGAGCAGGCTAATTATCTCCCGCCACGGGTCTCCCGTCTCGCCCCTTGAGCACCGCGCCCATGACTCTCTTGGTTCTCGCGGCGCAGGCCTCTTTCAGCCGCGGGTCAGCAGCCAGCCCACCAGTGCGAGTCCCGCCGCAATCCGGTAGATGGCGAAGGGCACAAACCCGCGGTGCCGCACCCAGTGCATGAACCATGCCACCACCCCGTAGGCGACGATGAACGACACCACGAACCCGATGGCGAGCGTCACCCAGCCGTGCAGGCCCGCAGGCGCGGCGCCGATGGCGCTGCCGCCCTCGGCCGCGGGGTGCCGCAGCGACTTGACGAAGTCGTAGACTGTGGCCGCCGCCATGGTCGGCATGGAGAGGAAGAACGAAAACTCCAGTGCCGCCGCGCGCGACATCCCCGCGACTTGTCCGGCCGCGATGGTCGCCATCGAGCGCGAAGTCCCGGGAAACACCGCCGAGAGCACCTGGCACACCCCGATCCAGACCGCCTGCCCCAGCGTCATGTCCTGCATGTCGTTGGTGCGGCGACGCAAGGTGTGGCGCTCGTACAGCACGTCCACGATCCACATGATGGCGCCGCCGGCCGCCAGGGAGGTCGCCATGACCCACAGGCTCTCCAGGTGCTTGCCGATCAGCTTGACCATCAGGAGCGAGGGCACCGCGGTACAGACAAAGGCCAGCAGGGTGAGGGTGAGGGGATGGCGCAGCACCGTGCGGTCTTTGCGCGCGCCGCGCGGAAAGCTGCGCAGAAACTCGGCGATGCGGGCGCGGAAGTAGATGGGCAGGGTCAGGATGGCGCCCAGCTGGATCACGATGGAGAACATCTTCCAGTAGCCGCTGCCCAGGTCGATGCCCAGCAGCGCCTCCGTGATCCGCAGATGCGCAGTCGAACTGACCGGCAGAAACTCGGTGAGACCTTCAATGACACCCAGCAAAAACGACAGCGCGAAATCGTTCAACGTGGCTCCTGGTTACTCCCCGACGTTGCCGTAGGTGGGGATGTTCTGCTGGATCTTGTAGGCCAGCGCCTGGGCGCGCGGCGCCCAATCGCTCTGCGGGAACTGGCTGGCGATCTGCTGCGCCAGCTGCAAGGCGCGGCTGCGCGCCTCGTTGACGCGATTGGCGTTGCCCTCGGCCTTGTACATCTCGATCAGCGCCGAGCGCCGCCACGCCGCCTCGTAAAGCGCCTCGGGCGCCTTGGGGGAGTCGGGGTGGTCCTTGGCGTAGTCCTCGTAGTAACCGGCTTCCTTGTCGGGACACTTCGAGCTGCCCTGCCACTCGCCGCACAGCTTGTTCTCGATCAAGTCGAAGGCCGCCAGGTCGGCCCACTTGGTGTGGGGGAACTTCTTCTCCACCTGTCTCAGCATGTCTTCCGGCATCTGGCCGCGCAGGATGGGGTCGCGCTCCTTGGCCGAGGGGCGCGACATCACGTCGGCGCGCTCGATCTGCCAGCGAATGTCGGCGGCGCGGTACAGCGCTTCGCCTGCCAGCGGCGACTTCGGGAAGTACTCGGCCATGCGGGCGTACAAGCGCATGGCGTCCTGGGCTGCGCCCTTGCGCCCACGGCGGCGCTGCGCTTCCGCTTCCGAATCCACCGCCTCGCCGTAGATGATCTGGTCCCCATTCGGGGTGGAGGTGCGGATCACGCCCCTCTCCCGCACCCAGCCGGTGACCTCGCGGTCCTCCTGCGTGTTGGCCAGGACGTGCAGCCACTCGCCGCTCTGCTCGAGGATCGCCACCTCGCGGCCGCGCTGCACCGTGCCCAGCCGCTGCGACGTCGCGTCCGGCGTGAGGTAGAGCATCGCCTCGCGGATCTCGATGGCGCGCTCCGCCACGGCATACGCGTGCGTGCTCGCGCCCAGCGCGACCATCGCCGCCAGCAGAAGGGAAGCTGTACGTCCCATAAAGTCTCCCGTTTCTCGTTCCTCGACTCGGGGTGCCCACGCCGGCTGAGGGACCAGCGGCGAGGAACAGGGAATCGAAATTTTACACGGTGGCTGCGGCGTCCTGCCGCACCACCTCGGCCAGCAGTGCCGGTTCCACGTTGCCGCCGCTGACCACCACCGCGATATCGCCCTTGCCCCCGACTTCCTCGGGGTGAAACAGCGCCGCTGCCGGGGCCACCGCGCCGCTGGGCTCGGCCACGATTTTCCCCTCCAGCAGCAGGCGGCGCATCGCGCCGCGAATCTCGTCTTCCTTCACACTGATAACGCCATCCATGAAACGGCGGAGGTGCTCGAAGTTGATGGGGCCAACGCTCTGCGTGCGCAAGCCGTCGGCCAGGGTGCGTGAGGTCTGCTCAGCCGACCACTGCACCAGCCGGCCGGAGCGGAGGCTCTCGCATGCGTCCGCGGCCAGCTCGGGCTCGGCGCCGAGGACGCGCACGGCGGGATTCGTGAGCTTCGTGGCGGCGGCGATGCCGCTGCTCAAGCCGCCGCCACCGATAGGCGCGATGATTACCCCGATCGCGGGCTGGTCTTCCAGGATCTCCAGCGCCAGCGTTCCCTGCCCGGCGATGATGCGCTCGTCGTTGTACGGCGGCACGACGCAGTAGCCATGCTCATGCGCCAGCTCTTCCGCCTTTTGCTGGCGCTCCGAGCTGGCGGGACCGACGAAAACGATCTCCGCGCCCAGCGCGCGTGTGCTCTCCACTTTGATCGGCGGCGCCGCGCGCGGCATGACGACGACCGCCCTTACCCCCAGGGCGCGGGCCGCATACGCTACGCCCTGCGCATGGTTGCCGCTGGAGTAGGTGATGACCCCGCGCCGGCGCTCGGCGTCGCTGAGGGTGGCGATCTTGTTGTAAGCGCCGCGCAGCTTGAACGAGCCGATGGGCTGCAGGCTCTCCAGCTTGAGGTAAATGGCGCGCGGCCCGGCGCTCCACAGCCGCACCAGCGGCGTACGCACGGCCACGCCCTGCAGGCGCTCACGGGCGGCGCGGATGTCGTCGAGGGTCACCAATCGGGGCGGCGTCCTTTCGGCGCGGCGTGCGCGGTCTCCAGCAGCTCCGCCGTCCAGTGTACAAGCGCGAAACGGTCGCGTGCGGTCGGCTTGCCGCTCATCGCGACATGGCTGACGGCGCGGCTTACCAGCGCCGCCTGCAACTGGGCGCGCGGCACCTCGCGCTCCAGCCACAGCATCTCGGAGGCGGGGATGACGTCGTCGCCCTCGCCGTGCAGGAGCAACACCGGCGCCCCGAGGGCGCCCAGCTTCCCATGCGGTGAAACGCGCTCCATCTCGTCACGATGGTGCTCGATCTCGGCGAGCAGCGCCGCATCCAGCCAGCCGCGCCGGTGCGCGAAGATGTCTTCCATCTTCTGCCGCGCTTCCGGCGCCAGCGTCTGCGCCAGGGCGCGGGCGTCGGTGGGACGCTCGGCCAGGTATAGCCGGATAGCTTCGTGTGCGGTGGCGCGGTCGGCGGGCGCGAAGAAGTAGTCGATGTGCGAGTAAGCCACCACCAGCTCGCCGTACTCGTGCGGTGCCAGGTGCTGCATGCTCCCATCCGGACGCGGCGCCTCGCCGGTCACGAAGAAGCGCATCACCCGGCTGAGGTCATCGTGGGCGCCAACGGCGGCCACCAAGGCGATGGAATCCGCCCAGCGCGGGTCGGCCGCCGCCAGCAGTGCCAGGCCGCCGGCAAAGCTCAGGCCGAGGATGCCTACGCGCCGCGCGCCGGTCGCGGCAGCCAGTGCCCGCGCCGTGTCGCCGGCCAGCACCTCGCTGGATTCGTCCACGCGATAATCGGCGAAGCCGGGCAGCTGCGGCGTGAGCACGATCATGCCGGCAGCCGCCAACGCCCGCGAAAAGCCCACCAGCCGCGGTTCGTCCATCCCCAGGCGGTGCACGCCGTGCAGGATGACCATGACGGGCGCAGCGTCGAGATCGGTCGGCCAGTAGAGGCGCGCGTCAATGGCGCCGCTTGCCGCGCGGACGGTGACGCGCTTCTCCTGCACCGGGTGGGTGCCGCCGGCGAGCAGCCCGCGCGGGGTCTCGCCTTGCAGCCGCTCGAGCACCGCGACGGCTTCCAGGTGCCGCGCGACGGGCCGCGCGGCCACCACGCCCAGCGCCACCACCGCGGCCAGCGTGGGCCCGATCCACGAGCGGCGCGCGGCGGTCGAGCGGGGCGGCGGCATAGCGAAGGGGCGCTTCAGATTTCGAGGATCACCGGCATGATCAGCGGCCGGCGTTGCGTGCTCTTCACGATGAAGCGCTTCAGGTCCTGGCGGATCTTCTCCTTGATCACGCCATAGTCGCGCTTCTCTTCGTCGCTGGAGAGTTCCAGCGTCTGCATGACGGTATCGCGCGCGCTGCTGAGGAAGCCGTCTTCGACGTTGGCGGCCGCAAAGCCGCGCATCACGATCTCCGGCGCGCTCTCGACGCGGCCGGTCAGCTTGTTGATGGCGATGATGGGCAGCACGATGCCGTCCTCGCTCAGGTGGCGGCGGTCGCGGATGACCAGGTCTTCCACCACCTCGCCCCTCGAGCCGGAGTCAATGCAGACGCGGCCGACGTTGACGCGCCCCGCTTTGCGCGCGCCCAGTTCGTCGAACTCCAGGAGGTCGCCGCTCTCGATCATCAGGACCGAGCCCACCGCGCCGTGCATGGCGCCCGCCAGTCTCGGCGTGACGCCGCAGCTGCCGGTACTCGCCGTGTATGGGAATGAAGTAGCGCGGCTTCACCAGGTTGATGATGAGCTTCAGCTCTTCCTGGCTGGCGTGGCCGCTGACGTGCACCGGCGGCGACGAGCCGTCTTCGTACACCACGTGCGCCCCGCGGCGGTAGAGGTGGTCGATGATGCGGTAGATCGCCTTCTCGTTGCCGGGAATGATGCGCGACGAGAGCATCACCGTGTCGCCGGGCTCGATGCGCGCGTGCTTGTGGTTGTCCACCGCGGCCCGCGACAGCGCCGACATCGGTTCCCCCTGCGTGCCGCTGATCAGCACGCACACCTTTTCCGGCGCGGTGTTCCTGATGTCGCCGGGATGGATGAGCCAGCCGTCGGGAACGTCCAGGTAGCCCAGGTCCTGCGCGATCTCGGTGGATTCGTTCATCGAGCGCCCCACCAGCGCCACCTTGCGGTTGTATTCGTAGGCCAGCTCGATCGCCAGCTTGATGCGGTGGATCGAGGACGAGAAGCAGGAGATGAACAGGCGGCGGTCGGCGGCGCGGAAGACCTCGTCGAACTTGCGGCGCACGGCACGCTCGCTGGGCGTGTAGCCGGGGCGCTCCACGTTGGTCGAGTCCTGAAACAGCGCCAGCACGCCCTGCTTGCCGTATTCGGCGAAGCTGTGCAGGTCGAAGAGGCGGTTGTCGGTCGGGGTCGGGTCCACCTTGAAGTCGCCGGTATGGATGATGATGCCGAGCGGGGTGTGGATCGCCAGCGCCACGCAGTCCACCAGGCTGTGCGTCACCTGGATGGGGTGGATGGTGAAGGGGCCGATGTTGAAGCGGCGCCCGGCGCGGATTTCGTTGAGCGTCGTCTTGTCGAGCAGGCCGTGCTCTTCCAGCTTGTTTTCCACGTAGGCAAGCGTGAACTCGGTGGCATACACCGGCACGTTCAGCTCGGAGAGGATCCAGGGCAGCGCGCCGATGTGGTCTTCGTGGCCATGGGTGAGCACGATGGCGCGCACGTGCTTGCGGTTCTCGATCAGGTAGCTAATGTCGGGAACCACGATGTCCACGCCCAGCAACTCGGCCTCGGGAAACATCAGGCCGGCGTCGATGACGATGATGTCGTCGCCCCAGCGCACGGCCATGCAGTTCATGCCGAACTCGCCGAGTCCGCCGAGGGGGACGACATGGAGCTTAGGGCTGGGCATAGGAAACCCTCGATGCTAGCACAGTGGCGAACCGGCGTTTCCGGTATAGTTGAGCGCGTCTCTCGCGCCAGCCTGCATGCCTGAACCGGGCGCCAATCCGCTGCACGACACCTGCGGCCGCACTTTGCGCAGCCTGCGCATTTCCGTGACCGACCGCTGCAACCTGCGCTGCGAATATTGCATGCCGCAGGAGGAGTACATCTGGCTGGAGCGCAGCGAACTGCTTAGCTTCGAGGAGATCGCGGCGCTGGCCGAGGTGTTTCGCGGGCTGGGCGTGGCCCGCCTGCGTATCACCGGCGGCGAGCCGCTGCTGCGCCGCGACCTGGAGCGTCTGGTGGAGTTGCTGGCGGGCGGCCATCGCTTCGCCGACCTCGCGCTCACCACCAACGGGCTGCTCCTGCCCCGCGTGGCGCGCGCGCTGCATGCCGCGGGCCTGCGGCGCCTGACCATCAGCCTCGACACGCTGCGCCGCGAGCGTTTTCAGCAGCTCACGCGCCGCGATGCGCTGCCCGACGTGCTGGGCGGTATCGCGGCGGCGCGCGACGCCGGCTTCAGCGGCACCAAGCTCAACGCCGTCATCATGCGCGGCTGCAACGAGGACGAACTCGTCGATCTCATTGAATTCGGCCGCGCCAACCAGATCGAAGTCCGCTTCATCGAGTACATGGACGTAGGCGGGGCTCTGCGCTGGTCGGCGAATCAGGTGGTTTCGCGGCGCGAGATGCTCGATGTCATCGCCGCGCGCTACGGACCGGTCGAGCCGCACGGCCAGCAAGGCGCGGCGCCCGCCGAGCGCTACCGGCTGGCGGATGGCACCATTTTCGGCATTATTTCGTCCACCACCGAGCCATTCTGCGGCGCCTGCGACCGCGGGCGCCTCACCGCCGACGGCATCTTCCTCCTGTGCCTGTACGCGCGGCAGGGGATTGACCTGAAGCGCTTGTTGCGCGGCGGCGCGCCGGCCGCAGAAATTGCCGCCGCCATCGCCGGCGCCTGGTCGGACCGCACGGACCGCGGTGCCGAGGAGCGGCTGCGCGTGATACGCCGCGAGCCTCTCTTTCAGATTCAGGAGCTGCGCAGCGACGTCCACCGCGAGATGCATACCCGCGGCGGCTGAGCGCGCCTCCCGTCGACCGATTGAGATGTCATCCCGAGGCGCGCAGCGGCGAGGGACCGCGGTTTTATGGAGCGGGGTACGGGAGTCGAACCCGTTTCACAGGCTTGGGAAGCCTGGGCACAACCGATATACCAACCCCGCTCAATGGGGGGGCGACTTTCCGAGTCTAGCACGCGCTTTCCCCCGGAACGCCATCCTGAGGTCGCGTGCTCCCGTCCGCCAAGGCGCTGAATTTAGTAAGATAGCGGCCGAGAATCCCACATGAATCTTGGCATGCCAGAGATGATCTTCATCTTCCTGCTGGCCCTCATCATTTTCGGGCCGCGGAAGCTGCCGGAGATCGGGCGCCAGCTGGGCAAAGCGATGCTGGAATTCAAGCGTGCCAGCAACACCTTCCAGACGCAGCTCGAGGACGAGATTCGCCAGCTCGAACTGCACGAGAACCGGGCCAAGACCATCCACGCCGTGCCGGTGCCGCCGCCGGAGGGAACCGTGACCTACACCGGCGCCGGCATGGCCGAAGGGGCCGTGGGCCACACGCCGGAGGCGGTGGGGCAGAGCGGCACCAGCCAGGGCCACGATGCCTGATTCCGAACCGCAGCCGGTCCCCGAACATCGCGAACTGGGCAGCATGAGCTTCCTCGAGCGACCTCGAGGAACTGCGCCGCCGCCTCATCTGGGCCCTGGTCTGGGTAGCGGCCGGTTTTGGCGTGTGCTGGTGGAAAGCCGACCTTATCTACCGCTACATGAAGGTGCCGATTGACGCCGCGCTGAAGGCCCACCATCTCAGCACCGATCTCGTCTATACCAATCCGACCGAGCCCTTCAACATGTACCTGAAGGTCGGCTTGATCGCCGGGCTGTTCGTGGCTTCGCCCTTCGTGCTCTACCAGGTGTGGGCCTTCATTGCGCCGGGACTCTACCGGCACGAGAAACGCTACGTCCTGCCCTTCATGTTCAGCACCGTGGGGCTGTTCCTGGCGGGCGGGTTCTTCGCCTATCGCATCGTGTTCCCGGCGGCGCTCGATTTTCTCATCGGCTACGGCGAGCAGTTCAAGCCCATGGTGACGATCGGCGAGTACACCGACCTCTTCCTGACCATCATCGTCGGCCTGGGGATCGTCTTTGAGCTGCCGATTCTCGTCTTCTTTCTTTCGCTGATGGGCATCGTCAGCGCCGGCTGGATGTGGCGGAACCTGCGCTATTCCATCCTGGTGATTTTCATCATCGCCGCCATCGTGACCCCCACCACCGACATCATGAACATGTGCATCTTCGCCGCTCCCATGGTGGCGCTGTACGTGGTGAGCATCGCGATTGCCTGGCTGGTGCATCCGAATCGGCGGAAGGCGAAGTCGAAGGCGTAGCCCACAGCGGAGGCAATGAGCATGACGGCTCCCCGCAGCGCGTCGTATCCTCGGTGGATGCGCAGGCATGTCGGCGGAATTCTCCTGCTCGCGGTTTTCCTGGCGGGGTGCAGGGCCTCGCGCACGGTGAGTGCATCGTCGCCGGGGCCGGTTACAGTGGCCGCTGCGCCGCAGCCGGCGGCGAAGTCGGTCAGCGCGGCGCCGCTGCACGTCGACGCCAATCGTGTCATGCAGTACACCAGCGAGCTGGTCTCGCTGGGGCCGCGGCCCATCGGCAGTGCCGGACACCAGAAGGCGCTGCAGTACTTGAAGTCGCGCCTCACCCGCGACCAGGTGGAAGAAGACAGTTTCACCGCGCAGACCCCGGCCGGCGCCTTCCCCATGACCAACCTGATCGCCAAGTTCCCCGGCACCAAGGACGGGATCGTGGTGGTCGCCTCGCACTACGACACCAATTACCCGCTGCGCAACACGAAGTTCATCGGCGCCAACGATGGCGCCTGCACCAGCGCCCTGTTGCTGGAGTTCGCCAACCAGCTCCGCGGCAAGAAGCGCGAAGGCTACGCCGTCTGGCTGGTCTGGACCGACGGCGAAGAGGCGGTGCAGGAGTGGACGGACGAGGACAGCCTGTACGGGACGAAGCACCTGGCAGCGAAGTGGCAGGCTGACGGCACCGCGAAAAAAATCAAGGGTCTGCTGGTGGCCGACATGATCGGCGACGCCGACCTCGACATCGCCAAGGACACGAACTCCACCCCCTGGGTGCTGGAGATGGTGTACCGCGCCGCCACCGAGCTAGGCTACCAGTCGCATTTCTTCCAGTCGGAATTGGGCGTGAAGGACGACCATCTGCCCTTCGCGCGTATCGGCGTGCCGGTGGCCGATGTCATCGACCTCGACTACGGCTACGAAAACGCCTATCACCACACCACCGACGACACCCTCGACAAGCTCAGCACCCGCAGCCTGCAAATCTCCGGCGACGTGATCCTGCGCACCCTCCAGCTGCTCGACGCTCGCTGAACGCTGAGTGGGGGCTAGAAGCTAGAAGCCAGAAGCTAGAAGCTAGAAGCTAGCTCTTCCTACAGCGCCTCCAGCGCGGCGGGCGAAGGCGGCTCGCTGCCGAAGTCACCCTCCCAGCGCGCGATCACGACGGTGGCAAGGCAGTTGCCCACCACGTTGACCGAAGTGCGCGCCATGTCCATGAGCTGGTCGATGCCCAGCAGGATGAACACCGGCTCGGTGGGCAGACCGAAGGAAGGCACCGTCGCCAGCAGGATGACGATGGCGGCGCGCGACACCCCGGCCACGCCTTTGCTGGTGAGCATCAGGGTCAGCATCATCACCACCTGCTGGCCGAGCGTCATGTGGATGCCGGCGGCCTGGGCGACGAACACCGACGCCATGGACAGGTACAGCGTCGAGCCGTCGAGGTTGAAGCTGTACCCGGTGGGCATGACGAAGGCGACCACGGAGCGCGGTACCCCCATGGCTTCCATCGCCTCCATGGCGCGCGGCAGCGCCGCCTCCGAGCTGCTGGTGCCGAAGGCGATAGTGGCGGGTTCGGCGACAGCGGCCAGGAAGCGCCGCAGCGGCACCTTGGCCAGCAGCGCCACCGGCAGGAACACGAACAGCAGCAGGCAGAGGAGCGAGATGTAGAGCGTCGCCAGCAGTTTCGCCAGGTTCACCAGCACCCCGAATCCGGTCTGCCCCACGGTATAGGCGATGGCCGCGCCCACCCCCACGGGCGCGAACAGCATGACCACGTTGGTGAATTTGAACATCGTTTCCGCCAGGCTCTCGCAAAAGGCGATCATGGGGCGGCGCTTCTCTTCGTCGCGCACCAGGGCCAGCGCGATCGCGAACAGGATGCTGAACACCACCACCTGCAGCACCTGGTTGTCGGCGACCGACTTGGCGATGTTTTCCGGGAAGATGTGCAGGATCAGCTCCTGCGCACTCTGTTTGGCGGCCGGGAGCTGTTCGCCGGGCGGCGCGGGCGGCAGGTGGACGCCTTCGCCGGCCCGGCTCAGGTTGATGGCGCCCAGGCCGATCACCAGCGCCAGCGTGGTGATGACCTCAAAATAAATGATGGCCTTGATCCCCATGCGCCCGACCTTCTTCAGGTCGGCGTGTCCGGCAATGCCGCTCACCAGCGTGCCGAAGAGCAGCGGCGCGATGATGACGCGGATGAGGCGCAGGAAGATCTGGAAGAGGACGCGCAGCGAAATCGTGGCGGCAGGCCAGTCGTGGCCGAATTCCACGCCCGCCAGCATGGCGAAGAAAATCCACGCCGTCAGCGAGCGCCGCAGCGTGCAGTGCACGGCGAGCGCCCCCAGTGCCAGCCAGCGCGCGGTCAGCAGTGCGCCCGGCGAGAGCGCGGTGAAGATCGTCAGGCCGAGCGCCACCGCAGCGAGCATGAAGAAGGCAATGAGAGCGCCGGCGGCAGGGCGGAGGCCGGGAGGACGGTCGCTGGGCGTGGTGGCCATGGGAGCGAAGCCGGACATGGTAGCAGGGAAGGCAAGCCGCCGTGATGCCCGCCCCGGCCGCGGGCTTTAGCCCCGGGGCACAAATGGGGGAAGCACCGGCCTTTAGGCCGGTGAATCAGTCCGCTCGCTTCGCGGGCTTCAGCCCCGGGCTCAACCCCCGGGGCCCGGCCCTAGTCGCGAATGATCTCGGTATTCTCCGCGGCGATGACGATGCGCACCATCTTGTTCTGGTCATCGAGCCACAGCGACCAGTCGTAGCCCTCGCCTTTCAGGCTGAGGCGCGTCAACTCGCGCTCGACGCCGCGAATCTTGATCTTCTCCCGCCCGTCCATCTCCAGCGTGACCACCATGGAGGTGCGCTGCTGGGGGATGAGCACGCCGAAGTTCGACCGGCTCAGCCGGCATTCCAGGCCGCTCTCTTTGCGGGTGCAGCCGTTGGCCAGGTAGCGCCACGCCAGCAGTTCGCGGTGCGAGAAAAAGTAGTCGTCGAGGATGGGTGTGCTGTGCGGCAGCAGGTAGGGCAAGTCGGTGACCTTTTCCCCTACCGTAACGTGCTGCACCAGGAACTCGGCGTTGGGCTCCACCGTGGCTTCGCTCTTGACTGACCCCACCTCATGCCAGGCATAGCGCAGCAGGTCGCCGCTGGGGGCCATCTGGAGTTCGGCGGCCTGCGCCACCTTGTCGCCCGATTCCGCCAGCCGGATTTCTGACTTAACTACGCTGGCGTCGCCCCGCTGCACGATCTCGAACTTCTCCGTCGCCACTCGCTTCCCGCCGATGAACACGCCGAAGGAGCCGGAGTCCACCACCGTGCCGGGAGCGGATTTTTCTTTCTTGTCTTTCTGGTCGTTGCCGGCAGCCAGCCCGCTGATGGCCAGGGCGAGCACGAGGAGGAAAGCACGCTTCATCGGGGGACCTCCGGGGGAGTCGAGGTGACGTGTGGTTCGAGGCGGAGCGCGCGCACAATTTCCGCGACCACTTCTTCAACCGAGCGGCACGAGGTATCGAGATGCACGTCTGCCTCCAAGTATCGCGGGCGGCGCTGCTGGTGCAATTGGCGAAATTGGTTCAGGTTGCGGGCCAGTGGCCGGTCCGCGGCCGTCGCCAGGCAGCGCTCGGCGAGTTGTTCGACGGGTGCGTCCAGGAAGATGGTAGTCGCCCCGGCCCGGCGCAGCGCTGCGGCGTTGCCGGGCTCAATCCAGGCGCCGCCGCCCAGCGCCAGCACCAGCCCGGCGTGTGGCTCCGCCAGGGTCGCGGCCAACGCCTCGGCTTCGGCCGCCCGGAAGGCCGCTTCGCCGGCTTGCTCGAAGATGGTGGCGATGCTGCGTCCCGTGCGGGCGACGATGACCTCGTCGAGATCCACAAAGCGCCACCCCAGGCGTGCCGCCAGCGCGCGCCCGGCGCAGCTTTTGCCGGCGCCCATGAACCCCAGCAGGGCGATGCGGGTTGGTCGCGTGAGGCTGATGGCGCGGATTTTACACGCCCGGCGCGCCTAGCCCTGCGACGCGGTGGTAATGGTCTCCAGCCCATGCGCATGAGGCCCGGTCTCCCGCCGCCGCAGCAGGTAGGCAAAAAGTACGCCCAGGAAACCCAGCATGGAAAAGATCCACATCCCCAGGGAGTAACCGCCCGGATTAGTGGCGCTGGCGTGGGTGTAGTCGTTGGCCCAGCCGATCAGCAGGTTGAAACCGAACAAGCCGATGTTCTGGATCATGGTCATCAGGCCGTAGGCGGTGCCCAGCTTGGACTGGTCCACGATGTAGGCCACCGAGGGCCACATCACCGCCGGGATCAGCGAGAAGGCAATCCCCATCATGGCCATGGGGACGTAGAGACTGATGTGGGTATAGGCCATCATCAGGTAAACCGGGATGAGCAGCAGGGAGGCGAAGGCCATGAGCAGGGCGCGCTTGCCGATGCGGTCGGCCATCAGCCCGAACAGGGGCGTGGCAATCATGGCGAACAAGGTCAGCATGCTGGAGAGAAAGCCACCAAACTCGCGCGAGGTGCCGTGCGCTTCCATGAAAAACTTCACGGCAAAGGTCTGGAAGGGGAAGATGGCGGAATAGAAGACGATGCACAGCGCCACCACGTACCAGTAGGAAAGACCGAACTGGAACAGGTCGCTTGAACACCACTTTGTCGGTGGCCGCATGCCCCAACGCGTAGCGCTTTTCGGCGTTGACTTCCATGATCCAGTAGATGACCGCGCCCACCACGCACAGGGTGCAGGCGGCCACCGCAATCAGGAAGGGCGTGCGCCAGCTGGCATAGGCCCACTTGGCCCAGGTAGGTGAGTTGAGGGCGGCGAAGGAGCCGAGGCGCGCGATGGTCAGGTTGATGCCGAAGGCAAAGCTCAGCTCTTTGCCGCGGAACCATTTTGCCAGGGCCGCGGTGACGGCGACGATCAGCGACTCCGCGCCCATGCCGAAGACCAGGCGTCCGATGGCCATCACCAGCAGGCGATCGTTGGAGAGCGCGGTGCGGATGAAAGCGGCGACGTCCTGGCTGAACCAGGAGAAGGGCGCGGCCACCGCTCCCGCAACGCTGGGCGCGACTGCGGCCAGGAAGTGGGGAGGATTAACCACCGTGATGATGGCGCCCAGGAGACACAGCACTCCGAAGATCATCGTGGACTTGCGCATGCCGATGCGGTCGATGATGACCCCGCCGATCAGCACGGTGAAGATGTTGGGGAAGCTGTAGATGCCCTGCAGCAAGCCGATGTAGGCGTCGGGGAAGCCGAGCTGTCGGCTGAGCAGGTCCGCCACCGGGCTGAGCGCGTCGTAGACGTAGTAGTTCCCGAACATCGCCAGGCTGACGAAGACCAGCACCGCCCAGCGATACAGGCGGGAGGGTTGGGGGGCGGGGGTGGCGTCAGCGGGCATCGAGGTCAACCCGGCCGCTGGCGGCCGGCGAAGCTGCCGAGGATAGCAGACGCGCTGCGTCCGGCACCAATCTTCCGCCTCGGCCCGCCGGATGAAGCGGCGGGCAGTGATGCAGTTTGAATCCTAGGGGGCTGGCATCCGACCGCAATCCGTGGCATCATGCTGGTATGCCAAAGCGGAATAGCAGGCGAAGGGTCGAGCAGGACGATCCCAATGTCCTAGCCCATAGGATGGTCGAAATGGTTGTAAAGGCAACCGAACCAGCGAAGCCCAAGAAAGCCGACAAGGCTCTAATCAGCCAGATTATGTCCGCTATGGGCCGCAAGGGAGGGAAGGTGGGCGGCAAGCGTCGCATGGTGACCATGACGCCGCAGGCGCGGAGCCAAGTGGCACTAAGAGCCGCCCAAGCCCGCTGGGCGAAGCGGAAAACCTCTGGCGCCGAATGACCTGCGTAACCGCGTCAAGCAACATTTTCGTTGCACATCAGGCTTCATATGATTGACACTTAGCGCGGTTTTCCACCAATATCAAGCTTGCATACCGGGAAAGGCGGTTACAGTTCGTGGCGCAAGAACCACCTAGGAAGGGCCCCCATCGCATGAAAACCGCGAGCAAGCCCGAGACTGGCGACGACCGCGCCTGTCGCGAACTGGAAGCCCGTGTGCGCTCCCTAGCCGAGAGAACCGTCGCCGCTATCGAAGCCGCGCGCGCCAGGATGACGCCAGAGGAGGCCGCACGCGCAGAAAAGAGAACGCGGACTATTTTGGAGCGCGCCACTTCCGGCGCAAGTTCTGGCGCAAAACGGTCTCGGCGTACCGCTTAAATTCCTCGACCAGTTCCTTCCGAACGTCGGGATCAATGTCTGGCCACTCGTCGAGCATTTCTTCGTATTCGTCTACGCGATACTTACAAACCAAATCGTGGAAGCGCCCAAGGATAAGGGGCTTCAGCGCTTCCACCTTCCGGCGCGTATACGTTTCTTTTGTCATCCGTGTTTTAGCCTGCCATTGAAGCGACCCGCCCCGCGACGGCGTGGTATTTGCCAGCGTCCGTCTTTACGACTTTGCTCCTGCTCCCCAGCTTGCCCAGAATCAGGCATGCCGTCTGAACCTTGATTCCTATCTCCTCGGCGATCTGCTTCGCCGTGAACTCCACCTTGGGGTCGAGCGTGAGAAGGCGCAATACCTGCTCCTCCGGCTTGGCCGGGACTGGCTTGGGCGTCGTGGTGGTCGCCACCGAAGGTGGCGGAGCAGCAGCAGTCGCCTTCGGTGCGGCCGAGCTCGCGCTGACGCCAGCTGCCTTCTTGGACTTCTTCTTCCCCTTCTTGGCGGGGGCGGCGCTTCCGGCGCGAAGGCCGGCCGGATACCAAGCGGCCAAACCCCAATGTGACCGGCCCAGCTTGATGATCTCGGCATTGTGCGCCTTGCGCGCACGATCCAGAACGGAATGCACGATTTGCTGGAAGTTCTTCGACGTGCTCTCCATACCGCCCTTCTTTAAGGCCTCGGCAATTTCGGCGCTGGTCTGTTTCTGTTTCACGATGGATAGGTAGAGCCTCGCGGCCTCGGGGATGCTCTTGCCGAGAGAAAAGCCAGCCGGGAGGTCGCCACCCATTGGTCCAGGCGTAAAAAAAGTCGTTCCCGTGCCATTGGCCAACGGCGCGAGTTCGCCACCTTGGCCGAGCGCCCCGAGCGATAGCGCCGCGCGCAGCGAGGCAATCGCCGCTTCGAGCGCCGCCTTCTTCGTCTCCATGTCATTCAAAATAGCTGCGTAATCCACTTGCTCCCCTGTCATAAGACCTCCGCTTGACAGCCGTGGTACATTAATGCACGAAGGGTTGCGAGGACGGGAACGGGTTTCAGCCCGCCCCCGTTGCCTCGTGCGGCCACCTATAGGGCCGGATCAAACCCTCATGTGGCACCAATCAATCTGGGCGGGCGGGATCGAATCAGGGCCGCGAAAACCAGGACTCGAACCGCTCGCCCGTTGCCGCTGTAATCCTAGTACACCCTCCCACTGAAATAGTCAAGCCCCTTGCAGAAATAAAATCAGCGCCTTTGCAGAGATGCGCCAAGTCCAGAGCTAGCGGTTATTGCACAAGGCTCGATTTTCCGCATAAGGTGCACTATAAGTGGTGCAAGTGTGACCGCTCTGGCCGTGGATTGTAACACCAATGGGCTTAACCATGCGAAAGCGTATTAGCATGACGTTTGCATTATGAAACGCCTCAGCACAGTCAAGCGCGCTCGGATACTCGCAGCACTCGTGGAAGGAAACTCGCTCCGCGCCACCGTGCGAATGACAGGGGCGGCGCTCCATACCGTCCTGAAACTCTTGGCTGACGCGGGTTTAGCGTGTCCGTCGTATCCCCAGCGATGGCCGCTGGCCTTACCGATCACGTTTGGATACTGGAAGAAATCGCGCTTCTGGCCGACTAGTGCAAAAATATACTCATGGCGCATCCAGACGGCGGACGGGGAAGCACCTTCGCCACGCGGCACACTTTCAACCAAGCCTATGATGCTGTTCGCGATGGCCTTGAGTTTTTATCGACAACAAGGCATTCCACGATAGCTCGCAGGGGAAACACAGACTTCAGATCAATCGCCTTCCGGCAAGGGGACAGCGGTGGAAGCGTCTGCCAACGCTGCTGGGGATTTCGTATCTCCTGCTCGGGCACACGAATCGGACAATGGGCGCAAGGACTCGACCAGTCGCTCTGAAAGGACACTACGCGGCGGCGCACCCTCTTGCGCGAACCCCCATGGCTGCTAGAATGGCAGGTTCTCTTGCATCGTTACCGACAGGAGCAGAGAGGCCGACTATGGCATACGTGATTGCAGAACCGTGCATCGGAACCAAGGACACCGCCTGCGTGGATGCCTGCCCGGTGGATTGCATTCATCCTAAGAAGGACGAGCCCCGCCACGCCGAGGAAGAACTGCTGTATATCGATCCCGTCGAATGCATCGACTGCGGCGCCTGCGTGCCGGTCTGCCCGGTCTCGGCCATCTTCGCCCTCGACGATCTGCCGGAAAAATGGAAGGCCTTCACCCAGCGGAACGCCGAATACTACGGCCGCTGAACCGAAACTCGGAAGGTACGACGCGCGGCTGCGACCGCGCGTTTTTTGCTGCCGCTGGCGCCACCACGGAGCCGATGGACGCGAGCGCGATGTTCAAGGCCGCGAAGCCGGATTAGTCGCAGCAGCTTCCCCTGCAGACGGACGCGGCAGAGTGGGCGGGGGTGGCGGCACGTAGAGCAGCTTGATGGAACGCCCGATGGTGGCGACCGCCGGGTAGTCGTTCAGCCAGCAGTAGCCGCCGCAGCCGACCGTCTCCAGGTCACCCATCTTCATCTCCCAGACGCTTGCCGCCACCCAGCCGGTGGCGCGCTCCCCAGCTTTCAGTTCGTGAAACGCCGGCAGATGGGCCGCGTCCAGCCGTGCGCTGCCAAAGTAGGCGATCGAAACCTGCTGAACGCCGCGCGCCCGCAACTCGGGGCCGAGCCGCAGCAGGTCCTGGCCCCAGTCCAGGTCGCTGTCCACCAGGATGTTCTCCGGATGCACGCCGGCGGCTTCGTTGAAGTAGGCGAGGTAATCGGGGTGGGCACGGGCGCTCGCGACCGCGCACCACAGCAGCAGCCCGCCGCCGAGCGCGGCGGCCACCGCGCGCCGGGCGGCACCTTCACCCGCCACTGCCCGTTCGGCGAACTGCGCCAGCGCGTAGCCGGCCAGCAATGCCAGGAACGGATACAGCGGCAGCACGTGGCGCACGCCGATGTTGATGCGGCTGGGCAGTGACACCGCGAGCATCGCCAACGCGCATCCGGCGGGGATGGCGAGCATCCACGCGCGGCGCCGCAGCGCGCCCCGCAGGGTGAGCCACCCGCCGATCACCGCCAGCACCAGGAACGCCAGCGGCGTCTTATAGAAAATCGCGACCGGGAAGAAGTACCACCGCCCACCGAGATACGCCTGCCCCAGCAGGTAGGCGCGGCGGCCCTTCTGTTGCGAGTCCCAAAGCTGATGCAACCCGGTGAGGAATTCGGCGGCCGGCAGCGGCACCCGCGCCGCCATCCCATACAGGCTGCGCGCCACCCCGGGAGACTTCGGCGGCGTGGTGCCGCGCGTCGGATGCAGCGAGAAGCGATACCCGGCCCACAGGGTGAGGAAGGCCACGATGACGATCCAGTGGGCGCCGCGCACCGACCTGCGAGGCCGGCGCTTCGGGTCGCTCTCCCGCGGCCGCGCCACGGCGTAGGCGAGCGCGATGCCCACGAAGCACGCCGGCACGAACACCAGCACGCTCAGCTTTGAGAGCAGGGCCAGGCCGGCGCTCAAGCCACAGAGCGCGGCGCGCCCGGGCGTGCGCTCTTTCAGCCAGCGAAGCAAGGTCGCCACGGTGAGCAGCACGGTCGCGGTCACCGCCATGTCCGTGGTCGCCAGTCCCGCATGGGCCAGGATGGGCGGCAACAGCGTGAACAGCAGCACGGAAGCCACCGCGGTCAGTTCGCTGAACAGCTCGCGCGCCAGCCACCACAACGAGCCGACAGCCAGCAGGAAGAAGGGAAGCGTGCCAAAACGTGCCAGCGCCAGCGTGCCGAGGTAGTTGGGACGCGCGTAGAGCACGCGGTTGCCTTCGATCCAGGACTGGGGCGACTCCTCGATGCGCAGCCCGCTGAGATACGGAAGGAGCGCCACCGCCACCCGCGCCAGCGGCGGATGCAGCGGTTCCAGCGTGTAGGTGCCCTTCTGCAGCCATTCCATGCCACAGCCGAGATGGAAGGGCTCGTCCATGATCTGGTTGAAGACGCGATAGGTGGAAACGATGCGCACCAGCGCCAGCGCCGTCAGCAGCACCACCGCGACCGGCCACCCGGCGGCACCCCGTCCGGGCGATTCCCCGAAGGCGCCTGGTCGTTTCTGGAGTTCAATCGCCATGCGATCGCGAGGCCAAAATAACACGCTCCGGGCAACTCGCCGGCACGCCGACCCGCCGGAGCACCGCAAACGGCATCCTCGGTCCGCGCTCCACCGAATGTATAATCTACGCTGTGCTCAAGTATTCCATCGTCGTCCCTTTTCACAACGAAGAGGAGAACGTCACCGAGCTTTATGACCGCCTGAAGGTAGTGATGGAAGCCGCAGGCGAGCCTTTCGAGCTGATGTTTGTCGATGACGGCAGCGTGGACCGCACTTTCTACCTGCTGCGGGAGATTGCCGCCGTCGACAGCCGCGTGGTGGTGGTGAAACTCGGCCGCAACTTCGGCCAAACCTCGGCCCTGGCCGCCGGCTTCGACCATGCCCGCGGCGAGTACGTCATCGCCATGGACGGCGACCTGCAGCACGACCCCAACGACATCCCGCGCTTCCTGGAGAAGATCGGCGAGGGCTACGACATCGTCAGTGGCTGGCGGAAGCGCCGCCTCGACAGCTTCTGGCTGCGCCGCCTGCCCTCCCGCTGCGCCAACTGGCTGATGGCCGTGCTCAGCGGCGTCCCCATCCACGACTTCGGCACCACCTTCAAAGCCTATCGCCGCGAGCTGCTGCGCGAGGTGCCGCTCTACGGCGAGATGCACCGCTTTATCCCGGCGCTGGCCTCGTGGCATGGCGCCACCATTTGCGAGATCCCGATTCAGAACGTGATCCGCGAGCGCGGCGTCTCCCACTACGGCCTCGGTCGCACCGTCCGCGTCTTCTTCGACCTGATCACCATCCGCTTCCTGCTGCGCTATCTGTCCCGCCCGCTGCACTTTTTCGGGACCGCGGGGCTGGTCAGCGTCTTCTGCGGCGGAGGTCTGGCGGTGTGGTTGCTGCTGTGGAAGATGTTCTACCACGTGCAGGTCATGCAGCAGCACGGCCCGCTCATGATCTTCGCCGCCGTGCTCATCCTCGCCGGCGTGCAACTGGTGGGCCTCGGGCTGCTGGGCGAGCTGCAGGTGCGGCACTTCCACGAACCCGGGCGGCGCGCCCCTTACAGCGTCGCGCGCGTGCTGCGTTCGCCGGAAAACGAAAACGCGGTCAGCTAGATGAACAACCCCTACGCCGAGATGTCGCGCGAAGAGCTCTTGCGCGCGCTCGAGATGTTCGCGCGCCACTGGCTGGCGCATGACGGCTGCTGGTTTCTCGCCGGCGAGGCGCGGCTGGGCATGGAGCAGGCCATCGAGCTCGACCGCCGCGCCTGGGAGCAGTTTGCCGCCCTCGAGGCACGCCGCATCATGACCACCTTCGGCATCGGGCCCGCCGGTGGCCTCCCCGCGCTGGAACGCGTCCTGTCACTCCGCATGTACAGCCTCATCAACCCCCAGCACACGGAATGGAGCGACGACCGCCGCACCCTGCGCTTCTTCATGGACGTCTGCCGGGTGCAGGAGACGCGGCGCCGCAGGGGCCTGCCCGATTTCCCCTGCCAGAGCGTCGGCCGCGTGGAGTTCGACGTCTTCGCCCGCACCGTGGATCCCCGGATTCGCACCACCTGCCTGTATTGTCCGCCTGAGGCCCCGGCAGGGAAGTATTGCGCCTGGGAGTTCTGCCTCGCCGACGAGCCGGCCTTAGCCACCTGAAACCGATCGCCTGCCAGACCGTCTAAATTGTTCCACGTGGAACAATTTAGAGGTCGTCCGCAGGGGGTGCTGCTTGCCCGGGAAATTCTACCTAAGCGACTGTGCAGGCAGGAGTTAACTCAATTCTGGGGGATCGGGGCGCATGCAATTTCTCTTGCCCCGGGGGCAAAACCGGCGTATGCTATCAAGTCTTTTTGTCCAAGGCTTGGTTCTGGGGGAAGACAGACGATCAAGGGCCGGGTAACTTGGGTGCTGAATCCAGCGCGGACTCCAATGAATCCAATGCCTTAGCGGAATCGGCGGACAAGACCGCAATCATCCCAACGGTCTCACGAGGCAGGAACTAATACATGGCGAAGCGACGTGGCAACCCGAACTGGGGCAAGCCGGAGCCGATCGGCCCGATTACCCCCACCATCACCGAATTCGAGCAGGTGGTGAAGGAGTTCAAACTGCAGCCGGACCAGTACATCCGTTCTACGCGTCTGCGGGAGTGGGCGCGCAAGAACAAGAACTCGAAGTTCATCCCCGAGGCCCTGCTCGAGGCCTGGGGTTTTGAGATCGAGTCCACGCTCTAAGCAGGTCCGCGTTCCGGCGAAGGCCGCCCGCTTTTGGGCGGCTTTTTCCATTCTCTGACGACTCGACGCGGTCAGCCGGAAAACGCTACTATACAAACGGCGATGGAGTTCGCCGGTACCCGCCCCTCCCGGGGCTGATGACTCCTACCAAAACCCTTTGGGAGGAGTCACCTTGGCGCAAGCCATTCTGCTGGTCATGCTAGGTGCGTCGCTGGGCGGCGCAGCCCGCTTCCTGCTCACCCACTTTTCTTCCCAAGTTTCGTACCACCACGGCTTTCCCTACGGCACCCTGGTGGTCAACGCGCTGGGCTGTTTTCTCGTGGGGTACGTGCTGACCTGGTCGGCCGACCACACCCACGACGGCTGGCGGCTGCTGGCTGCGACCGGCTTCTGCGGCGGATTCACCACCTTTTCCGCCTTCGCCTACGAGAGCATGGCCTATCTCCACGAGGCGCGGCTGCTCAGCCTGGCCGCCAACCTGGTGCTGAACAACGGCCTCTCGTTCGCCGCGGTCCTGGCCGGCATCTGGCTGCACCGTGCGGGCCGTTGAACCCTCGTTGACCGCCTGCTCCGCGCATGAGATAGTGTTCGGTTTCAAGAGCGCTGGCGCGGTCACCCGTGGTGTCTTCCGGCGCAATTTTGCCCTGACGGAGCCAGGTATGGTCCGCATTATTCCGCGCGACGTTAAATTCTTCGACATGTTCGCGCAGATGGCCAGCAATCTCTGCGAAGGCGCCCGCCTGCTGGCCGAAGTGCTCAGCGACGATTCCAACCTCGAAGTCCGCCTGCAGAAAATCACCGACATCGAGCATCAGGGCGACGAA
The DNA here is from genome assembly GCA_963739375.1 of Terriglobia bacterium. Classification (GTDB taxonomy): domain Bacteria; phylum Acidobacteriota; class Terriglobia; order Terriglobales; family Acidobacteriaceae; genus CAVUAF01. The sequence goes on from CAVUAF010000003.1 coordinate 112,728, forward strand.
CTCACCCACGGCATCCTCACCAAGCTCAACCAGACCTTCATCACCCCCTTTGACCGCGAGGACATTCACCGCCTCGCCTCCTCGCTCGACGACGTGCTCGACTACATCAACACCGCCGCCGAGCGCCTGCTGGTGTACCGCATCAGCAATCCCCCGCCCGCCGCCGCGGAGCTGGCGCAGGTCATCGTCCGCCAGTGCGAGCAGCTGGAGAAGGCGGTGGCGTTGCTGGGAAAAAACAAGGGCGTGCTCGACTACTGTGTCGAGATCAACCGCCTGGAGAACGAAGCCGACGAAATCGCGCGCCAGGCCATCGGGCGCCTCTTCGAGCGCGAGAAGGACCCCATCGCGCTCATCAAGCTCAAAGAGCTGTTTGAGACCCTGGAACGCGCCACCGACAAGGCCGAAGACGCCGCCAACGTCCTGGAAACCGTGGTCCTGAAGAGCACTTGATCCATCCCGTGATTCCGCTCCCAGCGACGAGGAACGAACGCCCGTGAACCCCGGACTGGTGCTGGTCGCCCTCACGGTGCTGGTCGCCCTCACCTTTGATTTTTTCAACGGCTTTCACGATGCCGCCAACAGCATCGCCACCGTAGTCTCCACCCGCGTGCTCTCGCCGCGCCTGGCGGTGATGTGGGCCGCCTTTTTCAATTTCGCCGCCGCTTTTCTGCTCGGCACCGCCGTCGCCAAGACCATCGGCCAGGGCATGATCCAGCTCGACCTGGGCGGCCAGGTCATCGTGACCCAGTATGTGGTGCTGGCCGGGCTGGTGGGCGCCATCGTCTGGGATGTGCTCACCTGGTGGTGGGGGCTGCCGACCTCCTCCTCGCACGCCCTCATCGGCGGGTTCGCCGGCGCCGCCATGGTGCGGGCAGCGGTCCTGTTTGGCCCCCGGCACGCCTATGACGTCATCATCGCCTCCGGGTGGTACAAGACCATCCTCTTCATCTTCGTCGCGCCGCTCCTGGGGCTGGTCCTGGCCCTGGGCTTCATGGTGGCGGTCTACTGGCTCCTGCAGCACAAAGCGCCGCAGCAGGTAGACAAGTGGTTCCGCCGTCTGCAACTGCTCTCCGCCGCCGCCTACAGCCTGGGACACGGCGGCAACGACGCGCAGAAGACCATGGGCATCATCGCCGGCGCCCTGTATACCGGCGGCATCCTCTCCAAGGAAGACCTCGCCGCCAATTGGGGAAGCTTGCACTGGCCCATCATTCTCTCGGCGCACGCCGCCATTGCCTTCGGGACCTACTTTGGAGGCTGGCGCATCGTCCACACCATGGGCACGAAGATCACCAAGCTGAAGCCCGTGGGCGGCTTCTGCGCTGAAACCGCCGGCGCCATCACGCTGTTCGGCACCGCCCTGGCCGGCATTCCCGTGAGCACTACCCACACCATCACCGGCGCCATTGTCGGGGTGGGCGCCATCCAGCGCCTCTCCGCGGTGCGCTGGGGCGTGGCCCGGCGCATCGTGTGGGCCTGGGTCCTCACCATTCCCGCCTCCGCCGCGGTCGCCGCCGCTGTCTACCTGCTGATTCGGATGTTCTACCCCGCCGGATAGGCTCTGCGCCGCCCAACCCCTGCTACAATGCGCCGCACAACTCAGTGGGGCGATTCGCGTGCCGCTGCAACCTGCCAAATCCCTGATCATGATCGCCGCGGCGCTCACCCTGCTCGGGCACGGCAGCGCGCAGCCCGCGCCGGTCGCGCAGAAACCGCCGGCGGGGCCCAACACCGCGGCCCCGCGCTTTACCTCCACCACCGAGCTGGTCATGGTGCCGGCCATCGTCCACGACGGCGCCGGTAATCACATCAAGAACCTGAAGCGCGAAGACTTCGCCGTCTTCGAAGACGGCGTGGAGCAGCGCATCGCCAGCTTCGAGGAAGTCACGGCCTCGAATGAGCGCCCGGCCGCCGCGGTTGCCGACAACAGCAACGGATACAGCAATCTTCCCGCCACCAGCAGGGGCCAGCGGACGAGTGCCTTGCACCTCACCATCATCGCGCTCGACCTGATCAACACCGCCCCCGAGGACCAGATCTTCGCCCGCAACGAATTGCTGAGGTACATCGGGGACCTGGCGCAGTCGAACGAACTCTTCTCGCTCTTCGTGATCACCCGCAACGGCGTGCGCATGGTGCACAACTTCACCGACGATCCGCGCCTGCTGCTGGCGGCCGCCAGGAAGATTCCCGGCACCGCGCGCACCCTCGCCGACCAGCCCACCGGGGAAGCGCTGCCCAGCGAGGATCCGCATCCCGGCACGACTCCCCTCGACGCCTCGTTGCTAGCCATGCTGCAACTGGCGGAGGAAGAAGACAAGAACGATAACGCCTTCCTCAACAAGCTGGCTGCGAGTTACACCTTGCAAGCCATCCAGCAACTGGCCAACCGCTATGCCGGAATTCCCGGACGCAAGTCGCTGCTGTGGCTGACGGGGGGCTTTCCGTTCACCCTCAGCGATGCCCTGGAGAGCTTTGTCGGGAACCATCCCTCCGATCCCGATCCCAATTCTTTCGCCGGCCTGGCGCGCGGCGGCCGCGCGCAACTGGGCGACATCCTGCCGCTCTACCAGCGGGTGTGGAAAGACCTGGTGAATGCGCAGATGGCCCTCTATCCCGTGGACGTGCGCGGTTTGCAGGTGGAGGGCGCCCTGCCGGTCAGCACCTGGGGAGCGGGGACCCGCAATTTCGCGCACCAGGCCTACTGGAACAACACCGAGCGCATCGGCACCATGCAGGCCTTCGCCGAGGAGACCGGCGGCAAGGCGTACTACAACACCAATGACTTGAAGCGCAGCTTTGTCGACGCCGTCAAGGATTCCGCCAGCTACTACCTGCTGGGCTACTACACGAATCGGCAGCGCTTGCACCCCGGCTGGCACAAGCTGGCGGTCAGGGTGCGGGGCCGGCATGCGCAGGTGCGCGCCCGCAACGGCTTCTTCCTCGCCGCCGCCACCGCCGAAAACTTCGGCACCCGCCTGCGCGACCTGAACGTTGCCGTGCTCTCCCCGCTCGACTACACCGCCATCGGCGTGACCGCCAGTTGGGAGGGCGTTTTCGCCACCGGCCAGGAAGGCTTGCGAAAAGCGCGCTTCAAGCTGGTGCTGCCGGCAGGCTCGGTCACCATCGTGGACGCGGAGGAGAACCACTTCCTGCTCGAGGTCGTCGCCCTGGTGCGGACCCGGGAAGGGAAGATCGCCGCGCCGCCCTTCAGCGAAAGCCTCGAGTCCCACCTCAAGCCGGAAAGTGCCGGGGAGATGCGCGCCGATGGCCTCACCTACCGCAACGCCCTCGAACTCCCGCCCGGCGACTACATCGTTCATTTCGTGGTGCGCGACGGCCTCTCCGGCCGCATGGGCAGCGTCTCCGCTCCGCTCACCGTCCAGTAGTTGCCGAGGTGCGCGCAATGACTGGCGCGCCACACGCGGGCGAGTCGCCCGCGTCCACCCACGCTGCAGGACGAAACCTCGTAACCTCGAGCGCTCGCAACTTCTCCCACCACTGCTACAATTCCAGTGCATGTCCCCGCACCGCCAAGCGCCGTTTACCGACGTCCCCACCGCGCTGGAGGAGTTCCGCGCCGGGCGCATGATCGTGGTCGTGGATGACGAGGACCGCGAGAACGAGGGCGACCTGACCGCTGGCCGCCGAGAAGGTCACGCCCGAGGCCATCAACTTCATGGCCAGCGACGGCCGCGGCCTGATCTGCCTGGCCATGACCGAGGAGCGCATCGGTGAGCTGCGGCTGCCGCATGATGGTGGCGGAGAACACCGTCGCCCTTCGGCACCGCCTTCACCGTGTCGATCGACGCGCGCGAGGGCGTCACCACCGGCATCTCCGCCGCCGACCGCGCCCCACCATCCAGGCGGCCATCGACCCGGCACGCGGCCCCGCCGACCTGGCGCGCCCGGGCACGTCTTCCCGCTGCGGGCGCGCAAAGGCGGCGTGCTGGTGCGCGCCGGGCAGACCGAGGCCGCGGTGGACCTGGCCCGCCTGGCCGGGCTGGAGCCCGCCGGCGTCATCTGCGAGATCATGAAGGACGACGGCACCATGGCGCGCCTGCCCGACCTGATCGAGTTCTGCCGCCCGCACGATCTGAAGATGCTCACCGTCGCCGATCTCATCCGCTACCGGCTGCGCACGACTCGCTGCGTGCACCGCGTCGCCGAGGCCCTGCTGTCCACCCGCCAGGCGGCGAGTTCCGCATGATCGCCTACGAGAACGAGGTGGACGACGGCGAGCCACGTCGCGCTGGTCAAGGGTGACATCGAGCAGGACGGCGCCGTGCTGGTCCGGCGCGCATGCACTCCCACTGCCTCGCGGGCGACGTCTTCGGGGCCGACTGCTGCGTCTGCGAGGAGATGGTGCACCGGCGCTGGAGCTGATTGCCCAGGAAGGCCGCGGGGCGCTGATTTATCTCCACCACACCGGCCGCAGCTCCACGTGGACCGCGTGGACGAGCAGAAGGTGCTCGCCTTCCATCGCGAGGTGCGGGAGCCGGCGCGCCCCGACCACCAGCGCGGCAGACGCAGCGCGAAATCGGCATCGGGGCGCAGATTTTGCGCGACCTCAACCTGCACCGCATCCGCCTGCTCACCAACCATCCGCGCAAGGTCGCGGCCCTGGAAGGCTTCGGGGTGGAGATCGTCGCGCAGGTGCCGGTCCCCGCCGGCGACGCGGCCCGCCGCCGCTGAGCGCTTCACTCCGTTTGCATCCGCCGCCAAGCGGGCACTACAATCGGTGGTTTTCCACGGGAGGCGAGCATGGCCAAGGTGGACCTGAAAGGCGCGAAGTTCACGTGGCTCGGCCACTCCACGTTTCGCATCGAGACCCCCGCGGGCCGCACCGTGGTCATCGACCCCTGGGTGGCGAACAACCCCGCCTGTCCCGAGGCGCAGAAGAAGCTCGCGAAGATCGACGTCCTGCTCTGCACCCACGGGCACTTCGACCACATCGGCGACGGCGTGGCGCTGGCCAAGGAGCACGGCGCCACCGTGGTCGGCAACTTCGAGCTCTGCTCGTGGATGCAGAAGAAGGGCGTGGCGACGACCGCCCCCATGAACAAGGGCGGCACCCAGGAGGTGGGCGACCTGCGCGTCACCATGGTGCACGCCGACCACTCCTGCGGCATCACCGACGACGATGGCCAGATCATCTACGGCGGCGAAGCCGCGGGCTACGTGATCGAGTTTGACACCGGGCTGAAGCTCTACCACGCCGGCGACACCGCCGTCTTCGGCGACATGCGCATCATTCACGAGCTTTACGCGCCGGAGATCGTCATGCTGCCCATCGGCGACCGCTTCACCATGGGCCCGCGCGAAGCCGCCTACGCCTGCGGCCTGCTGCGTTCCCACACCGTCATCCCTATGCATTTTGGCACCTTCCCGCTGCTGACTGGAACCCCCGGGGAGCTCAATCAGTTGCTCGCCGATACCGGCATCACCGTCTGCGAGCTGGCGCCGGGAGGAACGCTGGAGTGAACATAAGTTTCTAGTTTCTCGTTTCGAGTTTCTAGTTCGCGTGTCGACGACGGTAATTCGCAGGCGCCGGGATGCCTTAACTAGAAACTGGAAACCAGAAACTAGAAACTGCTTTTTATGAGCGGAATCACCCATCCCGCCGTCGAAGAATATCTTTACGCCATGCTGCCGCCGCGCGATGCGGTGCTCCAGGAGATGGAGGCGCAGGCGGCGCAGCGGAAGATCGCCATCGTGGGACCGGCCGTCGGGCGCGTCTTCTACCAGCTGGCGCAGGTTCTCCAGGCCAAGACGGTGTTCGAGATGGGCTCGGCCATCGGCTACTCCACCATCTGGTGGGCGCGCGCGCTGGGCGAGGGCGGGCGCGTGGTCTACACCGACGGCGACCGCAAGAACGCCGACGAAGCGCGCCGCTACTTCGAGCGCGCGGGCGTCGCGGGCCGGATCGAGGTGCGGGTCGGCGATGCGCTGGAAATCCTGAGTGAGCAGAAGCCGGCGGCGTACGACATCATCTTCAACGACGTGGACAAAGAGGATTACCCGCGCGTCCTCAAGCTGGCCGCGCCGCGCCTGCGTCCCGGCGGGCTGTTCGTCTCCGACAACGTGCTGTGGAGCGGGCGCGTGGCCGACGACAAAGATGCCGACGAACGCACCCGCGCCATCCAGGCATTCAACCGCGCCCTGTACGACTCGAAGGAATTCTTCACCACCATCCTGCCGCTCCGCGACGGCGTAGCGGTGGCGATGAAACTCTGATTCACCACCAAGGCACGAAGACACGAAGGCTTTAATGAATTCCTTCGCTTCGTGCCTTCGTGACTTCGTGGTGGATTCTCAGAGCGACGCGACCGGGATCGCCACGACGTTCTCCACCAGCCCGACTTCCTTCTGCACAAACGGTTCGGCGTACTTCACGCCGGCGAGCAGTCCGTAGAAGCGGGCCATGGCCTCGACGCGTTCGCGGATCTCCTGCCGGGCAGGGAAGAGGCCGCTGCCGGCCGGCTGGTCGGCGTATTGCGACTGGTACGCCATCAGCGCCTCAAAACGCGTCTCGAACTCCGCCGTGATGTCCACGACGAACGTGGGCCGCACATCGCAATAGAGGGAAGCGTAGAGGATCTTGAAAGGACGAAAGGCGTCGTTGGTCGTTGGCTGTTGGTCGTTGGCTGGGATGGCCAGCTTCTTCAGGCCGGCGAGGAAGCAAGCTTCATAGCCGAGCGTGGACGCGGTGTAGTGGTCGGGGTGACGGCCCTGCCAGTAGGGCAGGATGACGACGCGGGGGCGCGTCTGGCGCACGACGCGCGCCACTTGCAGGCGGTTTTCCCAGGTGTTTTCGACTCGGCCATCGGGAATATCGAGGGCTTCGCGCCACGCGACCTGGAGGATGCGGGCGGCCGCGGCGGCCTCGCGGGCGCGGTCTTCGGCGGTGCCGCGTGTCCCCATCTCGCCGCGCGTCAGGTCGAGGATGCCGCAGCGCAGCCCGCGCCGCGCATGTTTCAGCAGCGTGCCACCGCAGGTTTGCTCCGCGTCGTCGCGATGCGCGGCGATGGCAAGAATGTCGAGCGTAGCGGCAGCGGGAGCAGCTTTCACTTTTTGCGCTCCACCAGGAAGTGCGCCAGCTCCACGAGCGCCGCGGCGCGCGGGCCGAATGAATCAAGTTCGGCGCAGCCGGCGGCGACCAGTTCGCGCGCCATGGCCATGGATTTCTCCACCCCGAAGAGCGCGGGATATGTCTGCTTTTCCGCGGCCAGGTCTTTGCCCGCGGTCTTGCCCAGCTGCGCGGAGGATTGCGTGACGTCGAGCACGTCGTCGGCGATCTGGAAGGCGAGGCCGGCCTTGCGGCCGAACTCGCGAATGCGCGCGACCTGTTCCTCGTCGGCGCCGCCGTACAAGCCGCCGCTCACCAGGCTGCCGGTGATGAGCGCCCCGGTTTTCGCGCGATGGATGGCCTCCAGTTGCTGCGCGTTGGGGCGCGTGTGCTCGGCTGCCAGGTCGAGCACCTGGCCGCCAATCATTCCGTCCACGCTGCCGACGGCGTGGGAAATCTCGCGCAGGATGCCGACGCAGCGCTGGGGCGCGCAGGGCAGGCTGGCGATGACCTCGAAGGCGCGGGTCTGCAGCGCGTCGCCGGCGAGGATGGCGATGGCTTCGCCAAAAGCGACGTGGCAGGTAGGGCGGCCGCGGCGCAGGTCGTCGTTGTCGAGCGCGGGCAGGTCGTCGTGGATAAGGGAGTAGGTGTGGAGCATTTCGATGGCGGCGCCGAGTTCCTCGACGCCGCGCGGCAGGTCGCCGGAGTCGCCGACCATGCGCGCCGCTTCCATGCACAGCAACGGGCGCAACCGCTTGCCGCCGGCAAAGGTGCTGTGGCGCATCGCCTGATGAATGGACGCGGGCACCACGTCCGCCGCGGGCAAGAGCCGCTCCAGGGCCGCGTCCGTCATCTGGCGGCCGTGATCCATGAGTTCGGTAAGCATGAAGCGGCAGTATAACGAATCGGGCGAGCGGGCGATCTGGCGATCGGGCGACCTTGTGGGCCGAGGAACCGAATCGCGCTTGCCAGAAACCGCGCCGCAGCCGAAACTAGCGGCATGTTGCTGCACGGAATATTTCCGCCGGTCACGACCCCGTTCCATTCCGACGGGTCGCTCTATCTGAAGAAGCTGGAAGCCAATGTGGCGCAGTATTCCAAGACGCCGCTGGCGGGCATCGTGGTGCTGGGCTCGACCGGCGAAGCCGTCTTCCTCAGCGATGACGAGACGCGCCAGGTGCTGCGCACGGCAGCCGCAGCAGCGGAGCCGGACAAGGTGCTGATCGCCGGCTGCGGGCGCGAGTCGGCGCGCGAGACGCTGGCCTGCTGCGAGTTCGCGGCCGCTGCCGGCTACGACGTCGCCATGATCCGCACGCCGCACTACTACAAGTCGCAGCTCAAGCCCGCGAACATGCTCACTTACTACCGCGCGGTGGCTGACCGTTCGCCGATTCCCCTCATCATCTACAGCTTCCCGCAGTGCACCGGCTACGACATGCCGGTGGAGGTGGTGGCGGAGCTGGCCGAGCACCGGAACATCATCGGCATCAAGGAATCCTCGGGTGACGTGGCGAAAGTGAAGCGGCTGGTGGAGGCGACGCGAGCGGTGCAACGCACCGCCGCGGTGACCGAAGTCTTTGCCGCGGTCACCGGGCGGATGCTGCAACCGGCACCGGCGACTGACAGGGGACAGGTGATCTCCGCCGCGGCCCTGACCGGTGGTGCACCTGCGGCCGCGGTGCTGGCGCCGCCCGCCGCGCCGAAGTTCAAGACGCGCACGAAAGAGGTGGGGTTCCAGGTGCTGGTTGGCTCGGCCCAGACGCTGAAGGACTCGCTCGACGTCGGCGCCGCCGGCGCCATTCTCGCCTTTGCCGACTGCGCGCCCACCGCCTGTTACGAAATTTACGCCGCCTGGAAAGAGGGCGACCTGGCGCTCGCCGCCGAAAAACAGCAGCGCATTGCCGCCGCGGCCAAGCGCATCGTCGGCGAGCTGAGCATTCCCGGCCTCAAGTACGGCATGGACCTGAACGGCTACTTTGGCGGCGCGGTCCGGCTGCCGCTGCTGCCGCCCACCGCGGAGACGAAGGAAGAGATCGAGCGGTTGCTACAGAACATCCGGAACTGAGCTGCTCTTATGCGCCGAGCGAGAAAGAAAACCGTGGCTGCCTCGCGTCCCGGCCGAGGGGCCAAAGTGCGTTTGGCGCTCCCCGCGGCCACCGAGGAAGGCCGCCGCTGGGGCACGCTGCTGATGGACGAGCTGCGTTCCTGGCCCGAGGTCACGGTCAAGCCCATGTTCGGCATGCAGGGAGCATGGCGGGGGCGCCGCATGTTCGCCGCCGCCCCGCGCACCCGGGCGCCGGGCTCGCCGCAGAACATCATGTTCAAGCTCAGAGGGGCGCCGGCCAAGGTGTTGGAACGCGCCCACCGCGACCCGCGCATCCGCCTCGACCCGGCGACGAAACAGTGCTGGGCGAGCTTCGCGCTGGCTTCCGACCACGATCTGCATGACGTGCTGGTCTGGCTGGAGCAGGCGTGGAGGCTGGCCGCAGCCGCAGCTTGACGCGGCGGCCGCCGCCCCCTAAACTGGTGAGTCGAACGAACGTTCGGTTGGGTCGTGGGAAGAACAAGCCAAACCATGCCGGAAGCCGCCCAGGCCGCAGCGCAGAAGCTCGCTTCCGCCGCGGACACGCGTTTTGACCGCCGCCTGGGGAAGATCCTGGCGCACGCCACCGAGGTCTTCTGCGCCAAGGGCTACGCGGGCGCCAGCATGCGCGACCTGGCGCGCGCCACCGGCATTTCGCTGGCCGGCCTCTACCACTATTTCGACTCCAAGGAGCGCCTGCTCTACCTCATCCAGAAGCACACCTTCGCCACCCTGATGGAGCGGCTGCGGGCGCGGCTGGCGGGAGTCAGCGACCCCGAGCAGCGGGTGCGCATCTTCATCCTCAACCATCTGGAATATTTCCTTGCCAACCAGAAGGCGATGAAGGTGCTCTCCCACGAAGACGAAATTCTCCAGGGCCGCTACGGCGAGGAAGTGCGCGCGATCAAGCGCGAGTATTACCGCGTCTGCCGCGAACTGGTGGAAGGCCTGGCGGGCAGTGGGGGCGTAAAATCGGCGGCGGGGCGCGGGGGTGGGAGTGGCACGACAACGAAGCGGGGAGCCAGCAGCCGCATCGCCGTGGTCAGCCTGTTTGGCATGATGAACTGGATCTATACCTGGCACAACCCGCGGCTCGACGCCAACGCGCAGGCGCTGGCGCAGCAGATGGGCGACATTTTCCTGCACGGCATTCTGGCGGGCAGCCGGCAGCGGAAACCGCGAAATTCCAAATCCAGCAGTTGAGTTGAGGAGCAGCATGATGGCAACGACAACCTCCCCGGCGGAAGCCACGAAACAGCTGGTGCAGTACCGCGCCGCCGACGGCGTGGCGGTGGTCACGCTCGACGATCCGCCGGCCAACACCTACACCTATGAGATGAACCGCCAGCTGGATGAGTGCATCCTGCGGGCGCGCATGGACAACGCGGTGCACGTCATCGTGCTGACCGGGGCGGGCGAGAAGTTCTTCTCCGCCGGCGCCAACATCAAGATGCTGGCCAGCGTGGATCCCACGTTCAAATACTATTTCTGCCTGCACGCCAACGAGATGCTGCTGCGGCTGGAGCACACGCCGAAGCTGGTGATTGCGGCGCTCAACGGCCACTGCGTGGGCGGCGGTCTCGAAATCGCCATGGCCTGCTGACCTGCGCATCGCACGCAAGGACGCCGGCAAGATCGGCCTGCCCGAAGTCAACCTGGGCGTTCTGCCCGGCACCGGCGGGACGCAGCGCTTGTCGCGCCTCGTGGGCAAGTCGAAGGCCATCGAGCTGATGGTCACGGGCAATACCTTCAGCTTCGAAGAGGCGAAGGACCTGGGGATCGTCAACGACATCTTCGAGCGCGACGGCTTCATGGAAAACGTCATCGAGTACGCCCGGCAGTTCTGCCCACCCAACAAGGCGGCGAAGGCCGTGGGACACATCAAGCGCGCGGTGCAGACCGGCTGGGAGCTGCCGATGGAGTCGGCGCTGGCGGTCGAGCGCGAGCTGCAGCCGTTGCTCTTCAGCAGCGAGGACGCGAAGGAAGGCCTGAGCGCCTACGTCGAGAAACGCCCGCCGGAGTTCAAGGCGAAGTAACCTCAGTCTGGTTCCGTTCCGATGAGCCGCTGAGCCGATGATCCGATGAGCCGATGGGCCGATGAGCCGATAAAGAGACGAGCATGATTACAGCAACAAAAGCGCAAATCCAGCCCGGGGAAGCTGTTCATCGGCGGTGAGTGGGTCGAAGGTGCGCAGCGCTTCGACACCATCAATCCCGCCACCGGCGAAGTGTTGACGCAGGTTGCCGAAGCATCGCCGGCCGACGTGGACCGCGCGGTGGCGGCGGCGCGCCAGGCCTTCGAGGCTACCGGGAAGGCGCGTGGCGTTCGCTCAGCGCCAGCGAGCGCGGCCGCATGCTGTGGCGGCTGGCCGACCTGGTCGAGCAGAACATCGACGAGCTGGCCGAGCTGGAAACGCTCGACAACGGCAAGCCGATCTTCGAGTCGCGCTACGTCGACATGCCCATGGTGGCCGACGTCTTCCGCTACTACGCCGGCTGGGCCGACGAAGATCGACGGCGAGACCGTCACCGGTGCGCGGGCGTTCTTCACCTACACGCTGCGCGAGCCGGTGGGCGTGGTGGGCGCGATCATGCCGTGGAATTTTCCGCTGCTGCTGGCCTCGTGGAAGCTCGGCCCGGCGCTGGCCTGCGGCAACACCGTCGTCCTCAAGCCGGCCGAGCAGACGCCGCTCACCGCGCTGCGCTTCGGCGAGCTGGTGTCAGGAGGCGGGCTTGCCCGACGGGCGTGGTGAACATCGTGACCGGCTCGGCCCGGAGACTGGGCACGGCGCTGGTGCGCGCATCCGGGCGTGGACAAGGTCGCCTTCACCGGCTCGACCGCGGTCGGCAAGGAGATCATGCGCGACGCCGGCCGACACGCTGAAGCGGGTCACGCTGGAGCTGGGCGGCAAGTCGCCCAACATCGTGTTCGCCGACGCCGACCTCGACGCCGCGCGTGAAGGGCGCGCATCATCGGCATCTTCTACGGCAAGGGCGAAGTCTGCTGCGCCGGCTCGCGGCTGTTCGTGGAGAAGCAAGGTGCACGACGAGTTCGTGGAGAAGCTGGTCGACCGCGCGCAAGAAGCTGCGAGCCCGGCGATCCGCTCGATCCGAAGACGCGGCTGGGCGCGCTGGTCAGCGAGCAGCAGATGCAGAAGGTGCTGCGGCTACATCGAGACGGGCAAGCGCGAGGGCGCGCAGCTGGTGGCCGGCGGGGACCGCGCGACCGTGGCGGCGGCAAGGGCTTTTTCGTGCAGCCGACCGTCTTCGACGGCGTGAACAACGAGCATGACCATCGCGCAGGAAGAGATCTTCGGGCCGGTGCTGGCGACGCTGAGTTCGACGACGTCGACGAGGTCGTCCGCCAGGCCAACGAGAATCCCTACGGCCTGGCGGCGGCGGTGTGGACGCGCGACATCGAGAAGGCGCACCGCGTCGCCCGCCGGCTGCAGGCCGGCACGGTCTGGATCAATACCTACAGCCTGATGGACGCGGCGCTGCCCTTCGGCGGCTTCAAGCAGTCGGGCTTCGGCCGCGAGCTCGGGGCGCAGGCGCTGGAGAGCTATACAGAAGTGAAGAGTGTTTGGCTCAACCTCGGCTAGCCGGCCGAAGATAAAGATGAGCCGATTCAAAGACGGCTACACAGGATCAACAACAACGTCATGGTGCAAACCGCAACTCGCATTAACACCTTCTCCGACTGGGTTGGGATGTTCGAGGAGTGGAAGAAAGAGATCGGCGTGGGCGTCGGCGAAGCCGGCGGCTTCAAGTTCGAGACCCTCTATGGCCCCATCGAGACCGAGGAAATCCAGTTCGGCCACTACCGCGGCCGCCGCAAGTGGGAGAACCTGCGGCAGGTGCCCAGCCAGCAGATCCGCGACGCCATGCTCAACCTCATCGTCTACCAGGGCGACACCGAGTTCGCGTCGGTCGAACAGCAGCGCTTCCTGTTCGAGGCGGCGCCCTCGGACTGGGACCGCAACGCGCTGATCCGCGTCATGGTCGAGGAAATGCGCCACGGCTGGCAGATGTGCGCGCTGCTGCTGGAGCATTTCGGATATTCGGGCAAGGTCGAGGCGCAGAAGATGCTGGAGCGACGCGCTTTCCAGAACGAGCGCTTGCTCGGCGCCTTCAACCAGGACGTCGACAACTGGCTCGACTTCTACGTCTACACCGATTTCGTCGACCGCGACGGCAAGTTCCAGTTGCAGATGCTGAAGTACTCGGCGTTCGCGCCGCTAGGCCGCTCCATGTCGTACATGCTGCGCGAAGAGGCCTTCCACATGGGCACGGGCAACGACGGCATCAAGCGCGTGGTCGAGGCCGGCGTCATTCCCACGTGGCTCCTGCAGAAGTACCTGAACAAGTGGATCTCCACCAGCTACGACCTGTTTGGGACCGACCACTCGTCGTCGGCGCACTGGGCGTACGTGTGGGGCGTCAAGGGGCGCTACGATGAGCCCAAGAATGCCAGCGCGCCCGACCTCGGCGACATCAACGACTACAACCGCAAGCTATACCGCGACGAAGTGGCGGACCTGGTCGAGAAGTTCAACTCCGTGATGCCCGCGGGCCAGCCGAAGCTCTACGCTCCCGACCTGCGCTTCAACCGCGCCATCGGGCGCTATGCCGGCCTGCAGGTGCATCCGCAGACGGGCGAGGCGATGGAGGAGAAGGAATACGCGCAGCGCCGCGACGAGTTCCTGCCCACCACGGCCGACAAGAAACTGCTGCACGACATCCTCGCGACGGAGAAGAAATGGATCGTGCCCAAGCAGGGGGCGCGCGATCCGCTGGCGACCATCGCCGAGCCGCGCAAGACGGCGATCAATCTGTGATTGAGTCATTGAGCGATTGAGTCATTGAGTCATTCGGCCCAATCGCACACGGACTCAATGACCCGAGGGCGGAAGGAAAGACCATGACGAGTCCCGCCGCAGCGAGTTCCGCCTACACCCTCAACGAGCTGATGGTGGCGGCGGCGGCGCGCGAAATCAAGGACGGCGAAGTGGTCTTCGTCGGCATGCGCCTGCCGCTGCTCGCGTTTGTCGTGGCCAAGCGCACCCACGCGCCCCATGCCGTCGGCCTGTTCGAGAACGGCGCCATTCGCGACACGCCCGCTCCCGAACTGATTTACACCATGGCCGACCCGCCGAACATCCGGGGCGCCACGCAGTGCCTCGACATGCTCGGCGTCATGAGCCTGCTGCAGTCCGGGCGGGTGGACCTCGGCTTCCTGGGCGCGGCGGAGGTGGACCGCTTCGGCAACCTGAATTCGACGCAGGTGCTCGGCGACCAGGGTTTGATCCGGCTGCCGGGTTCGGGTGGCGCCAGCGACATCGCCTCGCTGGCGCACCGCTTTGTGGTGCTCCTGGAGCACTCGATTCGCCGGCTGCCGGAGCGGGTCAGCTACCTGACCTCTCCCGGAAACGGTGAAGGCGACGGCTGGCGGAGCAGTCTTGGGCTGCCGCGCGGCGGCCCGGCGGCGTGCATCACCACCAAGTGCGTGCTGCGCTTCAAGCGGCGTAACGACGCGGCGGCGCCGCACGCGGCCGCGATCGGCGAGGCGTACCTGGCGGCGGTGCACCCGGGCGTTACCGTCGAGGATGTGGTCGCGAATACCGGCTGGGAGCTGCGCGTCGCGGCCAGCGTTGCCACCACGCCGGCGCCGAACGAGGCGGAATTGAAGGCGATTCGTGAGTATGATCGCGAGGGATTCTGGACAAGGTAGATGAGCTCACGGAACGCTTGTTGAAATATCCCGAGCGAAGCGAGGGAACCCTACCCGCACGAAGGATTTCGGTGCAATAGGGCTCCCTCGTCGCTTCGCTCCTCGGGAGGTTTTTAGCGAACGAGTCGGGCGGGAGGTAAACAATGACAGCAAGCGCAACAACTCCGTCGAGCTTCACCATGCTCGCGCTGAGGATTGATCCGCCGGTAGCGCGTATCGTGCTCAGCAATCCGCCGCTCAACATCCTCGACATCCCGATGATGGAGGAGCTGCTGCTGGCCATCGAGCAGGTCAACGTGCGCCCCGACGTCTCCACGGTCGTGCTCTCCGGCAGCGAGCGCGCCTTTTGCGCGGGCGTCGATGTGGCCGCGCACACGCCCGACAAAGTGGCAGGGATGCTGACCAAGTTCCACGCCGTGATTCGCGGCCTCATTGCTACCCGCAAGGTGACCGTGGGATGCGTGCGTGGCGCCTGTCTGGGCGGCGGCGCCGAGCTGGCTATGGCGTGCGACATCGTCGTCACTGCGGACAACGCGAAGTGGGGATTTCCCGAGATCAAGCTGGGCTGCTTCCCGCCGGTCGCGGCGGCGGCGCTCGCCGCCATCGTGGGACAGAAGGTCGCCGCCGACCTGATCCTGACCGGCCGTCAGTTCAGCGGCGCCGACGCGCAGGCCATGGGCCTGGCCAACGAAGCGGTGGCCGACGACCTGGTCACGGCCAAGGTGGAGGAGCGCGTCGAGCAACTGGCGCAGCTCAGTCCGGCGGCGCTGGCGATTACCAAAAAGGCGCTCTACGGCTGGGATTCCGCGCACTTCGACAAGGGCCTCGCCCGCGCCGAACAGATCTACCTCGACGAACTGATGAAGACCCAGGACGCCAACGAGGGCATCCGCGCCTTCATCGAGCGGCGCAAGCCGGAGTGGAAGGGACGCTGAAGGATTCCGATGTCGAAGCTGCTCACCATGCCCGAAGCGATTGCCGCCCTGGTGCCCGATGGCGCCATGGTCGCGCTCGGGCTGCAGCTGGAGCAGATGATCCCGTTTGCCGCCGGACACGAAATCATGCGGCAGCGGAAGCGCAATCTCACCCTGATCGGCCCCATCTCTGACATTCTCTTCGACCAGATGATCGGCGGCGGGTGCGTGGCGCGCGTCATCGCGGCGTGGGTGGGGAACGTGATGATGGGCTCGGCCTACAACTTCCGCCGTGCCGTGGAGCGCGAAAATCCGGGCGCGCCGCGCCAGGTGTTGAACGTCATCAACATGACGAACTTCAGCGTTGCCCTCGCGCTGCAGGCGGGCGCGATGGGCGTGCCGTTCCTCCCCACCCACACTGCGCTGGGCACCGACATCGTCAAACACAATCACTTCTTCCGCCCCATCCTGTCGCCGTTCACGGAAACGGAAAAGCAGATCGGCCCCACCGACCCTAACGAAACCGGGCCCAAGACGCTGGCCCTCATGCACCCGCTGCTGGCCGTGCGCGCACTGAATCCCGACGTCACCATTGTCCACGTGCAGCGCGCCGACCGCGACGGCAACGCGCACTGCTGGGGGAACTTCGGCGTCATGCCGGAAGGAGTGCGGGCGGCGAAGAAGGTGATCGTGGTGGCGGAGGAGATCGTCGAGCCGGAAGTCATCGCCAGCGATCCGAACCGCACCGTGGTTCCCGGCTTCCTGGCCAGCGCGGTGGTGCATGCGCCCTTCGGCGCGCATCCCTCGCCGGTGCAGGGGTACTACAAGCGCGACGACGCGTTCTTCCGCCAGTACCACGAGCAGTCGAAGACACGCGACGATTTCGAGCAGTGGGCGGAGCGCTGGGTGTACGGCGTGGCCGACCGGCGTGAATATGTGAACCTGCTGGGCGCCTGCCGCGTCGAGGAACTCGGCGTGAAGCAGCACGCCTACGCGGCGCCCACGGATTTTGGATACTGAGGCGTGGCCATGAGAGGAAGTCTGGTCTTTTGCATCACGATTGCAATCTTGCTGGCCGGCAGCGTCGCCGCGGAGTGTCCGCGGGCGAAGCAGGCGCGGACGGAACAGGCGCTGGTCGAGCTGGAGCAGCGCTGGGCCGGGGCGCTGGAGCAGCATGATGCCGCGGCGGTGGCGTGTCTCCTGGCGCCGGAGTTTGTGGACTCCACGCCCGACGGCCAAGTGCAGGACCGCGCGGCGGTTCTGGCGGCGGTGCCGAAACGCCGCGCCGCTTCCAACCGCCTCGAGCAGTTGCAGGTCACTCTGGCCGGCGAAACGGCCGTGGTCCACGGGTTGAACCATGTGCTCGATCCCACCGGGAAGGAACTCGCCGTGGTGCGTTTCACGGACACGTTTGTGCATCGCGACGGGCAGTGGCAGGCGGTGGCCGGGCACGAGTCGCTGGTGCGCACGCCACAACAGGAGGCCGCGAGGCTGAAGACGATGGAGCCAATGGAGATCACGCCGGAGGAGGTCAAACGGCAGCGCGACCAGGGCGAGAAGTTTCTGTTGCTCGACGTGCGCGAACCCGGGGAGCTGGAGAAGGCGCACGTCGCCGATGCGCGCAACATCCCCATGGGCGACGTGCCGTCGCGGCTGACGGAGCTCGATCCCGACGCCCGCATCGTGGTCATGTGCCACCTCGGGGTGCGCTCGCTGAAGGTCACCAACTGGCTGCGGCAGCAGGGATTCGAGCACGTGCAGTCCATGCGCGGCGGCATCGATAGCTGGGCGCGCCAGGTCGATCCCAAGGTGCCGGTGTATTGAACAGCGCTTTGCGCTCTCCGCTTTCCGACCTCCAAATGCACTGCTTTCGCGGAAAGCGGAGAGCTGACAGCGGAAGGCGCTTGCTTGATGAAGAAGCAGCTCATCACAATTCGCGTCAACGGCCGCACCCACGAGCTGGCGATCGAGCCCAACCGCCTGCTGCTCGACTGCCTGCGCCAGGACCTGGGGCTGACCGGCTCCAAGCGCGGCTGCGACGATTCCTCGTGCGGCGCCTGCACGGTCCAAGTGGAGGGTGTCCCCATGCTCGCCTGCACCATGCTGGCGGCGAGCGTCGCCGCCGACGAAACGGGCCGCGGCCCCGAGATCACCACGGTCGAGGGCCTCACCGACCACGGCGCGCTCAGCGTGCTGCAAAAGGCTTATGGCGACTGGGGCGGCGCGCAGTGCGGCTTTTGCACCCCGGGCTTCATGTGCACGATTTCGGCGCTGCTGGCGCAGAATCCTGATCCCACCGACGGGGAAGTGCGTGAAGCGCTGAGCAGCAACCTCTGCCGCTGTACCGGCTACATGCAGATGTACCAGGCCATCCGCGCGGCGATTGACGCGGAGCGCCAGGGCAGGGCAGCGGAGGGCGCGAAGTGAGGCGCCCGGGCCATGGGGCCGGTAAGCAGCTGGAAATTGCCGACATCATCAGGCAGGCGCAATAACATGGCCAACGACCAACCACCCAAGACCAACGCCGATTTCAGCGTCATCGGCAAGTCCATCGCCTTTGTCGACGCCGCCGGCAAGACCACGGGCTCGGGCAAGTACACCGACGACCTGGCGGTGCCGGGAATGCTCATCGGCAAGGTGCTGCACTCGCCGCATCCGCACGCACGCATTCTGCGCATCGATGTGGCGCAGGCCCTGGCGCTGGAGGGAGTGGTGGCCGTAGTCACCGGCCGCGACGCGCCCACGCCCTACGGCATCCTGCCCGTTGGCCACGACGAGCACGCGCTAGCGCTCGACAAGGTGCGCTACGTGGGCGACAACGTGGCGTGCGTCGCCGCCGTGGACGAGGCGACGGCGGAGCGCGCGCTGGAGCTGATCGAGGTCGAGTACGAACTGCTGCCGGCGTACTTCGATCCGGAAGCCTCGATGCAGGCCGAGCGCGACCTCATCCACGACCACAAGCCGCGCAACCTGGAGAAGGACTACCACCACGTCTTCGGCGATCCCGAGGCGGGTTTCGCGGAGGCCGACTACGTGCACGAAGCGCGCTACCTGGCCAACGAGGTGACGCACGCCGCCATGGAGCCGCACTCCACGCTGGCCGCCTTCGACATCGATCCTCACACCGGCGAACCCGGCCGCCTGACGGTGTGGTCCTCCACCCAGGTGCCGTATTACCTGCAGCACAAACTCTCGCTGGTGCTCGGCCTGCCGATGGCACAGATTCGCGTCATCAAGCCGCTGGTGGGCGGCGGGTTTGGCGGCAAGAGCGAGGTCATCCCCCTGGAAATCACCGCCGCCATCGCCGCGCGGGCGGCGCACGCGCCGGTCAAGATCACCTACACGCGCGAGGAAGTGTTCTGGGCGCATCGTGGGCGGCCGCGCACCATCGTCGATCTGAAGACCGGGGTGAAGCGCGACGGCCGCATCACCGCCGTGGCCGCGCGGGTGGTGCAGGATGGCGGCGCCTACTGCTCGTACGGCGTGGTCACCATCCTGTATTCGGGCGCGCTGCTGGGCGCGATCTACGACATTCCCCACGTGCGCTACGACGGCTACCGCGTCCTGACCAACAAGCCCGCCTGTGGCGCCATGCGCGGCCACGGCACGGTCAACGTGCGGTTTGCCTTCGAGTCGCAGCTCGACGAGATTGCGGCGCACCTCCAGCTCGATCCCGCCGCGGTGCGCCGCCGCAACCTGCTGCAGCCGCCGTGCGTCACCGTCAACGGGCTGCGCGTGCAGAGCTATGGCTTGCCAGAGTGCATCGAGAAGGTCGTGGGCGCGTCGCGCTGGGCCGAGCGCCGCGGCAACTTGCCCCGGGGACGCGGACTGGGCCTGGGATGCAGCCACTATGTGTCCGGCGCGGCGAATTCCATCATCCGTTCCGACATGCCGCACTCCACGGTGAACATCAAGATCGACCGCGACGGCGGCGTGGTGGTGTACACCGGCGCCTCCGACATCGGCCAGGGCTCGGACACGATGGTGGCGCAGGTCGCGGCTGAGACGCTGGGCTGCTCGCTGGCGCGCGTCAAGGTCGTCGCCGCCGATACCGACTTGACGCCGATCGACATCGGCTCGTATTCCAGCCGCGTCACCTTCATGAATGGCAACGCCACGCTGCGCGCCGCCGAGGAAGTGAAGCGGCAGATCGTCGCCGCGGCCGCGCGCAAGATGAACTGCCCGCCGGAAGACGTGCAGATGCGCGACGACCGCGTGACCAGGCGGGGAGTCACTCCCGACGCTGGAGTGCCGGCGTCCGGACGCCAGGATAGCCCGCCGGAGACCGCCGCCACCGACTCCGGCCGCGTCGAAGGCCAGATCCTGCGCGGTTCGCTGCAGCAGAAGCGCAAGGACGAAGGCCCCAAAGATCAGCTCACTTTTGAAGAGGCGGTGGTCGCGGCCATCGACTTCCACGGCGCCCTCACCGGCACCGGCTCCTATGCGCCGCCGGCCGCAGCCCGCGGCGGGGCACACAAGGGCGCGGGCGTCGGGCCCTCGCCAGCGTACTCTTACTCGGCGCAGGTCGCCGAGGTGAGCGTGGACGAAGAGACCGGCGAAGTCACCGTCCACAAAATCTGGGCGGCGCACGATTGCGGGCGCGCGCTCAACCCGCAAAGCGTCGAGGGGCAGGTAATCGGTTCGGCGTGGATGGGGCTGGGCCAGGCGCTGCAGGAGGAGATGGTCTGGAAAGACGGCCTGCTGATGAACCCCGGGCTGCTGGAGTATCGCTCGCCGTCTTCGACTGAGTCGCCGGAGATCGAGTGCTTCATCGTGGAGAGCGTGGACCCGGAAGGGCCTTTCGGCGCCAAGGAAGCCAGCGAAGGCTCACTGGCAGCGACCATTCCGGCCATCGCCAACGCCATCTACGACGCCTGCGGCATCCGCCTGCGCGAGGTGCCGTTCACACCGGAGCGCGTCCTGGCTGCACTGCGCGACCGCGACAAGAAAAAGAAGTTAAACGTGACCGAGGGCGTCGATCCCACCCAGCCGGCGCGTTTTCGCGAGCACGGCGGCGCCCTGTGGTTCAAAGGCAAAGGGCCGGAGCGGCATGAGCTCGACCCGGCGCGCGGGGGAGAGTGAACCACGAAGACACAAAGACACGAAGTTTTGCGTGTTGTTCGTCTTCGTGTCTTCGTGACTTCGTGGTGAAAAGTGAATGAGCTTGCCTGAGTTCAAATTGTTGCGGCCGCGCACGCTGGCTGAAGCCAGCGAGCTGCTGGCGAAGCACGCGCCGCCGGCATCGATCGCCGAGCCCAACACGGGGCAGGGGCGCGGCGGCGTGCAGATCGTCGCCGGCGGGACCGACCTCGTTCCCTCGCTGCGCCAGCGGCTCTTCGAGCCGGAGTACGTGCTCGACCTCCGCGGCCTCGCCGAACTGCGCGGCATCCGCGAGCAGCCGGATGGCGGCCTCGTGATCGGCGCGCTCACCCCGCTCTCCGCCCTCGAACACTCGCCGCTCGTGGCGCAGCGCTTCCCGGTGCTGCACGCGGCGGTGAAGACCGTGGCCTCGCCGGTCATCCGCAACATGGCGACGCTCGGCGGCAACCTCTGCCTCGACACGCGCTGCCTCTGGTACAACCAGTCGTTAGCGTGGCGGAAGTCGTGTGGCTTCTGCATCAAAAAGGACGGCGACCTGTGCCACGTCGCGCCCGGCGGAACACGTTGCTGGGCGGTGGCTTCGGGCGACACGCAGCCGGCGCTCCTCACCCTCGACGCCGACCTGGAAATCACCGGCCCGCAGGGCACGCGCCGCCTGCCGTTGCGCGACTTCTACACCAACGTCGGCGACGCGCGCATGAAGCTGGCGAGGGACGAAATCGTCACCCGCGTGCTCATTCCCGCCGCCAGCGCCGGCTGGCGCGGGGCTTATATGAAGCTGCGCGTCCGCGGCTCGATTGATTACCCGCTCGCCGGCGTGGCAGTCGCGGTTCAGGTGCATGCGAACGGCGGCCATGGAACCGCAAAGTCGAGCGGTTTTGAGATCAAAGCGGCGCGTGTGGCCGTCACCGCCGTAAATCCCGCACCGCAACTGGTGAAGGGAATCGACCGGCTGCTGGTGGGCAAAGCTCTCGACGCCATCACGGCAGAGGTCGCCGCCGAAGTCGGCGAGCTGGCCGCGCGCACCGCCAAGCCGCTGACCACCTCCGCGCTCACCCCCGAGTACCGCCGCGAGATGGTGCGCGTGTTTGCGAAGCGGGCGCTGCTGGCGGCGTTGCGCTAGGGCTTTTCCAGGTCGATGCCGGCCAGCGGCAGGTCCCAGTGCGCCAGCAGAATCTCGAAGCGCCGCTGCTCCTCTTTCTGAAACGTCGCCTGGTCGGGATAAAGCCGCTTCACCACCGCGGCGGTATCGAACGGCGCGTGCAGGATGGCGGCGTTCTTGTACACGATCGTCACCCGGAAGTCCCAGCGCGCGTCTTCCGTCATGTGGTTTTCCGGGGCGCTCATCTCCACCCGCACGATCCGTCCCGCGGCCATCTCCTGCTTCAGCACCGGGTAGTGGTTCTTCTTGAAGAGGCGCAGGAACTCGTCCTGGTAGCCCCATTTGACCTTGTAGTAGTAATCGACGGCGTAAGGCTGGTCGGGCGCCGCCTTGGGCGAGGCCTGGGCCCAGGTTGCGATCGCGAAGGTGGTCAACAGAAGGGTTGCGGCAAGCGTGCGCATAGGTTGTCCTCGTTGCGCAACATCGTAACCGAAGCAGCGCTGGGATTAGACGGTGTGTACATTTCCGCGCGCCTGGGCCGCTTTGCCCATCCTCTATACTGGTCAGCCATTCCGGTGGCACTGACCACCGGCAACTGGCAACTGCCTTGATCACCGACTGCCACATTCACATTCAGCCGCTGGAGCTGTTCAAGCGGGAGGCGCTGGCGCTCATGCGCAAGCGCCCGGCATGGAGTGTCGTCGAGGAATGCTGCCGCTCTCCCAAGGCCTTCCTCAAGCACCTCGACGCCGCCGGCATCGAGCGCGCCGTGCTCATCAACTACGTCGCGCCCGAGGTCATTGGTTTCACCGCCGCGGTCAACGAATTCGTCGTCAACTACTGCAAGGAAAATCCCCGGCGGCTGATTCCGTGCGGCTCGCTGCATCCGCGCCATACCCAGAACATCATGTCCGACGTGGAGCACTTGGTCCGCCACGGCATCCGCCTCATCAAAATCCACCCGCCGCACCAGTTGCTTTTTCCCAACGACTACCAGCGCGGCGTCACCGAGCTGGAGGTCATCTACCGCGCCGCCGAGGCCAACGGCATCCCGGTGATGTTCCACACCGGCACCAGCATTTTTCCGGGCGCGCGCAACAAATTCGGCGACCCTATTCACGTGGACGACGTCGCCGTCGATTTCCCGCGTTTGAGGATCCTGCTCGCCCACGGCGGCCGCCCGCTGTGGATGCACACCGCCTTCTTCCTGGTGCGGCGGCATCCCAACGTCTACCTCGACATCAGCGGCATCCCGCCCAAGACGCTGCTGCGGTATTTCCCGCGCCTGGAAGAAATCGCGGGCAAGACGCTCTTCGGGACCGACTGGCCGGGGCCGGGCGTCCCCGACCTCAAGCGCAACCTCGACGACTTCCGCGCCCTGGCCCTCGCGCCTGCGGTGCAGGAGCAGATCCTGAGTAAGACTGCGCTGTCCCTCTGGCCGGCGTAGCTGCTGGCAGAGACGGGCACGCCCGTCTGCAAAAACATCCCGAGCGAAGCGAGGGAGCCCTACCTTCGCCGCGGCGGTTGCGGTTCAGTAGGGCTCCCTCGTTGCTTCGCTCCTCGGGATGTTTTGATCGGCTCGGAGCGACCTTCGGGCTTACTTGCCTTTCGTCAACTCATCGGCCAGCGCGCCCGCGCCGTAGATGGCGCGCAGCGCCTCGATGATTCCCCGGGAATCCACGCTGACGGCGCGCCCCTGCACGTCGTCGAAGGCGAAGTCCCAGGGCAGCGACTGGATGTTGCCGTCGAAGATGATCCCTACGACCTCGGCGTTGCGGTTAATGGTCGGCGACCCCGAGTTGCCCCCGATGATGTCGCTGGTATGCACGAAGTTGAGCGGCGTTTGCAGCTTGATGCCCGTCTTCGCCTTCAGCCAGCTCTCCGGAAGATTGAACGGCGTCTGGTTGTTGTGCTCCGCGGCGTGCAGGAAGGCGCCCGTGAAGTTGGTGGCGTGCGGGATCGCTTTGCCGTTTTCCGTGTAGCCGCGCACCGCGCCGTAGCTGAGCCGCAGGGTGAAGGTGGCGTCGGGCGGCTGGGTGAAGCCGCTCTTGCTGAAGCGCGCCTTGGCAATGCGGCCGCCATTGGCGCGCAGCACGGAGTCCACTTCGTCGTCGAAGCGCTTGCGCAGCTTGCGCGCCTCCGGGTCGAGGGTGCGCATGGCGACGATGAGCGCATCGGTGCTGCTCTCGATGGCCGCCACGCCGCCCTGGTAGAGCTGTTTGCGGAACGCGGCATCGTCGAGCTTCGAGCCGTTGATCAACTGCGCCGCTGCCTCCGCCGGCGAACGCCCGGCCAGCACCTGCTGCAGGATCGGGTTGTCACGCCCCACCGTCTCCATCGCCTCGGCCAGCGATTCGGTCAAGACCGCGACGTTCAGGTCCTTGTACACCGGGCTGGCCGCGAACAGTTGCTGTTCCAGCGAGGGCAGCGCCGAGTCGCGGTATTCCCGCAACCGTTGCCCATTGGGCTTCGTCTTCTCGGTGGCGACCCGCACCAGCAGCCGGGCGAAGCCGGCCATGTCGCCGCGCAGCGCCGCGCGGCTCTCGAAACAGGTGTAGGGAGCGAAGATCTCCCGGCGAACGGCGACGGCCTTGGCAATCAGCTCCCAGGCGTCGCCATAGTCGGCCTTGAGCTTGGCATCGGCCTCCACCGTCTGCCGTAGCTGCTGTTCTTCCGCGCGCTTCGTCGCCAGCAGGCGCTCGTTCTTCAGGCCGTCGGCATACTCGCCGTTGATCGCCTTGTACGAGTTCTCGATCCCGAAGATGTCCTCCTGCGCCTCGCGCGCCTTCTCCGCCGAGCCGGCCCCGAAGGCCTTCAGCGCGGCAATGCGCCGCTGGTAGCTCATGAGCCGCCAGGGGAACTCCACGTCGCGCAGAAACTCCAACTGCGCCACCGTCAACAGGCGGGCAGTGCCGCCGGGATGGCCGGAGACGAAGACCAGGTCGCCGTCCTTCACTCCGCTCGGCGACCACTTCAAGTAGTCCTTTAACTGTACCGGCTTATCGTTCTCGTAAATCCGGAAGAACGTGATGTCGAGATCGTAGCGCGGATAGGTGAAGTTGTCGGGGTCGCCGCCGAAAAACGCGGCCTCGAACTCGGGCGCAAACACCAGCCGCACGTCGGTGTACTTCTTGTAGCGGTAAAGGTGGTAGACGCTGCCCGCGTAGAGCGTGACCACGTCGCAGCGCATCCCGGTGGCCGTGGTGCAGTCTTTCTCCACCTGCGACATGGCGGCGCGCTGCGCCGTCCCTTTCTCGGCATCGCTCATCCCCGGCTTGGCCGCGGCCATCACCTTGTCGGTCACGTCCTCCATGCCCATCAGGACGTTCAGCTCCAGGTCAGGACACTTGGCCTCTTCGGCGTGCGTCTTGGCATAGAAGCCGGTCTTCATAATGTCTTTGCCGGAGCTGGACAGGCCGCTGATGCACACCTGGGCAACGTGGTGGTTGGTGAACGTCAGGCCCTCGGGCGAGACGAAGGAGCCGGAGCCCCCGTTGTTGAAGCGCACCGACGAAATGCGCACGTGCTCCAGCCATTCCGGCGTCGGGGTGAACCCGTACGCGGCCTTGATCTTCTGCGTCGGGGCCGCGTTGAACAGCCACATGCCCTCGTCGGCCACCAGCGGCGTGACGAGCAGCAGGAGAAGAAGAGCGGCAGAAAGGCGAACTTTCATGAGAGCTCCCTCAACCGGCGCCCGCGCCGGCGTGTGTCCAAACAATTGACTATAGCCCCGCCACCCACCGCTGCCAAGGCTACGCACGCCGCGATGTGACGTGCGTCTCAGCCGCCTGTGCGCTCGCCTCGCACCGGGCCGCCGGGCGCTCTGCTGGCGCGCCTCTCCGGCGCAGTGCTATAAAGAAGGGCTCGGTTGTGTGCGGCGGCGCACCGGTGCGCCGCTTTTCTTTTTGTTGTGCGGAGCAGGGAACGTATGTCCAGCACCACCATGCCGACCAAGGGACTGGAAGGCGTTGTCGCCGCCAATTCCAGCATCTGCTACATCGACGGGGAGCGCGGCATCCTCGCCTACCGCGGCTACGACATTCACGACCTGGCCGACCGCTCCACCTTCGAAGAAATCTGCTACCTGCTGTGGCACGGCAAGCTGCCCGCGCGCGCCGAACTGGAGTCGTTGCGCAATGAGTTGGCCGCCGCGCGCGAAATCGCGCCTGAGATTATCTGCCTGCTGCAGGAATTCCCCCGCACGGCCAAGCCCATGGAAGTGTTGCGCACCGCGGTTTCGGCGCTTTCCATGTACGACCCTGACGAGGGCAACAACGATCACGCCGCCAACCTCCGCAAGGCCTTCCGGCTGACCGCGCAGATGGCGATGATCGTGGCTTACTTCGACCGCATTCGCAAGGGTAGGAAGCTCCCCGATCCCGACCCATCGCTCAGCCACGCCGCCAACTTTCTGCTGCTGCTGACCGGCGAAAAGCCCTCCGCCACCGCGGAGCGGGCGTTCGACGTCGCCTTGGTCCTGCACGCCGACCACGAGCTCAACGCCTCCACCTTTGCCGCGCGCGTCACCGCCGCCACTCTCAGCGACATGCATTCGGCCGTTACCAGCGGCCTGGGCACGCTCAAGGGGCCGCTGCACGGCGGCGCCAATGAAGCCGCCATGCGCCTGCTGCTCGCCATCGACCAGGCTGGCGCTGACCCGGTGCAGCACATCTCCCGCATGCTGGCGGAGAAGAAGAAAGTCCCCGCCTTCGGGCATCGCGTCTATCGCACCGAGGACCCGCGGGCAACCCACCTGCGCCAGATGTCGCGCGACCTGGGCCAGTCCAACGGCCAGGGCAAGTGGTTCGAGATGTCGCGCCAGATCGAGGAATTCATCAAGCGCGAGAGGAAACTCAACGCCAACGTCGACTTCTATTCTGCCTCGACCTACCACGTGCTGGGGCTCGACATTGACCTGTTCACCCCCATCTTTGCCGTCTCCCGCATCAGCGGCTGGGCGGCGCACGTCATCGAGCAGCTCGACGACAACCGCCTCATCCGCCCGCGCGCCGAGTACCTCGGGCCCAGCTACCCGCAGACGTACGTCCCCATCGCGGCGCGCTAAACTTGCTTTCTTGAAACTTGAAACTTGCAACGTGGTTTTGCCCTTCGCTTGTTGTCATCCCGAGCGCGCCGGGGTCCCCATCGAGCCCGGGTTTGGCTTGATGGGGTGACAGAGCGAGGGATCAACAGCTAGCAGCCAGCAGCCAGCAGCCAACAGCCTTCTTCGTCCTCACAGCCCCTTGTGACGGCGCTCACCCAGTACGGGTCGCCGCCACAGTACCCTGCGGCCAGCGGGGGTGCACCCCGCCCAGGGTGACACATGGCGCTGATCGATTCCGCGACCGGAAACCTCATTCGTGACTACACCGTGGAGCAGCTCGTCGAGGCGGCGCGCCGCATGCGCGGGTATGACCTGGTGGTGCTGCGGGCGGCCGGTTCCGGCCACGCCGGCGGCACCCTTTCCATCATGGACATCACCGCCGCGCTCTACCTGCGCATCGCCAATCACGATCCCCGGAACCCCGAGTGGGCCGACCGCGACCGCGTCATCTGGTCCACCGGGCACAAGGCGCCCTCCCTCTATCTCGGCCTCGCCTTTGCCGGCTACTACAGCCCCGACGAAGTGGTCACCCTGCGCCGCCTGTACTCGCGCTTCCAGGGACATCCGCACTGGCTCAAGTTGCCGGGCGTCGAGGCCTCCACGGGCTCGCTGGGCCAGGGGCTCAGCCTTGCCGTCGGCATTGCGCTGGCCGGACGCTTGAACGGCAAGAGCTACAAGACCTTCTGCATCATGGGCGACGGCGAGCAGCAGGAAGGGCAGGTCTGGGAAGCGGCCATGGAAGCCGGACACTTCCATCTCGGTAATCTGGTCGGCATCGTGGATTGCAACCGCCTGCAGATCGACGGCAAGGTCGCCGAGGTCATGAACGTGGAGCCGCTGGCGGACAAGTACCGCAGCTTCGGCTGGGAGGTCCTCCGCATCAACGGCCACGACATGCCGCAGGTGGTCGAGGCACTGGAGAAGGCGAAGAACAGCACCGGCGACCGGCCCATCGTGATTCTCGCCGACACGGTGAAGGGCAAGGGCGTCAGCTTCATGGAAGACATCGCCGGCTGGCACGGCAAGACGCCGAACCACGAGGAGATGCTCAAGGGCCTGGAAGAGCTCGGCCTCAAAGACACGATTCCGTACGAGATGCTGCTGGCCAAGGCGAACGAGTACCAGGAAGAAGTGGACCGCAAGCTCGAGCGCAAGCTGCCGCGCTTCAGCCGCTCCTACTGGTGGAACGCCGCCGGCACCATGCCGGCCCAGATGAAGCCCACCCGCATGGGCTTCGGCGAGGCGCTGGCCGAGTGCGGTGACGACGAGCGCATCGTCTGCCTCGGGCTCGACATTTCCGGCTCCATCACCATCAGCGAGTTCTACGCCAAGTTTCCGGCGCGCAAGCCGCGCTGGATCAGCATGGGAATCGCCGAGCAGTCGGCCACGTCGGCGGCTGCGGGGCTGGCGCGGGAAGGGAAGATCCCGGTCCTTGGCACCTACGGCACCTTTGCCGCCGCGCGCAACCTCGACCAGATCCGCACCTCGGTCTGCTACGGGAATTTCAACGTGCTGATCGCGGGCGCGCACGGCGGAGTTTCCGTCGGGCCGGATGGCGCCACCCACCAGGCGCTGGAAGACCTCTTCGCCATCTGCGGCTTGCCCAACATGGTGGCGGTCGTACCCTGCGACTCCGTGGAAACCAGGAAGGCAACCCGCTACCTGCTGCTCGATCACGTGGGGCCGAAGTACATACGGTTCGCGCGTGAGGCAACGCCCATCGTCACCCGCGACGACACCCCGTTCGTCTTTGGCAAAGCGAACGTGGTGCGCCTGCGCCGCCCGGCCCAGAATTTCGCCGAGGCTTTCACCACCGTGCTGGCCGGGCACTACGCGGACGAGGAAGAGGACCTGAGCATCATCGCCTGCGGCCCCATGGTCCCCGAGGCCATGCGCGCCGCCACCATCCTCAAGGCTGAGGCGGGCCTGGAAACCCGCATCGTCAACATGCACACGCTGAAGCCCATCGACGAGGCGGCCATCATCCGCGCCGCGCGCGAGACCGGCGTGGTGGTCACCGCCGAGGAGCACCAGATCGGCGCCCTGGCCTGGCGGGTGAGCGCCGTCATCACCGCCAGTCCCGAGCTGTACGGCGCGCCCGTGCTGACCGGCGCCATCGGGGTGAAAGACCGCTTCGGCGATTCCGGCGCCCCGTGGGAGCTGGTCAAGGAATTCGAGGTCAGCGCCGAACACATCGCGCAGAAGGCGATGGAACTCAGCGCGCTCAAGAAGACGCGTGTCCGGCTGGGCCTCGGCGCCTCGCTGGGGAAGTAGTGGCGTCGAGGGAGGTGGACGCCATGGCGGCAGCTACGGAAGCAATCGTCGCGCTTCGACCCACCCGCAAGCGCATCCTGCAAACCACGCTGCTGGCGTGGTTTGCGATCATCGGCTTCGATCTGTTGATGAACGTCGGACTGATTGCCCGTTTGAACAACTGGGACCAGCCCGGCTTCTTGTCTCCGTCCAAGATGTTTCTCTACATCCCACTCGGATATGCGGCCTTTTTGTTGTGGTGCGTGCTGCTGGCGTGGCTGATCGTGTTGACCGGCAACGTCGGATTCCGGCGCGGCCTGGTGTTTGGCGCCAAGTTCGGAGTTCTGCTGGGGGCAGCCGGCTTTCTCGGGGAAGCGTCCATCTTTTCGTTTGGTCCCATCATGCTTCTCGCCTGGGCCCTCGATAAGGCCCTGACCTGTGCGCTCGCTGGGGCGGTGATCGGGGGTGGCCTGGCGGCTCCGCGGGTGCGCCCGGTTGCGTTTCGCGTGGCGGCCTTCTTTGTCTGCTGCGTGCTGGCCGTTGCGGTGATGCTGGCGCTGGGCGTGGTCCCCGCGGCCCGGCACCTGCACGGCAGCCGGGTCGGGATTGGATGGGACCCGAACCGCTAACTTTCTCGGCCAGCCCCCTCCCCCTACCTGACCGATCTGACAGATCAGGAAATCTAAAGGACTTAGTGGCAGAGACCTGAGGGAGACCCTGGGAGCCTTCAGGCCTGCCTCCCAGCCCTCTAATGTCATCCTCAGCGAGCGCGAGGAAGCGCATGCGACTGAGCGCGAGCGAAGGATGTCCTCGCTTCGTCGCGAGGCCAGCCGGGCCGGCGTACAATACGCGGACGTTGCCTCCTCAAGTTCCCTAGGAGCCAAGAAGTGGCTGGGACTGCCCCTGGACCTCAGGTCGACGAACAGAAAATACGGGACCAGCTAAAGAAGTGGCAAGAGCGCTTGCTCGATCTCACCAAGAGTAACCCACTGCTGGGCATCAACCGCTCACGCGTGAGCAAGCTCCGCGCAACTGGGCCGGAGCCTACCGAGCTATTCGCCACTCTGCTCGCAGACGAGGCAATAATCCGCATGCCGCTGGCCGTGCGCGAAGCCGAACGAGTGCCATCCCACGGAGCGGAAGAACGAGGGGCGGCCGAATACCGAGTCGAGCCGGGTGACATAGAGTTTGAGGCGACTCCTATTGAATTGGCGCGAAGGCTCAGGCGGATCTACGACAACGCGCGCACCAGCGTCGAGGAACGTGGCGTCACAACCCTTCATGTGACATGCGGTGCGCTGATTTGGCGAGACGACTGGTTAGGAGAATCCGTCTCGCCCCTCTGGATGATCCCAGCTCAGCTTACAGGCAAGGGACCAAACGCTGCCCTGCGGTTGTCGGCGGCCGACGAAGAAATGCAGCTCAACCCGGCATTAGGGCTGTACCTGCGTGAGAGACACAGAGTGACACTACCGGAAATCCCGGAAGATCCGACCGGAGAGTCACTGATCCAGTATCTCGAAGCTGTTCGGCGCGCTGTCGCGGATCAGCGGTGGACGGTGGTACCCGAGATCTGGCTGAGTACGTTCAGTTTCGAGTCTCTTGTCATCTATCAGGACCTCAAGGCAATGGTGGACGTCGCAATTGCTCATCCAGTGGTAGCGGCACTGGCACGAGCGACGGCGATTGGGGAAGCCTCGGAGAAGATTGGCGACGAGTTGGACAATCTGAAGGCGCCAGAAGTTGTCCCCACACCTGCCCTCCCTGCTGATGGTAGCCAGCTTGAAGCTCTGACATACGGAGCGGCTGGCGCACACTTGGTGATTCACGGCCCTCCGGGAACCGGCAAGAGCCAGACAATTAGCAACCTGATCGCTGACTCGCTGGGCCGGAACAAGACAGTCCTTTTTGTCAGTTCGAAGATGGCTGCGCTGAACGTGGTGCATCACCGGCTCGCGGAGAAAGGCCTTGCGCGTTTCTGCCTGGAAGCGCACAGCACAAAGGCCGGCAAGACAAAGATCATTGATGAGTTGCGCCGGACACTAGAAGCGGCCGACGCCACCGACGGGGGGCGATTTGAGGAACAGTTGACATCGCTTCTCCGCGTTCGCGCCGACCTGAACCGATACGTTCAGGAATTGCACCGAGTACGGGAACCCCTTCACCGAACCTTGTATCAGGCAATTGGACGTGCAGCGAGCCTTGTTTCTGCGCCCTATGTGCGGGCTCCGCTACCGTGGTCCGACGTTTTGGCTGCTTCTCGCACGGAGCTCGCTGAGCGGCTGGATGTGCTGAATGAATTCAGTACACAAGCCAGAGTCTTCGATGGCCGGCAGACTCATCCCTGGCGAGGATTCTCGGCAACAGCCATTACTGTCACGGAGCGCGAGCAGCTTGAAGATGACCTCCGCGTCTTGCTCGCGGCGGCAAAGCGCCTACTGGAACTGGCCCTAGATTTCCGGGTCGTCATCGAAGCCGACGACCTCTCCATTTCCGATGTCCGCAGCCTGCACACTGTATTCACGTCTGTGTCTACCTTGGACAGGTTGCCGCACAACTGGTTCGACAGTAACGTGGACCAACTAGAGGAGAGAGGAAAGCTCTTCGAGACAGCATCGCGTCTCACGTCGGACTTTGAGCAGCAGCACGCGGTTTACGGACAGACCCTCGATCTGCCGTTAGAAGAGGCCGAGCAACTGCTCCGGCCAGCCCTGCAGCAGTTCTCGCACTGGTACCAAAGGATGCAGCCTTCTTATTGGAGATGGCGGTCGACCGCGCAACAGAACGCTAGGCCAGGAACGAAGATCACCCATCCTATCGCCATCCATCTCTACGCAGTGGTGCTTCGCCTGAGGGAGATCAGCAAATGGCTGGAAGCCAATAAGTCGGCGCTTTCCTCAGAAGTTTCTCCGGCGGCCATCTGCGACCGTGAGGCTCTTTTGCGAGCGGCAAGGAGATGCCGGGTCGCGGCAACGCTCCTTGCGGCAATCTCTGGCATCGGCAAGAGGCCAGGCCGCGAGCATGAGTTGAGGGACGCTTTTCGGCAGGCCGCTGCTGCGCTCGGGACGACTCTTACCGAGGGTCTCGGCCAAGCCTCAGAGCGACTCGGCCGGCAATGGCCCGATGGCATCGCCGACGGTAGCGATTGTCAGTCCGCAGCGCTGAACGTTGTCTCCAATCGCGTTTCTGAGTTACTCGGTGCCCTTCCACTTGTCCAAGAATGGGTAGCGCTTCAGCGCACGCTGCAGAAGTGTGGCGCGGCGGGGTTGACGCCATTCGTGAGTGGACTCGGCTCAGTAAGCGCGAAGGATGCGCCCAAGGCTTTTGAACGTCGTTTCCACGATCTCTGGATAAGCTCCGTGATGGCCGGGTCCGATGTACTGACAACGTTCAGCGCCGCGCAACGCGAAGAGCTGGTGCGGAAATTTGAGGGTTTCGACACGTCATTACGAACACTTGTTGCTCTACATATCCAAGGTAAAGCAGCTGATTCGGCCCGGCGCCTGCGTGCGGCGCAGTCGAGCGTCTCCGGCAGCGAGGTGGGTGTGCTCCGCCGTGAACTGCAGAAGCGAAAGAGGATCAAACCCCTGCGTAAGCTCTTCGCGGAGATCCCACATGCGTTGCAAGCGCTGAAGCCTTGCATGTTGATGAGCCCAATATCAGTTTCCACGTACCTCAAGCCTGGCAGTGCGTTTTTCGACTTGGTCGTTTTTGACGAAGCCTCGCAGCTGCCCACGCCGGAGGGCATCGCGGCCATCCTGCGGGCGAAGCAAGTCGTGGTCGCTGGCGACCGTAATCAGTTGCCGCCAACCTCGTTCTTCAGGGCGCAGATCGAGCTCGATGATGATGACCATGAGGACAGAGAGGACGCCGCTGCAGAACCTCTCGAATCCCTGCTTGACGATGCGGTGGCGACCGTGCCGCTGTTTAGGGAGTCGCATCTCAAGTGGCACTACCGTAGCAGGGATGAACGATTGATCAAGTTCTCGAACTCATTCTTCTATGAGAACCGACTCGTGACCTTCCCGTCCGCCTGCACGGACACGGACGGGCGCGGTGTCCGATTCGAGTATGTGGCAAATGGCACGTGGGATCGCGGTCGGAGTCGCACGAACCGGGCTGAAGCTCGCAAGGTGGCCGAATTGACTGTTGAACACTTCACTCGCTATCCGAACCGGTCTCTGGGCGTGGTCGCCATGAACGCCCAGCAGAAGGAAGCCATTGAAGACGCCATTACTGAGGGACTGGACCAGCGCCCTGACATCCTGCCACTTATGACTTCCTCGGCGCACGAACCCTTTTTCGTGAAGTCGTTGGAGAATGTCCAGGGTGACGAACGGGACACGATGATGATTAGCGTCGGTTATGGGAAGGACACCAACGGGCATTTGAGCCTGAACTTCGGTCCTTTGAACATGGAGGGTGGCTGGCGGCGGCTGAACGTCCTCATCACCCGCGCCAAATGGCAGACGATATTAGTGACGAGCATGCGTGCTCACGAACTTAGCGGCATAAGCCCGAACAATCGAGGTGCCATAGCCCTGCGCGATTTCATCGCATATGCGGAAAGGAACTGCGAGTTGCCACAGGCACCGGCCGCGCCAACTACCGAGGAAACAAACGACTTCGAGGATGCGGTTGGGGTTGCACTGCGCGACCGAGGATTAACGGTGGACCAGCAGGTCGGCGCGAGCAAGTTTCGCATCGACCTCGCAATTCGGGACCGGCGGGATTCCTCCCGATACGTCCTAGGCGTCGAGTGTGATGGCGCAACTTACCACAGCACGCGCACGGCGCGTGACCGCGACATCCTGCGTCAGCGGGTCTTGGAGTCGATGGGCTGGCGCCTGCACCGAATCTGGTCAACAGAATGGTTCAATGACCGAGATCGCGCAGTCGACCGCGTTCTCTCCAGTCTCAGTTTGGCAGAGGCTTGTCCTGTTGAGGAGTCCGTTCAGGGCGTGCCAGTCGTGATTGATCCAGCAGAGCCAAATCTCCCGACAGCTCCACGCTCTGTCGCAAAGGCTGATGCCTTGGCTATTGAGCGTCGCTATCAGCCGGGGACGCCGTATCGAAAGTTCGTGGGCGCAGGCGACCGGGACCTATTGATTCACTCGCGGTATTCTGCGACCTTGGCGGCTTTAGTCGCCAAGGTTGTGCAGGTCGAGGGCCCCATTCACGAGGATTACCTGACCGAGCGACTGAAGGAGATATGTGGGGTGGAACGGGCTGGTTCGAACGTGCAATCGAACGTCGGCGAAGCAATCTACGTTGCGATTTGCCGGAAAGAGATTGAACGGCGCCGACAGCAGAATTTCCTATGGGAAAGAGATGCTCAACTGAAAACGTTCCGGGTACCCGAGAACTCGCTGAGGCGTCCCTTGGAATGGATTCACCGCGAAGAACTTTCTCTTGCGATCCTATATCTGGTCGAGGATCAATTTGGCGTGGCGCGATCCGAACTTGGGCGCGCGGTAGGGAGGCTCTTCGGAATCGAGCGGGTAAGCGCCGAGGCCGCCGATTACGTGCTGGAAGTCGCAGACGAACTCCTCGAGACTGGACGTCTGCGCGAAGACAACGACCGTTTCTGCATCCCTAGTGAGGCCGACCCTACTTGACGAAGCCCGCCGTGGCGGGCGAGTTGCAGGCCCCCCCCCGCGCCGTCCAGTTTGTATATCTTAAAGATTATGTTACTGATTCCACGACCACTATAGGTATTGACAACGCCTGTCCGGCGCGCCTATTCTGCTTTTCGACGCCTTGTTAAGCGACTGCTGATGCTAAGTCCTTCGGCGTCAATATTTTCCGCGTAACTCCTTTCGATCCAAGAATCTAGGCGGAAAATCTCGCTAGACCTTTGAAAACAAAAGACCACCCCCCCGGGGGGGAGGGCCGAGCCCGGGCCCCAGATCACCCTCAGATCCCCGCCAGCTAAGTCCTTTGGATTGCCAGATCGGTCGGATCGGCCAGATAGGGGCCGGGGCTGTCCCGCCGCTTTGCCGGTTGGCGGGAACGCTGCCCCTGCCGTAATCTATTGGTTTTCCGCTGTGGGGTGGGAAAGCGATATGGCAGAGGAGAAGCGGTTCCGCGTCTTCGCGACCTGCGACATCGGTGGGGAGGCCATCGACCTGCTGCGCAGCCATGGTTACGAGGTCGAGGTCTATCCCGGGCCGGAGGCGCCGCCCAAGGAGCTCATCGTGGAGCGCGCCGCCGCGGGCGTGGATGGCCTGATCACCACGCTGCGCGACCCGATTGACGCCGAAGTCTTTGCGGCCGGCAAGGGCAGGCTGAAGGTGGTGGCGCAGATTGCGGTGGGGTTCGACAACATCAATCGCGCCGACGCCAACCGCTTCAAGGTCCCCTTCACCCACACCGCCGACGTGCTCACCGAGGCCACGGCGGAGTTCGCGTTCTTCATCCTGGGCGCCCTGGCGCGCAAGCTGTGGTCGAGCGAGCACCTGGTGCGCCAGAACCAGTGGGGCTCGTGGCATCCCTACCTGCCGTTCCTGGGCGACGAGGTCACGGGGAAGACCCTGGCGGTCATCGGCACCGGGCGCATCGGGCTGGCGCTGATCAAGAAGTCCGTGGGGTTCGATCTGAACATTCTGTGCTACGACCCCGCCTACCAGAACACCGACTACATGGCGAAGATCCAGCAGTTGATGGACCTGCGGTACCAGAACGGCATCTCGCGGCAGCACTGCTGGGTGCGCTATGTCGGCCTGGAACAGGCGCTCAGCTCCGGGGACTACATCAGCATCCATGTGCCGCTGCTGCGCGCCGAGGAGAGCGACACCCCGACCTACCACCTGATCAACGAGCGCACGCTGCGCATGATGAAGCCGGAGGCGTACCTCATCAACACCTCGCGCGGGCCGGTGGTGGATGAGGCGGCGCTGTACAAGGCGCTCAAGGGACGGTGGATTGCCGGGGCGGCGCTCGATGTCTTCGAGACCGAGCCGCTGCCCGCAGACTCGCCGCTGCGCGATCCGGAGATTGCCGACCGCTGCCGGCTCTTCCATCACTTCGCCAGCGGCGGACGCATCACGCGGCTGGCCACCGATCCCCACCGCGGCATGGCGGGGCGCTGTGTGCAGGGACTGCGCGACGTCCTGGAAGGGAACTACGGCGGCGATATCACCAAAATGCCGTACGTGGTGAACAAGGAAGCGTTCGCGGGCTGAACACCCACCACAGAGACACAGAGGCACAGAGGGGTCGCCACCGTTGCCGATGCTGGTAATGACGGGATGAGTCCCCCTGCAAGATGCATTGGAAAGTGCGTTCTCAGAGCAGGCAGAGAGGGCTTCGCAGCCGCTTTGCCTGCCGGCGGTCGCCGATAGCACCGGGCGCCGGAGCGTATAATGGAAACCAATTCACACCGTCCGGCATCAACTCGGATGAGGAGCACCTTTATGAAATGGCGCGCGCTTACCGTGGCGTTCGTGTTCCTGTTTGCGTTGTCGACCCTCCTGCCGCCGGCGTGGGCGCAGTCCCCACAGCCCCCGCAGCCGCCGCAGGATCCGCAGGCAACCAGCGCGCAGGACACCAAGGACGCACAGGACAGCAAGGGCACGGACAGCGAGAAGACGAAGAAGCACGAGGGCGGGAGAGACGACGTTGACGCCATCGGCAACCGGGGCATGGGGAACAAGGGCCTGGGGAACTGGTATTCCCTCGAGAAAGAGATCCGCATGGGCAAGCAGTTTGCCCAGCAGGTTGAGGCCAGCGTGAAGCTGGTGCAGGACCCGGTGGTCAACGAGTACGTGAACCGCATCGGCCAGAACCTGGTGCGCAACTCGGACGCGCAGGTGCCCTTTACCATCAAGGTGATAGACGACGACACCATCAACGCCTTCGCGCTGCCCGGTGGCTTCTTCTACGTGAACTCAGGCCTGGTCCTGGCGGCCGACGAAGAGGCCGAACTGGCCGGCGTCATGGCGCACGAGATCGCGCACGTCGCGGCGCGGCACGCCACGCGACAAATGACGCGCGGGAATTGGGTCAATGTGTTGACCTTGCCGCTGATCTTCGTTCCCATGGGCGCTGGCGCCTACTACGGTATCCAGGGCGCCGCCAGCCTGGGACTGCCGGCGATGTTCATGAAGTTCTCGCGCAACTTCGAGGCCGAGGCGGATTACCTCGGGCTCCAGTACATGTACAAGACCGGCTACGATCCGCAGGCGTTTATCTCGTTCTTCGAGAAGGTCCAGGCGACGGAGAAGAAGAAGCCGGGCTCGCTGGCCAAGGCGTTCGCCAGCCATCCGCAGACGCCGGACCGCATCGGGGAATCGCAGAGGGAAATCGCCAACGTGCTGCCGCCGCGCGACCAGTACGTCGTCTCCACTTCCGAGTTTGACCAGGTGAAGGCGCGGCTGGCCGCCCTCGAGAACCGCCGCAAGGTGGACGATGGCAAGGAGAACAAGCCCACGCTGCGGCGCGCTTCCACGGATTCGAAGGATTCCAAGAAGGGCGACGATGACGATCGCCCGACCCTGAAACGCCGCGACCAGTAGGAGGTTGCGAGGTTTCACGCTGCCGGCGGCCCCCAGGGGCTGCCGGTTTTGTTTGGCGGCGGAGTCCGGTCGCGCGAGCAGCGGCGGTCAGTCGCAGGAGGTTGAATCAGGCGAGGATGCGGAAACGGAAGCGCGGCTAGGCGCCGGACTTGCCGGGTTCCTGGGGAGGAGCGGCGTCCTTGGAGGCTTTGCACTTGGTGAGGATGGCGCTGCGGAGGCGGGAGCGAAGGTCGTCGGGGAGTTCGTAGAGCTGGGAGTCGCGGTAGATCTCGATGGTCATCTTGGTGGTGTTGCAGACGACGAAGCAGTCGTGGCACCAGACCAGGTGATCCTCGAGCTCGGAGCGCAACGCCGGGTCGAGGACCCCGTCCAGGTAATCGGTCAGCTCTTTCAGGAAATCAGAGCAATTCACTGCTTGCCGTCTCCGCCCTTGGGTGTCTTCATGTACCGGGCCAGCCGATCACGCAGCTGCAAGCGGGCCCGCAACAGCCTCGATTTTACCGCCGGAATGCTCAGCTCGAGCGCCGCGGCGGTCTCCTCGGTCGAGAGCCCTTCTACGTCGCGCAGCACAAACACGGTGCGGAAGCTAGCCGGCAGGCCCTGGATGGTGCGTTCCAGGATGTCCTTCCATTCCGCCTGGTTGTACAGTTGCTCCGGATTCGGGGCCCAGTCCGCCACCTCGCGGGTGACGGTGTCTTCGCCGGTCTCGATCTCTTCGTCGAGCGAGACCGTCTTGCCGGTGCGGCGGCGGCGCAGCTTCATCAGCGCCTCGTTCACCGCAATGCGCACCAGCCAGGTGTAAAACTTCGAATTCTCCTGGAAACGCTCCAGGTTCTGATACGCCTTCAGGAACGCATCCTGCACCACGTCTTCCGCGTCCTCGCGGTTCTGCGTGATGTGCTGCGCGATGCGGAAGACGTTGCGGTCATAGCGGCGGATCAGCTCCTCGAAGGCGCCGATGTCGCCGGCCTTGGCCGCATGAACCAGTTGCAGCTCATCGCTGACCAGTTCGCCTACTTGGGATTGGATTCGCTCCATGGGACCGCGATGCAAAAAGTCGCGCTGCTTTTTTCTGGTAACGTCCGGGGCCGCGGTTGAATCCTCCATAGTAAATGAACGGCACCCGAGGTCACAGGATGCGTTTTTGGGGAATATTTCTAGGGTTACTTTTGGGACTTACCGGCTGTGTCCAGCCGCCCGCCCGGCATAGCAAGCTGGCCATGAAGCGCTATGCCTTCGAGCCGGCCGAAATCCACGTCCAACAGGGCGAAACCGTGATTCTGGAGGTCTCCACCGCCGACGTGCAGCACGGGCTGGAAATCCCGGACCTGGGTCTGCGCCAGCCAATCCCGCCCAAACATCCCGCCCTGGTCACCCTCACTCCCCGGAAAAAAGGGAAGTTTCCCATGGTGTGCAGCATTATCTGCGGCCCGGGACATGACGACATGCAGGGCAAACTCGTTGTAGAGTAGAGTAGCGCCGGCCGCAAAGGCTCCGGTCCCTGCCGCACGGAGCTGCGGCGCGTGCAGCTTTGATGAGCGATTCCACACAAATCCAGGAGTTGGTGGCGCGCATCGTCGCCGAGATCTTCGAGCAGCGCCTGCCCGAACTGCGCCTCCAGGTGGCGAAGCGGGTGGCGGAAGAGGTCGCGGCAGCGATTCCCGCCGGCGCGGGTCCGGGGATCGAGAACCCCGCCGCCCCGCTGAATGCGGCCGCCGGCGCCATTCAGAACGGCACCAGCCAGGCCGAGATCCTGGTGCAATTGCTGGACGGCTGCGGCAACTTTGCGGGACGGGTGGCGCTGTTTGTGCTGCGCGGCAACTCGGCCATCGGCTGGCAGGCGCGCGGTTTTGCCGACAACAACTTCGTCAAGCAGCTCACCCTCGATCCCGGCAATGGCCTGGCGGGGCGCGCCCTGCGCGACCGCACGCCGGCGTCGGCCGCGGCCGCCGAGTTCAGCTCCGACCTGGTGCGGGGCGCCGGTAATCCCAGCGGTGGCAACTGCATGGTGCTGCCGCTGCTGGTGCGGGAGAAGGTCCCCGGCTTCGTCTACGCCGATCGCGGCCCGGCCGCGAGCGGCAAGCTCGACACCTCGGCGCTGGAACTCCTGGTGCGCATAGCAGGACTGTGGCTGGAGGCGATTGCCGCCCGCCGCGGCGGCGCGCCCGCGGAACGCGGCGCGGAAACGCCCATGGCGCCGCCGGAAAAAGTCAGCGAGCGGCCGGCTGCGATCGAGCCGCCGCCGAGCCTGCCGGCCGAGCGAGTCAGCGAGCCAGTCGCCCCCCCGCTGGCTCCGGCGCCCCCGCCGGTCGCGGCCCCCCCGCCGGCACCGGCGCGAGTTCCGGCTGCAGCCGCCGCACCCGCCCCGATTGCGCCCGGCGACGAGGAAGTCCACAAGAAGGCGAAGCGTTTCGCCAAGCTGCTAGTGGATGAAATCAAGCTCTACAACCAGGCGAAGGTGGCGGAAGGCCGGCAGAAACGCGATCTCTATGACCGGCTGAAGGACGACATCGACAAGAGCCGCGCCACCTACGAGAAGCGCTACGGCAACACGGCGGCAGGCGGCGCCGACTACTTTACCCACGAGCTGATTCGCATCCTCGCCGAAAACGACGTGGCGCTGCTGGGCGGCAGCTTCGCGCGATGAACGTCGCCACGTCGTGACCCGCCGCGCCACGCTCCTGCTGCTGGTTCTTCTGACGTACTCTCCCGCCGTGCGCGTGCTGACGGCCCGCGCCGGCGCTGCACCCCAGGGGGCGGGCGCTCCGCCGACGGCAGAGACGAAGAGCAGCGCGAAGTCGAAGCGGGCGCCGGCGCGCAAGAGGACGCTGACGCCGGCCCAGCGCGAAGCGGCGGTGCGGCGCGCGCAACGTCTGAAGAAGGCGTTTGTGGCTTCCGCGGAGCTGCGCCCGATGGCGCAGCAACTGCTCGAGAACCGTTCTGCCGCCGCCTACTCCGGGGTCGAGAACTGGGCGCGCCAGCACGCCGGCACCGACGCTGCCGGGCTCGCCTGGCTGGTGGTGGGATACGCGCACTACCTGGATCGCGAGTTCGATCGCGCCATTCCCGCCTTGGAACGCGCCCAGCCCAACGCCGGCGAGCTGGGCGATTATGTAGCGTACTTCCTGGCGCAGGCGCAAGCGGCGAGCGGAGAGGGCGAGCAGGCCCTCGCCGTCCTCCAACCCTTCGCCGCCCAGTGGCCGGAGTCGCTCTATGGGCGCGAGGCCGCGGTGCTGCGCGCGAATCTGCTGACCACCCTCGACCGCCCCCAGGAAGCGATTGCCGCCCTCGCCCCCTACCGCGCCACCTTCCGCGCCGAAATCGAGTTGACCGCGGGACGCGCCTATCGGAAGGCGGGCGACGTGCCCCATGCCGCCGCTGCCTGGCAGCGCATCTATTACGCCGCACCGCTCTCGACCCAGGCGGACGACGCCGCGAAGGAGCTGGAAGCGATGGCGGGCGACCCCAGTGTGCCGCGCCCTACGCTGGCCGAGCGGATCCAGCGGGCGGAATTGCTGCTGACCGGACGCCGCTACGCCGAGGCGGCGAAGGACTACCGGGGGCTGCTGGCCGGCGCCGAACCGCCCAACCGGAACGAACTCGAGCTGCACCTGGGTATCGCTACCTACCGCAGCGGCAACCGTGCTGAGGCGCGCCGGGTGCTGGAGTCGCTGCCGGCTGCGACGGACGAGGCCAGCGCCCAACGCCTCTATTACCTGGGCGAGATCGCGCGCTTCGATGGCGACGACGAGCGCTTCCGCCGCCAGCTCGAGCAGTTCCGGCAGGAATTCCCCAACAGCGCCTGGCTGGAAGAGTCGCTGCTCTCCGCCGCCAACATGTACCTGCTGCGCCGCGACTACGAAACGGCGGTGAAGTACTACCGCGAGATATACGAGCGCTTGCCCTTCGGCAAGCATGCGGCGTATGCGCACTGGAAGGTCGCGTGGCTGAGGTTGCGGCAGGGCCAGGATGGGGAAGCGCGGCAGCTCTTTGAGGAGCAGGTTCGGCGCTACCCCGGGTCGGCGGAGACGCCGCCCTCCCTCTATTGGGGAGCGCGGCTGGCGGAGGAGGCGCAGGACGTGGGACGCGCCCGCGCCTGGTACACGCGGCTGGCGCAGCGCTTCCGCAGCTACTACTACGCCGACCTGGCGCGCGAGCGGCTGCGCGCCCTCCAGGCCGAGGACGTCCCCGACGATCCCACACTCGACGGTCTGGGCAACGCGCCGGCGCCGCACTACGTTGACGCGGCGCCGCCCGGCGACGACGTGCGGCTGCAAAAAAGCCGTTTGCTGCGCAACGGGGCGCTCTTCGAATTCGCGGTGCGGGAGCTGGAAGCGGCTTCCGCCGCCGGGGAAGCGGCGTGGGCGACCAGCGAGATGACCCGCGTCTACCAGGAGGCCGGCCGCTACAGATCGCGCACTGCAACTGATGAAGCGCACCATCCCGTCGTATTTCCAGGTGGAATTGAGCGCGCTGCCGCGCCTGTACTGGGAAGCCTTGTTCCCGCGCGCCTACTGGGGCGACCTGAAACGGTATGCGGCAGAAAACGGCCTCGATCCCTACCTGGTGGCGTCGCTCATCCGTCAGGAATCGGAATTCAACCCGCTGGCCATCTCGCACGCCAATGCCTGGGGACTGATGCAGCTGCTGCCGTCGGTAGGGAGGCAGCTGGCCCGCGAAGTGAAGCTGCGCACTCTTACCAACGAGCAGTTGCTGGTGCCGGAGACGAATCTGCGGCTGGGCACCCGCCACTTCAAGGCGCTACTGGAAAAATACGGCGGCAATGTGGAGTACGCGCTGGCCGCCTACAATGCCGGCCCCGAGCGCGTGGAGGAATGGCTCAATAACGGCAAGTACCGGGACACGGCGGAGTTCGTGGAATCCATTCCGTTCACCGAGACGCGCGAGTACGTGCAAGCCATCCTGCGCAACACCACCATGTACAAGCGGCTGTACGGGAGCGCGGAGTAGCCGGAGGTAACCTGGCGAGAGGTAACCGTCGAGTGTCGGGCGCATGAATTCGGTGGCCGGGCCGGAACTTCTGCGTCAGAATCAAGGTCAAAGACTGGCATCCGGCGGTATGGACGCGGGAGGAGTGGCAATGCACAAATGGTACGTTCCCCTGGCGGTCCTGGGAGTGGGAGGACTGGGCGTGCTGTTGCTGAGCGAGGGTGGCCGGCGCCGTCTGCACTGGGCCCTGGAGCAGGCGCATCGCGCTCCCGAGACGCTGCAGGATTGGAATGACGCCGCGCAGCAGGAGCTCGACCGCATCCAATCGGCGCTGAACCAGGTAGCCTCTTCGCTCGCAGCGGCCCGCTGACCGCGGCTCCTCGCAAACCAATCAACGCGGGCGAAATACCCGCGTCCCTTTCTCGACGACAGATTCCAACGCTGGATTTATTACGCGGTAGCGGCGGCGCTTGTCCCCTTGGGATACGCGAAGCGGTAGATCTGGGAGTCAATCTCGCGCCGCAGCTCATCCCAGATGGATTCCGGCATTTGCACGAAGACCTCGACGATGCGCGGGTCGAACTGGCGGCTGGCCCAGCGCACGATTTCGTCGCGGGCCGCCGAAAACGACTGCGCCCGGCGGTAGGGACGGTCGCTGGTGATGGCGTCGAGAGTGTCGGCGATGGCGAAGATGCGGGCCCCGAGAGGGATGGTCTCGGCCTTGAGGCCGCGCGGATATCCGGAGCCGTCGTAGCACTCCTGGTGGGCGTAGACGATTTCGGCGGCTTCGCCGAGGAAGGGAATCTTGCGCAGCATCTGGTAGCCGCGGTAGCAGTGCTCGCGCATGATGGCCTTTTCTTCTTCGGAGAGGGCGCCGGGCTTGCGCAGGATGGCGTCGGGAATGGCCATTTTGCCGATGTCGTGCAGGAAAGCGCCGCGGGCAATCACCCGGATGCGATCGCTGGGCAGGCCCATGGCCCGCGCCATGGCGATGGTGAAGGCGGTGACGCGCTTGGAGTGGCCCTCGGTCTCCGCGTCTTTCAAGTCGAGCGCATCGCCCAAGGCCTCCAGGGTGACGTCGTAGGAGCGCTCCAGGTCGCGCATGGCCTGGCGGAGCTGCTCGGTGCGGGCGGCGACCAGGGACTCGAGGTTGGACTGGTAGACGCGGTTTTCCAGCCGCAGCCGCCGGTTTTCCACCGCCCGCCGCACCGTGGCCAGCAACTGCTCGCGCTCGAACGGCTTCAGCAGGTAGTCGTAGGCGCCGTTGCGGATGGCGGAGAGGGCCACGCTGATGTCGTGGACCGCCGTCACCATGATGACCGGCATGTCGGGGAAGCGCTCTTTGGTGCGCTCCAGCAGACCCAGGCCGTCGAGCTCGGGCATCATCAGGTCCGACAGCATGAGGGAGAATTCTTCGCCCGAGTTCAGGATGCCGAGGGCTTCCACGCCCGAAGCCGCCTGCGTGCAGGTGTAGCCGGCGCTGCCGAGCATGGAAGAAACGATCTCCCGGATGGCATCTTCATCGTCGACCACGAGAATTCGTTCAGCCGCCACCGGAGTGTCCTTGTCTTCGAGGTAGCCGCATTCTTGCATGCGGGTTCCCTCGAAGGCAATGGTGAAGAACACGGAAAAAGCGGCCCTGGCCGCGAATTTCCGTGGTATACAACGCTCGGGCTACCTATCCTCCCACCACAGGAAACGAGCGGGTTTGCTGGAT
Source organism: Terriglobia bacterium (assembly GCA_963739375.1). Taxonomy (GTDB): domain Bacteria; phylum Acidobacteriota; class Terriglobia; order Terriglobales; family Acidobacteriaceae; genus CAVUAF01. Next base: position 157,267 of record CAVUAF010000003.1, read on the forward strand.
TTCGCCGCCATTACCGGGCTGGGGTCGCGCGACATCTTTCCGCAGCTGTCGGGGGTCCTGCTGCTGCTCGCCATTATGGCGCTGCTCTTCCGCGCCTTCCGTGAAAAGTATCTGCTGGGCTGGGCGATGGGCTGGTGCATGTACCTGCTCTTCACCTTTGCGGGAGCCCTGGCGGCAGCGAACCCGCAGGTGATTTACTGGCACGCGGCGCGCGATGTCACCTACGGCCTGACGGCGGCGCTGTTTGCGGCCTCCGTCCTGCATTACACCGGCAAACCGCGCCACGTCCTGCTGGCCGCGATTCTGGCCGCGCTCGGGCTCGACCTGGCGCTGGTCCACGCCTTGCTGCGGCCCGACTCGCTGCTCCTGGTGCGGGCCAGCTACGGCTGCTGGGTATTGTTGTGCGGCTGGGCGGCAGCGCGGCTGGCGGTGTTCAGCCGTGGCCGGGGCAGCGCCAGTCCCTGGCTGCTGGTGACGGTGCTGGCCTTGTGGCCGCTGGAAAACCCCGACCTCACCCAGCTCCCTGCCGCCGGCCGCTCCGTCTTCGAGGTGGCGCTGGGCGCGGCCATGCTGCTGGTCATTCTCGACGATCTTCACCGCCGGCTGCGGCGGCTGGCGATTGTGGACGCGGTGGCGGCAACGCTGGCGGAATCGCGCGAGTTTGCGCCCATGATCAGCCATGCCCTCGACCACCTGCGCGAGGTCATCGGCGCCGATTGCGCGTGGTTCCGTCTGCTCGACGGCGAGCGGCTGGTGTTGATTGCGCAGGTGGGCGTTTCCACCCGCTACCTGCAGGCCCGGGCAGTGCTCGACGCCAAAGAGAGTTTCACCGGCCGGTGTATTGCGGAGCGCCGTGCCCGCGTCCTGCGGGCCCCCGACGCCGACCCGGAAACGCGCCAGCGCCTGCGCGAAGAAGGGTTGCACCACGTGCTGGTGCTGCCGGTCGAGGGCCGCAACGGTCCGGTGGGGGCGCTCTCCTTTGGCGCCCGCCACCACCGCAGCTACACCGCCGACGAACAGCAGTTTCTGGCCACCACGGCACGCCACCTGGGCATCGCGGTCGAGAACCTGCGGCTGCTGGAGCAGATCCTCTACTCGCAGCGGCAGTGGGTGAACACGTTTGACTCGATTGCCGACGCCATCCTGGTGCATGACGACCTGGGGCGCATCATTCGCGGCAATCGCAGCCTGGCGGTCCGCCTGCAGCGCGAGCCGGCGCAGATGATCGGCGCCGCGTTCGCCGAACTCCTGGGACGCACGGATAGTGCTTGTCCCTACTGCGCGCAGCCGCAGGCCGAGTCATTTGCCGACGCCCGCGACCCCTGTTTTGGGGGCACCTCGGTGGTGGCCACGTATTCCTACAGCGAGGACGGCAGCGCGCGCCTGGGCACGGTGCACGTCATCCGCGATACCACCGAGCACCGCATGGCCGAGGAGCGCTACAAGCGGCTCTTCGACGGCGTCCAGGAAGGCGCCTTCATCTCCACCCCGGAGGGGCACCTCGTGGAGTGCAACCAGGCGTTCGTGCGCATGCTGGGGTATGAAAGCCGGGAGGAGCTCCTCGCCCTGGATATCGCGGGCGCGCTCTACGCCGATCCGGCGCACCGCACCGCCTTCCGGCGCGAGATGGAGGCCACGGGTTATGTGCAGGGGTACGAAGTCACGCTGCGCCGCAAGGACGGTTCCTTAATAACGGCGCTGGAAAGCAGCTTCGCCACCCGCGATGCGGCCGGCAACGTGGACCGCTACCAGGGCTTCCTGCTCGACATCACGGAAAAGAAGCGCGCCGAACTCGAGCTGCGCCGCCGCAATGAGCAACTGGCCGTGCTCAATGCCATCGCCAGCATCGCCAGCCAGGCCGCGGGACTCGGCGAAATCCTGCAGCAAACGCTGCGGCGCGTCGCGGAGCTGTTCCGTGCGGACACCGCTTCCGTCTACCTGCTCGACGAGGGCGGCCACACCCTGCGGCGCCACGCGGTGCGCGGGCACCACTTTGCGGGCGCGGCTGCCGAACTGGACCTTACCCCGGAGTTCCTGGAGCGGGTGGCCCAGCAGCACCTCGAGCTGATCACCCTGGAGCACGCCCGCTCGCTCCCCGCCTCGGTGCTGGAAATGATCCAGGCGGAAGGCCTGCGCGCGATCCTCTGGGTGGTGCTGTGGGCGCAGCAGCGGCCGATCGGCGTGCTCGGGGTCGGGTGCCGCAGCGAACGCGTCTTCACCGAGGAAGAAGGCAGCCTGATGATCAGCATCGGCCGCCAGCTGGGTGGCACGGTCGACCGCGAGCGCCTGTACGAGCAGACCACGCGCGCCTACGAGGACCTGCGGCAGACCCAGGAACAGCTGCTGCAAAGCGAAAAAATGTCGGCGGTTGGGCAGCTGATTGCCGGCGTGGCCCACGAGCTGAACAACCCGCTCACCGCCATCCTGGGTTACGCCGAGCTGCTGGCCGGGGAAACCAGCTCGCCCCGCAGCCTGGATTTCGTCCAGAAGATCAGCCGCCAGGCCCACCGCACCCATCGCGTGGTGCAGAACCTGCTCTCCTTCGCGCGCCAGCGCAAGCCGCTGAAGGAGCAGGTGGACCTGCGCACGGCAGTGGAAGACACGCTGCAGTTGCGCGACTACGACCTGAAGCTCAACAACATCACGGTGACGCGTGACTTCAGCGCCGTGCCGCTGGTGGTGGCCGATTCGCACCAGCTGGAGCAGGTGTTCCTGAACGTCGTCAACAACGCCGCCGACGCCATCCTGGAGAAGGCGCGCGGCGGCTCGCTGCACGTTCGCGTGTACGCCGAGGGCGGCAACGCCTGCGCCGAGTTCCACGACAGCGGTCCCGGGGTGTCCGATCCCAAGCGCATTTTCGACCCCTTCTTCACTACCAAGCAGGTCGGCAAGGGCACCGGCCTGGGACTCAGCATCTGCTACGGCATCGTGAAGGAGCACGGCGGCGAGATTGCGGCCCACAACCACCCGCGGGGCGGGGCCGTTTTTGTCATCAAGTTGCCGGCCACGGTGGTGGCGGAGGCAACTCCGCCAGCCCCCATCCTGCGCCCCGCGGAAACACTGATGAAAGGCCGCATCCTGGTAGTGGACGACGAGGAGTCGGTGCTGGAATTCGAGCGCGAGGTGCTGACCAGCGCTGGGGCGGAGGTGGTTTGCCTGACGCGCGGAGAAGAGGCGATCGCTGCGCTGCAGCAGCAGTCTTTCGACGCCATATTGCTCGACGGCAAGATGCCCGGGGGATGGAGCGGCTTCGATATCTACCGCTGGGTGACCGAACACCAGCCGGCGCAACGCCACCGCGTGGTGCTCGCGCTCTCCAACCTCGATGACGCGGAACTGTGCGACCTGCTGCATGACAAGAAAGTCGCCTACCTGATCAAGCCCTTCGAAGTGGCCGAACTTATTGCCGTCCTCCGCCGCATCATCAGCAACAGCAACCAGGGCGCAACACAGCCGCTCCCGTAGCGCGCGCCCGCTTCCCCGAGGTCCCCGACCAGGCGAGTACCAGGGCGGCGAAAATCCCCTACAATAGGGGCACGGATGTCTGCTGTTTCCACGCCCGAACAACGCCACGCGGCCCGCTGGTGGGAGCCGATGGCGGATGGCCGCCTGCACTGCTACCTCTGCCCGCGCCACTGCCACATCGGCGAGGGCCAGGCCGGCTTCTGCTTCATCCGCAAGAATGAGAATGGGCGCCTGGTGCAACTGGGCTACGGACGTCCCGCCGCCCTGCAGATCGATCCCATCGAGAAAAAGCCGCTGAACCATTTCTTTCCCGGCACGAAGATCTTTTCCCTGGGGACGGCGGGCTGCAACATGGGCTGCTTCTTCTGCCAGAACTGGGACATCTCGAAGGCGCGCGCCGACCACGTGCGCGCCGCCGAGCTTGCTCCCGAGGAGGTGGTGAGCACGGCGCTGCACTACAAAACGCCGTCGCTCGCCTTCACCTACAACGAGCCGACCATCTGGGGCGAGTACGTCATCGACATCGCCAAGGTGGCGCACCAGTCCGGCCTCAACACCGTCATGGTGTCCAACGGCTACGTCACGCGCGAGGCCTTCTTCGACATCTACCGGCACATCGACGCCGCCAACATCGATCTGAAAGCCTTCACCGAGAAGTTTTATTCCAAGGTCACGCTCACCCACCTGCAGCCGGTGCTCGACGCGCTGCGCTGGCTGCGGCATGAGACCAGCGTCTGGTTCGAGATCACCAACCTCGTCATTCCCACGCTGAACGATGACGACCGCGAATTCCGCGAGCTCTGCGACTGGGTCCTGGAGAATCTAGGTGACGACGTGCCGCTGCACTTCACCGCTTTCCATCCCGACTTCAAGCTGCTGGACAAGCCCCCGACGCCGCCGGCGACGCTGCATCGCGCGCGGGCCCTGGCGCGGCAGATGGGCCTGAAGTACGTCTACGAAGGCAACGTCCGCTCCGACGGCGCCCACACGGTCTGTCCCGGCTGCCAGCGCGTCGTGATCCGGCGCTCCTGGCATTCGGTGCTGGCCAGCGAGGTCGAGGAAGGGAAGTGCGTCCACTGCGGCGCCGCGATTGCCGGCGTCTTCACCACCGCGCAGGTGGACGAGCGCCGCGCCGCCACCGCCCAGGCAGGCCTCGCCACCGCCTGAGCGCATCCGCTGGGGGCAACAGCAACGGCGCCCTTGCGGGCGCCGCGCAACTTCGGAACCGCAGAGTCTCAGCTCTGCAGCGCCGTTTTCTTCTGCTTCACCCAGCCGGGTTTCACGATCTGCCGGGCGCGCCCAATGGCCAGCGAGTCTTCCGGGACGTTCTCGGTGATGCACGAGGCCGCGCCCACGTAGGCGCCGCGGCCGACGCGCACCGGAGCGACGAGGGTGGCATCGGAGCCGATAAACGCGCCGTCTTCGATGACCGTGGTGTGCTTCTTGACGCCGTCGTAGTTGCAGGTAATGGTTCCGGCGCCGATGTTCACGCCTTCGCCAATCTCCGCGTCGCCCAGGTAGGTGAGGTGATTAGCCTTGGAGCCGCGGCCCAGCTTGATCTTCTTCGTCTCCACGAAATTTCCGACGTGCGCATTTTCGCCGATGTCGCTGCCTGGCCGCAGCCGCGCATAAGGCCCGATGATGGCGCCGCGCGCTACCCGCGCCTCCTCCAGGATGCACCCAGGCTTCAGGTGCACGCCGTCGGCGATTTCGGAGCTGGTGATGACGGAGTACGACTGGATGCGGCACTCCGCGCCCACCCGCGTCCGGCCCAGCAACTGCACGAAGGGTTCGAGGATGCTGTCCTGCCCGACCTCGACGTCGCTGTCGATGACGCAGGTCTCCGGCCGGTAGATGGTGACGCCCGCGGCCATGAGGGCGCGGCACTTTTGCAGGCGCAACGCGGCATCGAGTTCCGCCAGTTCGGCGCGACTGTTCACCCCCAGGACCTCGGTCGCATCCGCGATGGGCAGCGCCAGCACCTTGCCCTGGGCCCGCCCAGGAGCCCGGCCATGTCGGTGAGGTAATACTCGCCGGCGGGGTTGCGGGTGGTGAGCCGGTCGATGTGGGCAAACAGGGGCGGGACCGCGAAGGCATAGACGCCGGAGTTCACCTCGCGGATATGGCGGTGCTCCGGCGAGAGCGCTTTCAGTTCCACGATGGCGGCGATCTCGTCGGACTCCGGGCCGCGGCGCGGCTTGCGCACGATGCGCCCGTACTGCGCGGGATCGTGGGGCGTCATGGTGAGGGCGGTCATGTCGGCGCCGCGCTGGAGGTGGACGTCGCGCAGTTGTGCGATAGTGCCCGGGCGGATGAGGGGCACGTCGCCGGAAAGCACGAGGACGTGGTCGTAGCCGGCGAGTACCTCGCGACAGCGGCGGATGGCGTCGCCGGTGCCGCGCTGTTCCGGCTGCAGCACGAAGTGCACCCCCGTGTGCTGCATGGCGGCGATGACGCGCTCGGCCTCGTGCCCGACAATGCAGTAGACGTCGGCCGGGGGCACCACGTGGGTGGCGGCCGCGATCACGTGCTCCAGCAGCGGCTTGCCGCCGATCGCGTGCAGCACCTTGGGATGCCGCGACTTGATGCGCGTCCCCTTGCCCGCCGCCATGATCGCCACCGCAAAGCGAACTGGGCCGCGCGGGCGGCGAGCCGATGCCGTTTTGGTTACGCGTTTCCTCTTGGCCATCATCGGGTTCATCTTACCTTGCGCGGGAAGCTCTGCGCGGGATCAGGTGCCGGCGCCGGTGGCGCCGCGCGGCGTGGCGCTGGGCCGGTCGGGCTGGGTGGCGAGACGCAGGATTTCGTGCGCCACGCGGTCCGCGGCATGCCGCGCAATCCCATCTTCTTCGCCGAGGTAGTTGCCCAGCACCGGCGTCACCCCGAGCGCCGCGATGGCTTCCTGGTTGATCACGATCTGCGACGCGCCCTCCAGCGCATACCGCGCCTTCAGCTGGGGCGACAATTCCGCGCTGTTGAGCAGGGCGTAATCGAACACGTTGCACCCGGCATGCTGGCACAGCGCCCCGATGTGGTCGGCCGCGGTCAGGCCCAGGCTCTCGTTGGCCTGGGTCATGAGGTTGCAGACAAAAATTTTGATTGCCCGGGAAGCAGCAATCGCTTCCGCTACGCCGTGGACGAGCAGGTTGGTCACCAGGCTGGTGAAGAGCGATCCCGGGCCGATGGTAATCACGTCGGCCGCCGCCAGCGCTTCCAGCGTTTCCGGCAGCGGCGCCGCGTCCTCCGGCACCATGCGCAAGCGCACGATCCGCCGCTGGCTGGCGGTAATCTTGGTCTCGCCCTCGACGAACGTGCCATCGTCCATCTGCGCCACCAGCTGCACGTGCGAAGTGGTGGAGGGAAAGATGCGCCCGCGCGTGGCCAGAATGCCGGCCGAGTGTTTCACCGCTTCCGCAAAGTCGCCGCCGGTGAGCGCCGTCATGGCCGTCAGGAAGAGGTTGCCGAAGCTGTGGCCCTCGAGGCCAGAACCGCCGGCAAAGCGGAATTGGAAGAGGCGCGAGAGCATGGCCTCGTCTTCCGAGAGCGCCACCATGCAGTTGCGAATGTCGCCGGGAGGCAGGATGTTGAACTCGCGCCGCAGGCGGCCGCTGGAGCCGCCGTCGTCGGTCACCGTCACCACCGCGGTCAGGTCGGAGATGACCGGCCGCTCGGGGTTGGCCGGGTCAGGGACGGCGAATGGCTTCAGACCTTTCAGCAGGGTGGAGAGCCCGGTTCCGCCGCCGATGGCGACCACGCGGCACTCCCGCCGCGCCGCGCCGGCGGACGTGCTGCTGCCGCTTGCTGCCTGGGCCGTCGACATAGATGGGGACTAGCGAGGGCGCGAATTGCCGCGGACCTCGGGTGCGCCGCCCGCCTCGCCCGGGTCAGGATACAGCAGTTCGGTGAACCGCGGGTCGTCGAACATGTTCTGGAAGTCGCTGTCATTCCGCGCCTGGAGGCGGTTGCGAGGATTGAAGCGGATGGCTTCGGTCAGGTGCCTGATCGCCTCTTCCGTCTTGCCTTCCAGCGACGACAGCGCCGCCAGCCCGTACCACACGTAGTCGGCCTTGGCATTCTGCTTCGCCATTTTCTCCAGATGCTCGCGGGCGGCTTCGTAATCCCCGGAATTCATCAGGGAGATGGCGTAGTCGTAATGCTCCTCCGGCGATTTGAAGCTGGTGCTGGTGCGCGCCAGCGCCTGGTTGCAGGCATTCAGGTACACCGACACGCGCTCCGCCAGTTCCTTGCTGGGGCCCTGCGCCACCTTCAGGAAGGCCGCCTTGGCCCGCGCGAACTTCCGCTGCTGCATCAGGCGCACCCCGGTTTCGTACTGCCGGACGACCTCCTTGAAGCGCGGATCTTCCGCCAGCGAGAGCTTTTTGGGGGCGGCGGCCGGTACCCTGACCACACGCGGCCGCTTGCTCATAACCACCTTCTTTTTCTTAGTCTTAGCTGGAGTTCGCCGGGTCCTTGCCGCGGGCTTCTTCTTCATTGAGCGTACCTGCGTCGAGCCGCTTCTGAGGGGCCGCTGGCCTGAGCTGGAGAAGACCTGCCAGTCAGCGGCTTTTATACCTGTCGCGCGCGGCAGCGTCAACTCTGCCCCGCAACGGCTCTCCCCGCGGTTCAGAACGCAGCGCCGAGGCATCATTGCATGCGGGCGGCTCTTTCCAGGTCAATTTTCTTGAAATCGCCTCGTAGGATGCCTGCCCGGATCTGTCTCGGCGTCTTGCCTGCCTTGGTCATCTGGTAGGCGTAGAAGGCCTCGGCCATGCAGGTGGCGCAGTGGGCGCCGTGTTCGCTCTCGAAGCAGCTGCGCAGGCTCTTGTGGCCGAGGCTGCGGTCGCAGTAGCAGTAGCACGGCTGCTGGTAGAGCACGTCCGGGATCTTGGCCGCCAGTTGGTACGCGCGCACCTGGAATGCCCGCTGGAAGTTCGGGCCGGTCAGTTGCTCGCCGGCCAGGAGCGGCGGCAGCTTTTCTGCCTTGGCCGGGGAGGCCGGGTGAAAAGCGGGAACGTCGCTCGACGGCGTGGCCCATTGGGCCGAGCCCGCCACCGTCAGCAGCAGGATGAGGAAAACTCCGGGAAGGCGTCGCGTCATAGGACCTCGAGAGACTTCGCCTATTGTAGCGCGCCACCCGGGGCGCCTCTTGCCCCAGCGCGCGACGAAATCCATTAGAATGGGGCCATGCCTGATTCCGTCGCGCCGGCTCCGGGGTCGCCGGAAGCAGCGGCGGCACCCGCCGCTGTGCCACCGGTCGTCCCGCGTTCCAGCCTGGATGCGGTTTTGCGCCTCTGGCTGAAGGACCTGCTGATCTCGCTCGGGATCTCGGCTTTCATCATCGTCTTCCTGTATCAGCCGGTAAAAGTCGAAGGCACGTCGATGCTGCCCGGCCTCGAAGACCAGGAGCGCATCTTCGTCAACAAGTTTGTCTACCACCTGGAGCCCATCGAGCGCGGCGACGTCATCGTCTTCCAGTACCCGCTCGATCCCAGCAAGAGCTACATCAAGCGCGTCGTGGGACTGCCCGGCGACCGCGTGCGCATCCAGGACGGGGCGGTCTTCGTGAACGGCCGCAGACTCGAAGAGAATTACGTGCCCGACGACTTCCGCGATGTCCGCTCCTACCGCGAGATCGCGGTGCCGGCCGGCAGCTACTACGTCCTCGGCGACCACCGCAGCCTCTCCAACGACAGCCGGGAGTTCGGCGCCGTCGCCGCGCGCTTCGTCTCCGGCAAGGCCGTCTTCGTTTACTGGCCGGTGGAAAAGCTCGGCGCTCTCCGCTAGTCGGCAACCGGGAACTCAACGCTGAACTGTACAATCCCGCCATGACGCTGAAGGGCAAGGTCGTGCTGGTGACCGGCGGGGCGCGGCGCATCGGGCGCGAGATCGCCCTCCAGGCCGCCGCGCAGGGCGCTGACGTGGCCCTCACCTTCCGCGACTCTGCGAGTGCGGCGCGTGCCCTGGCCGCCACGCTGCGCCAGCGCGGCGTGCGCGCCCTCGCCGTCCGCTGCGACGTGCGCCGGGAGCGCAGCGTGCAGCGCGCCGTCGCCGCCCTTGCCGCCCACTTCGGCGGCATCGACGTACTCGTCAACAACGCTGCCGTGTACGAAACGGTCGCCTTCGACGCCATCACCCTCGCGCAGTGGGACCGCGTCTTCGCGACCAACACCCGCGGCCCCTACCTGGTCGCCCGCGCCTGCCTGCCGTGGCTGCGCCGGCGGCAGGGCAGGATCATCAATCTGGGTTCGCTGGGTGGGCTCCAGCCGTGGCCTACGCACGCCCACTACTGTGCCTCCAAGGCCGCCCTCACCATGCTCAGCCAGGTGATGGCCCGGGCCCTGGCGCCGGATATCGCGGTCAATTGCGTGGCCCCGGGGGTGATCGAGTTCGCAGGCACGCGCGGCCGGTCGCGTGGGGAGTCTCTTCCCAGGAAGCTCGCCGCCCGCACTCCCATGCAGCGCAACGGCACCGCCGCTGACGTCGCCGCTGCCGTGCTCTTCTTCGCCAGCGCACCGCACTTCATCACCGGCCAGACGCTGCTGGTTGACGGCGGACTTTCGCTGGTCTAGACGCGGGTGCGCGGCCCGCACACAGGCCGGGCGCGGGGCGTCTCCGGCGTGGCGCCAGCGAGCTCTCCACCGTCGTTGCGGGAGTTTTCAACAGGGTTGTGAAAACTTTTGTGGAAAACCCGGCCGCACGCGGCTTAACCTCGCTAACGGTGTACCGTTCAGCAGTTTGCACTGCTACGAGTGCGCTAGGGTAGTGCCGCTTTCTGTGCAAGAAACTCCGTTGCCCGCGCCGTTTTCGTCATCCAGCACTATGAAAGATCGCGCCAAAATACGGCTGGACAAGCTCTTGGTGGAGCGCGGCCTGGCCCCGACGCGGGCGCGCGCCCAGGCTGTGATCATGGCCGGCCGGGTGCTCGTCAACGAGCAGAAGCAGGAGAAGCCCGGCGCAGCGGTCTCCGCGGACTCAGCGCTCCGGTTACTCGGCGAAAATCTGCGGTATGTCAGCCGCGGCGGCCTGAAGCTGGAGCACGCGCTGCGCCACTGGCAGCTCGACGTGCGGGGTCTCACCTGCCTGGACGTCGGCGCTTCCACCGGCGGCTTCACCGACTGCCTGCTGCAGCATGGCGCCGCGCGCGTCATCGCCATTGATACCGGATACGGGCAGATCGACGCGCGGCTGCGCGGCGACTCGCGGGTGCGTCTCCTCGAGCGCACCAACGCCCGCTACCTCGCGCCGCAGCAACTGGGTGAAGCGGCGCGTTTCCTCGCCCTGGATGTCTCGTTCATCTCTGCTACACTCGTGCTTCCCGCCGTCACGCGCAGCCTTCTCGCCGCTGGCGGAGCCGCCGCGGGTGAGCTGCACGCGGTGGTGCTGGTGAAGCCGCAGTTCGAGGCCGGGCGCGAGGCGGTAGGGAAGGGTGGCATCGTGCGCGACCCGGAGGCCCAGCAGGGCGCGCTGCGCAAGGTCCGCCAGGCCATGGAGACATTGGGATACCAGGGGCTCGACGCGACCGAGTCCCCCATCCTGGGCAGCGCAGGCAATCGCGAGTTTCTGCTGCATGGCACCCTGCCGCTGGTAACCCGCTCCTGATGAAAAAGCTCGCCGCCATCATCGCCAAACCCTCGCCGCTCGCCGACCTCAGCGCCCTGGCGCCACGGCTGGTGCGCTGGCTCGAGGAGCACGGCTACGACGTCGTGGTCGACCCCGAGACCGGCCGCTACCTGAAGCGTGCCAAGGTGGTGGAGCGCGAGCAGCTGGCCGCCCGCAAGCCGCGGTTCGCCATCGTCCTGGGGGGCGACGGCACCATGCTGGCGGCGGCGCGCGTCCTCGCCCAGGCAGCAATCCCCATCCTGGGCGTGAACCTCGGCTCGCTGGGCTTCATGACCGAGGTGCCGCTCGACGAGTTGTACCCAACGCTGGAGGCGGTCCTCGCCGCCCGCTGCGTGGTCGAGACGCGGGCCATGCTGCACTGCGAGTTGCGGCGCGGGGGCAAGCGCGTGGCCCGCTACGAGGCCCTGAACGACGCGGTCATCAATAAGACCCACCTGGCCCGCATCGCCGACTTCGACGTGCTGGTCGACGGCGCCTTCGTCGCCAACTACAAGGCCGACGGCATCATCGTGGCCACCCCCACCGGCTCTACCGCGTATTCGCTGGCGGCGGGCGGGCCCATCCTGGTGCCCGACGCGGCCGCGCTGGTCGTGACTCCGGTTTCCTCCCACTCCCTCACCAACCGCCCGCTCGTGCTGCGCGACACTGCCGAAATCATGATTGTGGTGAAGAGCGCCGAGGGCGCCGCCTTCCTCAGCATCGACGGCCAACTGGGCATGCCCATGCGGGATGGCGACCAGGTCATCTGCCGCAAATCGAAACACCACGTACGTCTGCTGCGGCTGGGCCAGCGCACCTTCTTTGATGTGCTCCGCACCAAGCTCAAGTGGGGCCAGCGTTGAGCCCAATACTTGAACCAGTACTGGAAGGAATCATGGATTGCGTTACCTGGCGTGGTGCCGGCCTGCTGCTCGTTCTTCTCACCGCGGTCGCGGCTTGTGCCCAGGCGCGTCCCGCCGCGGATCTCATCGTCACCAACGCCAAAATCTGGACCGTCGATTCCAGCCACCCCAGGGCCGAAGCCCTGGCCATCCTCGGCGACCGCATCGTGGCGGTCGGCACCGCGGCCGAAATCGATGCCTGGCGCGGCAGCTCCACCCGCGTAATTGATGCCGGCGGCAAGCTCGTCCTCCCGGGATTCAACGACGCCCACGTCCACTTCACCTCCGGCGGCTTCCAGCTCGACAGCGTCGACCTCAAGGATGCCGCTACTCCCGAAGAGTTCACCCGGCGCATCGCCGAGCGCGCCCGGCAGCGCCCGAAGGAATGGATCCTCGGCGGCGACTGGGACGACCAGAGGTGGCAGCCCGCCCACCTGCCCACCAAAGAAATGATTGACGCCGTGACCGGGGACACCCCGGTCTTCGTCAACCGCTACGACGGCCACATGTCGCTGGCCAACTCGCTGGCCCTGAAGCTGGCCGGGGTCACGGCCACGACGCAGGCGCCGCCCGGCGGCGAGATCGTGCGCGATGCGCAGGGTAATCCCACCGGGGTGCTCAAAGACGCGGCCCAAAGCTTCGTCTACAAGGTCATTCCGGCGCATTCGCGCGAGCAGCAAGTCCGCGCGGTGAAGCGGGCGCTGGCGCACGCTGCTTCGCTGGGCGTCACCAGCGTGCAGGACATGGGCCCGTCGTACTCCGAAATCAGCATCTACGGGGAGCTGGCGCAGCGCGGCGAACTCACCGCGCGCATCTACACCGCCGCCGGCATCGCCGGCTGGGAAGACGAAGCCCGGATCGGGCTGCACCGCGCCTTCGGCTCGCCCTACCTGCGTCTGGGCGCGCTCAAGGGCTTTGCCGACGGCTCGCTGGGCAGCACCACCGCGTACTTCTTCCAGCCCTACACCGACGCACCCAACACCCGCGGCCTGCTCTCCGACGCCATGCATCCCATCTCCAGGATGCGCGAGCGCATGCTCAAGTCTGACGCTGCCGGGCTCCAGCTCTGCATCCACGCCATCGGCGACGAGGCCATCTCTACCATCCTCGACCTTTTCACCGAGGTGGAGAAGGCCAACGGCGAGCGCGACCGGCGGCTGCGCATCGAGCACGCCCAGCACCTCGCCGCCAAGGACTTCGACCGCTTCGCCAGCCTGCATGTCATCGCTTCCGTGCAGCCCTACCACGCCATCGACGACGGCCGCTGGGCGGAGCGGCGCATCGGACCCGAGCGCGTCCAGCGCACTTACGCCTTCCGCACCCTGCTCGACCACGGCGTGCGCCTGGCGCTCGGCACCGACTGGACGGTGGCGCCGCTGAACCCGCTGCTCACCGTCTACGCCGCCGTCACCCGCGCCACCCTCGACGGCAAGCATCCCGAGGGCTGGGTCCCGGCGCAGAAGCTCACCGTCGCCGAGGCGGTGGAGGCCTACACGCTGGGCTCGGCCTACGCGGAGTTTCAGGACCAGGTAAAGGGTTCGCTCACGCCGGGGAAGCTCGCCGACCTCGTCATCCTGAGCGACGACATCTTCAGCATCCCGCCCGCCGCCATCCGCGACGTCAAAGTGCTGACTACCGTGGTGGGAGGGAAGACGGTTTACCCCGCGGCGGGCGCACCGCAATAGAGCCGCGCCATCAACCTCTTGCCACTGCAGCCGGCTTGGCGACGAACACGGGGCGCCACGCAATAAGGAACGAGGGCAGGAAGCACGCGGTGGCGATGACGCTCCACACCACCGAGATGAGGCCGGCTTCTCCCATGCGCGCGACCGCCGGGATGGCGAGGATGACGCGCACCACGACGAAGACCATGGCGAACGGGTAGCTGCGCATCATCCACTCGCGGTGCTGTTGGATCCTGCCGGTGCGCACACAGTAGAGGGCGGTCGCCGCGGTCAGCATCCAGCCCGCAGATTGGATTACGACGGCCATCACCAGCGTCGGCGGGCCCAGAATCAGGGTGATGGGAACCGCGGCGGGGGCGGCAATGAAGATACTGGCGATGTAGATCCGGCCCATGAGCCGATGCAGACTTAGGTGCCGCTGGCGCAGCCGGGTGGAGAATTGGAAGAATCCCAGGATAAGGGCGAGCGCACCGAACACGCCGTGCGCCAGAATCCACCAGGGCACCTGGCCATAGCGCTGCCGCAGGGGCGAGTTGGCGTCGAGGAGCTGCAGGTCCCGCTGATAGAGGACGAACAGCGCCATCAGAGCAAACAGGACCAGGGCAACGTGCTTGGCCTGAACGGAACCAGCACGGGCCGCGGGGGCAGGAGCAGTCACCATTGTTATCAACCCTCAGAGTGGAAAGAGTGGCGGGGAGTGTAGCCAACACCCTCCCGCAAAAGCAACCAGCTTCTAAAACAGCTGCATCCTCCGGATCACCGCTCGACGCGTAGCAGATCGTCGTAGGTCTCGCGCCGCCGGGCCAGCTTCGCTCGCGTCCCCTCCACCAGGATCTCGGCCGCCCGCGGACGCGTGTTGTAGTTCGACGCGATCGACATGCCGTAGGCGCCGACATCCAGAATCGCCACCAGGTCGCCCTCGCACAGTTCCGGCAACGGGCGCTCGCGGGCGAAGAAGTCGCCGGTCTCGCAGATGGGCCCAACCACGTCGTACTCGACGGTGAGCTTGCGCGCGACGCGCGCAACCGGAACGATCTCGTGGTAGGCGCCGTAGAGCGACGGGCGGATGAGGTCGTTCATGGCGGCATCGACCACGGCGAAGTGCTTGCCGCCGTTCTGCTTCAGGTAGAGAACCCGCGTCAGGAGCGCGCCCGCGGGACCGAGAATGGCGCGCCCCGGCTCCAGCAGCAGGTGGACGCCAAGCCGCCGCAGCGGCCGGGTGACCGCCTCCGCATACGCTTGCGCCCGCCGCCGGAAGTCGGCCGCCGAGTTGGGCGCGCGCTCGTCCTCGGGCGCGTGGTAGCGGATTCCCAGTCCGCCGCCGGCGTCGACGTAGCGGATATCGTGTCCGGCGGTCCGCAGCCGGTGTACCAGTTCGGCGACGCGTTCCATGGCGGCGGCGAAAGGCGCGGGCGTAATGATCTGCGAGCCGATGTGCACGCTGATGCCGGCAACCTCGAGCCACCGGGACTGCGCCGCCTGGCGGTAGAGGGCCTCGGCATCGTCCATCGCCACGCCGAACTTGTGTTGTTGCAGGCCGGTGGCGATGTAAGGATGGGTTTCGGCGGGAACATCGGGATTGACGCGCAGCGCCACCCGCGCCCGCTGGCGCAGCCGGGCCGCGCGCGCGGCGAGCACCGCGAGTTCCGAGCCGCTCTCGACGTTGAACATCAGGATGCCGGCGCGCAAGGCGGCGTCCATTTCGTCGGCAGTCTTGCCCACGCCCGAAAACACCACACGCCGGGCGGCGGCGCGGCGGGCGCGCAACACGCGCTCCAGTTCACCGGCGGAAACCACGTCAAATCCGGCGCCCAGCTGCGCCAGCAGCTTCAGGATGGCCAGATTGGAGTTGGCCTTGACCGAGTAGCAGACGGTGTGCGGCTGGGCGCGGAAGGCGGCATCAAAGGTCCGAAAACGCTCGCGGATAGCCGTCGCGGAATAGACATAAAGCGGCGTGCCGAAGCGCGCGGCCAGCGTAGCCAGGGAGATGCGGTCGCAGTGCAGGACGGCGCGGCGGTAGGGAAAGGCGGGGGGGCGACCTGGGGACATGGTGTCAGGCATGAAAGGTCAAAGTATCAGTGACCGGTGGCCCGTGGCCAGAGTGGATGCGTCGCCAGCGCGGTCTCACTGCACCTTCAGGACGACGATGGTCTGGTCGTCGAAGGCCGCGACATCCTTGGAGTACTCGGCGACGGCGCCAAAGACGGCATCGGCGATTTGTTCGGCGGAGCCGCTGGCATGGGCGGCGACCGTCTCCTCGACGCGGGGGCGACCGAAAAGTTCCCCAGCGAGGTTGCCTGCGTCGACCAGGCCGTCACTGAAGAAGACGAAGATGTCGCCCGGCTGCGTCTGGTAGTTCAGCGCGTCATAGGTGGTTTCGGGAAACAGGCCGAGGGGGAGGCCGGTGGCTTCCACCATCTTGGTCTTACCCTCCCGGCAGAAGATGGGGCGCGGCAAGCCGGAGTTGGCAATTTGCAGCTTGCGCGAACGGTCGTTCCACACTGCGTAGACGATGGAGACAAAGTGGCCGCTGATGGGACGCCGGCCGAGCGAGGCATTGATCTGGGCCAGCATGTCGGGCGGGCAGAGCTCCTGGGTGGCATGCGAGCGCAGGAAGCCGCTGACCAGCGCGGCGTACAGCGCCGCGGGCGCGCCCTTTCCGCTGACGTCGCCGACGGCGATGGCGTAGCGGCCACGCGAGTATTGCAGGAAGTCGTAGAGATCGCCGCCGATAACGCGGGCGGGGGAGAAGCGCGCCGCCAATTGTGCGTTGGCCATCACCGGGCAGCAGGGCGGCAGCAGGTGGAACTGGACCTCGCGGGCCATCGCCAAGTCGCGCGCCCCGCGCTGCTCCTCGCCCGAGATGCGTTCCACCAGGCGCGCATTCTCGATGGCAATCGCCACCTGCGCGGCCAGCGTCGAAAGGGTCCGCTTGTGGTCTTCGGTGAAGTAGCCGCGGCGCGTGTGCTCCAGGTCGAGCACGCCGATGACGTTGTCCTTGTAGATGAGGGGCACGCAGAGCTCGGAGCGGGTCTCGGGGTTCAGCGAGAGGTAGCGCGGGTCACGCGCGACGTCGGGCACCAGCACGGCTTCGCGGTGGCTGGCCGCGTAACCCACCAGCCCGCGATCGAGCGGGATGTCGTGCTTCAAATGCACGCTCTCCTGGAAGCGCAGCGCGAAGTGGTGTTGCAGCTTCTGGCCGCCTTCGTCGAGCAGCAGGATGCTGAACATCTGGAAATCGATGAGCTCGGCCAGGCGCTCGCCGATGCGCTTGAGCAGTTCATCCAGGTTGAGGATCGAGGTGAGCTCGCGGCTGATGTCGGAGAGCAGCCCCAGGATTTTCGCCTGCCGGGCGACGCGGGTGTAGAGGCGCGCGTTTTCGATGGCCGCGGCCACGCGCGAAGCCAGCACGGTGAGGAGGCGCTTGTGGTCCTCGGTGAAGCGGCCGGGCTGGTGCGACTCCAGGTCAATCACCCCGATGAGGCGGTTCTTGATAATGAGGGGCACGGCCAGCTCGGCGCGCGCGCCCACCTGGGAATCGATGAAGTTGCGCTCGCGGGTGACGTCGGCGACCAGCACCGGTTCGCGGCGCAAGGCGGCCTGCCCGGTGACGCCCTCGCCGACGCGAATGCGCAGGCGGTCGGCGACGTCCGGGGGATGTCCGATCTGAAAGCGGACGCGCATTTCCTGCGTGCGCTCATTCAGCAGCAGGATGGCAAAGACGTCGTAATCAATGGCGCGACGTATGACTTCGGCGATGCGGCGCAGCAACGCCTCCAGGTCGAGCGTGGTGCTGACCGCGTCGGCAATCTCCAACTGCAGCGACTCGGGATAGAGCGACGACAATGGGGCCGCAGATGTGCTCATGGGGTGTGGTTTCATCTTAACCGGAGGGGGGTACCCCCCCCTCCCCGGGTATCTAACCGAATCAATGAGTTAGCGGGGCCAGACCCGCCAGGTATTTGCGTAATAAGGACTTAAGTATGAGGTCCTTGATTCTACGGGACTTAGCATGTTCAGGGTTTGAGGCAGCGAGAACAGGATAAAGCAGCGGGGAGAGGGCTGTCAATCTCTAAATTGCCCCTGATTGCAACAACATAATCTTAAAGCTATTGTGGAAGGCCGTTGGCCGTTGGTCGTTGGCCGTTGGCCAAGAGCAAAACCCAGATCCCTCGCTGCGCTCGGGATGACAACAAGAGGAAGACGCTGCGGCGCTTACGGCATTTCGGGGGCGCCGAGTTCGCGGAGAATATGGACGCTGGCGCTGCAGCCGATGCGGTCGGCGCCGGCGGCCAGCAGGGCTGCCAGCCTGGCTGCGGTACGGATGCCGCCGGAGGCTTTCACCCCCGCACGCCGGCCCACGACGCCGCGCAGCAGCACCACATCTTCCACCGTCGCTCCGCCCCACAGCCCGGTGGAGGTCTTGACGAAGTCCGCGCCCGCCTGGACACAGAGCTCGCAGGCGAGGATTTTTTCTTCGATGGTGAGCAGGCCGGCTTCGAGGATGACCTTCAGGGTGGCGCCCGCGTCGTGGGCGGCGCCGGCGATGGTGGCGACGTCGTTGCGGACCAGGACGCGTGCGCCGGCCTTGAGGGCGCCGATGTTCAGGACCATGTCGAGGTCGCGGGCCCCGACCTTGAGCGCCTCCCCGGCCTCGAAGCGCTTAGTGACGGTGGCATTGGCGCCGTAGGGGAAACCGATGGGCGTGCCCGGCTTGATGGCGGTGCCGCGCAGCGCCGCGACCGCGGTGGCCAGCAGCGCCGGCTGTACGAACACCGCTCCCAGCTTGTAGAAAGCGGCTTCGGCACACGCGCGCTCCACGTCGCCAGGGGTGGCGTCGGGCCGCAACAGGGTATGGTCGATGAGGCGCGCGACAGGACGCCAGTCGCGCAGCGCGGGATCGAACGGTTCAGCGCCGGGCAGGAGCGACGTCAGGGTCGTCATGGCAGGCAAGAGAATTGTAGCTCACTTCGGCGCCGGCGCCGCGCCGCCGGAGAATCCAAAGTACCCCTCAGAACAACTCCGGCGGCAGGATGCAGATGTCGGGCAGGTTGCGATAGCGCTCGGCGTAGTCCATGCCGTAGCCGACCACGAAATGGTCGGGAATCTGGAAGCCGGTGTAATCGGGGGTAAAGGGCAGGACGCGGCGCGAGGGCTTGTCGAGCAGGGTGGCCACGCGCAGCGCCCGCGGCTGGTGGGCCGCGAGCACCTTCTTCAGGTAGGTGAGGGTGAGGCCGGTGTCGAGGATGTCCTCGACCAGGACCACGTTCTTGTCCTGCACCGACTGGTCGAGGTCCTTGATGAGCTGGACCTCGCCGCTGGACTTCGCGGTCTTGCCGTAGCTGGAGACGGCGATGAAGTCGAAGGTGGCGTCGAGCGCGACCGCGCGCGCCAGGTCGCTGAGGAAGACGCTCGCCCCCTTGAGGACGCCGACGAAAATGATGGCTTGGCCGGTGAAGTCGCGGGAGAGTTCAGCGCCCATTTCGCCGACGCGCTGCGCGATCTGCTGGCGCGAGAACAACACCTTCAGGTTGGGCGTGCTCGACTGCGAATCCACCATGATCAGCCGCGCGCGGCCTTTTTCTCGAGTGCGGGGGTGGCGGCCGGCGCCGCTTGCGGCCGCACCGCCCGCGGCGGACGCCGCACGCCGTTGCGCAACGTCTGCACATCGAGCTTGAGTTCAGAGATGGTACGGCTCAGGGTGTTGCGGTGCATCCCCAGTTCGCGGGCAGCCTTGCACTGGTTGCCCTGGTTTTCCGCCAGGACGGTGAGCAGGAAGCGCTTTTTGAATTCGCGAACGGCCTCGGAATAAAGGATCCCGCTCCGGTACATCTGCGTGACCAAAGCTTCGAGCTGGTCTTTCACAATCCATCTCCTTGCTATGAGGGCCGACTCGCTGCGGCTAAGAGCTGCCGCAGCCGTTGCGGACGCTTGCGCATCCATTTATGAAACCATGCGCGAGACGCAAACCCTATTGCGTCCCTACTGCCAAACCGTTCAATGCTGCGGCGCGTCCTTGCCAGGCGCCGGCGGCACCGGGATGCCGCGCAGGCTAAGCACGCCTTCGCGAAACGCGCTGCGCAGCCGTGCCGGCGCCAGCCAACTGGCCCCGTGCCCGAGCACCAGGAAGTACGGCCCCAGGCGCGACTGCGCCAGCAGCGGTGCGCCCGGCGAAAAGGACGCCAGCGCCACCACCACTGCGGTCGCGATGGCGCCGCCGCGCACTAACCCGAAGGCGGCGCCCAGCAAGCGGTCGAACCAGCGCATGCCGGCTTCCTTGAAAACCCAGCGCGCCAGACGGCCGGCAAAGCCGGCAATCAGCACCACCGCAAAATAAATTGTCAAGAAGCCGGCCAAGCTTGCCACCCACTCCTGCTTCACGTAGGGCAAGAACCAGGGCGCCAGCTTCGGATACGTCCACGCCGCGAGTATGAAACCACCGACCGCACCCGCCAGCGAGAACAGCTCAAAAAAGAACCCATGGGCCGCCGCCAGCAACAGCGACAGCAGAATCGTAACTACGATCAGCCAGTCGAGCCCGTTCATGGTGTCCGCCGCGCGCCGCGCCACGCGGCGTGGACCTTATGCCTCCAGTTCACGCCCGGTGAGGCGGCGATAGGCCTCGACATACTTTTCGCTGGTGCGCGCCGCCACTGCGGGCGGAAGTCCCGGGGCCGGCGGCTGCTTGTTCCACCGGATCGATTCCAGGTAATCGCGCACGTATTGCTTGTCGTACGACTCCTGCGCCCGGCCCGGCTGGTAACCGTCGGCCGGCCAGAAGCGGGAGGAGTCGGGAGTGAGAACTTCGTCAGCCAGCACCAGGCCGCCGGGGGTCTGGCCGAACTCAAACTTGGTGTCGGCAATGAGGATACCGCGCTGCGCGGCATAGTCCGCCGCCTGGGTGTAGACGCGGAGGCTGAGATCGCGCAGCGTCTCGCTCAGCTCGGGCCCGGCGCGCTTCACCATCGCGGCAAACGAGATGTTCTCGTCGTGGCCGCTGGTGGCCTTGATGGCTGGGGTGAAGATGGGGTGCGGCAGCCGGTCCGATTCGCGCAGGCCCGCGGGCAGCGGGATGCCGCAGACGCTGCCTTGCTGCTGGTATTCCCTCCAGCCGGAGCCGGCGAGGTAGCCGCGGACGACGCACTCGATGGCCACCATGTCGGCGTGCGTCACCAGCATGGAGCGGCCGCGCAGTTCGGCGGCGCGCGCGCGGAGCGGCGGCGGATATTCCTCGACGCGCGGCGTGATCATGTGGTTCTGCACCGTGCCGGCGAGGAAGCCGAACCAGAAAACGGAGAGCTGGGTCAGGACCTTACCCTTGTGGGGAATGCCGGTGGCGAGGACGTAGTCGAAGGCGGAGATGCGGTCGGTGGCGACGAAGAGCAGGCGGTCGTTGCCGACGCGGTAGATATCGCGCACCTTGCCGCCGGCCCAGAGCTCGAGCTCGGGGAAATCGGTCTGCAGCACGACAGCTTCGGGTTCAAGGGCGGGGTGGGTCACGGTGGCCATCGATCGTCAAAAGCCAGACGCGTATTCTAGCGACGGGCCGGGTCTTGTCAACTCACCGGAAGGAATTCAGCAAGCGGGACGCACCACCCTCCGTGCAAAACCCTTGACAGAATGAAGATCCCGCGAAAGCCCCGCCCCACGCGGCTTTCCGCGTCACGCGCGGCGGCCGCCATATCGTCGCGCGACACCCAACCGGGGCGTGGAGAGAGAACGAGGAGTCGGGCCCGTGTCAAGCTGGCGAGAGAGACAATAGCGGTGACGGCAGGGAAGTGCGGCGTTGACGCGGTGCCCCCGCGACGTGACGGCGGCCCGGGGAAGTTTTCCACCGCCGACTGTTAATCAGTTTACGCCGTGGCCGCCTGCGCACCCTCGGCGCCGAAGCGTACCGACACCAGCTTGGAGACGCCCGGCTCCTGCATGGTGACACCGTACATCACCGGCGCGATGCCCATGGTCTTCTTGCTGTGAGTGATGATGATGAACTGCGTTTGCAGGCTCATCTCCTTCACCAGGTCGGTGAAGCGGCCGATGTTAGCCTCGTCGAGCGGGGCGTCCACCTCGTCGAGGATGCAGAAGGGGCTGGGCTGGTAGCGGAAGATGCCGACCAACAACGCCAGCGCGGTGAGCGCCTTCTCGCCGCCGGAGAGCAGTAGGACGTTCTGCAGCTTCTTGGCGGGCGGCGAGGCGACGATGTCGATGCCGCTCTCGGCGCCGTTGAGTTCGTCGGTCAGGCGCATGAAGGCGTTGCCGCCGCCGAAAAGCTTGCGGAAGGTGAGCTGGAAGTTCTCGTTGATGCGCGCAAAGGCCTCGGCAAACTTCTGCCGCGACACGATGTCGATTTCGCGGATGGTGTTGCGCGTGTTCTCGATGGAATCCAGCAGGTCCTGGCGCTGGGTGTCGAGGAAGGTGTGGCGCGCGGCGGTTTCCTTGTATTCCTCGAGCGCCATCATGTTGACCGGGCCCATGCCGTCCAGCCGGGCACGCAGCTCGCCGTACTCGGTCTCGGCGGCGGCGAAAGCGTCGCCGACCAGGGGAGCAACGTCGGCGGCCAGCAGCTGGTCGGGGGTGGCGCCGAGCTCGGCGACGCACGACTGCGCCAGGTGCTCGGTGTCGGACTGCAGGCGGGCGGCGGAAGCGGAGAGTTCGCCGCGGCGGTCGCGCGCGGCGTCGAGCAGCTGACGCCCGCTGCGCAGGTCGGCTTCGATGGCGGCGAGGCGCTGGCGCAGTGCGCCGGACTGTTGCTGTAACTCCTGGGCCCGCGCCTGGGCCACGTCGCGATCGGTGGTGAGCACGACGAGGCGGGTGGCGAGTTCGGCATTCTCCTGCTCGCGGCGGAGCTGCTCGGCGGCGGCGCCTTCGATCTGCACTTGCAGCCCGGCGAGACGCGAGGCAACTTCCTGGGCCAGGCCGTCGATGCGCTTGAGCGCCGCGGCAGCGGCGATGCGGCGCTCTTCGAGGACGGCGCCGCGGGCCTGCGACTCGGAGGCGGAGCGGCCGGCGAAATCGCGCAGCGACTTCAGCCCGCCCAGTTCGTGCTGGGCGGCGGCGATGGCGGCTTCGAGTTCGGCATTGTGCTGCTCATGCTGCGCCAGGCGCTGGCGCATTTCGCCGAGCGAAGCGGCAGCGGCGTGGCGCTCGGCCAGCAGCTGCTCCAGTTCGCGCAGATAAACCTGCGCGCGTTCGCCGGCGCGCTGCCAGTCGGTCTCGAGCTGCTTGAGCGTGTGGCTGGCGGAGAGCGCGCTCTTTTCCGCTTCCATTTTCTCGTGCTCGAGCTTGGCGAGCAGGGAAGCGAGCTCGGCGATCTCGCGGCCCAGCGTGGCGACATGCGCTTCCTGGGCGCGGAGGGTGCGCTCGAGGTCGTCGATCTGGCGCACCAGGTCGCGCAGTTCGCGCTTCATGGAGAGCGGCCCCTCGTTGCGCTGCTTGCCGCCGGTGACGGTGACGTTATGGAAGCACTCGCCCGAGGAGGCGAGGAAGAAGGAGTCGGGGCTGTTAAGCGCGAGGTCGCGCGCCACGCCCGCATCGGAGACGATGTAGCCATCGCGCAGCTTGGGGAGAATGACCTCCAGCGAGCGCCCGAAGCCGTTGAGCACGCGCAGGCAGCGGGTGACCGGCACGACGCCGGCGACGGGCGCGGGGCGCGCGCCGTCGTTGACGGCAAAACTGAACTTGGCCTGCGAATCGTCGGGATGCACCAGGAAGGTGGCGCGGCCGTCGACGTCGGAGCGCAGCAACTGGAGGCCCTGGTCGGCTGCGTCCCAGGACTTCACCACGATGTAGTTCAGCTCGTCGCGCAGGAAATCTTCCACCACGTGCTCGTACTGCTGGTCGACCTCCAGGAAATCGGCGAGCACGCCCGCCGGCGCCATGCCGCTCTGGAAGGCGCCCGACTGGAAGAGGCGGCGCACCGATTCGGTGGAATAGCCGTGTTCGGCAATGACCGCTTCCAGCGAGCCTTTCCGCCCCAGTGCCGAGGCATACTCGGCGCGCAGGGAATCGAGGCGGCGCTTGCTCTGGGTTTCGTCCTGGCGCTGCTGCGCGAGGCGCGCGCGCACGCCGTCGATCTGCGCGGTCAAAGCCGCAACCTGTTGCGAAGCAGCATCGAACTCGCGGGTCAAAGGCGGACGCTGGCCGCCCAACGATTCGACTTCCAGCTCGGCGGCGGTGATATCGCGGCGCAGGCGCAGGGCCTCGCGATCGAAGGCGGCGATGCGCTCGTCGGACTGCGTGATCTGGTTGCGCACGCCGGAGACCGCGGCCATGGCCTGGATGGCGTCGAGGCGGCGCTGCTCCTGGGCACGGTCCACGGCGGCCACCGCTTCGGCGGCGGCGCGCGCCGCCTCCTGACGCTGCGCCAGATCATGCTGGGCGGCCGCAACCTCGGCGGCGGCGGACTCCAGCAGGGCGTGGTTGACCGCGCGTTCGCTTTCCAAGGCGGCGAGTTGCGCCGTGGTCTGCGCCAACTCAGCGGCGGCGGCGGCGGAGCGGGCGCTTAACTCGGCGCAGCGCTCCTCGTTGTGGCCGCGGCGGGCGGTGGCGCGGTCGCTCTCGAGAGCGATGCTGTTGAGTTGTTCGGCGCCACGGCGCGACTCGGCCTCCAGGTTGTAGCCGGCGTCGGTGATCCGCGTGTGCTCGCCCTCGAGGACCTGCAGGGCGTTGCCCTGGGCGTGGATGGCGGCGCTGAGTTCGCCGAGCTCGCAGTGGAGCGCGGCGGATTGTCCGGTCAGGGCGACGAAGCGGCTGGCCAGCACGATGCGCAGCCGCGCGTGCATTTCTTCGCGCAGGCGCGCGTAGCGCTCGGCCTTCGAAGCCTGACGCTTGAGCGAGTTCATCTGCCGCGTGATCTCGTCGAAGATGTCGTTGATGCGGGCGAGGTTCTGCTGCGAGGCTTCGAGGCGGGCCTCGGCCAGGCGCTTGCGGGTCTTGAACTTGGTGACGCCGGCGGCCTCCTCGATGATGGCGCGGCGGTCGTAAGGCTTGCTGGAGAGGATCTGGCCGATGCGCCCCTGCTCGATGATGGCGTAGGACTCCGGCCCCAGGCCGGTGCCCATGAAGATGTCCTGAATGTCGCGCAGGCGGCAGAGCTTGTGGTTGAGCAGGTATTCGCTGTCGCCGCTGCGGAAGAGGCGGCGGGTGACGACCAGCTCGCCGGCCTTGAACTCGCGGGCCTTGAAGTTGCGGCGGCGGATCTTGAGCACCACGGCGGAAGGGGCGGAAGTTGCTGGGGAGCTGTGGTCCGGTTCGCCGGCCGGGGCGGCCGGCGCTACACCCGGGGCGGCCGGCGCTACACCCGGGGCGGCCGGCGCTACACCCGAGGTGGCCGGCGCTACACCCGACACTTCCTCGGTCCCGGGTTGGACTTCGCGCATGTAGGCTTCGGCGTCGCGCTCAGCGGAGGAGCGCAGGGCGGCCTCGTCCCAGTCGCCGGCGTCGGGCATCTCGTCCTGGATCTCGATTTCGGTCTCGGCGTTCAGATCGGCGCCGGCGTACACCTCGGGATCGATGAGGGTGAGGGAGACCTCGGCCATGCCGGTGGGCTTGCGGTCGCGAGTGCCGGCGAAGATGACGTCTTCCATGCGCGAGCCGCGCAGGGACTTGGCGGACTGCTCGCCCAGCACCCAGGAGATGGCGTCGGCCACATTGGACTTACCGCAGCCGTTGGGGCCCACGATGGCCGCGATGCCGTCGCCGTGGAACTTCAGTTCGGTGCGGTCGCAGAAGGACTTGAAGCCGAGGATTTGCAGCTTTTTCAGTTTGAGCAACGCCTACTCCTCGCGTCTGCTGCGGCCGCCGAGACGGCCGGGTATGGTTTGCGACAAGCGCCGCGCGTCGCCACGCGGCGGCCGGAATCAGCCCAAACTCGACGGAGTGGCTGGGGCAATCGAAACCCCGTCCGTTGGGCTAAATCTACCGGCAGGGCAGCCAGGCGTCAACAATGAAAACACAATACCTTGTGGGTATCGTGGCCGGGGCCCATTATGTCGCACACGGGTTGCAGCAGGTCGCTGTTTAACCTCTCGGGTGAGGAGGTTCTAGGAGGGAATCGCGGGGATTCGTCGCAGAGCTGAGACGAAGCATACTCCAAAACGGCAGCAGAACAGTTACTGACTTGGTTCCTTAGGCCCAGCCTCGGTGGAAAACTCAGAAAAGCGGGGGTAACGGCGGCTTTTAGGGGCCAGAAGCGACGTTTTGGGCGGAAAAAGCGGGGGCGGGGTCACCCCCGCCCGCCGCACAGACCAGAGCTGACCGGCCTTACTGGCCGAGCAGCTGGAACCAGCCGATGATGCTTTCGATCCCGGAGTAGAAGTTCGGGATGTGGAACTTTTCGTTGGGGGCGTGCAGGTTGTCGTCGGGCAACCCGAAGCCCATCATGACGCTGGGAATCTTCAGCGCCTTCTCGAAATCGGCCACGATGGGGATGGAGCCGCCAGAGCGAATGTAGACGGTGTCCTTGCCGAAGACCTGGTGCATGGCCGCGGCCGACTTGCGGACGTAATCGTTGTCGGTGCTGACCACGATGGGATCGGCGATGCTCCACAGCTTGATGGTGACGTCGATGCCCTTGGGAGTGATCTTCTTCACGAAGTTGGAGTAGAGCTTGAAGATCTCCTGCGGCCGCATGTCGGGCACCAGGCGCATGGAGACCTTGGCCGAGGCCTTGGCGGGGATCACGGTCTTGGCGCCGGCGCCCACGAAGCCGCCGGGCATGCCGTGCACCTCCAGGGTGGGGCGCGACCAGGTCTTCTCGAAGACGGAGTAGCCGGGCTCCCCGGTCAGGACCCGGGAGCCGAGCTCGGTCTTGCGATAGTGCTCGACGTTGAAGGGCAGCCGCTTCCACGCCTTCATTTCCGCGGCGGTCGGCTTCTTCACGCGTTTGTAGAAGCCGGGAATCAGGACGTGGCCCTTGTCGTTCTTCATCCTGGCGATCATGCGGGCCAGCGCTTCCATGGGATTCGGCGCCACGCCGCCGTAGATGCCGGAGTGCAGGTCGGTCTTGGCGCCGGCCGCCGTCAGTTCGGTGTAGACCAGGCCGCGCAGGCCGACGCACAGCGTGGGCAGACCGAGGGCGAACATCTCGGTGTCGGAGATGAGCGCGACGTCGGCCTTCAGCCGCTCCGGATGTTCGCGCACGAATTTTTCGATCTGCTCGCCGCCGACCTCTTCTTCGCCTTCGATGAGCAGGCGCACGTTGAGCGGCAGCTTGCCGCCGCCGGTCTTCATCAGCGACTCCAGCGACTTGAGGTGCATGTACATCTGGCCCTTGTCGTCGACGGCGCCGCGGGCGTAGAGGTTCTGGTTGCGTTCGGTGGGCTCGAAGGGCGGGGAGTGCCACTCGTCAAGCGGCTCGGCGGGCTGGACATCGTAGTGGCCGTAGCAGAGCACCGTCGGCTTGCCCGCGGCATGCAGCCAGTCGCCGTAGACGAGCGGGTGCCCCTCGGTCTTGATGACTTCGACGTTCTCCAGGCCGATGCGGCGCATCTGGTCGGCGACGAATTGTGCCGCGCGCTCGATGTCGGGTTTATGTTGCGGCAGCGTGCTGACGCTGGGAATGCGCAGCAGGTCTTTCAGTTCGGCGAGGAAGCGCTGCTGGTTTTGGCGGGCGTAGGTAACGGCAGATGAGGCCATGAATAGCTCCTGACGGGCGGACGGGAGGCACGCACCGTGCATCTCCACGGACGCAAGGGATGGGCAAACCGCACAGTATACCGCGCCCGCAGCCGCAACCGGTTACGCCTTGCCCTGCAGCTTCGCCCACCACCAGCGCACGCCGACGAAGAGGAAGCGCCAGTCGTGGAAGAACTCGGGTTCCTTGCGCTCGAAGGCGTGCCCGATGAACTGCAGGATCCAGCCGCACCCGAACAGTCCGGCGGCGTAGGGCCACAGCGGGTGGACGACGAGGGCGGTGGCGAAGAGGGCCAGCGAGAGCACGATCAGCGGGATGCCGAAGGTGTGGCACATCCGGTTGACCGGGTGCTGGTGGCTGCTGGCGTATTGCGCAATCCATTGCTCGCGAGTGCGTTCGCCGGGCATGCGCTGAAGATACTCAATCGCGCCCCTTCCGCGCCACCAGAATGCTGTAGGTCAGGTCGCGCGCGCGGCAGGCGGCGAGGATGACGGCGGGGGGTGGTTTTTTCTTTGACACCGAAGTGCGATACTCTTAGATTGCGTGCCAATGAAGGACATCTTCGAACTCCTGCGGCAGAAAGAACAGCAACTCCGGCAACTGGAGAAAGAAGTGGAGGCGCTGCGCATTGCCGCCGGGCTGCTGACGGTTGACGGGGAGCGCGCGCCGGCGGGGCGTCCCGCGAGCGAGATCCGGCCCGCCGCACCTCCGACCGCGCCCGCAGCGGCGCCGGTCCCGGGAGCCGTGGCCAAGCGCTGGCCCTAGCGCCATGGGCAACGTATTGAGTATGGGTTCGAAGCGGCGACGATTCCACCGGCACCCGGTCCGCAATCTCCTTTACATCGACCTCGACGGCGCCAACGGCGCCATTGTGCTCAACCTCAGCGAGAACGGCGCCGAGGTGCATGCGGTGGCCCCGCTGAGCCTGAACCAGCGGGTGCATTGCGGGCTGGAGCTCGCCGACAGGAAACTGCAGCTCGACGGGCTGGTGATGTGGGCCGATGCTTCCGGGCGCGCCGGCCTGAAGTTCCAGGGCACGGCGGAAACGCGCCAGGCGATCAAGGACTTTCTGCTCGGGAATACGCTGGCGCACACGGTGGAATCGGAGGCATTCACGGCGCCGCAGCTCTGGGCGAAGGTGGAAGCGCCGGATGCGTTGCGTTTCGCGCGCGATCTGCGCGGCGCCAGTCATAGTGCGCCGGCCAGCCCGGCCGCTGCCCCAGCCCTGGGCGTGCCGCGGTTCGCGATGGAGCTGCCGGGGTATCGGCATCTGGCGCTCCAGGAACTGGCGCAGCGCGCCCACCAGGGGACACGCGGCACCGGCGCGGCCATCGCCATCACCGAGGGCGGGGTGATGAGCTGTGGCGCGCGCAGCGGGAACACGGCGCCCGACCTGGGCGCGCGCCTCGATGCCGGCGCCAGCTTCTCCGGCCTGTGCGTGCAGCAGGGCGTCACCCTGCGCTGCGACGACAGCGACGCCGACGCGCGGGTGGATGCGGCGGCGTGCCGCATGCTGGGCGTGCGCTCCATCATCGCCGCACCCATCAAGGCGAACGGGAACGTGGTCGGCGTCTGCGAAGTTTTTTCGGACCTGCCCTTCGCTTTCGGCAGCAACGAAGCGCGCCTCGTCGAGCAACTGGCGGACCTGGTATCGCTGCTGGTGGGCGTGACGGCGCCAGCAGCGCCGAGCGCGCCGCGGGTGGCGCCCGCGGCGGCACCAGAGCCGGCTTTGCCAAGCCCATCGGCCGTGACCGCACCGGTGGCGGCGCCGACGCCGGCGCCACCGAGCGCAGAGATAACCGCGTTGCCTCCGGCCAAGAAACCGCTTGAATCCGCGCCCCCGGCTCCAATCGTGCCCGCGACCCCTCTGGCCGCGCCGAGCACGCGTGCCGTGGCACCGGCAGCGCCGACCGTCGTCACGCCTCCTGCGTCCCCGAGCCCGGCCGCGGCGACGGTGACGCCGCCGCCTGCCCCCGTGACGCCGTTGCGTGCGAAACCGGCAGCGCCAGCGCCGGTCACACCAGCGACGGTGGCACCTGTGCAGCCTCCTGCGGCACCGCCCCCGGCAGCGCGGCCGGTCAAGGTGGCGGTGCCGACGCCGGCGAAGAGCCTTAGCAGTCTCGAGCCGTCCGCCGCGCCGAAGCAGACGGCACTCGCGGTGGCGGCGCCCAAGGTTCCCGTGCCGCGGCCGGTGGCCGCGCCGGCGGTGGTGGCGCGGATGAAGGCGGCGGAGGAGACTGCGGCATCGGCGCTGCAAGCACGTCCGGCAGGTCACCCCATGGTGGCGTGGCTCAAGCCGGCCGTGGCGGCAGTGCTGGTCTTAGCTTCGATCGGCATGGGGTACCGCACGTGGCAGCAACTCAGCCGCGCAGCGGGTGGGGTGCCGCTGCCCGCGAAGGCGGCGGCCACCAGTGCCGCCGCGCCGAGTGCATTGCCCCCGACGACGGCACCACCGCCAGCACCGAAGGACGCGGCGGTGGTGCTGCCGACCGCGCCGGCGGTAACTTCGGTGCGGGCGGGCGGCGCGACCAGCAGTGCCGCGCCACGACCGGCGGTGGTCGTGCCAACGGCCGCGACCCCACGGCGCACCGAGGCGGTGGCGACCCTGCGGCCGGCGGAGCGCACGGAGAAGCCGGCGGCGGTGAGCGCGCCGCTGCTCGGATTCATCGCCTCGGGCGCCGCGCCGCCGCCACTGCCGGTGATGGGAGCGTCCGCCAGCCTGCCCATCCTGGGGGCCACAGCGCGTCCGGCCGCACCCCCCACGCCGGTCGCCAGCCGCACCGGGGGAGAATTGATCGCGCAGGTGAAGCCGAGCTATCCGGCGGAGGCGCTGCACCGGGGGATTGAAGGCGATGTCACCCTCGACGTGGTGGTGGGAACCAATGGCCACGTGCGCAAGGTGACCGTGGCCAAGGGGCAGCCGTCGCTGAACCTGGCGGCGGTGGCCGCAGTGCAGCAATGGCGATATCAGCCGCTGCTGGTGAACGGGACGCCGACGGAAAACACCGTCCAGGTCACGGTGAAGTTCCACACGACGGCGCGGTAGCCCGGCGCAGCGACGCGCGGGCGACGCTCCTCCGCATGGCGGCGCTCCCGATTGCGCAATTGACACCGCATCCAGCGTTCTTACAATGGAGCCAGAGTTCCTAACACAACCGAGGAGAACCTCATGCCAGAGGAAGTAGAGCCGGTGGCGAGCGACGGCGCGCCGAGCGGTGGCAACGGACTGCGCAATGTCCTGCTCGCCATCGCGGTCATATATGTCGTGATTTCCTTGTACGTCATGTTCGATATGCGCGGGCGGGTGGAAAAGCTGGAGCAGCGTGCCACGCACGCGGAAGCGGCGGAAGCCGAACTGGTCAGCAAAATCTCCGGCGCCCGTTCGGAATCCAAGAGCGAGACCGGCGCGCTGGCCGCGGAGCTGGGGGTCACGCAGAAACAGATCACCGCGCGCGCGGCTACCCTGCAACGCCAGCAACAGGAGGCGGAGAGCCGCCTGGCCGAGCAGCAGAAGGAGCAGAAGCAGCTGGTGACGGACGTGAGCGGCCAGGTGGCCGGGGTGAAGACCGAAGTGGGAGCAGTGAAGACCGATGTCGCCGCCACGCGGGTCGACCTGGAGGCCACGCGCGCGAAGCTGGAGCGGGCCATCGGCGATCTCGGCATCCAGAGCGGGCTCATCGCCACGACGCGCGGCGAACTCGACATCCTCAAGCACAAGGGCGACCGCAATTACTACGAGTTCACGCTGGGGAAGTCGAAGGGCCCAACGCCGGTCGGCACCGTCAGCCTGCAGCTCAAGAAGACGGACCCCAAGAAAGGCAAGTACACGCTCAACGTGCTGGCCGACGATCGCACCATCGAGAAGAAGGACCGCAACCTGAACGAACCGATCCAGTTCTATTCCGGGCGCGAGCGGCAGCTCTTCGAGCTGGTGGTGTTTACCATCGACAAGGACAAGGTGAGCGGCTACGTCAGCGCACCCAAGAATGCGCCGGCGCCGGTCGAGAGCAAGTAACCCCCGCAGAAGCAGGGAAGCCCGGTCGCGCGCGGCCGGGTTTTTATTTTGCGGAAGCGGCGGAACGGCACTTACTGCCAAACACCGTGGTGGTAGCGCTGCGGGCGCGTGGGGAAGAGCTTGATCATCAGGACGCCGGCGATGAACCCGCCCACGTGCGCCCAGAAGGCGATGCCGCCGCCGCTCTCTTTGGTGAAGGTGATGGCGGTGGCGGCGCCGCCCAGGAACTGCACCACGAACCAGTAGCCCAGCACCAGCCACGCCGGCAGCCAGAGGAAGTAGACGAAGAAAAACGGCACCAGGGTAAGGACGCGGGCGGCGGGAAAGAGCAGGAAGTAGGCGCCCATGACCCCGGCGATGGCGCCGCTGGCGCCGACGCTGGGGATGTTGGACTCGGCATTGAACAGCCAGTGCAGCAGCGAAGCGGCCATGCCGCTCAGCAGGTACAGCAGCAGGTAGCGCGCGTGGCCGAGGTGGTCTTCGATGTTGTCGCCGAAGATCCACAGCGCCCACATGTTGGCGATCAAGTGCAGCCAGGAACCGTGCAGGAACATGGAAGTGAAGAACGGGACCAGGGCGGTAGCGGCGTCGATGCCGTGGGCGCCGGCCAGAAAGGCGCTGACGTGCGAAGGGACAAAGCCGAACTGGAAGGTCAGCAGGGCGCGGCCGCGCGGCGACAGCGCCAGCTCGAACAAGAACACCAGCGCGTTCAGGGCGATGAGGAAGTAGGTCACCCCGGGCGTGGTGTAACGAGGCGTGTCGTCGCGCAGCGGAATCATCGCGGTTTAGGATTCCCTGAATTGGTCATTTACGATTTGCAGGCGGACCCCGGGGGAGTTGTCCATCGTAAATGAGAGAATCGAAATTCCGGAAATTCTATGAATGGCATGCTGGTGGTCGACAAACCGGCGGGAATGACGTCGCACGACGTGGTGAGCCGGGTGCGGCGCCTGCTCGCCGAACGCTCCGTCGGGCACCTGGGGACGCTCGACCCCCTGGCGACCGGCGTTTTGCCGCTGGTGCTGGGGAGGCTGACGCGGCTGGCGCAGTTCTACAGCAGCGCGGAAAAGAGCTACGAAGGGGCGATCCGGCTTGGTTTTGCCACCGATACCTACGACGCCGCCGGCGACCCGACGAGCCCGGCGGTCGCGGTGCAGTTGACGACCGCGGAGGTGCGCGCGGCGGCGGAGCGCTTCCGCGGGGAGATTGAGCAAATGCCGCCGCCATTTTCGGCGAAAAAAATCGCCGGCGTTCCCGCCTACAAGCTGGCGCGGAAAAAGCAGGAGGTGCCGCTGCAGCCGGTGAAGGTGATGGTGCGGGAGCTGGAGATCGGGGAACTCGCAGGCGACCAGGTGCCGTTCCGCGCCCGCGTGTCTTCGGGAACGTATCTGCGGTCCATCGCGCACGAACTGGGGCGCGCGCTGGGCACCGGCGGGCACCTGGCGTCGCTGCGGCGCACGAGCGTCGCCGAGTTCACGCTGGCCGAGGCGTGCACGCTGGAGAAGCTGCAGGAGGCAGTGGAAAAGGGAAGCGTGGACGAGGTGCTGGTGCACCCGCGCCGCATCCTGCCGGCGATGCCCGCGGTGACCGCGAGCGACGAGCAGGTAGCAAAAATCCGCACCGGGCAGGCGGTGAACCTGCCGGAACTCTCACACTCGCGCTACGTGAAGGTCTTTCGTGGCCAGGCGGAGTTGATTGCTATCGCCAGCCGCATCGCGGGGACGCTGTTTCATCCGCAGGTGGTGTTGCTGGAAGGCATTTAGCAGTTAGCACTTGGCATTTGGCCGATTAGCTTCATCATGGACGGCCAAATGCCAAGGGCCGCCGGCCTACCGCTAGATACCGAGGTACAACAGCCGACGGGTCACCTTTACCATGGCTGGCGGGGAGGCATCTGGGGAGCGGAGAATCCATGCGAACCGCAATTACGGCGCCACGCTTGCCGTTTTCGCATTGAAGGTAGCGATGTCGGCGCCGATGTCTTTGCCGTCGCTGCCGGCGTTGTGGAAGGCGCTCGCGCGCGCGCACGGCGACGCCGGAAGATTGACCCCGGTGCAGAGGCGATAGTCGCCGCCCACGCCGCTGTTGTAATTCGCAAAACCCACATTGGTCAGGGCAGCGATGTTGAGCGTGTCGGTGCCGACGCGCGGGAAGCCGTACCCGGAAATCGTGCCGGTGACCACGTTGGTGCGATAGCTATTCCCGGGCGCGGCCGTGGTACTGAAGCAGGGGTCACCATTGCCACAGCCCTCCACCAGCAGCCCGTAGCTGCCCGCCGGCACGATGTTGTTCTCGAAAGCGTAGCCGGCGAAGGCGTAGCCGCCGGGAACGAAGTACGTCGCCGAGTTGATGTTTGCGCCGTTGGAGAGAATGGTGTTGTGCTGCCAATGCACGCCATAAGCGCCGTTGGTGATGAGCTGCGGACGGGTGCCCTCGCCGCTGGCGGATTGGGACCAGACGGAATAGTCCAACTCCCACACGTTGTCATTCAGCACCACGCGCTCGGTCCGCCGCGTGGTGTCATAAGCAGTGCTGCGCCCCATGATGGAGAGGCCGCCCGCAACCCTGCGAATGAGGTTGT
Source organism: Terriglobia bacterium (assembly GCA_963739375.1). GTDB lineage: Bacteria > Acidobacteriota > Terriglobia > Terriglobales > Acidobacteriaceae > CAVUAF01. The sequence continues at coordinate 191,147 of CAVUAF010000003.1, forward strand.
AGCGAATCGTGACATCACTGGTGACCGTCTGTGCGCCACTCTGCTCCGGACGCGGCGTAAGGAGAATGGCGTACCCCGGGGGCTGCTCTTGTCCCCAGTTCCGCTCAAGAATGTTTCCTTCGATGAGCACGTACTGGGCGTTCTTCAGTTCCAGCAGGTTTTTCACGCCCCAGTGCGTCCCGCCATAACTGGGGTCGCCAGGCCGCCAAGTGAGGGGCTTCATAATGTGGTTGCGGGTGATGGTGATGTCGCTGGGGACGTTCGCGGTGTAGGCCGGCTGCGCGCCGCCGAACATGATGTTTTCGCTCGAACCCTCGATGTGATTATGGTCAATAAGAAAAGGCCCAGGGCCGTTGTAGCCGAGGATCGCCTGGGAATCCCCCGCGGTATAAATCTCGTGCGCGACCAGCCAGGAATCAACGACGGCCAGGTTCACGCCGTCCAGGCGCACCGCGCGGCGAAGATTGCCGACGGAGGCATCCACGTAACAGCGGTCAACGTAGATGTGGTGGGGCATCGTCGCCGGGCTGGTGTCCGTGCCCTCGCCAAGCGCGATGGCGTCATAGGTGACCGCCGCCGTTGAGCTGTTTCCATTCGCCACCCGCAGGCCCACGAAATGGATGTAGCAAGCGCCGCTGGTTACGGTGATGGGCGTATTCGTGCCGGTAGCGATGATCTTGGGCATGTGCGAGATGTCAGCCCAGGTCACCGTCGTGCCGCTTGCCGGGAGGGAATTGGAATCGGTCTGAATGATGATTTGCTTGGTCGGGTCGCACACGGAGCGCGCACCGAGGGTATAGGTGCCGGTGAAGGTCGCACCGGCCTGTACCTTGATGACCGTCCCGCCGCTGCTGGCCAGCGCAGTGTTAAGAGCCGCTTGCAGGTTACCGCCGGCATTGACTTGCACCACCGTGTACCCGGTGGTGTCGGGCAACGCGGGGTTGGGAGTCGAGCGCGGGAGCGCGGCGAATGGCGGCTGCGCGAACGCCGGAGACAGGGCGAAGAGACCCAGAAGGAGAATGCAACAGGCGCGGAAGCGGCGAACCATGCTGAGACCCTCCGGGAGACGCGGCAAGTGTATACCGTTGGGCGGGGGAAGGAAGGAACTGGGGGCCAGTGGGGTGTGGGCGACCGGGGCCGCCGACATACCTGCAACGTCCGATAACAGATATTACGTTAAGTCAGCGAAATCCCGCGCCGGTCGCGGCACCGCATGGACGGCACTAACGGGTTCAGAGCGTCTGCTTGGGCAGCGTGCCTTCCCGGCTGCACTTCTGCGCAGAATCGGCGGTGCGCACAACCGCACTCTTGTCAATGCAGTACACCGGCCCGCTCCCCCCAGCCGACGGGACTGCAATCGCCTGGAAATCGTCAGGGACGCACTTCAAGTTAATGTCGTACCCCGCATACTTGCCCGATGCCAGGTCTGCGCTAATCAGGCCGGCTGCGCGCGCTGAGGATTTCGTTCCCTTCTTCGCTGGCCCCAGTTGGTCGAGCTGGCAGGCAAAGCCCTTGCCATAGGTCGTCTGGTAGGTGACTTCTGCCGCGTTCAAGGTGCGGAGCGCTCCCAGCACCTTAACGTCGTCAACAGCAAACGCTAGCGAGCAAACGGCGAGAACAAACAGCGGGGTGATTTTCCGCATACCTCCCCTTTTGACCTTCATCGGCACCGTTTAGCTGGCTTAAGTTCCCGGACTCGGCGGTCGGCACGTATTCAGGACGTATGCGCAGCCAGGAGTTGCTCCAGGTCTGCCCGGAAGTGGCCGAGGACGGCCAGGCGTTCCGTGGTGGCCTCGAGGACCTCCTGCTTGGCCTGAAAGACCTGCCGCCCGCCCTGCTCGACCAGGACGCCCATCACCTCACCCATGCGCCACCCCGGGGTGCCGAGCATGCGCAGGCCGTCGGGGGTGGCCTGGAGCAAGGCGATGCAGCCGTCGCGCACTACCCCTACGGCGCTGGGGTAGCGCTCGAAGGTCTGGATCTCAAAACCCGCGAGGTAGATGCGCTGCAGCTGTTCGGCGGAATCCATGGAGCAGTTTCGAGTTTCTAGTGCCAGCGAGTAGCAGAATTCGCCCGAAAGTTGAAACTCACATCTTGTAGCGTCCGAGGTCCTCGTCGCCGAGGTTCTCCAGCCACTTGCGGAGTTCCTCGCTGGTGGCGCGGTCACTGGTGCCGGCGGCCTGGCGCGAGCTTTTCAGGACCTCGGCATCGACGAAGATGGGGCAATCCATGCGCAGGGCGAGTGCCAGGGCGTCGGAGGGGCGCGCATCGATGCTGATGATGTGCCCGTCGCGTTCCAGCCAAATGACGGCGTAGAAGGTGTCTTCGCGCAGCTCGCTGACCACGATGCGATGCACGCGGGCGTCGAGGCCGTGCAGCATGTTCTTGATGAGGTCGTGGGTCATGGGGCGCGGGGTGCTGACCTTCTCGATCTCCAGGGCGATGGCGTTGGCCTCGTATATCCCCACCCAGATGGGCAGCACAGATTCCCCGCCCACGTCCTTGAGGACCACGATGGGCATGTTGGTCACAGGATCCATCATGAGGCCGCGGATTTTCATCTCGACTTCCATCGGGGTCCTCCCTAGCCGCCCAGTGTACCGAGCAGGCTGTTGGGATACGAGCCGGTCACCCGCACCCAGCAGTAGCGGCCGGCGGCGAGCGTAGCCGCGGGGGGCGCGGTGAAATTAAGGATCTTGTGCTGCGAGGTGCGGCCGATCCACTGGCCGCGGGCCTCGTTCTTCCCTTCAACCATTACTTCAAGTGTCTCCCCAACATACCTCTGGTTGAGATCCATCTGGATCGCCCGCTGCCGCTCGTTGAGCACCGCCAGACGGCGCGCTTTCTCCGCGTCGGGGATGGCGTCCTCATAGCGCAGGGCCGGGGTATTGGGCCGCGGCGAATACTTGAAGGTGAAAACGCTGTCGAATTGTACGGTCGTCGAGCAGGGAGAGGGTCTCCGCGAAGTCGGCTTCGGTCTCGCCCGGGAAGCCCACGATGATGTCGCTGGTGATGGCCAGGCGGCGGCGCGCCGCCTTCATCCAGGCAATGCGCTCCAGATACTGGTCGCGGGTGTAGAGGCGCGCCATGGCGTCGAGCATGCGGTCGGAGCCGCTCTGCACCGGCAGGTGGACGTGGTCGCAGAGGGTGGGGACGGCGTCGATGGCCTCGACGATGTCGCGGGTGAAGTCGCGCGGATGCGAGGTGGTGAACCAGACACGCTTCAGGCCGGGGACTTCCCCCACGGCGGCGAGCAACTCGGCGAAGGTCTTGCGGGCGGAGGGATCGCGGTACGAGTTGACGTTCTGACCCAGCAACTGGATTTCCGTGAAGCCCTCGGCGGCCATCTGGCGAGCCTCGGCCAGCACCGAATCCGAGGTCCGGCTGCGCTCCTTGCCGCGAGTGTAAGGGACGACGCAGTAGGCGCAGAACTTGTCGCAGCCCTCGATGATGGTGATGTAACCGCGGTAGGGGTTGGAGCGCGCCGTGTAGGCAGTTTCGAAGGTCGCGTCGGTGTTGCGGTCGTCGAGGCCGGTAATGCGGCGCTCTCCGGCCGCGATCTGCACCAGCATCTGCGGCAGGTTGCGGTAGCTGGCCGATCCGCACACCAGGGAAACGTGGGGCGCGCGCACGAAGATTTTTTCGCCTTCCTGCTGCGCCACGCAGCCCAGCACGCCGAACTTCTTGCCCTGCGCCCGCAGCGATATGTAGTCGGCGAGGCGGTGGAAGACCTTCTGCTCCGCCTTGTCGCGGATGGAGCAGGTGTTGTAGAGCACCAGGGCGGCCTCTTCGACCGTGGGCACCTGGCGATAACCCTCCTGGACCAGCGTCCCGATGACCTTTTCCGAGTCATGGACGTTCATCTGGCAGCCGAAGGTTTCCAGGTAAAACGTCTTATCCGGCACAGCGGACATACAGGTTCAGTATACCGCCGCAAAGCGGCCGGGGCGGAGCTTCCCTGCTATTCTGGGGCGACTCGCATGCCGCGCCCCAAGCCAGCCCCCGGCCACGACACCAGGACGGTCAAGATCCCGCGCAACACCTGCTTTGGCTGTGGCCCCGACAATCCCGAGGGCATGCGGCTGCGCTTCCACCTGGACGAGGAGCGGCAGCGGTTCGTGGGGCGGTTGCGGATTCCGCGGCGCTTCCAGGGTCCGCCGGGACACGTGCACGGCGGCATCATCGCCACCATCCTCGACGAGGCCATGGGCAAGGTGAACAAGCTGCGCTCGGTGGTGGCGCTTACGCGGCACATGGAAGTCGAGTACCTGAAGCCGGTGCCGCTCGGTCAGCCGCTGCTGGTGGAGTCCTACGAGTTGCACGTCTACGGGCGCAGCCACGTGCATGCGGCCGAAATCCGCAACGAGAAAGACGAAGTGCTGGCGCGGGGCCGCGGCACCTTCGTCGCCATCGACCCGCACAAGATGTTCGCGAAGCACGTGAAGCGGGGCCGCTAACACCTACCACAGAGACACAGAAAGCAAGGCGTCGTCGGTCGTCGGTCGTCGGCCGGGGGGGGGACGCCGAAAAGCAGGTCCCTCGCCGCGCTCGGGATGACAAAGAGATTTCTCTGTGGCGCTGTGCCTCGGTGGTGGGTGTTCAGACTTCCATCGGCCGCACGACGATCTCTTCAACCGCGGTGTTCTCCGGCACGGTGACGGCAGTGACGACGAGCCGGCCCAAGGTTGCCGCCGCCATCATCTTGCCGCGCGGCGCTGCGTCCCACGTACCCTCCCAAAGCTCGCTATCCACGCTGCCGGGAATGAGCGCCAGGACGCGCACGCCGCGACGCCGCATCTCCTCGCGCAGGGTGCAGGTGAAGCCAAGGAGGCCGTGCTTCGACGCGGCATAGGCGCAGGTGTCCTGGTAGGCGATCTTCACCGCCAGCGACAGCACGTTGACGATGCAGCCGCCCGCGGGCAGGAGCGGGATGGCCAGGCGGGTGCAGAGGAAGGCGCCGGTGAGATTGGTGTCGAGGACATCGCGCCACAATTCCGGGGGCGTGTTCTCGATCTTGTAGAACCTCTGGAAGATGCCGGCGTTGTTGACCAGAACGTCGATGCGGCGGAAGCGCTGCTGCACCGCGGCAAAGAAAGATTCCACGGCGGCGGGATCGCGCACATCGCAACGCTGGGCCAGCACTTCCCTGCCGTACCTGGCGAGCGTTTTCGCGGCGGCGGCCAGGCGGCGCGGGTTGCGGCCGGTGATGGCCACCTTCCAGCCGGCGGCGGCGAAGGCTTCGGCAATCGCAAGCCCGATGCCGCGATTGCCGCCGGTCACGACGGCGAGCTTGGGCGGCGAGGGCTTGGGCTTGGACTTCCGCTTCGGGCTGCGGGGGTTCATATCAGTAGATTAGCCCGGCCGAGGGCGGCCGGGCCCTCAAGAATACACGGCAGAAAGGGATCAGATGCCGTTGGCCTTCTGACGAATCAGCGAGAGGAACTCTTCGCGCGTCTGCTGCTCGGCGCGGAAGCAACCCAGCATGGACGAGGTGACCGCCGCCGAGTGCTGTTTCTCGACGCCGCGCATCATCATGCACAGGTGGCGCGCTTCCACTACCACCCCCACGCCCTGCGGCTGGATAACGCGCTGGATGGTTTCTGCGATCTGGGTGGTGAGCCGCTCCTGCACCTGGAGGCGGCGCGCGAAAACGTCGACCAGGCGCGGGATCTTGCTGAGCCCGATCACCTTGCCGTTGGGGATGTAGGCGACGTGCACTTTGCCGAAGAACGGCAGCATGTGGTGCTCGCAGAGGCTGAACATCTCGATGTCTTTCACGATGACCATCTCGTCATAGTCCACCGTGAACAGGGCGTTGTTGAGGATCTGGAGCGGGTCTTCCTGGTAGCCCTTGGTGAGGTGCTGCAGCGCGGCCACGACGCGCTCGGGGGTGCGCTCCAGGCCTTCGCGGCCGGGATCCTCGCCCAGGCGCAGGAGGAGTTCGCGCACCAGATCGGCGTCGGCGGCGGCGGTGATGGTCTGCGGTTCTGTGGTTCGCTTCATTAGGACTGCCTTTCACAGATGCGGCCGGGCAGCTCAAAGTTACAGTTTACCGCCGCGGTGCGCCCCCGCCGGCATATTCGAAGGAGTTGAGCATCGTCTCTTCGATGCGCACCCGGTCGAGATGCGCGTGCGGGAAGCGCGCGAGCATGTCGTAAATCACGAGACACAGGTTCTCCGTGGTCGGAACAGCGGTGCTGAATTCGGGCAGGAAGTTGAGGTTGCCGAGCTCAAAGCGCTCCAGCACCTCGCGCTCCACGTAGGCATCGAGGTCGACGAGGTTGCAGACCATGCCGGTGCGCGCGTCCACGGGGCCGGCCACCGTCACCTCCAGCGCGTAGTTGTGCCCGTGGCCATACGGGTTGTTGCACTTGCCGTAGGTGGCGCGGTTTTCTTCCGCGCTCAGCGCCTCGTTGTGCAGCCGGTGGGAGGCGGAGAAGAGATAGCGCCGGGTGAGGTAGGCCTTCATAGCATTAGTTATTCGTTATTGGTTATTCGTTATTGGAAAGCAACTTTGGTGCAACGGCACCTTCACTAATAACCAATAGCGAATAACCAATAGCGAATCATTCACTCTCCGTAGTAATCCACAAACAGATCCGGCGTCTCATAGACGCGCACGCGATGGAGCTGGGCCACGCGCAGCTTCGCAACCAGGCGCTGCCAGATGGCGATAGCGAGGTTTTCGGTGGTAGGAATCAGCGCGCGAAATTCCGGCACCTCGTGGTTCAGGAAGCGATGGTCGAGGGCGTCGAGCACCTCGCGATGCAGTATTTCTTTCAGGTCCTTCAGGTCCACGACGAAGCCGGAGCGCGGATTGACTTCGCCCTTTACCGTGACCTCCAGGGTGTAGTTGTGGCCATGGCCGTGCGGGTTATTGCACTTCCCGAACAGGCGCTGGTTCTCTTCCGGGGTCAGCTCCGGGTTGTGGTAGTAGTGCGAAGCGGAGAACTCGGCCTTACGGGTTAGATAGACCATAGCGCATCCCGGCACGATTGAGTAATTGGGTAATTGAGAAATTGAAAGCCTGACGGATTCAACTTCATCAATCACTCAATTTCGCGATTACCCGATTTGCCGTGTATTCCCTTCCTTTCCACTGGACGGCGCGGCCCGTGTGGTAGCGGATGGCGGAGCGCGCCAGAAGATACACAAACAGCGGCAGGCCGAACAGGGCCACCGCTTCCGCCTTGGCGCCGGCGTGGGCCCGGCGAATGCGGCGTAAGAACATGCCGTACGTCCCCGTCGCCAGCGTTCCGGCGATGATCGCGCCCACCGTGCTGCGGTGCGCCAGCGCCGCGACGAAGGCCGCGCTGCCGCCGGTGATCAGCGCAAATTCCAGCGCGCGTTGCAGCGCCAGGCCCCCGGCATGCGGAAACAGCAGCGCCAGGTTCTTGGTCCAACCCTCGCACAGCTCACGGAAGGTGCGATACATCCGGGTGCGGACCGCGTCGCCGCCAAAGCGGAAGCGCAAGCGGCGGCCGCTGCGCTTGACCAGGCGCGCCAACTCGACGTCTTCGAGCAGGCTGGCGCGCACCGTTGCGTGGCCGCCGACGGCATCGTAGGCGTCGCGGCGAATGAGCAGGTACTGGCCATTGGCCGCCGCCACCGGCGAGTTCGGGTCGCACACGTCGCGCGGCCGGTAGGTTCCGGCAAGCTCGGCGAAGACCAGCGGGAGAACCGCCAACTCCCATAACGTGCGCATCTCCTGGGCGGGTGAATACGAGAGTAGCGCCGCCTGGTGTTGTTCGGCTTCCTGCAGGGCGCGCGCCAGCGAGCCGGGGAGATGCACGGTGTCGGCGTCGGTGAAGAGCAGCCACTCACCGCCGGCGTAGCGCGCGCCAGTGGCGAGCGCATTCTGCTTACCGCACCAGCCATCGGCCAGCGGGTCGGCCGCGAGCACCTGGACGCCCGCAAAGCTGCCGGCGAGCGCCGCGGTGGCGTCGGTGGAGTGGTCGTCGACCACGATGATTTCGGCTTCAACGCCCTCCTGCTCCACCAGCGAGGCGAGGCAGGCGGCGAGGCACGCGGCTTCGTTGCGCGCGGGCACGACGACCGACACCTTGGGCGCGGCACCGGTGCCGTGCGCCGGCGGGTGGTGCGCGTGGCGCTCGCGGGTGGGAGGAAGGGTCACAGTGACCAAGTTGTTATTATACGAAGGTGAGCCGCTGGGCCGCATTCGCCGTTGCCGTCTGCCTGCTGCTGGCAGGCTGCGACCGCGGTGTCCGCCCGGCGCAAATCGGCCGGCCGGCGCCCGACTTCGTGGTGCAGGATGCGGAGCGCCGTGTCGCGCTCCACGACCTGCGCGGCAAGACCGTGGTGCTGAACTTCTGGGCGAGCTGGTGCCCGCCATGCCTTGCCGAAGTGCCTTCGCTGGTGGCGCTCCATGCGCGACTGGGCGAGGGCGTGGTGATCTTCGCCGTCAGTGAAGACGAGGACGAAACCGCCTATCGCAATTTCATCCGCGATCACAACATCAAGTTTCTGACCATCCGCGACACCGGGCACAGCAACCGGCTGTACGGCACCCTCGCCTTTCCCGAGACCTTCATCATCGATCCCGAGGGCGTAATCCGGCGGAAGTTCATTGGCCCGGTGGAATGGACGAGTCCCGAGGTCCTCGAATACCTCAGCCGACTGCCGCGCGCGCAACGCGCCGGCAACTAGCTTCCTTCACAGCTCCACACGGCGCAGCCGGAGCGCGTTGCCAATCACCGAAACCGAGCTGAAGCTCATGGCCGCGGCGGCGACGATCGGACTGAGCAGCAGTCCGAAAAACGGGTAAAGCACGCCGGCGGCGAGGGGCACACCGAGCAGGTTGTAGACGAAGGCGAAGAACAGGTTCTGCCGGATGTTGCGCAGGGTGGCGCGGCTGAGGCGGCGGGCGCGCACTATGCCCAGCAGATCGCCTTTCACCAGCGTGATGCCGCCACTGGCCATAGCGACGTCGGTGCCGGTGCCCATCGCGATTCCCACGTCAGCGGCGACGAGCGCGGGGGCGTCGTTAATACCGTCGCCGGCCATGGCCACGCGGCGGCCTTCCTGGCGCAGGCGGCGCACGATTTCGGATTTGCGCTCAGGCGTGACTTCAGCCTCAAATTCGTTGGCCGCGAGCCCGAGCTGCCGCGCGACGGCCGCGGCGGTGGCGCGGTTGTCGCCGGTGAGCATGACCAGGCGGATGCCGTCGTGGCGCAACCAGCGCAGCGCTTCGGGCGTGGTGGGCTTGATGGGATCGGCCACGGCCAGCAGGCCCGCGGCGCGGCCAGCGAGCACAACGAACATCACCGTCTGGCCGGCGTGACGGAGTTCTTCGGCGCGCGCCCGCAGGGCGACGTCTACCTCTCCGTCAAGAAATACCGCCTCAGTGCCGATGGCGACTTCCCTGCCGGCGACCGTGGCCTGCACGCCGCGGCCGGTGTGCGACTGGAAGTTCGCGGGCTCCGCCAGTTGCAGCCCGCGCTCGCCCGCGCCGGCCACAATGGCGGCCGCTAGCGGGTGCTCGCTGGCGCGTTCCACGGAAGCGGCGAGGCGCAGCAACTCGTCTTCATCCTGGCCGGGCGCCGCCACCACGGATACGAGACGCGGGCGCCCGGCGGTGAGCGTCCCCGTTTTGTCGACGACCAGCGTGTCCACCTTCTCCAGCGCTTCGAGGGCCTCGGCGTTGCGAATGAGGATCCCGGCGCGCGCGCCGCGTCCCGCCCCGACCATAATGGCCATCGGGGTGGCCAGTCCCAGGGCACACGGGCAGGCGATGATGAGCACCGCCACGGCGTTGACCAGCGCGTGCGCCAGGCGCGGCTCCGGACCCCAGAGGAGCCACACGGCGAAGGTCGCGATCGAGGTGGCGATCACGGCGGGCACAAACCACGCCGCCACCTTGTCGGCCAGGCGCTGGATGGGGGCGCGGCTGCGCTGCGCCTCGCTGACCAGGCGCACGATCTGGGCCAGCAAAGTGTCGCTGCCCACTTTTTCGGCGCGCATGACGAAGGCGCCGGTGGCATTCACCGTGGCGCCGATGACGCGCGCGCCCGGCGTCTTCTCCACCGGGAGCGATTCGCCCGTGATCATGGATTCGTCCACCGCGCTCGCGCCTTCGAGCACCACACCATCCACCGGGACCTTTTCCCCGGGGCGGACGCGGAGGCGATCGCCGGGCCGCACCTGGTCGAGCAGGACCGGTTCGTCGCTGCCATCCGGACGAAGCCGGGTGGCCTGCGGCGGCGACAGGTCGAGCAGCGCGCGAATGGCGCTCGAGGTGCGGCTGCGGGCGCGCAGTTCCAGCACCTGCCCCAACAGCACCAGGGTGGTGATAGCGGCGGCGGCTTCGAAGTAAACGTCCACTTCGCCGTGCATGCCGCGCATGGCCGGGGGAAAGACTCCGGGAACGAGCAGCGCGACCGCGCTGAAGAGGTACGCCGCGCCAACCCCCATCCCGATCAAGGTGAACATGTTGGCGCTGCGGTTGCGGAGCGAGGTCCAGAAGCGCTGGAAGAACGGCCAGCCTGCCCACCCGACTACCGGCGTGGCCAGCAGCCATTCGAGCCATTGCACGGTGCGGATGCCGAGGGCGTGCTGGATGGGCATGCCGGGCAGCATGTCCGACATCGCCAGGAACACCACCGGGGCCGCGAGCGCCGCGCTGACCCAGAAACGGCGCGTCATGTCGCGGAGCTCAGGGTTGTCTTCCGGCCCGGCTACGACCATCTCCGGTTCGAGGGCCATGCCGCACTTGGGACAAGCGCCGGGGCCGCGTTGTCGCACTTCGGGATCCATGGGGCAGAAGTACCAGCGAACGTCAGGGGCGGACTTCGCGGGTGCGGCTGGCGGCGCGCCGAGCTGGACCAGCGCGCCAGAAGCGGCGTGGGCGCCGAGTTGCACGAAGCCCGCTGCCGGCTTCGGAGCCGCCAACGGGCGGAGATAGCGCTCCGGATCCTGGCGGAATTTCTCGGCGCAATGCGAGCAGCAAAAGTAGTAAGTCTTGCCGGCGTGCGTTGCGGTGGCCGGCGCGCGCTCGATTGCCACCGTCATACCGCAGACGGGATCGACGGCGGAAGGCGGGATGATGTCCTGGTCGGGCATCGGGGTCCTTGCTAAAACCACCACTGTAGTAGATTCTTCCCGGTACAAGCCAGACGCAAGTCGCGAGAATCCTGATGACCGCCCTCGATGTGGTGTTCCGCTATGGCATGGCGCCGCAGGCGCAGCAGATGCACGCGCTGGATGCGGTGCGCGAGGTGTACGGCATCCGCCGCATCAGCTTCGACGAGAAGGAGCGCACGGTGCGGGTGGAGTTCGATGCCACGCGCCTGAACGCCGAGATCGTGGCTGACCTGCTGCGCCAAGCAGGGCTTGACGTGCGCGAACGCGTGGCCCTGGTCTGAGCCCCGCGCCGTTAACCCACCCTTCGCTGCGCTCAGGATGGGGCACCCGCACCCCTTTGGGAGAAAGAATGGCGCGCCCTGAGAGATTCGAACTCCCGACCTTCTGGTTCGTAGCCAGACGCTCTATCCAACTGAGCTAAGGGCGCGCGGACACGGTGAGCGGAGAACTTGATTATAGCGGGGAGGGCGGCAGAGCGTAAAGGCGAGCGCGCATCGGCGGGACACGCAACCAGCTAGCCGCGGTCGGTTGCCAGTGGTCAGTCCCCGTTCTTGCGCGACGCGAAGGATGGTGTACCGCCGGGGTCAAGACTCTGCGGCCTGTGACGAGGGTCACAGCTAGGCGGCGGGCGGAGGCGTCTGATAAGGTTACGCCGCACCCAAGCGGGTGACAATTGCGGGGAGGATACGAAATGAAACGGACTCTCATTCTGGCCTTATGTGGCGCGCTGGTGCTGATGGTGGCAATGCCGGCCGCGGCGCAGACGGCCGCGGACACGTACAAAGCCAAGTGCGCCATGTGCCACGGCGCCGACGGCAAGGGCGACACGATGATGGGCAAGAAGATGGAGCTCAAGCCGCTCGGCTCGGACGCGGTGCAGAAGATGAGCGATGCCGACCTGAAGGGCGTCATCGAGAACGGCAAAGAAGGGCCGAAGGGCAAGATGGTGGCGAACAAAGGCAAGATTGCCGATAAGGACATCGCCGGCCTGGTGACCTACATCCGCAGCCTCAAGGGAAAGTAATCCAGCGCACGCACGGCGCCGGCGGGGGCCACGGCTCCCGCCGCGTCGTTTTTATGGCGAGGTCGCTCGCAAGGGAACGGCCGTGCCGTCGTGAGTGTTGCCGCCGGAGTCGGTCAAGCGGGCGCGCTCCCCGCGAAAGAGCGGACGCAGACCCTGGAACCGGTTGCCGCGCAACGTGATCTCCGCGTCATCCGTCACCACCACCGCGGGGATGCTGCTCTGCCCCCCGCTGTGAAAGAGATTATCTTCCAGCCGAATTCCCTGCGCCGCGCCGAGCACTTCGGCGAGCGGGTGCTCGGTACTGCCGGCCTCCACCTGGTTCCGGCGGAACCGCACGTCGCGCACGCCGAAGCGGCCGGCAGCGTCGCCGCATCCGCCTTGCGGGTTCGAGTTCTGGAGGCGCAAGGCCGGGCCGCGCAGCGCCCGGATGACGTTGCCGGTGATGACCGCGCCGGCGAGGCAATGGCCGCCGGCGGCGTAGAAGAAGATGCCGCGTTGCGCGGTGTCCAGCAACTGGTTGCGCACGATCGCGATGTCGTGGCGCGTCTCTTCGCGCGCGTCCCAGGTAATGGGGCCGGAGCGCAGCAGCACGTTATCCCTGACCCGCACCGCACTCCCGACCACCTCGATGCCAAAGGCGCGGCTGTCGGTCACGTGATTGCGCCGCACCGTGCCCTGCATCGCGCCGCCGACGGAGATGCCGAAGATGCGCGCGTTGGTCGAGTTGGGGCCGCGCACCTCGTTGTCGGCGATGTCGAAACCGCTGATGGCGGCCTGGCTGTCACCGGAAAACAACTCGATGCCCGAAGTGTCGGCGGCCGGCGAATCGCCGGGGAGCACGGTGTTGCGCGTGATGGAGATGCGGGTGAGGGGGGACTTCTCTTCCGCGGTGAACTTGAAGCAGCCGGTGCGGATGCCGGTGTTGTCGCAACGGTTGTCCGCGACGCGGATGTCGTGCGAGGCGCCGAACTGCGCGAAGAGCCACAGCGCGGCCGTGTTGTCGTCGTGCCGCCCGGTGTCGGAGAAGGTGTTGTGGACAATCGCGGCGTGCACCCACCCGGCGCCGATGATGGCCATGTCCGAGGTGTCGCGGAAGCTCGAGTTCGTTATCCGCAGGTCGCGGAGCGCGTAGCCGCGCTCGGCCAGGAGGCGGAGCCCGACCGTGCGGACGCCGCGATTGTGCGCGGCGTTGCCGTCCAAAGTGCAGGAGTCGATGGTGATGCCCGGCTCGTCCCCCTGACCGCGATTGCGCAGCATGACCTCGAGGTTCGCCCCGTCAGCCTGCACCATGACGCTGCCGGGCTCGCAGCGCAGGGTAAGGCGGGGATACAGGACGGCCGTGGCGGCCAATGGAAAGGTAGTGCGGGCCGGCACGACGGCGGTCCCGCGCCGCGTGCCGCGAGCGGTTGCCGCATCGAGGCAGGCCTGCAGGCCAGTGGTGGGCGCGCAGCGCACCGTGGCCGCGCACGCGGGCACGGCGACCACGCCAATCAACAGCGCACGAGCGACAGCTTTCACGCCCCGCATTCTAACTGCCGAAGGGCCGCCGTGGCGCCGGGAGAGCCCTACACAATGCTTGCGCGGCGCGCGGCTTCATAGCACAATGCGCAGCATTGGGGGCACGCGCGGCGCGCTTCCTGCTTCGTCCATGTCGTTCGCAAATTTCATCCTCGCTCCGCTGGACCTGCTGGCCAAGACCGACCAGTTGGTCCTGGTAACGATTGGCTTCGTGCTGGTCTTCGGCGTCGTCCTGCATTGGGTACGCGGTGAGCACCGGCGCGTGCGCGGAACCGGCTTGATGTACTTCGCGGGCCTGGTGTTGCTGCTGCTGGGGCGCGGGGCGGAGGGTTGGGGCTGGTCGTCGAAGAGTGGACTGCGCAACACCGGGATGCTGCTGGCGGTGTGGGCGGTGATTGGCGTCGTCAGCCTGCTGATCTTTGACGTGGTGCTGCCGGCGATCCGTCTGGGCCTGCCGCGCATCGTGCGCGATCTCTTTGTCGCCGTTGGCTATGTCTGGGCCGCGCTGTGGGTGCTGCACGACACCGGGATGTCGGTCTCCAGCCTGGTGACGACGTCAGCGCTGCTGACCGCCATCATTGCGTTTTCCTTGCAGGAGTCGCTGGCCAACATCATGGGCGGGCTGGCGGTGCAGGTGGAGCGCTCCATCGAAGAAGGCGACTGGATACGCGTCGACCAGGTGGAAGGACGGGTCAAGGAAATCCGCTGGCGGCACACTGCCGTCGAGACCCGCAACTGGGACACGGTGCTGATCCCTAACAGCATGCTGATGAAGAGCCAGGTCATGCTGCTGGGGCGGCGCAGCCAGCAGCCGGTGCAGCACCGCATGTGGGTGTACTTCAACGTGGATTTCCGCGTGCCGCCCAGCCAGGTGATTGCGATGGTGGAAGAGGCGCTGACCGCGGAAGCGATCGAAGGCGTGGCGGCCTCGCCGCGGCCCAACTGCATCACCTGGGAGTTCAAGGAAAGCTACATCTCGTACGCCGTGCGCTATTGGCTGACGGACCTGGCGGCGGACGATCCCACCAGTTCGCGGGTGCGGGTGCGGATTTACTTTGCGCTGAAGCGCGCCAACATCCCCCTCTCCATTCCGGCGCACAGCCTGTTCATCACCGAGGACAACCCGGAGCACAAAACGCGGCACGAGCAAACGGAGCTGGGGCGGCGCGTGGCGGCGCTGCGGGGCGTCGAGTTGTTCCACGGGCTGACCGAAGAGGAATTGCATACCTTGGCCTCGCGCTTGCGCTTCGCGCCCTTTACCGCGGGGGAGGCAATGACGCGGCAGGGAGCGGAGGCGCATTGGCTGTACATCATCACGCGCGGCGCCGGCGAGGTGATCGTGACCGGCGAAGACCAGGAGCGGCGCCGCGTCTCGCTGCTGGGCGCGGGCGACTTCTTCGGCGAGATGGGCCTGATGCTGGGGATTCCGCGCACCGCCACGGTGCGGGCGCTGGAGGACACGGAATGCTATCGCCTCGACCCGGAGATGTTTCGCGACATCCTGCACAACCGGCCGGAGATTGCCGAGAACATCTCGCACGTCATGGCGCGGCGGCGGGTGGAGCTGGAGGCGGTGCGCGAAGGACTCGACGCGGAAACGCGCCGCCATCGCCTGGCGAGCGCGCAGCGGGACATCATCGCGCGGATCAGCAGCTTCTTCGGCCTGCA
Organism: Terriglobia bacterium; assembly: GCA_963739375.1. Lineage (GTDB taxonomy): Bacteria > Acidobacteriota > Terriglobia > Terriglobales > Acidobacteriaceae > CAVUAF01. The sequence goes on from CAVUAF010000003.1 coordinate 206,457, forward strand.
GGCCGCCGCCAAGGCCGGCAAGTAGCACTTCCCCACAAAGACAACACGGCACGGTGCCCGCCCCGACGCCCACTGCAGTTTTGCCTGCCTTCGTGGTGAAATAGCCCGATGCGCCGCGTGCTGATCGCCACCTCGAATGCCGGCAAGCTGCGGGACTTCGCGGCGGCGGGGGCGGCATGCGGGATCGAGATCGCCGGGCTGCCGCAGTTCGCCTCGCTGCCCGCGCCCGCTGAAGACCAGCCGACATTTGAGGCCAATGCGCGGAAGAAAGCCGAGCACTACAGCCGCGGCGCGCCGGGCGAGCTGGTCCTGGCCGACGATTCCGGCCTGGAGGTAGAGGCGCTGGACGGAGCGCCCGGGGTGCAATCGGCACGCTATGCAGCTGTGGCGGCCGGCTCCGCGGCCCATGCCGGCGACCACGAAAACAACCAGCGGCTGCTGCGTGAACTGGCGCGTGTGGCCGGCCGCGCGCGCAGGGCGCGTTTCGTCTGTGTGCTTGCGGTGGCGCGCAACGGCGCCACGCTGGCGACGTTCCGCGGCGAGGCCGGTGGCGAGATTCTGGCGGCGCCGCGGGGCCGCGGCGGCTTCGGCTACGATCCCTTGTTCTTCCAGGCGGCGCTGGGCAAGACCTTTGCCGAACTCACGCCCGCGGAGAAAGCCGCGGTCAGCCATCGCGGGCAGGCGTTCCGGAGGTTCCTGGAGTGGTGGAGAATGACTTCAGGATAGAGAGGTTGCCGCTCGTCCCGCGTTACTTGAAGCACTTGACGAGCGCGCCGGCGATGGCGACCAGCTTCTGCAGGTCGGCGGGGCTGAAATCCGGGCCGGACGCCGGCGCGGTATTACCCTTCCGCGTAATCTGAATCACTCCCACCACCCCGCTGGGACCGACGACCGGCGCCGACATCAGCTTCTGGATAGGGAGCACGTTCCGCTCGTGCTTTTCGCCAATGACATGTTGCTTGGGGTCGAGCTCGACCGACTCGAAGATGCTGGTATGCCGGGTCTGGGCGAAGTTATTGATCACTTCGGCGCGCTTGGAGGTGGCGGTGCGCGCTGCCACCGATCCCGCGGTGTTGAGCGGAATGCTGCCCACGTTGTGCAGCCCGGGGGGATACATGAAGGCGAGGTTTTGCCCCGCTGCCTTGAGGATCCCTACCTCGTGCGGCTGCACGCCAAAGCTCTTGCTCAGTTCCACGCCGATGCGCTCGGCGTTTTTGGGCGTGAGGCCATCGGCTTCGCATTCGTTCGCGATCGGCGCAAAGACGAGGGCTGGTGTCGCCATTCGAATCTCCTGGGGCAGTGAATGCAGGCATTATAGCCGACCGCGAGCGGAAGCAGGTATCGGCGCCGCATTGCGGCGCGGCGACGTGGGTCGCCATGCCGTATGGGCCGTTCGGCGTTTCTTGACTCGCTGCAGGGGGCGGCGAATAATGCGAGATTCCCAACTCGATTTTACGACCGCAAGGAGACCTCAGGCGTGGCTGCTTCCTCATCGGTACGAGTGCCGGCAATCCGCGCCGGCGTGCCTCCGTTGCGCGCCGCCCAGGGCCGTTCCTTCCTGTGGCGGCGATTGCACTCCCTCACCGGCATCGTTCCTGTCGGCGCCTTCCTGTTCGAGCACATCCTGATTTCCAACTCGACGGCCATGAACGGGCCGGCGGCTTATGCGGACACGGTGAAGCTCCTCGGCTCGCTGCCCATGGTGCTGGCCCTGGAAGCGCTGGGGATCTGGATCCCGATTGCCTACCACGGCCTCTATGGCTTCTGGATATGGTTCCGCGGCGACAGCAACGTCAGCGACTACCCCTGGCAGGGCAACTGGATGTACACGCTGCAGCGCTGGACCGGCGCGATCACGTTCGCCTACATCGGGTGGCACGTGTGGCACCTGCGCTTTGCCGGCATCGACCTGCATGCCCATCCGGGCGCTTCCTTCGGCAAGGTGCAAGCGGAGCTGGTGGTGGCGTGGCAGCTGGCCTTCTACATTGTCGGGCTGCTGGCGGCGTCATGGCACTTCGCCTACGGCATCTGGCTGTTCTGTGCCAAGTGGGGCATCGTGGATGGCGAGAAGGCGCAGCGCCGTCTTCTGGGCCTGTGCCTGGCCTTTTTCCTCCTGCTGAGCGGCGTGGGCCTGGCGAGCATCGGCACATTTCTGACGACGCCGCGGCAGCCCGCCGACGCCAGCGTCTCCCAGATGCGCACCGCTCCGGCTTCCCCCATTCCATCCGTGGACAAGCGATAACTTTATGGCGAATCCGAACATCATCGTAGTCGGCGGCGGACTGGCCGGGCTGTCGGCGGTCATCAAGATCGCCGAGCTCGGCGGGCACGCGGATTTATTCAGCATCGTACCGGTGAAGCGTTCGCACTCGGTGTGCGCGCAGGGCGGCATCAACGCGGCCAAGAACCTCAAGGGCGAAGGCGACTCCACCTGGCAGCATTTCGACGACAGCATCTACGGCGGCGACTTCCTCGCCAACCAGCCGCTGGTGAAGGCCATGTGCGACGCCGCGCCCGGCATCATTGACCTGCTCGACCGCATGGGCGTGCCCTTCAATCGCACCGCTGAGGGCCTGCTCGACTTCCGCCGCTTTGGTGGCACCCTGTACAACCGCACCGCGTTTGCCGGCGCCACCACCGGGCAGCAGTTGCTCTACGCGCTCGACGAGCAGGTGCGCCGCTACGAAACCGAAGGCAAGGTGCAGAAGTACGAGCACTGGGAGTTTCTGTCGGCGGTGATCGACGGCAACCGCGTCTGCCGCGGTATCTGCGCCCAGGACCTGCGCACCATGGAGGTGCGCATCTTCCCCGCCGACGCCATCATCATCTGTACCGGCGGCATCGGCGCCATCTTCGGGAAGTCCACCAATTCGGTGGTCTGCACCGGGTCGGCGCAGTCGGCGCTCTACCAGCAGGGCTGCTACTACGCCAACGGCGAGTTCATCCAGGTCCATCCCACGACGATCCCCGGCGAAGACAAACTGCGGCTGATGTCGGAATCGGCGCGCGGTGAAGGCGGGCGCGTCTGGGTGCCGAGGACCAAAGGCGACAAGCGCGAGCCCAAGTCCATCCCCGAGTCCGACCGCTGGTTCTTCCTGGAGGAGTGGTATCCGAAGTACGGCAACCTGGTGCCGCGCGACGTGGCCACCCGCGCCATCCACAAGGTCATCTACGAGAACGACCTCGGCATTGATGGCCAGCCGATGGTGTACCTGGACCTGACCCACATCCCGCGCGAGGTGCTGAACCGCAAGCTGGAAGGCATCCTCGAAATCTACGAGAAGTTTGTCGGCGACGATCCGCGCGACATCCCGATGAAAATCTTTCCCGGCATGCACTACACCATGGGCGGGCTGTGGATCGATGACCAGCACGCGACCAACGTCGCCGGGATCTACTCCGCGGGCGAGTGCGAGTACCAGTACCACGGTGCGAACCGCCTGGGGGCGAACTCGCTGGTGAGCTGCATCTTCGGCGGATTCCTGGCGGGACCGGCAACGCTGAACTACGCCCAGGGCCTGGCGAAATCCGGGACGCCGGCCAACGGCGCCGGCGAGGCCGAGAAGAAGCGCCAGGAGGAGATCCACCAGCGGCTGATGCGCGCCGACGGTGCGGAGAACCCGTTCAAGATCTGGCGCGAGATGGGCGACGTGATGACCAGGGACTGCACCGTTATCCGCTACAACAAGAACCTGGTCCAGGCCGACGCCAAGCTGGTCGAGTTGCTGGAGCGCTTCCGCCACATCAACCTGAGCGATCGCACCCAGTGGGCGAACACCACGGTGATGTTCGCGCGGCAGCTCTACAACATGCTGCAACTGGCGCGGGTGATCGTCCAGGGCGCGGCGATGCGCGACGAGTCGCGCGGCTCGCATTACAAGCCGGATTTCCCGGAGCGTGACGACGCGAACTGGCTGAAGACGACCAAGGCCTACTTCGCAGTGGATGCCGACGAACCACGATTCGAATTCGAGCCGGTGGATACGTCGCTGCTCAAACCCCGGGCCAGAAAGTACTGAAACCTGCAGGCTCTCCTAAAGGAGCGGGTCTCATAACATGGCGAAGACGATCCTTCTGAAGATCAAGCGGCAGGCGAACCCCGAGGCCGCGGCCACCTGGGAAGAGTTTGAGGTTCCCTACCGGCCGGGCAGGAACGTTATCTCCGCCCTCATGGACGTGGCTACCACGCCGGTCACGCGGGACGGCAAAGCCAGCACCCCCATTACCTACGATTCCAACTGCCTGGAAGAGGTGTGCGGCTCCTGTGCCATGCTGATCAACGGCAAAGCGAAAATGGCGTGTTCGGCCTTGATTGACCAACTGGAGCAGCCCATCCGGCTGGAGCCGCTCAGCAAGTTTCCCGTGGTCCGCGATCTGGCGGTCGATCGCTCCGTGCTGTTCGAGAACCTGAAGCGCGTCAAGGCGTGGATCCCGATTGACGGCACCTACGACCTCGGCCCGGGACCGCGGCAGTCGGCGGCCGACCAGGAACGGGCGTACCCGTACTCGCGCTGCATCTCCTGCACCTGCTGCATGGAGGTATGCCCGCAGTTCAACGCGACCACCGGGTTCGTGGGCGCCGCCACCATCGGCCAGGTGCGGCTCTTCAACACCCATCCCACCGGCAAGCTGCAGCAGCACGAGCGCTTGCATGCGCTGATGGGCGACGGCGGCATCCACGAATGCGCCTACGCGCAGAACTGCGTCGAGATCTGCCCCAAGGACATTCCTCTCACACGCGCGATTTCTGCCGTCGGCGGCGAAGTGATGATGCTGGCGCTGGCGGACCTACTCCGCAAGTAGGCGGCGGGCAGACGGAGCAGTGACCAAAGTCCAGTACCCGGCCGCGGGGAGGGCACCAAAGGGCGCTCCCTTTTTTGCGCGGTGACCCAAGAAAGTTATTTCGGGCGCGGCGGCCCTCGTTTAGAATCCCACGAGTTTCAGCCTTAACCCGGGTTGGGCAAGAAGTCCGGAGGCCTTGCGACCTTGCGAAAGCTGCTCTTATTGTCGGTTTTCATCATCGGCAGTGCCTGCCTGGGCCAGGCGGCCACGCGGCCGCGGGCTGCTGCCATTTCGCCGGCGTATCGCGCCAACCTCGCCGCCACGCGCGTGCGCGCCAAGCAATCCTCGAAGGTCAGCCGCACCAAGGCCACCCGGCGCCTCGCGACCCGGCGCGTGCGACGGCGGCGCGTGGTATGGAACCCGGTGCTTCCCGGCTCGCGGGAGTCGCTGCTGAAGCAGAATGAAGAAATCGATGCCGCCGGTCTGACACGCATTGAAGACGACGAGCAACTCCAGGAACTCATTGACCAGGACGTGCTGGTCCCCGTCAGCGGCAGCCGCTACCTCAACCTGAATCCCGGCCTGAAAGAAGACCGCCGCACCTGCCGCCCGGCGACGCGCGACTTCGTCGAGGACCTGGGGCAGGCGTATTACGCCGAGTTCCAGAAGCCGATCGCGGTGACCTCCCTGGTACGTACGGTCGAGCAACAGCGCAAGCTGCGGCGGCGGAACCGCAATGCCGCCCCGGAAGAGGGCGACACCGCATCGTCGCACCTGGCGGGCACGACTGTGGACATCGGCAAGCGCGGCCTGAGCAAGAAAGAGCACGCCTGGCTCGACCACTACCTCGGGGACCTGAAAGAAAAGAACCTGGTGGAGCCGCTGGAAGAGCGCCGCCAGGCCTGCTATCACATCATGGTCTTCGACCGCTACCAGAACTGGCGCGACGATCTGGCGATCTCGCGCATGAGCAAGGCTGAGGCCACGGGCGCCCAGCGATAAGGCGTTATCGCCGCACACGTCTTCTGTAAACCCGGCCATCCTGTACAATTCCTGCTTTGTCTCTGATCCCGGCCAGTTATGGAGACGCGTTGATGCGCCACATCCTGGTGGGCATTTTTCTGCTGCTCACAACCTCGCTCATGTCCCAGACCGCGGTGCCGAAGCCGGCTGTTTCTGCGCAGGCGCGCCAAATCCACGAGTCGGCGCTGGTGATCGATACGCACGCCGACACCCCGCAGCGCTTTGTCGATGAGAACTTCGATCTTGCCGCCGACGCCGGCCAGGGCCACATCGACCTGAAGAAGATCCGCGCCGGCAACCTGGGCGCCGAGTTCTTCTCCATCTGGGTCGAGCCCAAGTGGAAGGGACAGTTTGCGCACCGGGCGCTCGATCTGATCGATTCGGTGTACGCGCAGGCGGCGCGGCATCCGGACCAGGTCACGATGGCGTTCACGGCCGACGACATCGTGCGCGCCCACCAGCAGCACAAGTTCGCGGCGCTGATGGGGATCGAGGGCGGCCACGCCATCGAGGACGACATCCACATCCTGCGCAATTTCTATCGCCTCGGCGTGCGCTACATGACCTTGACCTGGTCGAACACCAACGAGTGGGCGGACGCCGAGGGGGACGTCAACAAGCCGGACGTGCCCCACCACAACGGCCTGACCGAACATGGGCGCGAGATCGTCGGCGAAATGAACCGCCTGGGCATGATGGTGGACATTTCGCACGTCGCCGACAAGACCTTCTGGGACACGCTGGCCGTGGCCAAGGCGCCGGTGATCGCCTCGCACTCCGCGGCGCGCGCCCTCACCAATGCCACCCGCAACATGACTGACGACATGCTGCAGGCCGTCGCCAAGAACGGCGGCGTGGTGAACGTGAACTTCTACTCGGCGTTCATCGACGAGACCTACCGCGTCGCCAATAACGCTCAGGCCGCGGAGCGCGATGCCGCGGTCAAGGCGGCGGAAGATGAATGGAAGAGCCAGCACCCCGGCCTGGAAGTGCCGGGCGACATCGCCGAAGCCGTACAGCGGCAGTGGGGGGCGAAGCTCCCGCGGCCGCCCCTGAAGTCGCTCATCGACCACATCGACCACATCGCCAAGGTGGCGGGCATTGACCACGTCGGGCTGGGGTCAGATTTCGACGGCGTCTCGGGGCAGACGCCGCAGGGGATTGACTCGGCCGCCGACCTGCCGCGCATCACCCAGGGGCTGCTCGACCGCGGCTACACCGCCGCGCAGATCCACAAGGTGCTGGGTGGCAACCTGCTGCGCGTCTTCCGCGAGGTGGAGCGCGTCAGCCGCGAGCTGCGCGGCGCGTCGCCGGAGTGGGAACCGCACGTGATTCCCAGCGCCGCCCGCCCTCCCGGCACCGGCGCGAAGTAGGAGGACCTTTGCGGCGTATAGCTACCGCTTCCCTGCTCCTGCTGTTCGTGATCAGCGTGTGGGGTCAGACGCCAGCGCAGCCCAAGGCAGCGGCGAAGTCGCAGTCATCGGGCACGAAGACGGGTGTCGCCAAGCCCTCTGCGGCGGCGGCGAATCCGGTTGCGGTGATGGAAACCACCGCCGGCAACCTTACCTGCACGCTCTTCCGGGACAAGACGCCAAACAGCGTCGCCAACTTCATCGGCCTCGCGACCGGCACCAAGGACTGGACCGACCTGCGCACCGGCCAAACCAGGCACGGTGTGCCGCTCTACGACGGCACCATCTTCCACCGCGTGATTCCGGAATTCATGATCCAGGGCGGCGACCCGCTTGGCAACGGCCAGGGCGGCCCCGGCTACCGGCTGGCGGATGAGTTTGTTCCCGACCTGAAGTACGACCAGCCCGGGCGGCTGGCATACGCCAACAGCGGCCCGAACACCAACGGCTCGCAGTTCTTCATCACCGAAGTCGAGCAGCCGCGCCTCGATCCGTGCCTCGACGATGCGGGCTGCGAACGCGGCGGCCAGATGCGGCCCAAAGGCTCTGGCTACACGATTTTCGGGCAGTGCACGCCGGAGTCGGTCGAGCTGGTAAAGAAGATCGCGCGTGAGCCCCGCGACATCCTGGGGCAGACCAACCGGCCGTTCCAGCCGGTGGTAATCAAGCACATCACCATCCAGGGGCTGACGCCCGCAAAAGCAGTCACGGTTGGACCGAAGCGGCCAGCCGGAAAGGCGGGCACGGCTGCGCCGAAGAGTGCGGCGCCAAAGTCGCCCCCAAAGTAGCGCTGCGTCTGGAGGACAACCATGTCCCGCAATTATTCGATCAGGATGCTTTCTGTGGCAGTGCTGCTGGCGCTCCTGCTCGCTGCCTGCGAGTCGGAAAAGCCCAAGGTCGCAGAAAAGCCCAAAGAAGAACCGCTGCCGGCGAAGGCCACCGCGCATATCGAGACCACCGCGGGCGCGCTGACCTGTGAGTTGTTTCCGCAGCTCGCGCCGAAAAATGTAGCCAACTTCATTGGGCTGGCCGAGGGGGCAAAAGAATGGAAGCACCCAGTGAATGGCCGCATCGTCCACTTCCATCTGTATGACGGCACCGTGTTTCACCGCGTAATTCCGAATTTCATGGTCCAGGGAGGCGACCCTGCGGGCAACGGCGCGGGCGGACCCGGCTATAACGTCGCCGACGAAATCCGCTCGGACTTGAAGTTCGACAAGCCCGGCCGCATGGCGATGGCCAACGAGGGCGCCAACACCAACGGCTCGCAGTTTTTTGTGACCGAGGTGGCAACCCCGCATCTGAATGGGCGTTTCACCATCATTGGGCAGTGCGACGCGGCTTCGGTCGCGGTGGTGAAGAAGATCGCGCGCCTGCCGCGCGACAAGAACACCGACCGGCCGTTCGAGCCGGTGAAGATCCAGAAAGTCACGATCGAGCGCGGCAGCTAAGCGCCGCCAAGGAGAACCGCATGGCACGTCAACCCGGTACCTACGCAATCCTGGACACTTCGGAAGGGCCGATCGTCTGCCGGCTGTTCGAGAAGGACGCGCCCAAAACGGTGCAGAACTTCGTCGAGCTGGCCGAGGGTAAGCGCAGCTGGAGCGACCGCATCAGCGGCAAGAAGGGCACCGGGGCACTTTACGACGGCACCATCTTCCACCGCGTGATTCCAAATTTCATGGTGCAGGGCGGCGACCCCAGCGGCACCGGCATGGGTGGGCCCGGCTATCAATTTGAAGACGAAACCAGGGCTCGCCGCACAAGTTCGACAAGCCCGGGAAGCTCGCCATGGCCAATGCCGGCCCCAATACCAACGGCTCGCAGTTCTTTATCACGGTGGCGGCCACGGACTGGCTGACCGGAAAGCACACCATCTTCGGCGAGGTGGTGGAAGGCTACGAGGTGGTCGAGAAGATCGTCGCCGCACCGCGCAATCGCCAGGACAAGCCCAACCAGGACGTGGTGCTGCGGTCGGTGAAGATCGAGCGGTCCGGCGCGTGATGCTGCTCGGGCCCCGGTGAGCTGAAGAATCGGGTTTGCGGTTGCGGCTGTTCCCGGCTAGGATGATGCAAGAGCGCTCGTGCAGACCTTTTGCGCGAGCGCTTCTGTTTGGGAACAAAAACTCATCGCCCGTGCGTCCCTGCGACGCGCGGGCGATTGCTTTTTTGGAGGCAAGATGATGACTTCGGTACGGCTGCTCTCGACCGGCGCTTCCCTGCTGGCGCTATGCGGCGCCACGGCCCAGGCGGCGGATTTCGTCGCGCAATCACTCACCGAAACCGGCGGATTCACACTCGCGGCGCCGATGGATCGCGTCTTCCCGCTCTTCGGGCCGGTACGCGAAAGAGAATGGGCAGTCGGCTGGAACCCGACGCTCATCTATCCCACCGACCGCGAGGTCGCCGAGGGCATGGTCTTCACCGTCGGCGAAAACGAAGGGCTCGCGTACTGGGTGGTGACCCAATACGACCCCGCCATGCACACGGTTGCTTACGTCAACGTCACACCCGGACACGTGGTGAACCGCATCCTAGTGCGCTGCCGCGCGGCCGGCGCCAACGAGACGGAGGTGTCAGTCGCCTACGCACACACAGCGCTGGGCGAGAGCGGCAACCGCTGGATCGTGACCCTGACGCCCAGCAGCTACGCCGCCAAGATGCAGCACTGGCAGCAGGCCATCACCTACGCGCTTAAGCACGGCCACCCCATGCCGCGGGCGCACTGAGCGCGCACAAGAACACCCGCCCCAACGAAGGTCGGGCGGGTGTTTTCATCCTTCAGCTAATTTCGTAAAGATAGGCGGTCACGGAAAGACCGTTGACCATAGTATTTTGGAGCCGAGCTCCCTCGACACTCTGCGCTGAGCCGAACACCGACCGCAGTGCGGCATATATCGGGTTTCGGGGACTCATAACAGACAGGCGCAGCAGCTGGAAATCTGATGTTTGCATTGACTTCGTGATCTTACTCAGTGCCAAGTAAGTATTTCGCGGCCCCAAACCATCGACCATTTCTGTAGCCACAACGAGTTGCCAGTCATCCGACGCTTCATCAAAAAGCCACAAAACGCCTCGGTACGAGAAGCCGCGCTTCTTGAGTTCGGCCGTGAGTTGGCGGCCGAATTCCAAGTCCGAAGGACTGAGTGTGACGGCGTATGGCATTACCAGTAAGCCTCGATCCAGGGTAGCATCCCGTGATCAGTATCTGTGACGGCAAAAAAGATATCCCGGGCAGCCTGTTCGGCCCACTCCGCGTAACGGCTATCTGCGTCCCAGTCCTTCACAGTCAACCAGTTCGCCTCAAACTCTGCGTCTGCCCTGACCCGCTTTGCTAGTTCTTCCTGCAGTCCGGCGGTGTTGATGAGCGATGCAGGTTTATGTTTCCAGCAATCGCGTGCCCGATCTAGATCGGGAAACTCGTATTGGACCGTCTGGCGAGCGATGCAAGCCTTCAATGCGGCTTCTAATGCGAGGCCGATAAGGTGATACGCACCACTGTATCGGCCATTGTCCAACAACAGCCTTGCATCTTCAAGTCGCGCGTTCGTTAGCGCCTGGAGGTCGGCACGTGTGAGCTTTGCCATTGTCAGTCCAAGAAAGGTCCAGATCGACGCCGACTAAACCCCGATCACCGCGCACAGCTCCTTCACCGACGCGGCGCTCTTATCCAGGGCCGCCTGCTCTTCCGGCGTGAGCTTGATCTCGATGATCTGCTCCAGGCCGCGCGCCCCGAGCTTGCACGGCACGCCGACAAACAGCCCATGGATGCCGTACTCGCCTTCCAGGTAGGCGGCGCAGGGCAGGATCTTCTTCTTGTCCTTGAGGATCGCCTCGACCATCTCGGTCACGGCGGCCGAGGGCGCGTAGTAGGCGCTGCCGGTCTTCAGGTACTTCACGATCTCGGCGCCGCCGTCGCGCGTGCGCTGCACCAGGCGGTCGATCGTCGCTTTGTCCATCAGCTCGGTGATCGGGATGCCGGCCACGGTGGAGTAGCGCGGCAGCGGCACCATGGTGTCGCCGTGCCCGCCGAGCACGAACGCGGTCACGTTCTCCACGCTGACCTTCAGTTCGCCGGCGATGAAGGCGCGGAAACGCGCCGAATCGAGCACGCCCGCCATGCCGATGACGCGGTTGCGCGCGAACTTCGACATCTTGAACGCCGCCTGGGCCATGGCGTCGAGCGGGTTCGAGACGATGATCAGGAGGCAGTTGGGCGAGTGCTGCACCACCTTGCCCACCACGTCCTGCATGATCTTGTAGTTGGTGTTGAGCAGGTCGTCGCGGCTCATGCCCGGCTTGCGCGGGATGCCGGCGGTGATGACCACGATGTCGGAATTGGCCGTATCGGCGTAATCGTTGGTGCCCAGAACGTGCGCGTCGCGTTTCTCGATGGGCATGGCCTGGAGCAGGTCGAGCCCCTTGCCCTGCGGCACGCCTTCAATGATGTCGATGAGGACGACGTCGCACAACTCCTTCGACGCCAGCCAGTGCGCCGTCGTGGCCCCCACATGACCGCTGCCTACTACTGTGACTTTGTTACGCATGAGGATGTGCCTTTCGCAAATGAGAATGAGGAACCCACATCAAATACTGGCGCTATCCGCCGGCCGCCCGCCGAACCCTGTCAGCCTAACCGGGACGTTAGCAAGCCGGTGTGATGACGGTCACGCCTGCCGGTGCCCGGTCCCGGCTAGGCCATGTTCTGCACAATGTACTCGGCGAACTCGCTGGTCTTGACCTTGGTCGCGCCTTCCATGAGGCGCTCGAAATCGTAGGTCACCTTCTTCTGCTGGATGGTGAGCTCCATGGCGTCCTCGATCAGCCGCGCCGCTTCCGGCCAGCCCAGGAAATCGAACATCATCATCCCGGAAAGGATCACCGAGCCGGGATTGATCACGTCCTTGTCGGCGTATTTCGGGGCCGTGCCGTGGGTGGCTTCGAAGATGGCGTATTCATCGCCGATGTTCGCTCCCGGCGCTATCCCCAACCCGCCCACCTGCGCCGCGCACGCGTCGCTGATGTAATCGCCGTTGAGGTTGGGCGTGGCCAGCACGCTGTATTCCGCGGGCCGCGTGACCACCTGCTGGAAGATGGAGTCGGCGATGCGGTCGTTGACCATGAGCTTCTGCTTCCAGGCACCGTGGCCGTGCGAGGGGTAGAGCTTTTCCAGCACCTGCTGCACCTCGCGGCCGATGCCCTTCTGGAAGTCGGGCGAGGCGTATTCCAACCCCGGCTCGATCGCCTGCGCGTTTTGCTCGACCGTCAGCTCCGCGTTCTTGTCCTGGTTGTCGAGGATCCAGCTCTCGCGCTCGGTGACGATGGCGTCGCGAAACTCCGCCGTCGCCAGCTCGTAGCCCCACTCGCGGAAGGCGCCCTCGGTGAACTTCTGGATGTTGCCCTTGTGCATCAGGGTCACCACCTTGCGTCCGCTGGCCAGCGCGTGCTGGATGGCCTTGCGCACCAGCCGCTTGGTCCCGGTGACGGAGATGGGCTTGATGCCGACGCCGGAGTCCTCGCGGATGCGTTTTGACGTGCCCTTCAGCATCTCGTTGTTCAGGAAATCGATCAGCTTTTTGGCGCCCTCGGCGTTCCCTGCTTCCACTCGATGCCGGCGTACACGTCTTCCGTGTTCTCGCGGAAGATCACAATGTTCATGCGTTCCGGATGCTTCACCGGCGAGGGCACGCCCTGGTAGTAACGGACCGGGCGCACGCAGGCGTAAAGATCGAGCACCTGCCGCAGGGTGACGTTGAGGGAGCGAATGCCGCCGCCCACGGGTGTGGTGAGCGGCCCCTTGATGGCCACGCGGAATTCGCGAATCGCATCCACCGTTTGCTGCGGCAGCCAGTCTTTGAACCTGGTGAAAGCTTTTTCTCCGGCAAAAACCTCGTACCAGGCCACCCGGCGCTTGCCGCCATAGGCCTTGTGGACCGCAGCGTCGAAGACGCGCTGCGCGGCGCGCCAGATGTCGCGTCCGGTGCCGTCGCCCTCAATAAACGGAATAATCGGGTTCTCCGGGATGACGAAGGCGCCGTTCCGATGCTCAATCCGCGTGCCATCCTGCGGAACCGGCTCGCCGTTGTAGGAAGCCGCCATGATTCCCCCTTGCCGACCCGGCGCCCGCTGGTGACGCCCGGCGCAGACAACGAAACCTATCATTATAACGCCGGGGTATCCGCGGCGGCAGCAGGAAGACGCGGATCGCGGCACGTCGCGTTTGGCGCTAAGCTTATCCGCGTGAACCAGTGGGACGTAGTCGTGATCGGCGGCGGACCGGCGGGTTGCGCCGCCGCAACGGCGGCCGCGCGCGACGGCGCGCGGGTCGCCCTGCTGGAGCGTGGCCGCTATCCGCGGCACAAAGTGTGCGGCGAGTTTGTCTCGGCGGAATCGCTGGGATTGCTGGAGCAACTGCTGGAGCGCAGTGGCCAGACGGCGCTGCTGCAGCATGCGCCGCGCATCGGCAAGGCCCACATCTACCTGGGATCACAAGTGCTGGAAGGCGCGGTGAGTCCCCCGGCGGCCAGCGTGCCCCGCTTCGCCCTCGACGCTGCCCTGTGGCAGGCTGCCAGGGAGAGCGGCGTGGAATGCCGCCAGCAGGTCCACGTGGGCGCCATCGAGCACGCCGGCGGCTTCCGCGTCCATGGCAGCGCGGGGACCTATGCGGCGTCCGCCGTCATTGACGCCAGCGGCCGCTGGTCGAACCTCGGGCCCCGCACCCCGGCACGCGGCGGCAAGCCGCAGTGGCTCGGGCTGAAAGCGCACTTTGTCGCGCCTGACACGGTCGCGGCAGACACCACCGAACTCTACATTTTTGCGGGTGGCTACTGCGGCGTACAGCCAGTGTGGTCCAACGAAGCGCAGCAGTTGCGGCTGAATGTATGCGCCATGGTGCGCAACGATATCGCCACCGACCTTGCCGGCGTCTTTCGGCGAAACCGGTTGCTGGCGGAACGCAGCCGCGCCTGGGCGCAGGCCACGGAACTCGTGGCCACCTCGCCACTGCTCTTTCGGCCGGCGCGCACCGAACGCAACGGGGCTTTCCTCGCCGGCGATGCGGCCGCCTTCATTGATCCGTTTGTGGGCGACGGCATCTCGATCGCGCTGCGCAGCGGCACGCTGGCGGGCGAAATGGCGGCGCGCGTCGGCCGCCGCGAGTGGACGCTGCCGCGCGCGCTGGAGGAATACGGCACGCGCTACCGCGCGGCTTTTGGCCCCGCCTTCCGCCACACGCGCCACCTGCGCCGCCTGATGCAGATGCCCGACTTCCTGCGTGCCCCCGTCGTGCAGCTGCTGCGGCTGCCGGGTGCGACTGAGTTCCTGATCCGCAAGACGCGCGCGGCGCGCCACGCTTGACGCGCGGGCGCGGCGCCGCTAGGGCTCGGGTACGAGCTAGCGAATGGCCAGGACTTCGCGCACGTTGTCGCGGGCAAGGAAAAACTTCAGCGAGGCAAAATCGCGGAACAGGTTCTCGATGTGGCGGTTGGCGAAGACCCGCCGCAACCGGAACAGCGGCTGCTTCGCGCCCCGGCCTTCCTGCGGCTTCCACACCGGCTGCAGGATTACGTTGTCGGGGCTGTCCGAGACGTGGTAGCGGAAGTAGGGCGCGTCGGGTCCGGCGTCCTTGGTGTGAAAGAAGCCCAGAAGAATTCCGCCCGGCTTCATGGCGTGATGCAGCCGCTCCACCAGCGGCTTCACCAGCGGCTCCTCCAGGTAGTCGGGCATGTCCCACAGCAGCACGCCATCGAACATCCCTTCCGCGTAGGCGAGGTTCGCCGCCATGAACCGCTCCACCTGGATGCGGCGAGCGCCGGTGTCGTCCGGGCCCAGGAACTGCGGGTCGGTGGCGGCGAAGAGCACGTCCTCGTTGTAGTAGCGTCCGCCGCGGTTGGTGAAATGCATGATGTTGGCGGCCGAGGTGGGACCCAGGTCGAGCACGCACAGCGAATCGATGCTCTTGATGGCGCGCGCAAATTCCGTCCAGCCGCTGGAATGGCGGGAGAAGCGCTCGGCACTGCTGCCGCCGGCCAAAGCGCCTGCCGGCGCCGCCGCCCCGCGAAACATGCGCAAGATGTGGCTCACGCTACCCATCAGGCTCCGTACCCAGTTTGCGGCGGGACGCGAACCGCGCCGCCGCGATCAGTACTTCTTCGGCTCCAGCAGCGGCGCATGCCCACTACCCGCCGCCGCAGCGGAAGCCGTGGGCGTCGCCGCATGGGCGGGCGCGGAATAGGCGGGCGTCGCGGGCGCGATTTCGCGCTTCGGCTCCGGCTTCGCTTCCGCCTTGGGGGTTTCTTTCTGAATGTCGATCCCGCCCTTGAAGTAGGCGCCGTCTTCGATGACGATGCGCTGGGTGAAGATGTCGCCCACCAGGATGGCCGATTTCTTCAGCTCAACGCGCTCCGTGCCGCGCACATTGCCTTCCACCCTGCCATGCACCACGACGTCGCGCGCGTTGACGTTGGCGCGCACCCGGCCATGCGGGCCGATGGTGATGCTGTGCCCCTTCAGATCGATGCTGCCTTCCACTTCGCCATCGAGGTAGAGATCTTCGCTGCCGGAGAGCTCCCCTTTCACCAGGACAGACTTGCCGATATGCGCCACGTCGGCACGGAAACCTTCAGGCTTGGGTGTATCCATGAGTTTCTCCTTGATGACAGGGGCTACGACGGGCACCGGCGCCAGCGGCGGCGCCGGCACGGCGGGACGTTCCTCTTCTTTGCGCGATTTCCACATACTGGACTCTCCCTTGCTTACCTCATCCGGCGGCTGAAGACACACCCGCAACTCACCGGAGGAGAACGGCTTGGGGCAATACTACCCAAGCCTTGCAGCGGCGGCAATCGGGTTTTTTGTCAGCTGTTGATTACTTGCGGACATGCCGCCCCCTGCCCTTCAGGAGGGCCGCAATCTGCTGGGGGTTGGCCACGGGGAGCGACCGCAGCGCCCAGCGGATCAGCGCCCGGTAAACCTCGCTCGCGCCCGGCACCGCGCGCATCGCCCGCAAGTGCTCGCGGACCGTGGTGACATCGCCACGCAGCAGCGGTCCACTGAAGGCCCCCGCCGCCCCGCGGGTAAAGAAGTTGTTGCTGGTCTTGGTGAGGATGGGACGCATCAGCGCGTGCGCCTGGCGCTGCGAGATGCCGGCAGTCTTCGCCAGCTCTTCCGCCACGGTGAGCACCGCTACGATCATGGGCGACGAGAACGAACCCAGCGCGTGGTACAGCGGCTTGGCTTCCGGCCGCACCTGGATCACCCGGCCGCCGAGGTCCTGTCCGACACGGCGCGCCAGCCTCACCGCCACGGCTTCGCCTTCGACAGCAAACGAAACGCCGTGAAACGCCGCTGGCACGCCGCGCACGAAGGTCATCATAGGATGCAGCGAGGCAATGGCGGCACCGCGGCGCTGCACGGGCGCCAGGAGCGCGCTGCTCAGGGCGCCGCTGGAATGCAGCACCGTTTTGCCGCGCCAGTGGCCGCGCCGCGCCAGCCGCCGCGCCACCGGGGCGATGGCATCGTCCGCCACGCACAGCCAGATTACGTCTGCACCCAGCGTCGCCCGGGCGAGCGTCGTCGCCTCGGCGCCAATGCGTGTAGCCAGCTTGCGCGCGCGCCGCACGGCAGCGGCGTCGCGCGCCACCAGTTCATGGATCGGGTATCCGCGATCGTGCAGTGCCAGGCACAACGCACTGCCCAACGCACCGGGACCGATAATCGCGAGGCTGGGCTTCTTCGGCACCGCGCAGCAGTGTGGTGCTTCCGCACGCCGGATTCAAGTGCCGCGGCAAGCGCGCCCCCGCCTGGCGTTTATATTGGTGCGCATGGCGCAACCCAAACGCAGCCCCCAGGTGAAGGTGATCCGGTCGCTCGCCGGGTTTCGCGGCCCGGTGTTCAACGTCACGTCGGAGATCGTGCGCGAGCCCAGCGGGGTGGAGGTACGGCGCGACATCGTGCGCCATCCCGGCTCGGTCGTGATCCTGGTGGTGGATGACAGCCCCGGGGAGCCGCGCGTCCTGCTGGAGCGGCAGTACCGCTACGCCGCCGGCGCGCGCCTGTGGGAATTGCCCGCCGGCCGCATCGACGCCGGCGAGCGCGAACTCGCTGCCGCCCAGCGCGAGTTGCTGGAGGAGACCGGGTTCCGCGCGCGCCACTGGCGCCGCATCCTGAAGTTCTACGCCAGCCCCGGCTTCCTCGACGAGATGCACGCGGTCTGGATGGCGCGCGAATTGACGCGCGGCGCCGCCCGCCCGGAGCACGACGAGGTCATCGCCAAGCGGTTCTTCCCGCTGGCCGCCGCGGTGCACCTGGTGCTGCGCGGCAAGATTCGCGACGCCAAGACCATCGCCGCAGTGTTGTGGCTGGCGCAGCAGCAGGACGCGGGCCGGCCGCGGCGCTGACCTGGTTCGCCGCTGGAAATGCCCGTCCGGGGCTGGTTTTCAACGGCGCGCGCGCTTGACCGTGCCACGTCCTTGGGCGAGAATAGCGGGTAGGAAAACGTGCACCAGGACGCAGCAAGCCAGATCGCGGCTTCCCTTCTCTGCTCCCGGCCTGCGCCTGCTTCTGGCTCGCCCGCTCTGGTGAGCGCCTTGCCCGGCCTGCCGGTCGCAACCCGTCAGCCCGCCCAGTTCGGAGGAAGTGAAAGTGGCACGCATTAAAGGAACTGTGAAGTGGTTCAACAACGCGAAAGGCTTCGGTTTTATCGGCCGTGACGACGGTCCGGATGTGTTCGTCCACTACAGCGCCATCCAGGGCGAGGGCTACAAGAGCCTGCAGGAAGGCGACCAGGTGGAGTTCGAAGTCGTGCAGGGGCAGAAGGGCCCCCAGGCGGAGAACGTAACCAAAGCCGGGGCCTGACGCCGCGTCCTCACCCCGACCGCCGAGACCCAGCCCCAACGGCTGGGTTTTGTACTTGCGGCGGCCACGTCAATACAATTTACTGTTCCTCCTCGCCCATGCCGCGCAAGAAGAAACCCGGCGCCGAGTCAGCGGCTGCTGCACCGGCCGCCGCCCGGGCCAAGGACGCCGCCCCGGTCCGCCCGCCGGACAATCGCGCGGTCGCCACCATCCTCCACGAGGTCGCCGACCTGATGGAGGTGGATGGCGCCGATCCCTTCCGCATCCGCTCCTATCGGCGCGCTGCCGAGGCCATCGAGGCGCTGCCCGGTCCGGTGGCCGACCTCGTCTCCGATTCCAGGAAGCTGCTGGAAATCCCCGGCATCGGCAAAGCGATGTGCGCGCACCTGCAGGAGATCTTTCGTGACGGCAAGCTCGGCTACCACCAGGAGCTGCTCCAGAAGTACCGTCCCTCGATCCTCGAGCTGCTCAAAATCTCGGGCCTGGGGCCGAAGACGATCGCGCTGCTGTGGAGCGCGTTCCAGGTGTGCGACATCGCCGGCGTGGAGAAACTGGCGCGCGCCGGCAAGATCCGCGAGCTGCCGCGCATGGGCGAGAAGCAGGAGCAGAAGATCCTGCAGTCCATCGCGAACTACCGGCGCGTAGCCGGACGCTACTACCTGGACGACGCCGACCGCCTGGCTACACAACTAATTGCGCACATTGGGCGCATGCGCGGCATCGAGAACATCACGCCCGCCGGCTCGCTGCGCCGTGGCCGCGAAACCGTGGGTGACCTCGACCTGCTCATCACCGGGCCGCTGGCCGAGAAGGAGACGCTGCGCGAGATGGTCATCGACCGCATCCTCGTCTTCCCCGGCATCGCCGAAGTCCTCGCCCGCGGCGAAAACAAGGTCAGCTTCCGCATGCAGCGCGGCATGCAGGTGGATGTGCGGCTGCTCCCCTCCGACTCCTTCGGCGCCGCGCTGCAGTACTTCACCGGCTCCAAGCAGCACAGCGTGGCGCTGCGGCAGCGCGCTCTCAAGCTTGGTTTCACCCTCAACGAGTACGGTTTGGCGCGCCTCGACAACGACCAGCGCGTTGCCGGCCGCACCGAGGAGGAGATCTACGCCAGGCTCGGCCTGCGCTACATCGAGCCCGAGCTGCGCGAGAGCGCCGGCGAGATCGAGGCCGCCGCGGCGGGCGAGGTGCCCGAGCTGGTGCGCCTGGAAGACATCCAGGGCGACGTCCACATGCATACCGTCGCCACCGACGGCCGCAGCACCATCGAGGAAATGATCGCGGCCGCCCGCGAACGCGGCTATCGCTATATGGCGATCACCGATCACTCCAAGAACCTCGCCTTCGCCAACGGCCTCGACGACGCGCGCGCCGAGGAGCACATCCGCAAAATTCGCGCGGCCGCCCAACGCTACGACGACATCACCGTATTTGCCGGCATCGAGGTCGACATCCTCGCCGACGGCGCGCTCGATCTCTCCGACTCCGTGCTGGAGCAGATGGACGTGGTGATCGCCAGCGTCCATTCCCACTTCCAGCAGGAGCCGGCACAGACCACCGACCGCCTGCTGCGCGCGATTGCCAACCAGAACGTCAGCCTCATCGGGCATCCCACCGGGCGCATCCTGCTGCGCCGCGAAGGCTACAGCTTCGACCTGGACGCGGTGCTGCGCGCCGCCGCCGAGCACCGTGTGGCCATGGAGCACAATTCGTATCCCGACCGCCTCGACCTCTGCGACCGCCACCTGCGCCTGGCGCATGAGCGCGGTGTCAAGATCGTGGTCAACACCGACGCGCACCACACCTCGCACCTGGAAAAAATCCGCTACGGCATTACCCAGCTGCGCCGTGGCTGGATGACCCGCGCCGACGTCCTGAACACGCGCGGGCCGCAGGAATTCGCGCGCGCGATGAAGCACGAGTGGTAGTAATGGTGGGGCGCCGGCGCTCGCGCGCCGATGTTCAGCCGCGTATAAGGAGGCCCCGTGGACGAACCACCACGCCCGCCGTCAGTCTCTGCTCCGCCGCCCACGCCGCCCGACGCCGGGCATATTCCGTTTACGGAAGAGTTCGATCGCGCCAAGTGGACGCTCCCGCCGCTGCCCGTTCTCGGCGTCGGCCTCGCCATCTTCGCCCTCGCGCTCACCATTGTGATGTGGTTTGGACGCTACCAGCCCGCGGTCTCGGGCACGGTAAGCGACGTCTTCGCCGTCGAGCAGGTGAGCGGTGAAGCCGTGCTGCTGACGGCGCAGGTCACCGTCCGCAACGATACCGACAAAGCGCTTTTCATCAAGCAGATCAAGGGCGAACTGCGGGCCGACAACCGGACCCTGGCCGACGATGCTGCCGCCACCTCCGACTTCGAGCGCTACTTCACCGGCTACCCGGACCTGCGCCCGCACGCCACCGCGCCGCTGAAAAACGAGACCCGGGTCGCGCCGCACCAGCAGGTCAGCGGCACCGTCGTCTTCGGCTTCCCGGTGACCAAGCAGCAGTTCGACGCGCGCCAGGAACTGAAGATCATCGTCGTCCCCTACGACCGCCGCGAAGTGCCCATCAGCGAGAAGAGATAATCGGCCCGACGGAGCAATGAGCCGATCGCCAATCCCTGTGCATCTGTGTTCCTCGGTGGCCGGATTCGTGTTTGTCTTTGCTAGACTCGACCTATGAAATTCGGCGTGATCGTCTTCCCCGGCTCCAACTGCGACCACGACGCGTACCACGTTGCCGGCAAGGTTGCCGGCCAGCCTGTCACCTTTCTGTGGCACGAGGCGCACGACCTGGAGAGCTGCGACGTCATCATCGTGCCCGGGGGTTTCGCTTACGGCGACTACCTGCGCACCGGCGCCATCGCCCGTTTCTCGCCGGTCATGGAATCGGTCGGCCGCTTCGCCGGCTCAGGCGGGCTGGTCATCGGCATCTGCAACGGCTTCCAGATCCTCTGCGAGGCCGGCCTGCTCCCCGGAGCGCTCATGCGCAACGCGGGCCTGAAGTACATCTGCAAGTTCGTGCACGTGCGCGTGGAGAACGCCGACACGCCGTTCACCAATGCTTGCCGCGAAGGCGAGGTGTTGCACATCCCCATCGGCCACATGGAAGGCAACTATTTCTGCGACCCGGATACCTACGCGCAGCTTGCCGCTCAGCAGCGCATTGTCTTCCGCTATTCGACCCCGGACGGCGACGTCACTCCGGCAGCGAATCCCAACGGCTCGCTGCACAACATCGCCGGCATCTGCAGTGAGGGGCGCAACGTGCTGGGCATGATGCCCCACCCGGAGCGCGCCAGCGAACCCGAACTGGGTTCCACCGACGGCTTCAAGGTCTTCCAGTCGCTGGTCGCGGCCCTGGCGCGGACCGCCTAATCGCCCCGCGCTTCCCGTTTACTTTCGCGACGAGTAACGGTACGCTCCGCCACCCATGGGGTCCGATCTCTACCGGCAATTCTGGCGACGCTGCGTCCGCAACCTGCTGATCGGGACTGCGCAGTCGGCGGTGGTGCACGCGAGCCCCACCTGACGCTACGCGGTGCCTTCCGTGGTTCTAGGTCTTTCTTCTGCTATTGTCCGGGTCTCTTCCCTGTTCTAAAGTCGGCGTAAGAGTCCTGTCGCTGCCCGATTCGGCAGCGGTGGTGGAGGAAACTAATGAAAAGAAATCTCGCCGGGATGCTAGTGCTGGCGCTGGTCGGTACTGTGATGGGGATGGGGCTGGCGTACGCGCAAGAAGCGGCGCCGGCGTCGCATCCCGCCAAGCCGTCACCCGTGCGCGTCGCACCGACGCCCACGGAGAGGCCTGCACCCCAGAAAGCTGCGGCTGCTGCGCCTGTCTCGGTTCGGGCGGCACAACCGGCGCCCGTCACCGACTCCGCGGTTGCGCAGGAGACGCCGGCCTTGCAGACCGCGGAGCGTAACGCGCTGCTCGAGGGCACCTATCTGCCCACCGGCACGACCCTGAAGATCACGCTCGACGCCAGCCTCTCGACGGCAAAGAACCACGAGGGCGATCCTTTCTCCGGGCATGTCGTGGAGGCGGTCACGGTCGACGGCAAAACCATCGTGCCCGTGGGCGCGGTGGTGGAGGGGAAAGTTGCACGCGCCGCGCAGCCGCGCCGCATCCGCGGCACCTCGATGATCGACCTGCGGCCGGAAATGATCGTCATGCCCAACGGCACGCGCTATCACCTGAGCGCCGCCGTGGTGGACACCGGCACGCCCAAGCAGTTCGACGTGGATGAAGAAGGCCGCATCCGGCCCGCGGGCTCGAAGATGAAGACGCTGCGCGAGATCGGCATCGGTGCGGGGGCCGGCGCGCTGCTCGGCGCAGCGACCGTCCATACCCCGCACGCCACTGTCCTTGGCGCGGGTATGGGCGCCGGCGCCGCGGTGGTGTACTGGCTCATCTCCCGGCATCCGGAACAGCTCCCCGCCAGCACCCAGCTCTATCTGGAGCTCAATCGCCCTCTGGCCCTGACGGCGGCCGCGGCCACCACGCAAACCGCCGCCGTGCCCACGGGACAGTGAATGAATTTGTGATTTCTGATTGGCGATTTGCTGATTTGCGATTGGGACTCTGCCACGGCCCAATCGCAAATCACAGGTCGGCAATTGCAAATCAGGTTCAGTAGTACAGCGCGGCGAGTTCGCGCTCGCTGAGCAGGTCGATTCCCACCCAGCCTTCCACCGGAAGCGCGTCCAGCGGCAATCCTGCCTGCCATAACGAGACGCGCAGGCGCAGCTTTCCGCCCCAGCGGGTATCCAGCAAGGCCAGCGGGATGCGCATCTGGAGATCGTTGCGCGCGCGGCAGCGCAGCTCGCGCGGCGCCTCCTGCGCCGGCAATTTCGCGGCCGCGGCGCCGCGCCGTCCTTCCGCCGACGCCGGGCCCGCTCCCTGCTTCAGGGCAACCCCCGCAATCGCACCCTTCTCGACGTGCACCGTCAGCCGCAACCAGCGGCTGGGCGGGACACTGCCGGAGGCCAGATGCTCCACTGTGACCACCGCCTCCAGGCCGCGGGCCCGCGCTTGTGCCGGCAGCTTGCCGCCCACAAATTCCAGGCGCAGGTAGAGGAACTGTTCGTCAATCCCGGCCTGCAACGAATCCAGCAGGAACTGGCGCCCATGCATGGCCGAGGTGCTGCGGTCGGCGACGTACATGGCTGCTCCCATCCAGTCGAAATATCGCGGCGGACGCTCCAGGTCGGGATGCACGTAGGCCGTCTGCCGGACGAAGTAGGGCCGCGCCGCGGCGGCCGCAATGGGCTGGGCCAGCGATTCCGGCGGCGTCCCCCCCAGCGCGTGGTAGATGTTCGACAGGTGCTTCCGGTACAACTCGTCGAAGTCGCGGTCGTTGGCGGAGTGGTGCTCCGGGCCGTACCACCAGTTCCAGTCGGAGCCTTCGGCGATCAGCAGTTCCTCGAAGGCCAGCGCCCGTGCCTCCGGGGACGCCTGGGCGGAGCTTTGCGTACAAAAGTCGCGGGCCTCGGAAAGGTAGTCCCAGGAGCGATTGTCTTCGGGCGCACCGATCCACACGTTGAAGTTGGCGTTGATCCAGGAGCCGGGGACGAGGGCGCCGAGCTTCCGCGGCTCGCGTTGCCGCGCGATCGCTTCCGACACCGTGACCGCCTCCAGGTCGCGCTCCCGCGCCAGCCCGTCGTAGAAGTAGCGCAGGAAGTCCCGCCCTGAACGCGGGTAGCACTCCCACGCATTCTCGCCGTCCAGGATGATCGGGACCACGGCATCATGTTTCGCTTTAACAAGAGATTCCGTCGAATACTTGATGCGTTGAATGAGATGTTGCGCCGCCTGCGCGGCGGGCATCCCGGAGTAGACGAAGCCGATCAGGTCGCTCAACGCGTGGTCGCGAAACAGCAGGTGCATGCGGGTGGCGCCGTGTTCGTAGCGATGTACGGTGTAGAGCTGCGCCGCTGCCTGCGGGTTGAGCCGCCCGTCGTTGCCGCGCGCGAGCCCAGTCCCCAGGCTGCGCCCGAGCACGCCTTCGTCGGTCGCCATCCATTCCACCCCGAGTTCGTGGGCAATCGCCAGCACCTCGGCAGAGACGCTGCCCTCGCTGGGCCACACGCCGCGCGGGCGCAGTCCAAAGACCCGTTGCTGCAGGTCGAGGCCGCGCTGCAGCTGCTCGCGGGCATCCTCCGGATGTCGGAAGCGCCGCTGCGGCAGCGGCAGGCCCGGCGCTGCCACCGCCCCGGCTTCCGTATCGCACAGCAGCGGCAGGATCGGGTGATAGAACGGCGAGGTGGAAATCTCGATGCTGCCGCGCTCCGCCGCCGCCCGGTACGCCGGCAACGCCCGCGCCAGCAGCTCGCGCTGCACGCCCACGACGAAGTCCCGCGCTTCCCCGGGATAGTGACGGCCGCGCTTCACCAGGGCCGCGATCTCCGGCTCCGCCAGGAAATACTCGTCAAACCACACCAGCTGCGAGAGCACCTGGAGATCGGTAAAATCCTGCTCCTGGAAGAGCGGCTCGGCGCGTTCGGGATCGGCGCCGGCGGAGCGGAAGCGCTCGTACAGTTCGGCGTAGCGCGGATAGCGCCCGATCATGTGCGTCGCGTTCGCCTGAAAGAGGTAGGCGAGGGCGAAGCGCCGCTGCTCCGGACTGAGCTCCCGCGCCGGTGTCGCTGCGGCTTGCAGGAAGGGATCGCGGGCCGCTCCGCTGACGTAATCCTCCAGCTGCGCGATCAGCGATGGGACCAGGTTGAACGTCTGGTGGACGCTGGGAAACTCCTCCAGCAGCCGCACCATGCCGTAGTAGTCCTTGAGGCCGTGCAGCCGGACCCACGGCAGCCGGTATTCTCCCGTCACCAGGTCCTTGTAAAAGGGCTGGTGCATGTGCCAGAGGACGACGACGCGGATGGGCATGAAGATTTCGAGTTTCCAGTTTCCAGTTTCTAGCATACCCTGCGGCAGGAGTCGCAGGCTTGTTCTGCCGCAGCGCTCTGTCGGGGCAGGAGCGACCCAGGCCGGCTTGCCGGCTTGCAGCTGGAAACCGGAAGCCTGAAACTGCCGTGAAGATCCTTACCCGCTACATTCTGGGCGAAGTGCTGGGGCACGCGCTGATCGGCGTGGCGCTGTTCACCTTCGTGGTGTTCATGCGCGACGTCGGCCGCCTCATGGAGCTGGTGGTCCGCGCCAGTGCGCCCGCGCTCAGTGTGGCGGAGGTGTTTCTCTTCACCCTGCCCACGGCCCTCACCGTCACCATTCCCATGGGCGTGCTGGTGGGGATTCTCCTCGGCCTCAGCCGCCTGGCGGCCGACACCGAGATCACCGCCATGCGCGCCAGCGGCGTGGGCACCGGGCGCTTCGTGCGCATCGTCGCTTTCTTCGCGGTGGCGGCGTGGCTGCTGGCGGCGGCCAACAATCTGTGGCTGGCGCCGCGCTCCGCCGCCGCCCTGGCCAACCTGCAGGCGGCGCTGCGCAATTCCCAGGCGTCGTACGAAATCCAGCCCCGCATCTTCTACGAAGACTTCCGCAACTACGTGCTCTACGTGCAGGACGTCAGCGCCGGCGGCGGCGTGGCCCTCTGGAAAGGAATTTTCCTGGCCGACGTAAGCACGCCCGGGGCTCCCAAGATCACGCTGGCACGCTCCGGCGTGGTAGCGGAGCAGGCAGGCAACACGCTGCGGCTTCA
The DNA here is from genome assembly GCA_963739375.1 of Terriglobia bacterium. Lineage (GTDB taxonomy): Bacteria > Acidobacteriota > Terriglobia > Terriglobales > Acidobacteriaceae > CAVUAF01. The sequence goes on from CAVUAF010000003.1 coordinate 232,169, forward strand.
CCTCGAAGACGGGGCCACGCACGAAGTCCAGCCGCGCAACGCCGACCAGTACATCATCTCCACCTTCGCCGCAACCGATACGCCCATTCAACTGCCGCAGGCAGGCACGCGCGGCGAGCGCGAGAGCGCCTCGACCGCGGAACTTGACACCCGCGAACTGTGGCGCCGCGGACACGCCCAGCCGGGCCCCGAGGCGCGCTGGTACCTGATCGAATTCCATCGCCGCCTGGCGCTGCCCACCGCTTGCCTGGTGCTGGCGCTGGTTGGGATTCCCCTGGGACTCTCGGCCCGGAAGGGCGGCAAGAGCGCGGGTTTCGTCCTCGCCATCGTCCTGGTCTTCCTCTACTACTTCGTCTCCCTGGCCGGCTTGGCGCTGGCCCGCCAAGGGCGCGTGTCGCCCGCACTCGGCGTGTGGCTCGCCAATGGAGCGTTCCTGCTCGGCGGCATGCTGCTGCTGGGGCGGGTGGAGAAACGCCCCGTGGACGTGGGCGGGCTGCGCGCCGGCGCCGCGACCCTGCTCGAGCGCTTCCGCCGCGCCACCTGGCTCACCGCTGAAGGCGAGGGCAACGGCGCGCCCTGGCTCCTGCGCCTGCTGCGGCGTTTCGGCACGCGTTTTCCGCAGCTCCTCGACGACTACGTGTTGCGCGAGTTCGTGACCTATGTCGGGCTGGTGCTCGCCGCCTTCCTCCTGCTCACCCTGCTGTTCACGTTTTTTGAGATTCTCCGCGACGTGCTGCGCAACGCCATCGCCTGGCGCGTGGTCGGCGAGTACCTGCTGATGGTGCTGCCCTCCATGCTCTACCTGATGACGCCCATGAGCGTCCTCATCGCCGTGCTGGTCACCTTCGGGCTGATGGCGCGCAACAACGAGATCACGGCCATGAAGGCGACCGGCATCAGCATCTACCGCGTGGTGCTGCCGGTGTTGGTGATCTGCGCGGTGCTCGCGGGCGCGCTCTTCGCCTTCGACCAGCTCTACCTGCCGCGCTTCAACCGCCGCCAGGAGACGCTCTTCAACCGCATCAAGGGCCGCCCGGCGCAGACCTACATGCGCCCCAACAAGTGGATCTTCGGCGAGCACCACGACATGTACTACTACGAGTTCCACGACTCCGACCGGAACGAATTCGGCAACATCACCGTGTTCGAATTCGACCCGCAGTCGTTTGCCGTCACCAAGCGCATCTACGCCGCCCATGCCCGCTGGTCCGCCCTGGGCCGCTGGGTCTTCGAGCAGGGATGGGTGCGCGAATTCCGCGGCCCGGCCATCGCCGACTTCCGCACCTTCGACGTGGCCACCTTCCCCGAGCTGAACGAAGCGCCGCAGTACTTCCACAAACAGGTGAAGCAGTCGCAGGAGATGAACTACGCCGAGTTGCAGCGCTACATCCATGAACTGCAGCAGAGCGGCTTCGACGTGGTGCGGCTCCGCGTCCAGCTGCAGAAGAAGCTGGCCTTCCCGCTGATCACGCTGGTCATGGCGGTGCTGGCGATTCCCTTCTCGCTCTCCGCCGGACGCCGCGGCGCCCTCACCGGCGTGGCTGTCGCCATCACCATTGCCGTGGTCTACTGGGTCACCGCCGGCCTCTTCGAGGCCTTGGGGAACACCGGCCTGCTGCCGGCCATCCTCGCCGCCTGGGCGCCCGACGTCCTGTTCGCCCTGGGTGGGGGGTATCTGGTGCTGAAGGTGCCCACGTAGGCGCGCAGGCTCCCCATCACCTGGTATCTGTGCCCTTCGTGGTGAATCGCGTGCCGCGACGGTAGAATCAATATCGCTTCATGCTGCCCAAGTCTCTCAAGCCGCTCCTGCCGTACTTCAAGCGCTACAAGTGGGGCTTTGTGCTGGGCGCCGGCTCGGTGCTGCTGCACAACGGCATCTGGATCCTCTTCCCGCAGGTCATCCGGCGGGCGGTGGACGACCTCTATGCCGGCGTCACCCAGCACAAGATCATCATCTATTCCCTGCTGCTGGTGGCGGTGGCGTTCGCCAAGGGCATCTTCCAGTTTCTGACGCGCTGGGTGCTGATTGGCATCTCGCGCGAGATCGAATTCGACCTGCGCAACGATCTCTTCCAGCACCTCGAGGGGCTCAGCTACTCGTACTACCAGCGCACGCGCACCGGCGACATCATGGCGCGCGCCACCAACGACCTCAACGCCGTCCGCATGCTGCTGGGCCCGGCGATCATGTACACCGCCAACACCGTCGTGTTCACCGCCGGCGCACTCATCTTCATGATGAGCCTGAGCCCGCGGCTGACGCTCTACACTTTCCTGCCGCTGCCCATCGCCAGCATCGTGATCCAGTACTTCGGGCGGCGGATTCACGAGCGCTTCGAACGCATCCAGGCGATGTTCAGTGAAATTTCGGCGCAGGTGCAGGAAAACCTCTCCGGGGTGCGCGTGGTCCGCGCGTATACCCAGGAAGAGCACGAGATCGCGAAATTCGAATCCGCCAACCAGGAATACATGGCCCGCAGCCTGAAGCTGGTGCGCCTGATGGGCATGCTCTGGCCCACGCTGGAACTGCTGCTGGGCGCCGCCATCGTGCTGGTGTTGTGGCTGGGCGGGCGCGAGGTGCTGCTGCACCGCATGAGCGTCGGGGATTTTGTCGCCTACAACACCTACATGGTGCAGCTCACCTGGCCGGTGATTGCGCTGGGCTGGGTCATCAACATCTTTCAGCGCGGCACCGCGTCCATGGCGCGCATCAACGAGATCCTGTTGGAAAAGCCCGGGGTGGCCGACGCTCCGGGCGCGCGCGACCTCCCCATCACCGGCGACATCGAGTTCCGGGACCTGAACTTCGCCTATGACGGCCGCGCCGTCACCCTGCCGGCCAGCGACGGTTCGGTGCGCCCCAGCGACGGCCGCGGGCGCGGCGACGAGGTGCTGCGTGGCATCTCCCTGACGGTTCCCGCCGGCACCAGCCTGGCCATCGTGGGGCCTACCGGGTCGGGCAAGTCGACCCTGGTCAGCCTGATTCCGCGGATTTACGATGCGCCGCCGGGCTCGCTGCTGATCGACGGGCAGGACATTCGCAGCTACCGCCTGGCAACGCTGCGGCGGCACATCGGTTTTGTGCCCCAGGAAACCTTCCTCTTCAGCGACACCGTGCGCGAGAACATCGCGTTCGGCGCCGCGCAGGCAGGCGACGACGACATTCGCCGCGCCGCCGAAGCGGCCAGCATCGCCGCCGACATCGAGGCCTTCCCCGAGAAGTACGCGACCCTGGTGGGCGAGCGCGGCATCACCCTGAGCGGCGGACAGAAGCAGCGCACCGCCATTGCCCGCGCGCTGGTCCGCGACCCGCGCATCCTCATCCTTGACGATGCGCTCTCCAGCGTGGATACCTACACCGAGGAGCGCATCCTCAACCATCTGCGCGAGGTCATGCGCGGCCGCACCACCATCTTCATCTCCCACCGCGTCTCCACCGTGCGCAATGCCGACCAGATTGCGGTGGTGCACGGCGGGCGCATCGTCGAGCTGGGCACGCACGACGAACTCCTCGCCCGCAACGGCTACTACACCGACCTCTACAACAAGCAGTTGCTGGAAGAAGAGCTGGCGCAGGTGTGAGCCGAGCCCGGGGTTAGCGCTTATCGCTGTTCGCCGCGTAGCGATCCAGCGCGGCCCCAAGCCGCTCCAGGCCTTCCCGCAGCAGCTCGGTCTGCCCCGTGATCCCGATCCGAAAGTGTTGCGGCGCTTCGAAGAAGCGTCCGGGGACCACGCTGGTCTCGAACTCGCGGCACAGCAGGTCGGCGAAATCATCAACCCGCCCGGTCAGCAGCCGCGGGAAGACGGTCGTCCCCTGTTGGCTCGGTTCGACGCTGAGGTCGCGGCGGGAGCGCAGAAACTCGTTCAGCAGGGGGCGATTCGCTGCGAGCAGCGCGCGTGCTCGCTCCCGCACCCGGTCGAGGTGGTCGAGCGCGAGCACGCTCAGCCGCTCGGCAGGATGCGCGGGAATCCCGTACGTCAGGTCCACAATCTGCCACATGCGGCGTGCCAGTTCCGGCGGCGCCAGGATCCAGCCGCAGCGCAGGCCGCTGAGGCCATACGCCTTGGTCAGGCTGTTGGTGGTGATGAAGTTCTCTCCCAGGTGAAACGCCGACCGCCACGGCTGTTCGAAAAGCGCTTCGGCGTAAACCTCGTCCACCAGGACCCGCGCTCCCACAGCCGCCGCCATTTCGCCGAGCTGCCGCAGCGCGGCATCGTCGGTGAAGGCGCTCGACGGGTTATGCAGGTTGCAGAGCGCGATCAGCTTCGTTTGCGGCGTGAGCTGCCGCTCCACCTCGCCCAGCCCGACGCGAAAGCCCTTGTCGGCGCGGCGTTCGAAGCGGCGCACCCGCGCCCCCAGCCAGAGCAGCAGGTTGAGCAGCGGGTCGTAGGTGGGCTGCTCCACCAGCACTTCGTCGCCGGGCTCGAGCATCGCCGCCAGGGCCACGAAGTTCGCCATCGACGTCCCCATCGCCGCCACCACGCACGCTTCGCGCGCCCCGGTCTTGGCCGCCAGCCGCTCCTGCAGCGGACCATACCCGTAGCGGCTGGGGCCGTTGATTTCGAGGTCCTCGAGGCGCGCCGGCAGCTCGGCCAGCGGGTAGTCGAGCATGCCGCTGGTGGCCAAGTTGAAGCGCGCGTGCGAGGCGAGCTTTGCCCACTCCATGTAACTCGACACCACGCCGCCGCGCTCGTTCACGCTTCCCTTCCTTTTTTCTGGCTCCACAGCCAGTACACCGGGATGCCGGCCGCCAGGATGCCGACCCCGATCAGGGTGTTCCCCGGGTACGATAAATCGTGTTGGCCACTACCAGCATGGTGGCGTCGAAGAGGCCGACGCGGCGGACCAGGCGCGTGCCCTCATCCCCCCGAATTTCGGCTTGCGATTTCATCACTGCGCCGGCTCAGGCGATGTTGTAGCTTAGTGGCATTCGGCAACTCACAGCAGTTCCTAATTCGGCGAGCCCGGCAGCCCCGGCGGAGCCGGGGCCGGGGCCCGCAATGGAGCAGGCATGAAAAAATACTTCGCAAATTTTCTGATCGCGGCACTACTGGTCACGCTGGCAGCCGCGCAGGCGCCGAAACCACCGGCGCCCGGCGCAAAACCAGCGCCGGCGAGCAAGATCTTCCCCTATCAATATTTCATGGACGACCTGCCGAACGGGTTGCGCGTCATCATTGTTCCCACCGACTTCCCCAACCTGGTGGCGCTCTACATCCCGGTGCAGACCGGCTCGCGCAATGAGGTCGAAGCCGGCAAGAGCGGCTACGCGCACCTCTTTGAGCACCTGATGTTTCGCGGCAGCAAACAATACACGCCGGAGCAGCGCGACGAAGTCCTGAAACGCGCCGGCGCCTCCAGCAACGCCTACACCACGGACGATCGCACCGTGTACCACGAGGTCTTCAGCAAGGAAGACCTGGAGAAGGTGCTGGCCCTCGAGGCCGACCGCTTCCAGACGCTGCAATATTCGCCGGAAGCATACAAGACGGAAACCGGCGCGGTGCTGGGCGAATACAACAAGAACAGCTCCAGCCCGACCAGCAAGCTCTTCGAGGTGCTGCGCGAGACCGCGTTCAAGCAGCACCCCTACAGCCACACCACCATGGGCTACCTGCGCGATATCCAGGACATGCCCAACCAGTACGAGTACAGCCGGCAATTTTTCCAGCGCTACTACCGGCCGGAGTACACCACCGTCATCATCGTCGGCGACGTGCAGCACGCGCCGGCGCTGGCGCTGGTGAAGAAATATTTCAGCAGCTGGCAGCGCGGGAACTTCAAGGCTGGGGTCCCGGACGAGCCGCCGCAGGACGGGCCACGCACCGCGCACGTGGACTGGCCCGCACCCACGCTGCCCTGGGTGGCGGTCGCCTTCCGCGCGCCCGCGTACTCGGACACCGAGAAGCCTTCCGCCGCGCTGGACCTGATGGCGAGCATGGCGTTCGGCTCCAACTCCGAGCTTTACCAGCGGCTGGTGCTGAAGGAGCAGAAGGTGGAAGCGCTGTCGGGCCGCATCTCCGACCACGTTGATCCCGAGCTCTTCACCGTCTTCGCGCGTGTGAAGAAGCAGGAAGACGTCGCCTACGTGCGCGACCAGATCCTCGCCACCTACCAGGCCTTCGGCGAGACCCTGGTCCCGGCGGACAAGCTGGCGGCCACGCGCTCGCGCCTGCGCTACGAGGCGGCGATGGCGATGGATTCCAGCGAAGGCATCGCCGACGCGCTGGCGCCGTTCATCGGGCTGCGGCGCACGCCCGAGACCCTCAACCTGCGGTACGCACTCTACGACCAGGTGACGCCAGCGGACATCCGCGACGTCTGCCGCCAGTACTTCACCGAACGAAACCGCACCATCGTGACCCTGGCCACCAAAACGGCCGCGGCCCCGGCCGGCGGCAAAGGAGGCAAATAATGCGCCGTATCCTGTTGCTCACTCTCGTTCTGGTGCTCGGCAGCGCGGCGCTGAGCTTCGCCGCCGCACCGCAAGCCACCGCGCCCGCCAACGCCGTGCTGCTCCCCAGCCGCTCGCCGCTGGTCAGCTTCCGCCTCCTGTTCACCACCGGGTCGGCGTTCGATCCCCAGGGCAAGGAAGGCGTGGCGGCGCTCACCGCTGCGATGCTCGCGCGCGGCGGTTCGCACACCATGGCCTACCAGGAGATCCAGGCCGCGTTCTACCCCATCGCCGCGGGCTTCTCCGCCCAGACCGATAAGGAGATGACGGTCTTCGCCGGCACCACCCATCGCGACAACCTCGACCGCTACTACACCATCATCCGCGACATGCTGCTCGATCCCGGCTTCCGTCCCGAAGACTTCCAGCGCGTCAAGACCGACCTGCTCAACGGGCTGAAGGTCAACCTGCGCTCCAGCAACGATGAAGAGCTCGGCAAGGAAGTGCTGTACACCATGATCTACGGCCCCGAGCATCCGTACGGCCACACCAACGCCGGCCGCGTCAGCTCACTGGAGAAGCTGACGCTGGACGACGTGAAGGAGTTCTGCGCCCAGCACTACACGCAGGCGAACCTGGTCATTGGGCTGGCCGGCGGCTATCCCGCGGGCTTCGCGCAGAAGGTGGCGGCGGACTTCAAGAAGCTGCCCGCGGGCCACAAAGACACGGTGAACGCCAGGGTGGAGGTGCAGCCGGGCACGGAGATTGCGATCGTGCAGCGCGAAACGCGCTCCACGGCCATCTCCCTCGGCTTCCCCATCGAGGTGACGCGCGCCCACCGGGACTGGGCGGCCCTGGCGGTGGTGGCCAGCTACTTTGGCCAGCATCGCTCGTCGAACAGCCACCTGTACCAGCGTATCCGCGAGGCCCGCGGCCTGAACTACGGCGATTACGCCTACGTCGAGTACTTCCCCGGCGGCATGTTCCGCTTCGATCCCCCGCCGAACATCGGGCGCAGCAGCCAGATCTTCCAGATATGGATCCGGCCGGTGGAGCCGCCGTACGGGCACTTCACGCTGCGCGCGGCGCTCTACGAGTATGACAAGCTGATGCGTGACGGGATGTCGAAGGAGGCGTTCGAGAGCACGCGCGAGTTCCTGACCAAGTACGTCAACGTCATGACGCAAACCCAGGACGCGCAGCTCGGGTACGCGCTCGATAGCCGCTACTACGGCATTCCCGAGTTCACCGGCTACATGCGGCAGCAACTGGCGAAGCTCACGCTCGCCGACGTGAACCGCGCCATCCAGCAGTACCTCAAGCGCGACGCGATGAAGATCGCCATCGTGACCAAGGATGCGGAGGGGCTGCGCCAGGCGATCGTCAACAACGCGCCCTCGCCCATCACCTACACGTCACCCAAGCCGCCCGACATTCTCGAGGAGGACAAGGTCATCCAGGTGTATCCCATCACGACCACGGCGGAGAAGGTGAAGGTGGTGCCGGTGGAGACGGTGTTCCAGTAGCGGGCTTGTTGTTTTTACATCCCGACCGAAGGGAGGGAGCCCTACCTGACCGACGCCGTATCGATTGGTTAGGGCTCCCTCGTCGCTTGCTCTCCTCGGGATGTTTTCACAAAGTTCAGTTCCCTGCCGGCGTGCCTGCCGGCGCGGGCGGGTTCTTCACCCAGCGGTCAAACCAGCTGATCATCTCCCAGATCACGTGCTCGGTGGTTTCCCGCGCCTGGTAGCCGTGGGCCTCGTACGGCAGCGTGACGTACCGCACCGTGCCGCCGTTGCCCTTGATGGCCTGGTACATGCGCTCCGACTGGATGGGGAACGTGCCCTGGTTGTCGTCGGCTTCGCCATGGATCAGCAGGATGGGGGTCTTGATCTTGTTGGCATAGACGAACGGCGACACCTTCATGTACATCTCGGGCGCCTCCCAGAAGCTGCGGCGCTCGCTCTGGAAGCCGAAAGGCGTCAACGTCCGGTTGTAGGCGCCGCTGCGCGCCACCCCGGCGCGGAACAGGTCGGAATGCGCCAGCAGGTTGGCAGTCATGAAGGCGCCGTAACTGTGTCCGCCGACCCCCACGCGGTTCCGGTCGCCCACGCCCATTTCCACCGCCTTGTCGATCGCCGCCTTGGCGCTGGCGACAATCTGCTCAACGTAGGTGTTGTTCATGGTCTCGGGATCGCCGATGACCGGCATGGTGGCGTTGTCGAGCACCGCGTAGCCCTGGGTCAGCAGCCACAGGTGCGAGTAGCCAGTGATGGTGGTGAAGCGGAACTGCGAGCCGCTGATCTGCCCCGCGGTGTCGGCATCGTTGAACTCCAGCGGATACGCCCACACGATGGTGGGCAGGCGCTCGCCGGGCTTGCGGCACGCGGCCGCGCCATTCGCCGCAGCCGTCCCGCACTCCGGCGGCAGGTAGAGCGTGAAGCTCAACTGCACGCCGTCGGCGCGCTTGTAGGTGACGATCTCTTTGCTGATGCCGCGCAGTGCCGGCGCGGGATCGGGAATGCTGGTGAGCTTCCGCTTCTCGCCTGCCGCGGTGCGCAGGTAATAATTCGGCGGGTCGCTCGGCGTCTCGAACCGGGTGATGAACTTCGCGCCATCGTCGCTGGCCAGCGCCACCACCGATTCATACGTCTGGTCGGCGGCCTGGAAGATGCGCTCGCTTTGCAGCGTCTTCAGATTGAAGCGCGCCAGGAACGGGGAATCACCCTTCGGTGACGCCCCCTCCCCGGTCAGGAACAAATCGTCGCCATGTTGCGCTAGCACGCGCTCGCCGCTGGGCAGCGTGCGCATCGCCGGACTCCCGGGGTCCTTGTAGCGGTCGCGCATCGAGCGCTCCCACACCACCTTGGCTTCCCCGCCCGGCTGATCGGGATTGAACATCAGGGTGCGGATCCAGCGCCGGTTGCGGTCGTAGTCGCTGACCAGCGCCAAGCCTTTCTCGCCCCACTCGATCGGGCCGCCGCCGCCGCGTCCCCCGCCACCGCCGAAGCCACCCCGTGCCTGCAGGCGAAATTGCAGCTTGATGAGTTCCGCCGCCTGGCCGCTGAAGGGAGCGGGCAGCGCCACCACGCGGTCGCGGAAGTCGGCTTTGTTGCGTGGATCCCCGCCGTCGAGCGCTTCCGCCCAGATTAGCGTAGCCGCCGCCGTGGGACGCCAGCCATAATCGCGCGGCCCGGTGGGCACGCCCTCGACGGGCACGCCTTCCCGGCTCGGCAGCTCGGCCAGCAGGTGCTCGATCTTCCCCGTGTGGTCCCAGATTTCCACCGTGCGGGGAAACTCCCCCGCTGGAACCAGGTACGAGTACGGCTTGTGCAGCCGCGCCACCAGGATGTGATGGCCGTCCGGCGAAGCATCAATGTCGTTGAAGATCGCCGGCTTCCCCACCAGGGTCACGCGCCCGGTCGGCGTGTCTACCAGCGCCAGTTGCGCCGTGCAGTAGTAGTCGAACAGGTCTTCGTCGTGCGGGTTTTGCAGCAGGTCCTCGAAGGTGCGGATGGGAGCGGGTTTGCCGGCGCTCTCTTGCACGTTGGGACCTGGCGGCACCGCCGGCGCCTTGGGGGCCGGGCCGCGGTTGGCGCGCACCAGTTGCACCAGCAGCGTCTTCTGGTCCGGCATCCACTGGAAGGCGCGGCCGTAGGCGCTGTTGAGCGTGACCCCCTCGATGCGCCGCGCCGTCGCCGTCTTCGCCTCCCCCACCCACAGCTCGATGGCAGTCGGGGTGTAATTGCCGAAAACGAAATGCTGGCCGTCGGCCGACCAGCTCGGCACCGTCAGCCACGCGCCCTTGGGCAGCACGATCTTCTTTTGCGTGCCGTCAGCCAGCGTGACCAGCGTCAGCCCGTTGTGGTGCTGCGGATGGTGCGGGCCGTTGGTCGCAGGATTCAGCCGCAAACCGGCAATGCGCAGCATGGGTTGCGCCAGGTCGGAGATCGGCGGGTTCCGGAGTCCCTCCACCAGCAGCAGGCGATCACGCGTCGGGCTGACGATGCCCTGCGGCGTGGCCGGCGCATCCAGCGCCTGCCGCACCACCTGCGGCGCCTTCTGATAGGCAAACTTGGCGTCGTCGGCCGCGCACAGCGCGACCCCGGCCAGCACCACCAGCATGAAAGCGGACCAGCGAACCAGCGCCTGGCGCTTCTTCATAAGGCCTCCTGCAGAGGGGGATGAAATCAGAACCCGAGAGTGTGGACTCCGACCGCGCAATTGGCAAGGATTTAGGCGCTGACGGCGGCCGGCAGCCGTTCACCCCACAGAATCCGGCGATGACGGTACAATAGACCCTTGGCCCGGCGGCCGCAGCCGATTACGCGGTGGCTCCGCCGCGCGCACAAAAAAACACTTGCCGTCAGGTGCAACTTTCCAACAACTTTGACTTCTATAGGTATCGCCATATTCCGCTTCACAATTCGCCGCCGCGGTGTGTCCCGGCGGGAGGAGCGCTCTTGAGCAAGGGTGTTCGGTTTCTTCTGCTTTCATGGGTGTGCGTTGCGCTGCTGGCGGCCACTGCCGCGGCGCAGGTGTCGCTGGCCAACTCGGCCCTGTTCGATACCCCCATTACCAACTCCGCGACCGATGCCAGCGGCCTGACCTACGTTGTCTTCGGCAGCTCGCTCTACGTGGTGTCGGGCAACGGCCCGGTGCTGGTGACGCGCTCCTTCCCCGGCTTCACCTTCCGCTCTGTGACGGTGGACGCCAGCGGCAATGTCTACGGCGCCGGCCAGTACCTCTGCGCCGCGGCGCCGTGCGTCACGCCGACCACGGTCTTCGGCGCCGCCGGCGGCTCCCCCGCGGGCCCGGCGGTGCTCAAACTGGCGGCCGACGGCAGCCTCGTCTATCTCGACGTCTTTATCGCCACCAATCCCACTAACACCAACGACGGCGTGATCAATAGCCTCGCCGCCGACGCTTCCGGCAACGCCTACCTCGTCGGCGTGACGCCTTGCGGCTGGCCAATCTCTGCCGGGTCGCTGCAGCCGAATTGCACCTTCGGTACCCGCCTGGGGTTCGTTACCCGCCTGTTCGGCGACGGTACGCGCCTCCTCTACTCGACCTATCTCGATGGCGCCAACGGGGGCACGTCGCCGCAGGCGGTGACCGGGGACCCCAACGGCTTCGGCTACGTCACCGGGAGCACCACCGCCCCCGATTTCCCGGTTACACCAGGCGCCTTGGCCACCACCACTTCTGCCACCACCAACGGCTTTGTCGCCAAGCTCGATCCCGGTGGCAGCCGCTTGCTCTACTCCACGTTTCTCCCCAACGCCGGCGGCTTGGCGATCGCCGTGGACCCGGCCTCCAGCGTGTATGTCGCCGGCACGACCTCCGGCGGTCTGACGGTGACGCCGGGCGTGGCGGGCTTGAGCTTCACCCCAGACGCCGGCGGCAGCCTCGGGCAGTTTGCCGTCAAATTGAATCCTGCCGGCAGCGCGCTGGTGTACGCCACGTATCTCGGGATCGCACAGCAGGCGCCCGGCCAGGGCGCCGGCTTCCAGAGTGTCCGCACTTCGCTCGTGGTGGACGCCGCCGGCGACGCCTACATCGCCGGCACCACCAATCATCGTGGAGGTCCCGCGGTGAATGCGGTACAGGGAAACCTCGGCGACGGCGCCCCCACGAACGGCGTGACCGTGGGCGATGGCTTCATCGTCGAATTGAATCCCACCGCGACCCAGTACCTGCTCTCCACCTACCTGGGTGGCCGCGAAGGCGACAGCATCACCGGCCTCGGCCTGGGAAGCGACGCTGCTATCTACGCCGCCGGCATGACTTATCTGAACCAGTTCCCCCTCATCCTGCAGGTGGGAACGGGAGCCTTAGCGGGCTCCGGCTTTCTGGTGAGGTTGCAGCCCGGCGGCAGCGCCGTCCCCATGGTGTTCCCTGCCGACCGTCCACCTGGCGGCACCACGGCGAATGTCGGCGAACTGCTCTTCGGTACGGTGCAGTCTGGGAATACCATCACGCGGCGCTTCCATCTCGGCAACTACGGTGCGCTGCCGCTCTCCGTGGGCGGCTTCACCACTACCGGCGATTTCTCGGAGCAGGATCAGTGCCCGCCTACGCTCAACCCGGGCGAGGGCTGCGACGTCAGCGTGACCTTCAAGCCGACGCTGAGCGGCTCGCGCACCGGCACCCTGACCGCCAGCACCAACGGCACCGGCGGACTCGCCATCGCGCACCTCTTGGGCACCGCCTTCTCTCCCACCGTCGGGCTCTCGGCCAACACCATCGGCTTCGGCACCGTGGCGGTAGGCTCCACCAGCGCGCCGCAAACCCTCACCGTCACCAACACCGGCTCCATCGCGCTGGTGATCACCGTCGTCAGCATCATCGGCGACTATGCCCAGACCAACACCTGCACCGCCGCGCCGCTGGCGCCGCAGGCGACCTGCCAGGTTTCCGTCACCTTTTCGCCGAGCACCACCGGCGAGCTCGACGGCACTCTTTTCCTTACCGACAACGCCTTTAACACTCCGCAACGGATCGTCCTGGTGGGCGGTGTCACGCCGGACTTCACCCTGGCCCTGGCGTCAGGCAATACTGGCGTCTTCAGCCTCACCGCCGGCGCTACCGCCAGCTATGGTCTGTTGCTCACCCCGACCGGGGGCTTTAGCGGTCCTGTGGCGCTGAGCTGCAGCGGCGCTCCGGCGAATGCCACCTGCGACCTGAATCCGCCCAACCCATCGCTGGTGGGGTCCGGGTCGGTCAACGTCGCGGTCACCGTCACTACCACCGCCCATACCACCGCGTCCGTCAATCCGGGAACGGGGACAGTGGCCGCAAGCCTGGCCGGCAGATCGCCCTGGATGTATCTCGCTATGGCCGCGGGCCTGGCGTGGTTCGCCGCGCGCCGACGGCGGCTGGCGCGCTTCTTGACGCCCATGCTGCTGCTCGCGGTGCTGGCCTTGGGCGTGATCGCCGGCTGCGGCGGCGGCAGCGCCCCTACGACCGGGAGCACCACCGGCACGCCGGCCGGTACCTACACCCTGACGGTGACCGCTACGTCCGGCACGACGACTCACACCCAGGACCTCACGTTGGTTGTGAATTAAGCGGGACCGCAGGATTTTGCTAGCCCGCGCGCCGGGGCGGCCCGCGGTGCTGACGGCGGCCGGAGGTGCGGCATGGTCTTCGAGCAGTTCTATCTCACCTGCCTGGCGCACGCGTCGTATCTGTTCGGCGACGCCGGCGAGGCCGCGGTCGTCGACCCGCAGCGCGACATTGACCTCTACCTCGACGCGGCGCAGCAGCACGGCCTGCGCATCACCCACATCTTCGAAACGCATCTGCACGCCGACTTCGTCTCCGGCCATCGCGAGCTGGCCCGCCGCACCGGAGCGCAGATCTACGTCGGTCGCCGTGCCGAAGCGCTCTTCCCGCATGTCCCGCTCGACGACGGCATGGAACTCCGCGTCGGCGCCGCCACGGTACGGGTGCTGGCGACCCCCGGCCACACTATCGAAAGCGTCTGCCTCCTGCTCACCGATCCCGAGCGCGGCACCGACCCTTTCGCCGTCCTGACCGGCGACACCCTGTTCATCGGTGACGTCGGGCGCCCCGACCTCTCCCGCACCTACACCGCGCCACAACTGGCGGGCATGCTCTACGACAGCCTGCACCGCCAGCTCCTGACGCTCCCCGACCCGGTCCTGGTGTATCCGGCGCACGGCGCCGGTTCGCTGTGCGGGCGCAACATGCGCGCCGACCGCCACTCCACCATCGGCACCGAGCGGCTCACCAATTACGCGCTGCAGATCGCCAGCCGTGATGCCTTCATCGCCGAGCTGACGCACAACCTGCCGACCCGCCCCGATTACTTCCTGCAGGACGCGGAAATCAACCGCAGCGGCGCCGAGCCCCTGGCCGAGCTGCCGCCGATGCCGGCGCTGGCACCGGCGGAGGTCGCGCGCCTGGCGCGCGAAGGCGCCCTGGTCCTGGACACGCGCCCGCCCGAGCAGTTTGGCGCCGGCCACGTGCCGGGAGCCATCAACATCTCGCTCGGCGGGCAGTTCGCATCCTGGGCCGGGATCGTATTCGGCCTCGACGCGGAGCCGCTCCTCGTCGCCGAATCCGACCAGCAAGCGCAGGAAGCGCGCATGCGCCTGGCGCGCGTTGGCATGGATGCGGTCACCGGCTACCTGGCCGGAGGCATGGCGGCATGGTACGGCGCTGCGCTGGACGTCTTTGCCCTGCCGCAAGTGACGCCGCGCGAAGCCCAGGCGCGCGCTGGCGAGGGCTGGCAGGTGCTCGACGTGCGCCGCCAGGGCGAGTGGGACCAGGGGCACGTCGGGGGCGCCCACTGGCACGCGCTCGACGACTTTCGGCGCGGGCTGCCGGCGCTCGACCGCACCCGCCCCGTGGCCGTGCACTGCAAAGGCGGATACCGCAGCAGCATCGCCTGCAGCCTGCTGCAGCGCGAAGGCTTCGCCTGCGCCAACGTCATCGGCGGCTTCGACCGCTGGCAGGAAGAAGGCCTGCCGGTGACGAAGGAGACAACTGCCCCCCGTGTGTAGGGACGGCCGCCCTCGGCCGTCCTGCCGGAGCGCAGCTCCGGAAAGTTGTTTGCTCGTGGGCCGCAGATCGCCTTTCAATAAGAAAAGCTTCCCGTCCTGAGCGCAGCGAAGGACCTACTCCGTCGCCGCGAGTGCGCAGCACACTGCCCGCGCTGCAATCTCGAAACGCGATACTCGAAACCGCCGTCATGCTGAGCGAAGCGGCGGTGCACGCCGCCGCGCAGTCGAAGCATCCCTATCGCACCCACGCCGCCCGTGGTGTAGGGACGACCGCCCTCGGCCGTCCCGCCGGAGCGCAGCTCCGGACAATTCTGCTAAAATCACTTCGTCCCCTCACGCCCGCGTCGCGGGCCGCCTTGTGCGTGGGCCTGTAGCTCAGATGGGAGAGCGCCTCGTTCGCAACGAGGAGGCCACCGGTTCGAGCCCGGTCAGGTCCACCATCTTCTCCATCCCTTGCGGATGCAAGCGGGCTTTCACGTCCTTCATCTCGGTTTTGCAACCCGCTGCAGAACCAAATCACTTCTAACCAGTTGACTTCTGGCCGGCTACGGTGCATACCTGTTCGTTCTTTCGGGCTGCGAAGCCCAGCATGGAGGCCGCGCATATGCGTCCCGTCTACATGATCTCCGGGGGGCTGACCAAATTCACCAAGGCGGACCCCCGAAAATCCTTCCGCGTCATGGTCAAGGAAGCATTCGACTATGCCATGCGGGACTGCCCAAAACTTACCCCGGACCGGATCGACGGCACGGTCGTCAGCTATTTCAGCGACCATTTCACCCGCCAACTGATGGCCGGGATCATGGCGGTGGACATGTGCGGCCTGGTGCCCAAACCCACCATCCGCGTCGAAGGCGGCGGCGCGACTGGCGGCCTCTGCTTCCAGGAGGCCTGGCGTCACATTGCCTCCGGCTGGATGGACTGCGTGGTGGCCATGGGCTTCGAAACCATGTCCCACGTCAACACCTGGAAGGGCAACGAGTTCATCGCCCTGGCCAGCGACACCAATTTCGACTACCCGGTGGGCGGTTTTTACAGCGGCTACTACGCCATGATGGTGGTGCGACACATGCACGAGTTCGGCACCACGGTGGAGCAAATGGCCAAGGTCAGCGTAAAAAACCACCGCAATGCCCTGCGCAACAAGTGGGCCCAGCACCATTACGACATCACGGTGGAGGACGTGCGCCGCTCGCCCATGGTGGCTTATCCGCTCACCATGCTCGACATCTGCACCATGTCGGACGGCGCCGCGGTGGCCATCCTGGCTAGCGAAAAGGTCGCGGAGAAGCTGTGCGCCAACCCGGTGCGCGTGCTGGCGGTAGGGCAGGGTTCCGACGCCATGCGCATGGGCGACCGTCCCCACGGCCAGGTCCCCCTCCTCAAGCATGAGGATCCCAGCTGGTACAAGGGCCTGAAGTATCCCGGCGTGCACAGCTTTCGCGCCGGACGCATGGCTTCCAAGATGGCCTACGAGAAGGCCGGCCTGGAGGACCCCCGCGAGGATCTCGATTTCGTCGAGCTGCACGACGCTTACACTTCCAGCGAGATCCAGACCTACGAAGACATGGGCCTGTGCCGCTATGGCGACGGGGGAAAGTTTATCGGCCAGGGGCACTCCGAGCTGACGGGCAGCACCCCGGTGAACCCCTCGGGCGGGCTGCTGGCCTGCGGGCACCCGGTGGGCGCCACCGGCCTCATGCAGGCGGTCTTTGCCTTCTGGCAGCTCCAGGGCAGCATTGCCCAGCACAACGACGGCGACGCCTCGTTTCAGGTCGTGCAAAAGAAAGGTCGGGGACGCCGGCCGCTGCGGGGCGCCATCCATAGCCACGCCGGGACCGGAACGTACGTGACCGTAAGTATTCTGGAAAGCACCCGCAACGCGGTGCCCTTCCAGGGATGAGGGGGAGGAATCGCTATGGCAAGCAAGCCTGCCGCGCATAAGAAAGCTGGTGCCGCCAAGGCCGGGGCGAAGGCCCCGCGCCCGGGAGCTCCCAAGCCCGCCTACGACAAGGTGCGGCTGCCGGAAACCGAGCAGGGAGCGGTGGTCTATCGCACCGAGCCGCTGGTGGTGAAAGACCATTACGCGATCGACTACATTCACAGCTATGCCGAGGATTCGCCGTTTTTCACCGGCCTGGCGCAGGGTAAGTTGATGGGCAGCGAATGCACCCGCTGCGGCTACCGCTTTGCCACCCCGCGCGCCTACTGCATGCACTGTGGGACCGCCACCCGCTGGTTCGAGTTGCCCCTCGCCGGGCGCGTCCACACCTGGACGACCTGCTATTTCGGCTCCGAGGCATTTCTCAAAGAGACCCCCTTCAACCTGGCGCTCATCGAGTTTGACGGGGTCAATACTTTGTTGCTGGCGAGATTAATCGGCGCCGTCGAGAAGGAAATCCGCGTTGGCATGCCCGTGCGCGCCAAGTTCCGGCGCCTCGCCCAGTTCAAACCTACGGACGTCTACTTCGTGCCGGCGGAGAAGGCGTAAGGCTGCTGGCCGATACGCCCGGTCGGGCCTGCCGGACGAGAGCGCGTCCCGCGCCTTGCGCTTGGCTTCCAGCCGCTTCCGCGTCACTGGTGGTAAGGGCTGTTTACGCCAGTCATCTTGCTGGCAGACAATCTCCCAGGTCTCCCCGATGGCTGCGCCGCAGGGGTGATTAACATGTGGCTTCGAACGTGGGCTGGCGCCGTCCTACTGTGCCTTCTGGCTGCTGTTCCGGCCGATGCTCAATCGAAATCCGCCCCGGCCATGCCGCGTCTGGAGAAACGGGGAAACACCACGCAACTGATGGTGGATGGCAAGCCGTTTCTGGTCTTGGGCGGCGAGTTGTACAACAACTCCGCCACCAGCCTCGACTACATGAAACCGATCTGGCCGCGATTGCGGGCCATGCACCTCAACACCGTCCTGGCGCCCGTTTCGTGGGCGCTGCTCGAGCCCCGCGAGGGCAAGTTCGATTACACGCTGGTGGACGGGCTCATACGCGACGCCCGCGCCCATGACCTGCGCCTGGTTTTTCTCTGGTTCGGGAGCTGGAAGAACGCATGGTCCAGCTATGCGCCGGAATGGGTGAAGCGCGATTTCGAGCGTTTCCCGCGCGTGCAAATGCGGGACGGCTCCGGCACGGAGAGGCTCACGCCGCTGAGTGAAACCAACCGGGTCGCGGACGCGCGCGCCTTTGCCGCACTCATGCGGCGGATCAAGGAAGTCGATAGCGAAGCGCACACCGTCGTCATGGTGCAGGTGGAAAACGAGGTCGGCGTCATCCCCGATGCCCGGGACCACTCCGCGGCGGCGAATGCGGCTTACGCCCAGCCGGTTCCCCGGGAGTTGATGGACTACCTGCTGGCGCACAAGGAAGAGCTGAGTCCAGAACTGCGCGCCAGGTGGCAGGCCGCTGGATTCAAGCCGTCGGGAAACTGGGAGGCCGTATTCGGCCCGGGCCTGGAGACCGAGGACCTCTTCATGGCTTGGCAGTATGCGCGGTATATCGGCAAGGTCGCAGAGGCTGGCAAAGCCGAATACGCCCTGCCGATGTTCGTCAACGCCGCTCTCATTCGTCCCAATTACGCTCCGGGGCAATACAACAGCGGCGGTCCGTTGCCTCATTCCATGAGTATCTGGAGAGCAGGCGCGCCGCAACTGGATTTCCTGGCACCCGACATCTACTTTGAGTTCAAGGACTGGTGCGCGAGGTACGACCGCCCCGGAAATCCCTTGTTCATTCCCGAAGCGATCGGCTACGCGGAGGGCGCCGCGAATGTTTTCTATGCGGTCGGGCAGCACGGCGCGCTCGGTTTTTCGCCTTTCGGCATTGACGACATGGGAAGCTCAGCCGGGGCAGACGACGAAATTGCCCGCAGCTATGGCGTCTTGTCGCAACTCGCGCCGTTGATCCTGGAGAACCAGCCCAAAGGGCGCGTGGCAGGAGTGCTGCTTGGGGAACTCACACCAACGCAGAAAGTACGCCTCGGCGACTACACGCTCAACGTGTCCCGAGTTGGCTCTCGGCGGCCCGTGATAGGGGCGGCTGTTTCGTCGCAAGTGTCGGCGGCGCCGGTGCCGCGAGGCATCTTTATTGCTGCCGGACCAGACGAGTTCTACTTGGCGGGTAGCGGCTTGACGATCACATTCGCGCCGAACACGCCCGGACCACCTATCGTGGGTCTCGCGACCGTCGAAGAAGGCCAGTTTGTAGATGGCCGGTGGGTTCGCGGACGAACTCTCGCGGGGGACGATACTGGCCAGGGGAACAATATCTCGCTGCGCGGCGGTGACGGCCCGCTGATTCTCCACGTCACCGTGTATCGCTACCGCTGACGTTTGATGCCTACCGCTCCTTGCGCTCCACGCTCCATTCGGGATGCTCGCGACGGAAGGTCTGCACGATGTGGCAGTCCCCGCACACCGGCTGGTGGGTTTCCATGTACTCGGGCAGGCGCGCTTGCAAACGGAGGATTGGGCGTATCAAGTCCACGAGCCTGGGGGTGCGATCTTTTTCCCGCGCCCGGCCTTGTAACTGTTGAGAAATCCCCCTGTCACCAGTTACGCGGAAGCGTCCGCCTAGGCCCCATCATTCCGACTTCCTCGGTGTCGCGTCATCTTCGGCAGCAGGCAGAATTCGTACCCAGGAAGCCACCGGTTCGAGCCCGGCCAGGTTCACCATCTCAGACCTGGAAGTTGGTACGCCTCGCGGCTCTGCCTCACCTAATGGAAGGGACCCATCCCGACGGAAGAATGGGCGTCGCAGCTTTGTAGCTACGCCATCGGTCTGCGCGCATGAGGTGCACAGCCGGCTTTCTGCTCATGTCTCCCCTGAGCGAACTCGATTGCGCTCACAGAGTGTATGCTGAGCCGGATTGATTGCCGTTCACAGTCACAATGACAGGCAAAAAAGATGCTCTTCCGCAAATTCCCGATCTTTGACGTTCTCGAAAATCAGAAGCAGAAGATCAAACAGAAGATTCGGTCTCTTGAGCCAAATTACGTACTCAACACCAGTGAAGAAGATTTGCTGAAATGGCTCGTGAAAGAGTTCACCCTTAACGTGCCTGCCATCGACGAATCAGGAATCCACCTTGACTACGGTGAGAAGCAGCTCGACATCAGCCGCGATCCAACGAGAATGATCTTTGACCACGATAAGCCGTTTTACGTCGCCGGGACACAGGTGACGTTCATTGTCCCGTTTACTGGTGACGGCGGTTTCTTTGACGTTCAACCCCAAAACTTCACGTGGAGCGGCGCCGGGTCTAGGGCATCCGTGGTCAATACTGAGATTCATTTTACGTACGCGGATGCGAACCTCGTAGGCGAAAGGGTAAAACGCGAGTTTCAAAGTGAAATGCAACTGCTCAAGCAGAATCTCCAGAATCTCAAGGCAGCGGTTGAGCGTCATAACGGCGAGCTTGAGCAGGAGATTCGCCAACAGGTCCGGGAACGGAAAGATAAATTGCTCCGCGATGCACAAATGGTCGCGTCTATCGGCTTCCCAATCAAACGTCGCGATGGGGTACCCACTACATACGCGGTTCCAGTCCAGAGGCGTACGCCCAAGATTGAGCGCCCACCCGCATCAGCAGGCGTGTTCCAGCCAGAGCCGGTGGTGGCGATGGAGGAGTACGAAAGCATTCTCGGCATCATTCGCAACATGGTGCGGGTGATGGAGCAGAGCCCGAAGGCATTTGAAACCATGGGCGAGGAGGACTTGAGAACGCATTTCCTCGTTCAACTCAATGGGCAATACGAGGGCCGAGCAACCGGCGAGACGTTTAATTTCCAAGGCAAGACCGACATCCTGATTCGCGCCGAGGGGCGCAACGTGTTCGTCGCGGAATGCAAATTCTGGCGCGGCGAAAAGCAGTTCCTCGAAACAGTCGACCAACTGCTTTCCTACCTGAGTTGGCGGGATACGAAAGCTGTCGTTCTGATTTTCAACAGGAACGTGAATTTCTCGGAAGTGCTGAAGAAAATCGCGGAGAGCACGCCAAAACACAAGTGCTATAAGCGAACGATGAGCAATCCCGATGAGTCCAGTTTTCGGTATGTATTCCACCAACCCAATGACGTTAACCGGGAGTTGATCCTGACCGTGCTTGCGTTTGACGTGCCGACAGAGCACCATCCTTCAAAATAAGCAGGAAACTCACTGCTTTGCTTCCCCCGGCGCGTATGCGGGTTCGACGTAGGCGAACTCGGAGTACTCTCCGTACTGCCCGCTGTGGTCGTACTGCAGTCCGGGAGCGTTGATGGCGAATTTCAACGAGCGGCCGAGGTCGGCCCAGGTGGAGGTGAAGCCGGTGGGCTTCTGCAGTTGGAGGTATTCGCGCTCCCCGGTCACCGGGTTCGCGATGGGCGCCAGTTGCATCTCCAGATAGGGCGCGGCGATGGCGCGGCTGTCCAATCCGTTGACCACCACCTCGTAGCGCGCGTAGAGCGGCTCCAGGAAGGTCGCGGTCACCGCCGCGAAGATCGCAAATGGCCCGCCGCGCTTCCCGCTCGCCAGCTCCAATAGCGCCTGGCGCTGCGCCGCGCTCGCGCGCTCTTCGATGATGAGCTGCGCCGTCCCATTGCCCTCGTGCAGCGGCCCGGGAAACTTCCCCACCCAGCAGAAGGTCAGACCGCCCAGGTCCACGCCGTCAAAATTTCCCGCGGTGACCCGCCACACGTATCCGCCCTGGCAGAAACCTTTGGTGGGACGCGCATTGAAGCTGCACGGGCAGCCCCAGTCGCAGCTGCACGCCCCCAGCAGATGTCCTTTGAGATTCCACGCCATCGCCCCACCCCCTGCTCAGCATTATCCGCTATTTTGCCGCCACCTTGGCGATTCGATGCGTGGTTGATTTAGAATCCGCGCCCGAGGTGATCTTCGTGCGTCCACGCGGCTTCGTCGTTTGTGCCTTCCTGCTGTGCGCCACCCTGGCCTTGGCGCAACCCAAGCTCTCCACCCACTGGGAGGAACTCACCGCCGCCGACTTCCGCGCCGGCATCGCGCAGGCGCAGGGGACGTGCCTCCTCCCCTTCGGCATCATCGAGAAGCACGGGCCGCACCTGCCGCTCGGCAACGACCTCATCAACGCCCGCTACGCGGCTCTGCATGCCGCCAGCGATGAGTACGCTATCGTCTTCCCTGACTACTATTTCGGGCAGATATTTGAAGCACAACATGAACCCGGGACCCTGGTCTACAGCGCGCCGCTGCAACTGGCCCTGCTCCAGGAAACTACCGACGAGATGGCGCGCAACGGCTGCAAGAAAATCGTCATCGTCAACGGCCACGGCGGCAACAACAACCTGGTTCTCTACTTCGCGCAGGTCCAGTTGGAGAAGCCGCACGACTACGTCGTCTACGTGCTGCGCCCCAGCACCCCGCCACCCGGCGGCCCGCCCAAGAAGACGACCACCGACGGTCACGCCGGCGAGGCCGAGACCTCGCGCACGCTGATCTCGCGGCCCGACCTGGTTCACCAGGAGCGGGCGGGAATGGAGTCGGGCGCCGATCTCGCCCGCCTGAAGCTGCCGCCCAACGTCTTCACCGGCATCTGGTGGTATGCGAAGTTCCCCAACCACTATGCCGGCGACGGCACCGCCGGCAACGTCGAGCTGGGGAAGTTCCAGATGGACGCATGGGTCGCCGACGTGGTGAAGGCGGTGCGCGCCATCAAGGCCGACGACGTCAGCCTGCGCCTGCAGAATGAGTTCTACGAGAAGGCCAAGCACCCGCTCGACACGCGCCCGTAGCCCGCCGCGCGCGCCGCTGTCGCTATAATCAAGGGGTGACCTCGGAAATCCATGCCCGCAAGGTGGCGGAAGCCGACTTCCCCACTCGCTGGGGCAAGTTCCGCATCTTCGGCTTCGTCGGGCCGGCGGCCAAGTCGGGCGCCGGCGGCAAGCGGCGCCGCGAAGAGGCGGTGGCGCTGGTGATGGGCGACATTCACGCCGCGCCGCCCCTGGTCCGGGTGCACTCGCAGTGCCTCACCGGCGACGTCTTCGGCTCCCTGCGCTGCGACTGCCGCCAGCAGTTGGAGATGGCGCTGGCCATGATCGCCGCCGCCGGCGTCGGTATCCTCATCTACGAACAGCAGGAAGGACGCGGCATCGGGCTGATGGCGAAGCTCCAGGCCTACCAGTTGCAGGACCACGGGCTGGACACGGTGGAGGCCAACGAGAAGCTGGGCTACGCCGCCGACGAGCGCGAGTATGCGCTGCCGGGCGCCATCCTGCACTTGCTCGGCGTGCGCGCCCTGCGCCTGCTCTCCAACAATCCCGCCAAGGTGGCCGCGCTCGAGCGCGCCGGCGTCCGGGTGGTGGAGCGCGTCCCCTGCGAGATCGAATCCCACTCCCACGTCGCGAACTACCTGAAGACCAAGAAAGAAAAGCTGGGGCACCTGTTCACGGCGAAGTAGGGCTCCTACTTCTGCTGGCGGATGCACCTGCCCCCGTCAAATTGTTCCACGTGGAACAATTGTGACCCCGGCATCCACTTTCGCTTGGCTCCGCAAGATGTTCTAAGCAGGGCGCTTGACCCGCACCACCGTGATCTTGGTGAAGCCCTCGTCGAAGCTGGGCGGGCCGAGCTTGGCGGCCATGCGCTGCATCGCTTCCTCGGGAACGGCCCGTTCGCGGCGCCGGTTGCGCTCCAGGCACACCTCCACCGGCACGTCGAAGAAGACGGCGTGGGCCTCGTAGCCGAAGCTGCGCGCCATCTCGATCCAGTGGCGCCGCTCCTTGGGCGAGAGGTTGGTGGCGTCCACGTAGTTCCAGGGCATGCGCGCCAGCAGGCGGGCGCGCAGCAGCGAACGCAACGTGGAGAACACCAGGTGCTGGTAGCGCTGCTCGGTGATGTCGTCGAACAGGATGGAGCGCAGGGTGTCGCTGGAAAGCGGGGTGACGCCGCGGCGCTTGAACCAGGTGCTCTTGCCGGAGCCCGGCAGACCGATGGCCAGCACCACCACGCCGCGCGTGGGCCGCGGGGTCCCCGGAGGGCGGCGGAGTTCCGGCGCGAAGTCGGGCGCGGCCGCGGGCGCATGCGCTTCCGGCAAGTCGGCGGCCTGGATCACCCGCTGGGGCGGCGGCGGTGGCGGTTCTTCGGGTATCGCGGGCGTGAGCGGAGCAGCGGCGGGCGGAGCCGGGGCTCCCGCTTCCCCACCCCGGGGGCGGCGGCCACGGCCGCCACGCCGGCGCCGCGAAGGACGCTCGCGCTCGGCCGGCGCTGATCTGGGCGGCGCTGATCTGCGAGGCGGCGGCGCTTCCGGAGCTGCGGTCGGCTCGACGCGCGCTGGCGGCGGAGGCGGCGCACTGTCGCCCCAGCGCTCATCGGGATAAACGGGCACCAGGGGTGGAGGATTCTGGGCTGCACCTTGCGGGGAGGCGCCTTGCGGTTTGCGGCGCCGGCCGCGGCGGGAACGATTCGCCATGCAGCGCTTGTAACACAAGCAGGCGCGCGGCGGCAAACGCGCGCTTCAGGAGTCCTTGGGCAGCAGTTCGTCGGGCTGGTAGTGGTGCAGGCCGCGCACTACCTTCCCCTCCGGCCGCTTGCGCAGCATGTAGACAAAGGGACGTGGCCGCGCCGCCAGTTCCTGGCGCACCACCTCGTACAGCTGGTCTTCGTAGCTCACGGTCATGAGGTGGTTCCAGCCGGGCCGCGGGCGGCAGCTCCAGATGCGCAGCTCATGGTCGCCGGCGGCGACGTGCTCGACGCGGTCCGCCACCAGCGGCGGCAGGTCGCGCTCCGCCTCCCACCGGCTGAAGCGATTGTGGAGCATTGCCACCAGGTAGAGCGGGAGCGTCCCGACCACTTCCCCGGTGATAATGGGCGGCATCAGGCGCACCACGCCTTCGAAGGCAAAGTAGATCAGCACCAGCGTCCGGGGCTGGGCCAGGTAAAGAAACATCCCCGACATTCCCATGCTGTATTGCACGTAGGTGTCGCCGAGCTTTTCATCGAGTCCGTGCTTGAGGATGATGCCGCCCAGCTCCTTCACGTGGGCGTCGAGGAAAGCGATGTAACTCCACCAGGCAATGAAGGCGCAGGCAATGGCCTGCACGATGCCGGAAGCGGCAGCGGCGGGGCGCAGGGCGAAGTCGTCGAAGAGGTTCGTCTTGGGGCGGTAGCGCGGCGGCAAATAGGAGCACGGCAACGCCACCAGGAAAGCAACGATCGCCCGCATGGTGGCCGGATTCTACTTTCGCGCGCGGCGGCGGGCAACATCTCACCCTGTGCAACGCCGGCGTGTGCTGGACGCGGCCAGGTCCGCGGCGGAGGTTTGCGCGCTCTCAGCGGCAGTGCTAGCATCGGCTGTTTCACCGCCACGCTTCCGTTTCGCTGGGGGCCTGCGGAAGCAGCGCGATTTCATTTCCCTGCATTCATAGTTCGGAGGCACAAATGTCGATCAAGGTCGGGATCAACGGATTCGGGAGGATTGGGCGCAACATCCTGCGCACCGCGCTGGGCGACGCCAGCCTGGAGTTCGTGGCGGTGAACGATCTCACCGATCCCAAGACGCTGGCGCACCTGCTGAAGTACGACTCGATCCTCGGCAACCTGACGCACGAAGTGACGGCGGGCGCCGACAGCATCAGCGTGGACGGCAAGGCGATCAAGGTGTTCGCGCAGAAGGACCCGGCGCAGCTGGACTGGGCGTCGGTGGGAGCGCAAGTGGTGGTGGAATCGACCGGGCGCTTCACCGACGCCAACGAGGCGAAGAAACACCTGCGCGGCCCGGTGAAGAAGGTGATCATCTCGGCGCCGGCGAAGAACGAGGACCTGACTATCGTGCTCGGGGTCAACGAGAACGTCTACGACCCGGCGAAGCACCACATCCTTTCCAACGCCTCGTGCACCACCAACTGCCTGGCGCCCATCGCCAAGGTGGTGAACGACAATTTCAAGATCGTCAGCGGCACCATGACCACCATCCACTCCTACACCAATGACCAGGTGATTCTCGATTTCCCGCACAAGGACCTGCGGCGGGCGCGGGCCGCGGCCCTGAGCATGATCCCCACCACCACCGGCGCGGCCAAGGCGCTGAAGCTGGTGATCCCGGAGCTGGCGGGAAAGCTCGACGGCTTTGCCATGCGGGTGCCCACGCCGAACGTTTCCGTGGTGGACCTGGTGGTCTTCGTGGAGAAAAAGACCACGGTGCAGGAAGTGAACGCTGCGCTCAAGGCGGCGGCCGAGGGTCCGATGAAGGGCATCCTCGGGTTTGAGACGCATGAACTGGTCTCGATGGACTACCGCGGCGACCCGCGGTCGTCTATCGTGGATGCGCCCTTGACCCTGGTAGTGGGCGGCACCTGCGTGAAGGTGATTGCGTGGTACGACAACGAGTGGGGCTACTCGTGCCGGGTGCGTGACCTGATCAAGTTCCTGGGCAGCAAAGGAGTGTAGCCCGCAGACCCGGAGTGGGGCGGATCCAAACTATGGGCGGAAACAGCAACGGACGGCGCGGCGCCACAGCGGCGGCCGCCATCAGCAAACCCGCGGGAAAGCTCTCGATCCGCGATCTGAGCCTGCGCGGCAAGCGCGTGTTCATGCGCGTGGACTTCAACGTTCCGCTGAACGAGGAGGGGCGGGTCGCCGACGACACGCGCATCCGCGAAACGCTGCCCACGGTGGAATACGCGCTGCGCAACGGCGCCCGGCTGATCCTGGCCTCCCACCTCGGCCGCCCCAAGGGAAAGCGCAACCCCAAGATGAGCCTGCGCGCGGTCGCGGAGCGGCTGCGCATGCTGCTCGACGACAAGTTCGACCGCAACGAAAACGTCGGCTTCTCGCCCGACTGCGTAGGCGGCGACGCGGAGGAGATGGCCGAACGCCTGGAGCAGGGCCAGACGCTGCTGCTGGAGAACCTCCGCTTCCACGCCGAGGAAGAAGCCAACGACGAGCAGTTCTCGAAGCAGCTGGCCAAGCTCGCCGACCTGTACGTGAACGACGCCTTCGGCACTGCGCACCGCGCGCACGCTTCCACCGTGGGAATCACGCGCTTCGTGGAGAAATCGGCGGCCGGCCTGCTGATGGAGAAGGAGCTGCAATACCTGGGGCGGGTGCTGGCGGCGCCCGAGTACCCGTTGTGCCTGATCCTGGGCGGGGCCAAGGTTTCCGACAAGATCGGCGTCATCCGCAACATGCTGGAGCGGGTGAACATCCTGCTGATCGGCGGCGGCATGGCCTACACCTTCCTCAAGGCGCAGGGGCAGGCGGTGGGCAAGTCGCTGGTGGAGGAAGACAAGCTGGAGCTGGCGCGCGAACTGCTGGCGCGGGCCCGGGAGCGCGGGGTGAAGCTGCTGCTGCCCGTCGATCACATAGTGGCGGCGAAGCTGGCGCCCGACGCGCGGCCGCAGGTGATCGCCGAAGGGCAGCCGATTCCTGACGACCTGATGGCGCTCGACATCGGGCCGCGCACCATCGAGTTGTTCACGGAAGAGATCGAGAGCGCGAAGATGATCGTGTGGAACGGGCCGATGGGGGTCTTCGAAATCGAGGCGTTTGCCAAGGGCACGACCAGGATTGCGCGTGCGGTCGCCGCCAACGTGGCGGCCACCTCGATCGTGGGCGGCGGCGACAGCGTGGCGGCGGTGAAGAAGGCGGGGGTCGCAGAGCGCATCACCCACATCTCCACCGGCGGCGGCGCTTCGCTGGAGTTCCTGGAAGGCATCGAACTCCCCGGCGTGAAAGCTCTCAGCGACAGGTGATTTGCAGGCGCGTCGCCTTCGCGCGACGTGAGAGGCGGCACGTCCCATGAAGATTGATCTCGGCCACGGCCGCCGCCTCCTCCTGCTGCTGGGCGACATCACGGAGCAGGATGCCGACGCTATCGTGAATGCCGCCAACTCGGCGCTGTCGCCGGGGGGCGGCGTGTGTGGCGCCATCCATCGGGCGGGCGGGCCGGAGATTGCGCAGGAATGCGCGCGCATCGTGGGCCGCCAGGGTGAAGTGCCGCCCGGGCACGCGGTGGCGACGACGGCCGGAACGCTCCAGGCCCGGCACGTGATTCATGCCGTGGGCCCACGCTGGCGGGACGGCCGCAGCGGTGAAGCGGAGGCGCTCGCCGGTTGCTACCGGGAGTCGCTGCGCGTGGCGGATGAATTGGGCCTCCGCAGCGTCGCCTTCCCCTCGATTTCGACCGGGACCTTCGGTCACCCGCTGGAGTTGGCGGCGGCAACGGCGCTGCCGGTGATCGTCGCGGCCCTGCAGCAGGCGGAGCACGTACGCGAAGTGCGGCTGGTGCTGTTCGACGCCGCCACCCTCGCGGCGTATGAACGCGAAGCCACCGTGGTCGCGGACAAACTGAGACCCGCGCGCCGCCGCAGATCCGGGTAGACCACCCTCATGTCACGCACCAAGCTGATTGCCGCCAATTGGAAGCTGTACAAGACGCCGGAGGAAGCCCGGCAGTTCCTGCAGGCGTTCCTGCCGGCGATCGCCGGCACGCCGGCGGAAGTCGTCATCTGCCCGCCCTTCGTGGACCTGCCTGTCGTCGTGGCCGCCGCCGGCGGCCGCGTCGGGGTGGGCGCGCAAGACGTGTTCTGGGAGCGCGAAGGCGCCTTCACCGGCGAAGTCTCGGCGCCGCTGCTGCGGGCGGTGGGATGCACGCACGTGATCATCGGGCACTCGGAGCGCCGCCAATATTTTGGCGAGACCGACGACACGGTGAACCGCAAGCTGAAGGCCGCGCTGGCGGCGGGCCTCGGACCCATCGTGTGCGTGGGTGAAGTGCTGGAAGAGCGCGAGGCGGGACGCACCGAGGAAGTCCTGCGCCGGCAGTGCGCCGGCGCCTTCCGCGGCATCGCGGCCGGCGAGGCTGGGCCCATCGCGATCGCGTATGAACCGGTGTGGGCCATCGGGACCGGGCGCACGGCGACGCCGCAACTCGCGGCGGAAGCGCATCGCGTGATTCGCAGCCAAGCCGCCCAGGCCTTCGGCGAGGCCGCGGCGGCGGCGCTGCGCATCCTGTACGGCGGCAGCGTGAAGCCCGACAACGCGGCGGCACTACTGGCGGAAGCGGAGATTGACGGCGCGCTGGTGGGGGGCGCCAGCCTCGATCCCCAGGGGTTTGCGAAGATTGTGGCGGCGGCCGGCTGAGCAGGCGGGGTTACGGGTGCGGCGGTTGCGCCGCGGGTTGCCGCCGGCTTCCCGGCTGCGACTCGGCGACCGCCCCAGTTGCCGGCTCGTAATGCCGCAGCAGATCGATGCCCTGGGCCAGTGTCAGGTTGCCGGGCACGCGGTGGAAGTCGGAGAGCATCTGGTCGTTCTTGATGCGCAGCGACTTGAACAACAGCAGCCTGCCGTTGAAGTCGAGCACCATGTGGGTGAGTTCCCAGCGGCCCTCGCCAACGTCGGACTGCGCGATCTCAAACCTGCCACCCTGGTAGAGTCGCCCCAGGATGCCCCAGCCGAATTCGACGTCGCGAAACAGCGCCGCTGCCAGCCGCACCATGTGGTGGTCCTCGACCCGCAGCCACATCTGCCCCTTCATGCCCTGGTAGATCTTGAGCTCGCGCGTGGGCGGATCGAACTTCGGATTGGGTTCAAAGCGCAGGCGGATGAGTTCGCCCTGCGGGCTCGGTTCGGCGCCGTCGTATTCGTAGTTGAAGGCGTCGGGAAGCGCGGCCACCATGCGGGTGACGCGCTGCTCGTCCTCTTTCTGCCGGTCCTGGCGGTCGCGCTGCAGTTCCGGGTGGGCGGCCAGGTTCTGCAGGCGGGCATCTTCGCGCGCGGCCAGGTCGGGCGAGAGCGGCTGATCGTTCAACGAGAGCAGGCGGCCCACCGTCCCCAGGTCGGTTTCCACGTACTGCCGCACCTCGGCGCGGGCCGGGGTGACCTTTCGCATGCGATACAGGAAGCGGTCGGTGCGTGCCGCCTCCACACGCAGCCGGCGCTGCACCGCCTCGCGCACCAACTGGTTGGCGGAGATGGCCGGGGTCTGCGCGGTCCCGGCGACCGCGCCCAGGACGAGAAGTGCGCCCGCAAGCCAACCCAGAAAACGCCGGGAGCTGCCGGTCGGAAGATGCATAGGAGTCTTAAGGAGTTTAGACGAAGACAAGCCGCTGCCCGTTGCACGAAGATGGATTTTCCCCGGCGGCGATCGCTACCCCTTCAAGAACGGCAGCAGGCGCTTGAAGGCGTCGGAACCCGAGCGCCGCAGCAGCTCGTAGATCATCATCTCGGTCGAGGAAATGACGCAGCCGGCGTCGCGCATGCGCTGCAGGCCGATCTGCCAGTTCAGCTTGGCGCGGGAACCAACGGCGTCGGCGGCGACATGCACCAGGTAGCCCTGCGCCAGGGCGCCGAGCGCGGTCTGCATCACGCAGATGTGGGTTTCCATCCCGGTCAGCAGCACGGTATTGCGGTTGCCCGGCAGGGCCTTCATGGCGGCGCAGAAAGGTTCGACGCCAAAGCAGCCAAACTCGACCTTGTCGATGGGTGCCGGTGGCGTGGGGAGCGCTTGGAGCAGCGCGGCGATGGCGGGCGTAGTCTCCCCCAGACCGCGGGCGTACTGGGTAGTGACCAGCACCGGCAACTCGAGGATGCCGGCCAGGTGGATGAGGAGCGCCGTATTCCGCACCAACTGCTCGCGGTTGAAGATGGGCGGCAGCAGCTTTTCCTGGATGTCAACCACGACCAGGGCACACCGGGCCGCCGCGAGCGGTACGGCTGCCGGCGGCGCCGGCGCGTCGGCGATGACTTGCTCCCGAACCAGGGTGACCATGCGGCGATTCTACTCTCGGCCGCCGGCGCGCGGGCCCGCGCGGCTCAGCGCCGCCGCGCCACGGCCGGCGTCAACATCTGCATGCCCATGCCGCCATGGCAGGCGCCGCACATGGAGTTCCCTTCCATGCGGTTGAGGTGCGTCTGCACCGCGATGGCGGTCTGGCTCCTGCCCTTGGTGGTCAGCAGCCGGTCGAGGTGCGCGGAGACCAGCGTAGCGAGCTCCGCGGAGAGTTCAACGTAACGTTGCGTGGCGCGGTCGGGGGCGCTGACGCGCGGCGCGGTGAGCTGCAACTCGGCCAGCAACACCTGCATGCGCGCCACCTCGATGCGGTCGCGCTCATAGATGGCCTGCGGGACCACGATGATCTCGGCGCGCTTGGCGACGGGCATGGTGCGGTTGGCCATGCTGTCGTCCTGCGGGCAGCCCGGACCCGCGGCGCGGGCCGGCAACAGCAGCAACGAGAAGGTAAAGGCGGTGACCCAGGAGAGCTTCATGTGAACCTCCCGCCTAAATGCGGGCGCCAGTTTCCCGCGCCGCCAGCCGCGGTGCACGGACGCGCGTCACCGGTGCCTGTGATTGCGGCGAACCCCCGGGGTGCAGCGCGGTGGCGCGGGCTCCGTGCTACTCTCGGCGGCAGTGACGCAGGGTCTGGTCGAAATCTTCCAGCAGGAATATCGCGCGTTGCGCCCGCGGGCGCCGCTGCCGGAGTTCGCGGTCGAGTTCTACCGCTTCGCCAACGTCAACAACACCATCCGGCGGCGCGGCGAGGCGGTGAAGGTGCGGATCTCCGACCTGCTGGCGGGGGCGCCGCCGGCGATCGTGCGCGCCATCGCCCACATCCTGCTGGCCAAGTTGTATCGCCGGCCGATCGCGGCGGCGCACGCCGCGCGCTATCGCCGCTACATCAGCAGGCGGGGATTCGCCGCCAAGGTCCACCTGGTGCGCCAGCTGCGCGGGCACAAGCGGCTGGGGCCGGCGCAGGGACACGTCTGGGACCTGGACGCCATCTTCGAGGAGCTGAATACGCGCTTCTTCCACGGGCTGATGGCGCGGCCGCGCATGAGCTGGAGCCGCGACCGCGCCCGCCACCTGCTGGGCCACTTCGACCCGGCGCACAACGCCATCGTGGTGAGCCGCGTCTTCGACCACCCCGAGGTGCCGCGGTATGCGGTCGAGTACCTGGTCTACCACGAGATGCTGCACCTGCGGCATCCGGTGCGGCTGCGCGGCTCGCGGCGGTGCGTGCACTCGCGGGAATTCCTGGCCGAGGAGAAGCTCTTCCCCGAACTGGAGGCAGCGAAGCGGTTCCTAAAGACGCTGTAGGCCCCCGGCAGCGCGAGGCGCAGGGCGGCGGAGGGTGTGACTCAAGTCACAGCGCCGGGGCGGGGCGCGGTGCGATGCTGGGCGAGTCGCGGGGTAGCTTCATTGACGGTCTTTACCAGCGCGGCGTATCATCGAACGGTGTTGAAAATGAATTTCATTTTCATAATGTCGGGGCCCGCATGCTCCAGGCTTTGATCATCACTCTGCGCGAAGGCGTAGAGGCGGCCCTCATCGTCGGCATCACCCTCGCCTACCTGGCGAAAATCGGCCGTCCCGACCTGCGCCGCGCCGTTTACTGGGCCCTGGGGGCCGCCGGGGCCGGCAGCCTCGCGGCTGCCCTGCTGGTTGCGCGCCTGCGCCTCAACCAGGACGTCGTGGAAGGCTGGATCATGCTGCTGGCCGCGGTTTTCGTGGTCACCATGATCGTGTTCATGATGCGCACCGCGCGCCGCCTCAAGGGGCAGATCGAGGAGCGCGTGGGCACGCTGGCCGGGCGCAGCTCGTGGCTGGGACTCTTCGGTTTCGTTTTCCTGATGGTGTTGCGCGAGGGCATCGAGACGGTGCTGATTCTCTCCGCCGTCTCCCTGAATTCCTCCGCGCTGCTGAACTTCCTCGGCACCCTGATCGGGGTTTCCCTGGCGGTGGTGTTTGGCGTGATGTTCGTGAAGGGCAGCGTGCGCATCAACCTGCAGAAGTTCTTCCGCGTCACCACGGTCATTTTGTTCTTCGTGGCGGCGCAGCTGCTGATTGCCGGCCTGCACGAGCTCTCGGAAAACCTGGTGCTGCCGTCGAGCAAGCGGGAGATGGCGCTGATCGGCCCTATTGTGCGCAACGACGTATTTTTCTTCGTCACCATCCTGGCGCTGGTGGCCCTGATGGTGCTGTTCGAATACCGGCGGCGCGCGCCGCAAGCGGTGGCGGGCAACTCGCGGGCCGCGCAGCGCAAAGCGCGCTGGAGCGAGCGCCGGGAGCGCCTGTGGATGGCCTCGGTGTACGCCAGCTCCTTTGTCTTTATTCTGCTGATCACCGCCGAGTTCATCTACGCCAAGAGCGTGGCTGCCGGCCCGGCCGCGACCCCGGTCGTTTTCCAGGACGGCAAGGCGACCGTTTCGGCGCGCGACCTCGGCGACGGCGATCTGCACTTGTTCACCGCCGACCTCCACGGCAAGGCGGTGCGTTTTTTCCTCTACCGCAAGCCCGACGGCAAGATTGCGACGCTGTTTGACGCCTGCGAGATCTGCGGCGCCGTGGGCTTTTACCGCAGCGGCAACGGGGTGGTGTGCCGCAACTGCGCGGCGCCCATCAACCCCAACAGCATCGGGCAGCCGGGAGGCTGCAACCCGGTCCCGCTGCAGGCGCGGGTGGAGGGCGACCAGGTGACCATCACCGAGGCGGCACTGGCCGAAGGTGTGCGCCTGTTCGAGAAATAGCATGTTCGCGCGGCTCCTCTACCAATCGTTCCTGCGGCAGCGGCGGCGCAAACTGCTGGCGGGCGCCGCGGTCGCGCTGGGCGTCGCCGTCGCCACCGCCATGATCGCGGTGGCCACCGACATCGGCGACAAGATCAATCGCGAGCTGCGCGCCGCCGGCGCCAATATCGTGGTTTATCCCCAGGCGGAGACGCTCGACGTCGAGATCGGCGGCGTCAATCTCAAGCCCGCGGGCGACCGCGCGTATCTCAACGAAGCCGACCTGCCCAAGATCCGGCTGACTTTCTGGAAGCACAACATTGTCGGGTTTGCGCCGGTGTTGCCGGTGAGCGCCAAAGTGGCCGCCGGTACGAAGAATGTGCCCGTCGAAGTGGTGGGCACGTACTTCGACCAGCCGCTCATCGCCGGCAGCGAGCATTTCTCCACCGGCATGCGGGCGACGAACCCGTGGTAGGGACACCTGAGCCTGGTCCGCGCCGCCGGGGCCGAGTGCGACTACACGGTGGTGTCGATCTACGTCAATCCCAGCCAGTTCGGTCCGGGCGAGGATTTTGCCAAGTATCCGCGCACGCTGGAGGCCGATCTGGCCCTGCTGGCCGGCTGCGGCACCGACCTGGTGTTCGCGCCGGACAACGAGGAGGTGTACCGGCCGGGGCATGCCACATGGGTCGAGGTCGGCGCGGTGGCCGAGCCGCTGGAAGGGGCCTGCCGGCCGGGCCATTTCCGCGGCGTGGCCACCATCGTGCTGAAGCTGTTCAACATGGTGCAGCCCGACGTGGCCTACTTCGGGCAGAAGGATTATCAGCAGGCGCTGGTGATCCGGCGGATGGTGGCCGACCTGGACGTGCCGGTGGCGATTCGCGTCTGCCCGATCGTGCGCGAGCCGGACGGGCTGGCGATGAGCTCGCGGAACCGCTACCTGAGCCCCGCCGCCCGGCAGCGGGCACTGGTGCTGTGGAAGAGCCTGCAACTGGCCGGCGAGCTGGTGGCAGCGGGGCGAGCGCGCGCGCGACGGTGATCGCCGCGCAGATGCGCGAACTGATCGAGACCGCCGAGGACGCCCGGATCGACTACATTGCCCTGGTCGATCCCGACACGCTGCAGCCGGTCGAAACCGTCGCCGGCCGCACGCTGGCCGCACTGGCCGTGAAAATCGAGAACACGCGACTGATCGACAACTGCTTACTGGAACCAAGTACGCGGTAAGTGTTCCATTGTCTTCCATTCGACTGCCTTCTAGCACTACCTGCTATCTACCATGTCCAAACGCTGTTTACATTCCCGCGAGTTGCCGGCTACCGGTTGTTCGGCTTCGGGCTGTTGTTGGCCGTGTGGGCCGTGGCGAGCGTCGCCATGCTGGCATGGCTGGCATGGCGGCAGGGCTTCAATGCCGACACCTGGGGCTACGTGCCCATCCTGCTGCTGATCGGCGCGATCATCTGCTGGGTGTTGCCGGCGCTGTGCGAACCGCAGGGGCTGCCCATCCGCGGCTACGGCGTGATGATGCTGCTGGCGGTGATCGCCGGCACGTCGCTGGCGGCGTGGCGGGCCAAACGCGTCGGCCTCGACCCCGATCTGATCTTCTCGCTGGCCTTCTGGATGCTCGTGCCGGGCATCATCGGCGCCCGGGCGTTCTACGTCATCGAGTACTGGCAAGACCAGTATTGGCCCGCCTACACCGAATCCAGGCGGCGGCTCGCGGCCTTGCTGGCCGAAATTGTGAACGTGGCCAAGGGCGGACTGGTGGTCTACGGCGCGTTCTTCGGCGGCGTGGCCGGGCCTGCTGCTGTTCGTCCGCAAGCACCGCCTGCCGCTTGCTGGCCCTGTGCGACCTGATTGCCCCCAGCATGCTCTTGGGCCTGGCGATCGGGCGGATCGGCTGCCTGATGAACGGCTGCTGTTTCGGCGCCGTGTGCGATTATCCCTGGGCGATCACCTTTCCGCCAGGGCATCGCCCGCCCGTACTCGACGCCCAGGTCGAGCGCGGGCCAGATGTACGGATTCACGCTCAGCGGCAATCCCGCAGGCGGAGCCGCGCGTGCTGGCCGTCCGTCCCGGGTCGCCCGCCGATCGCGCCGGCTTGAAGCCGGGCGACCGCCTGCAAAGCATCAACGGCTACGAACTGCTGTCGACGGGCCAAGCCTACTGGGCGCTGGATCGAGGCCTTCAGCCAGCGGCAGCCGCTTGTACGATTCGAGGTGGAGAACCGGCCGGCCGGTCACAGTGCCGGCGATCGACGCCTCCGGCCGCGCAGCCTGCCGGTGCATCCGACGCAGATCTACAGCGTCATCGACGGACTGCTGCTGTGTCTGCTGCTGCTGGCCTACGCCCCGTTCCGCCGCCGCGACGGCGAGTTGTTCGCGCTGATGATGTCGATCTACCCGGTCACGCGGTTTCTGCATCGAGAGTCTGCGCAGCGACGAGGCCGCCGTGTTCGGCACCGGGCTGAGCATCTCGCAGAACGTGAGCCTGCTGTTGCTGATCTGCGCGGCCGCGTTGTGGTTCTACATCCTTCGCCAGCCGCGGGGAACGGCGTTTTCGCCTCGCGCGGGCGTGGGCGATTAGTCAACGGGCTTACTCGCCACATTGGAACCTATAGATCCGGCGGAGAAAGCGTGAATCCGCAAACCGCAGCACACCGACGAGATGGAAACACCCTCTCACCACGTGACGGCGACGTCCTGAACCTGGCTTTTTCCAGCCATATCGCCGCTAGGCAAAGCAAAGGTCGCGCTATATTCTCTTTGCGGAGTGGCGATGGTCAGTCGCACGTCAAAGAACTCGCCGCCCGGGCTCGACACGGCGATGCGCGTTGAAATGTCTTGCTTCCTGAGCAGCACCAGGCAGGGGTGATCGACTTTCACCGTCACACCGTCGGCCAGAGTGATGCTGCCCGGCCGGTAGAACACGATTTCAGCCACGCCAAGCGAGTCGTTGATGACGGCCTGCTGCTCGGTGGTATTCGCGAACACCCGCACCGGCGGATGCGCCTTCCACTCCGCAAGCTGTTGGGCATTCACAGCCGGCACAACGGCGTATGCATATTGGGCGTCGCGCGGGTGGACCCCATGGTCGATCCAGAGCGAGAACACCGATTCGGTTAACGGCACATTGGAATCCGATGATCTCCGAACCTCCGCTCGCCCGTTTGCGTTCCTACTTTGACGGTGGCGGCCGCCGGCTCCAGCAGCGTGTAGCCGACCTCGTCGTGCAAGACCCACGAGCTCGACGACACCGGCAATTCGCCCGGCTCAAAGGTACGCCCATCGATCAGCACCGGCCCACGCAACGAAGTTTGATTGAGAGTAGTTCCGACGGGCTCATCCCGAATCGAACTGATGCCGGTCCCTAGGGCCACCATCTCGCGGTCGAAGAGAAACCAGGCTTTGCGGCCTCGCGTCATGATCTTGAAGCGGGGGACGTCGCCGGAGGGCTCGCTTTGGACAAACACCATCGAGGCAGCGCCATAGGTGCCGTCGGAGACGCCGCCGACGAAGCCTTCCGGCTGGCTGACGTTCCTGACGGGCTTGATGACTACGTGCGGCGAGGTCACGCCGGGTAATCGCCCCCAATCCAAGACGGGGAGAATAGCGTTATATTCGTCGCCGCGCCGGATGATCCAAGTGGCGCCAAACGGCAGCCAGCATCCCTTGACGTTCTCGCCGCTGAAGCTCTCGGTGCCGATAGTTCGGTACGACACCATTTTGACGGAAATGTAATAGGCTTCGCGCTGGTGCGTCATGAAATCGGAGTTCCAGAAGTAGCGGTTGCCGATGAAGCTGTACGGCGCTCCGGTTCCTTCTATGTGGTTCTTGAGCGCCTTCAGCTCCGCCGC
The DNA here is from genome assembly GCA_963739375.1 of Terriglobia bacterium. Classification (GTDB taxonomy): domain Bacteria; phylum Acidobacteriota; class Terriglobia; order Terriglobales; family Acidobacteriaceae; genus CAVUAF01. The sequence continues at coordinate 269,403 of CAVUAF010000003.1, forward strand.
ACGCTCGGGCAGCAGGGCGGCGACTTGATCGCACATCGCGATCAATTCCGTCGCACTTTGTCCGGCATTCCTCGCGGAACAGCGTGCGGCCGAACACGCTATAGTCGAGCATCTTGCCCCGGATCATGTGCCCGCTGCCCTCCAACAGATGATCGGCAAGGAACATCAAGCTTGTCACGGGCGAATGCGTAGCGGGTGCCTCGCAGGACGGTGGCGTAATTGCACATATCGGACACCAGAGTGAGTCCGTAGCCCGCCGTTATAGAGTTGCGGGCCGTGCTGGTGAAAACTGAAGTCGCGCTGAATGCCTTCGTCGGTCCGGACGCGGAGTATGCTCTGCATGATTTCGCTGGCCGCCGCGACGTCGTCGGCCGAACGCATGAGCGCGCCGCGAACCAGTTGTTGTTGCGGGTACGAAAGCGCGGCGCGGGAATACAAGGGGTCTTTTTCCGAAGGGGCAACGAAGTAAGCTCAGACAATGCCGCATCAGTTCGGCCGGTAGGACATCCTCCAGCGGCACCAGGATCCGGGAAAGCAGCTGCGGCATCACCGACGGTGTTCTGCCACCATTCGTCCTGGCGGGGACGATCTTTGTCGACCCAATACTGGAGCGCCCGCACGGCCCCATCGCGTATCTTTTGCGAGTGATAGTCCGGGCTGGACGGGTTGGCATAGGCGGCGGCCATCTGGCCCAGCCGGCCAAGTGCGCATTCGAGTAGCGGTTCGGGGTGGCAGGATTGGCGTATTCGCTTTTCGTCAGGGCCGGCCGGGGCTCGTACCTCACATCAGGCCACTGCCCGTCCGCCGCCAAGGAGGAAAGCCACTGCGGCGCGCGCGAGTAGTTGACCCCGCGTGCGACCTCCGGGTACTGGGAGTTGGGATTGACGAAATCCACCTTCAAGCGCCGCAGGATCAAGGCCAGATCATCCGCCTCGGGCCCCGCCGGGAGGGTAGTCCCGCCGCGGGCCTGCGGGCGTCCTCCAGGGCTTTCGGCTCCCCAAGTTCTCGCCGCAGCTAGAATACACGCCACGACAGTGACGATGATGACATTCCCACGATGACCTTTACGGTTTGCGAACATTGTTTGTCTCCTTGTCACACCAGCCCAATATCACCTGGCCTGCCGCCGTTTTCTGTACCAGGGGTTATGCGAGTATGGTTTGGGTAACCGGGATATCCCATATAGGTTCCGCCGGCCCTGCGAAACGGGCAACTCAATTCGCACAAGAGATTCGGCTATTTTCCGCGCAGGTGCTTGTCGAGGAATTCGAGGACCACCGGCACCAGCGCCGGCTGGTCCACGGCATTGTGCTCGCCACCATCGATCAGGAACAGCGTGGCGTCGGCGCCCGCCGCTTTCAGCGCGTCGTAGAACGCCGTGGCATGCACCAGCGGCACACTCGTATCGGCCGTGCCGTGGACGATCAGAAACGGCGGCGCGTCCTTGGTGACCATCGCAACGGGCGATGCCTGCCGATACACTTCGGGCATTTCGCGCGCCTTGCCGCCAAACAAGATAGCCGATGCTGCCGCCCCACAGAATGCGGAGGTCGGTCGGGCCGGTGTAGTCCACGCAGCACGCCACGCGCGACGACTGGCCGGGCGATCCACAGTCGCCCTCCAGGTCGGGCAGGTCGCCGGTGACGGCCAGCTCGGCGGCCAGGTGCCCGCCGGAAGAGCCTCCCCAGACGGCGATCCGCTGGGGATCAATGTTCAGCCGTTTCGCGTTGGCCTTCAACCAGCGGATGGCGGCCTTGCAGTCGTGGATTTGGGCCGGCCAAAGGGCCTCTCTGGCAAGGCGGTAGCCGACGGTCACGCAGAAATAGTTGCCCGTGGCCGCCAGCGGCACCAGGTTCCCGATGCCGGTCGATTTGTCCCACTTGTTCCAACCGCCACCATGGAAGTAGGCCACCACCGGCAGCGGACCGGCGGCCGGCTCCTTGGGCCGGACGATGTCGAGCACCAACGACCGATCGCCCGCCTTGCCGTATTCCACGTCGCGCTCGATGATCACCTTCTCGCGCAAGTTCGGCTTGGGCGGCTCGGGCGTCGCGATTCCGCGGAGATGCTTGTCGAAAAAGGCCTGCACCGCCGGCTCGATTTCCTTATTGAACGGGCTATTATGTGCCGCCGCCCTCGATGCGGATGAGTGTCGCCTGCGTGCCGGCCACCCCGAGCGCAACCTGGAAACGCTCGGCCTGGATCAGCGGCACGCTCGGCATCTTTGGTGCCGTGAACGATCAGAAACGGCGGGGTGCCCTTCTTGACGTAGGCGATCGGCGAGGCCGCCTTGGCCACTTCGGGCACCTCTTCGACCGGCTTGCCGAACAGGTACTTGAAATGGCCCGGGTCCGGCTGAGTGCGCATGTCGCTGGGGCCGCAGAAATCGACCACGCAGGCCACGCGGGTCGACTCGCCGGGCGATCCGCAGTCGCCTTCCAGTTCCTTCAGGTCGCCGGTGGTGCCCAGCAGATTGGCCAGTTGTCCGCCGGCCGAAGCGCCCCACACGCCGATCCGCTGCGGGTCGATGTTGTACTTCTTGGCGTTGGCCCGAGCCAGCGGATGGCCGCCTTGCAGTCGTGGAGTTGGGCGGGCCACATGGCCTCGCCCGTCAGCCGGTATCCGATGCTCGCGCCGATGTAGTTGCCCGAGGCCACATAGGGCGGCACGTGCCGCTGGGCGTCGCTCTTGTCGCGCCGGCCCAACCGCCGCCGTGGATGAAGACGATCACCGGCAACGGCGTCTTGGGCGGCTCCTTGGGCAGGAACAGGTCGAGTTTCAACGAACGGTCACCCGCTTTGCCATACTCGACATCGCGCTGGAGGATCACGTTCTCCGGCAGCGGTGGGATGGGCTGCTCGGCGGCGAGGGCTCTAGTGCCCGGAATGATCAGCAAGCACACGGCCAGTAGCAGCGATCTACTCATCAACATGGCAGGTCCTCTCAGGAGGTAATACACGGGGAATTGACGGCTTCTTAGCCAAGGGACATCAGGAAATCAAGCACCCGGTTCGCTCTCCACATGTGCATGTCTGTGGATATGCTCCTCGCAGTAGCAGGGCGTAGCGGCGCATTTCGAGCAGTCAGCGGAAGGTAGTCATTCGGGTCGCTCAGGTTCGTCACGCCGCAGACGACGCAGGTGTGGCGGGCGTGTGGGCCGAGCGGATCTCCGGCATGTAGGGCCATGCGGCGGTGCCCCGACTTGGCCCGCAGAAAAATGTCGTACCAGAAGAACAAGCACGAAATTGCACACCGAGGCCGCCACCATCAATTGCGATCGCAGGGCTGCCGAAACGCCATCACCGCAGAAAGGTACCAATCCAGTGTACCAGCGGCACTCAGCCACTTACCTTTACCGGCAGGATGAAAAACAGTAGGAGTTGGAAGTCGGGATACAGATAGGCGAAGGCCAGGAACACGGATCCTTGCATAGAAAAGCGATCGAGGTACGGGGGTCTCGGGCTGGAGGAACGATACCGCGACCGTGGCCAGCCAGCCCACCAGCATGTAGACGTTGTAACGGAACGTGCCCCAGGTGCTCTCCAACACCGTACCCATCAGGTAGAACAAGTACCAGAAGAAAAAGGCCAACAGCGGTCACCTGGCGGCGGCTGGCAGACGAACGTAACCAGCCGCCAGGCCTCGCCCTGCATTACGCGGCTGGGCACCAGGGCAGATGCGGTCGAGGAACTCCGGCTTGCCCTGAAGCAAGACGTAAGTGAGCACCTGGCAGGCGATCAGCCCTTCGGTGACGTACGGCAGAGCGAAACGGCCGAAGCGGCGCCGGAGGGTATCGAGCAATCTCATGCGGTGGTCGGTTCGGCTGCGTTCGTAGTCCCGGCTTCAGCCGGCCATCTCCGCCCCTTCGTTCGTAGTCCCGGCTTCAGCCGGCCATCTCCGCCTGAAAGGCGGCACTAAACCGTCGCATGCCGCCACGGGCGCTCCAGTCTACCCCGACTTCTCCGTCCCCCATGATAGGCCGCCTCCTTCAGGTCCGGTTCGTGGTGGTGATGTTTCAGGGCCCGCTCGGCCGCCTTCCGGCCGAAGGTCCAGAACAGGGCCGGACGGACGAAGAAGTCCAACAGAGTGGAACTGATAAGTCCGCCCAGGATGACGGTGGCCACCGGGTAGAGGATTTCCTTGCCCGGCTGACCGGCGGCGAGCGCCAGCGGGATCAGGGCAATCCCGGCGCACAATGCCGTCATCAGCATGGGGGCGAGCCGCTCCTTGCCGGCACGCTCGATCATCTTCGGCGTGAAATCTTCCCCTTCGTGGCGAACCAGGTGCATGTAGTGGGCAATCAGCAGGATGCCGTTGCGCGAGGCGATGCCGGCCAGGGAAATGAACCCGACCATGCTCGCCACGGTGAGCGATTGGCCGGTGATCGACCAGCGCCGCCACCGCGCCGATGGCGGCCATCGGCAGGGCCGCCAACACCTGCAAGCTCAGGTTGAACGAATGGAAGAGCGTATACAGGGTCAGCAACATGCAGGCCAGGGAAACCAGGCTCAACAGGCCGATGGTCCTGGTGGCCGATTGTTGGCTCTCGAACTGGCCGCTGTACTGGATGAAATAGCCGGTGGGCAAGCGACGCTTGGATGGGGGCCAACCGCTGCTGGATTTCGGCCACGACGCTGCCCAAGTCCCGGCCGGCCGTATTGCACTGGACGATGATCCGCCGGCGCACGTTCTCCCGGTTGATCGTGTTCGGCCCGCTGGAATCGACGCACCTCGGCCACCGCGCTTAGGGGGATTTGGCCGCCGCGAGGCAGTTCCAGGGTCATCCGCCTCAACTCCTGCGGGTCGTTGCGGAAGGGGTCGTCCAGCCGCACCAGCAGATCGAACTTCCGCTCGCCCAGCACGATCTCCGAAACCACCCGGCCGTTCATGGCCGTCTCCACCAGTTCATTCACGTCGGCCGGAGTTCAGCCCGTAGGCGGCCAGGGCCTTTCGGTCCAGGTTGATGCGCAACTGCGGGATTTCGATCTGCTGCTCGACCATCAAGTCCTTCACGCCGCGGCACATCGGCGATGGCCGCCTTGATTTCGTCAGCCTTGGCCCGCAGGATGTCGAGGCTGTCGCCATAGAGCTTGATGCCGACCTGGGCCTTCACGCCGGAGAGCATTTGTGCGATGACGTGCTGCAGGGGTTGCTCCACGGCGATGGCCGCGCCGGGCACCTGGGTCAATTCCTCGCGGATGTCGGCCAGGATTTCCTCGCGGCTGCGGCCCGAGTTCGGATCGAAGCTGACGATGATTTCCGACATATTCACCCCTTCGGCGTGCTCGTCCAGCTCGGCCCGGCCCGTGCGCCGGCCGAAGGCGACCACGCCCGCGATGTTCTTGAGCCGCTCTTCGACCATGCCGGCGATGCGGTTGGAGGTCTCCAGGGAGTTGCCCGGCGGCAGGACCACGTTGATCTGCACGCTGCCTTCGTTGAACGGCGGCAGGAAATCGCGGCCCAGCTGCGTCGACGACCACGACAGCTGACCGCCACGGCCGCCGCGACGGCGCCCAGGACCGGCCAGGGATGCCGGATGCTGAAGCGGATCGGCAAACCCCGACAGCCACTTGAGCCACCGCAGCACGAAGCTGTCCTTGTCGTGCCCCATGACCTTGGCCTTCGGCAGGAGCCAGTAGGAGAGCACGGGCGTCACGGTCAGCGACACCACGAGCGAGGCCAGGATCGAGACGATGTAGGCGACCCCCAACGGCGTGAACAAGCCGGCCTTCCATGCCGCTCAAGGCAAACAGCGGCACGAACACCAGCACGACCAGGATCGTGCTGAAGACGATCGAGTTGCGGCACTTCGCTGCTGGCTTCGTAAACCACGCGCATGGCGTGCTTTGGGATGCGGCGGAGTGCCGGTTTTCCCGCAGCCGGCGGAAGACGTTCTCCACGCCCACGATGGCGTCGTCCACCAATTCGCCGATGGCCACAGCCAGGCCGCCCAAGCGTCATCGTGTTGATCGACATCCCGAACCACTTGAACACCAGGCCCGTGATGACGATGGAAAGCGGGATGGCCGTCAGCGTGATGAACGTCGTGCGGAAGTTCAGCAGGAACAGGAAGAGGATAATGACCACCAGGATGCTGCCGTCGCGCAGGGCATCGATGACGTTGTGGATGCCCAGCTCGATGAACGATTTCTGCTGGTAGACTTCCGGGTTGATGCGGATGTCGGGCGGTAGGCTGGCCTTCC
>CAVUAF010000004.1:0-62482 GCA_963739375.1 Terriglobia bacterium
TAGCCAAGTGTTGATCGCAATTGGCTCAAGTCGCCTCAGTATGTGGACATCGGTGCTGAATGTCTTGGGGTTTCCCCCAGCCTTTTACATCGGCAGCCGCTGGGGAGCAGTAGGCATCGCTGCCGCATGGTTCATTGTGTATCCGGTATTCACGATCCCTCTCTATTGGAAAGTGTTTCGTAGTATCCGTCTTTCGCTCAAGGATTATCTCCGTGTACTTCGCCCGGCATTCAATGGAGTGGTGTTGATGACCTTGGCAGTGCTTGCGGTTGGGCGACTATTACGGCCGGAGTGGCCGTTGGCGGTGCGCTTCGGCATTGAGACTGCTTGGGGCACGGCCGTGTACTTCGGCACTCTGGCACTCTTTCATCGCCAGAGGCTGCACGCTATCTACCGCCGCCTACGTCCCGCGTCCCCTGAAGCGCCAATAGCCCGGATCTAGAGTCTCGTGGGATCCGGCGGAGGCAATTGTCTGGAGGGTCTCGAATACAGGAATTTGTGAACCGAAACCGGAAAGGCGCCGTGGACCAGATGCGAGCTTACCTATCTGAAAATCGCCCTCGGCCACCCGTTGCGCGGACTGAAACGCTTTGTGGTCGAAGGCTGGCGTGAACACTTGCTCGCCTCGAGGATTTGCCAGATGTGGGGTCTGCCGGCGGGACTGGCGCCCTCCGACAAGCTGCTGCAAACCTTTCGCAAAGGATGGGGAAACTGAGGGTTTCAGTGCCGACATTGCGTACATGAGGGCGGTGGCGGAAGCCGGTGGCAACGCTTCGGGTGCGATTCTGGAATGTGGAAGCGGTGCGACAACTCTCCTGCTTGCGCTTTTCGCCGCGAAACGCGGGGTTCCCGTGTGGACTTTGGAGCATATCGAGGAATGGCGAAAGCGAGTAGAAGCGGTGCTTCAAAAGTATCGTCTTTCGGCGAACGTCGTTCTGGCGCCCCTCCGCGATTATGGCGAGTTCTCCTGGTACCAGCTGCCTGCATGCATTCCGGAGAGATTGACCGTCGTGATTTGTGATGGCCCCCCGGGCACGACACCAGGGGGACGTTATGGTCTTCTGCCATTGTGCCAGCGGAGGCTCGACGGCGCTCTCGATCCTGCTCGACGACTGTGAGCGCAAAGAAGAGCAGGAGATAATTGCTCGTTGGGAGCGGGAGTTCGGGGTCCGCGCCGAAGTCGTTCGCTATTCCGAAAGCGCCTACGCCCGGCTGTTGGTGGAGAGGACCAGCGCCGGTTAAGTCAGGGGACGGCGCCTTGGTCTCAGGATCGGCTCCAGCAGCTCCCATTGCGCATCGCTGACTTCCCAGCGTCCTCGCACGCCCTGCTGGTGCCACCCAACCTCTTGCAGCACACGAGATCCGCACTCACGCCGGCCCTTTATGAGACCGGCTCGATTTTGGCAAGCGAGACCGTCTTCAATTCCATCTCTACGGACGCATGTGTTGCACATCATTGGCGCCCGCCCCAATTTCATGAAGGCGGCTCCCGTCATCCGGGCCCTGAGCAAGGGAACGACTCGCCAGACTGTGGTCCACACCGGACAACATTACGATTTCAATATGTCGGATGTCTTCTTTCAGGAACTTGGGATTCCTGAGCCCGACGTGAACTTGCAGGTGGGCTCTTCCAGCCATGCCCAGCAAACAGCGGACGTGATGATCCGACTAGAGCCCATTATTGGGGAACGAAAACCCGACCTTGTGCTCGTGTACGGCGACGTGAACTCCACGGTGGCGGCGGCGTTGGTATGCTCTAAGCTACTCAGCGCCAGTAGGCCATGTAGAAGCGGGCTTGCGCTCGTTCGACCGCAGCATGCCCGAAGAAATCAACCGCTTGCTCACCGACCAAATCTCGGACCTGCTTTTCACCCCCTTCTGCGGATGCCGACCAGAACCTGGCGCGCGAGGGCATTTCCCCGGACAAGATTCATCTCGTGGGCAACGTCATGATTGACACGTTGGTCCGCATGCTGCCTCACGCGACAAATAAGGCAACCGGAGAGTTTCCGGAAAAATATGCTCTCGTCACCCTTCACCGCCCGTCGAATGTGCATGACCGACCCTGGCTCACACGGCTGATCAGCGTGCTGGCCGAAATCGGAGAGGAGATGGCGGTTTTGTTCCCTGTCCATCCACGGACTCGCCAACGTATTCTGGACGCAGGGTTAACTTGCTCTGCGAGCGGCCAGGTACGCCTGATGGACCCGCTCCCCTACCTTGATTTCCTGGCGTTACAGCAGCGCGCCACTGTGGTCATCACCCATTCCGGCGGCATCCAGGAAGAAACTACATTCTTGGGAATCCCGTGCCTGACGGTGCGGGAGAACACGGAACGGCCAATTACGGTCAGTTCCGGCACTAACGTTCTGGTCGGACGCGATCTTGGTCGCCTGCGGGCTGAAGTCGAGCGCATCCTGGCTGGCCGGACCAAGACCAGTTCGAATCCCGCCTTTGTGGGACGGACATGCGGCTGAGCGGATCGCCGACGTGATCACGGGTCCGGAAACGCATCTCACCGCGTCCTCGTCGTGACCGGTACCGCGTATCCAGTCCGGCAATTGGATCCGGTAAGCGGACGAAATAATTAAGAGATTTTCGCGGCTTCCTGTACCAGATGACCTGCGGGGAGACCCCGCAAGGAGGAAGGTTGAGTCCCGAGTTGTCTGTTCTAGTGGTCACATATTTTTTCCCTCCCGATTCGGAGGTGGGCGGCAAGCGAATGGCGAGGTTTTGTCGCTACCTTCCGGAGTTCGGAGTTCGTCCGGTCGTCCTCACCGTTAAGCAGGACTATGCCGGCGAAATCGACAATAGCTTTGCCACTCCTTCCGGGCTTCAGATTGAACGTACTCCTGTCAAAGGTACTCCGCTCAACCTTGTACGCCGGTTGGAAGCGCCGTCTTCGCCCAGGCGGCACTCCCGCTGGCACTGAACAGGCCCGTACCGCAGTGGCTCCGCGCCCTGGCTCTTTGCGGCGCAATGTGATGGCTCTGTTGCAAACACCTGACAAGTTCTGGGGTTGGTATCGTCCTGCGGTTCGCGCCGGCGCTGAACTTATTAAGAAGGAATCTATCGACGTTATTTTATCGAGCGGTCCGCCATGGACCTCACACTTGGTCGCGCGCAGGCTAAGGAAGACGTATGGAGTTCCTTGGATAGCCGACTTCAGAGATGCATGGGTATCCAACACTTGGCGGCAGGATCTTCCGCGCTGGCGCAATAGTATCGATTATCGTTTCGAGGCCAGTTGTATATCCAGGGCCGATCTCATCCTTTGTACTACGGACGCATTACGCGAATCCTTTCTCCGTAACTATCCCTGCTTGCCTTCTGACAAATTTGCCGCCCTAACGAACGGGTTCGATGATCCCACCATCCTGCCAAAAAAGCGACAGCTCACAAGTTGGGAAGCGGGTCCTCCTGCATCTCGGCGATTTGTATGCAGGGCGGCGAGTCGATACTTTCTGCCAGGCAGTAGCTGACTTGGTAGATGCTGGCAAGATCGATTCGAGCTGCTTCAGCGCGGTCTTTATGGGAAACAACGACACAGAGATCGAAGAGCAGCAGCGCGCCTTCGCACGCCGGAGTTGATCCGTAAAAAGTGTATCGAATTTCGGTCTCGGGTCGGCTGGCAGGAAGCCCAGCGAGCCCTGAATAGCGCCGATGTGCTGCTGATATTTCAGGGGAACCACAGACTCGCGGTGCCGGCAAAGACTTATGAATATCTCCAGACGGGTAAGCCGATCCTGGCTTTGGTCCAGAAAGGTGCATTGAGCGATTTGTTGGAGTCGACCGGTTCAGGGCTGTGGGCCGATCCGGAGGATCCGACTCAGATCGCTACCCGGCTTCTGCAAGCCCTGGCATCTCCGCCACGCTCGCGCGAAGAAGTGGAACAGTCCTTGAAGCCATATCACTTCCGCCAGTTGACGGAGAAACTGGCGGGATGGGTTCGTGACCTAGGGGCGCAAACAACCACGGTGTGAGACTCGCGTAGCATCTTAAGGAGGCGCGCTATAATGCGGCACCTCCCGAAATCGGGTTTGCAGGAACGGGTCCAGGCAAGTTGAAGATACTGTGGGTGAAAGCGGGCGGCCTCGTGCCGCCGAATGTCGGCGGTCGAATTCGCAGCTATCATTTATTGCGGCACCTGGCGCAGCGCCACCAGGTGACGCTGTTTACCTTTTATCCGGCAGAACCTGACGACCAGCACCCGCAGATTGCGTCACAGTTCCACCGCGCCGTCTTCCGCCCGATCACCATGGCAGCCCCGGGCACCCTGCGCGAGAAGCTGCATTTTCTGCGCCACATTTTTTCTGCGCAACCGTATGTAATCGCCAAGCACTGCCGGCCCGGGTTGGCGGGCGATTTACGGGACCTCGCCCGCGAAGAACCGCCCGACCTCATCCTCTGCGACTTCGTCATCCCGGCGGCCATTCTGCCGTGGGAGGTCCCCTGCCCCAAGGTCATCTTCACCCACAACGTGGAAGCGCTCATCTGGCAGCGCCACATGCAGGTAGCGAAGAATCCGCTGTGGAGGTTTGCCTCCTGGCGCGAGTACGTCACGCTCTCCCGCTTCGAAGAACAATACCTCCGCCGCGCTGACCAGGTGCTCGCCGTCTCCGAGGTTGACCGGGAATTTTTTCTTCGCTTCCTGCCCGCGGCGAAAATCAGCGTCATTCCTACCGGTGTGGACACGGACTATTTCCAGCCCAGCGACCGAGAGCCCGCTCCCCACTCGCTGGTGTTCACCGGCGCCATGGACTGGGAACCGAATGAAGACGGCATGCTGTACTTTGCCCGCGAGATCTGGCCCCGCTTGCGGGCCGAGGTTCCCGCTGCCACCCTGGCGGTGGTAGGTCGTAATCCGACCGCGAAGCTGCGCGAAGAATTGGCCCGGCACGACGGAATCACGGTCACCGGGCAGGTCGAGGATATCCGGCCGTATGTTGCCGGAGGAGCGGTCTACGTGGTCCCGCTTCGCGTCGGCAGCGGCACGCGCCTCAAGATCTTTGAGGCGATGGCCATGGGCAAGGCGGTGCTTTCGACTACGGTCGGCGCCGAAGGCCTCCCGGTGAGCAACGGCAAAGACATTTGTCTGGCCGACGACCCCGCGTCCTTCGCGGCCCGTGCGGTGGAGTTATTGCGAGATGCCGGGCTGAGAAAATCGCTGGGGGCGGCGGCGCGGCAGTTGGTCGAGTCGCGCTACAGCTGGCAGCAGGTGGCGTTGGAGTTTGAGACGATCCTGACCCATACCCGCGAACAATGGCTCACCCGGTCCGCGGCTGCGGTCGGGCATGGGCAGCAAGCTGCGCCGTATACAGCGCCTTCACCTCCGCCACCAGGCGATCGAAACTGAAATCGGTTTGCGCTCGCCGCCGGGCCGCAGCGCCCATCTCCCGTCGCCGGTCCGGGTCCTTCGCCAGCCGCAGCACAGCGGCGGCCAACGCCCCGGCGTCTCTTGGCGGCACCAGCAACCCGGTTTGTTCCTGGTCTACCACCTCGGAGGTGCCTCCCACGGCGGTCGCAACCACGGGCAGTCCGGCGGCCATGGCCTCGAGGACCGCGTTTGGCATACCCTCCGAGAGCGACGCCGACACCAGCAACTCGCACCGCGAGAGAATCTGCGGCACATCGCTTCTGCGGCCGAGGAAGATGACCTTCTCGGTGATGCCGGCTTCGCGTGCCTGCCGCTCGAAGCGCTCCCGCAGCGCGCCATCGCCGATCAGCAGGAACTTGGCATTCGGCATCTCGGCGCAGACTTGCCGCGCCGCGTCAATCAAGTACTCATAGCCTTTTACCGCGCTGTGCATGTTGCCGACAGACGCGACCAGGAAATCACCTTCGCTGGCCGGTGGGAACGGCGGCGCGCAGGCGCCTGCCGCGGCAAATTTTCCCAGGTCGACAGCATTGTGAATTACGGTGACACGCGTGGCGGGAACGTCCCAGACCTCCACCAGGTACTCCGCCACGGCTCGCGAATTCGCCAGCACCACGGTCGCCAGCTTCTGGATGGACCGCAGGACGACTTTACGAGCCCACGACTCCCACCAGGGGCTGCCCAGATCACGGCGGCTCGCGATCACCACCGGAACCCCCGCCAGGCGCGCCGCCACGATCCCCAGCAGGTTCGCGTACAGATCGTGGGCGTGCAGCACGTCATAGCGGCCGGCGCGGAGGAGGCGCGCCAGCCGCACCATCTGACGGAGGGCGGAAACGCGGAAAAACGACCCGCCCATGGGAAATTCAGTAACCGAAATCCCGCCGGCCATCACTACCTCAAGCAGGGGCCCGCGTGCCTGCAGGCACCCGACCGCCACCGGCCACCCCGCGCGGCGCAGGCGGGTGACGAGCTGTACCATCTGGGACTCCGTGCCACCGATGTTGAAGGAATCGACCAGGTGGAAGCTGCGAATGGGCGCCTGGGCGTCGCGGGCGACCGTGCCCGGAGACGATTCCGATGCATCGCTTGCAGGGCGCACGTCCATGGGAGGGGCCATTGGGGGCTATCGTGCCTGGGCCGGGGCAGCGTCCGCAGACATTGAAGCTGCTGCCGGCGCCGCGCGCAAGCCGCTCCTGCGGCCCGCTACAGGGGGCGCCACGACAAAGTCGCGATAGTCATGGGGGTCGCCTGTCCGTCCCGCTTCGGCGGCCTTGATGATGTTGTACAGCTCGCGGGCCGTTACGTAGTGCAGGAAGAACCCCTCGCGATCGCGGAACTCGGCTTCCAGCGCAGAAAACATCGCGTCAGCGCCATCGCCCAGCAGGGCATCGGCATCCTCGGCCTGGCCGCCATGGCAATGGACCTTGATAATGACCCAGTCCTCCCGACCGCTCACACAAACGCGCTGCCCCGCCCACAGCCGCGCCCGCCGGCGAGTGCCGGGGATATGCGCGCTGACCTCGGCATTGTCCACGCTCGGGAGAAATCCTAACTTGCGGCGCGTCCAGTCCAGGCCCAGCGGGCCCTGAATCAACATCAGATCGCCGTCGGCCTGCCCGCCGACGCTGACGTCCGCTCCCTGGTCGTGCATTTTCGGCACGTTCCGCGAACTCCGGGCGTAATACACGCAGTTGATCTTGCGGGTTTGCGATGCGGCGGGGTACGTCGGCGCCGAAAGATCGGCGTAGCACCCTTCTTCGCGGAGAATGCGCAACTCGTCGTTCACGCCGCAGTATTCCGGCCCAAGGCCGTTGCATAAACCCAGATTGCCGTGGATAAACGCGAACTGCGGCCCGACCGCGCCCGGTGGTTGTAGCAAACCGTGGCGGGTAAACAGCGCTTTCGCCTGCCGTAACTTCTCCCGCAAGGAGGTCTCGCTATCGTAGCTGTGGTGGAGGTGGAGCTCAATCTCACCGTAGCCGCCTGCGACCAGTTGTTGGGTCAACTCCAGAAATTCCGCCTGGTAGCCTTCGCCCGGATAAAACCAGGTGTGCTGCGGCGCGACGCCGCGGGAATCGGCGTGGCGGCGAGCCATCGTGGGGTAGCGCTCGACCCAGCCGCGCATCAGTCGCAGGCTCTCTTCGGTCGTGCGGTCCCAGTTCCACGGCTCGAAATGGTCGACGAAGCAAAACAGAACATGCGTCGGCTGCCGAAACGCCGCACGCCGCTGGCTGCGCTGCCGCCAGTAGGCCGGCAGCCATATATGGAAATGTCGCTTCCGCTCGATGGACCAGACCAGCGCGGCGGCTGCGACGACCGCGGCCAGCAGGAGGACGGCAGCCGTGGTCATGCCTGGCTCCCAGTTGCTGGCGCCAGCGCGGGCTCCGGGAGCGCGTGCCGGCATGTCGCCGAGGCGTAGGCCAGCAGCAGGTAGGGGAAAAACTGGAATTCACAGGAAAGGAATGGGAGTGAGACCAGCAGCGCGTAGATACTGGCCTTGATGGCAGCGGCCAGACTACGCGTATTCGCCGCCACCAGCGGCGAGCTTGCTACTCGCCGCAGTTTCTTGATCGTCACGACCACCATCGCCACCCAGAGGGCCAGTCCGGGAAAACCAGTTTCCGCGGCAAGTCCCGTCAGCGTGTTGTGGGACGCATGCCAGCTTTTGGAGTAGATCTGGAAGTTGCCGGGGCCCACGCCGAAGACCGGATGCGTGAGCGCGACCCCAATGCTCAGCATCAGGAGCTGCCTGCGGGCCTGGGCCGAGCCCGTCTCGTCACTGTCCACGCTGTACACGGTCTCGAGGCGCGACAGGAAGCGGCTGCCGGCGAGCGGGACCAGCAAGGCCGCCGCGAGCACAATCGCCAGAATCGCCACCGCCCCGCTGCGGCCCGCTGCCGTGCGCAACTGCACCGCCGCATACACGGTGCCGCCGGCGAGAGCGAGGAAGCCTCCCCGGGAATACGTCTGCACCACCACATACACGATGCAGACGAGCATCGCCAGCCAGAATGCCTTCTTTACCAGCACCCGCGTCCGGTAGGCAAAATACAGGCAGAACGGGGCCACGACTGCAGCCAGAATGGCGAGATCGTTGGGATTGGCGTACATCGCCCGCCCGCCGGTGTAAAGCCGGGCGGCTATGTCTCGCTGGCCGTGCACCGCAGCCACCAGGACCGCCCCAAGAACGCAAACGGTCTGAACAAAAACGGCTCGCCGGACGCGGTCGGGCGAGCACGCTGCCGTGGCCACGAGCAAAGCGATGGCCACAATCTTGATGTACTCGCCGTAGACGACTTCCACGCTGCCGCCCCGCCACGTCGCGAACGGAAGGCAGAGATTGATGTGCACGAAGAATGCCACCAAGAGCAGCATTTCCGTCGCAAGCCGCAGCCTCGCCCCTTGGACGATGGAGGCGAGAAACAACAGCAGCGCGACCACGGCGACCACCTTGCCGACCGGCGCCGAAATCAATCCTGGAATCCAGTCGCCCGGCCGGGCGTAGTAGACCGCGATAAATGCCAACGCGCCCGCGTAGGCGAGCTTGGTCCGCCGGAGCTGCGTCCGGACCTCCTCGGGCAGCTCGGCGCTGGCTTCAAGGGCGGTGCCACCGCTGGGGCGCGCCGGCGGCGGGGCTTCGTATCCGAGTTGGTTCATGACCCCCAAAGCGAGTTCCTTAAAGGGCGCGGTTCGCCGTCCCGGCGCCGGCCGGCTGCGCCGGAACCGGCATGGCTGCGTCACGGGACGTGCTCTCTCGGCGCTCCAGAAAATTGCGGTGCCACAGCTCAAACACCAGCAGCGCCCACAGCGGTGCCGAGCGGTCCCGCCGGCGCGTGAGGTGTTCATTCACCAGGGTGCGCACCGCCTTCGCATTGAAGTAGCCGCGCTGCAAGGTGCGCGGCTCGAGCAGTGTCTCCATCAGCGTCGAGCGTAACTCGTTGCGCAGCCAATGCACGAGGGGAATCGCGAAGCCCTGTTTGGGGCGGTCCAGCACCTCCGCCGGAACGCCGAGCCGCCGCGCCAGCTGCTTCAACAGATACTTCTGTTCCCCGCCGCGGAAATGCCAGGACCAGGGCACGGAAGTCGCCCATTCCACGACCACATGGTCGAGCAGCGGTGCCCGAACTTCCAGCGAGTTCGCCATGCTCATGCGATCGACCTTGGTGAGGATGTCGCCGGGCAAATAGCTGTGGATGTCGGTATACATGGCGCGGCTCAGGTCGTCGGCGGCGGGCGCGCTGTCGAACAGGGCGCCCACAGGACTGGCGTTGGCGCGCGCCAATTCCTGCCATTCGACCGAAAACAGCTCCGGATCGCGTGCGCGGGCGTCTACCAGGGCTACCAGGTCAAGGTAGCGCTCTGCCGGCGGCAGCGTGACGTTATAGCAGAAGCGGCGTCCGGGAAATCCCAGCGGCAGCCGCGGGTACACATGACGCCGGTAGAAGTCCCCCGTGAGCCGACCGGCACGGGCGTAGCGCGCCCAGTTGGCGAAGATACGGTAGCGATCATAGCCGCCGAAAATCTCATCGCCGCCGTCGCCGGCCAAGGCCACGGTCACCTGTTGCCGCGCCATCCGGCAGACGTGATAGGTCGGAATCAGCGACGAATCGGCAAACGGTTCCTCCATCATGCGGGTCAGCAGATCGAGGGTTTCGCCGAAGTCGGCGTGCACCACCATCTCATGATGTTCTGTGGCAAACTTCGCCGCGACGGCGCGCGCATAGGGCGCCTCGTCGAACGCCTGGTGCTCAAAGCCGATGGAGAAAGTCTGCACCGGACGCGAACTGGCGCGCGCCATCAGCGCGACCACCACGGACGAATCCACGCCGCCGCTCAGCAAGCCGCCCAGCGGCACCTCGCTGATAAGGCGCATCGCGACCGCCTTCTGCAGATGGCGTTCCAGTTCATCGAGGCACTCCCCCTCCGACGCGAACTTCGCCACCCCGTAGCGGCCCACGTCCCAGTAACGGCGAATCTTGATCCGGCCCGCTTCGTACTCCAGCAAGTGCGCCGGCGGCAGCTTCTGAATGGGCGTGAACGCGGTGAGCGGGTCGGGAATATATCCCCAATGGAAATACTCCAGCAGCGCGGCGCGGTTGACTTCCGCCAGCTCCGGCGCCACCGCCAGCAGCGCTTTGATCTCCGAACCGAAGTACAGGAACCCGTCGCGCAGTGCGAAATGCAGCGGCTTCTTGCCCAGGCGGTCGCGCGCCAGCAATAACCTGCGGTGGCGCGCGTCGTACAGTGCGATGGCGAACATGCCGCGCAGTTTCGAAACCGCGTCGGCGCCATACTGCTCGTAAAGATGCACGATGGTTTCGGTGTCGGAATGGGTATAGAAACGATGGCCGGCGCGTTCTAGTTCCTCGCGCAGTTCGAGGAAGTTGTAGATCTCGCCGTTAAAGACGAGCCATATGCTGCGATCTTCGTTGTGCACCGGCTGCTGGCCGCCCTGAACATCAATGATGCTGAGCCGGCGCATGCCGAGGCCGACGTGGCCGTGCGCGTAGATGCCTTCGTCGTCCGGCCCGCGATGCACAATCGCCTGGCACATGGCATGCACGCGCTCGGGCGCGATCGTCGCGCCCTCCGGGCCGACTATTCCAGCAATGCCGCACATGCTATTCGGCCGCCCTCTCCCATCGTGACGGGTCCACCGCTGCCGCCGCCGACCCCCTCCGCCCGTGCGCTGCGGCGACAGGAATGTATAGAAGAGAAGACCCGCTCAGCGCGTCCATGCCACTTTCCTCCGCAACACAAAATTGACGAACGCCACCACGGCGGCCGCGTTCAACATCAGGAACACCATGGCGGAATTCGCGAAGCGCGCAATGGGTCCGGTCGGAATCCGCACCAGCGCGGCCAGGCCCAGCAGGTAAAACGCGAGCTGCAGAATGAACACGGCCCGATAGAACCAAGCCGGCAGCAGACACGACGATAGCAGGATCGCCAGCAGCGCAAAAGGAACCACCAGCCGCAGCAGTTTGTGGCTGACGAAGGCCAGCAGCACGGGATTGCGCGGCGAGATCAGCCACGGCGCCAGTTGCAGCAGCTGGTAATTACCGGTGAGCGTCCGCACCTTCCGCCGGAACTCGCGGGCCGGGTCGTCGAAAGTCTGGTCCCAGGCGATGGCGTCCGGTTCAAAGACGCTGCGGTATCCGGCGCGCACCACGTGCAGCGGAATGAAGACATCGTCCAGGATGGTCCCCGGCGGCGGCGGCACGACGAGCTCGCGCCGCACGGCGTAGATGGCACCCGTGGCGCCAATCGTCGAGCCGCAGAGCGACTCGGCGTGGCGCATCCACTTCTCGATTTCCCAGTACAGACCGATGGTGCGCCCTTGCGTGTCCTGCGGTTCGCGCAGCATCAGCTCCCCGCTCACGCATCCCACGGTGGCATCCGCAAACGGTGCGACCAGCTGCCGGATCGCATCCGGCTCGAATTCCTGTCGCACGTCGGTGAAGACCACGATTTCTCCGGTCGCCGCGCCCAGTCCACGGCCGAGCGCGGCCGCCTTGCCCAGCGCTTCGGCCTGAATCACGGTGAGCGCCGAGGATGCTGAGGCCAGCACGGCTTTGATTTCGTCCGTCGCCCCGTCGCCCACCACGATCACCTGCAGCCGGTCGGCGGGATAGTCCAGAGCCGCCAGGTTCTGCAATTTGCCCGTCAGGCTTGCGGCTTCGTCCCGTACCGCCAGCAGGATGGAGACCGCCGGCAGCAGCGGCGCCTTGGCCAGGGGCTTCCGGGCATAGAGTGATCGCATCCACAAAACCAGCGGGTAGCCGAGGTAGGTGTAACCAATCAGACCGGCACTCAGCCAGAAGACCCATACCAGGACGTCGTAGATGCCGCCGCTCATCGCGCACCTCGCCCGAAGAGCACGGTCCGCACGGTCTCGAACAGGATCCACAAATCGAACGACAGCGAGATGTGCTTGATGTAGTAGAGGTCGTAGCGGAGCTTTTCCTTGGCCTGCTCCAGCGAGGCCCCGTACTCGTAGCGCACCTGCGCCCAGCCGGTCAGACCCGGGCGGATGATGTGGCGCATGCTGTAGTACGGGATCGCTTCCTGCAGCCACTGCACGAACTCCGGGCGCTCCGGGCGGGGGCCCACGAATCCCATGTCGCCATCGAGCACGTTCCACAGCTGGGGGATTTCGTCCAGCCGGGTACTGCGCAGGAAGCGGCCGACGCGGGTGATGCGGGGGTCGGCATCGCCGGCCCAGGTGGCGCCGGTCTTGGCCTCCGCGTCTTGCCGCATAGTGCGAAATTTGTAAATCGTAAACAGACGGCCGCTACGGCCAACGCGCCATTGGCGGAACAGGATCGGGCCCGGCGAACTCAGTTTGATGGCGATCGCAATGATCGGCAGGAGCGGCAACACCACCGCCAGCAAGGCCAACGAGACCGCCGTCGACACCACGCGCCGGACCAGCAGCAACATGGGGTTCAGGCGGAAGCCTTCGGCGAAAATGAGCGCGCTGGGATGCAGCTCATCCACCTCGATCTTGCCGGTGATCTGCTCAATCAGGTCCCCGGCGTCTTCGATCTTCATGCCGCTCATGCGCAGGTCGAGCAGCTCCCGCGTGGGCAGCTTGCCGCGGCGGTCGGAGACCGCCACGATGACGCGCTTCACGTCGGGGCGCTGCTTCAACTGGTCGATAAATTGTGCCAGTTGTTCGCGCGACTCGCCCACCGGCTCGGGCTGTGCCAGACGGATGCCGAGGTCGTAGCGCGTGCGGATGGCGTTGGTCAGCAGGCTGGCGCGCGCTCCCGAACCGAGCACGCAGACTTTCTCCTGCAGCCACGGCTGCCGCATCAGCCAGGGATAGATCGCCCGCCAGACGAACAGCGCCACCCCAAAAATCAGCAGTCCCATCAGGAACGTGTTGTTCCCCAGCGCGAATTCCGGGAACACCCAACTGATGCCGGCCAGCAGAAACGAGAGTGCTCCCAACACGGACAGCAGCCGGAAGTAGGTTTCGCCGCTGCTGTTCAGGCGTTCGGGGGAGTAGAGATCCAGGTAGTACGAGACGATCCCCGACAGCAGACAGACGCAGAGAATCTTGTACAGTCCGCTCTCGTAATTCAGGACGATGAACGTGTCCGGGCCGAAGCCAATGAGCGTGGCCAGCAGAAACGATGCCAGCACAATCAGCAGCTCGCCGCTGAATAACACCAGCGTGCGGACGGGGTAGTAGACCTGGAAGAGCCGAATCATCGTCCGCTGTTGCTGTGCTTCGGTTCGTTGTCGTAGGTGGAGGAGTAGTAGTAGTAACCGTAGCCCTCGTTTTGGGCCACACTGTTCAGCACCACGCCGACCACCGGCCGGCGAAACTCATCGCGGGCCTTGGCGGCCAGCTCGCGGGGCGTGCCTGCCGCTTTCACCACCAGCAGCACGCCGTCGGCATGGTTCGCCACAATGCTGGCGTCGGCCATCGGCACCGCCGCCGGAGTGTCGATCAGCACCCAGTCGAAACACGGCGCCAGCCGATCGATCAGCGTCTTCAGGCGCTGGCTGGCGATCAGTTCGGAGGGATGCGACGGCACCCGGCCCCCGGGAATGAAGATCAGGCCTTCCACCGGCCCCTGCTGCATGATGGCGTACTCGTCGCAGTCCCCCTTCAGGTAGTCGGCAAGGCCGGGTTCCTGGGGCGCGCCCAGGATCGCCTGCAGCGACGGGCGGCGCACGTCGGCATCGATCAGCAGCACGCGCCGGCCACGCTGGCGCGCGAAGGTGGCCGCCAGGTTCGCCGCCATGAAGGTCTTGCCCTCGCCGGGCACGGCGCTGGCCAGCACCAGGGTCTGCAGCTTCATGGTGCCGCGCAGCTGGTAGAGCCGCGCCCGCAGCGTGCGGAACTGCTCCAGCACACCGCGCGCCTCGTGCGCGCCCCAGACCACCAGCCGCTTGCCATCAACCTTCCACTCGGCGTGAGGGATGCGCGCCAGCAGGTGCTCGTACGTCAGCAGCGGAGATTCTTCCGGCGAGGGCGGAGCCAGCACCAAGGCGTCGGCTTCGGGCACATCCGGAGCGCCCGTTTCGACCGATGAGGGGGGCGCGGCGCCACCGCGCAGGTGGCGTTCCCGTTCCGCTTGCTGGAGCGCCTCGTGAATGCGACTCATCATTTACTCCCTGTTCTTGGCGGAACCGGAAGCGGCCGCCGTTGTCGTTCGCTGGAGCTGTTCCGCCAGAGTATTGAGCCGGCGCAGCGCATCAATCAGCGCCACGTTCTCGCCCTTGCCAAAGTCCGCCGCCGCGGCGCCGCCGCGCACACTTTCCAACAGATCGAATTCGCCGGCCACGCTGCGCACCACCTCCGGCTCCACCGTCAGTTGCTGATCGGCAAAGGCGTTGATCAGCGTGTGCTCACACAACAGATTGACGACCCGGGGAATGCCGCGCGCGTACAGGTGGATCGCCTCCACCGCCGCCGCCGTGAAAATGCTCTGCTGCGCCGCGCCGGCGATGCGCAGCCGCTGCGCCACGTAGTGCTGCGTCTCTTCCAGCGTCAGCGGATGGGTACGACAGCGCAGGGTGATGCGCTGGCGCAGTTGCCGCAGCTCTGGGCGCGCCAGCTTCTCTTCCAGCTCCGGCTGGCCGCTGAGCACGATCTGCAGCAGCTTCTCGGTCGCCGTTTCCAGGTTGGTCAGCAGCCGGATCTCTTCCAGCACGTCGGCGGAAAGGTCCTGGGCCTCGTCGATGACCAGGGCCACGTGCTCGCCGGCGCGATAGCGCTCCAGCAGCCAGTTGTTCAATTTGATCAGCACCTGGCTCTTCTTGGTGTTCGCCGCGATGGGAATGCCCAGGTCGGCCAGCATGTAGTCGAAGAACTCGTCCACTTCCAGGCGCGGGTTGAACAGGAAAGCGGTCTTCACGTTCCGGCCCTGCAGGTACTCCATCAGCTTATTGAGCAGCGTGGTCTTCCCCGTCCCCACCTCGCCGGTCAGCAGGGTGAAGCCGCGACGCGTCTGGATTCCGTACGTGAGGCAGGCCAG
Organism: Terriglobia bacterium; assembly: GCA_963739375.1. Classification (GTDB taxonomy): domain Bacteria; phylum Acidobacteriota; class Terriglobia; order Terriglobales; family Acidobacteriaceae; genus CAVUAF01. Next base: position 15,376 of record CAVUAF010000004.1, read on the forward strand.
CGCTTCCCGCGCGTGTTGCGTCAGGAACAGGAACCGCGGGTCCGGGTTCACGTTGAACGGATTGGCTTTCAGCCCAAAGAATCGTTTGTACATGGAGTCGCTTTCCAACCGCCGCTCAGGCGCTGCCCGCCGCCGCCGTCATTCCTTCCTTGTTCTTGCGTGACCAGAACCGCCACCTGGAGTTCGTTTGCCCTTCTTCGATCCACGGCACCAGGGCCAGGGTCGGCAGCCCGAGATGGAAGCTGACGTCGCGCTCGCTGCGCAGCGACTTGTCTTTCATCTCCAGCACCCCCACGATCACAATCCCCAGGGCCAGGCCGCCGCCGAAACCGCCGCCCGTGATCAGCGGCCGGTCCGGAAACACCGGCTTCTCCGGCAGGTTGGGCGCATCCTGGAGGGCGAACTGCTCGCCCTGCTGCTGCAATTCCAGGTCCTGCGTCATCACCGACGAGTTCTTGTTGTTCAAAAGTTCGTTGTAGTTTCTGGCCACGGTTTCGTAATCACGCGTCAGCACCTTGTACTGTTCTTCCACCACCGGGCTCAGTTGCACGCGCGACTGGTACGTCTGCAACTGCTTCTGGACTCGTCCCTGCTCGGCAATCTTGTCCTTGACAATCAGGGCCAGCTGCTGGGTCTGCAACCGCAGCTGCTGGATTCCCGGCGGCTCGGGCATGGCCTTGGCATCTGCCGGGTTGGCGGGGCCGGCGGCACGTGCTTGTTGCAGCTTCTCCTTCGCCCGCGCCAGCTCGCCTTTCACCCGCGCCACTTCCGGGTGCTCGCTGGTGTAACGCGACTGCAGCTCGTTGACCTGCTGCTGCAGCTTGAGGACCTGGGTCTCCAGCTCTTGCGTGCTGTTGGGCCCTTGCATCGCCTGCCAGGTTGCCACCTGCTGCTGCAGCAGCGACTCGGCGAAGGTCTTGTCATTCTGGGCGCGGGCTATCGCCTGGTTGGCGGCATCCAGCTGGTTGGTCAGCGTGTTCAGCATGGCCAGGTTCGACTGTTCCTGCCCCGGCAGCTGCCCCAGGTACTTCTGCTTGAATTGCGCCAGCTTCGCGTCTTGGTCGTCCAGCTTCTTCTTGGCATCGTCGAGCTGCCGGGAAAGGAACTCGGTCGTGCCCTTGGCGCGGTCGGTGCGCACCTTCATGTTGGCGTTGATAAACCTCGTCACCAGCTCGTTGCACACCTGCTGCGCCGTGTGTGCGTTCTCCGAGGTGAAGCTGAGATAGAAGCCGGGCAGGCCGCGGCCCGGCCGGTCGCTCTCCTCCTTGAGAATGTCCACCTTGATCTGCTTGCGCATGCGATCCACCAGCTCTTCCATCGGCGCGTGCTCGTCCTTGAACACCCCGGTGGTGTCAATGATGGACTGCAACGTGGTGCGGCTCATGATCTGCTCCGACATGCTCGCCAGCCGCTGCTGCAGCTCGTCGCTACCCATGGACTTAACGTACTGCTGCGGCACCTGCGGCTGCGAGATCAGCACCAGCGCCCTCGAGATATAGCGATTCGGGATCTTCAGCGACACCAGGTACGAGCCGACGCCCACCACGATGGTCGGGATCAGCAGCAGCCACCAGCGGCGCCGCAGGATGGCGAGATAATCTTCCGGCGTCAGTTCGCGTTTCTGTTCCACCATAGCTGTTTACCTTCGTTTCCTTCTGCCCGCCGTGCCGTCGTCCTAATCGATGCGGATCGGCCGCTCCGGCCGCCAGCTGAAACCAATGCCGCCCACCTGCCGCAGGAAAGAGTCGGCACACACGCCGCTGCTGCATACCGCCGTCGGCGCGTTCTGCCGGCTCACCGAATACGTGAAGTAGAGGTTCATGCTCCGCCCCAGCTTGCGCTCCAGTCGCGCTCCCCCGGTCAGGGTGTCCAGCGCCGAGGTCAGGCTCGAAAGTTGGCGCACCGGGTCGTTGTGGGCGTAATTGAAAGTGACCGCGGCATTCCAACTGCGCGTAAAACGGTAGAGAAATCCCCCGTCCACGCTGTCCACTTCGGCGCCGACGATCAGGCCGCCGCCGAGTGTGTTGTGCGCATACCCCAGGTTCCAGTCCGCTTTCTTGCCGGTGAAACGGAACGATGCCCGGCGCGCCGGCACCAGCGACGCCGGTTGCGGCGTCAGCCCGCCGGTGACCTTCATCCGCTCCGGGCCCGCTTCCATTTGCAGCACGTACCGCCCGGCGAAGTGGTGCTCGAACGACACCATGGCGGTGTCCCGCCGGAAGCCGCCGATGGCGTGATCCAGATCGAAGAAGCTGGCCTGGTACTTCACCCCGATACTGTTGCGACGCCGCATTTTGTGGGTGAAGCCGGCGTCCAGGCTCGTCTGCTCGGAGTCCAGAAAATCCGCCTCCAGGAACCGCTGCACGCCGTGACTGCCCGATATCGTCCAGATGTTGCGCGGCGTCATGTGCAGGTCGAGTTGGCCAAAACCGGTCGCGAGAATCCGTCCCATTTGGTTGGTCAGGAGCGTATCGTTGGGCGCTAACCCGCTCACCAAACCGAGTGCGCTCGTGTCCCCGGACCCATTGAAACTCCCCAGTCCCATCATGCCATTCGGCGAGTAGTTGGCTTCGCCCCCCAGCGTCAAACTCCACACCCGCGACGCGAACGCTTGCTGCACCGACAGTTCGTGGAAGTGGTTGTCCAGCGCATTGGACTTCGAGTAGAACGTGGCGCCGCCGTTGTAGTGCAGGGTCAGTACGCCCGCGCGCCTGCCGCGCTCTAGGTCCAGCGATCCGCCCACTACCGAGATCGCTTCATTGCCGGGCGTGGTCCCCTGCAGCGCCGGGTTGGTGTCTACCGATTCCGTGAAACTGAAGCTGGGGACCAGGTAGTCGTGCTCGCCGCCGTGGGGCCGCGCCCCCGTTCCCAGGCGGCGGATGCCGGAGAGCGGCGTGCTGTCGGCGCGGGGCGCGCTGCTGGCGTCCTCCTGCATCTCCGCCTGGTCGTGGCCGATCGCCGCCTCCGGCGTCACCCGCTGGTCGAGGCGCGGATCGGTCTTTTTCGGCGGCTGCTCAGGGCCCGGCTGCTGCTCCGCTGGCGGCGCCGGATTCGTCGGCGCCTGCTGTTCCCCTGGCGGCACCGGATTCGTCGGCGCCTGCTGCCCCCACAGTGCTGCGCTCAGCAGAGAAACGGCGCACAGCCACCGGATTGGTTTCATCGTCTTCATGTCAGACTCCGCCGCGACTACGGCACTACGATCGTGTCCCCCGGACGCAGCAGGATGTTCTGCTCCGGCTTGTGCCCCTTCACCACTTCCCGGTAATTGAACGGCAGCTTCACCTGCCCGTTGCTTTCCGTCCGCAGGACGTAGACCTTCTTGGGATCGGCCATCTCGGTAAAGCCGCCGCCGTTCGCCAGGCCCTGCAGCACATTGGTGTTCGGCGCCAGGGGGAATGCCCCCGGCCGGGTCACTTCGCCCATGATGTAGAAGCGCTGGCTGTTGATCGCCGTCAGCGTCACCGTAACCCGCGGCTCGGAGATGTAGCGTTTCAGCTGCTCGGTGATGTTCGCCGTCAGCTGCGCCGGGCTCAGCCCTGCCGCCTGCACATCGCCCAGCAAGGGCAGCGAAATCTTGCCGTCCGGACGCACCGGCACCTGGTTCGCCGAAACCTCCGGCTCTTTCCAGACGTTGACCGAGAGCACGTCCTGCGGACCAATCAGATAGTCTCCACCCGCCGCTGCCGCGGCCGCTGCCGGCGCAGCCCTCTGCGTCGCCTTTGCCGGCGCCGCTGGCTTTTGCGGGGCCGCCGCCAGCGCGCTGCCGGCCAGCAGCAGAAGCCCTGCCACGATGGCTCCCTGCACTGCAAATTTCATAAGCACCAACCTCCCCGCACTAGATAGAAATCCCCAGGTCATCAATGCCGATCTGCTTCAGTTTGTAAAGCAGAGCCTTGTAGCTGATCTGCAGCTCGGCGGCGGCCCGCTTGCGGTTGCCGCGGGTGCGCGCCAGCACCTTCATGATGAGATCGCGTTCGGCGTGGCGCGACGCCTCGCGCGCCGCTTCCTTGAGGGGAACCAGTTCCACCCGGGGCGCACGCCGGTTCGAGTTCCAGCGCACCGCGGCCAGCGCCATCGCTTCATTGCCGGTCACCACCAGCGCCCCCATCACTGCCTCCAACTCGCGCACGTTCCCCGGCCAGTTGTAGTCGCAGAGCGCGGTGCGGGTGCTGGCGCTCAAGACCGGCGCCGGGCGCTGAAACTGCGCCGAAAACCGCTCCAGAAAGAATGCGATCAGGTCGGCGACATCTTCTTTACGTTGCCGCAGCGGCGGTACGCGCAGGGTCAAAGCTCCCAGGCGCGCCACCAGGTCTTCCCGCAGCCGCCCTGCCCGCACCTCCTGCTCCACGTTCTTCTTCGTGGTTGCCAGGTAGCGGACGCCGCTGTTGTGCTGCAGGCTTTCCAGCAAGGTGGCCTGCGCCGGCAGCGAAAGATCGCCGATTTCCTCCAGCACCACCACGGCGTTCCAACCGCCGTTGGGGCCGTGGTCGCGATGCGCGCCGCCGAGGCTGAGCGCGCCCGGCGCCAGCCCGCTGCACACCACCCTTTCCAGTTCCAGATGTCGGTGCACCGACTGCTGATGCAGCCGCCTGGCCATGAGCCGCTTGCCCACCCCGTCCTCCCCCACCAGCAGCACCGGAAGGGGCGCGTCGGCGACCTGGCTCAGCGCCTGCTCCAGTCCGCGCATGACCGCGCTCTGCCCGATCGCGACTTCGACCCCACCGTTGGCGGGGCCCGGCAGCGCTTCTAGAACGCTGCCCACGGGGCTGATTGCCATACTGCCTCCCTGACGGCGGTGCGGGGAAAGATGATGGTACTCTTTACGACTTAAGGCCGAGCACGACGTTGGCCAGTCGTCGGCACCCCCCAGTACTCACTCCGAATCTACAAAGCATCTTTGATTTCAGCTACTTACGAAAGTAACCCGCGAAAATCAATTCTACGGGTTTCCGCAACAAAGTGGAAAATCTTTTCCCTTCCAAAGGGAACCACGATGGCCCCCAAAACCCGCCTGGTGCTGCCTCTCCAAGGTTCATTCGTATGCAGAATTGCCGCGGGGGAGAAGTACTAGGGTGGCACAGGATTATCTAAATTGCAAACTCTTGCATACCGGATCGCACGAACTTTTGCTTGCCCTGCAAACCATTCGGCCTTGGGGTTCCAGCCTTGGCCCGTGGCTTGCTGATACAATGCCGCTTCATTACGCCTCGCAATGAGAATTGCTACCGGAGTTGCTATCGCTGACGGCCCACACCGCTCCCGACCGTCGTGGTCGGTTGGACTTCCGGCGGTGGCGCTGTTGCTGGTGATCGCCTATTTGTACCGGGGAGTTGTCCCACGGCTGGTGCTTAACTGGTGGGACGATCCCAACTTCTCCCACGGCTTCTTTATCCCGGCCTTTTCCGCCTTCGTCGTCTGGACGCGTTGGCAGAGCTTGAAGCAAGTTGCCCTCCGCCCGTCGAACTGGGGTGTGGTGCTCATTGCTGGTTCCGCCCTCCTCCTGGCCGCCGGCCAATTGGGCGCCGAACTCTTCCTCAGCCGCGTGTCGTTGATCTTCTTGCTCGCCGGAGTTGTCATTTACTACCTGGGCTGGCCGATGTTCCGGGCCCTCTTTTTCCCCTGGGCAATACTGTTTCTGATGGTTCCAATTCCCGCCATCATCTTCAACGAGATCACCTTCCCTTTGCAGTTTCTGGCGTCGAAGGTGGCCAGTGCCGCGCTGCCCTGGCTCGGCGTTCCGGTGCTACGCCAGGGGAACGTGCTGCAATTGTCGACCATGAGCCTCGAAGTCGCCGATGCCTGCAGCGGAATCCGCTCGCTGATGTCGCTGGAGGCCCTGACCATCATCTACGGTTACGTGCTCGAGCGCCGCATCTGGATACGCATTGTGCTGGCCATCTCGGCGCTGCCCATTGCCGTCTTCGCCAATGCGCTGCGCATTGTCAGCACCGGCGCTTGCGTGCAGTACTGGGATCCGGAGCGGGCCGAGGGCTTCTTCCACGCCTTTTCCGGCTGGGCGATTTTTATCATTGCGGTGCTGTTGCTGCTGGCGGTGCACAAGGCGATACTGCTGCTGGTGCCGCGCGGGGAGGAACATGCGGCTTAGCCCCTGGATTCGCACCCTGCTCCCGGTGGTTCTGCTCGCCGCTACCGCGCTGTTCCTGGACGCGCGCAGCCAGCCCGAAACCCTGGTTCCGCGGCCGCTGCTCAAGGATTTCCCTGACTTCCTGCAGGGCTGGCAGGGCGAATCGGTCCGCATCGACGCCCAGACCCGCGAGATCCTCGGCGACGGCGATTTCATGGAGCGCTACTACACCGCCCCGCTGCAGGGGCCGGTCGATCTCTTCGTCGCCTACTTCCCCACCCAGCGCACCGGCACCACCATGCACTCGCCCAAAAACTGCCTGCCGGGTTCGGGCTGGACGCCGGTCGAATCGTCGCCCTATCCGCTCACCGCTCCCGGCGGCCGCCGCATCGAAGTCAACCGCTACATCATTGCCCGCGGCGAACAGCGGCAGGTGGTCCTGTATTGGTACCAGTCGCACGGCCATTACATCGCCAGCGAGTATGTCTCCAAGATTCGCCTGGTCCTGGATGCGGTGCGTTTGCACCGCAGTGACGGCGCCCTGGTTCGCGTGATCACGCCGGTGTCGCCGGCGGAAACGACGGAGGCCGCCACCGCGCGCGCCGCCCGCTTCGCGGAGCTCGCCCTGCCCCAGCTCGAACGCTTCATTCCTCGTTGACGCCCGCCCGCCAGCCCATTGGCTCACCGGGCACGGGAGATTCCTTGCTGCCTCTGCCTCTTCCGCCCCACGGTCCGCTCGGCAGCGGGGCCGGGCTCGTTTCCAAAGTAACCCACATTGCCGAATTGTCTTTCCGCCAAGCTGCAGGCTGTTGCATACTTGCCCGTGACGGCTCGGGCCCTTTTGTGTTCCTGCGCGCCCTGGCAGCCATGACGGCGGCGCAGGAATGGCAACTCTTGGCAGCCTTCTCACTCACAGGAGTCTTCCGGAAATGAGCAAGAATCGTATAGCCATCTTAGTGCTGCTGGTTATGGGGCTGGGCCTGGCGCTGGGTTGCTCGCGGGACCCTAACGTCAAGAAACAGAAGTACCTGGAGAGCGGCAAACGTTATTACGACACGGGCAAGTACCGGGAAGCGGCGATCCAGTTCCAGAATGCCCTGCAGGTCGATGGGAATTACGCGGATGCGCACTACGAACTGGCCAAGACCTTCGCCCGCATGCGTTCGTACAGCAATGCCTACCGCGAACTGAGCAAGACGGTAGATCTCCAGCCGGACCGGTTCGACGCCCAGCTCGATCTCGGCAACCTGCTGCTGGCCGGGCGCGAAATCCCGCGCGCCATGGCCAAGGCCGACCTGGTCCTGCAAAAGCAGCCCAACAATCCGGACGCGCATGCGCTGCTGGCCAACTGCTATGCCGCCAAGGGGGACCTCGATAAAGCGGTCGTGGAGATCAACCGCTCCCTGGAAATCTCCCCCAAACGCCCGGACTTTTTCGTCGCCCTGGCCACCTACCAGCGCCAGCAGAAGCGTTTTGACGAGGCGGAAAAGAACCTGCGGCAGGCCAGCGCGCTCGATCCCTCCGCGCTCTACGTCATCGAGGCCACGGCCCTGTTCTACCAGATGCAGCAGAAGTGGCCGCAAGCGGAAGAGCAGCTGAAGCGCGCCGTCATGGTCGCGCCCAAGGAAATTGCGCCGCGCGTCAACCTGGCGCGGTTTTACATGGCGCGCGACCGCAAAGACGAGGCGGAAAAATCTTTGCGCGACTCCCGCTCCGCCCTGGCCGACAATCCCGAAGGCTACCGCCTGCTGGCCGACTACTACCTGTCCCAGAACCAGCTCGACAAAGCGCTGGAGGAGTTCGCTTCCCTGCACACCCAGTATCCAAAAGACCTGCGCATCACCAAGAGCTACGCCCAGGTGCTGCTCGCGGCGACGCGCATGGACGAGGCCCAGAAGCTGGTGGACGAGGTGCTGAAAGCCAATCCCAAGGACCTGGACGGCGTGGTGCTGAACGCACAACTGCTCATTCGCGCCGGCCACCCCCAGCAAGCGGTCGACGCCCTGCAGGGCGCCGTAAAGACCGATGCCGACAACCCGGTCCTGCACTTCTCGCTGGGCTTGGCGTACGCCGACGTGGGCAAATGGGAGCAGGCCGGAACCGAGTGGCGCGAAGCGGTCCGCCTGCGCCCCAACTACATCGAGGCCCATGACCGGCTGGCACAACTCGCGTTCTCCCAGAGCAACATGGAGCAACTGGTGCTCAGCGGCGATCAACTGATCAAGGCGGCGCCGCAGCTGCCGCGCGGGTACGTCTACAAGGCGCGCGGCGAGATGTTCAAGCAGCAGTTTGCCGATGCCGAAAGCGACTTGCAGCATGCCATCAGCCTCGCCCCGCGCTCGCCCGAGCCCTATACCCGCATGGCGGAACTGCGCCTCCTGCAGAAACGCCTGCCCGATGCCCAGAAGTTCTACCAGCAGACCCTCGACATCGCACCCGGCTACTTCGACGCGGTGCAGGGGCTGAGTGCCATCTTCCTCGCCACGCGCCAGGATCCCAAGGCGCTGACCATGGTCGACGAGCAGATCCAGAAAGCGCCCGGCAGTGGTTCTTTGTACCGCCTGAAGGCGGAGCTGCTGGCGCGCGCCAATCGTGTCGATGACGCGCTCGCGGCGGTGCAGAAGGCCATTGACCTGAACCGCAACGACATGAACTCGGTCGTCCTTTTCGGCCGTTTGCTGGCCCAGAAAGGCGATCTCCCGACCGCCATCGCCACCTACGAAAAGGCGCTGCGCGCCAACGCCTCTGACGTGCGCCTCATGTTCCTGCTGGCCAGCCTGTACGAACTTGCCGGCGACATGGACAAGGCGGAGGCCGGGTACCGCCGCCTGTTGCAGATCCAGCCCGACAACCCGCTGGCGGCCAACAACCTCGCCTTCCGCATGCTGGAGCGCGACGAGAACCCCGACGTCGCCCTCACCCTGGCGCAAACCGCCCGCAAAGGCATGCCCGATGCGCCCGCCACCGCGGATACGCTGGCGTGGGCGTACTACAAGAAGGGCGTTTACCGCAGTGCCATTGACCTGCTGGAAGACGCGATCAAGAAGAACCCCAACAGCGCCGAATACCACTACCACCTCGGCATGGCGTACGCGAAGCTCAACGACAACGCGAATGCCAACCAGCATCTGCGCCGCGCCCTGGAACTGGATCCCAAGTTCGCGCACGCCGAGCAGATTCGCGCGGCCCTCAAGTAGCGGCACGGAAGGCAAGTTTGATCCATGGAACCGGGAGAGCGACTCGCAACCGAGTCGCTCTTCGTCTTCTGGCCTGGAGTCGCCTTCGCCTGCCCGCACCTGGTTCGCCAACACGCGCCGCGGACGCGCGTCCGATAATGTTGGCGTGACTCAGGCCGCAGTTCGAAGTGTGTCCGGCGCCGACGAGCGCCTGCTGCTCTCCTTCCTCGATTACCTGCGCATCGAGAAGGGACTCGCGCCGCTGACGCTCGCCGCCTACGGCCGCGACCTGCGGCAGTTTGCCGGCTTCCTCAGGTCGCGCCGCCGGCGTCTCGCCACGGCGCGCCGCGAAGACGTGGCGGCGCACCTGCAACACCTGCTGCACGGCTTCGACGCGCGCTCCGCCGCACGCAAGTTGAGCGCGCTGCGCCACTTCTATCGTTACCTGCTGCTGGACCGCATCGTGCAGCACGATCCCACGGTGAACATCGAATCGCCACGGCAGTGGAAGGTGCTGCCCAAGGCGCTTGCCACTGCCGACATCGATGCCCTGCTGGCGGCGCCCCGCGCCCTGCGTCCGGGGGCGCTGCCGGAGGCGCTGGCGCTGCGCGATCGCGCCATCCTCGAGGTCTTGTATGCGGGCGCGCTGCGCGTTTCCGAGCTGGTGGGCGCGCGCCTCGCCGACCTGAAGCTGGACCTCGGCTACATGCTGGTGCACGGCAAGGGCGACAAGGAGCGGATCGTTCCGCTCGGCGCCGCGGCCCAGTCAGCCCTGCGCAGCTATCTGGCGACGGCGCGGCCGGCGCTCGCCGGCGAGCGCACTTCCCCGCTGCTGTTCCTGGCGCGCGGCGCGCGGCGGCTCTCGCGGCAGCGCGTGTGGCAACTGGTGCGCGCTGCGGGTCGCACTTTCGGCCGCTCGGTCAGCCCGCACATGCTGCGCCACAGCTGCGCCACCCACATGGTGGAGCGCGGCGCCGACCTGCGGACCGTGCAAACCATCCTCGGCCACGCCGACATTTCCACCACCCAGATCTACACCCACGTCGCCATGGACCGGTTGAAGCAGGTGCTCGCGGCGCATCATCCGCGGGCGAGGAAGCGCGGATGAAGCTGGCGCAGGCCACCGACCGCTTTCTCGCCGCGCTGCGCCAGCGCAACGCCTCGCCCAACACGCTGCTCGCCTACCGCAAGGACCTGGCGCGCTTTGCGGCGTTTGCCGGCGCGACCAACGTGCGCACCATCGACCACTTGCGCATCCGCGCTTTTCTCGCACAGCAGTACGCACGCGGGTTGAGCAAGACTTCGGTGGCGCGCTCGCTGGCCGCGCTGCGCTCGCTGTTTCGTTTTCTCGCGCGCGAGGGCGTGGTGGGACAGAACCCGGCGGCGCTGGTGGCGACGCCGCGCCTGCCCAAGCAATTGCCGCGCGTCCCCACCATCGAGGAGATGAACGGCGTGCTCGACGCCGAACTCCAGGACGAGGACGGCGCCGCCTTCCCCGAGCGCGACCACGCGATCCTGGAACTGCTCTACGGCTGCGGCCTGCGCAACTCGGAGCTGGTGGCGCTCGACCTCGGGCACATCAACTGGCCGGGGGAGTCCCTGCTGGTGCACGGCAAAGGGCGCAAGCAGCGCTACGTGCCGTTTGGCGGCGCCGCGCGCGCGGCACTGGAGCGCTACCTGCCGGCGCGTGCGGCGGCGCTCGGGAAGCTACGGCGTACGACGCCGGCGCTGCTGCTGAACCGGCGCGGCGGGCGCCTCACCACCCGCAGCGTGGGGCGCATCGTGAAGCGCATCGCGGTCGCCCGCGGGCTTTCGCCCGACGTGCATCCCCACACCCTGCGCCACGCCTTCGGCACCCACCTGCTGGAAGAGGGCGCCGACCTGCGCGCCATCCAGGAAATGCTGGGGCACGAGCGGCTCTCCACCACCCAGCGCTACACGCAGCTCTCGGTGAAGCAGGTGCTCGAAGTGTACGACCGCACGCACCCCAAGGCGCGGTAGGCTGTGAAACGCCGCTTCATCCCGGAGCTATAAACTTGCCGACCTCCGAGGGGTACTGATCGAGCCCGCAGGGCGATTGAAGGCAGCCCAGCGATTTATCGCTGGGTAGAGTTGCAGAGCATGCCCAGTCCGGCAGGACGGTTGAAAGCTCGCCCGATCCGGCATTTCGGGCACGATAGGGATCCTTCGACTCGCGCTCAGGCGTCCGCCGTGGCGGACTTCCTCGCGCTCGCTCAGGATGACATTCCGGCGATCAGTGGTCACGCGAGCCGCTGCCCACGATGCCGCCCGTCACCCCCGGAGTGCGGTTCACCGGCTGGCGCGCCATCTCCTCGGCGGCGGTGATGTAGAGGTAAGCCTTCAGGTTGGGGTAGCGCACCGCCTCGATGCGGCCAAGGGTGTTCTCGGGGTCCCGGCGGATGCCGGTGCGCACCAACTTCGCCATCTCTTCCGCCCCGTCGAGCGCCCCGGCCTCCCGATCGGGGTGGGCATCGTAGTCGGCGCGCAGGAGCTCCTCGCTAGCGCTGAATCCCTGCTCCATGTAGCGGCCGGCGGCGTTGCGATCGCCGGTGGCGTACGCGGCCTGTGCCAGCGACGCCAAAGCCGTGGCACGCTGCCGCTGGTCCTTGATCTGCTCGAGTCCCAAGGTCGCCTGTTGCAGGTATAGGGCGGCGTCGCGCGGGTCGTCGTGGCCGGCGTAGCCGGCGGCGATTTCGGCGTCGGCGGCCACGCGGGCACCGGGATCGGTGATGCGCTGGGCGTAGCGTACCGCCTGGTCGGGCGAGGATTCGGCCAGGGTGCGCACCGGGATCAGCTGCATGCGCGCCAGCATGCCCGGCGGCATGCTGGAAACCATGCCGGTGGTGCTGCCGGCGCCGGTGCGACTGCCCGCGGGAGCAGCGCTGTACGTCACACTTCTGAACCCGCCGATGCTGCCGCTCTTCGGGTCGCGAATCTTGTCGACCGCGGCGAGGTCGGAGCGCGCGTCCAGGAGTTGTTGCGCGGCGGCCGGATCCACGCTGCGCAGCAAGGGGAGTAACTCGAGCAGCAGCAGGGCATCCAGACCCGAGACCTGTGCCGAGCCCGTGGCGCTGGAAAAGGTCGCCTGCATGCCCACCGTCGTATCGGGTACCCGCTGCGCCGCCGCCGCCGCGCTCAATAGCGCTTCGCGGTACAGCGGCCCGGAAACCATGTGGTTGGTGGCGAGCAGAAAGCGGGTGAACTCGCCGACCTCGGCAAACGATCCCCCGCTTGCGTGGAAGGCCTGGACCTGCTCGGCAAACAGGGCATCGGCCGCGGCGGGACCCTGGCGCGCCGCCAGCGGCATAATCTGGCCAAAAGCGGCGTAGGGATACGTCCCGTTTTGCCCCATGCGGGCGGCCACGGTGCGCAGGCGATCGAGCCCGGTTTCGCGATGCTGCATGAAGTAGCGCGAGAAGACGCCCGACGCCACGCGGCTGCGGGAGTCGCCACCCATTACGCCGGGACCGAACGTCATGTGGCTGCTGCCGGGCGCTTCGACACGCTCCAGCAGGTCGAGGGCGAGGTCCACGTCGTCACTACTGACAACGGCATTCACCGCCGGCATTTCGACTGCGGCACGCTGTTCAAGCGGCAATTCTTGCGCGATCTTGAAGAGCTCTTCGGCCCAGGGCTTCACGAGGGGCGAGCGCACCTGCGACGCGACGTTGATGGCGCGCCCCAGGAGACTGGCGCGCTCCGCCGCGCCCAGCGGCAGGAGGACGGAATAGGCCTGGCGCAGGAGCGTTTCGGCGCGCTGCTGTTCGGCAGTGCGTTGCACCTCGCGCGGCTGGGGTGGACGACGCTGCGGCGGCGGGGCGGCTGCGGTCTGGGCCGCGGCACTCGTGCAGACCAGGAACCCGGCAAGGAGAAGTCGGCGCATGGCAAGCACCTGCTGGGGAAATGGTACCACTGCTGCTGGCTGCTAGCAGTTGGCAGTTGGCAGTTGGCAGAAAAAGCGAAACCCAGATCCCTCGCTGCGCTCGGGATGACAAGCTGGAGCAGGCGAAGCGGGCGTAGAATGGGCCGTTTTCGAAGTCAAAAAGGAAATCTCGGCTGCTATGAATTGCTTGTTTATCTTCAACGACTCTCCTTACGGTACGCAACGCACTTACAACGGGCTGCGTTTGGCGGTGGCGCTGGTCAAGGCGAGCGTGCGCGTTCGCATTTTCCTGCTGGGCGATGGGGTGACGAGCGCACTGGACGGGCTGAATCCCGCCGACGCCGACTACAACCCGCAAGAGATGTTGAAATTTCTGGCCGGGCGGGGCACGCCAATCGGCGTGTGCCGCACCTGCATGGAGACGCGCGGCATTCCGGACACGGCGCTGATCGCCGGCGCCAACCGCAGCACCATGGACGAACTCACTACCTGGACGGAAGAGTGCGAGAAGTTACTCGTATTCTGAGGATTCCTGCGAGGAAGGAGCAATCATGAAAGTCGGCGCACGCAACCGCATCGTCGGAAAAGTCACCAACATCACCAAGGGCGGCGTGATGTGCCTCGTGAAGGTCGAGGTGCCCAAACCGTCCCGGATGGCTTCCGTCATGACCCTGGAATCGCTCAAGGAGCTGGGGCTCAAGAAAGGCGACCAGGTGGAGGTCATCGTCAAAGCCGTGAACGTCCTGCTCATGAGACGTTGAATTCCCTTCCCCTCGCTGCGCTCGGGATGACAAAGCTGGGAGCTGGCTGAGATCCAGAGGCGGCGTTTTTTCCCGATGGGTGAGCTTTCAAGCGTCCTGCCGGACTGGACGCGCTCTGCAACTCTACCCAGCGATAAATCGCTGGGCTGCCTTCAATCGCCCTGCGGGCTCGATCATGCCCGGTCCGGCACCCAGTACCCAGTTCTCAGTCGGCCGCGGCCGTTCGCGAGCGGCCGTGGTGCAGTTCTTCCCACATCTCGACGACGCGCGACCGGACGGCGGTGATGGTCGCCTCGTAGCTGGCTTCGGGCGTGGCGGCGGCGACCGGCAGGATGGGATCGCCAATCCTGATCTTCAGCCTGGCGAACTTCTGGAAGCCTTTGCCGCGCGGCCAGGCTTCGAAGAAGCCTTCGTGGGCGACGGGCACGATGGGGACGTTGAGTTGCGTGCCCAGGATGGCGGCGCCCTTCTTGAAGCGCTTGGGTGGGCCATCGATGCTGCGCTCGCCCTCGGGATAAAGCACCAGCACCATGCCGCGGCGCAGGCCGTAGGCGCCGATGCGCATGGCAGGCACCAGGTTGGCGTCGGGATCGACCGGAAACAGGCGGAAGGTCTTGGCCAGCCGGCGGAAGAGGCCGGCGCCGAAGATTTCGCTGGTCCCGACCGTGAACAGGCGGCGGAAGACGCGCCAGGGGAGGAGGGCGCCCAGCACCGGCGCATCGAGAAAGCTCTGGTGGTTGGGACAAATGAGGTAAGCGCCGGAGCGGGGCAGCTTCTCGATCCCCGAAACTTCCAGCCGGAAGAGGACGCGCGCCGTCAGGTTGACCAGGCGCCCCAGGCAGAACCAGAAGGGGGCGGCGAAGAAGCGCCGCTTGTGGAATTCGGCGACGTCTTCGGGCGCGGGGTCGGCGGCCAGGACCGTCTCCCATCCTGCGGCCTCGCGCGCTGCGCCCTTGCCCGCGCGCACCGCCTCCACCAATTCGCGAACGGTGTAGACCTCGCTGACCACGCGGTCTTCGACGGTGGCGCCCAGGGCCTCTTCCAGCGCCACCAGCAGTTCGACGCGCTCCATGGAGTCAAGCCCGAGGTCGAGTTCGAGACTGTCGTCGGGGTGATACTGCGGCTTCTTGATTTTGGCGACGCCGCGAATCACCTCCACCGCGCGGCCCATGTCGGGCTGCTCCAGCCACAAAAGGTCCGCTTCCGTGACTTGCCGCGCGGGAACGCTGCCTTCGTCGCTTTGCGTGCCCGCGGCGCGCCGCTGCTCCACCTCTTTCTGGATGGCGAAGCGCTTCAGCTTGCGGGTGGTGGTGCGCGGCAGCTCGTGCTGCCAGAGGTCGTAGCCGAGGATGCGCTTGGTGCTGGGGAGCTGCACCGAGAGGCCCTCGAGGTCGAAGCGGATAATCTCGCCGGCATTCACGATGCGCCGGGCGCGCAGCGCTTCGAAGTCAGGCACGACCACGGCGTGCAGGCGCTCGCTGAAGGGCTCGCCCGGCCGGCTGCGCAGCCCCATGACGCAAATCTCCTTGATGAAGGGCGAGCGTTGGTAGTGGGCCTCGATCTCCTCGGGGAAGATGTTCTTCCCCGAACTGAGGACGATCATGTCTTTCTTGCGCCCGGTGATAAAGAGGTTGCCGGCGGCGTCGCGATAGCCGAGGTCGCCGGTGTAGAGCCAGCCGTCGCGCAGGACCTCGGCGGTGGCCTCGGGGCGGTTGTAGTAGCCGCGCATGATGATGCCGCCGCCGATGATGATCTCGCCGATGGGCGGCCCTTCCGCCTGCGGCTCGGGAGCGACGATGCGCACCTGGTTGGCGGGCAGCGGCTGTCCGACTGAACCCAGCACGTTGCGCCGCGGCGGGGTGCAGGTGGCGCCGCCGGAAGTTTCGGTCAGGCCGTAGGCTTGCAGGATGTCGAACCCCATGGCGTAGAGGTCGCGGGCAATCACGGGGTCGAAGCGCGAGCCGCCGGTCACCAGGTAGCGCATGCGCTTGCCCAGCGCGGCGTGCGCCTCGCGGAAAATCCTTTTGCCGGGGTTGAGGCGGAGCTTGCGGGCCAGCAGGCACAACTGCTTCAGCCAGCCGAAGACCAGCAGGGCGGCGGCGCCGCGCTGCTCGACGCGATGCTGGATGCGCTCGTGGATGAGGTAGAAGAACTGCGGCACGCAGGCAAAGAGAGTGATGTCGCGCTCGCCCAGGGCGCGCATCAGTTCGCCCGTGTTCAGCGCCTCCAGGAAGACGACGCGCGCCCCGGCCGCCAGCGGCAGCAGCAGGTTGGCCATCTGGGCCAGGGCGTGGAAGAGCGGCAGCACGCCGAGCAGCGAATCGGCGGGCCCCACGGGAATCAATTCGAAGACGGCCTGCGACTCGGCCGAGAGGTTGCCGTGAGTCAGCATCACGCCCTTGGGATCGCTGGTGGTGCCCGAGGTGTAGAGGATGACGGCGACGTCGTCGGCGGCGACGCCGGCCACGTGGAAGGTCTCCGGCGGCTGGCCGTCGGGCGCCGGCTTGACGAGGATGTCGTCGAAAGCCGGGTGCGGCACCGGAGCGGGCGCGCGTTTCAGGGCCTGGATGCGCTGTTCGGGGGAGCCGGCGGGAAGCTCGGTGTCGAGCAGCACGATGCGCACGCCGTGGGCGACCGCCGCGGGCTCGGCGACGGCGAGATGCCGCGCGTCCACAAAGAGCAGCGATGCCCCGGAATCCTTCAGCAGCTTGGCGATTTGCTCGCTCTTGAAGGCGGTGTCGAGGGGGACGGCGATGTTGCCGCTGGCCAGCACGCCCAAATAGGCGGCCACCCAGCGCGGGCCGTTGTGGGCCAGCAGAGCACAGCGGGCGCCGCCGGCGATGCCGTTCTTCCCCAGCCAGCGGGCGGTGGCTTCGGCCATGCCGCACAGCTCGGCATAGGTGTGGCGCTCAAGCGTGCCGCTCTGCCGCTGCAGCTCGATGGCCACGTTGCCGGGCCAGCGCTCCACCGACTGCCGAAAGCGCTCGTAGAAGTTCGGCATGGAAGGTCGAATATTACCTGAAGGATGCACCCCTGCGCGTGACTTGCGAAGCGGCGCGCCGCGGCGTCTCCGCGGTGCATCCGAACCAGACCGCGCGCATCAAATCGCCTGTGTTACGCTGCTGTGAGGCCGTAGTGTCTGGCTGCGTCCCGCAGCGTTCCGCCTGTCCCGGGGTTGGTTCCGCTGCGCGGGACTGCGCGGGCAAGAGCGCCCGCGCCACTGCAGCATTCGTCAGGAACACGAAGTGAACCTTCTCGCCAAAGTTTTCGGCACCAAGAACGAGCGCGACGTGAAGCGCATGCTGCCCGCGGTGGCGCAGATCAATGCGCTGGAGGCCGAGGTGCAGGCGCTGAGCGAGGAGCAGATGCGCGCCCGCACTGACGACTTCCGCGCCCGCGTCGCCGAGCGCTCCAAGCCCTTCGACGACGAGATTGCGACGCTACAGGCGGAGCCGGAGATGGATCGCGAGCGCATCAAGGCGCTGGAAGGCGAGCGCGCGCGCGCCCAGAAGGACATCCTCGAAGAGCTCCTGCCCGAAGCCTTTGCCGTGGTGCGCGAGGCCGGGCGGCGCGTCCTCAACATGCGCCACTTCGACGTGCAGCTCATCGGCGGCATGGTGCTGCACCAGGGCAAGATCGCCGAAATGAAGACCGGCGAAGGCAAGACGCTGGTGGCGACGCTGCCGGTGTACCTGAACGCGCTGACCGGGCGCGGCGTGCACGTGGTCACCGTCAACGATTACCTGGCCAAGCGCGACTCGGAATGGATGGGGAAGCTCTACCGCTTCCTGGGGCTGAGCGTGGGGGTGATCGTGCACGAGCTGGACGACGGCGAGCGCCGCGAGGCGTATGGCGCCGACGTCACCTACGGCACCAACAACGAGTTCGGCTTCGATTACCTGCGCGACAACATGAAGTTCGACCGGCACGACTGCGTGCAGCGCGGGCACAACTTCGCCATCGTCGACGAGGTGGATTCGATCCTGATCGACGAAGCCCGCACCCCGCTCATCATCTCCGGCGCCAGCGAGGAATCCACCGACAAGTACTACCGCGTGGACCGCATCATCCCCAAGCTGAAGCGGGGCGAGGAAATCGAGACCCTGCCCGGGGAGCCCAAGCAGCTCACCGGCGACTACGCGGTCGACGAAAAGCACAAGACCATCACCGTCACCGACGAAGGCTGGGAGAAGGTGGAGCAACTGCTGGGCATCGGCAACATCGCCGATCCCGAGAACTGGGACCTGAAACACCACGTCGAGACCGGCATCAAGGCGCACGCGCTCTACCGGCGCGACGTCGAGTACGTGGTGAAAGACGGCGAGGTGCTCATCGTCGATGAGTTCACCGGGCGTTTGATGCCCGGGCGCCGCTGGTCCGACGGCCTGCACCAGGCCATCGAGGCCAAGGAAAGCGTCAAGATCGAGCGCGAAAACCAGACCCTGGCGACCATCACCTTCCAGAACTACTTCCGCATGTACAAAAAGCTGGCCGGCATGACCGGCACGGCGGAAACGGAAGCCC
This sequence comes from Terriglobia bacterium, assembly GCA_963739375.1. Taxonomy (GTDB): domain Bacteria; phylum Acidobacteriota; class Terriglobia; order Terriglobales; family Acidobacteriaceae; genus CAVUAF01. The sequence goes on from CAVUAF010000004.1 coordinate 33,826, forward strand.
CGGAGTTCTACAAGATCTACAAGCTGGACGTCCTGGTCATCCCCACCAACCGGACGCTGCTGCGGGCCGAGAACCCGGACATCGTCTACCGCACCGAGCGCGAGAAGTACGCGGCGGCGGCGGAGGAGATTGCGCAGCTCAGCCTGCGGGGGCAGCCGGTGCTGGTGGGCACCACGTCGATCGAGAAGTCGGAGCGGCTCAGCGAGCTGCTGAAAAAGCGCGGCACCCGGCACGTCGTGCTCAACGCCAAGTATCACGAGCGCGAGGCCGAGATCGTGGCCCAGGCGGGGCGCAAGGGCGCGGTCACCATCGCCACCAACATGGCCGGGCGCGGCACCGACATCCTGCTCGGCGGCAATGCCGAATTCATGGCCAAGCAGGAAGCGTCGAAAAAGGGCCTGCTGCGTCCGGTGAAGCCGGCGGCGGGCCAGGTAGTGGCCAAGGTCTCGGGACCCGGCATGACGTTGCTCTATTACCAGGGCACGGAGTTCGAAATCGCGACCGAGCAGTGGGAGGAACTCTTCAACCGCTACCAGGCGGAGACCTTGGTGGAACACCGCGAGGTGGTGGCGCTGGGCGGGCTGCACATCCTGGGCACCGAGCGCCACGAGGCGCGGCGCATCGACAATCAACTGCGCGGGCGCGCCGGCCGCCAGGGCGACCCCGGCTCCTCGCGCTTCTATCTCTCGCTGGAAGACGACCTGATGCGCATCTTCGCCAAGCAGTGGGTCTCGGACCTGCTGCAGCGGCTGGGGATGGAAGAGGGCGTCCCCATCGAGTCGCGCCTGATCTCGCGCCGGATCGAGGCCGCGCAGAAGGCGGTGGAAGCGCAGAACTTCGAGGCCCGCAAGCACCTGCTGGAGTACGACGACGTGATGAACAAGCAGCGCGAGGCGGTGTATGGCCTGCGCCGCCAGCTGCTGGAAGGGGTCGAACAGAAAGCGCTCATCCTGGAAGACTACGTGGCCGGCATCCTCAGCGACCTGATGGAGGAATACGTTTCCGCCAAGGCGCACCCGGATGACTGGAACATCAGCGGCCTCAAGAACCAGGTCTTCACCCGCTTCGGGATCGACATCCTCGCCGAAGGCATCGCTCCTGCCCAGCTGAGCCGCGGCGAGCTCGGCGACGCTGTTTTTGAAAAGCTCAAGCAACGCTACGAGGCCAAGGAAGCGCTCATCGGCGCCGAGCCGATGCGCTACCACGAGCGCATGATCATGCTGAGCGTCCTCGACCAGCAGTGGAAAGACCACCTGCTGAACATGGACCACCTCAAGGAAGGCATTGGGCTGCGCGGCTACGCCCAGCACGATCCCCTGGTCGAGTACAAGAAGGAAAGCTTCGAGATGTTCGAAGCCATGCTGGGGCGCTTCGAGCAAGAGACCGTCCAGATTCTCTACGTGATGCAGCTGATGGACGCCGGCGAAGCGGAGCGGATGCGGGAGCGGGCCGCGGCGGAACCGGCGGCGGCGCAGTTCTCCGGGGCCAGCACCGACGGGCGTGGCGACGGCAACGGCGCCCGGCGACCGCGGCTCGCCGCCACCAGCATTGACGACATCGAGGCCGAGTTCCAGCGCCGGAAGAAGCGCGAGCTGGAACAGGCGCGCATGGCCGGCTCCGGCGACCTCGCCCCGGTGCAGCAAATTCGTCGCAGCGGCGAGAAAGTCGGCCGCAACGATCCCTGCCCCTGCGGCTCCGGGAAAAAATACAAGAAGTGCTGCGGGGCGTGAGCGTCAAGGCGGGATCGTCTTCGGTCGAAAAGCAGATTCCTCGCTACGCTCGGAATGACAAAAAGAAGCAGTTGGCAGTTGGCAGAAAAAGCGAACCACAAAGGACACGAAGGACGCACGAAGAACACGAGGGTAGACATTGCCGAAGTGCGGAACTGCGGAATTGAGGGTGGCGCCAGCGTTTTGGCGGGAAAGGGGCGAGGGGCGGAGCGGGGCTGGCGGAGTAGGGATCCTTCGACTCGCGCTCAGTCGCATGCGCTTCCTCGCGCTCGCTCAGGATGACATTCCCTGGGGGGTGTCTCTGATGCAGGCCTGAAGGCCTGCGCCACCCAGTTGGCAGTTGCCAGTTGGCAGAAAAAGCAAAACCCAGATCCCTCGCTGTGCTCGGGATGACAAAAAAGAAGCTGCTGGCTGCTGGCTGTTGGCTGCTGGCTGTTGGCTGTTGGCAGAAAAAGCGAACCACAAAGGACACGAAGGACGCACGAAGGACACGAGGGAAGGGGCATTGCGGCAGTCCGGGGGGGGCAGATCCCTCGCTGCGCTCGGGATGACAAAAAAGCTGGGAACTGCCTGATATCCCACACGAGTGACCGCGCGCTTGCTCAGCATGACGGCAGGTGGGAGGTCAGCCGAGCCAGACCGGGCTGGCCGCGTCATCCATATTGACTTTCGGGAAGAGTTAGGGCCTCATTGCCGTGCCGGTTTGATGTGTCGCCGCACTTCTTGCGGATAAGTTCGATCACCAGTGCGAGGGGGATTTGGAAAGGGCCTTCGAACTCACAGCGGCTTTCGCGTTGCAGCCAGCCGCGACCCTAGCCCTTGCGGTGTTGGCTCTGGTCGTGGCTACCGTGGTGGTGTTGCGGCTGCGCAGCGTGCGGAGCGGTTTTGGCGAACTTGCCAAGGCCGCGAGGTTGCTGGCCAAGGAGTTGCACGGGCACGTCGAGCGCGATGGCGATGATCTGCGGGTCACCGGAGCCTCCCAGGGGCGGCGCGTTTTCGTTTGGTTGTCCAACTCCGAGGAGAAACCGGACCTGCGGATAAAGATCCCGGTGGCATCGGCGGCGGTTCTCCTGAGCACGCCCAAGAATTACACCCGGATCAAGGAACTGGGCTTGAACGTGCGTCCCGTGCCGCCGTCGCAAGCGACGTTTCAGCTGTGGAGCAGTACCCCGCGCGAAGTCGAGCTGGTGCTGTCCCCCAGCGTGCTGCATGAGTTCCAGAAGCTGGCGACTTCTCCTTCGTTTGTCTCGCTGGTCGGTCACAATTGTGATTTCAGCCAGGAGACCGTGCGCGAGGGGGACGTGGGCCGGACCGGCCTGAGTCGCGTGGCGAGCCTGGTGGCCATCGCCAAAGCCGTGGACAAGATGCCGGGGGTGGATGCGTTGCCGGCCGAGTCCTCCTCCAGTATCCGGTGGGCTCGGGTGGCGGAAGCCATAACGGTGACGACGGTGGCGGCGCTGGTCCTCGCGTTCGGCAGAATTGCGGAACCGCATCCCCCGGCAACGACCACGGTGTCGGCCATCTCCAGTGGGATACCGGTGCAGCTGCCGGGGCTGGAGGATTGGCGGCTCATGAAGGCGGCGGACTTCGATGCCGATGCCACCGCGTGGCTGCGCCAGCAGGAGCAGGCGCCCGCGGGTGAGATCACGGACAATCTGGGGCCGGAGGGGAGCAACGCCCATGCCTATGCTCTGCTGGCGGTGTCCGGTTCGGGGGCGGCGCGGGTGGTTCTGCTGCGGGACCAGCAGGTGGTGTTTGATGCCGAACTGCCGAAGCTCCAGCTGATGGCACGGATACCTGCCCGCGAGTTCGCCCAGGCGGAATGGCGCGGCGGCGCCCCGGTGGTGACCCCCGAAGGCAACGGCATTCTGCTGGTCAAGGACTATCGCGACCCGGGGAGCGGGATGGTCCTCTACCTGAGCGGCATGCGGGTGATCTCGCTTGTCCCTGTCGACTTTAAGACCTTGAATCTACAGTAGTTATGAGTTGGCGTGCGCGAGATGTTCATCGCCCTTTGGTTACCTGGGGCGGCGGGAATGTGCTTGTAAGTGACTGCCCCTTGGGGTATCTTTTGCCCCAGATTGAGGCGGCGGTGGGTATGCAGGAGCAAGACCAGACGCAGTGGCGGCGACGGGGAAGCTCCGGCTTCACGCTGGTGGAACTGATGTTTGTGGTCGCCATCGTCCTGATCGTGAGCGTGGTCGCGCTGCTCCAGGTCCAGGGGAGCCTGAAGTCGGCGAAGTCAGACACGGCGCTGCAGACGGTCCTGGGACAGATGCGCCTAATGCATGAGATGGCCATCGACCAACGCAAGATCTACCGGATGTCGTTTATCAGCCCGGGCACCCTGCAATTGGACCGCATGGACATAGGGGCTGGGGGCGCATTGACGGCGGTGCTGCAGGGCACGGTGACCTTGCCCCCGGAGACCCAGTTTACGTTGGTGACGGGGATGCCGAACAGCGCGGCGACGGTGCCGGACGGCATGGGATCGGCAGGGAACGCCATTGATTTCAGCGTGGACAATGGCGGCGGGCAGACGCAGGTTTACTTTCGACCCGACGGCCGCGCCCTGGACTCCGCGAACCGGACGAACAATGGCGTGGTCTACGTGGCGCGCCCCGGCGAGTTGTATTCGCTGCGCGCGGTAACGCTGTGGGGGGCGACCGGGCGCACCAAGGGCTGGCGCTTGGCGAAGCAGGGGAGCACTGCGGTTTGGGAACAATAATGAGGTCAGGCAAGAAAGCAGCGCGCGGCTTCACCCTCATCGAGGTCATGATCTCGATGGTGATTCTGGCGGTCGGGCTGCTGGCGATCCTGGCGCTTTTTGGCCAGGCGATCGCCGTCACCCAGCAGTCGCAGGAAGACCAGATCGCCAAGCAGAAAGCGCGCGAGGCCCTGGAAGGCGTCTACAGCGCGCGCAACGACATGTCGCTGACGTTTAACTCCATTCAGAACATGAGCAACGGGGGCATTTTCAAGGACGGCTTCCAGTCCCTGTACCTGCCGGGCACCAACGGGGTTCCGGGCACCTCGGCGGATTCCACGACGCTGGACCGGATCATCTACCCCGGGCCGGACGGGGCACTGGGCACGGGCGACGATGTCATCGTGCCCCTCAGCAACTATCGCCGGCAGATTCTGATCACGCAGATGCTGAAGCCGGACGGTAGCGTGAATCCCGACATGCGCAAGCTGGCGGTCACGGTGCGGGTGGCCACGCCGGGACGCGGCATGCGCGACTATACGGTCACCGGATACATCACTCGATTCCCATGAGGCCGCAAGCCAATTCGCAACCCAGGGCGGCGGGGCAGCGTGGTTTCACGCTGCTGGAAATGCTGATCGCCATCGCCATCTCCCTCATCGTACTGGCGGCCGCGTCGCGGGTGGTGGTGCAATCGATGCAGAGCACGACCGTGATCATGACGCGCTCCGAGATGCAGAATGAACTGCGCTCCGCCTCGAACCAGATTGCGCGCGATCTGCAGCAGGCCGGGACCGGGGTGCCGATCGGTGGCGTTCCGATTCCCAGCGCGGCCTCGGGCGGTACCAACCCCAAGTTCGGGTGCGACCTCAGTACCTGCTATCTCACCGCGAACAACCTGTTCACGCAGGGGGTCTTGTACAAGGTCACGCCCGGCAGCGCTGCCGGCCCTACCACCACCACCACGACGGACGCGATCTGTCCTGGCCTATACCGACCCCAACCTGGACTGGACCACTTATGCCACGCAGACGCTGGCGAGTAACGGCACCACCCTGACCATGCCTGCGGGCACCACCCCGGCGGTCAACGACCCGGCGGTCGGGGTCACGGTGGGGGACGTGCTGCTGCTGCAGAACAACGTGGGTTCGGCGGTGGGAGTGGTGACCAACGTGAATGGCACCACGCGGGTGATCACGTTTGCCAACCTCGACCCCTTGAACATCAATCAATCGGCCGCCCCGGTGGGGAATATCTCCGCCCTTCGCTTCAGTCCGGTGCCGGGCTCCGCGCCCTACTACCCGTCCACCACGGTGCGGCGTCTGATCATGGTGACCTACTTCCTGCGACAGGTGACTACGTCCACCGGCCCCGATGTGCGCCTCATGCGGCAGGTAGGGGCACACTCGCCGGTCCCGGTAGCGGAACACATTGATGATTTGCAGTTCACCTACGACGTGTTCGATGACCTAACCAGCTCCCTGACGGCCAACCTCCCCGATGCCGCCACCGGCTCCCCCGCGACCCCCAAGCCAAACCAGATCCGCAAGATTAACATGACGATTACCGCCCGGTCGCCGCGACCCAACAACACGGGACGGTACGATCATGTTACCTACACCACCTCGCTGGGTCCGCGGAATCTGAGTTTCCACGACCGGTATAACTGAATTGCCGAGGAGCCGTATTTATGTACGCTCAGAAGCGCGCGTCTTCCCAAGGTGGCATGGCCCTGATTGCCGTCCTGCTGATCCTGATTCTGCTCTCCGCTCTGGCGATTGCGGTGCTCTACAAGGTAAGCATTGAACAGCGGGTGCAGAAGACCGACTCCGGAAACACCCGCGCCTTCTACGCTGCCGAGGCGGCGATGGAGAAGATCAACGCCGACCTCAACGCGCTGTACGCGACCCAGGCGGCGCCCAACTGGTGCGCCATCACCGCGCTGCAGGCGTCGCCGCCCAACACCACCGACGTGGACGCTACCTACCCCGAGTACCTGATTACGGTTCCGAACCCGCCCGCCGGGTGCACCCCTCCCCCGTCGCGGGTGCAGACCATTTCCTCGGGTCCGAACGCCGGTTTGCTGGCCTTGATTGTGCCCTTGACGCTGCAAGTCACGGCCGACACCAAGCCGGGCGAAGAGGTGCGCATGATCCGCCAGGTGGAAGTGGCGGAGATCCCGGTGTTCCAATTCGGCATTTACTCGCAAAGCGATCTGGATTTCTTCCCTGGTCCAGCCTTCGATTTCAATGGCCGGGTGCAAACCAACGGCAGTCTCTACCTGGCGGCCGACACGGGGATCACCTTCCACACCAAGATACGGGCGGCGGGGGATGTGGTGCGTGACAAGCTGGCCAACGGGGGCGACACTTTGGCGCAGGGCCGGACCGGCTACATCAATATCCCCACCGCGCCGGCCGGATGCGACGGTTCGGCTCCGGCCTGCCGCAACCTGCGGCTCTCGCCCAATGAGGGCAGCTCCACCGGGGGTCCCACGCCGGCTTATGGCGGGACGGGAACGGCGAACGCAGGCTGGGCCTCGCTCTCCACCTCTACCTACAACGGCAATATCCTGAGCGGCAGCACCGGCGCCCGGGCGCTCAACCTGGCCTTCGTGCAGACCGGGGTGGACCCCATCGAAATCGTCCGGCGACCGCTCCCCGCCGAACTGATCGATTCGGCGGTCAGCCAATCGCGGTTGTACACACTCGCGCAAATCCGGGTTCTGATCTCGGACGATCCGGGGGAGCTTACCGGCGGCTCCGGTGACAGCCAGAACATTCGTCTGGCCAATGTGCAGACGAATGGTAGCGCGCCCGACTACACCAACGGCGTCCCGGTGACGGGATCGGTAGCCGGGAGAACCTATTTTGCGGAGGGCACCAGCGCCGCCGTCTCGACCGAGTCGGGGTGGATAGTGCCGACCGCGGAACCGACGTTATTGCCGTCGGGGGCACCGGTGTATGCCACCGGCACGCCAACGAAGTGGAACCTGCTCGACGGCTACCTGCGGGTGGAGATTCGTCTGGCGGACGGCACCTACCAGGCGGTGACCAAGGAATGGCTGGAATTGGGTTTCGCGCGCGGCCTGAATCCGCCCAAGCTGGGCGCCCTCAACACCATCCACCCGAACGCCATCCTGATCCTCCAGCAGCAGGCGGATCGGGACGCCGATGGGGTCTTGGATCCGGCAGTAGCGGCCTGTCCGACCTGCCACCCCGCCACTCTCGCGATTCCGGCTGAACTGGTGACGGATGGTGGCACCAACACGGTGGTGACCGGGACCGCTACGCGCACCAACTGGTATCCGATCAACTTCTACGACACCCGCGAGGGCGAGCAGCGCGAGAACCGCCGCGCTTCCACGACCTGCAACGTGGGCGGAGTGGTGAATGCGGTGGAGCTGGATGTCACCAACCTGCGCCGATGGCTGGTGGGCACGATTGGGACGAGCGGCACCCTGACCGAGTCGGTGACGCAGAACGGTTATGTGCTGTATTTCTCCGACCGGCGCGGCATGAAGCCCAATCCCAACGCCGCTAACGTCAAGAACGGCGAGTACGGCTTTGAGGACGTGACGAATCCCGCCTCCACGAGTGGGGCCCCCGATAACACGCTCCAGGCGGGTGAGGATGTAAACGGGAATGGACTGCTGGATACCTGGGGCAAGGCCAACCTGGGTCTGGGTTTAGGCACCGGCAACTCGGGCAACCCCAACCAAGCCGTGAATTGCCTGGGGGCGGCGCGTAAGAACCGGGTGTCCGGCGCCCGCCATGTCCTGCGGGTGGAAAACGGCTCGCTGGGCAATGTGCCGGTTAAGCCGGACGGCACCGGAGGCTTTACGGTCGCCAGCGAGAACCCCGCCTACATCCTCGGCGACTACAACGCCAACACCGCCTCCGGGTTCGGCAGCCCGCACGCTTCCTCCGCCATCCTGGCCGACACCGTGACGCTGCTGTCGAACGGCTGGTCCGACCGGACCGCATGGAATAACCCCACCGACGCCCTGAACGGCCGCAGCGGGGCGACCACCTATTATCGGGTGGCCATCGCCATGGGCAAGGGCAAGTTCTTTACGCCTGGTTTTTCGGGCGCCCCGGCCGATTTCGGCACCGATGGAGGGGTGCACAACTTCCTGCGCTACATGGAGGATTGGGGCGGCGCGACTTCCAACTATTTGGGGTCGATGGTGAGTTTGTATTACTCCATGTATGCGACGGGCACCTACAAGTGCTGCGATATGGTCTATGACCCGCCCACCCGTGCCTACGCCTTCGACACCGATTTTCTAGACTTATCGAAGATGCCGCCGGGGACGCCCCGGTTCCGCGATATCGCCAACCTGGGGTTCCAGCAGGTCTTCTGAGCCGGATGGTGAGATCTTCAATTACGCACCGCACGGCGTGCTGACGTGCCTCCGGACAAGCTGGATGAAAAGGCGGGTTCCGTCGGCCTTGCCATCCCCGGCTGCTGGTGCGGGCGAAGATTCCAGGATGACGGAGTGCCCTTGCCGGTCATTAGGAACCAGTCTTCCCGCGAACCATCCTTGAGACTGTGAAGCCGCCATCGCACGAATCGGCCGCTCCGCCCGAGAGCGCCGTGAGCGCTGCCGCTCCGGCCGCGTGCTTCATCTGCGGAAACCCGCTGCGGCGGGTCTTGCGGACGCGCGGCTATTGGGTCCGAAAATGTGACCACTGCCAGTACCGGGCGGCCGAATACGCGCCACCCGCGGACCACACGGCATCCCTGTATGCTGACGCGTATTTCTTTGGCGGCGGAGCGGGCTACCCGGATTATCTGCAGGAGGCGAGACTCCTCTACTCCTATGGCGAGTACTACAGCCAACTGGTGAGCCAGTATGCGGCCCCGGGGCGTGTCCTCGACGTCGGCGCTGCGGCCGGGTACATTCTGAAAGCGTTTGTCGACCGCGGCTGGGAGGGGCAGGGACTGGAGCCCAATCTCGGGATGGCCGAGTACGCCCGGACCACAATCGGCCTGGATGTGTCCCACGGAGTCGTAGAGTCGTTTTCCTCGCCCCATCGGTTCGACCTGGTTTGTCTGATCCAGGTGGCGGCGCATTTCTTCGACCCGGTCGCGGCCTTTCGCAGCATCGCCCAGTTGACCGCGCCGGGAGGCCTGTGGCTGGTGGAGACCTGGAATCCCGCCAGCCGGATCGCGCGCCTGTTCGGCCGCTACTGGCACGAGTACAGCCCGCCCACGGCTCTGCACTACTACACTCCGGAGGCGCTCACCCGTCTGGCCGCAACCTACGGGATGACGGTGGTAGCGCGCGGGCGTCCCCGCAAGCGCTTGACCCTGGACCATGCCAAGTCCCTCCTCGTTCACCTGCTTCCGCGCTGGCGCATCATCGGGCGCATCGCTGATCTGATCCCGGGCGGCCTGACGATTCCCTATTATGGCGACGACGTGTATTGGATCCTGTTCCGAAAAAGCGCCGGCCTCCCCGATTGAAGGAGCGCCGCTCTTTACCACACCCGACCCGGAAGATGTCGCAGGCAGTAGAATTGAAGGCGATGCAAGCGGTGTCGAGGAGGCGCGTGCAGAGTCCTCAGGAATGCGAGCCCGGGACCGGCCCGGCGGTCGAACCCCGCGCGCCCTCCAGGGCGCAAGGTGGGCTCTGGATGCTGGCGGCCGTGGTGGCGGCGTTGGCGCTGGTGCAGATTCTCATTTACCCGCCCAGTGAGCCGTTCTTCGATAAGGATGAGACGCGGCACGTGATGACCGGGGTTTTTTTCCGCGACCTGCTGCATGATCTGCCGTTCAGCCACCTGCAGCAATACGCGACCAACTACTACCTGCAGTATCCCGCGATTGCGATCCTGGTTTGGCCGCCGCTGTTTTACTTCCTGGAAGGCGTGGCGATGAGCCTCTTCGGCATGTCGGTGGCGGTGGCCCGCGGGCTCCTCGGCGCGTTCGCCGCCCTGGCCGGCTTCTATCTTTTCCTGATCGTCCGCCGGTCCAGCGGTCCGGTCAAAGCCGCGCTGACGGTTTTGCTGTTTGGACTCACTCCCGCCATGCTGACGTTTTCTCATTATGTGATGCTGGAAGTGCCGATGCTGGCCCTGGCGCTGGGAGCCACCTATCACTTCCTGGAATATGTGGACGGGGAGAGGCGGCGCGATCTTTATCTCACCGGCCTCTTCTCAGCGCTGGCGGCCTTGACCCGCTTCGATGCCGTGTATCTCCTGGTCTTCTTTGCGCTGATGTTGACGGTACGCAAGCGGTGGGAACTAGCCAAGAAGTGGGAGGTGATCGCCGCCGCCGCGGGTTCCGCGGCCCTGGTTGCCCCGGCCTACCTGCTCACGCTCCGGTACGTGGGAGGGCTGCACTTGCGGCAACTGACGGAAAGACTATCGCCAGACTACCCGCAGTTCTGGTCGCTCGCTCGTTTTGCATACTATCCCTCCAGTTTGGTGACGCAGATCGGCATCTTCGCGGTATTGGCAGCCCTGGTCGGGCTCGCCGGCGCCGTCGTGGCCAGACCGCGGGCCGCGGTTCCGTATGTGGCATGGTTCGCGGCCGTTTACCTGACCTTCACGCCCATGGGGGAGGTGGAGTCGCGGCACGCGACTTACTGGATCCCCGCCTTCCTGTTCTTCGCGGTGGAGGGGATTTACATGTTGGCCGGCTGGGCGCGGCAGCGAGCGCTGATTCCCGCCCTCCTGTTGCTGGTCCTCGCCGGCACGGCCTGGCGCAGCCTGGCACCGCCCAGGTACTATCTGCGTGGGTACGAGGAGGCCGCGGCCTTCATCGCCGCCGACCACTCCGCTTCTCTCTATTGTCTGTTTGTAGGTTACCTGGACGGCAACTTCATCTATCAGGCGCGCCTCCACGACCCCGATCGGCGACGCTGGGTATTGCGTGCCGACCGGCTGTTTGCGGCTTTCGCCGGGAACGAGCGATCGCCATCGCCGGCGCCCCTGGACGAAGCGCTGATCCTCGCGACCCTCTATGACTACGGCCCGGAGTTTGTCGTGATCGAGGAGCGCCGGAGGGTGGTGCCGCCGCTGGAGCTGCAGATACGCGGCGTGGTCACTCGCCATCCCGAGCGTTTTCGACTGGAGCGCACGATTGCGGTGGATACCAACGATGACTGGATGCGAGAAACACGGCTTCTGATTTTCAGAAACACCCTGCGCAATCCCACTCCCCGGCGACGCCTGGATTTGCAGATTCCGGCACTATCTTTGGACGTCCACGGAGCTGTTCCTTAGCCCGCGGGTGGCGGCGGCCACTAGAGTGGTTGTGCGCGGCTTCCCAAAGACTGCAATAGGTTGCACACATGGGCGAATTCTCTGGCATAGGCTGGTACCTCGTGTGTATTGTTTTCAACAATTTAGCCCCTTCTTGCAAACGGCAAGTGGAGTGCACATTCGTGCACTTGAAGCGTTGAAGCCAACGTGAAGATGGCGTTTCTGGAGTGTGCTCATTGGCCTTAGTTCGGCGCGAGCCAGCGGTTCCAGCCCGGAGCGAATCAGCGTCGAACCTCGCCGACCCAAACCGTGCACAGCCCGCGGAGGCCCCGCCGGGCAGGCGGAGGGTCCTGGTCTTGTTCGGGACACGCCCGGAGGTCATCAAGCTGGCCCCCGTCCTGCGCGGGCTGCAGCAATTTCGCACCGCCCTCCAGACCATCACGGTGAACTCGGGCCAGCATCGGGAGCTGCTCGATCCCTTTCTCCAGTTGCTGAAGATCGCACCCGATTTCGATCTGGGAGTGATGCGGAGCCGGCAAAGTCCGAGTGAGGTGTGTGCCCGCGTGCTGGCCGGACTGGAGGAGATCGTGCGCTCGCAACGGCCGGAGCTCATCCTGGTGCAGGGCGACACGACCACCGCGCTGGCCGGCGCCCTGGCCGGATTTCATAACCGGATTCCGGTGGGTCACGTGGAGGCGGGACTGCGTTCCGGCGATGCCGCGAATCCGTTTCCGGAGGAAATGAACCGGAGGCTGATCAGCCGCCTGGCGACCTGGCATTTCGCGGCGACGGAGAACAATCGCGATTCCCTGTTGGCGGAGGGAGTCGCCGAGGCCGCGATTGCCGTCACCGGCAACCCGGTGGTGGATTCGCTGCATTACATTCTCGAGCGCTCGGAAGCTTCGCCGCGGGTAAAAGAGCTACGGGGTCGGGTTGAGGGTCAGAAACTCCTGATCTTGACGACGCACCGGCGCGAGAGCTTCGGGGCCACCCTGTGCGAGAACCTGCGGGCGCTGCGCCGGTTCATCGAAGCGCACGGCGACACGGCGCTGGTGTTCGCGGTGCATCCGAACCCGCAAGTGGTCGCCGCCGCGCACGAGGTGCTGAGCGGACAGGCGAGGATCCACCTGATCGAGCCTCTGGGCTATGCCGATTTCATCCACCTGTTGCGGCATGCCTGGCTGATCATCTCCGACTCCGGCGGCGTTTGCGAAGAAGCCCCCACCCTGGGGAAGCCGCTTTTCATCCTCCGGAACTGCACCGAGCGGCAGGAGGCGATCGACGCGGGCGTGGCGCAGCTGGTGGGCGACACGCCCGGCCGGTTGGCGGACATGCTGGAGAAGGTGTACGGTGACCCCGGGTGGCTGGACAGCGTCCGCCGCATCCGCAATCCGTTCGGCGACGGGGCGAGCGGCCCGCGGATCGCGGAGTTGGTGCATGCCATGCTGTGCCCCGCGCGGCCCCTGGCGGGAGCGGCCCGATGAGCGCTGCGGACAAGACGAAGAAGCGGAACCTGCTGACGGTGGTGCTGGAGGACTACTTCCACGTCGGCGCCCTCAGCAGCCTCATCAGCCCCAGCCAGTGGGATCGCTTCGAAGCCCGCTTTGAGGCCAACACGCTCAAAGCGCTGGACCTGTTAGACCGCTACGATGTCAAAGCCACGTTCTTCGTGCTGGGCTGGATTGCCGAGCGCCGCCCCGACCTGGTGGCGGAGGTAGCCCGCCAGGGACACGAGATCGCGAACTACGGCTTCTACCATCGCAATGTCCGCCAGATGACGCGCGAGGAGCTCCGCGACGATTCGCGGCGCTCGCGCGATGCCCTGGAAGTGGCCTGTGGCCGGAGAGTCATCGGGTACCGCATTCCCCAGGGATTGCGTTTCCCCTCCGACATGTGGATGCTCGACACCCTGGCCGAGGAAGGTTACGTCTACGATTCCAGCGTCATCCCCCTGCTGCATGCGCAACCCGGACCGATGGAGCGGTTTGCCCACATCCACCGCAGCGGCGAGCGCGAGATTTGGGAGTTTCCGCACTCCACGGTGAACCTGGCCGGCTTCCTGTTTCCGATCTCGGGAGGAAACTACTTCCGCCAGATGCCGCATTGGTTGCTGAAAACCGCGGTCAACTACTGGCAGAAGTCGTTTGATGCTCCTTTCATGATGTACTTCCACATCTGGGAGCTGGATCCGGATCAACCCCAGATCAGCGCCGCTTCCTTTCTGGCGCGGACCCGGCAGTATCGCAATCTCAACAAGATGTCGTGGCTGCTGCCCGAGTACCTGAAGAAATATCAGTTCGAGCCGATCGCCGACTATCTGGGGTGCGATACGCGGGTCGGCGCCCGGCCGCCCCGCCCCGCGGATATGGTGCCGGAGATCTGGACGGAACCGCCGGCGCCGGAAGCCGGGCCCCGGACACCCGTCACCCTGGTCGTCCCTTGCTTTAACGAACGGGCGGCGCTTCCCTATCTGGCCAATACGCTAGAGAGCGTCTCCCGCTTGCTCAACCGGGATTACCGGCTGTCGCTAATTTTTGTGGACGACGGCAGCACGGACGGCACTCACGACGTGCTCCGCCGGCTCTTTGAAAACAAGCCGGGGTGTCGCATCATTCAGCACCCCAGGAACCTGGGGGTAGCGGCCGCGATCCTGACGGGCATTCGGCACGCCACCACGGACATCGTCTGCTCCATTGATTGCGATTGCAGTTACGATCCCCATGAGCTGGTGCAGATGATCCCGCTGCTCACCGACGAGGTGGACCTGGTCACGGCCTCGCCTTATCACCCCCAGGGCCGGGTGACCAGTGTGCGGCCCTGGCGCCTAGCCTTGTCGCGGGGCGCCTCGTGGCTTTACCGGCAGGTGCTGCACCACAACCTGGCCACCTACACCAGCTGCTTCCGCGTCTACCGGCGCAGCCGGGTGGTAGACTTACAGCTCGACGAGTTTGGGTACCTCGGCGTCGCTGAAACCCTTGGCCGGCTGGACCTGCAGGGCGCCAGCATTCGCGAGTTTCCCACCACGCTCCACGTGCGCATTCTGGGGCACTCGAAAATGAAAATCGCCAGAACCGTCCTCGGACATCTTCGCAATCTCTGGAAGTTGCGGCGGATGCGTGCGCTGCTGCAGCACAGCGGCAAGCTGGTGCCGCTGTACGGTCCGGATTCCCCGGCTGAAAAAGAAGAGGTGGCGGTCGATTCCATCCATCAGGAGAAACCATGAGCGCCGCAACTGCCTCCAAGCCGCCCACGATGACCCTGCCTTCGGACCAGGATGCCTCCGGGCGCGACCTCGGCGCTGAAGAACTGGCCCTGCTGGCGCAGTGCATCCAGAGCGGCACGCTGACCAGCACCAAGGGCAGCTTCGTCAAGACGTTGGAAGAACGCTTCGCAGCCACCCTGGGGGTGCGGCGGGCCTATGCCTGTGCTTCCGGGACGGCGGCGGTGCATGTCGCGATCGCGGCGCTCGACCCCGCGCCGGGCGACGAGATCATCACCACCTCCATCACCGACATGGGCGCCCTGACCCCCATCCTGTACCAGGGAGCCATCCCGGTGTTTGCGGAAGTGGATCCGGTCACCCTGAACGTGACCGCCGAAACCCTGGCCCCCTGCATCAGTGAGCGCACCAAGGCCATTATGGTCACGCATTTGTTCGGCAATCCTTGCGCCATGCGCGAGATCGTGGCGCTGGCCCGCGCGCGCAACATCCCCATCATCGAGGATTGTGCGCAGGCTTATCTGGCACAGTCGGAAGGCCAGTTCGTCGGCACTTTCGGCGCCGTCGGGGCCTTCAGCATGCAGCAGGGGAAGCACATGACCACGGGCGAAGGCGGCCTGGTAGTCAGCAACGACGAGGCGCTGGCGCGGCGCATGTTCCTGTTCATCAACAAGGCCTGGGGATACGGCGACCCCAAGCCCGACCACTATTTTCTGTCGCTGAACTACCGGCTCAGCGAACTGCAAGGCGCCGTGGCGGTGGCCCAGCTGGAGAAGCTGCGCTCGGTGGTGGAACGCCGGGTCGGCACCGCCACCCAGCTCACCAGCCTGCTCCGCGGCCTGCCGGGGATTACCACTCCCCCGGTCGCTCCCGGCGCCGTCCACACCTATTGGAAATACTGCCTGAACGTGGATGGCAACGTGATTCGCGAGGGCGCGGTGGGCATGGCCAAGCAGCTGAAGGATGACGGGATCCTCGCCGCGCCGCGCTACATTCAGAAGCCGGCATTCATGTGCGAGATCTTTCAGGCGCAGCGCACCTTTGGCGACAGCCGGTTTCCGTTTACCCTGGCCCGGCCCGAGGCCGTGGATTACAGCAAGTCACGTTTCCCGATGACATTCAAGGCGCTGGAAGATGTTCTCGTGTTGCCCTGGAACGAGCGCTATACCAGCGAACATGTCGAGTACATTGCCGGCGCGATTAAGCGGGCGGTGGAGCTGCTACACACGTGAACAGGCCACCACTCCGGTTTGGCATCGTGGGCACCGGCAGCATCGCCCAGGCGTACGCCCTCGCCTTCGAGGGTTGCGCTCTGGCCAGCGTGGTGGCGGTGGCGGATGTGCGCCCGCCCGCCGCCCAAGCCTTCGCCGAGCGCCTGAAATGCCGCAGCTTCAGTTCCCACGGCCAGATGGCGGACGACGTCGCGCTGGACGCCGTCCTCGTCTGCACCCCTCCCAACACCCATCTTGACCTCTGCCTGGACCTCGTGGGCCGCGGCCTCCACGTGCTTTGCGAAAAGCCCCTGAGCATCGACGTTCCCAGCACCGAGCGCATCGTGGCTGCGGCGCGCGCCTCCGCGGTGACGCTGACCATGGCTTCCAAGTTCCGCTACGTGGAAGACGTGGTGCGCGCCAAGAGCCTGCTGAGCTCGGGCGCGCTCGGCGAGCTCATTCTCATCGAGAATGTCTTCGCCTCGCGGGTGGACATGTCGACGCGCTGGAACTCCGATCCCCGGCTGAGCGGCGGCGGGGTGCTGATCGACAATGGCACGCATTCGGTGGACCTGATCCGCTATTTTGCAGGGCCCCTCAGCGAGATCCATGTGGTGGAAGGCAAACGGAGCCAGCATCTGCCGGTGGAAGAAACGGTGCACATCTTCGTCCGTAGTGAAAGCGGGGCGCTGGGTACGGCCGACCTTTCCTGGAGCATCAGCAAGGAACTGGAAAGCTACCTGCGCATTTACGGCTCGAAGGGAACGATTTCGGTGGGCTGGCGGGAGTCGAAATTCCTGCCGTCCGGCAGCCGCGATTGGACCGTGCTGGGCCAGGGCTACGACAAAGTGCAGGCATTCCGCGCCCAGATCGAGAACTTCACCCGGGCGGTTTGGCAGGAAGAGCGGTTGCTGATCACCGTGGAGGACGCACTGGCCTCGGCGCACGCCGTCGAGGCGGCCTATGAGTCACTGCGGGATTCTCGCTGGACCTCCATTCCGGTCAACGGCAAGGAGAACGCTCGCGCTGCCCAAGGCTAGACGGGTGGCGGCCTCGTTCTCAGCCCGCCGTGCTGCCGGGGCCCGATTGACCTCATGGTGGAACTGATCACCAACACCACGTTCTGGTTGTCTCTGGCATGCTTTGCCATCGTCGTCACGCAGTGGCTCCGGTTCCGTGCCACTGAGCCAGGGCCACGGCGCGCCGCCGAATCGGTGCGCCGCTTTGCCACCTCCGTACCCTTGGTGATCGCCCTGGCGCTGGGCGCGCTGTTCAATGTGGCCTCGGCGCTGGATCTCGGCTATGCCGCCCCGCGCGACATCATCCAGGACATCATCTCGGCCCGGCAGTTCATGGCGGGAAAACCTGCCTTTCCCATTCCCATGACCGACCTGGTCCAAAGTGCGCTGCAGCAGGAGCCGGCGGTTTTCTCTCTGGGAGACTGGGTACCCGCTCTGCGGGTGCGAGAATTGCAGTCCTATCGGCAATCAGTGGAATCTCCCTGGCTGCAGGCGCATCCCCCCGCGGCCACGCTGGTGATCGCGCCTTTCGTTTATCTGTTGGGGATTCATGGCACCTACCTGGCGATGTTTTCCGTCTCCCTCGGCGCGGTGTTGCTGGCCTTCCTCCTCACTTGCCGGGAACTGGGTTGGGTTCCCTCGGGGCGAGCGGCGGGCGTGGTGGCGCTGGCCGTGTTGGGTTGGTATGACCTGGCGGTTTGCCTGCGCAGCGGACAGTGGGATGCGATCCTGGGGACCTTGCTCGTGCTGGGCTGGTATTTCCTGCGGCGGCAGCGTCCGGCTGCCGCGGGGCTGGCCATCGCGGCCGCCGTCACCTTGAAACTCTTCCCCGGACTCATGCTGGCTTACCTGTGGTTCCGGCATCGCAGGGCGTTCTGGTGGGCGGCCATGGCGACCGCCGTGCTGGTGACAGGCTCGCTGGTCATGATCGGGCGGCAGAACGCGCTCGACTATTACCACACGACCCACTACGTGGTGCACGAATACAAGGACTATCCGGCCAACCTCTCGCTCTTGAGCTGGTTCGTGGTTTTGCCCACCCCGTGGAGCCGCTCCGAGTTGGAAGTCCGGCTCTACTTTCTGCTGGTCCTGGGCCTGGTGGTGACGCTGGCATGGAGGTTTGCTCGCGTTTCTCCCCGGTCAGAAGGCGACTCTCGGAACCTGGATCTTGAGTACAGCGTATTCATGGCGCTCATGACCCTGCTTTCGCCCGTGGCCTGGAACCATTACCTGGTGCTGCTGTTGCTGCCGTTCGCTATTGTGAGCAGCCGGGCTCTCGGCGCAGATGGGCACGGGAGGCAGGTGTTGCTGCTGTTTGGTATTTTTCTGGTGACCGCGGTGCCGCAGCCCGCCTGGTATGCCCTGGCGCTGGCCGTGGGGGGCACGGCTTCCCGGCTCACGTACTTGCTGCCGAAGGTCTCGTCGTTCATGATGGTAGCGTTGATTGTTCTGCTGACCAGGATGCGACTGGCGCCGCCGGCCCATCCTGCCCCGGTTGCGCCGGTGGCCGCCACCGGAGGAGGGTAATGCGATGACCGTTGCAGGCTCCACCCCGACGGCCTTGCGGATTCATCCCACCGCCTTGATTGAGGAGGGGGTCCACATCGGCCACGGGAGCTCAGTCTGGGACAATGTACATATCCGGCATGGGGCGCAGATTGGGGAAGAGTGCATCATCGGCGAGAAGTCGTACATTGCCTATGACGTGAAGATTGGCAACCGCGTCAAGATCAACGCCTTTGTTTACATCTGCGCCGCCGTCACCGTGGAGGATGGGGTCATGATCAGTGCGGGAACCGTCTTCACCAACGACCGCTTTCCGCGCGCCACCACACCCGACCTCAAGCACTTGCGCCCTTCCGAGCCCGACGAGCACACGCTCACCACGCTGGTGCGCGAGGGCGCCACCATCGGCGCGCAGTGCACGATCGGCAACGCGCTCGTGATTGGACGCTTTGCCATGATCGGGATGGGCTCCCTGGTGACCAAGTCGGTTCCCGACTTCCACCTGGCGGTGGGTCATCCCGCGCGCTCCATCGGCTACGTGTGCCGCTGTGGTACGCCATTGGCGCGGATCGCGGAACTCGACGCGGGCAAGGAACTGGCGTTGACCTGCGCCGACTGTGGCCTGCAGTATCGCCGCAGCGACGACGGCGCCATCACGGAACTGACTCCCCCTGGGTAGCTTGGGCGCGACGAAAGGCCCTTCCATCCCCATCGGTTCGGCGCAACCCCCTTTGACCTGAGGCTACACCATGCGCGCTGACATCTCGCCCTGTCCGGCCTGCGGGAACCGCCGCTTTCGCCGGCGCTTCATCAAGAAGGGCAAACACTTCTGGCGCTGCCGCGAATGCGGGCTGGAGATGCAGTTTCCGCTGCCTACTCTGGAAGAGCTTCGGGAGTACTACGACAGCTCCTACCAGGATGGCCTGTACAAGGCATTCCTGGAGGCCGACACCCTCAAGCAGCTGACGTCGGAACAGCGGCTGCGGCGGCTGCTGCCGCTGGCCCGCCCGGGCCGCTGGCTGGATGTGGGATGTTCCAGCGGGTGGTTTGTCGAGGCCGCCCGCCGCGCCGGGATCGAGGCCGAAGGGATCGATCTCTCCGCGGTAGCGGTCGCGGCGGGGCGCCAGCGCTCGTTGCCGCTTTTCTGCTCCACCCTGGAGGACTTTCAACCCGCTTACCGCTACGACACCGTAACCGCCTTCGATCTGCTGGAGCATGTGCTCGATCCCCTGGCGTTCCTGCAGTCGGTGCGCCGCCTGCTGGCGCCGGAAGGCAGGGTTTGTATCGCCGTCCCGAACCAGGGCAGCTTGATTGCGAAGGTCATGGGACGGCGCTGGTATTTCTACATTCCCGAGGAACATCTTCACTACTTCAACCCCTCCACGATGCGCCGATTACTGCAGCGCGCGGGCTTTTGCGTGCAGCATTGCGGGCCGGCCTATAAGACGTTGACCTGGCAATATTCCCTGCTTCAATTTCAGGACTATAACCCGCTGATCTACAAGGTCCTGAACGGCCTGGCGAAGCTCGCGCCCCGGCGGCTCCTGGTGGCGCCGATGGAGCTCCGCATCGGCGAAATGCTAGTGACCGCCCAGCGGGTGAACCCCGGGGAAGAGGACCGGAATTGACGGCGCCATCGCAATCGTGGGGCATTCTGGGGGGCGGCATCCTGGGGATGACGCTCGCCCTGCGCCTGGCCCAGCAGGGACAACGGGTCACCCTCTTCGAGGGCGCGGGACAACTGGGCGGGCTGGCCAGCGCCTGGAAGCTGGGCGACATTGTCTGGGACCGCCACTACCACGTCACCCTGCTCTCCGATACCCGCTTGCGCGCGTTGCTGGCGGAACTCGACCTGGAAAAAGAAATCCAGTGGGTGCAGACCCGGACCGGCTTCTACACCGACGGGAAGCTCTACTCGATGTCGAACGCGCTCGAGTTTCTGCGCTTTCCGCCTTTGGGACTGGTGGACAAGTTCCGGCTGGGGATGACCATCTTCTACGCCTCGAAACTGAAAAACTGGCAGGCTTTGGAAGCAGTGCCCGTGGCCGACTGGCTCGCCAAGTGGTCCGGGCGCCACACCACCGAGAAAATCTGGCTTCCGCTGCTGAAGGCCAAGCTGGGGCAAAACTATGAGAAGGCGTCGGCCGCCTTCATCTGGGCGATCATTGCCCGCATGTACGCCGCGCGGCGTGCCGGGATGAAGCAGGAGATGTTCGGGTATGTCCCCTGTGGCTATGCCCGCACCCTCGAGCGCCTGGCGCAGGCGCTGGACCGGGCGGGAGTGGTCACGCGGCTGAACTGCCAGGCACGACGGGTGGAATCAGCGGGCAAGGAGGGCGTGCACGTTGCCTTTGGGCCCGGCCAGGACGAGCGCTTCGACCACGTAGTCCTGACCATGCCGGCGCCCCGCGCCGCGGACCTGTGTCCGCAGCTTTCGGAGGCGGAGAGCGACCGGCTCCGGGGAGTCGAGTACCAGGGCATCATCTGTCCCTCCCTGCTGCTGAAGAAGCCGCTGGCCGGCTACTACGTGACCAACATTACGGACGCCTGGGTGCCGTTCACGGCGGTGATTGAAATGTCGGCGCTGGTGGACCGCAAGCACTTTGGGGGCAACGCCCTGGTGTATCTTCCCAAGTATGTGCCCAGCGAGGACCCGGCGTTTGCCACCAGCGACGGGGAAATCCGGCGGCTCTTTCTCGCCGCGCTGGCGCGCATGTATCCTGATTTCGAGGAAGGGGACGTGTTGAGTTTCCAGGTCAGCCGCGTGCGCTACGTGCTGCCCATCCCGACCTTGAACTATTCGCAGAAACTGCCGCCCATCGTGACTTCGGTGCCGGGCGTCTACATTGCGAACTCGGCCCACATTGTGAATGGAACGCTGAACGTGAACGAAACCATTCAACTTTCCGAACGGGTCCTTCCGCTGCTGCTCTCCAAAATCCCTGCCCGCGAGGCGGTCGTGCATGGCCGCGCCTAGACCCCGCGCCAGTCTCTCCCTGGACCTCGACAACAAGTGGTCCTACATGAAGACCCATGGCGACCCGGGATGGGAGGCGCTGCCCTCCTACCTGGAGATTGTGGTGCCGCGCGTGCTGCGGCTACTGCGCGAACGTGGCCTCACCATCACGTTCTTTATCGTCGGGCTCGATGCCGCGCAGGAGCGCAACCGCGAGGTGCTGCAGTCGATTGCGGAGGCCGGACACGAAATCGGCAACCACTCCTTCCATCACGAACCCTGGCTGCATCTCTACACGCCGCCGCAACTCGCCGAGGAGATCGCGAAGGCGGAAGAGCATATCGAGCGGGCCACCCAGCGCAAACCGATCGGATTCCGCGGTCCGGGCTTCAGCCTGTCGGCGGAGCTGGTGGAGATCCTGACGCGCCGCGGCTATCTCTACGACGCTTCGACTTTCCCGACCTTCCTGGGGCCGCTGGCCCGGGCCTACTACTTCATGAAGAGCCGCCTCAGCAAGGATGCGCTGCAGCAACGAAAAGCGCTGTTTGGCTCCTTTCGCGAGGGCTTCCGTCCCACCCGGATGTATCGCTGGCAGACCGCCGCGGGAGAATTGCTCGAGATCCCGGTGACGACCTTCCCGGTCGCCAAGCTGCCCATCCACGTCAGCTATCTGCTCTATCTCTCCCTCTTCTCCCGCCGCCTGGCGCTCTGGTACTTCAAGCTGGCCCTGCAATCCTGTGTGCTCACGGGGATCCAGCCCTCTCTGCTCCTGCATCCGCTGGATTTTCTGGGCGGCGATGACACCGCCGACCTGGGCTTCTTTCCGGCCATGCAGGTCCCGGGGGCGGTGAAGGTGGACTTCGTGTGCCGGGTGCTGGACGTTTACCGGGCGACCTTTGAGGTGCTGTCCCTGGAACAGCACGCCCGCAGTGCGAACCGGGCCGCGCTTTCCGTCCGCAGCGCGGCGGGGTTGGGAAGCTGAGGTCAGCGGGCCGCTTGCGGGAAGTATCTGTGGCGCCGATCGGGTCTCATTTTCGCGCCGGGCCTGGGCGCCCGGGAGCAATGGCGGCAAACGTCATCTCTTCCGCAGGGCTGCCGGTGCGCTGCTTCCAGGCAAAGAACAGCGCCGCATAGGAGTCGGTGATGTACTGCGCGCGGCCGACGCCGAGCTGCTTCGCGGTGGCGTCAATCCACGCCGCCGGCCCCTCGATCTCCCCGAGGTTGCCGATGGGCGTCTCGTCGATCACCACGGCGCCGCTGCCGTCGCTCCACTCGCTGCGGAACTTTTCGTAACGGAAGCCGGGGACGAAGCCGAGGGCGGCGAAGATGGCGGCCAGCTTTTCGCCGTCGGCGACCGGGGTCTCCAGCTCCCGCCGGGACTTGTGTGGCCCCACGGTGGCCCGCGCCTTGTGGGTCACGGTCCACGCCGCGCCGTACTGGCGGATGCGCAGCAGCGCGCCACGCGCGCGCAGCGCGCCGCCGGGCAGGTCGTAGAGCGTGTTCATCTCGTGGGTGCGCGGCGTCTGCTCGTGGAAGCCGAGCTTGCGCAATCGCTGCTCCAGGGCGGCCACGTCCGCCACGCGAAACTTGATTTCGACTTCGTTGGCGGGGGACATGCTTCCCCAGTATAGCGGCCAATCGGCACGGGCCCTCGCATGAGCTTTAAGCTCTAAGCTCGAAGCCTTAAGCTTATGGCTTAGAGCTTTAAAGCTTGAAGCCCAGGAGAGCCCAATGAAGATCCTCGCATTGCTTGCCCTGCTCGTGCTGCCCCTGTTCGCGAACGCCGCGGAGAAGCGCCGACCCATCAATCTCCCGAACCGCGAGCCCAACCTGCCGTTCAGCGACGCGGTGCTGGTGGGCGACACGCTGTACGTTTCCGGGCGCATCGGCCTCGATCCCCGGACCGGGCAGGCGCCCGCCGACCTCGACCGGGAGATCAAGCTGCTCCTCGACGGCTTCCAAGCCGTGCTCGCCGCCGGCGGCATGACCATGGACGACCTGGTCCAGGTGACCATCTTCTGCCCCGACGTCTCGCTCTTCGACAAGTGGAACGCGGCCTACCGCACGTATTTCAAGGGCGAGCTGCCGGCGCGCGCCTTCATCGGCTCCGGGCCGCTTCTCCGCGGCGGACATTTCGAGATGATGGGTGTCGCCCGCAAGTGACAACCGCCGCCATGCTAGACTCGACGGCATCCTGGTGGGAGGTCATCGTTATGCCCAGATACGTCATCGAGCGCGAGATTCCCGGCGCCGGCAAGCTGAGCGCCGACGAACTGCGCGCCGTCTCGCAGAAATCCTGCGGCGTGCTGCGTGGTATGGGCCCGCAGGTGCAGTGGGTCCACAGCTACGTCACCGACGACAAGGTGTACTGCATCTACATCGCGCCCAACGAGGCCGCGGTGCGCGAGCACGGGCGGCAGGGCGGCTTTCCGGTGAACCGGGTGGCGGAGATTCGCGCCACGATCGACCCGGCCACCAGCGAGGGATAGAAATTGGTCGCCTCCCAGACGAGCAAAACCGGCTCGTCTGGGGCACCCCGCTCGTCTGGGGCACCCCGCTTCGTGGTGAGAGTTACTTGTCGCGGGCGATGACAAAATCCGGGATGGCCAGCAGGGCGCGCTTGCTCTCCGAGTCGGGGAAGCTGCAGAGCGCGTGGCGCGCCGCCGTGGCGTACTCCTGGGCCCGGGCGTTGGCCGCCTCCAGCGAACTGTAACGCTCCAAGATGGTGACCACGTCGGTGTGAGTGACGCCGTTGAAGGCGCGTTCGTTGAGCACCTTTTCGATGGCGGCATGCTCCACCGGGGTGCAGCGCTCCAGGGCGTGAATGATGGCCATGGTCGCCTTGCCTTCGCGCAGGTCGCTGGCCACCGGCTTGCCCAGGATTTCCTCGCTCGCCGTCAGGTCGAGGACGTCGTCCACGATCTGGAAGGCCATCCCCAGGTTGCGCCCGTAGGCGGCGAGGCGCTGCTCCTGCTCGGCATTAGCGCCTCCCAGCACGCCGCCGAGCTGCGTCGAAACCGCGAACAGGCACGCCGTCTTGCGGTAAATCAGTTCGAAGTGCTCCTGCAGCGAGATGCAGCGGCCGAGCTTCTCCATCTGCGACAACTCGCCCTCGACCATCTGCTGGGTGAGCTCGGTCAGCAGGTCGAGGATGCGGAAGTTGCGCTCCAGCACCGCAATCTTGAACGCCTGCATGTAGAGCCAGTCGCCGGCCAGCACGCACTTGGCGTTGCCCCACTGGGTGTTGGCGGCGGGGCGACCGCGGCGGGTTCTCGCCTCGTCGATGATGTCGTCGTGCACCAGGGTGGCGGTGTGGATGATTTCCACCACCGCGCCCAGGCGGATGGCGCCGCGTCCCTCGTAGTCAAAGAGCTTCGCCGCCAGCACCAGCAGCGCCGGGCGGATGCGCTTCCCGCCGCCGGCGCGCAGGTGCTCGCCGATGTCGGTGATGGCGCGGACGTTGGAGACGGTGTCGCGCCCGAACTCGCGCTCGATGGCGGCCAGATCGTCGCGCAACAGCTCGAAGACCTGCGTGACCGTGATGGCGGCTGTCGTACTCACAATTCCCTGGATTTCTTCATTTCTTCATTTTTCATTTGTTCAATTGGAAAGCCGGCCAATGAAAAAATGAACCCTGCGAAAATGACAAAATCTCTTACTGGCTCCGGTAATTCGTGAACTGCATGTCGATGCCGAAATCCTTTTGCCGCAGCAGGGCCATGATCTCCTGCAGCGTGTCGCGGTCTCGGCCGCTCACCCGCACCGTGTCGCCCTGGATCGCGGCCTGCACCTTCTTCTTCGAATCCTTGATCAGCTTCACGATCTCGCGCGCCTTTTCCGTGGGGATGCCCTGCTGCAGCGAGATCTTCTGCCGCACCGTGCTGCCGGCCGCGGGCTCGACCGTGCCGTAGGTCAGCCCCTTGAGCGGCACGCCGCGCTTCACCAGCCGTTGCTGGAACACGTCGTTCACCGCCTTCAGCTTGTACTCGTCGGCCGAGGCCAGCAGGATCGCCTCTTTGCCCTCCAGCTGGATGTCGCTGTGGGAGTTCTTCAGGTCGAAGCGGGTGTGGATTTCCTTCAGCGCCTGCTGAATGGCGTTGCTGACCTCCTGCAGGTCGATGCGGCTCACAATGTCGAACGAGTTTTCGGCCATAGCGGAGTCCCCAGCACGCCCGTCGTGGGAGGGCTAATCTGAAGCCAATAGATTACCCTGCCGCGCCGGATATGGACAGAGCCGCGGTACCCCTTGTCCATCCGGACAGTGGCCGGCGCCCGGGGTCACGCCATCCGGAAGAAGTGCTGGAAGTTCGCCGCCGTGGCTGCCGCCAGCTCTTCGGGCGCAATGCCGCGGAGCTCCGCGAGGGCGCGCCCCGTCTCCACCACAAAGGCCGGCTCGTTGCGCTGTCCGCGGTGCGGCGCCGGCGCCAGGTAGGGGCAATCGGTCTCGATCAGGATGCGGTCGAGCGGCGCCTGGCGCGCCACCTCGCGAATGTTCTGTGCCTTGGGGAAGGTGACGTTGCCGGCAAACGAGATCAGGAAGCCCATCTCGAGCGCGGCCTGCGCGTGTTCCCATTCGCCGGTGAAACAGTGCAGCACGCCGCCGAGGCCGGCCGCCGCCCAGTGCCGCCGGAGGAGGGCCAGGCAGTCCTGCCAGGCGTTGTCGCTCTGGGCGCTGGGGCGGTTGTGAATGATGATGGGCTTGCCCGCGGCGCGCGCCAGCTCCATCTGGCGGATGAAAACCTCCTGCTGCACGGCGCGCGGCGAGTGGTCGTAGTAGTAGTCGAGGCCGATTTCGCCCCAGCCCAGCACGCGCGGGTGGCGCGCCAGCTGCGCCAATTCGTCGTAATCGCCCTCGCGGACCTTCGCCGCTTCGTGCGGATGCACGCCGACGGTGGCGTAGAGGGCTGGAGAGTCCGGCCCCGCGAGCGATTCCGCCAGCCGGATGGCGCAGTCGAGCGTTCCGGGGCCGTCGCCGCTGCCGATCAGGAGAATGGTGGAGACGCCGGCCACGGCGGCGCGCCGAAGTACCGCTTCGCGGTCGTCGCGGAAGCGCGGCCCGTCGAGATGCGCGTGGGAATCAACGAACATCAGGTTTCACGCGGCTGAAACCTTCATTTCAGTCTGGCCCCGTTGGGCACATCTTCGGCGAACGTGGCCAGGACCGGCAGACCCTCTTCGCCCACCGACGCGGCCAGGATCATGCCGTTGGATTCCAGCCCGCGCAGCTTGCGCGGCGCGAGGTTGGCGACGATCACTACCTTGCGCCCGACCAGCTTCTCCGGTTCGTAGGCTTGGGCGATGCCGGCGACCACCTGGCGCACTTCGCTGCCGATGTCCACTTCCAGGCGCAGCAGCCGGTCGGCGCCTTTGACCCGCTCGGCGACCTTCACCACCCCCACCCGCATCTCGATCTTGGCGAAGTCATCGATGGTGATCTTGCCGCCCGCCACCACCGCGGGTGGGGCCACGCCACCGCTCGGGGCGGGGGCCGCGGGAGGGCTCGTTGCCGCCGGTCCGCCTGCGGGCGCGGGCGGAGTCTTTTCTGCCTGCTCCGTGGGCGCCCCGTTCGCGACAGCCGCGGGTGTTGAAACCGGCCGACCGACATCATCCTTCTTCTGCATAGCTTCAATCGCGCTCCTGTCAACGCGGGGAAACACGGGTTCGACTTTTTCCAGCTTCGTGCCCACCGGCAACTGTCCCCACTGGAGCTGGTCGAGCCGCACCCTGGCAAGGTCACCGAGCCCGAGCTGCTTCCAGATCCTCGCGGTTGCCTCGGGAATGACCGGGTGCAGCAGCGCGCTCACCACGCGCAGCGCCTCGGCCGCGGTGTACAGGATGGTCGCCAGCCGCGCCCGGCTGCTCTCGTCATCCTTCTCGGCCACCGCCCAAGGTTCGGTTTCGACGAGGTACTTGTTCACGGCGCCGATGAGTCCCCACGCCGTTTCCAGGGCGCGCGAGAACTGGTAGTCGTTGAACAGCGCGGCATAGTCGGCGATGGTCCGGGCCGCCAGCGCCGCGATCTGCTCCTCGGCCGGGGTGCGCGCCTTCGCCGCCGACGGGTAGGGCACCTCGCCGCGAAAATAGCGGGTGATCATGGTCAGGGTGCGGCTGGCCAGGTTGCCCAGATCGTTGGCCAGGTCGGAGTTGAAGCGTCCGACCAGGGCGTCGAAGCTGAAGCTGCCGTCCTGCCCGAACACCACCTCGCGCAGCAGAAAGTAGCGCAGGGCGTCGGCGCCCAGCACCTCGACCACACTCTCCGAGCGCACCACGTTGCCGCGCGACTTCGACATCTTGCTCTGCTCGAAGAGCAAATGCCCGTGGACGATCACCGACTTGGGCAGCGGCAGGCCGGCCGCCATCAGGAAGGCGGGCCAGTAGACGCAGTGGAAGCGGATGATCTCCTTCGACATCATGTGGACGTCGGCGGGCCAGAAGCGCTCGAAACGCTGGCGCTCAGCCGCCTGCGGCGAGCCGAACCCCAGGGCGGTGACGTAATTGGCCAGCGCGTCCAGCCACACATAGACGACGTGCTCGGGATCGTCGGGCACCGGCACGCCCCACTTGAAGGTGCTGCGGGAGATGGAGAGGTCGCGCAGGCCGCCGCGCACGAAGGCGATGACCTCGTTGCGCCGCGTCTCCGGGCGAATGAACTCGGGATGCGCGTAGTAGAAGTCCAGCAGCCGGTCCTCGAAGGCGGAGAGCTTGAAGAAGTAATTGTGCTCGCTGATGGTCTCGGTCTTGCGCCCGCACTCCGGACACGGCGCTCCCGGCTGGTTCACGTCGACGTACAGGTTGTCGAAGATGCAGTACTGGCCGGTGTACGTCCCCTTGTAGATGTAGCCGGCGTCGCGGATGCGGCGCCACAGCGCCTGTACGCCGCGCTGGTGGCGCGCTTCGGTGGTGCGAATGAAGTCGTCGTAGGTGATGCCCAGCTGGTCGAAGGCGGCGCGGAAGCGCGCGGCCACCTCGTCCACCCAGGCCTGGGGCGGCTGCCCGGCGGCGGAAGCGGCGCGTTCCACGTTGACGCCGTGCTCGTCGGTGCCGGTCAGGAAGAGGGTCTCGACCCCGTGCATCCGCTGCCAGCGCGCGATGGC
>CAVUAF010000005.1:0-67069 GCA_963739375.1 Terriglobia bacterium
TCTCGATCTGCTTGAGGCCGAGGTGATGCGCTTGGCTCGGCGTCGACCTCGAGCACCTGGCACTCGACCTCCTGGCCGACCTCGAGGATCTTCGACGGGTGCTTGACCTTCTTGGTCCAGCTCATCTCGCGACACGTGGATCAGGCCCTCGATGCCCGGCTCGAGCTCCACGAAGGCGCCGTAGTCGGTGATCGACACGACCTTGCCCTGGACCTGCTTGCCCGCGGGATACGTCTCTTCGGCGTGCGTTCCACGGATCTTCGATGGTCTGCTTGAGGCCGAGCGAGACGCGCTCGGTCTCGGCGTTGTACTTGAGGACCTTGACCTTGACCTCGTCGCCGACCTGGAACATCTCGCGACGGGTGGTTGACGCGGCCCCAGGACATGTCGGTGATGTGCAGCAGGCCGTCGATGCCGCCGAGGTCGACGAAGGCGCCGTACTCGGTGATGTTCTTGACGGTGCCCTCGACGACCTTGCCCTCCTCGAGGTCGTCCAGGGTCTCTGCCTTCATGCTCGTCGCGCTCCTGCTCGAGCAGCACGCGCCGCGACAGCACGATGTTGCCGCGCTTCTTGTTGAACTTGATGACCTTGAATGTGAGGTCTGGCCGATGAGCGTGTCGAGGTTGCGGACGGGCGCAGGTCGACCTGCGAGCCGGGCAGGAACGCCTTGACGCCGATGTTGACCGAGAGGCCGCCCTTCACGCGCTGGCTGATGGTGCCCTCGATGAGCTCGTCGCGCTCGCAGGCCGCCGCGATCTCGTCCCAGACCTTCATCTTGTCGGCCTTCTCCTTGGAGAGCATCGACCAGCCCGTCCTCGTTCTCGCGGCTCTCGACGAGGACGTCGACCTTGTCGCCGGCCTTCACGGCCTGCTGTCCGCCGGCGTGCCAGGAACTCCTCAGTGGGAATCAGGCCCTCGGACTTGTAGCCGATGTCGACGACGACGTAGTCCTTGGTCGAGCTTGATGCACGGTCCCCTGGACGATGTCACCGTCCCGGATTTCGGCATGGTCGAATTCAGCGATCATCGCCGCGAAATCGTCCATGTCCTCGTCAGGATTGACCTGACCCTGGTTCAAGGTATCCGTCATCGTGCCTCCTAATGCCCGCCCCACTGCAAGCTCCCATCCATCCACCTGCGGCGACCCTGCCCTCGGGCTAGGGTGGCGCATTGTAAGGAGATCTGTGGTTTGTGTCAACGGGCGGTTTTCCCTCCGATTTGCGATTAGAATCCATCCTCCTGGATTTGGGATAGACATTGCTTTCAGGATTGGAAGGGTCGCGCGGACGACGGCCGCTCCCGTTGCCAACCACGCCGGCACCACGCCCATGGCGCAGCGCCAGGACGCGCTGGTGGCCGCGTCGCAGCTGGTGCTGGCGGTGCGCGAAATCGTCACCAGCATGCCCGGACGCCAGGTGGGGACGGTCGGCCAGCTGGCGGTCACCCCGGGAGCGCCCAACGTCATTCCCGGGGTGGTGAAGCTCAGCCTTGACGTGCGCGATCTGGACGCCGAGAAGATCGCCCGTATCGGGGAGATGGTGCGCGCCCGCGCGCGGGAGATTGCGCAGCGCAGCGGCTGCGCCATCGAGATCACGCGCACCGGCACGCACCCGCCCACCACCACCACGCCCACCATTCAGAGCGCCATCGCGCGCACCGCCGATGCGCTCGACCTGCCCCACACGCGCCTGCCCTCGGGCGCCAGCCACGATGCCCAGATGATGGCCACGCTCGGCCCCGTCGGCATGATCTTCGTGCCCAGTGTCGCCGGCATCAGCCACTCGCCGCGCGAACTGACGCGCTGGGCCGACGTGGCCAACGGCGCCAACGTCCTGCTGGGAACCATTCTCGAGCTGGATCGCACCTAGCGGCGCGTGGCGGAAGTGCGCGCGCGGCCCTCAGGCGACCGGCCTGTCCATCAGGGCCGCGCCCTCGTGCCCCTGGATCGCGGCAAACACGGCGTCGCCGTTGTACTGGTAATCGCGATACGAAACGCGGAAGCGCTCCACAAAGCCGAGCTTGCCAAACACGCGCTGCGATACCGTGCCGGTCGCTTCGGTTAGCGCCCAGTGATACCCCTTCCGCCTGCCGTTTTCAAGGCTAGTCTGGACCAGCCGCTGCGCAATGCCTTGTCCGGCGAAGCGAGCGTCCACGCCCAGCATGAACAAGTGGAGATATTCGCCGGGCTCGATGACTCTTGCCCTGGCGGTAACGGTCATCCAGCACGTCCAACATCGAGAAAATCGGCAGCAGGCGCTTGCTGATCTGGTTCAAGTCCAGGGATGGAGGCGCGGCGAAATCGTCGCTCAGGAGAACCCCCATGAGGTCGCGGCTGGCGGGATGGCGTGCGACCACCGTGAGGCCTTCTGCCGCCGCTTGCGTTCCCAGCACTTGCAGGAAATCAACCAAGTCGTCGCAGGAGACTCCCATAGCCACCGCGGGCGGATCGCCGGCGCTAAACGCAGTCGCGAGCAGCCGCACCATCTGTTCCACGTCAGACGATTGCAGCACGTCACACCGCACTGGCTCGGTATCCACACCCACCCCACCGCAAGGCGCGTTGACAAGATGATACGGCGGAACCACGATCCATGCATGTCTTTGCGCCACGACTTTTGCTACCGGCCGCCAGCTGCGGGTCCTGCGGCGCTTGCGCGCTGCGCTACAATCCCGCTGCCACGAAGCCAACCCCACTGGGAGACCCGCTCATGCGCCGGCTGCTACTCACCGCCCTGCTGCTTCTTTCTGTCGCTCCTGCATTCGCCGCCGACAAGCCAGCGTATGACCTCCTCATCCGCAATGGCCGCGTGATCGACGGCGCCGGCAACCCGTGGTTTCACGCCGATGTGGCCATCCGCGGCGACCGCATCGTGGCCATCGGCCGCAATCTCCCCGGCACGGCGCGCCGCACCCTCGATGCCCACGGCCTTGCCGTTGCCCCCGGCTTCATCGACATGCACACTCACTCCGACATGACCTTGCTCATCGACGGCAATGCGGAGAGCAAGATCCGCCAGGGCGTGACCACCGAAATTTTGGGCGAGTCGAGTTCGGTCGCGCCCAATTGCCGCAGCGTGCGCCAGGAAAGCGAGGCCGCCGCGACGGTCGCCTCGGGCGAGCCGCGCGTCAAACACGACTGGGCCGACCTCAGCGGCTACTTCCGCCGCCTGCTGCGGCAGGGAACCAGCGTCAACGTCGGCTCCTATGTGGGCGGCAGCACGGTGCGCACCTGCGGCATGGGCAACGACATGCGCGACCCCACGCCCGCCGAGCTGGAGAAGATGAAGCAACTGGTCGCCGAGGCCATGCGCCAGGGCGCGCTCGGCTTCTCCACCGGCCTCATCTACCCGCCCAACAGCTACGCCAAGACGCCGGAGCTGGTCGAGCTGGCGCGGGTAGCGTCGCAATACGGCGGCATCTACACCACGCACATGCGCGACGAAGGCGCGCACCTGCTCGACGCCATCCAGGAAACGCTCACCATCGGCGAGCAGGCAAGGATCCCCGTCCACATCCTGCACCTCAAGGCCACGGGCAGTGAGTCCAGCGACCACATGCGCCAGGCTATCGAGCTGATCCAGCAGGCGCGGGCGAAGGGCCTCGAGGTCAGCGCCGACCAGTACCCGTACATCGCCTCCAGCACCGGGCTCGCCACGCAGATTCCGCAGTGGGCGATGGATGGCGGTGTCCCTAAGATGCTGGAGCGCCTGCGCACCCCCGAATCGCGCGCCAGGATTCGCGAAAGCATCGTGGGCCGGCGCGGTTCGGTGAGCACGGGATACGAAAAGATGGTGGTCGCCGGCGTGCGCACCGACGGCAACCGGCAGTACGAAGGCAAGTCCATCGCCGAGGTCGCGACCCTGCGCAACCAGGAGCCCGCCGACGCCATCATGGACCTGCTCTTGGAAGAGGGCGGCCGCGTCTCCATGGTGTACTTCACCATGAAGGAAGAGGACGTGCGCCTGGCCATGCAGCAGCCCTGGGTGAGCGTCGGCTCCGACGGCACCGCCGTGCGTCCCGACGGGCCGCTCGGCCGCGGCAAACCGCATCCGCGCTTCTACGGCGCCCACGCCCGCGTCCTCGGCAAGTATGTGCGTGAAGAGCACGTCATTGTGCTGGAGGAAGCCGTGCGCAAGATGACCTCGCTCGCCGCCTCCCAGCTCGGCATCCATGATCGTGGCCTGCTGCGCGCCGGGATGAAGGCCGACGTGGTCATCTTCGATCCCGAGCGCGTCGCCGACAAAGCCACCTTCCAGGACCCGCACCAGTACGCCGTAGGCGTGGATTACGTGCTGGTGAACGGCAAGGTTGTGATCGCGGAAGGGAAGCACACCGGGGCGCGGCCGGGGCAGATCGTCTACGGGGCGGGGCGGGTGGCCAAGCCGGCGGCTGCGCGCGTCGCGAGCCCGAAGAGTACCAGGTAGCCGAGCGTTACGTCGCGGCCTTTTCCTGCTGCCCACGCTTGTGTTCGTAGAGCGCGGTGTCGGCGCGATGCAGCAATGCGTCCGGCAGTTCCCCGGGGTCGCGCTGGGCGAAACCGCAGGAAAAGTGGATGGGGATTGTGGTGCCCTGGTGCTCGAAGGCGCAGCCCTGCATGCGTTGCAGCGGGATCTGCACCTGCTTCAGGTCGCACTCCGGCAGCAACACCATGAATTCGTCGCCGCCCATGCGCACCGGGATGTCGGAGTTGCGGATGGCGCGCCGCAGCCAGCGCGCGAATTCCTGCAGCGCCAGGTCGCCCACCGCGTGTCCATGCGCGTCGTTCACTTCCTTGAAGTCGTCGAGGTCGAGCACCAGCACCGAAAGCGAATAGCCATGGCGGTCGGAGCGCGCCACCTCGGCCTGTAGCTGCTCCATGGCATAGCGGCGGTTGAAGAGGCCGGTCAGCTCATCCTGGGTGGCCAGCTTCTCCAGCAGCTCGGCGCGAATCTGCAATGCAATGCTCACCGCCAGCTGGTCGGCAAGTTCCTTGCGCAACTGCTTGATGAGGACCTGCTGATAGACGGCGAAAATCCCGAAGAGGCTGACGGCGCCAAATAGCGACCGCACCGCCACGTCCAGCCGCAGCTGGAAGAACAGCTCTTCCCGCAGCAGCAGTCCCGGCAGCGACAGCGAGAGCATGGCGACGCACAGCAGAAGCAAAACCACGACCACCAGCACCCACAGCCACCAGTCGCGTCGTTCCAGCCGCCGCAACTCGGCGCGGATCTCCTCGGGCTTGCGCGTCTCGGCTTCCCGGTCCGGCGCCTCATCCATGCGAATCTCCACCAACAGCGCCTCAGCCTACACCGCCGAGGCCACGCGCGTCACGGCAGGGCGTTGCCGGAGTTAACCTCGCTCGCGCCCCGCAGCCGCCCGCGTTGCGACGCGCCCCCGGGAGGCATACGATGAGCGGTTTGGGGAGGCCGCCATGAGCGAGAAGCGCAAAACGAGAGCGACGTCGCGCCGCACTTTCATCACCACCACCGGCGCCCTGACCGCTGGCTGGGTGGCCCGCGGCATGGTCGGGACCGCATCGGCGTTGCCGCCACCGCTGCCTGCCAATCTCGCCACCCCCGACGCCATGCCCACCCGCAACCTGGGCAAGACCGGATATCGCGTCGGCATCTTCAGCCTCGGCGGACAGGCCACCATCGAGCAACCGAACAAGGAAGCGGAGGCGGTGGCGATTGTGGAGCGGGCGCTCGACCTGGGCGTGAACTACCTCGACACCGCCGCGCAATATGGCGGACCCGACCGCTGGAGCCAGCGCTACCTCGGGCAGGTCATGAAGCGGCGCCGCAAAGAGGTGTACCTGGCCAGCAAGACCCACGACCGCACCCGCGATGGCTCGCTCAAGCTGCTGGAAGAATCGCTGCGCCTGCTCAACACCGACCATCTCGACGCCTGGCAGATGCACCACATCAGCAACCAGGACGATGTGGACCGCATCTTCGCCAAGGGCGGCGCCCTCGAGGCGCTGGTGCAGGCGCGCGAGCAGAAAATGGTGCGCTTCCTCGGCGTCACCGGCCACACCGATCCCGAGGTGCTCATCCAGTGCCTGCAGCGCTTTCCCTTCGATCAGATCCTGATGGCGGTCAACGCCGCCGACCCCCACCACCTCAGCTTCCAGGAAAAGCTGTTGCCCCTGGCGGTGGAGAAGCAGATGGGAATCATCGGCATGAAGGTGCCGTCGCGCGGGCGCCTGCTCAATGTTCCGCCCACCGGCCCCTATGCCCGCCCCAACTCCCAACCCGGGCCGCTGGCGATGAAGGAGGCCCTGTACTACACGCTCTCGCTTCCGGTCAGCACCGTGATCATCGGCTGCGACTCGGTCGAGCAGTTGACGGAGAACGTGAATCTCGCCCGCGCGTTCACCCCGCTGAGTCCGCAGCAACTCGCCGCCCTGGCGGACAAGACGCAGCCCATTGCGCGCGACGCACTGTTCTTCCGCCGCTGGGCGTAAGCCACGCGCCGAGGGAACGTCGCGGGGCGTCATGCGAGGGACGCGCGGGGACGCCCGCCGCAGACGACGCGCCGCCGGGCCTAGCGAAAGTTAGGGGCTTCGAGTTCGGATTCGGGTCGCGGTAACGGCGCCTTGACCTCGAGCAGGGGCGCCTCCACGCGATGGTGGCGTTCGGCCTGCAACACGCGCGCCGCGATCGCCAGGAAGATCGCCGCCAGGCAGTAGGCCAATCCCAGCGCGGTCTGGTCGCGCGTCTCCCGCACCAGCACGACGCCTTCGCCGACCAGGTACAAACCCAGCGCCAGCATCACCACTCCGAGCACCTTAAAGCGCATTCCATTCTCCCGTGTGGAGGAGGGCAGATACGCGCAACCTACCGCCACTCGGCTGGCGGGTCAACAGCCTTCTTGCCGGCGAACCTGGATTGACAGGAAGGGCGGCGGGACTCGAACTTGCGCCGTCTTGAAGGCGAGGCCGGCTCGGGCATAGCTGTCATCGCGCTCCCACGGCCACGGCTAAACCCCCGCTATATGCGCGCCCGCGACTCTGATAGCGTTATAAGCCGATGGAAGAGGTGACGGAAGCAGTCGTAGATCGCAAAGTGCTCGCCTCCTTCAAGCGGCGGGCTTTGAAGGCCTATCCCCGCGAAATTCTAGAGCAGGTCGTGGGGAAAATCGTCGGCGCCCAGGCTCGCATCTTCGCCTTCCGCGACTTGGAGCACCAAGCCTCCCGGAGCGGGGTGGTGATGGACGACGATGTTAACCCCATGACCGAGGGCGAGGAGGGGATGCGTTTCACCATCCTCGGCACCATTCATACCCATCCCCAGGACACGATTGAGCCCAGCGACCTGGACTGGCAGAGCATGCGCCAGGACGGTGAACTAGTGATGGGAGTTTGCGCCATCCGCAAGACCGCCAAGCGGAGATTTGTGAGCTTCGCCTTTTTCAACCGCAACCGGGAACACATCCAGTTGACCATCGCCGAAGCCGAAACCTCCGCCCTGGGCACCGGTGCGTAGGCTCTTAGGGCGCAAAGGTGCAACCGTTGGCCGCCGCCCCCCCCGCCCCTTGATCGAGCGGTGATAGCGCGCGCTAGGGACCGTTACTCGACGAGCGGCGTTCGTATTCCCTTAAACAGAAGCCAAAAACTCGTTGCCATTTCGAAACTACCCATAGGCGAATCGAACCACCACAGGTTAACTGTCTTGGCGAAGTTGGGGAAAATGATGAAAGCGAAAGCACAGGTCGCGCACCATACAGACGAGATCACACCCCAGGCAGCCAATGCTCTAGGGATATAACGTCGACTTAAACCACAAGTAGCTGCAAACTGTGGCTGCCAATCCCTAAAACAGCAAGCCAACGTAATACGCGTCGCCACGCGCGCCAAGGTATAGCCTCGCCAAGGCCTGCAATCGATCTGCTTCAAATACTCGCAAGTAATCAGCGCCACTCAAGAGCCGCAGAACGATAAAAAGATTGAGCGTCACCAACAACCCACATCAAGGCATATACCAGCCTGCAGAATGCCGCAAGCAAGGCAAGGCCCCGATTTACTGGCTTGAGAATCACGTAAAGCGCTGTGAGTAGTACTACAACGCCTGCGCAGTAAATTAGATCGCAGGCGATGCTGATACGAAATAGTCGTTCGTGCGCCATGATATTCCGAGCGGTTTCCGCAGCATTGCCCGCGACAATGAGACGGGCCTGGATACCAAAATAAGCAAAGACCACGGTCGCCATCGTGAATAGGGAAGTAAATCCCGCGACTTTGCAGCGGTCTGTTGTGCCGGCTCTATCGTGCGGCGTGTCATTTCCGGTCTGTCCAACCGGTTGCTCGATGCAGTTGTGCTCATATTCTTTACCTCCCTAGCGAGGGATGCGGCATTGCTTTGGGCGCTGTCGAGATGACTTCATTGCTCCTTGCTCTCGCTGGTGGATGGGCCGAAGCCCCAACGTCCGCGCCAGCTTTGCCGGAATCGTTCCCGCTCCTCAGGGGTCATGTGCTCCCAGCGCTCGGCCATGCGACGGCGGACATTGGAGCGAGCCG
The DNA here is from genome assembly GCA_963739375.1 of Terriglobia bacterium. Classification (GTDB taxonomy): domain Bacteria; phylum Acidobacteriota; class Terriglobia; order Terriglobales; family Acidobacteriaceae; genus CAVUAF01. The sequence continues at coordinate 8,499 of CAVUAF010000005.1, forward strand.
GAACCGTGGAATCCAAATCCGCCGAAGAGGATCCGGCACAGCGCCAGAAGCCCAAGCGCTTGCCAGAAGGTGATCTGGCGCCAGCCGAAGAGCGGCGGCAGCAGCCAATTCCACAGTTGCAGCACGACTTCGCCGCCGATGGCGACAAACAGCAGCATCCCCAGAATCGCCAGCGGAGCAATGAAAATCAGTCTCTTCAATCTCGGTCTCATGTTCAGTCCCTCATGCTTTCGTAAATTCGTCGTAAATGCTCTGCAATCGCTCGCGCAGATGCAGCACCGCATAGCGTTTGCGCGAGAGCAGCGTATTCACGCTCACGCCGGTCTCGGCGGCCATCTCCTTGAAGCTGCGCCCTTCCAACTCGTGCGCAACAAACACCTCGCGCTGCTCCTCCGGCAGCTCGTCGACCGCCAACTCGAGTTCATCGAGAAGCACGTTGCGGGCGTAAAGCGCCTCCGGTCCGGCATCGGGCGAAGGCAGCAGGTCTTCCAACTGCAGCAGTTCGTCGTCCTCGTCCGCGACGGCGGTATCGCTGAAGCTCTCCGGCTTCTTCTTGCGGAAGAGATCGGTGATGCGATTGCGCGCCACGCGAAACAGCCAGCCGGTGACGTGCTCGATCGGCATCAGCAGGCGGTTCGCTTCCACCAGCTCGTAGAAGACGTCCTGCAGAATGTCCTCGGCGTCGCGCGGGTCGGGCACGCGCCGGCGAATGAAGTTGCGCAGCCGGGACTGCTCCCGCTTGACCACTTCGGAGATCCGCTGGTCCTGTTCGAGTGCCATCCGCTCCAGGCTCGCCGCGTCCTTCATCTACGGTTGTAGACGAATGAGGGGGTGCGGATATTGTAGGGTCGCTAAGTTGCTGAGGACGATAGCCCGGATGGGCGGCTGGTTCCGGTTAGCATGGCGCCACTTCTCGGACTCGGCGCCTTTAGCGCCGCCTAATGCCTGAGTTAAGCGGTTTTGCAGCCTTGCTGCTCCTGGGTGGCGCTGATTACCTGGCGGGTGGCCCACACTACCAGTTCGCGGAGGGTAAAGTCTAAACTGCGACCACCCAAGTCGCGGGGGTGCCCCACTCAAGCGCAGCCCGCCCATCTTCCGTCACCAAGGCCAGCCTCCGGTTTGCGGGCGTGCGGCGGAACCTCGCGCAGCCGGAAGCCCGGGATCCCCGGCTCGCCGGGGTGAGAGCCCGCCGGCGAAATCCTGCGCGCGCCACGCGCAGGACCTCTACCACTCAGGGAGGCTGGGGAAGGGAATGGCGGGGACGACGTAAGGGATGCAGGTGAACCCGCTAAGCGGCCTTTCTCACAACGTCCGGCTCAAGAGTCTTTGCTGCCAGCCCCGGATCATGTTGGGGTCAGGGGCATTCCAGTTGAAGATTTCAAAAATTCGGCTGATGACTTTGATAGCAAGTTCCTCAGCCGATGCTCGCAATTCGGGCACTGCGTAATCGCTCTCAATCAATAATCGCGGCTCCTGCGACGCATACGTTCCGAGCGGCGGGAACACGTCCCACGTTACAAGCTGCCGGTCTTTGATACCTGTCATCTCGATAGACGCATGGATCGCAGCGTCCTGCGCAAATCGTTCGTAGTACCGCTTCAAAAAGACGAACATTTCCGTGATTTCGTAGATTACGTTAACAAAGCCTAAAACCTTTGCGCTTCCGTATTCAGCCTCAACCCTGGCTTTGATGCTCGGATCATCCTCCCAATAACCGCCGCGCCACACAAAAAGGCCGCTCCCATAGGCGCGGTACGCCTCTGTGTGACGATTACTGACGGTGTGCGATTGCCTGCCCTCAGCAAAATTTGCCTCGGTATCCCTGTCAGTGTGTGGAAAATTCCAACCGCGTAAAGACACCTCCGATTCGCGGACAAACCTCCACACGGTTGAAATGTCCGGGATGCGTTCTCGGCTGTACATTTCCGGCATCGCTCGCAGTTCCCAATAGCCGCCCCACTGAGGCAAGGCTTCGTCGAAATACGTGTGCGCACTCTCGATCTCTTCGGCGTACTTCGCTATGGTTTGCTCGTTTGTGACCGGCTTTCCTCTGAAAAGAGCTTCAATCGTGCCAAGCAGTTGGTCACCGCGCCTCAGTAAGGCGCGGTTCATCAGATCACGCATTGTTTCAGCGCTCGGCACCAAGACGCTTGTGGCCTTGTCTGTCCGAATGTATAGACCGCCAGCCTTAAGGATCAGCTTGGATGAATCGCTGCTGGAATTTGCATCTCTCTTGCAGATGATGGGGACATCCCGAAATTCGGGCACCGTAATCACGACACTCCTCAGACCGTCAACGCTCAGTTTTTGAACATCGCAAGAGGCAGCAGGATCGGTATAGCGTTGCAGAAAGTCGTTCAATTTGGTGGGGTCGAATGAAGCGAAATCATCTTCGCTCAGGCCGACGAACTCGAACGTGTCATTTCTGACGCCGAAAACGATGTGCCCGCCATCCTGCGTATTCAGCAGTGCGAGTATGTCCTTAACGAGTTCGCACTTTCCATCGCTTGCAGCCGTATTCCAGTTGAGCGATTCTTTGTAATCGAGATTCTTCCTCTCGCTCCTCTGCGCTAAGAGTTCTCGAAGATGGGCTTCCGAAATCATTCGTTTCACCGACGAGCGTGCCCGAAGGTTGTGGCAGCGGCAGCCTACAGTTCCTTACGCGCCCTGCGCCTCGGCTAGAGAGAACTGAATACGAGCGCTGCAAACCGGGCAGCGCAGCGAATTTACACCGACGTGAGCGCTGTACACGGAATGGCATTTGAAGCAGGTCACTGGGAGGCCTAGAGGTCTTGCGGAGTGCGCATTCGCTGCCAAGAGCAGGGCAGCCAAGCCGACAACAACTGCGCCACCGACCTCCCCGAGCGCCGCCCCGATCCCTGCGCCTGCCAGACCGGCCTTGAGGACGTGAGAGTCATCATACGAAACGACGATCTGCCGCAGATATGCGAGCCATTGATCGTCATAATGAAAGGCGACGTAATGACGCAGGTGCGGGATCACTACAGACAACCGAGCCGAATCCTCGAATGCTTCCAAGACCCATACGTCCTTGTTGGTAGCAGCGGCATTCCCTGACTCCCAAACAATCCAATCCCGCGTATGCCGTAATGCCTCTGCGTGCGGCCCGAGCACAACCATGATGGCGTTTGAGGCGGCGATGTCCGCGATTATCTGAGCAGCAGTTCTGCGCCCACTAACGATGGCCTCTATCTCTTCGTATCTGGCTTGAACGTTGCTGGACGCGAATGCTTTGTTTAGAAACGCCAGCGGCTTGGTATCTTTGGCGCTATGGGAAATGAAGATTTGTGCCATTGAAAGACCTCTACCACTCATGGAAGCTCGGGAAGGGAATGGCGGGGACGACGGGACTCGAACCCGCGGCCTCTGCCGTGACAGGGCAGCGTTCTAACCAACTGAACTACGTCCCCGACTTTGCCGTCGGACTTCCTGTGCCGCCGCCAGCGGCGCGATGGTGGGCAGTGCAGGACTCGAACCTGCGACCTCCTGCTTGTAAGGCAGGCGCTCTAACCAGCTGAGCTAACCGCCCCTCTCACCTCCGCCGCGCGCGCACCAACCCGCGCCGGCGGCGTCCGCCAACACCCGTTCCGCACATTGCGCCGGCTGGCTGACAGAGGTAAGCGGAGCTAGGAATTGGCTCCACCGCCAGTATAGCGGCGGTGCGTAGCACGGTCAAACGCGCGCCCGCGCGCGCTGCGGGACATCCATTTCCGCGTCAGCGCTACTTCTTGGGCTTCGGCTGACGCGGAGCCAGTCCGAACAGGTGGTCGATGGGCCCGGCGCCGTGCCCTAGCGGTTCCGCCGCCGCGATCGCTCCCGTCACATAGTCTTTGGCGCGCCGCACCGCGTCTTCCAGCCCGCTCCCCAGCGCCAGGTGGCAGGCGAGGGAGGTGGCGAACGCGCAGCCCGTGCCGTGGCTCGCGCGCGTCTCCAGCTTCACTCCGGGAAACTCCCGCACCTCGCGGGCGCCGCGCGCCTCGTAGCTCAGCAGATCGGTGGGAATCTCCAGGTGTCCGCCTTTGATCACCACCGCCCGGGCGCCCAACTGGTGCAGCCGCTCGGCCGCCGCCCGCGCCTCTTCCAGACTCCGGACCGGCAGGCCCGTCAGGGCAAACGCCTCGTCGAGGTTGGGCGTTACCACGGTGGCCAGGGGCAACAGGCCCAGCAGCTCGGGCACTCCGGCAGCCTCCAGCAGCGCCGCGCCGGAACTGGACCGCAAGACCGGATCCAGCACCACCGGGCACCGGGTACCCGCCACCCGGGCCTCCAGGAACCCGCCCACGGCCTCGGCGACCCCCTTGGAGCCCAGCATCCCAATCTTGACCGCGGCTATTACCAGGTCGCTGGCCAGCTCCTCCAGCGTCGCCCGCACCAGCTCTGGCTCCACCGCCGCCACCCGCCGTACCCCGGCGGTGGACTGGACGGTCAGGGCGGTAATGCAGGCCACGCCGTAGCAGCCGTGGGCGGCCGCCGTCTTGATGTCGGCCGTCACCCCGGCCCCTGACGAGGGGTCAAACCCGGCGATGCTGAGCACGACCGGCTGGGCCATAAACGCACTCTACCGGAGCCGCCCGCCGGCGGGAAGCCCCCGAAACCGCAGGGGGATCGGGGCCGGTCGCGGCCCCCCAGAGCCGCCCGTCCGGGTACTGCACCGTCCTTGGTGCAGGGTCATTCTGGACATCCGCGTCCATTATCGGCAGCCGCTTCCGCCTCGCTGCCCGCCGGCCATCTCGGAGATCTCCGTATGTAACTGATTCAACAGGACTTTAATTCATTTTCGGAGGTTGACCTACGCCCCCTGTTTCCATACAATTAGAGGATTCCAATGGGGGAGGGACTTTGCCACTACGAGGTGTTGAATGAAGCGAGTACTGGCGCACGTCCTGGCTACCGGGTTTCTGGTCGCCAGCATGGGTGCAGCACCCGTCAAGAAGAGCAATCTGGGCCCCTCGCAAGCTGCCAATGCCATTCCCAAGCCTTACCAGGTAGGCCGGGCCTCCTGGTACGGTAAACCGTTCGCTGGACGCAGTACGGCCAGCGGCGAGACCTTTGACATGTACCTCTTAACGGCCGCCCACCGTACGCTCCCCATGGGAACGCAGGTGAAGGTCACCAACCTGGCCAATGGCCGCTCCCTCATCGTCCGCATCAACGATCGCGGCCCGATGATTACGGGGCGCATCATTGACCTTTCCTACGCCGCCGCCCGCGTGCTCCTGCTCAGCCAGCCCGGGATCGGCAAGGTGCGGCTGGACCTGGTTCCTGCCGCCCGCGAGGTCGCGCTCCTCAGCGACTCGTCCGCAACCGGCGAGTAGCCGCTTTACCCGAGTGGTACTGTAGAGGCGGGGAGATTCCTCGTCTCTACATGACCGCCGCGGACCGCCTGATCGTCGCCCTCGACTTTGCCACTGCCGCCGAGGCGCGAGGCCTCGTCACGCGCCTCAGCGACATCGTCTCGACCTACAAGGTAGGGAAGCAGCTCTTCACCGCCGAGGGCCCTGCCGTGGTGCGTGAACTCCGCGCCGCCGGAAAGCAGGTCTTCCTCGACCTCAAGTTCCACGACATTCCCAACACCGTCGCCTCCGCCGTGCGCTCGGCCGCGGCGCTCGACGTCAAGATGCTGAACGTGCACGCCGCCGGCGGCCGCGCCATGCTGCAAGCCGCCGCGGAGGCGGCGGCCGCGTGCCCGCGCCCGCCGCTCCTGCTCGCCGTGACCGTCCTCACCAGCCTCGACGACGCCGCGCTCCAGGAGACCGGCGTCGCCAGCCGCGTGCTGGAGCAGGTGCTGCGTCTCGCCACCCTGGCCCGCGACGCTGGTTGCGGCGGCGTGGTTGCCTCAGCGCGCGAGGCCGCCGCCATCCGCCGCGAGCTGGGCCCGGACTTCACGATTGTCGCGCTGGGCATCCGTCCTGCGGGCGCCGCCATCGGCGACCAGGCCCGTTCGGTCACTCCGGCCGCGGCCATCGCTGCCGGCGCCGACTACCTCGGTGTCGGCCGCCCCATCATCGCCGCCCCCGACCCTGTGGCGGCCGCCCGGTCAATCCTCGCCGAAATCGAGGCTGCCACCAACGCGGCGCCGGCGCGCTGATCAGCGCTTCACCACCGTGATCGTTACCTGCGACGGATACTCCCGCGAGTGATGCACCGCGTTGTGCGCCACCACGCCGGTTTCCTCGTCGTAGTTGCTGCCGCCGGTGTTCAGGTTGCGGTCGAAGCGCGGGAAGTTGCTGCTGGAAACCTCCAGGCGGATGCGGTGCCCGGCGGGAAAGTAGTTGCTCGTGGTCATCGGTTGCAGCGTGACCTTGTAGACCTTGCCCGCCTCCAGCCACGCCACCGGCTGGTCGTAGCCGTTGCGATACCGCAGCCGCTGGATGGTCTCATCCAGGTTGTAGGCGGGACCGTCGGGATAGACGTCGATGAGCTTGACGGTAAAGTCCGTGTCCTTGGCGTCCGACGAGACGTAGAGCGTCGCCTCGATCGGCCCGCTCACCTCCAGCGCTTCCGCCAACGGCTCGGTGGTGTAGACCAGAATGTCGGGCCGCTCCTCCATCTTGCGCTGGTCGAAAGCGCCGCCGGTCACGGCGTTCCCGGTGCAGCAGACGTTCCCGCCGTACGACGGCACCGGGTTCATCGGATCGTAGGTAAAGCTGTCGGGAGCGTCCGTGGCCGGCGCTGTCGTGCCCAGCGCGCCATCCCCCGTCAGCGTGTTCGCTTTGCCGCCACTCGCCAGGTAGAAGGTTATGGGCTGCGCGCCCTGCGGCGGCCAGGTCTCCGACGACTGCCACTTGTTCAGCCCCATGGTGTAGTACTGCACCTTCGGGGTCGCGTGCAGGATGTGGTTCTCCTCGCCTTTCAGGAAGTAATCGAACCAGCCGTAGGTGAGGGAATCGTAGTTGAGGCGCGCGTCGCCCACGCTGCGCTCGCCGACCACCGTGTTCTCGGTGGCGCGCTTGTAGGAGCAGTGCAGCGTCGGGGCAATGACGGCGTACTGCTCGTCCGCGATCTCCGGCTTGGCGGTGTGCCGGACGTAGTTGTAGGCCGCCAGGTTCGGCCCCACCGACACGTCGTACCACGACATGAACCACAGTCCGGGCACGTTGATCGGCATGTCGTCGTGCCACAGCCCGCCCTTGTACCAGGCGGGATCGTTGGGCGTGCGCCGGATCATGGCCCCCCCGGTCGGCACCGGCATGGCATCGGCAAAAATGCCGTGCGGCCCGTCCACCGCCTTGATGATGTCCTGCTCCGGCAGGTGGCGCAGCGCCTGCGCCCAGTCCACCGGCGGGAGCTGCTGGGCCAGGTCGAATTCCGTCGAGACGCGCACCAGGTCTTCCTGCGAGGTGCTGGGCGGGAGCATGGGCCGCACCTGGTTCTGCTCGCCATAGAGCCAGGCGATAAACAGCATCTGCACCGCGCCGCCGCGGAACCAGTTCCCCTGCTCGTAGTACGGCTTCACCCGCCCCACGCCGGCGCCGAAGCCCTGCGGGATGATGGTCGCCAGTCCGGGAGGCGCCGTGGCTGCCACCCCCATCTGCCACTCGGCTGTCGACGAGCACCCGATCAGCCCTACCTTGCCGTTCGACCACGGTTGCGACGACATCCACTTGATGGCGTCGTAGCCATCGGTGCGCGGCGGCCCCAGAATGTCGTAGTTCCCCTCGCTGAAGAAGTGCCCGCGCTCGTTCATCTCCACGTAGGCGTAGCCGCGCTTCACCGCGTCGAGCTCCGTGCTCAGGTCGCGCGGCACCCCGTTGCGCACGTCCCACCAGTTGAAGTTGTACGGGGTGCGGACGAAGATGATGGGATACTTTTTCGACGTGTCCTTCGGCCGGTAAACGTCGGCCTGCATACGCTTGCCGTCGCGCATCGGCACCATCAGCTTGCGCTCGATGACGGCGATCCGCTCCAGCTCTTTCTCGATCGGGCTGCGCCGCGCGGCTTGCTCAGGCGTCAGCTCGCGCCGCGGCTGCGCGGCGATGCAGGGAACGAGGATGGTGGCGGCGATGAGTACGGCCAGGACACGACCGACCTTTTGCATGTCTTTGCCCCCGGAGAGATGCGGAAGTGTACACGACGCAGAACTCACCGCGCACGGCACGCATGGGGTCATCCTGAGCGCAGCGAAGGATCCCCGCTCTGCATGGCATCACTGACTTCACGTTGAAAAAGGTGTAGGAAGCCTCTGTAGCGACAGAGCACGACTCCGTCACTGCTCGGGAGTGCCCCATGGACAAGCTACTCCTGCTTGTGGTGCTCACTATTTCCACTATCTCGGCCGCGCAGGCAGGGAATCCTGCCCCACAGGCAGCGCCGAGTCCTCCCCCTGCGAGGACCGCGGCGCAGCAGGACACGTCGCCCCGGTGGACGTTGCTGGTAGATCCCGTGTGCCCGGTCAGCGCGTTTTACTCGAATGCCTTCCCGAACGAGACGAAGGAATTGCGGGTCATGTACTTTCCCGCCTCGCGGCAAGCGAAGTTCAAGAACCCGCAGTCGCTCGTGCTGAACGCGGCTTTCAATGGTCCTCGGCAAAGCGCCGGCGCCAGCCTCGTTGCGCCCTTTGCGCGGAAGGACGACCACTGGGAAGCGATTGTGCCGCTGGCCGGCAAGCACGCGATGTACGCGATCTTCTCCGTCAAGGATGACCAGACCGGTGAAGTGGACAACTTCAACGGTACCTACTGGGACGTAGTGTTCTGCGACCCTTCGGGGCAGAAAGACATCAATGGCTTGCGCACTCAGGCCGAAAGCTATACTGGAGCGCCTTGGCCGCTGAACATCCGCCGGCAGCAGAACTATGCCATGGCGGTCAATCTCCTTGAAATCGTGATGGCGAGCCATTCTTTTGCCGGCAATTCGGACATGCTTCTTGCCGACCTGTGGAGTTACCAGGCGCTGCGCGATGGTGGGAACGCGCCGGCGTGGGCCAAGGTCGCGGCCGAGATCGACCAATACATGGCGGCGCACCCTAACGACCGGCCGCGGCTCTATTCCGCCGCAGATTTTGCCATTCGCCATGAGAAGGACTTTGCTCCGGAATTTGTCGAGCGGCTGGCGAGCGGATGGGACGCGAAATACAACGACCCGGCCCACAGTCTGCGGGCCCGGCTCCTCTACAACCACGCCAACCGTGAACCCGACCCGAAGAAGCGCCTGGCCGCCTATGACGACGTCATCGTCCGATATCCTGGCGCTTTCGAGGCGATGTGGGCGGAACGGGCGAGGTTTTTCGCGTTGGTGGACCTGGGTGACATAGCGGGCGCCGAGGCGGCATTGGGAAGGTGTCGGGAGGCGGCAAGCCGGCGCATAGGCTTCTTCCCAGGAGGCAATTACAACCTGTACCTGACCCTCGCCCGCCTCTACCTCGACAAGGGTGTCAAGTTTGAAGAGGCGCTAAAGCTCATCGATGGGGCGCAGGAGGCTCTGAAGGCCGATCCTGCCTACCGAGGCAATATCCCTCCGGAATACCTGCGCTTCACCGGGGCAGAATGCGCTGCTTTGCGGGCGCGCGCTTATGTCGGGTTGCGGAGGCCGGAGCTCGCGCTTCCGCAAGCCAAGGCGGCGCTGGAGGTGCAGAAAGGGGCGGAGAACTACCTGGTGCTGGCGCAGGCCCTCGCGGGCACGGGGGACAAGCAGAACGCGCTCGACAACTTCTTCGAGGCCGCGCTCCTGCCCTCGAACCACGACTTGGAATGCCGCGCCGAGCTGGAGCGCTTCTACCTCAAGCAACACTTGGGATCGCGCGGCCAGCTCGAAGCTGCCCTCGACAAGCGGCGGACCGCTCGCTTCGAAGCTGCGCATTATGTCCCGCAGCTGCTGGATCGGCCGGCGCCCCAGCTTCAGTTCGTCACCCTCAAGGACGAGAAAATCGATGCCGCGACGCTAGGTGGCAAGACCCTCATCGTCAACTTCTGGTCTCCGGGCTGAACGCTCTGCATCTCCGAGTTACGGGGATTGCAGCGTTTGCAGGCGAGGCACCCGGAGTTGGTGGTGGTCGCGGTCAGCGTCACCGACGAGCGGGACAGCGTCGACAGGGTGCTCGGCCACCAGCAACTGGAGTCGCTGCGCGTGGCCATCGCAAAGGATTGGCAAGGCCGGTTTGGTTTGTCCGAAGGGATCCCGCAAACCGTAGTGGTGGAACGTGGCCGGGTGCGGGTAGTGCACGTTTCCCAGATCACCGATCCCGTGGCCTACCTGGAAGCTGACTTGGCAGCCCTCCGCACGAGCGCCGCTCGGTAGAGAACTGGCGGGGGGGGTGCGAAATGACTCAATGGGTAAATGACTAAATGACTCAATGTTCTGGCGGAGAGGGAGGGATTCGAACCCCCGATACCCTTTCAGGTATGGCCGCTTTCGAGGCGGCTCGTTTCAACCACTCACGCACCTCTCCGCGCCAAAACACAGGTGCGACCGGCAGGGCGCCGGTCGGTGGTTGCTACCGCATCATAACATCACTCTGCCGTGGACGCGGGCGAGTCGCCCGCGTGCCTAAAGGGGTTCCGCTGCGTTATCGGGTTACGGCGAGATCCGCTTCAGCGCGTCCTGGGCCGGCTCGTAGTCCTTGGCCAGCGAGAGCGCGGCGCGATACTCCACCGCGGCCGCATGCGGGTCGCCCATCTTTTCCAGGATTGAGCCCAGCAGGTAATGCGCCTGGAAGGTCGGCGCCATCTCCACCTTGTCCTCCGACATCAGGTAGTGGCGCACGAATTGCGCGGCCACCGGGAAGTTGCGCCCAGCCTTGAACAGCAGCTCCGCCGATTCGTAAAAAATGTCGTCATGCGAGCGCTCGGCGGCCACCGCTTTGTTCACCGCCTGCTCCATGTCGCTGTAGCGCTTCTGCCGTTGATAAAACGAGGCCAGGTTGAGCCAGCACGGCGCCTTGGCCTTGGCGGTGGCAATCGCCGTCTTGTAGTTGTTCTCCGCGTCCTGCATGCGGCCGTCTTTCTCGGCCAAGCGCGCTTCGATCCAGGCCGCGGTCGGCGGGTCCACCGCCGCCACCTTCTGCGCCTGGGCCTCCGCCTTGTCCTTGCCGCCGCCCAGGAACGCCGGCGCCTCGATGAAGTACTCGGCCAGGTCCGTTTGCGCGTCCAGGTTGTCGGAACGCAGTTCGACCGCCTTCGCGAACTCGTCGCGCGTGCGCCGCGCCAGCCGGATGGCGGTGAAGAATATGGAGTGCTCCGCCTTCAGGCCGTACGCCCGCCCCAGCCACAGGTGATACCCGCTGTTGCCAGGCTCCAGGTTCACCGCCTTCTCGCAGGCTTTCACCGCGTCGTCCCAGCGCTCCAGCGTGAGATACGTGCGCCCCAGCAGGTTCCACGCTTCCGCGTCCCCCGGGGTGTTCTTCACCTGCTCGCGCAGCATGCGGATCGCTTCGTCGGCGTGCCCGGCGCGCACCAGGTCCTGCGGCGTCTGCAACGGCTTTGCCGCCACCGGCAACGCCAGCGCGAGCAACAGCACACTCAGGAACAGCTTCTTCATGGCTGTGGCACCACCCGCACCGGGAGGTTGTCCTTCAACATCTGTCCGTTGGTTGTCCCCAATGCCACCACGGTGTTCTCCGCGAGGCCCTTCGCCACCTCGATCCGCGTGAGGTTCGAGATGGCCGTTTCCACGTCCGTGCGCTTCAACTCGCCGTTCACCACCGCGAAGACGAAGCGCTTGCCGTCTTCCTGGTGGACTGCCTCGCGCGCCACCGTCAGCACGTCCTCGTGCCGGGCAGTGATCACCGTGACGCTCACGTTGACCGCGGGCAGCAGCCTCAAGTCTTGATTATTCACCTCGCAGGTGATCTCGCCTACGGTGCGGGTGCCGCGCACGGTTACGGTGGTGGGCACGCTGGTAACCGTGCCTTCCCAGACGCGGCCCGGCAGCGCATCCCAGGTGACGTCTACCCGCTGGCCACCCGCCAGCCGCCCAATGTCCGGTTCATCCACAAAGGCCCGCACCGTCACCGTGTGCAGGTCGGCGACCTGCACCAGCAGCTCGCCCGCGTTCACGTACTCGCCGCGCCGCACCGGCAGCGCATACACCATGCCCGCCCGCGGCGCCCGGATATTGGAATTCGCCAGCAGATCGTGCGCTGCCGCCACCGCCGCACGCGCCTCCGCTTCCCGCGCCTGCGCGTGCTGCAGCTCATCCGGCGAGAAGCGCGACGTCTGCTTGCCCTCCAGCAGCTCCACCTGCGCCTGCGTCGCCTTCACGTGGTTCTGCGCCGTCGCGACCTCCGCCGGCGACGCCGCGCCGCTCTTCTCCAGCCGCTGCAGGGCTTCCAAGTTCCGCTGTGCCGACTCCAGGTCGCTGCGCGCTTTCACCAGCGCCGCGCGGTTGGTCATGACCTCTTCCTGCGTGCCGCCTTTCTGGATCGCCCGCAGGCTGACCTCGGCGGCGCGCAGCTGCGCCTCCGCGCGGGCCGCGTCCGCCTGGGCCGTGGCGTCGTCGAGCTGCACCAGCAACTGCCCCGCCTTGACCCCGTCCCCTTCCTTCACCAGCACGTTCTTGACGGTGGCCGGCGCCGGGGCATGGGCCTCAAAATTCCCGATGGGATCAATTCTCCCGTTGGTGGAGATGCTGGCGATGATGGCGCCGCGCTGCGCGCGCTCCACCCGCACCGGCACTTCGCCGCGGCGCATCGACATGAAGGCCGCCAGCAAGATCACGGCAACCACCACGCCCGCCACGACCAGCCATAGCCGCTGCCGTCCCGCTCCCGGCGTGTTGTTGGGGATTGCCGCCATCTCTATCTGATCGCGCCCGCCGCCCTACCTTGCAGCCACCCGGCGCAACCACGCCTCCCTAAATAGCTGATTTTAGCGCCCTTCAGCGCCAGCGCTGCCGATTTCCTGGGTACCCCCAGGGTTCGACGGCATGTCTTTGGGGGGCGCGCCTGCTAGGGATTGGATGCCGGCCGCCCCGCGGCGTCGCAAAACCCGCCGCCCTCGCTGTTCTTCAATTCGGCAATTCCGTGGTTCGGCAGTTCCGCAGTTTCCCTCTACAATGTCTCCAATGCCACGCACCGGATACACCGACCAGCACGCGCGCGCCGGCCTCGCCGCCAAGCTCCCCGCCATGGCCACCTTCGCCAACCAGTTTCCCGGCTACGAGATCGTGATCGACGACCCCGAGTTCACCAGCGTCTGCCCCAAGACCGGCCTGCCCGACTTCGGCGCGCTCAGCATCCGCTACATGCCCGCCAAGCGCTGCCTGGAGCTGAAATCGCTGAAGGAATATCTGCAGGGCTACCGCAACCTCGGCATCTTCCAGGAGAACGTGGTGAACCGCGTGCTCGAGGACGTGGTGCGCGCCGCCCGCCCGGTGTGGTGCGTGGTGCGCGGCGAATTCCGCCCCCGCGGCGGCATCGCCACCACGGTGGAAGCGCGCTGGCCGCGCCCCAAGCGCTGAGCCCGGCAACGCATGCTATAGTCGCCCGCTGATGCCGAGAGGCATTCCAATCTCGCTGCTCGCGCTAGTGCTCATCACGTGTGGCATCTGCCACGGCCAGGCCGAAAACCAGGTCCGGCAGCAGTTGCAGGGCAGTGTATTCGGGCTGCGTTCTGCGGTGGATAAAGAACGGCTGGACTTTGACGACACCGGAAAGCTACTGACGACTGGCACTCCGCTGCCACTCACGAATGGAGGGCAGTTCTACGTCGAGAGCGTCGATTTCAAGCTGGGCGAAATTGTGCTAAAGGGTGCACGGGTGGTTTACCAGTACAAGACAGCAACGCACCGCACAAGCCACCCGCAAGAGGTGCGAATCCGGATGCGCTCGCAGCCGGCATCAACAACGGAATCGTTATGGACCTCGTTAAAGCAGGTGTTGTTCTACGGGGCAGAACTCGTCGATCGTCTCGCCAGCAGTTATCGCGCTGCAGCGACCACAGACGCGGCTAGGCGCGAAGCCAGCGCAAAGGGCGAGTCGATCGCGTATCTTGCCGAAAGTCGGCCTGTATACGGTGCCGGCCCTGGCGTCTCGCTGCCGCAGTTGACTAGGGATGTCTTCCCAGAATGGCCGGGCGGCAGCCGCTTGCCGACACATCCCGTCATCGTGCATGTCGTCATTAATGAGCACGGGATTCCGGAACTCTTTCAGGTAACCCAATCGCTTGGGCAGCGATTCGACGAAAACGCGATCTCGGCGGTCGCAGACTGGCGTTTCCGTCCCGCCAAGCGCAACGGAATCCCGGTCGCCGTCGCACTGGATGTCGAATTGAATTTCCATCCGTAGTAGCGTGCTATATTCCCGCCCTGCATGGCGGAATCGCCCAGTGCCGCGCCGCGTGTCTTCGCCGACTCGTCGCAGCCGCGCCTCGCGCTGGCGCTGTTCACCGCGCTGAACCTGGTCAACTACATTGACCGCTCCGTCCTCTTCGCGGTGCAGCCGCTCATCCAGAAGGAATTTCACGAAAGCGACCGCGCCTTCGGCGTCCTCTCCAGCGCCTTCATGCTCTGCTACTTCCTGGCCGCCCCGCTGCTGGGCTGGCTGGCCGACCGTTATCCCCGCCGCATCCTCATCGCCGCCGGCGCCATGGTGTGGAGCGGCGCCACCCTGCTGACCGCCGTTACCCACAACTTCACCGAGCTGTTCGTGCGCCACACCATCGTGGGGATTGGCGAGGCCAGCTTCGCCACCATTGCCCCCGCCTTCCTCGCCGACCTCTTCGGTGAGGACCGCCGCGGCAAGATTCTCGCCGCCTTCAATATCGCGCTGCCCCTCGGCGTGGCCTTGGGATACGTGATCGGCGGCTACATGGCCCCGCGCTGGGGGTGGCGCGCTCCCTTCTACGTGGCGGCGGCGCCCGGCTTTCTCATCGGGCTGGCAACGCTGCTGGTGGCGGAGCCGCCGCGCGGCCAGAAGGACACCCTGCAAGCTACGCCCGAGCGCGCCCACGTCACCGGCCTGGCCCGCAACGGTGCTTTCCTCTCCGCCTCTCTCGGGCTGGCCATGATGACCTTCGCCCTCGGCGGCCTCCAGGTCTGGATGCCGACCTTCCTCTCGCGTGTGCGCGGCGTCCCCCTGGACACCGCCAACGGCATCTTCGGCGGCATCGTCGGCTTCAACGGCATCGTGGCCACGCTGCTCGGCGGGTGGCTCGGCGACCGCCTCCTCCGCCGCGACGACGCTGCCTATTACCGCGTCTCCGCTTGGACCATGGGCCTCGCCATCGTTCCCATGGCAGTGGCGATTTACCGCCCCGGCGCTCTCATGTTCCCCGCCATCTTCGTCGCCACCTTCATCCTCTTCCTCAACAACGGTCCGCTGAACGCCGCCATCGTGAACTCGGTGGCCGCCCCCATCCGCGCTACCGCCATGGCCGTCAACATCTTCATCATTCACCTGCTGGGCGACGCCTTCTCTCCCGGCATCATGGGCTGGATCTCCGACCGCAGCAACCTCCAGACCGCCTTTGGCCTGGCGCTATTGGCCTGCGCCGCCTCTTCCGCCATCCTCTTTTTCGGCACGCGCTTCGCCCCCAAGCTCAGCGCCGTACGCGCGCCCTGAATTCACCACTACGGCACGACGTTCCTGGCAAGAGAAAAGGCACGAAGCTCTGCGTGTCTTCGTGCCTTCGTGATGAACGGGCAGCCTACTGCGCTCCGCCCGCCTTCATAGTCACATCCAGGCTCTTGCTCTCCTTGGGCGCGATGGTGACCTTCTGCGTGGTTTCGCCGGCCTTCTCATGCACGAACGCCAGCGTGTAGTCACCCGGCGGCAGGTCCTTGATCTCGTACTTGCCGCTGGCGTCGGTCACGGCGAAGTACGGGCTCTTGACCACGTTGACGTACATCTTCATCCACGGATGCTGGTTGCACTTCACCGGCAGCATGATCTCTTCGCGCGCGAAGTTCTTTTCCAGCGCGGCGCCCTTCGGCGGCTGCGATTCGTTCCACTCGCGGTTCGCCTGCGGCGTGGGGTGGATGTTATGCGTGGTGTCGTCGCTGTTCAGGATTCTGATCGTCTGCCCCGTCATCACCCCTAGGACATGCGGGTGATAGCGGCAGCCTTCCTGGTCGATTTCCACCGGGGTACTCGGCGTGTCGAAGGTGCGGTCGCCGAGCCCTTCCTTGACGTACACGAAGACGTTAGCCAGGTTGGCCCCGTCGCCGGCATACGTCTCCACCATGTTCTCGCCTTTCTTCGCGCAGGCCGCGTCCTGGCTCATATCGATCTTGCCGGCCTTGGGCTTGGCGCCGTCGAACTTCACCGTGCCGCTCACCGAGCCCACCGTGCTCTTGTCGATGGGCGTCGCCGCTGCCTTCGCCGCCGGTTGTTCGCTGGCCGCGGGCGCTTCCTCTTTCTTGCCGCATCCCATGAGCGCAAACCCCAGAAGCGCCGCCAGTGCGGCGCCCGTGATCCTGCTCCTTGTCATCGCTGCTGCACCTTTCTATGCCGTATTTGGAGACCTGGACAAACCAGTCATGGTAATGCAACCGGCACACGGCCCGCAACGCACGGTCGCGCCGCGGGGGTGCCACCTGGTAGCCGCTCCCCTGGGCGTCGCCGGCGGCGCAGCCAGTCATCGCTGTGCCGCGCGCAAAAAAAAGCCGCCCCGTAGGGCGGCGAATCGAAGTTATTGGATTGAGGGAGTTACCGGCGCAGCTTGCGGCGCAGGCCGCCCGCCAGGCTCAGTAGTCCGCTTCCCAGGAGTACCATCGAACCCGGCTCCGGCGTTTGCGACGGCGGGGGATCGTTGGCACCGACGATATGGCCGTTCCACGTGACGTTGTTCGCGGCGCAGTCACTCCAGCCACCAAAACCGCAAGCGGTGGCATTCAGGGTGACATCGTCGACGTAGAACTGGAACGAGCCGGTCCCGTTGCCGTTGTTGAAGGTGAAGCTCAACGGGTTGCCCGAATTGTTGGCGAAGTTGAAGTTGATCGTGTCCGGCGTGAACGCATTGACTGTGCCCGTGATGTCCGCCGAAAACAGCGCGTTCTGCCCGCCGTTGATGCCCGTGGGCAGGCTGAAAACCACCGTCGCGATGAAGTTCTCGCTGGAGCCAATACCGCTGGCGCTCCCGAGCCACCCGAAGGTGCCCAACTGGATGGCCAGCGCGCCCCCCACCGTCGTCGCGTTGCTGGTGTCGATACCGGTAAAGGTCACCGTGTTGCCCGAACCGGTCGGGTCCCAGGTTGCCGGGGACGTTGCTGAACAGGAACTTCCGGTCGTGAAGCAACCGAGCGTGGTGGCCGTGTTGAAGGTCACCTGGTCGGCAAAAGCTGTTACCGACAGGAGCAGTACAAAAACTACAGCAGTGGTGCGAAGCAGCCTCATCAGTTCCCCCTCTTTCATTGAACTACGATTCGCCGCTTGATCGAGCCAAGCTCTTCTAGACAAGCGCATCCCCAATAGGTGCAACTGGGCTGCCAAAGTCGCATCCGCATAATAGCCTTTGTTATCAATTACTTATGTTTTATGGCGTGTCCTGGGGTCGCCTGAGTGTGCAGCGATTTGCACTTCGTAACTTACCATTCCACCCAAAGGTCTGGTCTCGCCGTTGTACCGGTGCGGGCGGAAAGAGGGGCTGGTTGGAGCGCACAGGGGCCAAATGAAAACGCCGCCCCCTAGGGCGGCGAGTCGAAGTTATTTAGGTTGTGGGAGTTACCGGCGCAGCTTGCGGCGCAAGCCGCCCGCCAGGCCCAGCAGGCCGCTGCCCAGGAGCACCATCGAACCCGGCTCCGGCACCTGTCCGCCGCCGGTCGGCGTCTGGGTGGCATTGACGATGTGGCCGGTCCACGTCGCGCTCGGGTCGCCGCCGCAGAACCAGCAGTCCATGTTGATGTCGTCCACGTAAAAGTCAAACGAGCCGCTCGCCCCGGCGTTGCTGAAGGTGAGGTGCAGCGGGCTGCCCGAATTGTGGTTGAAGTTGAAGCTGAGCGTCTGGTCGAGCCCAAAGAAGGACGAGCTGCCCGTGATGTCCGCCGAGAAGGTCTCGGCCTGCCCGCCGGTGATGGCCGAGGGCAGGGTGAAAGTCACCGTCCCGATGAAGTTCTCGTTGGATCCGATATTGTCCGAGCTGCCACCCCACGCGAAGGTGCCCAGCGCGATAGTCGTCGCGCCGCCCACCGTCGTTTGGTTGCCGCTATCGGCGCCCGTGAACGTGATCGCGTTGTTGGTGCCCGAACCGGTCGGGTCCCAGGTTGTCGGAGACCCTGCCGAGCAGGAACTTCCGGTCGTGAAGCACCCCACCGTGAGTGCGGTGTTGAAGGTCACCTGATCCGCGAAGGCAGAAACCGACAGGACCAGGAAGAAAACTACAGCAGCGGTGCGAAGCAGCCTCATCGGCTCCCCCTTCATGAACCAAATCTTGCAAAGATTCCCGGATGACAACCTGCAACTATCAGACCAAAGTCCAAAATTGGCTAAGTCACTTTTTATGAATTACTTGGGAGCAGCCGAGGTTTCCCTCGCGTAGCCCGAATGTGCAGCAGTTTGCAGTTTCAGGTGGGAACTTACCACGACAAGTGGGTGGCCAGGTGGGCAGGGCCCTCG
The DNA here is from genome assembly GCA_963739375.1 of Terriglobia bacterium. Taxonomy (GTDB): domain Bacteria; phylum Acidobacteriota; class Terriglobia; order Terriglobales; family Acidobacteriaceae; genus CAVUAF01. The sequence goes on from CAVUAF010000005.1 coordinate 27,007, forward strand.
CATTCGGCCATCTTCCGCTTAGCACTTCCGCGTTCTTTATGGTGCCCCGGCGCCGGCCCGCCGCGACTTGGCCACCGGTCCGCGCGCAACGCCACCCCCAAGCGCAGGGGCCAAATGAAAACGCCGCCCCGCAGGGCGGCGAATCGAAGTGATTGAATTGACGGAGTTTACCGGTGCATCTTGCGGCGCAGCAAGCCGGCCAGACCGGCCAGGCCGCTGCCGAACAGCAGCAAAGAGGCAGGCTCGGGTGTGGCGACAGCAAAATTATCTGCCTCGAGCGCCCGGTTGCTTGACTCAAGGGTGACGCTGTTGATGGTTCCGCCGTTTATATCGAAGTTGTAGTACACGCTCGCCGCCGGGTTGCCACAAAGCGGGTAGCAATCGAACGGTACGCCAGTAAGATTAGACAGGTCGGTGCCGGAGAACGTAAACGTGCCGCCCGTCGTATCGAACGTGATGGTGTTGTACGCATCCAGCGATCCCCAGTACAGGCCGAAGTAGTTGTTGCCGGTGGTGCTGAAGGTCACTACATACTGCTGCGGCGGGCCACTCGCATCGTTCGGCACGGAAATGTACTGCGTATCATCCCCGGTCGGAGCGCGATGCAGCCCGTCCGAGCTGCCAGTGTAAAAGCCGAAATTCCCCGTGATGGTGAATACACCTTCGGTGTAGGGTGAAGTTGCTACCACCGGTGCGTTGAAAAACGCCTGATTCGCGCCAGATATAGGAGTGAAAGGTCCGGCTGTGGTAGTCACGGTGATTGTAGTGGCCGTGGCCGCCACAGCGCCGGCCAACAGCATCGCAAGCGTAACCAACAGAACATTCCTGAGTCTCATTTGCCGCGGCTCCTGTCTGCTCTCTCGAGAAAACTCCGGAGACATATGGTGCAATTGTCCGACCAAAGTGCCGGTCGCTGTTTCCGTGTCGTATGAATAGTTTGCGCGCTAGTTCTTGACACGCAGGGTAACTACTATAGCAATAACCTGCACATCACCGCCTTGGCATTTCTCACTTCCGCAGCCCCGCAGCTCCGCCACTCACCGTATCCCCACCAGCCTGCGGACCGAATCAATCAGCTTCGCCGCGTCGTACCCGATGCCGTCCTTGAAGACGATCTCGACCTTCTCGATGTCGTTTGCGCTGGGTTTCCCAGCTCGTGCATGTCGGGCGTGTAGGTTCCCGGACCTTCCAGGTACGGGCGGGCAACGTGCATCTTGGGGCCGAGGATGCGCCCGGCATCAATCAGCTTCTTGATCTCGAGATCGCTGAACGGCTCAATGCTGGGCAGGGATACCCTCGCCGTTCGGACATTCCGCCGCTTGGCACTTCCGCGTTCTTTATGGTGCCCCGGCACCGGCCCGCCGCGACTTGGCCGCCGGTCCCCGCGCATTCGTCTGCGGCTTCGCCGGCGCCGTGCTGGCCGTCGTCTTGCCCGCGCGCGACGCCACCCCCCGCTGCTCCTCCGGCGTCAACTGGAAGATATAGCGCACCAGCAGCTTGGTGTGGTCCTGCTGGTAGCCCGCGAAGGCCGCCGGCGTCGGCCCGTTGAACACCCACTGCTCGTGCTCTTTGCGGAACAGGTTCGAGGGCATCGCCGTCCCCGGCGAAATGGATTGCGGATCGATGAGCCAGCGCTCCGCCCAGCCCGGCTTCAGCCGCTCTTTCGCCAGCAGGAAGTTGGGCGCGGTGGCGTTCTTGTCGTGCGTCGGATCGCCCGTGGCGTGGCACTTCAGGCACGGCGCCGCCGCGCTCGAGAACAAGGAGCGCCCCATCTCCTTTTCCTGCGGCGACAGCTCCGCCAGCTTCTGCGGAACATACGGCTGCGGCTGCTGCGACACCGCCTGGAAGAAGCGCACCAGCTTGCGCAACTCGTTGGGCGAGAAGTTGAACGTCGGCATCCGCACCCCCAGGTACGGCCGCACCCCGTTGCGGTTTACGTCGCTGGTGCTGAGCGCCGGGTTGCTGAGGAAGCGCAGCAGCCACTCGGGATCGACGCGCGCCCCCTCGGTCAGCAGCTTGGGCGGCAGCTTCTCCTTCGCTTCCTTGTACGCGGGCACCGTCTCCAACGCCGTTGCCGCTCCCGGCACGTTCTGCTGCCCGGTGTAAAACTGGTGGCAGCCCATGCAGTTGTATTTCTTGACCACCCACCACCCGTCCTGGATGTCGCGCCGCGCGTCCTCCGGGCGGTACTGATACGCCGCGGGCAGGGAAGTCTCCTGGCTCCCCAGCAGGAAGGTGACCAGCGCCCGTATCTGCTCCTGGTTCAGGTGCGGATCGGGCATGCGCAGCTTTTCCGTCTCCCCCTTGATCTTCCCCTTGTCGTAGATGTTGGGCATGGCGAGCTTGTGCTCGAAGAAGCCCAGGTGCTCGTACCACGCGCGGTTGTTGGCCGGGCCGCTGGGCAGACGCTTCTGGATCTCCGCGTCCTCGATCGGCTCCTTGCCCCCGCGCTCCGCCGTCTCCGTCAGCAGCGCGAAGTCGAGGCGCTCGATGGGCTTCGAGCCCTCCGCGCTCAGCTCCGTGCCGATGCGCCCCTCCTCCTCCAGCCCCGCAATCTCGTGGCATCCCGCGCACCCGAAGTGCTTGATCCACGTCTTGCCCTGCTCCTTCAGCTTGGGATCGTCCAGATACGCCGCCGCCGCGTACGCCGCCGGCTCCTGGTGTTTCTTGGTGATCAGGTAGCTGGCGATGTCCTGCGCGTCTTCCTGGGTCAGCCGCAGGATCGGCATCACCGTCATCTGCTGCACCTGTAGCTCGTGGCCGTCGTTGGGACACGTCGAATGCTCGGCGTCGAAGACGTACGGCAGCTTCTTCTTGGCGTAGTCTTCCGGTCCGATGTCCTTCTTCTCGACCGGGCAATACGGACGCAGCCGGTGCCGCGGGTTCAGCACCCAGCGCACCAGGTAGTCGTAGTTGTCTTTTTCTCCGACCCGGCTCAGGTTGGCCGCAAAGTTTCCGCCCTCGCGGTCGTCGCCTTCGCCCATCGAGTGGCAGGCCAGGCAGCCGCGCGTCTCGAACAGCTCCTTGCCGTGCCCCGCGTTCCCCGGCTTCTGCTTCTCGATCGCATCGGGAAGCGCCGTCTGCCACAGGTAGGCGGAGATCGCGCGGATCTGCTCGTCGTTCAGCCGGAAGTTCGGCATCTTGGTGGTCGGCCGGAAATTTGTCGGCTTGGTCAGCCACGCCGGGATCCAGTTGGGGTTGATCTTCGCCCGGATCTCCTTGAGGTTCGGCCCCACCTTCTTCATGTCGCGCAGCACGCTCTTCGCTTGCAGGTCGAGTTGCTCCACCCGCCCCGCCAGCTTGCTGTTGCTCACCACCAGCGCCTCGGCCTGCGCGTTCAGCCGGTTCGCTTCTTCGTTGGTCTCCGCCTTGTCAGCTTGGGCGCGCAGCGCGTTCGCCTGCTTCAGGTTGTCTTTCTGCTGTCCTTCCAGCTGCTTGATCTGCTGCGCGATGTTGGTGAGGTCTTCCGGCTCTTTGTCGTAGCCCTCGTAGCGATGGCAGCCCGTGCAGCCGCGCACGCGGAACAGGTCTTTGCCGTCGTTGATCGTCTGCCCCACGGTCGTGGTGCCCGCCACCAGCACCATGTCGGCGGCGTGGCAGGTCTGGCACCCGGCTTCGATGTTCTGCTTCTTGTACATCGGCCACAGCCAGTGCTCGTAGTTCCCGTGCGCCTTCTCTGCGCTGGTGGTGGCGCGCCCATTGCCGTTGTGGCACGGCGAGCAGCCGAACTTGTCGGGATCGTGCAGCGTCAGCAGGTCTTTGGACGGGTGGCTGACGAAGGCGCGGGAGAACTCGTCGAGCTTGTGTCCCTTGGGGGTCATCCCCGCCGCCGTCACCAGCACCGGCTCGCGCGTCCCCAGGTGGCACGACTCGCAGCGGTCCACGATGTTGGCGTCCGCCACGTTGATCTGCACGATCTGCGGGTCCCACGCCTCGTACTTCTTCTTCAGCCCCTCGATCTGCTCCGGCGTCAGGTCCACCATGTGGTCGGCCAGGTACTGGTCGCGCTTCACCTTGGCTTCGTTGGCGGCCTTCATGGTGTCGGCCAGCGCCGCCACCAGCCGCGCCTTCTCCAGCCGCAGCTCGTTGTACTTCGCCTCCAGCTGGTTGTAGCTGAACTTCGTGCCCTGGTAATCGGGATAGTCGATGGTGAAGTCCGGCTGGTTCTTTTTCTTTTCCAGCTCGGCCGCTTCCTTGTCGTGCGCGCTCTCCACCTTCGCCGACGCCGGCTCGAACGTTCCCGCCTCGACGTTATACGTATCGGCGCCGAACAGCGCCTTCTTGTCGGTGTATTCGAATTGCACCGCCGCCAGCCGCTCGTCCACCTTGGCGCGCTCGCCGTTGATCCGCTTCACTTCCGGCGCCGCCGCCTTCACTGCCTGCTGGTAGGCGTCGTCGAGCTGCCGGTACTCGCTGCTCGCCTCGACGTCCTTCGCCGCCGCCGCCGAGCGCCCGCGCAACGTCGTCAGGTAGGCGGCGTAGCGCGTCTTGAACTCGTTCTGGTAGTACTTCCACGGCCGCTGTCCGTAAGCTTCGTCCCACAGCGCCCAGAACAGCGTCGCTATCAGCAGCAGCGACGCCACCAGGTAGGGCACCACGTACGACTTGGTGACGATCGGATCGCGTTCCGGTATCAGTTGCTCAGCCATTTTTTCGTCGTTGGTCTTTGGTCGTTGGTCTTTGGCGGGTCGCGGGTCGGCCAACGACCAACGACCAACCGCCAACGACCCTCATATGTTGAACCACGGCGTCACCAGCACATACTTAATGTTGAACGCCAGCCGCGCCAGCATCTTCACCGGCAGCGACAACATGGTCAGCCAGAAAAACATCATCGTGTTGTACTGCAGGAAGCTCATCGCCTTGTAATCGCGCGGGTGCGACCGCTTGAAGTACGAATGCATGAGCAGCCCGCCGATCACGTAGAACGCGATCACCACCAGCGCCCCGAAGATGCCTTTTCCCCAGTTCGAGGTGATGTGGAAGATATCGGGCAGGTCGCTGGTTCACCGCGTACACCAGCCGGTTGTGGTCCCAGGTCTGCCCCGGCCAGAACCACAGCCAGCCGGGCCCGCGAATGAACGTCCCGATGATGATCATCGACACCCACAGCACCACGAAGCCGAAGAAAAACGTCCCGATGGCGAATTTCCGCTGCTTCCACGTGTAGTACCCCTACCCCAGCGGGTTGGTGTCGATGTAGGGAATGACCATCAGCCCGACGATAATCAGCCCCGGCATCACCACGCCCGCGATCCACGGGTCGAAGTACACCAGCATCTCCTGCAACCCGAGGAAGTACCACGGCGCCTTCGCCGGGTTCATGGTCAGGTTGGGGTTCGCCGGCTCCTCCAGCGGCGCATTCAGCGTGATGGACCACACCATCAGGATGATGGTAACGATGATCGCCGCCAGAAACTCCATCCGCAGCAGGAACGGCCACACGTGCACTTCCTTCGCCCAGCCCGGCGGTAGGGAAACGTCTTGCGATGATGCGTCTTCGCCAGCGCCGGATCGGCCTCGAGCTGCTCCATCAGCGCGTCGTTGGCGCGCGCCTGCTTCCACGCCAGCCAGCTGTAGAAGATCACCAGCGGCAGCAGCGCCACGATGGGCACGTTGTCCGGCGTCGCCGCAATGTCCCAGAGCTGTTCCAGATCCATACCGCGCTCCCCGCTAGCTCTCTAGTGCCGCACCTTGATTTCTGATTCCAACATCACCGGCGCTGGTCCCGAGATCCCGCCGTCTTTTCGCACCCGCCAGAAATGCACGATCATGAACACGCTGGCGATGATCGGGATGGCGATGCAGTGCCAGATGTAGGCGCGCAGCAGCGCGTTGGCGTCCACGATCGATCCGCCCAGCAGCGCGAAGCGCACGTCGTTATAGGGCGTCATGCCCAGCTGCGGCCCGAACGGCCCTTCGTGCCCCAGCAGCGGCGTGGCCCGCGCCATGTTCGTGCCCACCGTCACCGCCCAGAAGCCCAGCTGATCGTCCGGCAACAGGTAACCCGGTGAACGAAAGCAGCAGCGTCAGCGACGAGCAGGATCACGCCGACGCACCAGTTGAACTCCCGCGGCTTCTTGTAGAGCCGGTCAGGAACACCCGGAACATGTGCAGCCAGACCGCGATGATCATCAGGTGCGCCGCCCAGCGGTGCATGTTGCGCAGCAGCTTGCCGAACGGCACATCATGCTCCAGATAAAGCATGTCGCGGAAACGCCTGCACCTTCTCGGATGGTAATAGAACATCAGTAGTACGCCGGTAAAGGTAAGCACGAAAACAGGATAAAAGGTGATGCCGCCCATGCCCCAGGTGTAGCTGTAGCGCACGGCGTCGCGGTTGATCTTGGCGGGGTGGAGGTGGAGAAAGACGTTGGAGAGCACGCCCAGGGCGCGGTTGCGCGGGGTGTCGTCGTGCTTATGGCGGAAGATCGAGGTGAAGAGCTGGGTCTTGGTGCGGGTCCTTGGTCAGCTCGATCTGCTCTTTGGCCTTGGCCGCCATGTCGGCGGGCAGCGTTCGGGCGTCTTCCGGACGGCGCGCGTGTAGGCCTCAGCTTGCCGCCGACGCCGTCGCCGGAAGCTCCGTTACCGCCGGCGGCCGGCTGCGTCTCCTGGTTTTTTGCCTCGTCTGCCATAGAACCTCATCTTCACTCGCAACGCGGCGCGCCATCTACACCGGATAAACGCTCCCGGGTTGTTGAACTGCGTCAGCCTGGCCTTTGGGCCGCTGGTAGAGGCGGCTGGTATCCACCACGATCTGCCCCTGAGCATCCAATTCGACGTGGGCGCGGTCCATGGGACGCGGCGCCGGGCCTTCGAAGTTGACGCCCTCCAGTCGTAGCCCGCTGCCGTGGCACGGGCACTTGAACTTGTTCTCGCCCGGCTTCCAGTCGGGCGTGCAGCCGAGGTGGGTGCAGCGCGCATAGATCACGAACAGGCGACCTGGGGTGCGGTCCACCCAAATGCGGTATTTCTGCTGCCACTTCGAGTCCACGCCGATGCCGTAGTCTTCCTTGTAGCCGATACGAAAGACGGTGCTGGGCTCAAAGAGGGTGCGTGGCAGAAAGAAGCGGAAGAAAGCGATGAACCAGGTGGCGAGGAAGGCGGCCACCGACGCCCACACCAAACGGCGCCGCGCCTGGTCGATTGGAGAATTGTCGGGACCGACGGAGGCGATGCCCGCCGCGGCCGCGGCCTGCGAGGTTCCGACCGCCGGGGTGCCGACATACCTGGTAGCCACGCCGGTGCGCACCGCCGGAAGTCCGGCGGGAACCGCCGGGGCGGCGGGCCTGGCAGCCGCGGGGGCTGCGGGACGTGGCGTGGCTGGGGCGGCAGTTGCGGGCGCTGGCGCCGCCGGAGCCGCAGCAGGTGCGGCTGCCGGCATCGCGGGCATCATGCCGCCGGGCTCCCATGGCATGGGCACACCCTGCTTGAGACATTCGATCTCGGCATCGCTAAGCAGCGCGACGCCCTTGCGCTTGCGATACGCCTGTTCGGCGGAGATGACGGAATTGTTGAGCGCCTTGCGCGGGAGATTCGGCAGACCGCCCTGCGTGTTCGACATCGGCTGCGCGGCGGCGCCGGCAGCGGGCGCGGGAGCAGCGGCCCGGAGCGGAGCGATGATAGTGGTCGCGTCCTGGTCCGCCCCGGCGGCGGCCGGCGCGGCGGGAACGGGTGCGGCGCTGGCGGGGGAAACGCCCGCGCCTCCCGCCTCCCACCACAGGGGATTGCCGGCCTTCAGGTCCTCGAGGTCCGCGTCGCTGAGCAGCGGCATCCCCTTGCGCCGGCGATAGGCCTGCTCGGCGGCGAGCACGGAAGGATTCAACGGCTTGCGCGGCAACGGTGGCAATCCGCCGAGTACGCCCTTGGTTTGATCGGACATGAAACAGTTCTCAGTTCCCAGTTCTCGGTTCTCAGTTAGCCGGCCAGAGGCCGGCGCTCCGTTAATCCGCGGCCACCAACGGCTCCGGGTGCGCGACCTGGCGGCCCAGCGCGCGCATGACCTGGCCGGCAAGGGCGGCGATGAAGCGCGGCGAGTCATTCAGGCCGGGCATCATCTCGAATTGCCGAATGCCGCACTGGGCGGCCAGTTCACGGGCTTCGTGAGCGATCTCGCCCAGCGTCTCGACGTGATCGGAGACGAAGGAAACCGGCACTACGCACACTTCCTCGACGCCGGCGCCGCCCAGCTCGCGGAGGGTAGCACGCAGCGACGGCTGCAGCCACTTGCTGGCCCCCACCTTGGACTGGTAGCAGAGGCGGCGCGGGTTGGGCCAGCCGGTGCGCGCGCCGAGGAGCGCCACCGTCTCCTCAATCTGGCGCTGGTAGGGGTCGCCGCGCTCGATCACCGCCAGGGGCACGCTGTGGGCGCTGAACACCAGCACCGGACGCTGCGGGTCAGGGAAGCGGACCAACGCAGCCTCGACGTTTTCCGCCAGCGCCTCCAGGTACAGCGGGTCGCGGTAAAACTCGGTCACCACGTGCTGGGGGACGTCAAGGTGCTGGCGGCGCCGCCACTCATTGAGACTGCTGCCGGTGGTGGTGCGCGAGTAGTGCGGGTAGAGCGGCAGCAGGAGAGCACGCGCGTGTAACCGCCGCGCTTGAGTTCGCCGCGACCTCGTCGGTGAACGGGTGCCAGTAGCGCATGGCGACGACGCAGGCCGCCTCGATTCCCGCGCGCTGTAATTCCTGTTCCAGCAAAACGGCCTGGCGCTCGGTATGGCGGCGGATGGGCGAGCCGCCACCAATGACGGCGTAATGGTGCTGCACTTTCCGGGCGCGGGTGGTGGCAATGAGCCGGGCGAGCGGCTTGCGGCCGAGGCGGGCGAAGGGGAAGTCAATGATGTCGGGATCGCAGAAGAGGTTGTAAAGAAACGGCTCGATGGCCGCGAGCGAGTCCGGCCCACCGAGCTGGAACAGCACCACCCCCAACCGCATTGTCGCCAACCGGCCCCCCAGGTCGAGCCGCAAATCTTAACGGGAAGGGGCGGGCGGCGTCAACGCAGGAGAAGGCTGCTAGCTGCTGGCTGCTAGCTACTGGAGAAAAACGCACCGGGTCAGCGCAAGTCGACGAGTTGGACTTCGTCGCCGATCTTGCGCAGGACGATCTCGACGGGGGCGCCGCGCTTGCTGATCTTGAGTGGGCGGGGGACGGCGACGAAGCGCTGGTAGGAGTAACTGATGCCGCTGTCGCGGCCCTCGGTATGGACGGTGAGCCAGCTGTCCTGCTGGAGGGCGCAATTGCGGTCGGGGCAGCGGGGGCCGGCGCCCACCGCGACCCAGTAGCTCTGGTCCACGCCGCTGCGCGGCTCGTAGTAGACGGTGAGGGCGTCGTCGTTGGAGACGGCGAGCTGCTGGGCGGCCTCGGCGATCTGGTCGCTGAGGTACTCGCCTTCGTTGCGCGCGCCGCCGAGGGCCAGAATCACGATGACAATGGCGGCAATCACCGCAAACTTGAGCAGGCGGCGCATAGGCAGAGGATAGCGCTTTTTGGGGCGACGGCCAAACAGCAAACACGAAGGACACACAGGAATTGCCGAAGTGCGGAAGTGCCAAATTTTAGATGTGGGGCTGCCGTGGCGGAGGCTGATGCCAGGACCCTGACGAGCGCGCGGGTGAGTCTCTCAACCGTCCTGCCGGACTGGAGACGCTCTGCAACTTCACCCAGCGATGAATCGCTGGGCTGCCTTCAATCGCCCTTCGGGCGCGAGGCAAGCGAGAATCGAAGAAGAGTGCCGGCGACAGGCAGAGAAGCAGATCCCTCGCTCTGTCACCCATCAAGCCAAACCCGGGCTTGATGGGGACCCCGCGCGCTCGGGATGACAACCACAAGAGAGGGGGTAGGGATCCTTCGACTCGCGCTCAGTCGTGCGCCGTGGCGGACTTCCTCGCGCTCGCTCAGGATGACATTCCCCGGGTTGTCTTGCGGCGCGGTCGTTTCGCGAGTCAGGGCTGAAGCCCTGACCTACCAAGCCGCGCCCTTACGAAAGCTCGGAGGGGCGGATGGGGGCGGAAGGTTTTGGAGAACCGCTCAGCGGAGGAGTTGCCAGGCTTCGCGGTAGCGTTCGAAGAGGCCGTGGGTGACGGGCTGGCGGGGGAAGACGCAGATGGTCTTGCGTCCGGCGAGCACCCGGACCGGAATCAGGTACCAGGTGTCTTCCGGCACGATGTAGGCGGCGACCAAGTCGATCTGCGCGGTGGTGTAGCCGGTGCGGTCGGCGGGGCGGAAGCACGAGACGTGGTAACCACGGCAGTGCACCACCGAAGCCGACTTGACCTGCACGCGGAGGAAACGCCGCGCGCGTCCCACCAGGAAGTCGAAGGGCTGGTTGTCGCCCCAAGGTTTGGCGACCACCAGGTTGCGGGAGGCCGCCGCCAGCAAGAAGCGGATTTCCGCCAGCTCGCCCCGGGCCTTCGGGGTCCAGGGCATGATGCAAGGTCAGGATAGCATGGGTGTCAAGCAAGTGCTATAGCTCTGGGCTATTGCTGCCAGACCCTTGCGGGGAAGGAGGATGGGAGCGTTCGGGCGCACGTTTTCCACAGGCCGGGGAAGTGGTGGAAAACGTCCGGCGGCGCGCGGGGCGGGGCCTCCAGGGCATTGCCGGATTGCCGAAGTGCGGAATCGCCGACCTCATGGGGCGCAGGGCACTTGGGTGGAAAGTGGGCCAGCGGCAAAGGGGCGTCGGCGGAGTAGGGATCCTTCGACTCGCGCTCCCGCGCGGCGCGCGGTCGCGCTCGCTCAGGATGACGACCTTTTGCGCTCCCGCGCGGCGCGCGGTCAGGATGACGTTACATTTCTGATTTGTGATTTGCGATTTGTGATTTAAGAACGGAAAGCAAGACAGGGCCCGCGCGCAGCATTACAAATCACAAATCACAAATGGCAAATCACCAATCCCCTCAACTCCGGCCCTTGCCGGACTTGGTGGCCGGGGAGGTATCGAGCAGGTCTTTCAGCTCGGCCATGAATTCTTTCACGTCCTTGAAATCGAGATAGACGGAAGCGAAGCGGACGTAGGCGACCTTGTCGAGCTTCTTGAGCTCGTTCATGAGCAGTTCGCCGAGTTCGCGGGTGGTGCGCTCGCGTTCGGGAGAATCGATGACGAAGGACTCGGCCTGGTTGACGATCTGCTCCAGCTTGCCGATGGAGATGGGGCGCTTCTCGCAGGCGTGCATGAGGCCGTTGAGGACCTTCTGGCGCTCGAAGCGCTCGCGCCGGCCGTCCTTTTTCACCATCATGTAGGGGATTTCGTCGATGCGCTCATAGGTGGTGAAGCGCTTCTCGCACTGCAAGCACTCGCGGCGGCGGCGGATGGATTCGCCTTCCTTGGACTCGCGCGAGTCCACCACCTTGTCGTTTTCATGACCGCAGAAAGGACATTTCACGGAAAGCCAGTTTCCAGTTTCAAGTTTCGAGTTTCCAGTCACGGCCAGGAACCCGGAACGGGAGACCGGGGAGTGATTCTATCAGCCGCCCTCGGGATCGCGGGCGAGGGCGCGCTCGGCGGCCTGCTCGCTCGCCTGGCTCTCCTCGGAAAGGCGGCGCAGGGAGATGTGTTCGAAGCGGGCGAAGGCGAGGCCGGCGGGGACGACGGACATGAAGGTCACCAGCCAGAGCAGGATGCCGCAGGAGACGGCGAGTTCCGGGGCGTCGTCATAGCCAAAGGTCCGGCTGAGCACGGCGATGGTGGCCAGCTGCGAGCCGCCGCCCACCACCGGCAACTGGATGATGCCGCCGGCGACGCTGGCGCCCATTAAAAGGATGACCTCGGGTAACTCGAGGTCGGGGAGGCCGGTGACGGCAGGGTAGGCGTGCGTGACCTCGCGGTAGGCGAAGGCGACCAGCATCCAGAGCCCCAGCGAGAGCAGGGAAAGTTCGACGAAGGAGACGGCGTCCTTCACCGTGTGCAAGCCGCCGCTAAGGGCACGGAGCTTCTCCTCGAGCGAGTCGGCGAAATTCTTCGCCAGCGGCCGCAGCCGCCGGCATATCCAGCCGACAATCGGCGGACCGTGGCGCGCGAGCGCCCAGAGCGCCACCGCGAAGCCGAGGAAGAGCGCCATCAGGCCATAGCCGGCAACGCGCCACTCGGGGTAATTCTCGCGCATCGAGGGGACGAGGAAGATGTCGATGCTGAGAATGACGGTGACGGCGCCGATGTCGAAGGCGCGCTCCACGAACCAAATCGCCACTTGCGAGGCGACGCTGAGGTTCTCCCGCTTGGCGATGAGGTAAGGGCGGATGAATTCGCCCGGACGTCCCAGCAGCGCCAGGCCGGTGAAGCCGACATATTGCGGGGAGATAAGGCCGCTCCAGGAGGCGTGCGGCGCACTGGGGCGGAGGAAGATTTTCCAGCGGACAGCGCGCAGGAAGTCGGCCAGGTAAATGCACAGGCAGCCGACGAGCACGTGCCAGTAGTTGAGGCCCTCGGTGCCTTCCTTGAACTTGGCCCAGTCGAAGCGGCGCACGGTGCGGAACTGGAGATAGACGAGGATCGCCAGGACCACCAGCACGACGGCAATGATCAGCGTCCGTTTCCTGGTCATACACCGCCTCGGGGAGTGGAGGGGAGAGAGAGCAACGACCAAACTAAATGAGCGGGCGGCGGCGGTCAACGCGAGTCGTGGGAGGGGGCAGTGGTCAGAGTGGCCGGCTTCGACTACGATTCCGCCGGGTGGGCGTGAGAAGGAGGCATCATGCCCAAGAAGACCGTCTGGAGAAGCCTCGGCCTGGCAGGAGTGTTGATGGCGGTGGGCTGCAGTTCTGCGCCGCCGCCGGCAGCGAAAGCGTCCACGCCAACCGCCGCCACAACGACCAGCTTGGCTGCGGCAACAGCGAGCCGCGAAACCCACTATCCACGAATCGCCAAAGTGGAGAAGGTCGCGGCCGTGAAGGAGGTGCGAGCCCCCGCCGGCCAGGAGCTCTGGGTGGTGTACTTTGAGACGCCGCTCGCGCTGCCCGCCGACAAAGATCTGGCCCAGACCTTCCTGGTGGACGCCAAAGGGCGAAAGCGCCGGTCGATGGCGATGCTCAGGACGGTGCTGCAGCGTCCCGCGAAGGATCCCGGGTTTGTGACCCTGGAGTTTCAGCTGGTGGGGCTGGCCTGGACGTTGCCCAAGGGCACGACGCCGCAGTTCTTCCAGTTCGCGCAGGAGGCGCCGGTGAAGTTGCCGCTGTAACGACCGGCGAGATGCAACGGCAGGCGAAGCCATCCGAGGTGTGACCAGCATCACACCCCGCCTCACCCGGGGTGCATATAATCAACAGGCGATGGGGTTGGAACGGGCCGCCTCCGCGGCTCCGGTGAGTGGTCCCAGAATCCACGATGCCGATTGTGTGGCTAAGAATCGCGCTGGTGCTGTACGGAGTGGGGCTGGTGTATGCGCTGCTGGCGCTGGGGCGCCGCGGACAGTTTCTGGCGCGCTTCGTGGTGAGCGCGGTGCAGTTGGGCGCGGTGTTCCAGCTGGTGTCGCTGGTGGAGGGGGCGCGGCAGGCGGGGCGGCTGACGCCGGCCAGCATCCATGACCTGGAATCGATGATGGCCTTCCTGATCATGGTCTTCTTCCTGGCGGTGTATGCGCGTTACCGGACGCTCTCGCCGGGCATTTTCTGTTTTCCCGTCATCTTCTTATTGATCTTCGCGGCGGCCCTGGGGAAGCAGCCGCCGCAGTTCACCTCGCCGCTGCTGCGCAAGCCGTGGATCGCGCTGCACATCACGCTGATCCTCTCCGGGTACGCGGCGCTGTTCTTCAGCTTCACAGCCAGCATCCTTTACCTGCTGCAGGAGCGCGGGTTGAAGTCGAAGCAGGCGGGCGCAGTGTCGTGGCTGCCGGCGCTGGAGGTGATTGACGAGATCGGGTACAAGTCGCTGCTGCTAGGCTTCCCGTTCATGACCTTCGGGCTGATCGCGGGGTCGGCGATCGCGCAGGCGGAGTTTGGAGCGACGTTTTTCCTCGATCCCAAGGTGCTGCTCTCGCTGCTGATGTGGGCGGTGTACATGGTGATGCTGTACACGCGCTGGCACGCGGGATGGCGCGGACGGCGCGCCGCATTCCTGTCGGCGGCGGTGTTTCTGGCGGCAATCGGGGCCTGGGCGGCGAACTACTTCAGCGGCGTCCACAGGTTTATTGCGCCATGAAATTCATGCTCATCGGCGTGAACCACAAGACCGCCCCGGTGGAGGTGCGGGAGCGCTTCGCTATCCCTGAGTCGCAGCTGCCCGAGGCGATGCGGCGGCTGGCGCAGTTTCCGGGGATCGAGGAAGGGCTGATCGTCTCGACCTGCAACCGGGTGGAGTTCCTGGCGCGGACGCGCAACGGCTCGGCGGACCTGCACGGCTTCCTCCAGGAACTGCTGGCGACCGAGGTGGAGCCGCTGCGGCCGCACCTCTACGAGAAGGAAGACGACGAGGCGGTGCGGCACCTGTTCCGGGTGGCGTCGAGCCTGGATTCGATGGTGGTGGGCGAGCCGCAGATTCTGGGGCAGGTGAAGGAAGCGTACGCGGTAGCGCGCGCCGTGGGCGCGGTGCACTCACAACTGGACGCGCTGGTTACGCGCGCCTTCGGGGTGGCGAAACGGGTGCGCACGGAGACGGCGATTGGGGGGGCGGCGGTTTCGGTGGCGTCGGTGGCGGTGGAGCTGGCGGAGAAGATTTTCGGGTCGCTGCAGGGCAAGACGGTGCTGCTGGTGGGCGCGGGCAAGATGAGCGAGCTGGCGGCGCGGCACCTGGTGCGGCACGGGGCCAACCGCATCCTGGTGACCAACCGCACCAACGAGCGCGCGGTGGAATTTGCGCGGCGGTTCAACGGGGAAGTGGTGGCGTACGACAAGCTCTATGACCAGGCGGACCGCGCCGACATCGTGATCAGCTCGACGGGCGCGCCGGTGGCCATCTTCAAGCGCGAGCACGCGGAGCGCTTCATGGCGCGGCGCAAGAACCGCCCCATGTTCTTCATCGACATTGCGGTGCCGCGCGACGTCGACGCCGCGGTCAACAAGCTGGACGGGGTCTTCGTTTACGACATCGACGACCTGCAGCAGGTGGCCGCCAGCCACGCCGCCAACCGGCAACGCGAGGCGCAGAAGGCGGAGCAGATCATCGAGGCCGAGGTACAGCGCTTCCAGTCGCGGCTGCAATCGCTGGAAGTGGTGCCCACCATCGTTTCCCTGCAAGAGCACCTGGAGAACATCCGCCAGGCGGAAATTGACCGCGTCCGCGGACGACTGGGGCAGCTCTCGCCGGAGCAGGAACTGGCCATCGAGGCGGCGACGCGCGGCATGATCAACAAGATCCTGCACACGCCGATCACCACGCTGAAGTCGGCGGCGCGCGACCCGCAGGCGAACACGGTGATTGACCTGATCCGCCGCCTTTTCAACCTGCGCGACCACAGCGGCGGCGACGAGCCGCAAGACGGCGCCGCGAACCCCGACTCCCCACCCAGCCAGGGCCCGGCGGAGCGCTGATGGCGCGGCTGCGCATCGGTTCCCGCGGCTCGCCGCTGGCCCTCTGGCAGGCGAACCACATCGCCACGCTACTCGGGGAACGCGGGCACGAAGTCGGCATCGAAATCATCAAGACCACCGGCGATAAGATCCTGGACGTGGCGCTCGCGCGCGTCGGGACCAAGGGGATGTTCACCAAGGAGATCGAGGAAGCGCTGGCGGCGGGGCGCGCCGATCTCGCGGTACACAGCCTGAAAGACCTGCCCACGGAGCTGCCCGCGGGGTTCGAGCTGGCGGCGGTGACGCAGCGCGAAGACCCGCGCGACGTTTTCCTGTCCACGCAGTATGCAACGCCGGCGGCGCTGCCACTGGGAGCGCGCGTCGGTACCAGCAGCCTGCGGCGGCAGGCGCAGCTCAAGCACCTGCGTCCCGACCTGGAGGTCATCCCGCTGCGGGGGAACGTGGACACGCGGCTGCGCAAGCTGCTGGCCGGAGAGTTTGACGCTATCCTGCTGGCGGCTGCCGGGCTGAACCGCCTGGGGCTGACGGGGGCGCAGCGGCATCCGCTGGCGGTGGAACTGATGTGTCCGGCGGCGGGGCAGGGCGCGCTGGGAATCGAGATTCGCGCCGGCGATGCGGCGGTGCGGGAGCACGTCGCGTTCCTCGACGATGCCGCGACGCGGGCGGCGACGGGGTGTGAACGCGCTGCCCTCGAGGAGCTGGGAGGCGGGTGCCAGGTTCCGATTGGCGCCCACGCGCGGCAGCGCGACGCGCGCCTGGAACTCACGGTGGTGGTGGCGCGGCCTGATGGCTCGGAGCTGTTGCGCGAAACGCGCCTGGGGGACGAGCCGCGGGCGCTGGGTCGCGAGGTGGCGGAGGCGCTGCTGGGACGCGGCGCGCGGAGAATACTAAATGCAGTTTCTAGTTTCGAGTTTCGAGTTGGGAAAATTGGCGTGCGATAGGTTTCGTCGCGAAACCCGGAACGCGAAACACGAAACACGAAAGCTACCCACAACTATCGACTCGAATCGAGAGAGTTCTTCATGTCACAGGCCAAGAAGCCGCTTGCTGGTCGCCGCGTCCTGATCACGCGTGCGCGCCGGCAGGCGGGAGAGCTGGCGGCGGCGTTGCGGGCACAGGGCGCGACCGTGATCGAGATTCCGGCAATCGAGATCCGGCCGCCGCGTTCCTACCGGCCGCTGGATGCGGCGCTGCGGCGGCTGGCGGAATATGACTGGCTGGTCCTGACCAGCGTCAACGGGGTGGAAGCGCTGCTGGGGCGCATGCAGAAGCTGCGGGTGCGCCGCGAAGCCTTGCGGGGCGTGCGGATTGCGGCCATTGGGCCGGCGACGGCGCGGGTCATGGGGAGCAGGGGCTTCGCGTGGCGGTGGTGCCGGAAGAGTACATCGCGGAGTCGGTGGTGGCGTCGCTGCGGGCGCGCGTGCGGGGGAAGCGGGTGTTGCTGGCGCGGGCGCGGGTGGCGCGCGACGTGATTCCGCGCGAGCTGCGGCGGCTGGGGGCGCAGGTGGACGTGGTCGAGGCCTACCAGACGGTGGCGCCGGCGGGGTCGGCGGCGCGCGTGCGGCGAGTGCTGGCGTCAGCGCGCCTGCGGCCGCACGCCATCACCTTCACCAGCTCGTCCACCGCGCGCAACTTCGTGCGGCTGCTGGGACGGGGACGCAAGCTGCTCGACGGCATCGCGCTGGCCTCGATTGGTCGGGTGACGTCAGCGACGTTGCGGGAGTTGGGATTGCGCGCCGACGTAGAAGCGCGCGAATACACCATGGCGGGGCTGGTGCGGGCGCTGGGCAAGCATTTTGCGCCTTAGGGCCGGGGTTGCGGAAAGTAGATCTCCGGCGCTGGTGCACTCCCGAACACCAGCACGGTTCCGTCCGGAAGAACCGTCAGGGTTGCGGCGCCGTGGACGTACTCCGTGCCTCCGGTCGGCTCGAAGGAATGCAACGACGGGGTATAAAGCTCCGCACTGCGATCGTCGCTGCCGCCCACGACCAGAACCTTGCCGTTGGGCAGCAGAGCTGCCGCGTGACCGGAACGTGCGACGGCCATCGCGCCGCTGGAAACAAACACTCCACTGACCGGATCGTAGAGCTCCGTGCTTGCGGTGCGGTAATTAGCGCTGGTATCCACCGTGCCGCCAGCCAGAAGGACGGTGCCGTCGGGCAGCAAAGTGGCGGTGGCGCTCACGCGGTTCGTCATCATCGACGCGCCAGCAGAGAACGTGGCGGTCACAGGATCGTAGAGTTCCGCGGGTCCAGAGAGGCTGCCGCCGGCGATCAACACCTTGCCGTTGGGCAACAGGGTGGCAGTATGGAGACAGCGCGGCACCGTCATGCTCCCCACCGCGGAAAAGGTGCCCGTCGCGGAATCGTATTCTTCCGCCGATGAAAGGAGGGAAGCAGGATGGTTTGCATCGATGCCGCCGCCAGTGATCAGTACTCTGCCGTTGGGCATCAGCGTCGCCGTGTGCCATGCGCGCGCTGCCGTCATGCTGCCCGTGGGAGTAATGGTCCCGCTCACGGGGTCGTACAGATCGGCACTGTTGGCCGGAGAAGCATGGCAGCCCGCTAGACTGGTGCAGAACACCTGCGCGAGCCCGCCAGCAAGCAACACCCTGCCGTCAGGCAAGAGCGTGGCAGTGTGTCCGGAGCGATACGCAGCTGCATCCGACACCATGGTGAGGCTGGCACTGGCAGGGTCGTAAATCTGGGAAAAACTGAACGGCACCCCTGCGCCGCCGTACAGCAACACAAGGCCGGTAGGAAGGAGTGTGGCGGTGAGTGGATCGAGACTAATAATGCGGGGGATCGTTGCCCCTGATGCGAAGTACCCGGAGCCCGCAACGGTGACGGTGGAGGTCGCGGTCAAGGGGGGAAGTGACGTGCTGGCCGTCACCGTGTAGGTGCCGGGCACAGTCGGCGCGGTGAACACCCCGTTGCTGTCGATGCTGCCCGCACTGGCTGACCAGGTGACTGCCAGCGGAAAGGGGTAGCGGTTACTGTACGGGTAGGTCACGGTCGTAGTGGCCATGAACGTTCGCTGCAGTCCGGGGCCGAGAATTTCCGCTGTGGGTTGGATCGGAATGGCACCCAACGGCGCGACCGTGACCGTCCACGTACCGCTCCTGGTGGGGTCGGCAACGGGCGTGGCGACGATATCGTAGGTGCCGGGTTGAAGCGAGGCGGTAAAGGTGACCGTCGCATGCCCGAGGAATGGGTCTCCGGCTGTAAGCGCGCTGCTGTTCCAGGTCACACGCTGGTCTGCGGTTCCGCCGACCGCGAGCATCACATAGATATGAGGAACGATGGTCTGTTGCGGCACCGCCGAGGGCAGGCCCCGCTCCGCCATAATCGCAATGGTATTCGACGAGCCTGTCGGCGGTCCTATGACGTCCATTACGGCGGTTGCGCTCTTCGACGGGTCTTGCACGCTCGTGGCAACGATGTGGAAGGTGCCGGTCGCAACCGTGCAGGTGAAGATGCCGTCTGAGGTGATGTGGGCAGCGGTGCCACCCTCCTGGAGCGACCAGGTAACGCCGGTGTTCACGGTTCCAGTCACCGCCGCGGTAACTCTGGACGCGCCCCCCAGGCAGTACATGCCGAAAATGAAGTCGATGTGCACGGCCACGTCGGCGACGGTAACGGCCACACTGGCACTCCGGCTTGGGTTCGCCTGCGCTGTGGCCGTGATGTGGAAGATGCCGGGCCGATTGGGCGCGGTGTAAAGACCAGAAGGGCTGATGGTCCCACCCGCCGCGCCTTCCAGCACCGACCAAGTCACGTCCTGTTGGGAGGCGCCGGTAACTCTGGCGGTGAACCTGCGCATCCCGCCTTGCGGCATCGTCGCCGTCGAGTACACCAGGATGGAAACGTCGACAATATTCACCGTCGCCACCGTCACCGTGGCCACGGTCGACCTGCCCGGGTTCCCCTGGCTGGTGGCCACCACGTGGAACGTGCCGGGCGTGTTGGGAGCGGTGTAAACGCCGCTGGGGTTGATGGTCCCGCCCGCCGGCCCCTCCTGCACCGACCAAGTCACCGCCGGGTTCACGTGGCCGCTCACAGTGGCGCCGAACGACTGCGTGTCGCCGAAGGCCAGGGTAGCGGACGGGGGAGAGATCGAAACGGTAACCTCGGACACGGTCACCGTCGCCACCGCCGACTGGTTGGGGTTCGTTTGGCTGGTAGCGATCACGTGGAAGACGCCCGCTGCGTTGGGCGCGGTGTAGGTGCCGGCCGGGCTGACGCTTCCGCCCGCCGCGCCCTCCTGCACCGACCATGACACGCCGGTGTGGATAGTGCCGGTGACGGTTGGGGTGAACGTCTGGGTCCCGCCCTGCGACAGGGAGAGGGTAGCGGGCGAGAGTGAAATCACCACCTCGGACACGGTGATGGTCGCCGTGGCCGACTTACTGGGGTCGGCCTGGCTGGTAGCTACTACGTGGAATGTGCCCGCCGCGTCGGGCGCGGTGTAGACGCCGGCAGAGTCAATACGTCCTCCCGCGGTGCCCTCCTGTACCGACCAGGTCACAGCTGTATTCGTGGTTTGGGTGACGATGGCCGAGAAGGTCTGGGACGCGCCCTGCGCCAGGCTGACGGAGGTCTGGTTGATCGCGATGGAGATGGGAGGTGGCGATGCTGGTGGCTGCGCGCCACCACCGCAGGAAACGCTGGCGGTGATCCCCGCCAGGCCAACCACCACGACCAGGCATCGCAGCCTGCGGGCCCGCAGATCGAGCGACCTGCCCGGTATAGTCTTGGGTGACGCCACTACGTACACACTGTTCTGCCGACGTTAGTGTTAACCCGGGAGTTCGGGCGGTGACTCGCATCACAGGCAATAGTTCTTCATGGGGTGTGCGCGGGCGGGCGGGGCGGTGACGTCACTGCGCGATGGCGGGGGCGGCGGTAACATCGGCAGCATGACCTTCCAGAAAGAGATCATGATCCAGACAAGTGGACACGGCAGCATGCACGACCTGACCGAGCAGGTGGAGCAGGTAGTGGAAGCGTCGCGGGTGCGGGCGGGCATGGTGAACGTTTTCAACGTGGGCAGCACGGCGGCGGTGGGCACGCTCGAATACGAGCCGGGCTTGCAGCGCGACCTGCCGCAGGTGCTCGACCGTCTGATTCCGCCCAGCCGCGATTATGGCCACGAGCAGGCGTGGCACGACGGCAACGGCCATTCACATCTGCAGGCAACGCTGCTCGGGCCTGCGGTGACGGTACCGATCCGCGAGGGCAAGCTGCTGCTGGGCACCTGGCAGCAGATCGTGCACCTGGAATGCGACGTGCGGGTACGGCGGCGCGCGGTGGTGGTGACGGTGTACGGAGAGTGAGTGGATTGCCGAATTGCCGAAGTGCCGAATTCTCGAATCGCCGCGGAAGGACAATTCGGCAATCGGCAGGGCGGCAATTCCGCAATGGCTAGAACGGAATGTCTTCGTCGGTGATGCCGCCGGTCTGGGCGAACTCGTCGGCGGGAGCAGCTTTCGGCGCGCTGCTGCTGCCAGCGGAAGCAGGCCGGGCCCGGCTGGTGCCGCCACCTTCGTCGCCGCCGCCGGAGCCGGCATCGCCACGGCTGCTCAAGAGGACCAGGTCCTGGGCGACGATCTCCGTCATGTACTTCTTTTGGCCGCTCTGCTGGTCGTCCCAGGAGTGGGTCTGGATGCGGCCCTCGATGTACACCTTGCCGCCCTTCTTGAGATACTCGCCGCAAATCTCGGCCAGGCGGGCCCAGGCCACGATGTTGTGCCACTCGGTGCGGTCCTGCCAGTTGCCCTCTTTGTCCTTGTAGCGTTCGTTGGTGGCCAGGGAGAACTTGGCGATGGCCGTGCCTTGCGGCGTGTATTTCACTTCCGGGTCCTTGCCCAGATTGCCGATCAGGATGGCTTTGTTGACGCTCTTCATGGGCCGCTCCGCAGATGAGAATGAGCGAGCACTATAGCAGCTTCAGGCGGCGGGGACGAGCGAATCCGGGGCGGCGGCGGGCATTGTTATAATGCCGGCATGGCGACCACGGAAACGCCCGGCCGCGGCATGGTGCCGGTGGAGATGAAGCAGGAGCCGCGCTCCAAGGGCCAGAACTATCCGCGCAAGAAGAAGCCGAAGGAGCTGGCGGTGATCACCGAGTGCTGCACCGGCTGCGCTGGGTCGCCGGCGTGCGTCGAGTATTGCCCGGTGGAAGACTGCATGTTCTGGGTGCCGGACGAAGGCCATCCCCCGTTTGGGCGCATCGACGTGGATCCCATCCTGTGCATCGGGTGCAAGAAGTGCACCAGCAAGGGCCCTGACGGCGCGTTTCTGGACGGCTGCCCGTGGGACGCCATCGTCATGGTGGCGACGGAGGAAGTGGAAGAAGTCGTCGGCACGATGCCGTACTAGAAGCAGTTGTCGGTTGCCGGTTGTCAGTTGCCAGTTGTCAGGACCGACCTAGCGCGCCCGGCGCAGAATCTCCTTCTCCGTCTCCGCTGCCTGTTGAGCAATCCGCTCGCCCAGCTCCGCTCCCTTGGATTTGTACTGGCGCACCAGTGGCAGGTCGTCCTTCGTCCCGATGACATAGAGTGCGCGCAGCGCCTCCCAGGCCTGTTCCGGGCCGGGAGTGATGACGCCGAGTGGGGCGCCGCTCGCCACCGTGTCCCCGATTTTCATCGCGACCGATTGCACCTTGCCGGTGATGGGCGCGCGCACGTCCTGGGTGGCGCCGTCGGTTTCGAGTTGCGCGAGCATGGTGCCGCTGCGGATGGGTTCGCCGGGATTCGCTAGGGCGCGCACGCGACCGGCAGCGGGCGCAGTGATGGTGACGGGCTGAAGCATGGCGACGACCTGGTCGTGGCCGGCGGGGTCGCCGAAGCTGACCAGCGAGAGCGCGGCGTTGCTGCGCACGTTCATGCTGGGGTCGGCGAGCATGCGCCGCAGGGCGTCGTGAAACTCGGCGCGCGACGGGTCCTGGCCCATGATCCAGGCGTCGGTGTTGCGGATCTCGTCCACCGGATGCTGCGCCAGCCGCACCACGTCGGGGTACCACTGCGCGACGCGCGGCGAGGCGCCGGCTTGGTGCGCCCGCGCCATGCGCTCGCCGATCTGCACCAAGGCATGCTGGATGTGGCGGGGCTTGGTGTTGTCGCGGAGGTACGCGGTGATTTCGCCGTCGGTGAGGGGGCGGCCGAACCAGGTGCTGCGCCAGAAGAGAAAAGGCAAGAGCACGATGGCCCAGGCGGTCAGGAAAAAGAGCAGGCGGGTGCGCGTCCGCATGCGCGGCCTGGGCGGGTCGAGGGTGGGGGCGGGAGTCGCGGTCATGTCAGGGTTCGACATCGGCATCGAGGACGCGGGGCTGCTCCAGGTAATGCGACACGGCGTATTGCGCCAGCAACGGCGTGCTCAGCTTGACCTCCGCCGGCCACCACTCGCCGGCGGGATGTGGCGCGTCGGCAGCATGACGGCAGCGGCTGCCACCGAGTGTGGGACCAAAGCTGGCGGCGAGCGCTTCGTCATAATGCTTGATCTCGCGCCAGGCAGCGTCGCCGAGGGTGCCGGAGATGTCGATTTTGAGGCGAACAAGAGGCATGCAAAGCGTCGTTGGTCGTTGGTCTTTGGTCGTTGGCCGCGGGGCTAAACCCCTAGCTGCGAAAGAGATGGTACAGCATCAGGTAGATGACCACGCCGGTGATGGAAACGTACATCCAGATGGGGTAGGTCCAGCGGGCGAGGGCGCGGTGGCGGGCGAAGCGCGCGCGCAGGCCGAGCGTCAGCGTCACCAGCGCCAGCGGCGGCACGGTGGCGGCGAGCAGGGTGTGGCTGATCAGAATCGTGAAGTAAAGCGGGCGCACCCAGCCGTGGCCCTGGAAGCGCACGCTGCCGACGTGCAGGTGGTAGTAGACGTAGGAGACGAAGAAGATGGCCGAGGTGCAGACGGCGGCGATCATGCAGGCGCGGTGGGCGGCGATTTTGCCGCGGCGGATCAGGGTGCGTCCAGTGACGAGCAGGAACGCGCTGGTGGCATTCAGCACGGCATTGAGGGCGGGAAAGAGCGAGTAGTCGGTCATCTAGGCGGCCGGCCGCGTGGTCCGGCGGTTGGCCAGGACGAAGGAGAGCGCAAACAGCACCGCGCTGAAGCCGCCGAGCACCGCCAGCGAGAGCGCCAGTGGGAATCCCGCGGATGCGCCGGGATACATCAGGTTGCGCAACGATTCGACGCCATAGGTAAGCGGGTTGGCGAGCATCAGGACGCGCACCCAGCCGGAGGCGCCGGTCAGGGGAAACAGCGCGCCCGACAGCAGCCACAGCGGGATCATGAACAGGTTGACGATGCCGTGAAAGGCGGCGGTGGAGTCCATCGGCCAGGCGATGGCGAAGCCGAGCGCGGTCAGGGCAAAGGAAACCAGCGCCACCACCACCACCGTCAGGAACAGGCGGACGAGCGTGAAGTGGACGCCGACGAACGGCGCGAACACCAGGAAGACCAGGCCCTGGGCGGTGGCGAGCGTGGTACCGCCAAGCACCTTCCCCAGCACGATCACCGAGCGGCTCACCGGCGCCACCAACACCGTCAGCAGGAAGCCTTCCTTGCGGTCCTCGATCACCGACATCATGGTGAAGATGCTGGTGAAGAGCACGATCATGATGAGGGCGCCGGGAAAAAAGTAGTCGAGGTAGTGCTGCGACGAGCCGCCGCGGAAGGAGGTGCCGAAGCCGGAGCCGATCACCAGCCAGAAGAGTACGGGCGAGAGGATGACGCCGGCGACGCGGGCCTTGTTGCGGTAGAAGCGCACAATCTCGCGCCACCAGAGGGAGGAGGCGGCGCGCAACGCAAACGACGCGGCGACGGGAGCTTCCGGTCGTGCAGCCGTGCGCGCGGAAGATAGCGTGGATGTTTGTGTGGTGGCGATGATTCGATTCTATCCTGCGGGGGCGGGGTTTTCATCGCTCCAGAAGCGATGCCCGGTGCGATGGATGAAGACGTCTTCGAGCGACGGTTTGCTGACGGAAACCGACTGGATGTCGCCGGGGAAGGCTTCCACGACGTCGGGCACAAAGCGGTGCCCCTGGGCGCGCTCGAGCCGCACCTTGCCGTCGAGCACCTGGGCGTCCACGCCGAAGCGCTGCTGGAGGCGGGTGGCAAGCGAGGCAGGATCGCCGCTGGTTTCCAGCACGATGACGTCGCCGCCGATCTCGCGCTTGAGGTCGGCGGGCGTGCCGAGCGCCACCAGCCGCCCATGGCTGAGGATGGCGAGCCGGTCACAGTGCTCGGCTTCCTCCATGAGGTGGGTGGTGACCACCACCGTCATGTGCTGCTCGCTGCGGAGCTGGTCGAGGTAGAGCCAAAGGTCGCGGCGCGCGCCGGGATCGAGCCCGGTGGTGGGCTCGTCGAGCAGGAGCACCGAGGGGTGGTGGAGCAGCCCGGCGGCCAGTTGCACGCGGCGCTGCATGCCGCCGGAGAGCTTCTCGACGTGCTCGTCGGCGCGGTCGCTGAGGCCGACGCGGCGCAGCATCTCGGTGATGCGCTGCCGCAAGGTGGCGCCGCTCAGACCGTAGAGGTGGCCGGTGTGCTTCAGGTTCTCGGCGGCGGTGAGCTTCACGTCGACACTCTGCTGCTGATGCACGATGCCGATCACGCGGCGCACGCCGACGGGATCGCGCGCGGCGTCGTGGCCGAGGATGATGGCCGCGCCGCGCGACGGCAGCATGAGCGTGGAGAGGATGCGGAAGACCGTGGTCTTGCCGCTGCCGTTGGGGCCGAGCAGGCCGAAGATCTCGCCGGCGGCGACGGTGAAGGAAACGTCGTCGAGCGCGGTGCGCGCGCCATAGCGGTGGGTCAGATTGCGAACGGAGATGACGGCGGCGGCGGCTGCGCCCTCTTCGCGGGCGGGGTCAAGATTCGGCGTGATGGCCGAAGGAGTCACGCTTCAGGATACCGCGCTGAGCATGAGGACGGCGAACAGCAGCGGCAGATAGAAGACGGAAGCCTGCAGCACCTGGCGGGCACGCGCCCTGCTGGGCGCGGAAGCGGGCGCGGTTGGCGCCGTCGCCAGACGATACCCGGTCCAGAAATACGCAGCCCCCAGCAGGAAGGCGGCGGCCAGGTACCACGCGCTGGCCATGTGGAGCCACACCGGCGCCATGCTGATGGGAATCAGCAGCAGGGAATAAGCCAGGACCTCGCGCGCGGTCGAGCGGCCATCGGGCTCGACCACCGGCAGCATGCGGATGCGGGCGCGCTCGTAATCCTCGCGGTAGAGCCAGGCGATGGAGTGGAAGTGTGGGAACTGCCAGACGAAGACGATGCCAAAGAGGGCCAGCGCCTCCCAGCCAACGGAATTGGTCACCGCGGCCCAGCCGAGCACCGGGGGCATGGCGCCGGGAAACGCGCCGATGAAGGTGCAGATGGGCGACTTGCGCTTCAGCGGGGTGTAGGCGCCGAGATACGCGGCGGAGGTCGCCGCCGTCAGCGCGGCAGTCAGGGGATTGCAGGCCAGCGCGAGGTAAACGATCCCGCCCAGAACCAATACGACACCGAAGACGGCGGCGTGCGCGGTGCTCATGCGGCCGGCGGGCAGCGGACGCCGCCAGGTGCGCCGCATGAGCAGGTCGAGATCGCGCTCGAAGACCTGGTCGAGGGCGGCGGTGCCGCCGGCCACCAGTCCCACGCCGAGCACGGCGTGCAGCACCGACCAGGACAACGCCGGGGTGTGCGACTTGAGTGCGGCCAGGTAGAAGCCGCACCAGGCCGACATCATGACCAGCGTGGTAACGCGCGCCTTCGCCAACTCGGCGTAATCGGCGAGCAGGGCGAGCACGCGCGGACGTGCGGCAGGGAGCGGCGAGATCAACGGCTGTGGCAATGTGGTCATGCGGTGGCGGGGTGCTCCGTCAGGATGGGTTCCGGGCTGTGGCGCGCCGGCGAGGCGCGGTGAATCTGGATGGTGAGAACGACGGCGGTCGCCAGCAACAACGCTCCGGTGGCGAGATGCGCGACGGTGGAGAGCACCAGCAGCGATTGTGGCTGGGGCGTATCCATCTGCCAGACGACGCGGGTCAGAAAGGCAGCAAAGCCGAGCAGCAACTGCGTCAGCAACAGCACGTGCAAAATCATCGCCGGGCGCCGAAGCTGGGGATTCTCGCCCGCCTTGCGAAAGACGGCGAGGGTGGTGAGCACGATGAAAATGATGACCAGCAGGGCATTGATGATGTGCGGCACCATGAAGAGGCGAACGATGTCGCCTTCCGGCATGCGGTTGGCGGCGTGCGGCCCCCACTTGGTCCAGACGTGGCGAAACGCGGCCCCGAGGATGAGCTGGAGGTAAAGGCTGGCGACCAGGGCGATGCTCAGCCCCTTCAGGCGGGGAGCGTCATGGGCCGCCAGGGTAAGGATGGGCGCGCGCCGCCACGCGCGGCTGGTGAAGAGGGCCATCGCGGCGAGCACGCAAAACATGGTTTGTGCGAGGGTGGCGTGGGCGGTGGAGATGGCGGGCGGCAGGAAGTGCAGCACGGTCAGGCCGCCGAGCACTCCCTGCAGGACGATGCCGGCTACCGCCAGTACGCTGAGCACGCGCATCCAGCGGCGCTCGTCGGCCAGCCACGTCCAGACGGCGAGCCCGATGGTCAACAAGCCGACAAAGGCGGCGACCATGCGGTGCCCATGCTCCCACATCACGCCGCCGACCATGGTCGGCATGCGGAAGGTGCCGAACGAGGTTGGCCAGTCGGGCACGGACAGCCCGGCGTCGTTGCTGGTGACCAGCCCACCCGCTACCAGCAGCAGCAAGGTGCAGGCGGCAATGGCCACGGCAAAATAATGGAGACTGCGGTGGTAAACAGCAGTGGAATTCAGACCCTGGCTCCCGACCCCGGTTTCAGGGTCACACCCCGTCTGATGCCCCGAGCGACCCGAAGGAAGCAGAAATTGTAGCAGACACGGCCATGCAA
This sequence comes from Terriglobia bacterium, assembly GCA_963739375.1. GTDB lineage: Bacteria > Acidobacteriota > Terriglobia > Terriglobales > Acidobacteriaceae > CAVUAF01. Next base: position 54,391 of record CAVUAF010000005.1, read on the forward strand.
GCCGGCGCCGCCGGGCCAGAGGGGGATGCGGGCTACGGGTTCACCACCGGCGGCCCGCCCCGGCGCCGCGCGGCGCGGGCGGCAGGGGATCGCTGCGCTTGCGCGTGGTGCGTTCTTTCGCGGTCTCCGCACTGGGTTCGCCGGTCAACTGGTGCTCATGCCAGAGAACGATTTCCGGGCGGCCGTTGTACAGCTTGATAGGGCCGAAGATACGGATGGTCTGGCCTTCGAGCTGTTTCAGCTTGGCGGCGTCCTTCAGGTCGCGCTCGAAGACCACGACCACGAACGGGCACTTCTTGTAGTCTTCGCAGAAATCGAGATACCAGGTGGACTTACTGTGGCCCACATTCACGATTTTGCCGGTGACACAGGCGGGCTCGCCGACGTGGTCCTTCGCTTTTTCAAAGGGAATGCACTCGCTCTGAGGCAGGGCGGGAAGTGAGTACAGCAGGACGAGCGGCAGGAGGAGAGGTAGGCGCCAGGACTTCATGACGTTGGCTCCATACCGAGAGCGTCACTAAAGCGGTTGAAGTAATTACAGGCCGACGACGGCGGCGAGGTCTACCATTTTCGCCGTTGTCGAAGTAGTCGCGCAGCTGATTGTCGCTCCACCCGTGCCGCTTGGCAAGGCGGTGTTGGAGTCTAGCCAAGAGTAAGCGCGGTCCTACCGGTAATAGTCGCAAATCGCGGCGGTCTGTGGGGCGACCTGCGACTTGTCGAAGCGGGTGATACGCATGGCGCTCTCCGCGCGCCGGACGGGGCCGGCGGCGAGCGGGGCAGCGGCGGAGTCGGGGTCCGCCGCTGCTCCGGCGTCGGTTACGCGAAGGCCTTGATGGCCGTGGCTTCGTCGTCCTTGATATCGAAGACGGTGTAGAGCTTGGTGATCTGCAGCAGGTCGTGCACCTTCTTGGTGAGGTTGAGCAGCTTGAGATCGCCGCCCTGGTTGCGCACCGTGGTATAGGCGCTGACCAACTCGCCGATGCCGGAGCTGTCGATATAGGAGACGTCGCCGAGATTGAGCAGGATCTTCTTGGTGCCCTTGTTGAGCAGGTCGCGGATTTGGTCGCGTAACACCACGCTGCCCTCGCCCAGGGTGATGCGGCCGCTGAGATCGACGATCGTGACCCCATCGACCTGGCGCGTGCTGGTTTTCATCGTCACTGTGAACCCTCCTTGGTGGCCGCGTCGCCGCGGTGCTTGATCAACGTAATTTCCGTGCCGGGATGAAGCTCGCGAAAATGAACTTCGTCCATGAAGGCCTTGATGAGGAAAATGCCGCGTCCGCTGTTGCGGAGCAGGTTTTCCGGGGCCAGCGGGTCGGGAATGTTGGCGGGATCGAGCCCGCGGCCCTGGTCGGCAATGCGAATCACCAGCGAACCGGCGCTGGTGTCAAACCCGACGGTCATCTTCTTGCCGGGATCATAGGCGTTGCCGTGCAGCACGGCATTGACCGCGGCCTCGCGCACCGCCATGGCGATGCGGTGCCGCTCCTCGGCGTCGAAGCCGGTGTCGATGGCGAACTTGTCGGCGATCTGCTCGACCGTGTTCACGCTCTCCAGCGTGGAGTCGAGGGTGTAGAAAACGGGTTTCCCGGTCATCTTCAAAAATGCCCTGTCCTCTAGCCTCCCCGCGTGGTGGCGCCCGCGCCGGGAGGTCGACCTCGCCAGCCCGCCCAAAGCCGGAAGCAACGATGGCAATGCGAAGTGCGCAGTTTGCCTATCGCGTGGTGAAAAGTCAAACATGAGGTGAAGAGCCGGCGGCGAGACGCGAGCGCCGCTCGCCTACCCAGACACCGCGAGATGCGGCAGAGTTCCGCAAAAAGCCGGCGGAACCTGCCCCACGGCTGGATTCGCCGCTCCCGCCGCTGTATTCTCCGGCCATGCACACGTTGGCCCTCACCGAACTGCTGGGTGCGCGGGTCCTCGATGCCGGGGGCGCGGTGGGCGGCTGGGTGCGCGAGGTGGCGGTGGCCCCGCAGGACGATCCCGACCACGTGGCCGCGCTGGTGGTGAGAACCCGTAGCGGCGACCGGGTGCTGGCGGCGCAGGCGGTGGAAATGCTGGAGGGACGAGCGGTGCGGACGCGCCTGCCGCAGGCGGAGTGGCCGCTCTACGCCTCGTCGGAAGGCCTGCTGCTGCTGGGGCGCGACCTGCTGGACCAGCAGATCATCGACGTGCATGGCCGCAAGCTGGTGCGCGTCAACGACGCGGAGCTGGTGGAAGAGCGCACCAATTCTCACCTGGCGATCAAGGTGGCGGCGGTAGACGTGGGGGCGCGCGGCGCGCTGCGACGCCTGCTGAAAGGGCTGTTGCCGGCCAGTTGGCTGCGCCGGCTGGTGAGCCGCATTCCCGCCAAGAGCATCCCCTGGGACTTCGTGGACCTGATCGAAACCGATCCGTCACGCCGGGTGAAGCTGAAGATTTCGCTGGAGGGCCTGGCCACGATGCATCCCGCCGAAATCGCCGACATCGTGGAAGAGCTGGCGCCGGCGGAGCGGGAGGCGGTGTTCGAGACGCTCGACGAGGAGGTGGCCGCGGAGACGCTGGAGGAAGTGAATCCCAAGCTGCAAGCCTCGATTGTGTCGTCGCTCGATTCCGACAAGGCCGCCGACATCGTGGAAGAAATGAACCCCGACGCCGCAGCCGACCTGCTGGGCGACCTCTCCCCCGAGCAGCAGGAAGAGATCCTGGAAGAGATGGAGCCGGCGGAGCGGGACGAGGTGACCGAACTCCTCAGCCACGGGGAGAACACAGCGGCCGGGCGCATGACCACCGAGTTCCTGGCGCTGCCGCCGGAGGCGACGGTGGGCGAGGCCCACGCCCAGCTGCGGCGGTTTGAAGGGGAGATCGAGGGGGTCAGCTCGGTGTTCCTGACCGACGCCGCGGGCAAGCTGCTGGGGGCAGTGCCGCTGGCCCGGCTGCTGCTGGCGGCGCCCACGGAGCCGCTCAAGAACCTGAGCGTCGAGCGCGTCATCTCCTGCGGCGAGAGTACCAGCCAGCGCGAGGTCGCCGAGACCTTCGATAAATACAACCTGCTCTCCCTGCCGGTGGTGGACGACTCCGGCGTGCTGACCGGGGTGATCACGGCCGACGACGTGATCAGCCTGCTGCGGTCCAAAATCTAGGTTGCAAGTTCCGCAATTCGGCAGTTCCGCAATTCCGCAATCCAATTTATTCTGGTCGGCTGCGCATCCTCCTACGACCGTGACCGATGAAGGCTGGCAAGTTCTGGAAATTCTGGCGACTGCGGCTGTTCCTGCTGTTGGCCGTAGTCGGCCCGGGGTTCATCACCGCGAACGTCGATAACGACGCCAACGGCATCTATACCTACTCGTTTGCCGGCGCCAAGTTTGGCTACACGCTGCTGTGGACGATGATTCCGGTCATGGTGGCGCTGATCATCGTGCAGGAAATGTCGGCGCGCATGGGCGCGGTCACGGGCAAGGGCCTGAGCGACCTGATCCGCGAAGAGTTCGGCTTCCGCACCACCTTCCTCCTCATGCTGGCGCTGGTCATTACTAATTTCGGCAACATCGTGGGGGAATTTGCGGGCATCGCCTCCAGCGTGGAGCTGTTTGGCGTTTCCAAGTTTGTCAGCGTGCCGCTGGCCGCCGTGGTGGTGTGGCTGATCGTGGTGAAGGGCACGTACAAGAGCGTGGAGAAGGTGTTCCTGCTGGCTTCGTTCTTCTATGTCGCTTACATCGTGGCCGGCGTGCTGGCCCACCCGCAGTGGACGGCGGCGCTGAAGGAAACGGTAACGCCGCCCACGCTGCCGGAGATGCGCAACAACACCTACTTGTACTTCACGGTGGGAGTGATCGGCACCACCATCGCACCGTGGATGCAGTTCTACCTGCAGTCGTCCATCGTGGAGAAGGGCGTGACCCCGCGGCAATACAACACCTCACGTCTGGATGTGATCCTGGGCTGCGTGTTCGCCGTGGTGGTGGCGTGGTTCATCGTGGTGGCCTGCGCGGCCACGCTGTTCGTCGCCGGGCATCGCGAGATCAACGACGCGGCCGACGCCGCGCAGGCGCTCAAGCCGCTGGCGGGACAGTACGCGTACATCCTGTTCGCCGCCGGACTGTTCAACGCCTCGCTGTTCGCGGCTTCGATCCTGCCGCTTTCGACCGCGTACACGGTGTGCGAAGGCCTGGGGTTTGAATCCGGGTTGAACCGGAAGTTCCGCGAGGCGCCGGTCTTTTACTGGATGTACACGGTGCTGGTGGCGCTGGGCGCCGGACTCGTCCTGCTGCCGAACTTCCCGCTGCTGAAGGTCACGGTGCTCTCGCAGGTGGTGAACGGAGTGGTGCTGCCGTTCGTCCTCATCTACATGCTGCTGCTGGCGAACAAGCGCGAGCTGATGGGCCGCTACGTGAATTCGGCGATGTTCAACTGGATCGCGTGGGTGACGACGGTGATCATGATCGTGCTGACGATTGCCATGCTGGCGACCAGCGGGCAATAACATCACCGACAGCGCGCGGCTAAATAACCTCCCGAGCGCAGCGAGGGAACCCTACCCTGACCGATACTGTTGGGTAGCTATAGGGCTCCCTCGCTGCGCTCGGGATGTTCTAAGTCAGATCACTTTCCCCGCCGCGATGTCCCGCACCAGCGTCAGGTCGGCCTCCAGGAAGTCGTAGCTGGGGAGTTCGGCGCGGCGCACCCAGCGCACGTCGCGGAAGATGCGGTTGTCGATCTCGCCTGCGAGGCGGCTGACCAGAAAAAAGCGCAACTCCACCGCGGCGCCATTGCGATAGGTGTGGCGCACGCGGGCCACCTGTCGCCCGATCTGCGCCTTGATGCCGAGCTCCTCCTCGAGTTCGCGCTGCAGCGCGGGAACCAGCTCTTCGCCGGGTTCCACCTTGCCGCCGGGGAACTCCCACTTCAGCGGCATGGTCTGGTGCCGGGTGCGCTGGCAGATGAGAATGCGTCCCTCGCGCACGATCAGGGCAGCGACGACCAGCCTCATGGGCGGGGCCCGGGACGGCGCTCGAGGCAGCGCCCGACCAGCGCCGCACAGCGCTCCAGCAGGACGCGATCCTCGGGCGTGAAGGCGGCGGGGGTGTGGCTGTCGATGTCGAGTTCGCCCACCACCCGGCCGTGGGCGCGCACCGGGACCACGATCTCGGAGCGGGTTGCCAGCGAACAGGCGAGGTAGCGCGGATCGGCGTTGACGTCGTCCACCACGATCGTCTCGCCGCTGGCCGCCGCCGCGCCGCAAATGCCCTGGTCGAGCGGGATGCGGGTGTGCGGCGTGGGCGCGCCGCGATACGGCCCGAGGACGAGCAGGTTGGGGTCGTGCGGATCGAGCAGGTAGAAGCCAACCCAGTTGAACCTGGGGACGGCCGCGCGCAGGCGCGCGACCATCGCGGACATCAACTGGGCGGCGTCCGGCGCACGGGCCGCGAGCGCTTCGAGTTCGCTCAACAGGCTTGGGGTAGCAGCAGCCATGGTGCGGACAATTTAACCACAGCGGCGCGGCGGCAGATTTGCACAGATCCAGCGGGCGCACTTGTAGCGTAGCCGTGGGCCATGGCAGGGCGTAGCCGCTACAATGCCGCCGTGTACTCGACGCAAGTCCTCGACCACTTTCAGAACCCGCGCAACGTGGGCGAGGTGGAGCATGCCAGCGCCGTGGTCGAGGTCCAGAACCCGGTCTGCGGCGACCAGTTGCGGCTGAGTGCGCGGCTCGCCGAGGGGCGCCTGGCCGAGGTCCGGTTCCGCGCGAAAGGCTGCGTACCCGCGATTGCCTGCGGCTCGCGCCTCACGGAGCTCATGCTGGACCGATCGCTCGCCGAACTGAAGGCGATCCAGCGCGAGGAGCTGGTTGAATCGCTCGGCGGGCTCCCCGAAGCCTCGACCCATGCCGGGCACCTGGCCATCGACGCCCTGCACCAACTGCTTCGCCGGCTTGAGTGACTGGTTCTGTCTCGGCCATTCACCCGCAAACTGGACCCCTCGGCCTGCTTCCGCACCTCTTCGCAATCAAAACGGTGGCTGGCCGCCCGCAATCCCGGTATTCTTTAGGGAATGCCCTCCGACTTCCGAACGCGGCTGCAGAAAGGCGCCATCGTTTGCGATGGGGCCATGGGGACGGTTCTGTACGGCAAAGGGTTCTTCATCAACCGTTGCTACGACGAGCTGAACCTGACCCAGCCCGACCTCATCCGCGGGGTGCACCACGATTACTTGAAGGCTGGCGCGGATATTGTTGAAACCAATACTTTTGGCGCGAACAGCTTTCGCCTGGCACGGCACGGATTTGGGGAACAGGTGGACGCCATCAACTACGAGGGCGCGCACCTGGCGCGCGAGGCGGCCAAGAGCTTCGACGCCTGGGTGGCGGGCTCGGTGGGTCCGCTGGGGGTGCGCATCGAGCCGCTGGGCAAGATTGCCCGCGAGGAGGCGCGCGCGGCGTTTCGCCAGCAGATTGCCGCGCTGAAGGACGGCGGGGTCGATCTGCTGATCCTGGAGACCTTCGGCTACGTCGAAGAACTGCACCAGGCGGTGCTGGCGGCGCGCGACGTGGACGCCAACCTCCCCATCATCGCCCAGGTCACCATCGACGAAGAGGGCAACTGCCTGGATGGGGCCACGCCCGAGCACTTCGTACCGCGCCTCAGCGAGTGGCCGGTGGAGGTAATCGGCTGCAACTGCTCGGTCGGTCCGGTGGCCATGCTGGAGGCGATGGAGCGCATCCGCGCTTTGACCACCAAGCCGCTCTCGGCGCAGCCCAACGCCGGCGTGCCGCGCAGCGTCGAGGGACGCAACATCTACCTGTGCTCGCCCGAGTACATGGCCAGCTACGCGCGCAAGTTCGTGCGTGCCGGAGTGCAGGTGGTGGGGGGCTGCTGCGGAACCACGCCCGAACACATCCGGGCGATCAAGCAGGGGCTGCGGGTGGGCGAAGCGCGCAGTGCGGCGCCGCGCGTAGCGGCCGCCCCGAAGGAAGCGCCCCAGGTGGCCGCCCCACCGCTCGGGGAGCGCTCGCGCCTGGGCGCGAAGATTGCCCGCGGCGAATTCGTCACCATGGTGGAGATCGTGCCCCCCAAGGGCACCGACGTGGCCAAGGAGATCGAGGGCGCGCGCTACCTGAAGTCCGTCGGCATCGACGGCATCAACATTCCCGATTCGCCGCGCGCTTCGGCGCGCATGTCGAACCAGGCGCTCTCGCTCCTGATCCAGCAGCAGGTGGGGATCGAGGCGGTGCTGCACTACACCTGCCGCGACCGCAACGTGATGGGCATTCAGTCGGACCTGCTGGGCGCGGCCGCGGTGGGGATCCGCAACCTGATCTGCATCACCGGCGACCCGCCCAAGCTGGGCAACTATCCCGACGCGACGGCGGTGTTCGACGTGGACGCCATCGGCCTGGTGAACATCGTGCACCTGCTGAACAGCGGGCTCGACATCGGCGCCAACCCGATTGGCACCGCCACCAGCTTCGTGATCGGGGTGGGCGCGAACCCGGGCGTCCCCAACATCGACGAGGAAATCCGCCGCTTCGAGTACAAGGTGGAGGCGGGGGCCGAGTACGCGGTGACGCAGCCGGTGTTCGACCTCGCCTTGCTGGAGCAGTTTCTCCGGCGCATCGAGCACTGCCGCGTGCCGGTAGTGGCGGGCATCTGGCCGCTGACCAGCGCACGTAACGCCGAGTTCATGAAGAACGAGCTGCGGGTCTCGATTCCCGATGCCGTGGTCGAGCGCATGACGCGCACCAGCAGCGCCGATGCGGCGCGCCAGGAGGGCATCGCCATTGCCCGCGAGATGCTGAGCCAGGTGCGCGGCATGGTGCAGGGAGCGCAGATCAGCGCCCCCTTCGGCCGCTACGCGGTGGCGGTGGACGTCTTTGAAGTGCTGGGCACGGGCGGCAACCGTCCGGCCGCCGGGGCCTAGCACGCACCGCAGCACGCGGCCAGGCCCTTGAGGACATTGGCCTTATAGTTTTGTTCCGCCGCACGCGACCTGACTTAGAATAGATGCCAAGAGGTACGACGTTTGGCCAAATTCGAAGAGTGCCTCGAGCGTCTGGAAAAGATCCTGGAAGAGCTGGAACGCGGCGATATTCCCCTGGAACGCTCGTTGCAACTGTTCGAAGAGGGCATGAAGCTCTCGCTCGCCTGCCGCAAGCAACTGGAGGAGGCCGAGGGCAAAGTTGAAATCCTGCTCAAACAGAACGGCAAGCTCCAACCCGCGCCCTACGAGGAAGCGGCGGAGCGAAACGAGGGCCGCAAGTAGTTGCGCGCACCCCCGGGGGTAGTTATGACACAGCGTCTCACCGCCATCGTCGCCCAGATAAATGACGCATCCGCAGCCGAACTGGCCCTGGCGCTGCGGCACCATTGCCGGTCGGTGTACGTGGCGCACACGCCCGAAGACGTGCGCCACGCCGTCCCCAGGCACCGCGCCCAGATCGTGATCGCCGATCTGGAAATGCTCGACCTCGGCAAGGTGCGTGAGTTGCGCGACCAGTTTGGCCAGGTCCAGATCGTCTGCACCCACCGCCTCGCCGACGAGGAGTTGTGGGCGCAATCGCTGGAAGCGGGCGCCGACGATTGCTGCTCCACCGGCGACATTGACAGCATTCTGCGCTCGGCCTTCCGGCAGCAGCCGCTGGTACATGGCAAGGCTGCCTGAACCGGGCCGTGCCGGCCATCCCTCGCTGCGGCGGGGGATGTTTGTTTTTGGAGGATTTCCGGCAGTGCTATTCTGAAGCGCGGTGCGCCGCGCCACCCGGTCGTGGTGGGTCAATATCCTGTGCTGCCGAAACGCATTGACGATCGCTCTTCCATCTCCGCCGCCGAACGGCAGGAGGCCGAGGAACTCTTTCATCGCCACTTGCGGCGCGTCGGGCTGAAGCACACCGAGCAGCGCGACACCATCCTGCGCACCTTTCTGGAAACGCGCGAGCATCTTTCGACCGACCAGCTGCACCGCCTGGTGCAGAGGAAAGATCCGGGCATCGGCTTCACCACGGTGTACCGCACGCTGAAGCTGCTGGCCGAATGCGGGCTGGCCAGCGAGGTGGCGTTTCACGACGGCATCGCGCGCTACGAGCACCAGTTCAACCGCCGCAGCCACCACCACATGGTGTGCGTCGAGTGCGGCGGCTCGGTCGAGTTCTTCAGCCCGGAAGTGGACAAACTGGAGCAGGAGATCGGGCGCAAGCACCACTACGTGACCACGCGCCACACCTTCCAAATCTACGGCATCTGCGAGGAATGCCGGCAGAAAACCAACGGCCGGCGAACGCGGGCGTAGGCGCCTCCGGCGGCGGCCTTCGAAGCCGGCGTTGCGGAAAATTGTCGATTGCGGACACCCCCGGGATTCTGATAATGTGCAGCCGCTTTCATCGCCCACAGAACGGTGTTTCTAAACATCAACGCAGAACCAGGAGGGTAAGATATGCCGCGTTTCTGTGCATCGTGTGGTGCGCAAATGGCGGAGACGGCTAGTGCGTGTCCCGCCTGCGGTAAGGCAGTGGCCGCAGACGGCGGGGCGGCCGCGCCGGCGCCGGCGGCGGCGCAAGCGGGCGGGATGGAAGAGAATGTTGCCGCTGCTCTCGCCTGCTTTCCGCTGATCGGGCTCATCTTTCTTCTGATCGAGCCCTACAAGAACATCAAGTTCGTTCGCTTCTATTCCTTCCAGGCCGTGGCCCAAGGGGTTTGCTGGTTTATCGGCAACTTTATCCTCTTGGTGATTCCCATCATCGGGTGGCTCATGCTGCCGTTCTGGCAGCTCGCCAACATCATCATGATGGTGATCTGCGCGGTGAAGGCATACGGTCACACGAAATTCAAGCTTCCGGTTCTGGGCAATTTCGCGGAGAAGCAGGGCGGGAGCTAGGCGGCAGACCTTTTTGCGGCGGGACCCACGCGGTCCCGCTTTTCTTTTGCACAGCCAAAATGGCGCGCCGCTTGACAGGGCATGCCGCCGGATGGCATTTCTATCTACTTTGCCTGGGTCATCCTGTTACGGCTGAGGGAAGTGCCGCGAGGGTGAGCGGGCGGCAAGAGCCATGAAGCTGCGGGTCTTTTATCACGACAAGTGTTTCGACGGGGCCGCGTCGGCCTCCCTGTTTGCCCGCTTTTACCGCGAGCGCATCCGCAGCGAGGTGGAGTTCGTCTTCAGCGGGCTGGTGCACCGGGCCGGCCAGCTCTTCGACGAATGCATGTTCGACGGCGACGAGAACGCCATCGTCGATTTCAAGTACTCGCTCCGCCCGCGGCTGACCTGGTGGTTCGACCACCACCAGAGCGCCTTCCTCACGCCCGAGGACGCCGAGCATTTCCGGCGCGACACGCAGCGGCAAGAAGATTCTACGACCCGACTTACCGCTCCTGCACCAAGTTCATCGCCACCGTCGGCGCGCGCGCGGTTCGGCTACGAGGCGCCCGACCTGGCGGAACTGGTGGAGTGGGCCGACATCATCGACGGCGCGCAGTATCCGGACGCGCAGACGGCGGTGCGAACTGGCGGCGCCGGCCACGCAAGCTGACGCTGGTGATCGAGGCGTCGAAGGATCCGGACACCGTGCAGCGGATCATTCGCTTGATGCGGCGCCGAAGCCGCTGGCCGAGATCATCGCGCGCCCCGAGGTCCAGCAGCTGTTCGGCCGCTGTACGAGCGCCACCTGCGCTCCATCGACATCATCCGCCGAGCGCGTCGCAGCGCGACGGCGTGGTGTTTTTCGATCTGACCGGCCACGACCTGGAAGGCTACAACAAGTTCATCCCCTACTACCTGTATCCCGGACTCCGTCTACACGGTCTCGGTGAGCCACTCGAGCTTCCGCACCAAGGTCTCGGTGGGCTCGAACCCCTGGGCGCGCGCACGCTGATGCACAACCTGGCCACGCATCTGCGAGCGCTACGGCGGCGGCGGGCACGCCGCGCGTCGGCGCCATCAGCTTCGAGCGGGCGCATTGGAGCGGGCCCGCCAGGTGGCCGGCGAAATCGTCGAGGAGTTGAGGGCCAGCTATCGCGCTGCCCCGCCCGCGCCCGCGTAGCCAACCGCGTGGGTTGCCGATCGGTCAGCCGCCGGGAGAGGGAAGGCGAGGCAGGAAGCGGGGCGCCGGCCAGGAATCGCGACCCAAAAAAGCCGCCGAACAGCCACCGGAGCAGAGTGAGCCGAAAGTTCACCGCCCTGCGGACTCGCTTAGGACCAACAAAGATTTAATCCCGCGCATCCATCCGTGGACAAGACAGTGCTTCTGGCCGAGAACTCTGTGGCTGTTCGGCAGGGTGGATTTTAAGGGGACTGTATCGTCCTGTGAAGTATCTTGTCTGCTAATAATGGGCGGCCGAAAGGGGGCATAGAAGGGTAAACCGGGCGGGTTCGGGTGGCCCCGCGGAGCCTCCACCTAGCGCCGTGAACCGTCATTAATAGAGCTTTACGAGATCTACGCGGCGGTTCTTCTGTCGACCCTCTTCGTCTTTGTTTTCCGCGATCGGGCGGGTATCGCCAAAACCGGCCGGCACGAGGCGCGCTCCATCCACGCCATGAACCGACAGCCACGAGATCACTGACTGGGCGCGCTCCCGCGACAGCGCGAGGTTCGTTGCCTGGGTACCTACGTTGTCTGTGTGGCCCGCCACCACCATTGCCCATGACGGATTCGCCTGAAGAAGCTTGACCAACTCATTCAGCGCCGGCTCCGAGTCGGGGCGGATCGTGGATTTGCCCGTGTCGAAGTTGATTCCGTACACGCTCACTCGCCCGGACTGGTTGATCTGTTGGGCCCACCCGTCGGCGTTGGCGGTCATCACCTGCTCCATTTGCTTCTGCTTGACGGCGGTCAACTCGTAGGCGTCCGAAACAACGTAGAGTTTCACCCACTGGCTGCCTTTTTGAGCCGTCATCCAGAATCGGGCGCCGCCCATATAAACGTCGGTGTATAGGATATTGAAGCCCGCATTCTTCAACGCAGCCTCCGTGTTTCTACCCAGCTCCAGCGGCGATTTGCCGCTCGGACAGCGGTACACCGTAGACTCGAATTCCCCCTCCACCTGGTGGCCTCTCTCAGCCTTGGTCCGCGGCATCTCGGCCGCGCTGAAATCCTTGTGGTCGCATCGAAGAATGCACATCCGGGCATACGGGTAACGACTTTGCTCTCGACACACCCCTTTTTGTCGGCCTGGGCAGGCACTTGCGCCCACAACGAGCCGATGACAAGCAACAGGGACAGCGGCAGAAGGCGCATGTTGGCAGGCATCATGGCGCGGATTCTACTCCCACACTTTCGTCCTGTCACCGACAAGAACTGACGTTTGCGGGCGCGCGTTCTTAGAAGCCCTCGTTTGAACGAAGTTCACTGCTGCCCACGTCAGCTAGTTGGCAAAACAATTGAAAAGTGATCAGTGGCCGCTGCGTCTCGACGGTACAATCCCGCTCAGAACAGTGGACAAAACAGTGGCCGGACGAACCCAAAACCTAAAACCCAGGACACCTACGGGACAGTAAACCTCGAAACGTCCGCCCCGCCTTCGGCCAGCCAATAGCGCGCAAGAGCGAGTAAGCGATTATTGGGATTGCGGGAATTGGCAAATGCGAGGAAATGGGGGCCCTGGGGCAGAGTCGAACTGCCGACCAACGGTTTAGGAAACCGCTGCTCTATCCATCTGAGCTACAGGGCCGTTCGCAGCAATACGTAACTGATTAAAGGTGGCTACATA
>CAVUAF010000006.1:0-67830 GCA_963739375.1 Terriglobia bacterium
TGTGGGTGACGCAGGGCATCGTCAGCAAGCACGGCGGCAGCATCCGTGCCCGCAGCTGCACCCGCAGCGGCCGCTCGGGAACCGTGTTCTCCGTCTTCCTTCCGGCGGGCCGGGATGAGACCGCCGGCGGCAACGGCCGGCTGGCGCCTCCCCGCTAGCGGGCGCGTCCCGGCACCGCCGGCGTCGCGGCGAAGGGACCAAAGTCGTCCGCGAGCGCGATCACGGCCACCGCGCCGCTCGCCAGTCCGGTGATGGAGCCGACGAAGTTGGCGTGCGGCAGCGCCGCCGCGAACTCCGGCAAGGCGTCCAGCGCCACCGCCGTCTGTCCGAAGGCCGGCAGCGTCAGGACGGCGCTGGCCAGCACGTTTCCCACCGCATCCACCAGCTGCAGCGCCACCCGGTTGGTGCCCGCGGTAGTGTTCGCCAGCGCCAGCCCGACCGTGCGGCCAATGGGCGTATCGCTGGCGCGCGGCTCAAACTCCACCGGCACGCTGAACTCCGTCAGCGGCGCGGAGTCGGTGAAGCCCACGCTGTTCACCACCCGCCGCGAGCCCGGCGTCTCGATGTACTCGAAGAACAGATTGACGGCCACGTTCGCCTGCGCCCCCACCACCACCCAGCGCGTCTGCAGCGGCGCGAAGCGCTCCGTCTCGGGAGTGGCGACGCGCAGCGTTCCCCCGGCCGCCACCGGGTAGTTCCCGGTTTGCGCGCTCTCCCCGCCCGGCGTGAGAAACGTCACTACCACCTGGTTCGCGCTGTTGCTCAGGTTGATCACGGTGATCTTGGTGACGTAGCCGCCGCCGCTGACGGCGTGCGGCAGGTAGTAGAGGTGCGGCATCGCCGGCAACGGTGAGTTGCCGATAGCGAATGCCAGCGCATTCGAAGTTCCGCCGCCCGGCGCCGGCGTCACCACCGTCACCACCGCCACCCCGGTCGCCGCCAGCTGCGCCGTCCCTATCAGCGCGAAGAGCGAGGTCGCGCTATTGACCACCGTGTTGAGCGGCGTCCCGTTCCACTGCGCCACGGAATTCAGCTGGAAGTTGGCGCCGCTGAGCAGAACGGAAAGCGGTCCCGCACCCGCCGGGGCCTGGTGGGGCGTCATGGACAGCAGCGTCGGGGCCGGCACCACGGTGATGCCGTTGCCGCTGGCGCTGATCGCGTGCGGGCTGCCGGGCGCATTGTCCACGATGGAAATCTGCGCTCCCCGCGGCCCTGCCTGCGTCGGCACGAAGAGCACGTGGATGTTGCAGCTCGTCAGCCCCGCCACCGCCGTCCCACAGTCGTGGGAAACCTGGAAATCTGCGGTCGAGCTGGTGATGCTGGCGATGGAGAGCGCCAGCGGGCTGGCATTGGTCAGGATCACGCTCTGCGCCGTGCTGACGGTGCCCACGTCCTGGTCGGCGAAGCTGAGGCTGGTTTGCGACAGCGTCACCAGCGGCGTGGTCGGCTGCACCGTGAACCAGGTCCCGCTCAGGATGTGGCGGGTGACGCCGCCGGCGGTGTTCTTGCTGACGTAGCGGGGCACCGCGGCCGGGTTTGCGTCGTCGTTGCCGCTCGCCGCGGCCGCCGCCGGACCAAGAAACGCGTGCAGCGTCACCGTGCCCGCCCCCGAGACCGTCCCGATCTGCACTCCGACGGCGGGTGTGCCGCTGGCGCCGCTGTTGGGCGCTGCCGCCGTCCGCAGCGTCAGGCTCGCGAGGCCGGCGCCGTTGGCGCTGGTGTCGTAGATGACGACGCAGCTGCTCGGGCCGGAACAGGTGCTTCCGCCGCGCAGCGTGAAGCTGGCCCCCGTCGCGCCCGAGGTCGTGATCTGCGCCGGAAACGTCAGCGTGATCCCCACGGGCAGCGAGTTGCCGACGTCGAGCACCAGGCTGGTGGCGTTGGTCGCGATGTCGCTGTACACCTGCGCACTCGCCGCGGCGGCCGTCCGCAGCGCCGTGCCAAACCCTTCGCTGAAGCTGAACGTCGCCGCCGTGCTCAGGCCTCCGCCCGAGTTCTGCGCGCCTTGCCCCGTAGTGATTGCCGCTCCCGGCGCGATACTGCGCAGTACGTTGCCAAGCGTGAGTCCGGGATTCACCATGCCGGCGGTCGCGGCGAGCGTGACGGCCACGTCGATCCCCGGCGCTAGCCCGCTCATGTCGCCGCGCAGGTTCTTGACCCGCAACGCCGCCCCGCTGCTTCCCGTCAGCAAGTTCCCTGCGCTCCCCGCGCTCTTCACCGTGATGGTGATGGTGGTCGCGGCGTCCGCCACCTGGTAGGTAGCACTCACCGCCAGCCCTGCCCCGCCGCTGCTGTCGAAGATGTCGAAGTTGGCCGCGGGCGCCGTGTTCTGCGCCGGCAGGTTCTGCAGCGGCAGGTTGTAGACCAGCGTGATGACGCTGTTCAGCGTGAAACAGTTCGGCGCGGTCCCGTTGTCGAAGATGAGCACGTCGCTGAGGCGCTCGGCGAGGCCTTCATTCGCCACCGCGGCGCCGGCGCTCGGCGCAGCCACCGGCGCCAGCGGAAACGTCGGCGAGCTGCCGCTGGGATCGAACCCGGGCAGCGACGCCACGGCGCTGGCCTGGCACACCGCCTGCGCCCGTCCGCCTATCGCCGCGAGCAGGCACAACACCGCCACTCCCCGCCCCACCAGGCGACGGACTGGCATTCCGCAATTCTGCTGCACGGGAAGCTCAAATCGTAGGTCATTGGCGCGGGGTATGCAACGCGTCGCCGCTTTTGCACTCCCCCGAAGCGGCGGAAGCTGTTAGGCTGCCGCAACCATGCGTCGCCTCCTCCTCGTTTTCGCAACCCTCCTGATGACCACGTCGCTGTGGGCGCAGGCGCCCGCTGCCGGCGACCGCGAACTCACCCTTTCGGCTGCCGGCGGACACTCCGTCAGCGGCGGCACTGCCGGCGTTGGCGTTTTCAATGTCGGCGCGCGCTACGGTTGGGTGCTCGCCGGTCCTGTCGGCCCCGGCTTCCTGCGCGGCTCGCTGGAGTATGCGGTGGACGCCATTCCGCTTTACCTCGTTTTCCAAAACGGCGGCACTTACGGCGCCGGCTTCGATCCCTTTGCCCTGAAGTGGAATTTCGCCCAGGCTCGCCGGGCCGTCCCCTTCATTGAACTCGCCGGCGGCGTGCTCTTCACCAGGAGCGAGGTGCCGCGCGGCACCAGCAACGTCAATTTCGTCTCCCAGGCCGCGTTCGGTGTTCATCTCACCGGCCGCCATTTCAATCCCACCTTCGCCATCCGCTATGCCCACATTTCCAACGCTGGCCTCACCGTGCCCAACCCGGGCATCAACACGGTGCAGTTCCAGCTGGGCGTGACCTCCTTCCGCAAGCGCAAGTAGCGCCGCCTTTCCTGTCTTCCTGAGCGCATATCGCTTATCGCTTCTTTCCCTCCCTGCTATCCTTGCGTGTTCTGCGAGGACTCATGAACACGCTGGTTGAATGTGTTCCGAATTTTTCCGAGGGCCGTGATCCCGCCAAGGTCGACGCCCTCATCGCCGCCATGAAGCTGGACGGCGTCTACCTGCTCGACCGCGAGATGGACGCCGACCACAACCGCTGCGTCATCACCCTGGTGGGTGAGCGCGACGCCGTCGCCGAGGCCGCGATTCGCGGCGTTTGCCGCGCGGCTGAGCTCATCGACCTGACCCACCACACCGGCGCCCACCCGCGCCTCGGCGCCGCCGACGTTATCCCCTTCATCCCCATCGAAGGGGTCACGCTCGAAGACTGCGTGGCCATCGCACGCCACGTCGGCGAGCAAATCTGGCAGCGCTGCCGCGTGCCGGTTTATCTCTACGAAGCCGCCGCCACTACTCCCGAGCGCCAGAACCTGGAGAACATCCGCCGCGGCCAGTTCGAGGGCCTGCGCGACGAGATCGCCACCAACCCCGCGCGCCGCCCCGATTTCGGCGAGCCCCGCCTTCATCCCACTGCCGGCGCCACCGTCGTCGGCGCCCGCAAGTTCCTCATCGCCTACAACGTCTTTCTGAACACCCCTGACGTCGAGATCGCCAAGAAAATCGCCAAGGCGGTGCGCTTCTCCTCTGGCGGGCTGCGTTACGTCAAGGCGGCGGGCTTCAGCGTCCGCGGCCTGGCCCAGGTCTCGATGAACCTCACCGACTTCGAACAGACCCCCATGGCGCGCGTCTTCGAGTTCGTGCGCCACGAGGCCGCACGCTACGGCGTGCAGCCGCTGGCCAGCGAGATTGTCGGCCTGGTCCCGAAGCGGGCCTTGGAAGACGCAGCGGAGTGGTTCCTGCAGATCGAGAACTTCAACTCGTCGTTGATTCTGGAAAACCGCCTCGCGGCGGTGATGGGCGGCAAGATGGCCGTTGGCGGCCTGCGGGCCGGCGTCGAGCCCTTCCTGGAGCAGCTCGCCGCCCCCACCGCGACCCCCGGCGGGGGCAGCGCCAGTGCCGCGGCCGCGGCCATGGGCGCCGCGCTTGGCCACATGGTGGCCAGCATGGCGCGCGGCAAGAAGAATTACCTGCCGCACGAACGCGAGCTCAGCGACGCCATCGCCCGCCTCGCCCGCATGCGCGACGACTTCGCCGCCGCCATCGACGACGACGCCGAGGCCTACACCGCCGTCGTCCAGGCCTTCAAGGCGGCAAAATCCGCCGCCGATGCCGCCCCGTCGCAGATCGAGGACGCCACCAAAGACGCTGCGCGCGTCCCGCTCAGCGTGGCCGAGCGCGCCCGCCAGCTCCTGGGCGTGATCGAGCAACTTCGCCCCATCACCAACCCCAAGATGGCCTCCGACCTCGCCGTGGCTGCCGCGCTCGCCCACGCCGCCCTCGAGGGCGCCGCCGCCAACGTGGAAATTAACCTCGCCGAGCTCGCCGACCAGCAGTTTGTCAGCGAAACCCGCCAGCGCCTCGCCGCCCTGCGGAGTTGAACCACGAAGGCTCTTCTTCCTTGCCTGTTTCGCCTCCGCTGGCGTGTTTTCGCGGTTGGTTTCGGCCGAAGACCGACGACCGACGACCGACGACCGGCCGCGGTTTCCCTAAGGTAACCTCCCGCCGGTCACCTCCCCGCCACCCGCCGCCTCGCATTTGGGTTACATTAAGTAGAACAACCTGGTTGGCCGGAACGTCATCCGATTAGGTACCGGGATTCCATGAAGCGACTCCTTCTCCTCCCCGTGGTTCTACTGCTGGCGGCCAGCGCACTTGGCGTGGCGCTGGGCAGCTCGGCCCGCGCCATCATTCCCAGCGAAGTGCAGCAGATCATCTGCGTCGACTACCGCACGCTCAAGGCCTCGGGGACGGCCATGGCGCTGAAAGACCGCGTCCTGCCCGACAACCTCAAGCAGTTCGAGACGGCGCTGCGCGGCCTGGGCGTCGATCCCGACAAGGACATTGAGCAGCTCGCCTTCATCTCTTTCCGCAACAACAGCTCCCTGCGCATCATCGGCATCGCCCAGGGTCAGTTCACCCTGCAGCAGATCACCCGCCGCTTCACCGCGCGCAAAATCAAGGCCACCCGCTACCGCCTCAACGACCTCTGGCCCGCCTCCGAAGGCATGCAGATGGCGTTCCTCGATCCCACCACCATGTTGTTCGGCGAGGTCACCGCGCTCAAGCTGGCGCTCGACACCCGCGACGGCGAGCTCCCCAGCCTCAATGCCAATTCCCAGATCGCCGACATGATGGGCGGCGTCGAGCGCGGCACGGTGTGGAGCGTCCTCGATGGCTCCGGCACCCAGAACATGATGCGCTCCGCCCTCGGCGATGCCGCCCGCCTCGCCGACTACGACATCGTGCGCAAGCGCTTCCTCGGCTCCCGCTACGCCATGGACTTCAGCAGCGGCGTTAACTTCGACCTCGACGTCTTCACCTCCGACAGCTTCACCGCCGCCAGTCTCTCCGCCATGGTCAAGGCCGGCATGATGTACCGCCGGCTCAACGCCAGCGGCATCGAGAAGCTCGCCCTCGACAGCCTCAACGTCGACAACGACAGCGACAAGCTCCGCCTCCGCTTCAAGACCGACGACGCCAAGTTCGAATCCCTCCTGCACTCCGAACTCTTCGCCGCCGTCTCCCGCTGACGACCCTTGGCAATTGTCATCCTCAGGGCGCTTGAAAGAACCTGGGTGTCATCCTGAGGGCGCTGGTGTTGCGCCCGAAGGATCTATGTATTTCGTCGCCCCAGGACGCCGGTGGTACTCGAACGGCTCTTTGTGATGTCGTCATCCTGAGCCAGCGCGAGGGAGCGGAGCCGGGGTCCCCAGCGAGCCTGGTTTTGGCTTGCTGGGGTGGTCGCATGCGACGGAGCGCGCGTCGAAGGATCCCTACCCCGCCAACACCACCCTGCCGCTCGCCCCTTTTCAACCAGGAATTTCACCCCGACCTCAGGGGCAGCGTGCCCAAGCCGTTGAACCATGGCGGCCAGACGGAGAGATCGCGGGGCACGATGCTCCAGCGCCGGAGGCGCGACAGAGAATAGCCTGGGGCATAAGCCCCGGGTGGGCGCACAGAGAAACGTTCGCGCCGCCACCAGCCGCGGCACGAGCGCTGCGTCGGCTCCGCGACTCGAAACTTGCAACTAGAAACTAGAAACTGGTTTTGCCCCGTGGAACCTGACTGACGCCACCGCCGCCGCCGCGCGCTTCACCTGCTCCGCCGTCAATCCCGCCGGCGTTGCGCCCGGGGCCAGCGCGCACAGCAGCGCCGCTCCGCCCATGATCTGCGGCGCCGCCAGCTCGGTGAACCCCGCCTCCGCCGCCAGCGCCACGTACTCCGACAGCATGCTGGCCCCGGCCACGCATCCCACGTAAGCCTCGACGTTCGACTTCACCGCCTCCTCCAGCGGCCGCAGCAGCACGATGTCGCTGATGGCGAACGTGCCTCCCGGCTTTAGCACGCGGTAGATCTCGCGGAAGACCGCTTCCTTGTCGGGACTGAGGTTGATGACGCAGTTGCTGATGACCATGTCGGCGCTGGCGTCGTCCACCGGCAGCGCCTCGATCACTCCCTGGCGGAATTCCACGTTCGCCACGCCGCGGCGCCGCGCGTTCTCCCGCGCCAGCGCCAGCATGTCGTCGGTCATGTCCACTCCGATCACGCGCCCGCTCGCGCCCACCCGCTCCCGCACCAGGAAGGCGTCAAACCCCGCCCCGCTCCCCAGGTCCACCACCGTCATCCCTTCCCGCACCTGGGCCAGCGCCAGCGGATTGCCGCAGCCCAGCCCCAGGTTCGCT
Organism: Terriglobia bacterium; assembly: GCA_963739375.1. Taxonomy (GTDB): domain Bacteria; phylum Acidobacteriota; class Terriglobia; order Terriglobales; family Acidobacteriaceae; genus CAVUAF01. Next base: position 7,199 of record CAVUAF010000006.1, read on the forward strand.
TCGCCCGCCTGCGCTACCTCCTCGGCCGTGTACCCGATGGCCGGCACCAGCTGGCTCGGTGACCCGCAGCATCCGCCGCCCCGCTCCCGCGCGATGCTCCCGTACTTCTCCTTGACTACCTCCCGCAACTCCGCCGCTTTCCCGCTCATGACCGCTCCTTTCATATCGATTGCCATCTATCTACGGATCCCTAAGAACGCCTTCCTCGCCAGCTTGGGTTTTCTCTTGCTGGGAGCCAGCCGCCAGCAGCTGCAGCTCCAAACTCGAAACTGGAAACTGGAAACTCGAAACTAGAAACTAGAAACTAGAAACTAGAAACTAGAAACTATTCTCCCCATCTCCCGCACCGCGCGCTCGTTGCGCCGGTACCACATCCACTGCCCGACCTTTTCCGCCTCCACCAGCCCCGCGGCGCGCAGGATCGCCATGTGGTGCGACACCGTCGGCTGCGCCAGCCGCACGCAGCTCTCGATGTCGCAGGCGCACAGTCCCTCGCGCTCGCCGATGGCGCAGCATCCTTTGCGCTCGCGCAGCAGGCGTAGGATGTGCCGCCGCGTCGGGTCGGCGATCGCCTTCAGCATCGCGGTCACGCGTTCGTCGGTGAGGGTGTTTGTCATATCGACAGAGGTCAATATACGCCGTACATCGACCATTGTCAATATGTAAAAACAGCCGCCGCAAGAACGCCGCGGCCCCTGCGCTATACTGCGCCTGCCGCTTCCCGCGCCCGCGGAGACCCATGCGCCTGGCGATGTTGACCTGCGAACAGCCGTGGCAGCGCGCCTTGGCCGCTCGGCTGGCGCGGCAGCACGAACTCGTCCTGCTCTGCGTCGACCAGCATTTCTCCGGCGAGGCGCGCTTGCGCCGCGCCCTCCGGCTGCTGCGCCAGCCGGCGCGTTTCGCTGCCAAGGTCCGCGAGCGCGCCGCCATCGGCGAGGTCGAGCGCGCCGCCGCGCAGGTCTACCGCGACTTCTTCACGCAACTCGGGGCCCCGCCCTTCGCGGAGTCGGCCCGCACCGTCCTCGCCGCCCCCGACATCAACGCCCCCGAGGTCGCGCAGGCCATCGCCGCCGCCACGCCGGACGCTATCATCGTCAGCGGCACCCGCCTCATTCGTCCCCCGGTCCTCGACTGCGCCGCCCGCTACGGCATGATCAACCTGCACACCGGCCTCTCCCCCTACTACCGCGGCGGGCCCTGCACTTTCTGGTCGCTCTACCACGAGGAGCCCGAGTACGCCGGCGCCACCGTCCACTACATCACCTCCGGAATCGATTCCGGCGACATCATCCTCTCCGGCCGTCCGGCGCTCGACGCCGCCGACAACGCCGCCTCCCTCGACTGCAAGGTCATCGACCTCGGCCAGCAACTGCTGCTTCGCGCCCTCGGCCTGCTCGCCGCCGGCCGCGCTCCGCGCGTTCCGCAGTGGGAAAGAGGGAGGGTCTTCCTCTACAAGTCCTTCACCGTGCCGGTGCGGCTGGAACTCGAAGCGAAGCTGCGCGCCGGCCTGATGCCGCGCTGCCTGGCGCGGCTGGCGGAGCACCTCCCCGATCTCCGCACCATCGACGCATGATCGGGAGCGCAGTACGCCACGTCGCGGCGCTGGCGGGCGCTGCCGGGCTGAATCGCCTCGCGCGCACCCGGCTGCGCCGTCGCCTGCTCGTGCTCTGCTACCACGGCGTCTGCGGCGAGCGGCTGAACGTACCGGATTCCGGCGGCATCCAGCTGCCGCTCCCACTCTTCGAGGTGCAGCTCGACCGCCTGCTCCGGCAGTATCGGCCCGTGTCGCTGGCGCAAGTCCGCGACGCATGGATGAACCGCGCTGCCCTGCCCGAGCGCCCCGTGCTGCTCACCTTTGACGACGGCTACCGCAACACGGTGATGAACGCGCTGCCCGCGCTGCGCCGCCGCGGCGTGCCCGCGGCGCTGTTTGTGGTGGCGGGATTGGTCGAGAACCGCGGCGCGCTGTGGACTTCGCTCGTCGAGTGCGCCTACGGCGACACCGCCGAGATGCGCCGCCAGAAGTTGCGCTTGAAGCGTATGCCCGCCGCCCAGCGCCGCGCCTGGCTCGCCGCGAACCTGCCCCCCGACCCGCTCCCGCCCGATTCGGACTACGCGCTGGCCACCTGGCTGGAGCTGGCGGCCGCCCTCGCCGCCTCCGGGGATGCGCTGGCCATCGGCTCGCACGGCTTCACCCACGAACTCCTGGCCACCTGCGAACCGCCGGAGGTCGAGCACGAGCTGCGTGAGTCGGCGCGCCTGATCGCCGAACGCCTGGGCGCTACGCCCCACTCCGTCGCCTATCCCGGCGGTTCCTGCAACGAAGCCGTGCTGCGGGCCTCCGGTGCCGCGGGCTACGAACTTGGATTCACCACCGCGCCGCGCCACGCCGCGCCCGCCGACGCCCCCCTCGCCCTGCCGCGCCTCCTGGTCGGCCGCCGCGACACCCCGGCCCTCTTCGAGGCCCGCCTCGCCGGATGGATGCAGCCCCTCGGCCTGCCCTGAACTCCGACGCGTTGCGGCCTCGCGCCAAAGCCGGGTGCCCCAGACGAGCCGGTTTTGCTCGTCTGGGCGGGACACGGTTCGAGTTTGCCGCCGGCCCGCAGCAAAGCCGCCCTCTTGGTTGTCATCCCGAGCACCGCGAGGGATCTGGGGTTTGTTTGTTCTGGCAGCCGACCACTGGCAACCGGCAACTCGGCTGTTGACTCGCACGCACGCAAAAGGCGCGCCGCAGCGCGCCTTCCCTTTCCCGAATCCCGTCTACTTGACGATCGCGTTGTACCCATCGCCCGCCAGTTTCTCTTTCATCGCCTGCGCCTCCTTGCGGTCGGCGAAGGGGCCGATCTGCACGTGGAAGAGGTGGTCGCCGGTATCGGGTGCGAGGAACACCGGATAGCTCTTCTTGCGCAGCGCCCCCAGCAGCGTGTCGGCATCTTCTTTCTTGCTGACGGCGGCGATCTGCACCACGAACCCGGGTTGTGGCGTGGTGCCTGCAGCAGCGGCGTGCGTCACCTCGGCGGCCGGCGAGACCGCTGCTTCCGTGTGCGGCGGCGCCGCGGCGCTCTCCGCCTTGGGGGCTTCGGTCTGTGCTTCGGGCGCGGGTGCGGTCGCGGCCGCATCCGCCGGCGCCGCTGCCGCCGACGACGCGGGCGTGCAGTTCTGCCCCGCGGGGCAATCGGTCACCGGCACGTCCTTGCCTGCCGTCGGCTTGGCGCCGGTCGGCACGGCCACGCTGGGCACCGCTGGCGCCGTAGTGATCGGCCCGCCGGCCGCGGCGGCGCTGCGTCCCATGGTGAACCCGATGCCGAAGAAGATGCCGCACACCAGCACGAAGCCGAAGAACAGCCCCAGCAGGCGCCCGGTCCCGAGCGTGATTTCCGTATCCTGATAGTCGGACATAACTCGCTTTTGGCTCTTGGCTCGGCCGACGACCGACGACCGACGACCCGATTATCCTCCGTCGGCGCTCTTTAGCTGTTTATCAATCAGCTTCGTGAGACCGCTGAGCAGGTCCACCGGCAGCGGAAACACGATGGTTGTGTTCTTCTCCACCCCGATCTCGGTCAGGGTTTGCAGGTAACGCAACTGCAGGCTGGTCGGCTCTTTCGCCAGCAGGCCCGCCGCGTCCGCCAGGCGCTGCGCCGCCGAGTACTCGCCCTCGGCGTGGATGATCTTGGCGCGCTTTTCGCGCTCCGCTTCGGCCTGCTTGGCCATGGCGCGCAGCATGGAATCCGGCATATCCACCTGCTTGACCTCGACCGTCGTCACCTTCACGCCCCAGGGATCGGTGTGCTGGTCGAGGATCTCCTGCAGCCGCATGTTGATCTTGTCGCGGTGCGCCAGCAGTTCGTCGAGCTCCACCTCGCCCAGCACCGAGCGCAGCGTGGTTTGCGCGAACTGCGAGGTCTGGTAGCGATAGTTGTCCACCGCCACCACCGCGCGCTTCGCGTCCACTACCTTGAGGAAGATGACCGCGTTCACCTTCAGCGTGACGTTGTCGCGCGTGATGATGTCCTGCGGCGGCACCTCGAACGCCTCCTGCTGCAGCGACACCCGCCGCAGCGTGTCAACCGGTTTGAAAACGAAGATGATGCCCGGCCCTTTGGGCTGGTCGAGCACCCGCCCCAGCCGCAGCACCACTCCCTTTTCCCATTCCTTCAGGATGTTGATGCAGCTGAACAGATAGAAAGCGACCACGACGGCGGCAATCACCAGTGGCATGATGGCTCCTCCAGTTGTACGCGGAAAAAAACGGCGGCTGTGATTCTAGTCCATTTGCGGATTGGCGATTTGGTGATTTGTGATTTGCGATTTGCGATTTGGTGATGACCGCTACAGAGCAGCGCAGGAAAGTCGCCAATCACCAATCGCCAATCACCAATCGCAAATCACAAATTTCCTGCCGGTCCCACGTGCAGCACCAGTCCTTCGACCTCCCGCACCTGCACCCGTTGGCCCACGCCGAGCGGCGGACCCTCGGCGACCGCGTTCCACAGCTCGCCGCCGATCCACACCTTGCCCTCGGGCGCCAGCGGCGTGCGCGCCACCCCCATTTCGCCCACCAGCCCGCGCGGCCCGAGCATGTCTTTCTTCAGCCGCGCCCGCAAGGCGATGGTCGCCAGGAACACGGTGATGGCGCCCAGCGGAATGCTGATGGCCAGCGACGTCCACAGCCGCACCCGCATCGCCGGAATCGGCCCATCCACCAGCAGCAACCCGCCGATGGTGAGCGCCGCAATCCCGCCGATCCCCAGCACCCCGTGGGTCTGGAACTTGGCTTCCAGCGCGAACAGCGCAAACGCCACCAGGATCAGCGCCAGCGCGGCGTAGTTGGTGGGCAGGATGTTGAGCGCGAACACCGCCAGCAGGATGAAGATCAGGCCCACCACGCCCGGCACCACCGCCCCCGGATGGTTGAACTCGGCATACAGCGCCAGCAGCCCGATGCCGAGCAGCGCGAAGGCGACGTTGGGATCCATCAGGGCCGAGAGGATGCGCTGCTTCAGCGTCATGGACAGCTCGTGCACCGGCTTGCCCGCCGTGTGCAGCACCACCTGGCTGCCGTTGAAGCGGGTGACGGTGCGGCCGTCCACCTGCTGCAGCAGGTCCTGCTCGTTGGCCGCCACCACGTCAATCAGGTGGTCGCGCAGGGCTTCCGCCTCGGTGAACGACTTGGAGGCCCGTACCCCGCTCTCCGCCACCTCGACGTTGCGCCCGCGCTTCTCCACCACCGAGCGCATCAGCGCCGCCGAGTCGTTCTCCAGCTTGGCCTTCATCACGTCGTCCATCTTTTCGCCGCCCAGGGTGACGGGATGCGCCGCGCCGGTGTTGGTGCCCGGCGCCATGGCCGCCACGTCGGCCGCTTCCAGGATGTAGAAGCCCGCCGAAGCGGCGCGGCTGCCGCTGGGCGCGACATAGATGATGACCGGCACCGGCGAGGCGAGGATCTTGGTGATGATGTCGCGGGTGGAGTCGACCAGCCCGCCCGGCGTCGCCAGCTCGATCAGGACAGCATCGGCGTGTTGCGCCGCGGCATAGTCCACCGCCCGCCCGATGAACTCCTCGCTCACCGGGTGGATCATGTCGTGCACCACGATCTTGATGACATCGGCGCGCGCCGGCGCTGCGCCGACCAGCGCCAGCACCGCGACCGCGATGACGCGCAGGGCGGAGAGCGGAAAGCGCAGGGCGGAGTGCGGGAAAGCGGAAAGCGTTTTGTCTCATGGTTTCACCGGAGGGCGAGCGCCGCCAGGACGCGCGGCGAGTTCGCGCTGGAGCTGTAGCGCGGCAGCGTTCGCCGGCTCCAGCGCCAGCGCCGCCGCAAGGTTCTGCTGCGCGCTCTCCCGCCTATTGTCGCGCAGATCGAGCCGCCCCAGTACAAGATACGCTTCGGCCGAGGGGGCGAGGCGCAACGCCGTCGCCGCCTCGGCGCGGGCCGCCGCCGGGTTGCGCGACTCCAGCGCCGCCGCCAGGCCGGCGTGCGCCGCCGGGTTGGCTGGGTCGAGCACCACCGCCTCCCGTAACTCCTTCTCGGCCAACACCGTAAAGCCTTCCTGCAGCAACTGGTGAGAATGTTCCACGTGGAACAATGCGTGTTTGGCGGGGTCGGACAGGGCGAGCCTGGCCTCGGAGGCATTCTGGATTTCTAGCTGCAGTTGTCTAAAACTCTGCTCGTCGTAGTTGCGCTTGAGGCGCTCCAGCGGCGGCTTGGCCGGGGCTGCGCCGTTGCGCCCCAGGGCCTCGAGCAGCGTGCGCGCCTCGCCATCGTTGGGGCGATGCGCCAGCGTTTCGCGCAGGTGGCGCGCGGCCCCGGAAGCATCGCCGGAGCGCGCCAGCGCCACCGCCAGGTTGAAATGGTAGTCGGGATCGTTGGGATCGGCCTCGATCGCCTTCTGGAAATACTCGACGGCGTTCTTCTTGCCGCGGCGGCCCGCCACCACCCCGAGGTTGTTGTAGACCTCGGTGAGCGGCATGCGTTCGGCGAGGTAGCTGAAGGCGGCCTCCGCCTGGTCGAAGGCGCCGAGGTAGAAGTGGGCCAGCCCCTGGTAGAAGGCGGCCTCGCCGGCGTCGTCGTCGGTGCGCGGGACCCGCGCCAGCGTGGCGGCGGCGTTAGTGTAGTCGCGGGCGGCGAAATACGTCTTGCCGAGCTGGAACTGCGCCGCCGCGTACTGCGGGTTGAGGCGCAGGGCCTCGCGGAAGCGGCGAACCTGCTCCTCGGGCTCGGTGGCGGTGATGCCGCGAATGTAGTTTTCGAAGGCATCGAGCCGCACGTCGGCCTCGGCGGCCACGAACGCTTCCTTGTTCCCGCCCTCCCCGGGGCGAAGCTGCTGCAGCAGGTCCCAGGCCAGTCCGTGGCTGAGCGCGAACAGGCTCAACAGCGAGCCCGCGCCGCGCACTTCGGGCAGGAGCTTGAGGTGCTTGACGTCGATCGCCTGGGCGCGCGCGCTGAAGGTCTGGCCGTCGTAGCTGTAGCTGCCGGCGATGAGGTAGTCGGCGTCGAGTTCCATGGCCACGCGGTACAGGGTGGCGCGCGACGGGCGAACGCCGGCGGGAATGCCGACGCGGTCGAAGGCGTAGAGGCGATCGTCGCGGCGAATGAGGAAGAGCGAAGCGGAGGCCAGCCGGTCCGCAATCACTTCGGGCAACGCTTCCCCCAACCACTCCAGGCCGGGGGCCTTGGAGGCGTTCTCGAAGGGAACGACCACGACGGTCTGCGCCGGAGACGGCGCCAACTGCGCGGCACCGGCGGCCGCCGCAAAAACCGAAGCCAGCAGAAGAGGGCGAATCAAGACGGGAAAATTATAGCGGGCGGGACGCTCCGCGATGCGCTATTCGTTATTGGTTATTCGTTATTGGCGATTCCATCATTGGCTGGAGCGCTCTCTGGCGTCGAGGTGGCGCGCGGAGTGCGGCCCCGGGCCAGGCCGCCGCCGCATGCGGGCGGGTTGACAAAGCCACGGCCCAGCCGCTAGAAAGTAAGCACCTACTTACAATGGTTGCTTCCGCCTCCCTCCGCATTTCCGCCCAGGACCGCCGCGAGCAAATTCTCGACGTCGCCATGACGCTGTTTGCCCGCCAGGGGTTCGAGGGCACCACCACGCGCGAGATTGCCGAAAGGGCGCGGGCCAACGAAGCCATCATCTTCCGCCACTTTCCCACCAAGGAAGACCTGTACTGGGCGATCATCGAGCGCAAGATCCAGACCTCGGGGCGGCTGGCGATGATGCAGGAGGTGCTGGTCTCGGGGGGCAGCGACCTGGAAATCTTCCGCACCATCGCGGAGCGCATCCTGCGCCGCGGCAAGCCGGAGGCGGAGATCACGCGCCTGCTGCTGTTCACCGCGCTGGAGCGGCACGAACTCTCCCACGATTTCTTCCGCAAGCACGTGGCGGGACAGTTTGCGCTGCTGGCGGGCTACATCCGGCGGCGGGTGGCCGCGGGCAACTTCCGCGCCGTCGATCCGGTGCTGGCGGCGCGCAGCTTCCTGGGCATGCTGATCTATCACTACCAGGTGGAAGAGCTCTTTGGACAGGAACGGCGCAGCAAGTACGATCCCGGCGAGGTAGGGCGCCGGATGGCCGAGATCTGGCTGTCAGGCATGGCGGTGCGACCGCCGGCCGCGCGGCGCAACGGCAACGGTACTCCCCAGCAGTCGCGCGCCCGGCGCAAGGCGCCCGAAAGCACAAAGGCTCTGGCATGAACCTGATAACCCGCCATCATTCCCTGTCCCGCAGCGCCGCGGCGCTGCTCGCCCTCGCGGGGCTCGCCCTGCTGGCCGCCTGTTCGCAAGACAAAGACAAGCGCCAGGGCGGTACGCCCGCCGTGCCGGTCACGGTCGCGACCGTGGCACAGAAGGACGTGCCCGTGCAGGTGAACTCCATCGGCTACGTCCAGCCCTACTCGACGGTGCAGATCAAGTCGCAGATCAACGCCCAGGTCATGAGCGTGCACTTCACCGAGGGCCAGGACGTGCAGCAGGGGCAACTGCTCTTCACCCTGGACGCGGCGCCCTTCGCAGCCGACCTGCACCGCGACGAGGCGACGCTGGCCAAGGACCAGGCGCAGCTGGCGAATGCGCGCGCGCAGTGGGTGCGCGGGCAGGCGCTGTACAAGGAAGGGGTGGTCTCGCGGGAGCAGGCCGACACCATCCGCACCAACGCGGAAGCGCTGGAAGCCACGGTGAAGGCCGACCAGGCCGCCATCGAAGCCTCGCGCGTGCAGTTGCAGTACACCAAGATTTACGCCCCCCTCACGGGCCGCACCGGCAACCTGATGATCAAAGCGGGCAATCTGGTGAAGGCGAACGACACTCCCTTTCTGGTCACCATCAACCAGATCACCCCCATTTACGTGCAGTTCGCCGTGCCGGAAGGCAACCTCGCGGCGATCAAGCGCGCCATGGCGGAAGGCAAGTTGCCGGTGACGGCCACGGTGCCCAACCAGCCCACCGCGGCACAAGGCGTCTTGAGCTTCGTGGATAACGCGGTGGATCCTGGCACCGGCACCATCCAATTGAAGGGGACGTTTGAAAACGCCGACCGCAAACTGTGGCCGGGCCTCTACGCCAACACCGTGCTGACGTTGAGCGTCGAATCCAACGCCACCGTGGTACCCGCGCAGACGCTGCAGAGCGGGCAAAAGGGCAACTACGTGTATGTGGTCAAGTCCGACCGCACGGCCGAGCGCCGCGACGTCGTGGTGGAGCGCACGTCGGGCAGCGACGCGGTGATAACCGCGGGTCTGCAGCCCGGCGAAACCGTGGTTGCCGACGGGCAATCGCGCGTCGTTCCGGGCCAGAAGGTCGATTTCAAGAACCCCAGTGCCGCGGCCGCGCCCGCGGCTCCCCCGGCAGGAGCTCCGGTGCGGGAAGGAACGGCCAAGGGGAAAGCGCCGACCGCGCGCCCCGCGGGGAATACGGGCCGCACCGCGGCCGATGCCCTGGTCAAGCCGGAACGTGCCCAATGAGCATTGCTGAGCTCTTCATTCGTCGGCCGGTGATGACGACGCTCTTGATGGGCGCCATCCTGCTGTTTGGCATCGTCGCCTACCGGCAACTCCCGGTCAGCGACCTGCCCAACGTGGACTTCCCCACCATCCAGGTCAACGCTTCGCTGCCGGGCGCCAGCCCGCAAACCATGTCCTCGGCCGTGGCCATGCCGCTGGAGAAGCAGTTCTCCACGATTCCTGGCCTGGACTCGATGAACTCCACCAGCCAGCTGGGTTCGACTTCGATCACGCTGCAGTTCAACCTGAACCGGGAGATTGATGCGGCGGCGCAGGACGTGCAGTCCATGATCGCCAAGGCCGCCCGCGACCTGCCGCAGAACCTGCCCACCCCGCCGTCCTATCAGAAGGTGAACCCGGCGGACTCGCCGGTGCTGTACCTCAACCTGGTGGCCGACGACATGCGCATGTCGGACCTCGACGAATTCGCCGAGACGCTCATGGCGCAGCGCATTTCCATGGTGCCGGGCGTGGCCCAGGTGGGCGTCTTCGGCGGCTCGAAGTATGCGGTGCGGGTGCAGCTCGATCCCTACGCCATGGCCAGCCGCGGCATCGGCATCAATGAAGTCAGCAATGCGGTGCAGAACGGCAACGTCGACCTCCCCACCGGCATCCTGTGGGGACCCACGAAAGCGCTGACGATTCAGGCCAGTGGCCAATTGACCGAGGCGGCGCAGTACCGCCCCTTGATCGTGGCGTACCGCAACAACGCTCCGGTGCGGCTGCAAGAGGTGGGCAACGTCTTTGACAGCGTGGAGAACATAAGGACGGCGAGCTGGTCCGGCGATCAGCGCACCATCATTCTCTCCATCCAGCGCCAGCCCGGCACCAATACCGTCGAAGTGGTGAACAACATCAAGGCACTGTTCCCCGCCTTCCAGGCGCAGCTGCCGCCCACTGTCCACCTCGGGATTCGCAGCGACCGGTCGGAGAACATCCGCGCCTCGGTCGCGGACGTGAAGTTCACCCTCATGCTCACCGTCACGCTGGTGGTGATGGTCATCTTCCTGTTCCTGCGGAACCTGTCCGCCACCGTCATTCCCAGCATGGCGCTGCCCATGTCCATCATCGGCACCTTCGCGGTGATGTACCTGCTGGATTACAGCGTGGACAACTTGTCGCTGATGGCGCTGACGCTCTCGGTGGGCTTCGTGGTGGACGATGCCATCGTGATGCTGGAAAACATCGTGCGCCACATGGAGATGGGGGAAGCGCCCTGCCAGGCGGCGCTGCGCGGCTCGCGCGAGATCGGCTTCACCATCCTCTCCATGACCCTGTCGCTGGCCGCGGTGTTCATCCCGGTGCTGTTCATGGGCGGCATCCTGGGGCGGCTGCTGCACGAGTTCGCGGTGACCATCGGGGTCGCCATTCTCGTCTCTGGCGTGGTCTCGCTGACCCTGACGCCGATGCTATGCAGCCGCTTTCTGCGGCCGCCGCAGGCCGAGCACCACGGCCGCCTGTACAACTGGATCGAGCGCGGCTTCGATGGCGTGCTGCACGGCTACGACCGTACCCTGAAGCTGGCGTTGCGCCATCGCGCCACCGTGATGGTGATTTCCGCGCTGGTGCTGGTGGCGACCGTGTTCCTCTTCCGCATCATGCCCGCCGGCTTCCTGCCCTCGGAAGACCAAAGCCAGATCTTCATCTCCACCGAGGCGGCGCAGGGCATTTCGTTCGAGGACATGGTGCGGCACCAGCAGGCGCTGGTTGCCGTGCTCAAGAACGATCCCGACGCCAAGAGCTGGGTGCAAGACTACTTTTCCAGCGTGCCCCGCGGCTCCATGAACCAGGGCATGATCTTCCTGCGGCTCAAGCCCATCGGCACGCGTCCGCACGTGGATGAAGTCATCCAGCGGCTGCGGCCCAAGCTGGCCCACGTGCCGGGAATCACCGCTTACCTGCAGAATCCGCCTCCCATTCGCATCGGGGGACAGATCAGCAAATCGCAGTACCAGTTCACGATGCAGAGCCCGGACACGGATGAGCTGTACCGCTACGCCCCCATCATGGAGCAGAAGCTGCGCGGGATCCCGGGCCTGCAGGACGTGACCACCGATCTGCAACTCAACAACCCGCAGGTGGACGTCAATATCGACCGCGACAAAGCGGCCGCCCTCGGCCTGACCGCCAATGACATTGAAAGCACGCTGGCGCTGGCGTACGGCTCCTCGCAGATCAGCACCATCTACGCGCCCAACAACGCCTATCGCGTCGTCATGGAACTCAAGCCGGAGTTCCAGCGCGACCCCAACGCGCTCAACCTGCTCTACGTCCGCAGCCTCAGCCAGCCCGGCAACGTGGTGCCGCTGGGGACGGTGGCGACCATCACGCCCAGCACCGGGCCGCTCACCGTCAACCACCTCGGCCAGTCGCCCTCGGTGACGCTCTCCTTTAACCTGCGGCCCGGCCTTTCCCTGGGCACGGCGGTGGATGCCATCTCCGACATTGCTCGCCAGACGATCCCCAGTACCATCGCCATCAGCTTCCAGGGCACGGCCCAGGCCTTCCAGTCTTCCATGCGGGGACTGGGCGTGCTGCTGGTCATGTCGATTCTCGTCATCTACATCGTGCTGGGCGTGCTCTACGAGAGCTTTATCCACCCCATCACCATTCTCTCCGGGCTGCCTTCGGCGGGCTTCGGCGCCCTGCTTACGCTGCTGGCTATTCCGCATGGAGCTGAACATCTACGCGTTCGTCGGCATCATCATGCTGGTCGGGATCGTGAAGAAGAACGCCATCATGATGATCGACTTCGCGCTCGATGCGCAGCGCAACAACGGCCAGAACGCCGGAAGAGGCCATCTACTACGGCGCGCTGGTGCGCTTCCGTCCCATCATGATGACCACCATGGCGGCGCTGATGGGCACGCTGCCCATCGCGCTCGGCTTTGGCGCGGGCGTCGGAATCGCGGCGGCCGCTGGGCCTGGCAGTGGTGGGCGGGCTGATGTTTTCGCAGGTCATCACCCTCTACCTGACGCCCGTGTTCTACACCTACATGGAGTCGTTCGAGGAATGGCTGAATCGCACCTTCCGCCGCGGCCAGCAGGCGGAAGCCATCGAGGCCGCACCCACGCCCGCCCTGGCGCACGACTGAAGCTTTTTCCCTTCTCTTTGTGGACGCGGGCGACTCGCCCGCGTTCTTTTTTGCACGATGCTTGTGTAGGGACGGCCGCCTCGGTTGTTCAGCCGGTACGCAGCACCGAACGTCGCGGCTCGCCGCCGCTTGGCAGGGCCGCCGATTTCATTTCTAATGCGGCGCGTGAAGAAACATCTGGCCGGAGTGGGAGAGCGGCGCGTGGGGACGGAAGTGAGATGATTGAGCCCGTGCGTGGCTGAAGGGAACCGCGCCCTGGCTCAATAACCGATATGGAAGGCCCGCTCTTCTGGATCCTGTTTAACCTGTTCGTGCTGGCGATGCTGGCCCTCGACCTGGGGCTGGTGCAGCGCCGGCCGCGCGTCATGCGCTTCCGCGAAGCCGCGGCGTGGAGCCTGTTCTGGGTGCTGCTCGCGGCCGCCTTTGCCGCGCTGGTGCACTGGACCCGGGGCCCGCAGAAGGCGCTGGAGTTCGTCACCGGCTACCTGGTCGAGGAGTCGCTCAGCGTCGACAACCTGTTCGTCTTCCTCGTCCTCTTCAAGTACTTCCGCGTCGACCGGATGTACCAGCGCCGCGTGCTGTCGTGGGGAATCGTGGGCGCCCTGGTGATGCGGGGGGTCTTCATCGTGGCGGGCGTGGGGCTGATCCGCGCCTTCCACTGGGTCATCTACCTCTTCGGCGCTTTCCTGATTTACACCGGGATCACGCTGCTGCGATCGGAGAAAGAGCAGGCGGACCCGGGCAAGAGCCTGGTGCTGAAGTGGGCGCGCCGCGTTTTTCCGGTGACCGAGGAATACGAGCACGGCCGCTTCTTCGTGCAGCGTGACAGCCGCCGCTACGCCACCCCGCTCTTCCTGGTGCTGCTGGTGGTGGAGACCACGGACGTCATGTTCGCCACCGACTCCGTGCCCGCGGTGCTGGCCATCAGCAACGATCCTTTCATCGTCTACACCTCGAACGTCTTCGCCATCCTCGGGCTGCGCTCGCTGTATTTTGCGCTGGCCGGGATGATGGAGCTCTTCCACTACCTGCACTACGGCCTGGCCGCCATCCTGATGTTCGTCGGAGTGAAGATGATGATCTCGGGCTTCTACGCGATTAGCACGCCGCTGGCGCTCGGCGTCATCGTGGGGGTGCTGGCGGTTTCGGTGGGCGCGTCGTTGCTGCGTCGCCCGCCGGCGGCGCCGCGCGCCGACGAGGAAGTGGAATAGATCGCCGCCCGCGCCAGACCTTCCGCCTGACCTGCCTTTAACCCTTTGCCAGCCATGCGTTTCACGGTAGAATGCGCGCACTCTTCAACAGGTGGGGGATGGGCCTTTCTGCGGGCACCAAACTCGGTCCCTATGAAATCCTGGCGCCGCTGGGCGCGGGCGGCATGGGCGAAGTTGAGGCGTTTTGCGGGCGTGAGCGAGTCCTGAGCGAAGCGCAGGACGAAGCGGGAGCCCGGGGTCCCCGGCGAGCCCGGTTTTGGCTCGCTGGGGTGAGAGCCCGCAGCCGAAATCCTGAGCGCAGCGAAGGATCTCTATGCTGACCGCGGGCACCAAACTCGGTCCCTATGAAATCCTGGCGCCGCTGGGCGCGGGCGGCATGGGCGAAGTCTACCGCGCGCGCGACACGCGGCTGGAGCGCACCGTCGCCATCAAAGTCCTCAATTCGTCGCTCGCCTCGTCGCCTGAACTCAAGGCGCGCTTCGAGCGCGAAGCGCGGGCCATTTCGCAGCTGCAGCATCCGCACATCTGCACCCTGCACGACGTCGGGCGTACGGAGATCGCGGGCGGGTCGCCCGCGTCCACCCAGGAAATTGACTACCTGGTAATGGAGTTCCTCGAGGGCGAGACGCTGGCGGAACGACTACGCAAAGGCGCGTTGCCGGTGGAGCAGGTGCTGAAGATCGGGATCGAGATCGCCGACGCGCTCGACAAAGCGCATCGCGCGGGCATCGTGCATCGCGATCTGAAGCCCGGCAACATCATGCTGACCAAGGCGGGCGCGAAGCTGCTGGATTTCGGCTTGGCCAAGCCGCTGAGCGCGATGGCGGCGGCCAGCGGGAGCGCCAACGCGCCGCTGCTTTCCGCCGCGGTCACGCTGACCAGCCCCAGCCCGGCGCACTCGCCGCTCACCACGCAGGGCACCATCGTCGGCACCATTCAGTACATGTCGCCGGAGCAGATCGAAGGCAAGGAGGCCGACGCGCGCTCCGACATTTTTGCGCTGGGTGCGCTGCTGTACGAGATGGTGACGGGCAAGCGCGCCTTTGAAGGCAAGTCGCAACTCACGGTCGCTTCCGCCATTTTGGAGAAGGACCCGGAGCCGATCGCGGCGGTGCAGGCCAACGCTCCCCCCGCGCTGGCGCACGTCATTGAAACCTGCCTGGCCAAGGACCCGGAGCAGCGCTGGCAAAGCGCCGCGGACATTGCGCGGGAGCTGACCTGGATCGGCACGCGCCCGCCGGCGGCCCCGGAAGTCGCGGTGGCAGGTCGCTCCCAGCGCCCGTTGGTGCTGCTGGCGGCAGCCGCAGGGCTGCTGCTGCTGGCGACGATGGTGCTGGCGGTCAAAGTCTTCACCCGCGGGGCCGCCGAGCGCTGGGAATTACAGGTCGACGTCGGCAAGCACAATCTGGTGGACGCACAACTTGCCGAGATCCAGCTCTCGCCCGACGGCACCAGACTGGTTTTCACCGCCGCCGATGCGCACTCCGCCCTCTTCGTTCGCAATCTGAAAACCGGGAAACTGGAGCAGTTGAAAGGCACGGAAGGGGCGCTGTTCCCCTTCTGGTCGCCGGACGGCCGGGCGCTGGGTTTCTTTGCGGGTGAAAAACTGAAGACCATCTCCCTGGACCAGGGCAGCGTGCAGGCCCTGTGCGACGCGCCCAACGGGCGCGGCGGAGCGTGGAACAGCGACGGGCAAATCGTCTTTACTCCCAGTATTGCGGACCCGCTCTACGTGGTGCCCGATTCCGGGGGCGTGCCCAAGGCGGTGACGCCGCCCACGAAAGGGGGCGTGAGCCACCGCATGCCTTCCTTCCTGCCCGACGGGAAGCACTTTCTCTATGTGGAACAACCCGTGGGCGCGAATGACAGTCCGCACGCGGTCTTTGACGTGATGGTGGGTTCGGTGGAGGGAGAGGCGCCGCACAAGGTGCTGAGCGGAGAATACGACAGTCCCATCTTCGCCGGCGGCAAGCTGCTCTATGCGCGTGGCCGCACACTGTACCAGCAGGACTTCAGCCTGCACTCGTTCCAGGTGAGCGGCAAGCCGCAAAAACTGGCGGATGACGTCGAGACCTATCATCCCCGGGCGGTGGCGAACTTCAGCGTCGCGCCGTCGGGCTTGCTGGCCTACCGCACGACCCCGGTGCGGTTTGCCGAAGTGGTGTGGCTGGATCGCGCCGGGAGCGCCGGCGCCACCTTTGCCGGTACGGAAAAGGCCTGGAGCGGCACGTTCGACGTGGCGCGCGATTCCGGCAAGGTCCTGCTCTGCGAGTCCGATGAGTCGGCGACTGATTTGTGTTCCACCTGGCTGCTCGACTTTCCATCCAAGTCCTTCTCCAAGCTGCCGCTGGAGTTTCTGAACACCGTGGCGGTTTTCACCCCGCATCAAGACGCGGTGATCTATGTCAGTTTCGAGAACCACCTGAAGAAATACGACCTCGCCAGCGGCACCAGCCAGGATTTCGGCCTGCCGGCGACGTCGTACGGCACGCCCGTGGATGTCACGGCGGCCGGCGATGCGGTGCTGAATTTTCAACGGCCGCAAACCGGCAACGACATCACCCTGGTGCGTCTGCAGCCGTTGAACATCCGGGATGTGGTCGCCACGCCCCGCGATGAGGTTGGGCAAAAGCTCTCGCCGAACGGCAAGTGGCTGCCGTTCTGCTTTGACCAGAATGGCAGCACCAACCTGTCGGTGGCAGCGTTCCCCGAAGGGCATCCGCAATGGCAGATCACGACCACGGGCGGCTGCCAGGCCAGCTGGAGCGCCGACGGTCGCGAGCTCTTTTACGTCAGCGGCAACAAGGTTTTCGCCATGCCGGTGAAAGATTCGGAACACTTCCAGCCGGCTCCGCCGCAGCAGCTCTTCGAGTTGCCGCCCAACATCGTCAACGGCGGCATGCTGCCGGACGGCAAACATTTCCTCGGCTTCCGCGTCACTGGCGCCACGCGCGGCGGCGAAATCAACGTCATCGTCAACTGGCAGACGGCGCAGCCGCACTGACGACTTCATAGTGACGGCGGTGCGGCCCGACGGCTCCACCGGACAGCCGTGGCGCCTCAGTAGCCCTTGGTTTTGTCCACCACATTGAGCAGCGGCTCGCCGCCCAGGTAGCGGCGCATGTTTTCGGCGATAAGCCCGTAGTGGCGCTCCCACATCTTTTCGGTGGTGGCGGCAGTGTGGGGCGTAATCAGCACGTTGGGCAGCGACCACAGCGGCGACGCGGCCGGCAGCGGCTCGCGCTCGAAAACGTCGAGGGCGGCGCCGCCCAGACGGCCGGCGGCGATGGCGTCGGCCAGCGCCGCTTCGTCAAGCAGCGCCCCGCGGCTCACGTTGACCACGTACGCCGCGAGCCGCATCCGCGCCAGCCGCGTGGCATCGAGCAGGCTGCGGGTGCGCGGCGTCAGCGGCGCCGCGAGCACGACGAAATCCGCCTGCGCCAGCACCGCCTCGACATCGCCGGGGCCGAAGACCGCGCCGGCGCTTCCCTTCTCCGGGTGCTCGCGCACCACCAGGACGTGCATGCCCAGCGCGGCCGCGCGCGCCGCCACTTCGCGCCCGATCGCCCCGTACCCGATCACCGCGAGGGTCGCGCCCGCCACCTCGCGCGGCGGCGGCCATTCCGTCCACATCTCCTGCTGCGCCCAATGCCGCGCCGCCTGGTGCTGCATGGCGCTGGGGAGGCGCTTGGCCAGCGCCAGCACGACGGCGAGGGCGTGCTCGGCCACCACCGGCCCGTGCACGCTGCTGGCGTTGGTCACCACCACGTCGCTTGCCAGCAACTCCGGGGACATCAGCTGGTGCACTGCCGCAGCCGTGGCGTGGATCCAGCGCAGCTTTTTCGCCCGCTGGAACTGCTCCGGGCGCAGCGACCACCCGAGGTACACCTCGGCGTCGCCAATCTCCTCCGTGACCCGCTCGTAGCCGGGCAGGTGCACCACCTGGAGTTGCGGAAACTCGGCGCGCAAGCGCTCTCCCAGCCAGGCCGGCGCGCGCCACAGCTCGAAGCGGTGATGGATGGCGATGAGGACTTTCATGGAAACCTGGAACGATATCCCGACCGGTGTGCTCCTGCAAAAACGTCCCGAGCGGAGCGAGGGAGCCCTACCCAACCCGTGCCTCTTCGGTTGCGTAGGGTTCCCTCGTCGCTTCGCTTCTCGGGATGTTTCTAGCCGGGACCTATTTCTCTATGGCGGCGGCACTCTTCAGCGCGGGCGCGGGATAGTCGGGCAGTTTGTCGCGCGCGCTGCTGGTGCGGCGGATTTCCAGCTCCCCGAAAAGCAGCGCGGGCGCAATGACCGAGGCGCCGATGTTTTCCAGCCGGTTGTCCACCTTGGGCTCGTTGCCGGCGGCGATGAGGTCGCTGCGCAGGGCGCGGGCATCGAGCTGGTAGAACTCGGCGCCGCGCACCAGCTCCTGGTGTCCGTCGCTGACGTACACGCGGTACGCGAGCTGCGGATTGATGCCGTTGCCGGTGGATTCCACCCGGTAGCCGTAGGCCAGGCCGCGGTCGCGGCACATGTCGAGCAGCCTGCGCTTGAGCAGCTCGGCGCTGAGCGGCTCGCTGGCCCGCACAAAGAGGTTGCCGAACGCGGGCCCGGGCGCCTGCACCGCGCCGCTGCGGCCGTGCCCGTTGGAGACCGGGAAATCGCGGATGGGCTGCCGCCCGACCAGGAAATTCCGCAGCTCGCCTTTTTCGACCACCGGGACGGCGCGCGCCGCCACCCCTTCATCGTCATAGCGATAGCTGCCGAGCAGCGACCGGCCGCCGAAGTTTGGCTGCGTCGGGTCGTCGGTGATGGAGAGGAACTCCGGCAACACCCGCGCTTTGAAGCTGGAGGCGTAATCGCCGAGAGTGCGCGAGGTGGTCCCCGGACGCGGCTTGCGCCCCAGCACGGCGGCGCCCACCAGGCGCGCGACTACCGCGTCGGCGACATCGGGCTCGATCAGCACCGGGCCGCGATACTGGTCTTCGGCGAGCGGCGCCTTGCGCAAATCAGCCAGCGTGGCGATGAGCTTCTGGGTCGCGGCGCGGAGTTCGTCGGCGCTGGGCAGCTCGCGCGGCGCCGCCACCACCGTGCTGGCCGCGCGCTCCAGGCGCATGCCGTCCGCGGCCTGCGTCGAGCCGCTCACGATGACTGCGTAGACGGTGCTTGGCTGCCGCAGCACCGTGCCTTCGGTGTTGACGAAGTAGCGGTTCTGCGCGCGGAAGAGGAGCCGTGCACCCAGTTCCTGCAACTCGGGATCGCTGCGGTAGAGCGCGCTGACCGCCTTCAGCGTGGCGCGCCAGGCGGCGGCATCGTACTCCAGCCGCGCCGGCGGCCCGAGATAGACGGCCGGCTGCTCGCGCGAAAAGTCGTCGGGACCCTGCTCGTTCTCGAACTGTTTCAGCGCCGCCTGCTTGCGGGTCAGCGACTCGATCGCCGCCTTGTAAGCGCTGTCGGTGGCCAGCCAGATGCGGTGGCGCAGGGCCGCGACGTTGTCTTCCAGCGGCGCCACCTCCAGCGTGCCCTCGCCGGTGCCGAAGTAGCTGTCCTGCTTGTAGTCGCCTACTCGCACCACGGCGCGCAGCACGCGTGTGCGTTGCCGCTGCTCGGCGCGCAGCGCACCGAAGGCCACGTCCATGGCGTAGTCGTCTTCATCGACGATGCGATATTCGATGTAGTACGGGCGCGGCATCTGCTCCAGCCGCAGCTGGTTTTTCGAGCGCTCCAGCTCCGCCTGCATGGCTTGCAGGACGGGATCGGCGGGCGCCGCCTGCGCGCTCGCCAGCGCCGCGGCGCCGATCAGCAGCGCCAGCGCCGCGCTGCACATCAGGTTGCGCATGGTCAGGAGCCGCGTCATGGCTGCACCCCTGCGCTCTTCGTGGCGCGCCCGGGAGGCGGCAGGATCGGCGGACGGTTCTGCGACTGCCGCCGCTTCTGCACCTCGATTTCCGAAAACAGCATGGCCGGCGACGCTGCCGAAACCGGCACCATGCCCGATTCCGCGCCGCATACCCCGTTGAACACTTCCGTCTTGTCGTCGGTGGCGAGGATGCGGGTCATCGCCGTCAGCGGCGTCCCCACGATGTCCACGCCGCGCACCAGTTCGTCGGGCCGGCCGTCGGGATACACCCGCCACACCATCAGCGGCAGCACCTGGAAGGCCTGCGGCAGGGCCCGCGTCGTCAGGGTGAAGCCGCCGGCGATGTCCTCGAAGTAAAGGCCGTAGGGCTTGCCCTGGCGCTTCACTTCCTCGATGAGCAGTTGGCGCAGCTCGGCGGGCGGCACGCTCTTCGACGAGCTGACCACCAGGTTGCCCTGGCGGCCCACCGGCATCAGGCCCTCCTGCGCGCGGCCGTGCCCGTTGGAATGGTCGAAGTTCTTCACTGGCATGCGCGACATCAGGAACTCCTTCAGCACCCCGTCCTGGATGACCTGCACGCGTTGGGCGGGCATCCCTTCATCGTCGAATTCATACGCGCCGTTGAGGTTGACGCCGCCGATCTGCCGCAGCGTGGGATCGTCGGCCACACTGAGAAATGGCGGCAGCACCTGCTGGTTGAGTTTCTTGGTGAAGGTCTGGCCTTCCTCGCGCCCGCGCTGCCGCTGGCCCTCGACCCGGTGCCCCAGCACCTCGTGGAAGAAGACGGCCGCGGCGCGCCCGCTCAGCATCGCCGGCCCAGTGAAGGGTTCCACCACCGGCGCGGTGCGCAGCTTCTCCAGATCGCCGCCCAGCTTCTCCAGCTTGCCGACGATCTCGCTATCCGCCGGCGCGTGGTCGGCCGCGCTCACGTCCCAGCTTTCGGCGCGCATCAGGTCCATGCCGTCATCGGCGCGGCTTTCGCCGCTGGCGACCAGCCGGGCCATCGCCTCGTGCGTCACCAGCCGCGTGCCCTCGCTGGAGACGAAATAGCGCGTCCGGTCGGCGAACCCGTACTGCACGTTGGAGTCGTACACGTTGGGGAAACGCGTCAGCACTTCCGAGTAGCGCTTCACCTTCGCTTCCCAAGCGGCGGTGTCGGGCAGCGTGGGCGGCCGGAACGAAGCCGGGCGCACCTGCGGCGCCTCCTGGCTGAAATCGGCGGAGGCGTCGTCTTCCTGCGCCCGCACCGCGGTGTTGGTCTTGACCTGCAGATAGCTGCGGACCGCCGCCTTGTACTCCTGGTCGGTGGCCTGCCACAGCACGCGGGCGATGGCTTCCGCGTCGTCCTCCTGCGGCAACAGCACGGTGCGCAGCCCCGACGGCCGCCCTTCGTTGTGCGTGTTGTCGAGCGCCGGCGCCGCCACCCGCACCGAAACGTCGGCGATGCGCAGGTGCGACTGCGCGCGGTTGAGGAGCGCGCCTTGCCCGGCGGCGAGCTTCACATCCCAACGGTCGCTCACCGAGTAGCTGATGAAGTAGGGCGCCGGATCGCGCGGGGCGAGCTCGCGCATCGCCCGCGCCAGCTCCCGCTGCATCACGTCGAGCAACACGGCGTCGTGCGCGCTTTCCGCGGGCGGCGCGGCGGCGGCGCGCGCCGGAGCGGGCGCCGGCTTGCGTGGTTTCTGTGCCCCGGCGGGGCTGCTTGCGGCCAGGGCCAGGGCCAGGCCGCCGATCAGGAAAACTCGGCTTGTCATATGTGAGTCTTTCAGTTTATCGCGAAAAGCGGCCGCGCACCTGCCCTCGCGCCCCGGCTTTTTGTTATGTTCGGAGAAGCATGCGCCTGGTCATCGATGGGGAAGAACGCACCTTCGCGGGTGTCGCCACCGTCGCGGAGCTGGTGGCGCAGTTGGGCATGAAGCCCGACCGCGTCGCCATCGAGCTGAACCGCAACATCATCCCGCGCGCCGCCTGGGCCGCCACGCCACTTGCCGAGAGCGACCAGCTGGAGATTGTCCACTTCGTGGGCGGCGGGTGAGCCGTGCTCCACTCTTGAGTTAAGGCCAAATTTCGGCTGGCAGAAAAGGGATCGACATTGGGGCTGGGCAGGGGGAAGACGCGAGAACTGGAATCATTCCGGCGACGAGGTCACATCCTGTGAGACTGGGGGCGTAGCAGCACTCGTGTCGGCTCGGCCACCAGACAGCCGCTGCCGACGGGAGCGCAGCCATTGCTGCAGCGCCACCGCGCAAAGCCAGAGCATAAACGCGCCGACAACGGCCACCAATACCAAGGCGCCTTGCAGGGTGGTGACTGAGTTCCCGTGATACGGGGTGAGCAGAAACGCTGCGGCAGCATGATCCACGGCGGCGGAGCCTACTACGGCAGGGGGGAGATTTCAAGGTATATCTCCGTGGAAATCCTCGGCCTCAATTCGCGTCGCCTGCTTTCGCTCTCCGATCAGCCGATGGGCCGATGAACCGATGAGCCGATCTTCCGATTTCCTCAGGAATTCCGTTCGTACCTCCCTTTCCAATTGACACGAAACATTTCGCTCCTAGAATGTTTCAAACATTTTCTGGGAGGAATGTTTCCACGGTGGAGAACCGGTTCACATCGCAGGCGGTGGTGGCGCTCACCGGAATCACGCTGCGCCAGCTGCAGTGGTGGGACGAGCGCGGCATCGTGGTGCCCGCGCGCCAGGGCCGGCGCCGCCTCTACTCCCCCGCCGACGTGCTGGAGATCGCCATCATCGGCGAGCTGAAGGCCAAGGGCTTCTCGCTGCAGAAGGTGCGCCGCGTCATGCGCCTGCTGCAGCGCGAGTTCGGCCAGCGGCTGGCGGAAGCCGCACGCGGCGGCGGCGTTTGCCACCTGCTCACCGATGGCCGCTCCATCTACCTGGAAACTTCCCCGGAACAGGTGATTGACGTGCTCACCAACGCGCGCCAGCCGATGCTGGCTGTCTGCCTCAGCGATGCGGTGCGGCGCCTGCGCGCCGAGCTGAAGCCGAAGGCCGCCACCAGCGTGCGCGCCCCGCGACGGAACAAACGAGTCTCAACCGGATCGGAGGGGTGATGGTTGCTGAACTCAATGTCCTGAACGAGTGGATCCCGGAGCAGATGCAGCCCGGCACGATCTTCGTGCTGGAGAACGCCGGCGAGGTGGGGGAAGCGGAAGATCCTTACTGGGCGGTGCTCTCCTGCCCCGAATGCGCCTCCCTGGGCCTGATCACGCGCCGTCAGATCTCCGGCCTCATCCCGGTCATCTGCGGCTCCGACCAGTGCTCGGCACAATTCTTCATCCGCGACAACGAGATCGTCGTCCGCAAGCCCTGCTAGTCAAGCGTGTAGGACCGTCGAGGAAGCGGCGAGCGCGCCTGCGCTCGCGGCGTAGTTCCCTTGGAGATCAACCCGCCAAGCCCTGCCTCACTTTTTCTTCCAGCGCCGCCGCAGCGCGCTCCAGCGCCGCCGCGTCGGGCGCGCCTCCCTGGGCGAGGTCCGTGGCGCCGCCGCCGCGTCCGCCCACCCCGGCCAGCGCCTCGCGTAGCAGCGCGCCACAATTCAGCGCCAGCCCCGGCGACTGGGCCAGCACCAGCGCCGGCTGCGCCGCCGTCGCGCGGAACACCGCGCAGCACTTCCCTGCCGCCGTCGCCTTCAACGCCAGCAGCTTGATGAACGCGGCCTCGCGGTCCGGGTAGCCCCGCGTCACCAGCTTCACCCCGCGCACGTCTTCCGCCGCGCCCAGCAGTCGCGCCGCTTCGGCTTCCGCCAGGTCTTCCAGCAGCCGCTGCTCGCGCTTGCTGCCCGCCTTGCTCTCGTCGAGCGCTTTGCGGATCTGCGCCGGCACGTCGTAGATGTGGGCCGAGAACAGCTCCGCCGCGCTGGTCAAGGTGGTGAAGTCGCGGCGCGCGGCGGCGACGGCGCGCAGCCCGCAGACAAACTCCACCCGCATCCCCTGCCGCACTTTCTCGGTCTTGCGCACCAGGATGCCGCCGATCTGCCCCGTGTTGTGCACGTGCGTGCCGCCGCAGGCGCAGAGGTCGAAGTCGCGGATGTCGATCAGGCGGATCTCGCCGGCACGTTCCGGCAGCTTGCGCAGGCCGAGCGTGCGCGCTTCCTCCAGCGCGACGAAACGGACCGCCACCTCCCGGTCCTCCCCGATGACCTCGTTGGCCAGGCGCTCGGCGGCCACCGCCTGCTCGCGCGTCAGCCCGGGCGTCTCGAGGTCGATGGTGCACGACTCCCCGCCCATGTGGAACGACACCGTCTGGGAGTTGTAGAGGCGGACGAACGCGGCCGAGAGCACGTGCTGCCCGGTGTGCTGCTGCATGTGGTCGCGCCGCCGCTCGCCATCGATTTCGCCGCGCACCTCGGCGCCCGGCGCCAACCCCGGCGCCGCTGCCGGCGCCAGGTAGTGGACGACGGCGCCGTCCTCGCGCTCCGCCACCTCGACCACCTCGGCGCGTAGCTCGCCAGCCAGCAGCCACCCGGTGTCGAACACCTGCCCGCCGCTGGTGGGATAAAACGCCGAGCGGTCCAGCACCACTGCCAGCCGCTCGCCCGCCGTCGCCACCTCGACCACGCGCGCGTCGAACTCCAGCCGGAAGGGATCGCGGTAGTAGATGCGTTCGGTCATCGGTAGTCGCCTGTAGTCAGTGTCGCGCAACGGACTAGCATTGTGATGTGTCGCAGTCTGCGCCGCCGCCGGCTGGCCGAGCTCGGCGCTCACCGCCGCATGTGTCCCCCGTCACAGTATCCCACGGGCTCCCGCGTAGGCTGGAGTCCGGATCGTTTGCCGCGCGACTTCGCCGCCGCGGCCGGGTTTCTCTTGATGAAGGGCTGTCCAGGCGTGATGCGCATCCTGCCTGCCGTGCTCGCGGGTTCTCTGCTCTGCGCCACCGCGGCGGCGCAGACTAGCGGCAGTGTGTCGCTCCCGGCTAGTCCTGTGGTATTTCCGGTCGCGATCTGGGGCGGCAGCAGTTCCACAACGGCGACGGTCAGCAATCCCGGTCCCGGCGCGCTGATCATCACGGCAATTTCACTCTCCAATCCCGAATTCAGTTTGCAGCAGTTGTCCTGCGGTACGCTCCCGGTAACGATCCCAGCCGGCGGTAGTTGCAGCCTGACCATTACCTTCCAGCCCGCTTACGCCGGCTGGCGCTTCGCCACCGTCAGCCTTACCGACTCGGCGGCGGGCAGCCCACATCAGTTCACGGTGCAAAGCGCGACAGCAGGTGCGGCTCCCACCGGCAGCGGGCTCTCCGCGGTCGCCAACTTCGGCGCTGCGCAGCCGATTGGGGTCACCACTGACCCGATCAATGTCTTCGTCTCCAATATCAATGGTACGCCGGTGACCATCACGGGCTTTTCGACGAACTCGACGGAATACGCCGCCCAGCCCGGCAACTGTCTGGGGACCCTGCCCATCAGCGGCAGCTGCACCGCCAGAATGACGTTTACCCCGGCGGCGGTGGGGTCGCGTCGGGGGTTGCTCATCGTCGCCAGCAATGTCGCGGGCAGCCCGCAGTATTTCGACGTATTCGGTTCCGGCGGCGACTTTCCCCGTGCCCAATTTTATTTCAACGGCGCCGCCATCAGCCTGCTCGATCTCGGCAACCAGCTGATCGGCACCGCGGCCACCTACACGGCGACGCTCGCCAGCACCGGCAGCCAGCCGCTGGCCATCACCGCCATCACCTTCAGCAGCGATACCAGCGAACTCACCCAGACCAACAACTGCCCCGCCTCGCTGCCGCCGGCGACCTCGTGCGCCTTCCAGGTGCGCTTCGCGCCCACGGGTTATGGCGTGAAAAACGCCACCCTCACGGTGACGGAAAACGCTGACAGTGCGCCCCGCCAACTGCCGATTCGGGCCATGGCCGTCAGTCCCGGCGCCCTCTCGCTCAGCGCCTCCGGGCTCAGTTTCGGAGCGGTGCCCGTTCACACCCCGAGCGCGCCGCAGAGCGTCACCGTGACCAATTCCGGCGGCGGCCCCCTGACCATCGCCGGCATCACCGCCGAGGGCCCTTTCGCACAGCAGAACAACTGCCCGGCGACCATGGGGCCGGGGGCCACGTGCACTATCCAGGTCACCTTCACCCCCCCGGACAACGTGCTATATCAGTTTGGTTCCATCACCATCGCGGATGACGCACCGGGTTCGCCGCATGGCATTGGGATGGATGGCACTGGTTCCGGTCCGCCGGAAAGCGGCGTGGTCAGCCGCATCGCCGGCAACCAGGACGCCTCCGGCCCGCCTGACGAGCCGGCTCTCAACCCTCGCGGGGCCCTCATTGCGTGGCGCACCTCGCGCCTGAATACCGATTGCACTTACGTCGCGCTCGACGTTCAGTTCCACCGGTTTAAGGATCCTGTTGACTGCCCGACTCCTTGGGCCTCAACCCCCTTCACCTTTTCTGGTTTGGCGCTGCAAACCTCGAGCGGGCTCGACTCGGGAGTGATCACGCAGCCGAGTTCCAACGGCTATCAGGTTGGCGCCGTGTACATCGGCATTAACGGCTCCCATGTCCCCGGTTTCCGCATTGCGCCGGCCGCGCGAACCCCGAACGGCGACACCGATTTCGTGCAGCTCGGCGGCACCAGGTTCAGCTCCGATGGCGCCTACGTCGTCTTCCACGGCGCCTATGCCACCGCCTCCGGCACGTCGCCGTTGACGGTGATGATGGCGCAACCGTGCAGCGGGCTCCCCTCCAGTCCCTGCACCACCAACGCGACGGTAGTTGACTTCGGGCAGTCGCCCGCCGCCTCCGACCAGGCGCACTACATCGCGTTTGTGGGTGGCAGCGGCTCGCTCGCGCCCGGCCAGGTCCTGCTACGCGACACCTGCAACGGTGCCGCGAGTTGCACTCCGCGCACCCTCCAGGTCGCGCTGACGCCGGCGGGCGGGCAGCCGGATGCACCCAGCGCGGCGCCCGCCATCAGCGCCGACGGCCGCTACGTCGCCTTCGAATCCGCGGCCACCAATCTGGTACCCGGCGACACCAACTCCGCCAGCGACATCTTCCTGCGCGACACCTGCCTGGGCGCGCCGCAGGGTTGCACGCCCACCACCACGCGCATTTCGGTTTCCACCATTGGGGGTGACGCCGCCGGGCCGAGCCGCGCGCCGCAGATCAGCTTCGACGGCCGCTACGTGACGTTTATCTCCGGGGCAAGCAATCTGGTCCCAACTGGAACCAACGCCCTCGACAACGTCTTCCTGCGCGACACCTGCCTCGACGCGCCCGGTTGTACGCCGCGCACCCTGCTCGTCTCGGTCCGCAACGATGGCGCCCTGGCCAACGCCGCCAGCACCGAGTTCTCCGCCAGCGCCGACGCGCAGTACGTCGCCTTCACCTCGCAAGCCTCGAATCTCTACGACGACCAGCAGAACACCGGCGGCATCTTCCTCGCGCTCCCGCGGCCGGCGGCGCTTTCTCTGACCCCCAGCATCATCGCCGCTACCACCGATCCCAACATTGCCTTCACCTCCCTGCTGGTCACCGACAACTCCTCGCGCCCGCTGACCATCACCAACTTGAGCGCGACGCCGCCGTTCACCGTCACCAGCGATTGCCCGACAACGATGTACCCGGGCGGGAGTTGCTACCTGAACCTTCATCTGCCGCTCTACAGCCTCGGCCACTTCGACGGCCGGCTCACCATCACGCACGACGGCGATGGCGCCGTGCAGAACGTCCCCATCCACCTCGATTCCCACGGCCCGGTCGTGACCGTGACCCCCGCATCGCTGAGCTTCCCGGCGACGTCAGTCGGCGGCAGCCGCACCCTCCAGGTGCAGGCGAGGAACGACGGTGACAGTCGGCTCTCCATTTGGCGGGTGCGCACCACTGGCGACTTCACGGCCAGCGGCTGTATCGGTTGGTGGAACCCGGGGACGTCGTGCATCGTCACCGTGACCTTCGCCCCCACCACCACCGGCGCCCGCAGCGGCGTCCTGGGGATCGACTACAGCGCGGTGGGGGGCGGCAGTGAGGTGCCGCTCACCGGCACCGGCGCCACTGCACAACTGGCGGCCAACCCCGCTTTGCTGGCCTTCCCGGCAAACAACGTCGGCGCCAACAGCACACCGCAGGTGCTGACCCTGAGCAACACCGGCAGCCTCGCAGTTGCGATTGCCAGCGTCGGGATGAGTGGCGACTTCGCACAGACCAGCAACTGTGGCGCCAGCCTCGCCCCCGGCGCCAGTTGCTCCATCTCGGTGACCTTCACGCCCGCGGCCGGTGGCCCTCGCAGCGGGCAGCTCACCATCGCTAACGACAGTCCGGCAGGCGCGCTGGTGGTGGCACTCACCGGAACCGGCAGTGAGTTCGTCCTCTCCCCCGGCAGCGGCCCGACCTCGGCGACCATCGCGCGCGGCCAGAGCGCGCAGTTTGGCTTCACCGTGCAGTCAGTCGGCGGCTTCAACGGTGTGGTGAGCTCCATCTGCTCGGGTGCACCTCCGGGTGGGGGCTGCACGGTAACGCCGACGACTGTGACCGTCGACCCAATCTTCGCGATCGGTCCTTCTGTTGCCGTCACCGTGACCACGGCCGCCTCGGCGGCGCAGCCCGGCCCGGTGGCCTCCGCATTGGGTGGATCCGGGATAATTTTCGGAGCGGTGCTGGGGCTGGGACTGCTGCTGGTGCTGCGGCGCCATGCGCGGCGGCTGTGGTCGCTGAGCACGCCGCTGGCACTCACGCTGCTGTTCGTCCTCGTGGCCTGTGGTGGCGGGAACTCCAGCGGTGGAAGCTCTCCGCCGCCGCCCTCCGGCTCCTCGGGAACGCCGCCGGGCAGCTACACGGTCGTCGTGACCGCCACTTCGGGCGCGATGACCCGCACCCTGAATCTCACCGTCAACGTTCAGTAAGGCTGAATGATCCCTCCCAAACTGCGTGCCGCCGGCAGGGCGGCGCCGGCTTCCTGGTTGCGCTTGGTCTTCAGGTAGTCGGCGATCACGTCGATGTATTTCAGCCCCGACCCGGTATTGAACAGCACGACTTTCTGCCCGCGCTGGAAGAATCCGGTCTCCAGCAGCCGCCGATACGCGGCATACGCCGCCGCGCCTTCCGGCGCGGCGAAGATGCCTTCGTCGCGCGACCACGCCAGGAACGCGTCCATGATCGCGTCGTCGCTCACCGCCACCGCGGTGCCGCCGCTCTGCCGCAGAATGTCGAGGATGATGTAGTCGGCGTACGCCTTGGGGACGCGCAGCCCGGCCGCCAGCGTCTGCGCATGCGGCCACGCTTCGCTCACCGGCTTGTGTTCATCCCATGCTTTAGGGATAGGCGCGCAACCTGTTGATTGCACGGCAACCATGCGTGGGCGTTTCGGCCCGATCCAGCCCAGCTGTTCCATCTCGTCAAAGGCCTTCCACATCCCGATCAGTCCCACCCCGCCGCCGGTGGGATAGATGATGGCGTTGGGCAGCTCCCAGCCCAGTTGCTCCGCCACTTCGTACCCCATCGTCTTCTTGCCTTCCACGCGGAACGGCTCCTTCAGCGTGGAGATGTCGAACCACCCTTCCGCTTGCTTGCGCTCGCCGATCAGGCGCGCGCAGTCGCTGATGAGCCCTTCCACCAGCGTGACCTTGGCGCCGTAGGACTGGCACTCCACCAGGTTGGCCTGCGGCACGTCCTTGGGCATGAAGATGTGCGCCTCGATGCCGGCGGCGGCGGCGTACGCGGAAAGCGCGCTGGCGGCGTTCCCGGCCGACGGGATGGCCAGCTTGCGCAGGCCGTAGTGCTTTGCCATCGTGACCGCGGCGGCGAGGCCCCGGGCCTTGAACGAGCCGGTAGGGTTCAGGCCTTCGTCCTTGATCAGCACCCCATCGTCGCGGCGGCTGGGAAGCATGGGGGTGAAACCCTCGCCCAGGGTGACCGGCGTGGCATCGGGCAGCACGCCGGCGTAGCGCCACATCGAGGCCGGCCCCGTCGCCAGCGACTCGCGCGTGAATTGTTTCCGGATGCCGGCCAGGTCATAGCGGACGTACAGCGAGCCGGCGTCGCGCGGGCAGAGCGTCTGCGGCTCGGCGCCGCTCAGCCGTTCGCCGCACTTGGTGCATTCGAGATACGAGATCTTTGCCATGGGGGCTTCCTGATGAGTCGCTCGGAATGAAAGAAACCGATGATTGTAGCAACCGGGAGCGCGTTCGGTGCCTAGCTCGCGGCCACGTTGGCGCCGCGCGGCGGCAGCTGTCTCAGGAAGGCACTGGCGCGGCTGAACCACGGGCGCTCGCGCCGCCGCAGATACGCGGGCAGCGTCGCCTTCTTGGCCAGCAGCCGCTGGGCCAGCTGCCGCGCTTCCTCGGTGCGCCCCTGCGCCGCCAGCAGGCAGGCATAGTTGAATTGCGTTTCCGAGAGCGTCGAAATGGTGAGGGCTTCTTCGAAGAGGCGCGCCGCGCCCTCGCGGTCGCCAAGCTGCGCCGTGACATACGCCAGCAGTCCCAGCGCGCGCCAGTAGTCGTGGTTGCGCTCCCGCGTCACCACCCGCTCCAGGTCAGCCCGCGCGGCGGCCAAGTCACCCAGCTCGATTTCCGCCAGCCCCCGCCCGTATAACGCGTGCGGCGAATCGGTGCGCGGCCCGAGCGCCTTGTCGTAGGCGGCGCGCGCCGCCGCGAAGTCGCCGTCTTCGCGGTAGAGGTCGGCTAGCTCCTCGTAGTTGCCCGGCGCCGGGTTATCGAGGATCGCCAGCTGCAGCTCGTGGATGCGCGAACGCCGCGGAAACACCCGGAACGACGACGCGGACAGCAGCCGCGCGTCCGGCACCGCTTCCACCAGCAGGTAGACCAGCGCGCCCAGGCCGCCGCCGAAGATGATGATCCACAGCCAGAATCCATCCGGCCGGCGGCGCACGAAGTGCACGATCGCCAGCGCCTGCAGGATGATCCCATAGCCGAAGAGGCGAATCATGACGCGGAATATAGCATGCACGGCGCCGCCCGCCCGCCGCCGCGGCACCCGCTACAATGATCTGTGAGCCCCATTCGCCTGCTCGCCATCGACATTGATGGCACGCTGCTCAACAGCCAGTACCAGGTCCCGTCCGCGAACCTGGCGGCCATCCACCGCGCCCACCAGCGCGGCCTCGAGATCGTGCTGGTCACCGGCCGCCGCCACACCTTTGCCCTGCCCATCGCCCGGCAACTCGGCCTCTCCCTGTGGCTCATCAGCTCCAACGGCGCGGTGACCAAATCCCTGGCCGGCGAGCTCTTTCACCGCGA
This sequence comes from Terriglobia bacterium, assembly GCA_963739375.1. GTDB lineage: Bacteria > Acidobacteriota > Terriglobia > Terriglobales > Acidobacteriaceae > CAVUAF01. The sequence goes on from CAVUAF010000006.1 coordinate 38,074, forward strand.
TTTCCTGCCCGCCGCCACCGCGCGCCGCATCTGCGCCCACATGGACGAATTCCGCAGCGCCATGGTCATCACCTTCGACCGCGAAGACCGCGGGGCGCTGGTGCTGGAACATGCCGCCGCCTTCACCGGCAGCATCAGCGGCTGGATGCAGCGCAATGCCGCCTTCATCACCGAGCTGGCGCCGCTCGAGCAGTGCCTCACCTGCGACCCGGTGCAGGCCATGTTCTGCGGCGCCGTCGCGCCGATGCAGCGCGCCTACCGGCGCCTGTGCGAGCTCGATAGCGACGTCACCGTGCTGCGCACCGAATATCCCAAGCGCGATCTTTCCATCGTCGACGTGCTGAACCGCTCCTGCTCCAAGGGCGCGGCCCTGGCGCGCTGGGCGCGGCATCGCGGCCTGGCGCCGAACGCGGTGGCCGCCATCGGCGACAACTTCAACGATATCGAGATGCTCGCCTTCGCCGGCGCCGCGTACGTCATGGCCAACGCCGCCGACGAGATGCGGCAGCGCCCCGGCTGGCGCGTGACCGCCTCCAACGATGACGCCGGCGTCGCCCAGGCGATTGCCGAGATCCTCGGCGCTTGATCCCGGCGGCGCCGCGTCCCTGCGGCCTGTTACACTCAGCCCAGCCGCCCATGAAATCCACTTTCTCCATTCTGCTGCTCGCGGGCCTGGCCTGGGGCGCCGGCCCGGCTGCGCTCCCCACCCCGCCGGCCGCGGTCGCGGGAGCGCCGCGCGGCTGCTATGCGGTGCTGGCCAACGGCTTCAGCATCCGGCATCTGCGGCGCCAGGCACTCGGCGCCACCACCCGCCTGTGGCTGGGCGACGCCGCTACCGGCTACGTGGACGTGCCGGCGGAACAGATCATCCGCTTCGAGCAGGAAGAGATCGCGCCGCCGCCGGCTGCGGCGCCGGTCCTGCCGACACCCGCCGGGCCGCCGCGCCTTACCCCGCAACAGGCCATCGCCGACGCCGGCGCCCGCCACCAGATCGATCCCGACTTCATCGCCAGCGTGGTGCGCGCCGAGAGTGCCTTCAACCCGCGCGCGGTCTCGCCCAAAGGCGCCCAGGGACTCATGCAGCTCATGCCGCAGACGGCGTCGCAGCTCGGCGTCGCCGATAGCTTCGATCCCGCGGCCAACGTCGAGGCCGGCACCCGCCACCTGCGGGAGCTGTTGCTGAGCTATCGCGGCGACGTGCCGCGCGCCCTGGCCGCCTACAATGCCGGGGCGCAGCGCGTGGCGCAGTACGGCGGCGTGCCGCCCTACCCCGAGACCCGCGCCTACGTCAACCGCGTCATCCGCGACTACAACCGCCACAAGCTTGCCGCCGGCAAAAATCCGGAATCTCCCCCCGCCCGCTTTGCATCACCTCGGTAACCGGAAAATCCTGAATTCCCCGCCGTGAGGCCGGGCTTTCACGGTACAATCGCCGCCACTTGGGTCGTTCTGTGCACATGCCATCCCGCATCCCGATTCTGTATCTCATCCTCAGCGTGCTGGTGCTGGTGAGCGTGGTCCCGCTGTGGGTCTACGGCACCAAGGTGGTCGCCGACAACCGCGAAAAGCTGATGACCAACGAACGGCTGCTGCAGAACACGGTCACCGCCTCGCTGGGCGACAATATCGCGCAACACCAGAACAACCTGGCGGCGATGTTGGCGAGCCTGGTTTCCGCGCTGCAGATTTCCAGCGGCGGCAACCTCTCCGGCGATCACATCTCCACCCCGGAGCTGCGCGCCCTGCTGCAGGAGTTTGTCACCAATTCGCCCGACGTCGTGTATGCCACCCTGCTCAACACGGAGAAGAAAGGCATTACCGCCGGCCGCATGCAGGCCGGGGAGCTCGACGCCTTCATGCAGCGCGAGCTGGAGCGCGGCTTCACCGCCGCCGCCGACGCGCGCGCCTACAACGGCCAGGCGCTGGAGCAGGGCGCCGGCAAGAACGGCCGCACCGTCATGCTGGTCAGCACCCCCATCGTCGCCGGCGGCCGCTTCATCGGCATGATCGGCGTCTTCGTCGACCTGCAGTTCATCGTCACCCGCCTGCGCGAGTTCAGCCAGGGCGAACTGGAGGCCTACGTCATCGACCACCAGGGCCGCCTGGTCGCGAGCGCCAGCTCCAAGGACCACACCGGCCAGGACATGACCCGCCTGGAGATCGTGAAGAACTTCGTCGAGCAGGGACAAAACAAGCTGGCGGCCACCAGTGACTTCGTGATGCACGAAGACAAGCGCGAAGTCGCGATGCTGGGCACCTCCCGCCCGGTCGCCCCCCTGGGCTGGGCGGTGATCGCCCAGAAGCCGCAGGCCGCCGCCTACGCCGCCGTCATCGAGATGCAGCGCTCGGCGCGCTGGTTAGCCATGCTGGTGGTGGCGCTGAGCATCGGCATTTCCGTGGTCGCGGCGCACCGCATCACCACCCCGCTGGCCATCCTCACCGAATCCAGCCGCGCCATCGCCCGCGGCGACTTCTCCCGCCGCGTCGAGCTGCACAGCCGCACCGAGATCGGCGAACTGGCCGCCACCTTCAACACCATGACCGACGACCTGGAGCGCTTCGTCTATGACCTGAAGCGCGCCGCCGAGGAGAACCACGCGCTCTTCCTGGGCTCCATCCAGATGCTCGCCGGTGCGGTCGACGAAAAGGACCCCTACACCCGCGGCCACTCCGACCGCGTCACCCGCTACTCGGTGCTGCTGGCCACCGAGCTCGGCCTGCCCAAGGAGGAGATCGAGCAGATCCGCATTGCCGCCCAGCTCCACGACGTGGGCAAGATCGGCATCGAAGACCGCATCCTCAAGAAGCCCGGCGCCCTCACCCCCGACGAATACGAGATCATGAAGACTCACACCACCAAGGGCGCTAACATCCTGCGCCCGGTGGTGCAGCTCACCAACATGCTCCCCGGCATCGAGCTGCACCACGAATCGCTCGACGGCCGCGGCTACCCGCGCGGTCTCAAGGGCGACGAGCTCCCCATCATGCCGCGCATCATCTCCGTCGCCGACACCTTCGACGCCATGACCACCAACCGCCCTTACCAGGCGGCCATGGACCCCGAGTACGTGGTGCGCGTCATCACCTCGCTGGCCAACACCAAGTTCGACCTCCGCGTGGTGGGGGCGCTGCAGGCGGTCTTCCAGAAAGGCGATTTCCGCATCCGCCGGGCCGCCGTCGTCTCCGCCGACGAGGCCGCCGCCGCCGCCATCTCCGGCGCCAACGACCCGCGTACCGGCGCCATGCCCGCCGCCCTCGCCGACGCCGACCGCATGTAGCTATCGGCCCCTCCGATGGCCCCAGAACCGCTGGCCCGATGAGCCGATGCTCTTCCCCCCGCTATAATCGTGCTTCCACCTATGTCCCTTTTCGGCGGCAGCAAAATCCAGACCCTCTTCGGCAGCCTTGACGAGCAGCCCACCGAGGAACAGAAGCAAGGCCTCTTCGACCGCATGCGCCAGGCGGTGACGCGCACGCGCGAGAACCTGAGCCAGCGCATTGACGACGTGGTCGGCTTCCGCAAGGAAATCGACCGCGACACCCTCGACGACCTGGAAGCTTCCCTGCTCGCCGCCGACCTCGGCGCCACCACCACCCAGCAGGTCCTGGCCGCCATGCGCGAAAAAGTGGACCGCAAGCTCATCGGCGACGCCGCCGAGCTGAAGCGCGTCCTGCAGCAGGAGCTGCTCGCCATCCTCACCGCCGCCCACCAGCAGCCGCCCCGCGCCGTCGAAGGCGAACCCGAGGTCATCATGGTGGTGGGGGTGAACGGCACCGGCAAGACCACCACCATCGGCAAGCTCGGCTACGCGCTCAAGGCACGCGGCGCCAGCGTGCTGCTGTGCGCCGCCGACACCTTTCGCGCCGCCGCCATCGAGCAGCTCGAAATCTGGGGACAGCGCGCCGCCCTCGACGTCATCAAGACCCGGCCCGGCGGCGACCCTTCCGCCGTGCTCTTTGACGCCCTGGAAGCCGCCAAGGCCCGCGGCGTGGATTACGTCATCGTCGATACCGCCGGCCGCCTCCACACCAAGACCAGCCTCATGGCCGAGCTGGAAAAAATGAAGCGCACCGCCCAGCGCCACATCGCCAACGCCCCCCACGAAGTGCTCCTGGTCATGGACGCCACCACCGGCCAGAACGGCCTGCAGCAAGCGCGCCTGTTCACCCAGTCCGCCGGCGTCACCGGCATCGTCCTCACCAAGCTCGACGGCACCGCCAAGGGCGGCGTGGTGGTCGCCATCTCGCGCGAACTCGGCTTGCCTGTGCGCTACGTCGGCGTCGGCGAGAAAATCGGCGACCTGCTGCCCTTCAACCCCCAGGAATTCGTCGCGTCGCTGTTCACGTAGAAAAACCTAACGCAGAGGACGCGGAGAGGAAGGATTCAAAATCCCCCTCCGGAGTTATCATCGCTGCATGATGAAGTTTGTCTTCTTTGTGGGTGTGGCGGCTGCGGGTGGTTGGGCAATATTCCGCGTCATTCGCCGCATGTCCCAGGGCGGAGTTCTGTCAGACGAGATGCTCGACGACGAATCGGGCGATGATCTTGCAGGCGTCGGCGCACCCGTGCGCCCGCGGCCACCGCTGCGCGCCGCAGCTGTCGCTCTCGACGAACCCGACGAGGAATGAAGACGGCTGGTTTCTTCGAATCAGTGGCTTACCTGTTGCGCGGCGGCAAACGTCTCCCAGGCCGCTTTCACAATGGGCTGGAACTGCTGGTCGTATCTTTTCCGCATCACCTCGGCGGTCCCGAGTTCTTGCAGGGCGTCGCGAATCCGCAGCGCGTTGCGGGTCACCCGCTCCACCACCTCCGCCGGAAGCCGTTCCTGCTTCACATAGAGCCACTGCGCCGCCAGCGTGTACTTGTACAGCAGGTGGAGCGACTCCTCGATACTCGTCAGCAGGCTGCCGACCGTCTGCGGCGAGATGGATCCCGGGGTGGTCTCTTCGGCCACCACCTCCAGTTGCTCGGTGAACTTGGCGACGCGCACCTCGAGTTCCGCGAGGTACGCGCGGCACGTCGTGGCGCTGAGGCTCCCCACGAAGTAGTACGAGTCCAGCATCCCTTCCCGCGCGCCCAGCCATTCCAGGCACTCGCGGCAAAACAAAACGTTCTTCGGCACCGGCTGGTGGCACTGCTTGCAACTGGCCGGGCTTGCTCCCGGCTTGCACTGGCAGCTGGGACACGCGCGCTTGGCGTCGTGCGGAGCGAAGTAGGCCATGCCGCAGTAGTCACATCGCTGCTCCTGGATGGGGCGCGTTCCTTCCGCGTGGATCAGCGCGTAGCACTCCGGGCAGACAATTTCGAATTTCGGTCGCGAGCGCACGAGGGCCAGCACATAGCGGCACTTCGGGCAATGAAACTCCGCCGCCCCCATGGCTTTGGCGGCGGAAGCCCGCGCCAGGCCGTAAATCACCGCGCCGGCGCCGACGACCGCAGCCCCCAGGAAGAGGATCGGCGTGAAGGGCACCAGCGGCAGCAGCAGCAGTCCCAGCCAGCCAAAGATCGCCAAGTCCTGCGCCGCATCCGCGGCGCTGGGCGGATTGGCGAACAGGTAAATGGCGGCCACCAGCCCGATCACCAACATGGCCCCGCCGGCCACCAGGTTGGTCAACCCTTCGGAGATGGCTCCCGCTTCGGTCAGCGGCTCGATCTTCCCCCGGCACATCTCCTCCACCAAGTCCTTGGGGACCTGCGCGGGAGGCTTCTCGGGCCAGGCGGAGTCGAAGAGTCCAATCATGCCAGACCTCCAGGTTGACCCCGCACCGCCCGCATTCTACGGCCCCGGGGCGAATTTGCAAGGCCTCTCCGCCATCACGGCAAATATAGCTTTAAGATTAAGCCATTGATTCTGCTACCACTATTCCTCTTGACTCCGCCCTTCGCTGCCTGCTACTCTGCCCTTTCGCGCTCCCCCGTGGAGCCTCCCGGGACGGCCTCGGATTTCGTCAGATCTGCCTCAGATCTCGGCCGCTAAGTCCTTTAGATCGCCAGATCTGCCAGATAAACCGGGGAGGGGGTAGGGCGCCCGTCCGTTACAATAGTGGGTTTTCTGCCATGCCCCCCGCTGACAAGCCGACCGACGAACGCTTCATGGCCGAAGCGCTGGAGCTGGCGTGCCACGGCCTCGGCCTCGCCTCTCCCAATCCCTGCGTGGGGGCGGTGGTGGTGGCCGGCGGCGAAGTCATCGGCCGCGGCAGCCACACCTACGAGGTGCGGAAGCACGCCGAGATTCTCGCCCTCGAAGCCGCGGGCGCGCGCGCCCGCGAGGCCACGCTTTACCTGACGCTCGAACCCTGCTGCCACACCGGCCGCACCGGGCCGTGCCTCGGCGAGGTGTTGCGCGCCGGCGTGCGCCGCGTGGTAGTGGCCATGCTCGACCCCAATCCCGCGGTGCACGGGCGTGGAGTGGCGGGCTTGCAGCAGGCTGGCGTCGCGGTCACCACCGGGGTGCTGGAAAAAGAGGCGCGCAAGCTCAACGAAGCCTTCGCCAAGCACATCCGCACCGGGTTGCCGCTGGTGACGCTCAAGGCGGGCATGACGCTCGACGGCAAGATCGCGCCCCCCGGGAATCCGGCGGCGCGGGGCGTCACCGGCGGCTGGATTACCAGCGCCGAGGCGCGCGCCCACGTGCAGCAGCTGCGCCACGCCTCCGACGCCATCATGGTCGGGGTGGGCACCGTCATCGCCGACGACCCGCTGCTCACCGACCGCAGCGGGCTGCCGCGGCGGCGCCCGCTGCTGCGCGTCATTCTCGATTCGCGCCTGCGTTTGCCGCTGCCCTCGCGCCTGGTTCGCACCTGCCAGAATGACGTGCTCGTCTTCTGCAGCTTCGCCGAAGAAAAAAAACGCCGCGCGCTGGAGCAGCAGGGCGTGCGCGTCGAGCAGATCCCGCTCGGCGAACATGACGACGGCCGCCCCGACCTCCGCCAGGTCGCGCGCCACCTGGGCGCGCTCGACCTGACCAGCGTGCTCATCGAAGGCGGCGCGCTGGTCAACTGGGCGGCGCTGGCCGCCGGCATCGTCGACAAGGTCTTCCTTTATTACGCCCCCAAAATCCTCGCCGGCGCCGGCGCCGTTCCTTTTGCCGCCGGCAGCGGATTCGGCGGGATCAGCGAGGCGGCGCAGGTCCACGACCTGGAACTGCACCGCTTCGGCGAAGACTTTGCCGTCGAGGGCTACCTGCGCGACCCCTACACCTGGCAGCCGCTGCCGCCCACCGTCGTGCGCATGCCGGAACCGGTCCCCGAACTCCCCAAGGAGCCTGCCTGATGTTTACCGGAATCATCGAGGAAGTGGGGCACGTGGTTAGCCTGTTGCCGCGCGAGGGCAAGCAGCGCCTGACCGTTGCCTCCACCCAGTTGGTGCGCGAATTGAAGACCGGCGACAGCATCGCGGTGAGCGGCGTCTGCCTCACCGCCGTCGAGCTGGCCGCGGACAGCTTTGGCGCCGACCTGGCCGCCGAGACCCTGGCGCGCACTTCCCTGTCGCGCCTGGCGCCGGGCTCGCGCGTCAACCTGGAACTCCCCACCCGCGCCGACGGCCGCCTCGGCGGCCACATCGTGCAAGGCCACGTCGACGGCGTGGCGCTTCTGGTGAGCTTCGAGCGCGTGGGTGGGGGTGGCGAAGCTGCCGGCGGCGAGGCCCCGAACCAGGACTGGTGGCTGGAGATCGAGTTGCCGCCCGACCTGGCCCGCTACGTCGCCTGGAAGGGCTCGATTGCCATCGAAGGCATCAGCCTGACGGTCGCGAAAATTGATGGCACGCGCGTCGGCGTGGCCATCATCCCGCACACCTGCGAAATGACCAACCTGCCGGAGCTGCGCCCCGGGGACCCCGTCAACATCGAGACCGACATCATCGCCAAGTACACGGAGAAGATGCTGCGCGGGGAGCTGCCGCGCAGCGAGATCACGGTCGAACGCCTGGTGGCGCAAGGGTTCTGAAGGCAGGTTGCAAGTTTCGGGTTGCGAGTTCCTCGGCGCTGCCTGGACTCAACTTGAAACTCGAAACTTGAAACTTGAAACTTGTTCTCAGGCGCTGGCCGGAGGCGGCGGGCCGGAGGCGCGCGGCAGGTCGCGCAACAACATGTCGTCGAGCCGCATGAAGTCGCGCACGATCTCGTGCTGGCTGCGGTCGAGGTCGGCGCGGGGGCCGAAGAAGATCACCTTGCCCTCGTGCAGGAAGACCAGCCGGTCGGCGAGTTTGATGGCCAGCCGCATGTCGTGCGTCACCACCACGCTGGTGAGCTTGAGCTGCAGCTTGAGCTTGGCGATGAGGTCGCCCAGCAGGTTGGCCATCAGCGGGTCCACCATGGTGGTGGGCTCGTCGTAGAGCACGCATTCCGGCTGCGCCGAGAGCGCCCGCGCAATCGCCACCGAGCGCTTCATCCCGGTCGAAAGCTCGGAGGGCAGCTGGTCGCGCATGCCGCCGACCCCGACCATCTCCAGCAGCCCGTCGACCACGGTGAAGATCTCCAGCTCGCTCAGCTCGCCGCGCTCGCGCAGCGGGAAGGCGACGTTTTCCCCCACGGTCAGGGAATCGAAGAGCGCGCCGTTCTGAAACACCATGGTGACTTTCTTGCGGATGCGCTGCAGTTCGGGCTCGGTGTAGCCGGTGATGTCCTCGTTGGCGACGATGACGCGGCCGTGGTCGGGCTTGAGGAACCCCATGATGTGGTGCAGCGCCACCGACTTCCCCACCCCGCTGCGCCCCAAGATGCACAGCGTCTCGCCGGGATAGACGAAGAAGCTCACGTCGTCGAGCACCACGTGGTCGCCGAAGGCCTTGCTGACGTTCTGGAACTCGATGTACGGCCGGCGCTCGGCGGGCGCGACGTGGTCGTGCTCCGGGACCGTGAGGATGGGAACGTCGCTCATCGGCTTTGATTATGGCACGCCGCCGGCGGCGCGCTCGAATTCCTCGGGCGAGTTCAGGTTGCGGAACTGGTCCGCCGCAAAGCCGCGCGCGGTGAACTCGGCTTCGCCCACGATGAGCAGCGGCGCCGCGCGCAGCACCGGCTCGACCTGGTTGCGGGCGGCGCGCAGCGCGGCTTCGGCCGCCTCGGCCAACGCCCGGCGATAGACGGCAACCAGCGGGTGCAGCCGCTCGCCGCCGTTTGCCTCTTGCGTGGCCGGAACCACCGCGAGCGCAGCGCTCGTCCGCGCCCGCTCCAGCAGGTAGCGCAGCAGCTCCGGAGTGACGAACGGCGTATCCACCGCCAGCACCACGTTCAACTCCGCCGGCGAGGCACGCAGCGCCGCGTGGATGCCGGCGAGTGGTCCGTGCTCCGCGAACTGGTCTTCCACGACGGGCGCCCAGCGCTCGAACCTGACGCGCGCCCCCACGATCCAGACCGCGGGCGTGAGCGCCCGCGCCGTCGCCAGCGCATGCTCCAGCAGCGTGCGCCCGCGGAACGGGAGCTGCGCCTTGTCGCGCCCCATGCGGCGACTTTGCCCGCCGGCGAGAACGAATGCGGCCACGTCCATGCCCGGTTATCATAGCGGCACGCCAACAGTCAACGGCCGTTTCCGTGCTAGAATCCGCGTTCCTCAACGATGACGAATTCCATGCGCGGTATTCCCGGATTCGTTTTCCCCAGCACTCAGGCGTGGAGGCACAGGTGACGCCGCTGCGCGAGCGTTTTCGCCTGGCCGGCGTCCTGATGCTCTGTGTCCTCGCCGTGGCCGTCACCGGCTACATGACGCTGGGCGGCCCCTCGGTGCGCCCGCTCGACGCCGTCTACATGGCCATCGTCACACTGGCGGGCGTCGGCTATGGCGAGATCGTCCGCACCGACCTGAACCCCACGCTGCGCGTGTTCAACATGTTTGTCATCGTGATCGGCGTGGGCACCATGGTGTACGTGTTTTCCGTGCTCACCGCCTTCCTGGTCGAGGGCGAGATCACGAACCTGTTCTGGAGACGCAAGATGCAGAAGAAGATCAGCGAGCTGCGCGAGCACTACATCATCCTCGGGCTGGGCGATACCGGCCGCTACGCGGTCGAGGAGCTGCAGCGTACGCGCTCGCCCTACGTGGTGGTGGAGAGCCACGAGGACCATATCAAGAAGTTCCAGGAGCAGAGCGGCGAGGGCTTCGAAGAGGTGCTCTACGTCATCGGCGACGCCACCGACGAAGCGGTGCTCGACCAGGCCGGCATTGAGCACGCCAAGGGCCTCATTGCCGGGCTGCCCACCGACAAGGACAACCTGGTGGCTACGGTGGTGGCGCGGCAGAAGAACACGCACGCCCGCATCGTCTCGCGCTGCATCGACCTCAAGTTCAGCGACCGCATGGTGAGGGCGGGCGCCAACGCCACCGTCTCCCCCAACAAGATCGGCGGCATGCGGCTGGCCAGCGAGGTGCTGCGCCCGCACGTGGTGGGCTTCCTCGACCTGATGCTCAAGGAGCATTCGCGCACCCTGCGCATCGAGGAGATCGACATCCGCAGCGGCTCCCCCTGGGCCGGCCAGACGCTGCAGCATCTCAACCTGCGCAGCAAGTACAAGCTGCTGCCGCTGGCCACCATGGCGCCCAGGGAAACGGGGAAGGAGCCGCATTTCATGCCCAACCCGCCCGACGACTGGAGCGCGCAGCCCGGCACGATCATCATCGTGATGGGTGACGTCGGCGACCTGCACCGCGCGCGCCACGATGCGCAGCCGAAACACGTCGCCGCCGCGAAGTGAGCCTCCGGCAATAAATCAGCCCGGCCGAAAGCGGCCGGGCTGCATGACTCCCCAGTGCTGAACGCGGGCGACCTCGCCCGCGTTTCTCGATTTAGTTCTCTGCCCGCGCTCCTGCGCTAGCGGCCGAAAATCAGCAGGGTGAACGAGCCGGGAACCATTGGCGGCCGCGGCCGCGGGTTCTCCGCCGTCAATGCCGGCGCCGGACCAAACTCCGCGGTCACCAGGTAGACCCGGTGGGTCTTGGGATCGAGCGTCATGGTGCGGGCGCCGCGCTGGGTGGCGACGTTCTCCACCACGGTGTACTTGTCGGCCGCGTCTTCGTGGGCCACGGTCATGGTGCCGTCGCCGCAGGAGGCGAAGGCAAACCCGGTGCCGGGATCGAAGGCGTTGGCATCCACGCCGGTGCCGATCGGCACCGTGGCCACCACCTTGCCGCTGCTGGCATCGACGACGGCCATCATCTTGTTGTGGCAGCCGGCAAACAGCCGCTTGTGCCGCACGTCAAACGCCAGGCCGGAAGGCTCCTCGCAGGGCGTCAGCGACCAGGTGTTCAGCACCTTCAGCGTCTTGGCATCGAACTCGACAATCTGGCTCTTGTCTTCGACGTTGACATACACCTTGCCGGCGCCATCGGCTTGCCCGGTTTCCGGCCTGCCACCGAGCGGGACGGTGCCGGCAATCGTGCCGGTCTTGGCGTCAATGGCGGTGGCGTCGTTGCTGCGCCCGTTGAAGGTGAAGATGCGCTTGGAGGCGGCATCGTAGAGGATGGCGTCCGGGTTCTGCCCCTCGATCTTCACCTCGGTGATGGGCTCCAGGGTCTGGAGATCGAAGATGGTCACGGAATTGGCGCGCCCGTTGCTGGTGAAGCCGCGGTTGAATTCCGTCGCCAGGGCGACGCCGTGCACCCCCAGCGTGTTCAGGATGTCGCCCAGCACCTTGCCGTCAGCGTCGGTGACCATGGTATGGGTGCCGCGGGAGATGAAGACGCGCTTGCTAGCGGCATCAAAGTACAGGTAGTCCCAGCCGCCTTCGCCGCCGATCGTGACCTTCTTTTCCAGCTTGTACCCGGAGCCTTCCGGGGCCGCGCTGGCACTGCCGAGCAACAGCACGCAACAGGCTATGAGGAGAAACACCAGGGCAATCGCTTGCCGGGAACGGACACGCATGGGCCACCTCCCGTGGCAGATGAATTGAATGGCAGATCAGAATGGATGGATAGCCATGCCGATGATGCGGCCGGCGGCATCGATCTGCAACTCCGCGGCGCAGTTTACCACCGCATCGCCGCTCATGCCGGGACGGCTGATGAACACGCGCGATTCTATCGCCTGCGCCTCGGGCGTCTTCTTGATCAAGGCCAGCGCATTGGTTTCGCGGCACGTTTTCGGCAATTGGAACGACAGGTCGGCCAAGTCGCCGTTCTCACAGATGGAGAGCGACACCTCGACGGGCACGCGCGCCCGGATGTCGTCGTCGTCGATGCCGTCCTTGGTAAAGCACACAAAGTAGCGGAAACGCCCGCGCTCGGGGTCAAAGTCGCCGCGTTCGATGTGAAAAGGCATGGGTCTCCTGCAGCGCTGGCCGGCGGCGAGGCCGCCCTTCCTGCCTTCATTATTACCATAGCCGCGGGCGCGGGCTACAATCCGCCGGTGCAGGTCATGGTTACCGGCGGTAGCGGGTTCGTGGGCAGCCACCTGCTGGAGCGGTTGGTGGCCGATGGCCACCGTGTCCGCGAGTTAGTGCGCAGTCACGGGCGACAGCGAGGTACGGCCCTGGCGTACGCGGGCGCCGCAGCGCGGGCCTTGAGGGACGGTCGGCTCGAACTCGTCCTGGGCGACGTGGTCAGCGGCGCCGGCCTTGACGATGCCCTGCGCGGCTGCGATGCGGTGATTCATCTGGTCGGCATCATCATGGAGACGCGCGGGGCCACGTTTGACCAGGTCCACGCGCAGGGCACGTGCAATGTAGTGGCCGCGGCGCAACGCGCGGGCATCAAGCGGTTCGTGCAGATGTCGGCGCTGGGCGCGCGCGCTGACGGCGTGAGCGGCTACCAGACCTCGAAATTCGCCGGCGAAGAGGCGGTGCGCGGCAGCGGGCTGCCGTTTGTCATCCTGCGCCCCTCCATCATCTTCGGGCCGCGCGACGGCTTCGTGAACCAGATGGTGGACGTCATGAAGACCGCGCCCCTGCTGCGCCCCGTGCCGGGAAATGGGCAGTATCGCTTTCGCCCGGTGTGGATCGGCGACGTGGTGGAGTGCTTCGTGCAGGCGCTCACCAGCGAGAAGGCGCTGCGCCAGACCCTCGACGTGGTGGGTCCCGACGAGCTCACGCTGGAGCAGTTGCTGGCCGAGGTTGCCGCCTGTGTCGGCGTGCGCAAGCGGGCAGTGAAGGTTCCCTTCCCCATCATGTATCTCAACGCCATGATCCTGGGGGCGATCCTGCCGCGCCCGCCCGTCACCACCGACCAGTTGCGCATGCTGCGCGAGGGCTCCACCGCCGACCCGGCGCCGATGCGCGCGGCGTTCAATCTGAATCCGGTGGGCTTCCGCGAAGGTCTAAACAAGTACCTATGCCGGCCGGCAAGCTGATCGTGTACCACGACGCCGCGTGCTCCTTCTGCCAGTGGGCGCAGACCCGGACCACGCGCTGGGACACCGCGCAGCGGCTGGAGTTTCGCGACTACCGCGCGCATGCCGCCGAAACTCCCTTCGCGCTGGCCGAGCTCAGCCGCCACATGCACGTGCGCACCCCCGACGGGCGATGGCACGTCGGTTTCTTCGGCTGGGGTGCCGTCCTGAAAGCGCTGCCGCGGTGGCGATGGCTCGGGCACCTCCTGGCCTGGCCGCCGCTGCGCTGGCTCGGCCCTCCCGGCTACGCCCTGGTGGCGGGCAATCGTTACCGCATTCCGCGCCGGCTGTTGCGCTGGCTGGGAGCGCCGGAGCCTTGCCTGGCCACCCCGAAAGGCGCCCGCACGTGCGACTGAGCGGGCGCGGGACCCCCTGCAAGTTTCCCCCTTTCCGGCGTTCTCCCGTTAACGGGGCCGTCTAAACGGACGCCCCCAACGCGACTTCGGATTCGGAGGTGATCTCGTTCCCCAGCCAGCCGACGCGGGCTTGCCGGGGCTTCGAAACGAAGACGCAAAGTGGCGCTTCCGGCTGTGGGTTCCATCTTCCCCTGGGCACGGGCCACGGCCGGAAGCCTCGCTAGCACTTGTGGCGGCAGCGTGGTTTTTTATTCTTGCGACGGATGCCATCGCGGGCGGGTATTCTGCATCTAATGAACCGGCAACAACGGCCAATTCAGGAGTTACCGATGAAAGCGAAATCTTCGCTCAGCATCACCCTGGCGGTACTGCTGGCAGTGGCGTGGCTGGCGGGCTGTTCGCAACTGCTGCCGCGCAGCGACTCGCAGGTCGCGGCCGAGGTCCAGAACAAGATCAATGCCGACGCCAACGTGCCCAATAAGCAGATCACCGTCCGTGCCGAGAAGGGCACGGTGACCCTCACCGGGTTCGTGGGCAGCGAGGGTGAGCGCACCCTCGCGGCCAGCGACGCGGGCGCGGTCGCCGGCGTCAAGACCGTGATCAACAATCTCCAGGTGAGCGCCGCCGCCGCCGCCGTGGCTCCGGCCCCGGTGGCCGCAGCGCCCCCCATGGTGGCGCCACCGGCCGTGAGCGAGCCGGCTCCGGTGGCGGCCCCGGCGCCGCAGAGTGCGCGGCGTACCGATTCAACCGCAGTTTCGCCGCGGCGGGCGCCGGTAGCCAGTGCCCAGCCGAACCGTGAGTACCGCGCCGCAGCGCCTGCGTCCGCAGCCATCGAGCCACCGCCGGCAGCGGTAGCTCCTGCCGACGCGGTGGCGAACGCGGCCCCCGCAACTCCCGCAGTTCCGGTGGAACCGGCGCCGGTGACGGTGCCCGATGGCACGGTGCTGAACGTGCGCCTCATCGACGGCATTGACACTTCGCGCAGCCAGGCGGGCGAAGTCTTCCGCGGCACGCTCGACACGCCCGTCGTGGTGGGCGACAAGGTCGCGGTCCCGGCCGATGCCGATGTCACCGGCCGCATTGTCCAGGCGAAGCAGGCCGGGCACTACGCCGGGCAGTCGGCGCTGGCGCTGGAGCTGACGCAGATCAGCTACAACGGCAAGACTACCAGATCAGCACCGAGCAGTTCCTCAAGCAGGGTTCTTCGCGCGGGAAGCGCACCGCCGGCACGGTGGGTGGCGGCGCGGTCCTGGGCGCCGTCCTCGGCGGCATCTTCGGCGGCGGCAAGGGTGCGGCCATCGGGGCGACCACGGGCGCGGGCGCCGGCGCCGGCGTCGAGGCCGTCACCAAGCCCGAAGTGATCCGCCTGCCGTCGGAGTCGCTGGTCACCTTCAAGTTGCAGAACGCCGTCACGGTGACGCCGTCGAACGCGACGCGCGCCCGGCGCATGAATCCCTAATTTTCGGGCCCCCTCATTTGCGTGGACGCGGGCAACCTGCCCGCGTCTTTTTTTGGAAGTCAGTGGGCCGCCTGGACCGCCACCGAGACGAACAGCAGAAGAAGCACCGCCACCACGCCCCAGACTTTCATGGCCGCGATTGTAGCCGCCGCTGGCTGCGCCGCAGAACTGGAATCTCCGTCCGCTTCGCTCTGCTAAACTGAGAACCTACCTACTCGTGGGCGCGTAGCTCAGGCGGTAGAGCATCTGCCTTTTAAGCAGAGGGTCCCGGGTTCGAGTCCCGGCGCGCTCACCACGTCATCTTCCCACCAGCCTTACTCTTCACGCCGGCAGCGGCTGGCCGCGCGTTTCCACGCCCAGCGGCAGCAAGAGCAGTCCGATAGCGAAGGCGATGGCGGTCAGCGCCACCGGAACGCCGATGCTGCCGAAGCGCGCCACCCCGGCGCCCACCAGGAAGGTGATGGCGGCGCCGCCAAAGCGTCCCACGGAAGTGGCGAAGGCAAAGGCGCTGGCCCGGCACGCGGTCGGGTATTGCTCCGGCAACCAGATGGTGTACACCGCGAAGTTGGCCCCGCCAAAGCCGATGAAGACCAGGCACAGCTCAGAACCAGGCGAGCGCCCGCGGCAGGTAGAAGACGTACCCGAAGCCGAGCGCAATGAAGACCAGCATCAGGCCAAAGAAGAGGGCGAGGGCGCCGCGGCGGCCGAGCCGGTCGCTGAGCGCGGGCGCAGCGAAGCACCCGAGCACCGTCGCCAGCGAGAGAATCACCGTCGCCTGCGAGGCCGCGCGTTGTGCCGCGCCCGCGCTGGCTCCGGCCTGCGTCGCCATATAGGTGACGGACGCGGGCACGTACACCGATCCCGCCCAGAGCCCCACGACGGAGATGAAAACATAGACGCAATTCAGCAGGGTGCGGCGGCGCAGCGCGGGAGAGAACAACAGTGCCAGCGAACGGCGCAAGTGCTCGCCGGCGGCTTCTCGCGTCTGCTGCCAGCGCTCCGGTTCGTGGACGCCGCGGCGAATCCACGCCACCACCAGCGCCGGCGTGCCGCCGAGGGCGAACATGGCGCGCCACCCGTAGTGCGCCCCCACGGTGTAGTTGGCCAGCGCCGCCAGCAGGATGCCGAGGTAGTAGCCGGTGTGCATCAGGCCCGCGCCCCAGGCGCGACGTTCCTCGGGCCACTCTTCGGCAACGAAGGTGCCGCCCATCGCCCACTCGCCGCCGATCCCGATCCCGGCCAGAAAACGAAATGCCGCCAGCTGCCACATGTTCCCCGCCAGCGCTCCCGCAAAAGTGAAGACCGAGTACCACACCACCGTCAGCATCAGCATGCGGACGCGTCCGAAGCGATCGGCCAGCGGTCCCCAGAGCGAGGCAAAGCCCCAGCCCACCAGAAACAGCGCGAACAGAAGGCCGCCGTAATAGCCCTCGGCGGCGGGCGTAGCGGCGATGCCCGAGCGCGGCAGCAGGTCGCGCAGCGCCGGCACCATCACCAGCGCGTAGATGAACGAATCCATGCCGTCGAGCGTCCAACCGGTCCACGCGGCCCAGAAGCCGCGCACCTGGTTGCGGTCCAGCGCGGGACGGGAGCGAGACAACAGCGAAGAGGGCATGCGGGCGCATTGTAGACCTGCGAGTCGGGAACGGGTAACCAACGGCGCGTTACTCGCGGACCACCTCGGAGATGAGACGGACGTTGACCTGAGGCTGGTCCCTTGCTACCGTGGCGCTACCTCCCCTGCAATACTCTGCGCTGCCAGCTGCCGGGTTCGTGGAGAACGCAATGCGTTTGCTGACCCGAGTTGAGCGTTTGCGAACGACCGTCTGGCTGATCGCCGCCGTGTTGCCGCTGGCAGCAACTGCTGCCCTGGCCCAATCGGCAGCAAGCCATGGGCAAGGCGGGCCCGGCGGAGTACCGACTCCGGCCGTGGACGCCGTGTGGCAGACCTCCGCGCCGCTGCGCAGCGCCAACGAACGAGCTCCCGAGCGGCTGGTGCCAGCACTCTCGCCCGCGCAGGTGGCGGCCAAGGCAGAAGCCAACCGCTGCGCCGCCTACCGGCGCGCCGGCGGCGTTGGCGAATGTGCACCGGCAACCGCGCAGCGAACGCTCAATCCCAGCGGCGACAGCGCGCCACTGCGCAGCGAGCGCCTGGCGCGCGCCATCGCCACGCCGTCCGTGTCGTTCACCGACCGCACGACCATCCCGGCTTACCTGTCGCCGTCCATTGCCGTGGGCCCCACGCGTATCTTGACCGCTTACTACATGAATTATCTTGCGGTGTATGACAAGGTGGGGAATCTCCTGGCCCGAGCGACACCGAATTTCACCGGCTTGGCGGGCGTTGGGGGCGATGCCAGAGTGCTCTGGGACCCTTACCTCGCCCGTTTCTGGATGGTGGTCAACGGGAATGACGGCACGGTGGTGGCCATTGGTCTCTCCAACACCAGCGATCCCTTGCCGCTGAGCTCGAGCGGCTGGCGCATGTGGTTGCTCAACATCCAGCAGGACGGCGGCACCAGCACTACGAATATCTGTGGGTTGCCGCAGATCGGCGTCGACACGCAGGCCGTCTACCTCGCCTGCGACATGATGAGCAGCAGCACGTTGGTGTTCCAGTACGCCAAGGTGCGGGTCATGTCGAAGTCGCAGTTTGTGAACAACACTTGCTGCGCCTGGTGGGACCGCTGGGGCATGACGGATGCCGACGGCGTCACCAAGTCGCGGACGCTGCTGCCGGCGCACATGGTGGGCGCCACCGACAGCGACGGCGAGTTCGTCGTGAACTCCGACTTCGCCATTCAATCCAAGATCGAGGTGATGCGGATCACCAACCCGCTGAACTGCTGTACCAGCACCCCTTCCAGTCCGACCTTCGCCTTCGCCACAGCCACGACGGCCGCCTGGAGCGTCTCCCCCGACGCCTCCCAGCCCGGCACCACGACCCTCATCGACACTGCGTTTCCGCAGCTCCGCTTCGCCCTGTGGCGGCGCGGCAAGCTCCTGACCGGACACAACGTCGGCTGTAACTCCGGCGCCGATTCCTGTCTCGGCGTCAAGGAAATCAACACCAGCTCCTACCCCTCCCTCACCATCATCAACGACTGGGACCTGGCGCAGACGGGCGTGGACCTCTACTACCCGGCCGCGGACGTGAACGGTCTGGGGCAGCGCACCCTGGTGTACACGCGCTCCGGTCCGACGGAACTGCCCTCGATGGCTATCGTCGGCATCCCCGACAGCGGTACCTGCACCCAGTGCATTGACGGGTCGGAAATCGTCGTCAAGGTCGGCGAGGCTAACTACGGCAGCTACCAGTGGGGCCCCTTCTTAGGCGCGACCGCCGATCCCGACGGGGTGGGAATCTGGGTGAACGGACTCTATGCGGCTTCGCCCGGGGCCACGGTGGGATCGCGCGTGGCCCTGACCTACGAGAGCGCGGCGCAAACGGTGTCCGCACCCGTCGCAACTTCGCTCGTGCCCAGTTCGGCGACCGCCGGTGGCGCCAGCCTCGGGCTCATCGTCAACGGTGGCAGCTTTGTGCCCTCCGCCATGGTGTTGTGGAACGGCTCGCCCCGCACCACCACCTACGTGAGCAGCACGCAGCTCACCGCGCTGATCTCCGCGACGGACATCCAAAACCCGGGCACGGCGCAGGTGACGGTGCAGCAGGCCGGCCTGACCTCGGGTGCGCTTAGCTTCATCATCGGCGTCTCGGGGGTGAGTGTCACCAGCCTCTCGCCGAGTTCCGTTTTTGCCGTGGGCCCGGCCTTCACCCTGACGGTGAACGGCAGCGGCTTTGTCTCCGGCGCTACGGTGCTGTGGAATGGCGCCGCCCGCACCACTACCTTCATCAGCGGCACGCAGGTGACGGCCGCGATTTCGGCCGTCGACATTGCCACCCCGGGTTCCGCTACGGTGGCGGTGCGCGTTTCCCCCTTCGTGACCTCGAATACGGTGAGCTTCACCATCACGACGCCGACCCCGGTGATCAGCGCGCTGTCGCCGTCGTCGGTCCCGGTGGGCAGCGCCGCCTTTGTCTTGACGGTGAATGGCAGCGCCTTTGTCTCTGGCGCCACCGTGGTGTGGAACGGCTCCGACCGTACCACCACCTATCTCAGCAGCACCCAGCTGAGGACGACCATCACGGCCAGCGACGTGGCCACCGCGGGCACCTTCCCGGTCACGGTGCGGCAGCCTAACAGCACCATCGTGTCGGCGGCCGTCCCCTTCAGCGTGGTCACCGTGAGCGCCACCATCAGCAGCCTCTCGCCGAGCACCATCGCCGCGGGCAGCGCCGGCTTCACCTTGACGGTGAACGGCAGCGGCTTCCTGTCGGGTTCGACCGTGCTGTGGAATGGCGCGCCGCGGACGACGGCGTTCGTCAGTGCCAACCAGATGACGGCGCAGATTCCGCCCACGGATATCGCGGTCGGAGGCACCGTCGCGGTGCAGGTGCGCCTGCCCAACAACGCCCTCAGCAACACGGCCACCTTCACCATTACCAGCGGGGCGGCAGTCTTGACTTCGGTTTCGCCCGGCATTGTGGTGTTCGGGGGCGCGGCGTTCACGCTCACGGTGACCGGCCAGAACTTCGTGTCCGGGGCGTCGGTCTCGATCAGCGGCAACCCGCGCACGACCACGTTCCTCAGCTCGACGCAGTTGAACGCCAACATCCTGGCCGCCGACCTCACTACCTTTCAGGGGCCACGCCCGATTACGGTGACGAATCCGGCGTCGGCCGCCTCCAATACGGTCAACCTCCTGGTCAGCAACAGCGACACCGCCTACAACCTGAGCCAGTACGTGCCGCACATCCCGTATGGCGGCAGCTTTACCACCAAGCTGACCGTTACCAACCTGAGCGGCAGTTCGCCGGCGCCCTTTTTGATCCGTTATTACAACCAGAGCGGCGCCCTGCTTAAGACCGAGGGCTACCTGCTGAACGCGGCGCAGACGGTGCGGGTGAACATCACCGGCGGCAGCTCGACACTGACCCAATGGGCGGTCATCAGCACGCAGGCGACGCTGCTGGTGAACGCCTTCTTTGAGATCAACGGTGGCGGCGGGCCCACCAACGTGACCAATACGATCGGGTTCAACGACCAGCCCAGCATGACCGACTTCTCGGTGCCGGTGGAGTTGCAGCCCTCGCCTGCGCCCGGCATCACTATCGGCATCGCGCTGGCCAATCCCAACGCCAGCAGCACCACCGTGACCCTGCAGCTGGTGGGCTGTATCCCGAACTGCGATGCGACGACCGGCGGCGTCGGGGTCGTGCTGGCGACCGACACGGTGAACCTGAACCCGCTGGGGCAGCAAATCTACAGCCTGCAGGATGCGACGCGGCTGCCGAACATTGCCGCCCGTCTGCCCAACGGCAACTTCCTCGGGGTGTTGACGGTGCACGCGACCTCTCCCATTACGGCCATTGCCCTGGAGGACGACTTTGGACCGTTCTCCGCCATTCCCATCATGCCGGGACGTGCGAGGTGATATGGCACTCAGCATGAAGCAGCGCGCGCTCCACTTCCCCGCCCCCGCCCGGGAGCACCACCGGCCGTGGCGGGCGGCGCGGTGGATCATGCTGCTGGGCCTCTGCCTGCTGCTGGCCTCGGTCGCCCACGCGCAGCTGGGCGGCAAGGCCCCGGTGGCCGGCGATATCGATCCCGATAATGCCGTTGCCGGCGGCCCGGCGTTCACCCTGACGGTCACTGGCTTCAACTTCAGCCCCACCACGCAGGTGACGTGGGACGGCAACCCCGTTCCCACCACCTTCGTTTCCGGGACGCGCGTGACGGCCAACATCAGCCGCACTCTGCTGGTGAACAACGGCAGCACCGACATCACGGTGGCGGTGGGCGTCATCGATACCGGGATCAGCTCGCCCATCATCACCGTACCGTTCACCATCCACCCGGCAGTGCAGAACCAGTTTTCCATCAACAGCATTTCGCCGTCCTCGGTAACGGCGGGCGCGAGCAGCTTCACCCTGCGGGTGCTGGGCGGCATCTTCGACAACACCTGCACCGTCAAGTGGAACGGCACCTCGCGCACCACGAACTTCATCAACAGCGGCGAAGTGGACGCCACCATTTCCGCCTCCGACGTGGCTTCGCCGGGTACTGCCCAGGTCACCGTCACCAAGGGCACCGACACCACCAATGCCCTGACCTTCACCATCGGCGCGGTGCGGCCCACCTTGACGAACATTTCGCCCAGCAGTGTGGGCGCCGGCGCCGCGGCCTTCACCCTCACTGCCACCGGCACCAACTTCGCCAGCGGTATCAACCTCTTCTGGGGCGGCTCGGCGCGGACCACGACGTTTGTCAGCAGCACCACCTTGACGGCGGCGATCACCGCCGCCGACGTGGCCACGGCGCGCACCGTGCAGGTCTATGTCTCGCAAAGCGGGCTGGATTCCGGAGCGCTGACCTTCACCGTCACGGCCAATGCTCCCGACCCGGTGGTGAACTCACTTTCCCCGACCCAGGCCACCGCCGCCGGCGCCGCTTTCACCCTCACGGTGAACGGCGCCAACTTCGTCTCCGGGGCCACGGTGTTGTGGAACGGGGTCTCCCACACCACCACCTTCGTCAACAGCACCCAGCTCACGGCCGCGATCTCGGCCGGCGACATCGCCACCGCCGCCAATGTCAGCGTCACCGTCCGCAACCCGAACGCCGCGGTCTCCAACGCGGTCACCTTCTTTGTCGTCGGCGCGGTGCCGCCGGTGATTACCTCCATCAGCCCCGACACGGCCTACCAGAACGGGCCCGCCTTCACCATGACGGTCACCGGCTCCAGCTTCCAGCCCTCGGCGCAGGTCACGTTCAACGCTTCGCCGCGCACCACCACGTTCGTGGGCAGCACGCAGCTGACGGCGGCCATCCTCGCCAGCGACATCACCCAGGTGGGCGCCCCGGCGGCCCAGATCCGGGTAACGCAGGGCGGGATCACCTCGTCCGGCTCCGTCAACTTCTTCGTCAACAC
The DNA here is from genome assembly GCA_963739375.1 of Terriglobia bacterium. Taxonomy (GTDB): domain Bacteria; phylum Acidobacteriota; class Terriglobia; order Terriglobales; family Acidobacteriaceae; genus CAVUAF01. The sequence continues at coordinate 60,200 of CAVUAF010000006.1, forward strand.
CTCGGCGACCACCGTGGGCACCTTGTCGCCCACCAGTGCGACGGCGGGCTCCTCCGGGCTGTCCCTCACCGTTAACGGCACGAATTTCATCAGTAATTCCGCCGGCACCCCCACGGTGATGTTCAATGGTTCGGCCCGCACCACCACTTACGTGAACTCCACCCAGCTGGTGGCGCAACTGGGGGCGGCGGACCTGGCGACGGCCGGCAATTTTTCAATTTCCGTCCGCCAACCGAACCCTCCGGGCAATCTCTCCAGCAACGTCGCCAACTTCACCGTGAGCAACCCGGTGCCGACCATCCGGTCGGTCTCCCCCGGCGTCGTGGATACCAGCGCTGGCGCCTTCAGCCTGACCGTGGTGGGCACGGGTTTTACCCGCCAGTCGGTGGTGCGCTGGAATGGCTCCTCCCGGACGACGACCTTCGTCAGCGGCACCCAATTGACGGCGTCAATCCTGGCCGCCGACATCACCGCCCCCGGGCAATATCCGGTGACGGTCAACAACCCGATCCCTGCTGGCGGCACCACCCCGACCTTCGTCAACATGCAGGTGGTCACGCCCGGCGGCTGGCCCACCGCACTGCCCAACTTCCAGTACATCCCGCACCTGTTGAGTGGCATCGGTTTCGTTACCCGGGTCACCCTGACCAACCTGACGCTCAACCTCAACACCGTCACCCTGTGGTACCTGGAACAGCCGGGCTACTACACCAGGACCGAGACCTACACGCTGCAGCCGGCGCAGACCATCCGCGTCTCGACCGCGGAGTCGGCGCGCTTTAATGCGGTGCGCATCCAGTGGCTACTGGCGGCGGTGCAAAGTGCGCGCCAGACCAACGGCGCTCCCAATCTGGGCGTGAACCTGTTCTTCGAATGGAGTCCCAGCGGCGGGCCGCCCAACATCACCAACACCGTCGGCTTCAACGACGTGGCGCAGGGAGGCATGTTCGTCCTGCCCCTGGAGCTGGAACCGGCGCCCCAGGGCGCCTCCATCGGCAAAACAGTCGGGCTGGCGCTGGCCAGTTCCGGCGCTTCCGGCGCAGTCACTCTGAAGCTGGTGGATCGCAATGGCAACCTGCTGGCGACCAAGACGGTGAACCTGTCCAGCTTCCAGCAGATCATCCTCAGCGTGCAGGACCCGGACCCGACCACCGGCTGCCCCGAGTTCGCCGCCGTGCTGCCCAATAGCAACTTTATCGGCATGCTGGTGATCAGTTCGGTTCCCGGCATCACCGGCATTGCCCTGCTCGACGACTACGGCCAGTTCTCGGCTTCTCCCCTGGTGCCGGTCACGACCCTGCCGCGCTAGACGCGGCTTTCGCCATGCCCTGCGCGCGCCACCGCTACCGGCGGCGCGTTTTTCTTGCCTGCGGACGGGTGTGCGTCGGGAGCCCGCAAACGGGAAGGCGCGGGACCCTGTGTTGGGGTTCGCCGTGGTCAGTGGTCAGCGCTCGCACACCGCGTCCAGGGCCTGGAAGAATTCGGGGAAAGAGATGCGGGCGGCCTCGGCGCCGTGTACACGGGTTTCGCCGGTAGCGCCGAGCGCGGCGACGGCGAAGGCCATGGCGATGCGGTGGTCGCCTCCAGCCTCCACGTCCGCGCCCCGCAGCTGCTGCCGGCCGGGCACGGTGAGCCCGTCCTCGAACTCCTCCACCTGGGCGCCCATACGGCGCAGATTGGCGGCGACGCCAGCGATGCGATCTGATTCCTTCACCCGCAGCTCGCGCGCGTCCCGGATCCTCACCCCGTCTTGGGTGTAGGGCGCGATGGCGGCCAGCACCGGCAGCTCGTCAATCAGCGCCGCCGCTTGCGCGCCGCTGATTTCGCCGCCGCGCAGTTCCTGCGACCGGAGCTGCACCGCGCCCACCAGCTCGCCGTGCCGCTCCTCCACGCGCAGCATGCTGATCTGCGCCCCCATGTGGGCGAGCACGTCGAGCAGCACCGCGCGCGTCGGGTTGAGCAGCAGATCGTCCACCACCAGGTTGGAGCCCGGCAGGGCGGCGGCGGCGCAGAGGAAGAAAGCGGCGGAGGAGATGTCGCCCGGGATGGCGGTTGCGATCGCCTGCAGCGGCTGGCCGCCGCGTACGGCAGCGCGCCCGCGACCCCGTTCGACGGTGACGCCGAAGGCGCGGAGCGCCAGCTCGGTGTGGTCGCGGGTGGGCGCCGGCTCTTCCACGCTGGTGACGCCCTCGGCAAACAGCCCGGCAAAGAGCACTGCGCTCTTCACCTGGGCGCTAGCGACGGGCATGCGGTAGTCAAGCGGACGCAGCGGCCGCCGGCCACGAATCTGCAGCGGCGGCCGGTCGTCCGGGGCGGCGCTGATCGCGGCGCCCATTTGCCTCAGCGGCGCCATTACCCGCGCCATCGGGCGCCGCGTGAGCGATTCGTCGCCGTGCAGCGCGCAGGCAAACGGCTGCCCGGCCAGGATTCCCGCCAGCATGCGCATCGTCGAGCCGGAGTTGCCGCAGTCGAGGGAAGCGGCCGGGGCGTTGAGGTCGCGGCCGCGGCCTTCCACTTCCACGCGCGTTCCCTCGCGCCGCACCGCGCAGCCGAGTGCGGCCAGGCAAGCCAGCGTGCTGGCGCAATCGGCGCCGCTGGCGAAGTTCTCGAAGCGGCTGCACCCTTCCGCCAGGCCCGCCAGCAGGGCATAGCGGTGGGAAATGGATTTGTCGCCGGGCAGGCGCAGGCTCCCGGCCAGGCGGCGGGCCGGCTGCATGATCACCACGTTGGTCGGTGCTCCGCTTGCCATGGAGAAGGCGTCACCTGGGTCGGTCACGAAAAAACCAGGGCACGAAGCAGCGGAAAGCCCCTCGTGCCCTCTTTGCTTCGTGGTTGCTGGCTAGGGTTTGGTCGCTTCCAGAACTTCCTTCGGCACTTCCCGGGCGGTCAGCGCCCACTCGAACCGCGGCGTCTCGGGGCCGCGGCCCCAGCGGTTCACTTCCCAATGGGCGCGCAGGAACTTGATCTCCGGGCGGCCGGTCAGGTCGAGCAGCAGCGGGTGCTGGCCGGCGTAGAACTTCTGCGGAAACGCGGCCAGCGGCTTGTCGCCCCAGGCGGCGCCGTCGGCCGAGCCCCACACGCTCACGTCGAGCGACTCCTGCTCCACGATGCGCGTGATCTCCAGCGCGAGCAGAAAGACGCGATGCGCGGCCGCGCCAATTTCCACCGCCGCGCCGTCGCCTTTCGCGGTGACCACCGTTTTCTCAGGAACGAGCTGCAACTCTGCCATAAACTCGCGATTGTAATGCATGCCGCGGACCGCCGCCATCGCGCCGTCTCAGCCGGTGGTGAGCCCGTCAAGGAAGCTGCGCAGCAGCCGGCCCGCCGTCTCCGGCTGTTCGAAGACGGCAAAGTGGCCGCCAGAGGGAATGACCTCCCGCCGGCTGCCCGCGATGTGGCGATGCAGCAATTCAGCGTCGGCGCGCGGTGTGGTCTGGTCTTCGTCGCCGACCAGGACCAGCGTGGGCACGTGGATGGTTTTCAGCGTGGACACGGAATCGGGACGCGCCGCCATGCCTTCCTGGACAGCCGCGATCCCGGCCACACTCATACGCATCATGGCGCGCACGGCCGCGGCCACGTCGGGACGATTGCGCCGCGTCGTCTCCCCCACCAGCGCCTGCGTCATGCTATCGAAAAAGCCGGCGGGCCCGTGCTGCTCGACCTCCGCAATGGACAGCCGGCGCTTGCGCCGCCCTTCGTCGTCGTCGGCGGTGGCGCGTGTGTCGCCCAGCCCGAGGGCGCGGACGCGCTCGCGCTGCCGCCGCCACAACTCGAACAGCACGTAGCCGCCAATCGAGACGCCGCAGAACACCGCGCGCTCCATCCCCGCGGCGTCGCACAGGCGCAGCACGTCGGCCACGTGCTTTTCCATCGTGGCCGGACCCACACCCGGTTCGGACTCGCCGTGGCCGCGCAGGTCATACAGCAGGCAGCGATAGTGCGCGGTCAGCGCCGCCGCGACCGGCTCCCAGAAGGTGTGGTCAACAGGAAAGGGGTGCAGCAGGACCACGTCCGGGCCGCGACCGCGCACCTCGTACCACAGCCGGGCATCGTCGGAGTGCAGAAACATTGTGATTTGCGATTTGCGATTTGTGATCTGCGATTTGCGATTGCTCGCGGTAACGTGCGAGGCGGACACGGTCACGGTTCCGCCTTCAAATCACCAATCGCAAATCACAAATCACAGGTCCTCACGCCGCCGGGGGCGCGGTGCTGGGGCGGGCGCCGGTGGGCGCAGCCGCATAGAAGATCTCCGGCTCCTCGGGTATCACGATCCACGCAATGAAGTAGGCGACGAATCCCAGCGGGAAGCCGAGGATCGAAACCAGCAGCCACACCAGGCGGATCAGCGTCACGTCGAGGTCGAAGTACTCGGCGAAACCGGCGCAGACGCCGGCAATCTTGCGCATGACCCGCGGCCGCACCAGCCGCCGGCGCGCCACCACCGCCCCTACGCGGGTGCCGCAATAGGCGCACAGGTTGGCGTCGTCCTGGATGACCTTGCCGCAGTAATTGCAGTACATGGCAGCCCTCCGGAAAATGATACGCCGCCACCGGGGAAAAGGTTCCCGGCTTCCCGGACGTTCTCCCCTACTGCCGGTAGGGTTGTTTCAGGTAGCGTCGCGCGCTGTCGGCGAGCGCGCTGCTGCTGTCGAGGTTGAGGGCCGCCTGGTATTGCGTGAGGGCGAGCTCCCGCCGCTCCACCAGGTCATACATCTGGCCGGCCAGCAGCGCGCATTTCTGGCGCAGATCCGGGCTGGCATTGGCGACGCCGGCGGCCTTGGCGTAGTTCTCCGCCGCCTGCTGATACTCGCTGCGCCCGCGCAGGATCTCGCCCAGATCGTAGTGCGCGAACTCCAGGCGCGGCTCGTGGAAGCTGCCCCGCTCGGCTTCGCCCAGCAGCCGGTGGTAGGCCTCGAGCGCTTCCTGGTTCTTCCCCGAATCCTTCAGCAGGTTGGCGTCCTCCAGCGCAAAGAGGAAGTTGTGCGGGTAAGCGGCGGTCAGGGTGCGGACCACGTCAATCGCCTCCTGATAGCGCTGCTCGCGTCGCAGAAAGAGCGCCAGCGCCACCTTGGCGTCGACGCTGGTTTCCACGTTGGCGCCGGCCACGGTGCGCAGGTACTCGAGCCCCTTGCTCCGGCTGCCGCTGAGCCCGACCACCGAGATCGCCGCCCGCACCGCCCACGGCAGGCTCCCGGCCACGTAGTTGTGGATCCCCACCACCGTCTTGGCGTCGATGAACCTGGGGTTCAGTTCCAGCACGCGTTCATGATCGTGGCGCGCGCCAATGGCATTGCGCAGCGCAGAAAACCACGCCCTCTCTGCAATCCCCAGGTAGGTGGCTTCGAGGCCGCGGGCCACCCCGCGCGTGTAGTAGGCCTCGACGTCGCTGGGGTTCTTCGCGATCCGCTGGTCGGCAATCTGTTCGCTCTTGTCCGCCAGTTGCTTGATCTGCTCGCGCGCCTTGGCATCAATCTCCACCCGCCGCTTCTGGTCCAGGAAACTGTCGCCGGAGTAGAGCGTGGTGTTGAGCGCCCCGGCCCGGTACAGCTCGCGGAACAGGACGGCCGCCAGCAGGTGATTCAGCGCCCGCGGATCGTCCGGGTGCATCTCCGTCACTTTGCTGAAGTCCCGGACCGCATCCTCGTAGTTGGCGTTGTAGTAATGATCGTAGCCGCTGCGGGTGAGAGCATCTTCCGCGGTGGCGGTCGCGGAGGCCTTTCGGGGCGCTGGCGCCGCCTGGCCTGCTGCCGACCCCAGGTTAATCAAAGTGCAAACCAGGCAAGCAGTCGCAAGCGTCCCGCCGCGCCGTGGGAAGAGGAGTTTTCGACAAGGTCTCATGCGGGAGGGCTAGGATGAGTTTAACTGATGCCGCGCCTCGCGACATAGGGAGACCGCGGGCCCGGTTGCGCCGACATCAGGCGGTAATCGTGCTCCGCGCCTGCACCACGCGTTCGTACACCCGCACGTACTCCCGCGCCGAGGCATGCCACGAGAAGTCCTTGGCCATGCCGTTGCGCATCAGGGTCTGCCAGGCGTCGCGGTTCTGGTAGGCGGCGAGGGCCGCGCGGATCGTGGCCAGCAGCGCCTCGCTGGTGTAGTCGCCGAACTTGAAGCCGGTGCCCTTGCCGCTGCGCGGGTCCCAGGGCTCGATGGTGTCGTCGAGGCCGCCGGTTGCCCGCACCACCGGCACCGTCCCGTACTGCAGGCTGTAGATCTGGTTCAGGCCGCAGGGCTCGTAGCGCGACGGCATCAGGAACATGTCGGCGCCGGCCTCGATCTTGTGCGCCAGCGCGTTGTCGTAGGCGATGCTTGACCGCGATCTTCTGCGGGAACTGCTGGGCCATGCGCCGGAAGAGCTCTTCGTACTCGCGCGTCGCCGGTGCCCAGCGCCACAATCACCAGTTCCTCGCGCGCCAGCCGGTCGGCCACCTGCGAGATCAGGTCAGAGCCCTTCTGCGCCGTAAAACGCGAGACGATCCCGATCACCGGCAGCTCCATGCACGACTCCGGCAGCTTGAACTCGCGCAGCAGGTCGTGCTTGCATGCCGCCTTGCCGCTCAGGTCGCTGGCGGAATAGTTCTGCGCGATGAACTTGTCGCGCTGCGGGCTCCACTCCGCGTAGTCCACGCCGTTCAGGATCCCGGTCACCGTTGCCGCCCGCGCCCGCAGCACGCCTTCCAGCCCGAAGCCGTATTCCGACGGTCTGGATCTCCTGGCGTACTTGCGGCTGACGGTGTTGACGTAGTCCGACTCCGTCAGCGCCCCCTTCAGGAAGTTCACCTTGCCGAAGAATTCCATCTTGCGGATGGTGAACAGGTCCCAGGGCAGCAGCAGCAGCGGCAGGGTGTCCGGCGGGAACAGCCCCTGGTAGCCGAGGTTGTGGATGGTGAACACCACCCCCACGCCGTGCAGGCTGGGGTCCTCGGCGTACAGGGTGCGCAGCAGCACCGGCACCAGCGCCGTCTGCCAGTCGTGGCAGTGGATGACGTCGGGCGGGCCCAGGAGCTTGGCGGCCTCCAGCACGGCGCGCGAGAACAGGGCGAAACGCTCGGCATTGTCCGGGTAGTCGCCCTCCGGGGTGCCATACAGCGCGTCCCGATCGAAGAACGGCGGGATACTCGATGAAGAAGGTTCGCACGCCGTCCGTGGCGGCCCCTCCAGCACCGCCGGGAAGTGCGATTGTGGCCAAAGGGGATGGTGACGCTCGCCAGCACGGTGCGCGGGTTGGCAAGCTTGGTCATGCGGTAGCGCGGCAGGATAACGGCCACCTCGTGGCCCAGACGCGCGATGCGCCTGTGGCAACGCGCCAACCACGTCGGCCAGGCCGCCGGTCTTGGAGAAGGGAACGCCCTCGGACGCAGCAAAGGCAATGTGCATGTGCGTCAACCTCCGGCAGTGGAACTGCCGCTGGGCTCGCGATGGGCGAGTGGCGGCCGGTGCGGAAGGGGAAGTCTATATGGCGACGCGAAAGAGGGTCAACGCGAACCCGCAGGGGCGTTCCCCACGCCGCGAGCGCACCGCTCGCACCCGCACGCCAAGGCCAGGCTGGGGCAGAACTTCCTGCGCGACCCGCACGCCGCCGCGCGCATCGTCGCCGCCCTCGGCGACATCTCCCAGCGCACCGT
>CAVUAF010000007.1:0-89302 GCA_963739375.1 Terriglobia bacterium
CGATGATCTGGATGGCGGCCACAAACTCGGCGCCCAGCAGCAGGTAGAGCACGGCCAGCGCTCCCATCACCACGATCAGCGAGAGCGCGCTGGCGATGGGATGCCGCTGCACCAGCAGGTTGACCGCACCCGCGAGGCAGATCGCGCCGAAGATGAAGAACAGTGTTGCGTGCATACTTACGTCAGCAGCGCCGCGGCCAGGGCGGTGAGCATGATGTTGGCCAGCGCCAGCGGCAGCAGCACCTTCCATCCAAATGCCATCAACTGGTCGTAGCGGAAGCGCGGCAGCGTGCCGCGAATCCAGATGTAAAGAAAAATGAACCCGGCCACCTTGGCCATGAACCAGACCACCGGGAGCAAGGCCCGCAGCAGTGCCGGGCCGAAGACCGGGCCGTCCCAGCCGCCGAAGAAGAGCGATGGTGGCGAGGCAGCCGACGGTCACCATGTTGGCGTACTCGGCCATGAAGAACATCGCGAACTTCATGGCACTGTACTCGGTGTGATAGCCGGCGACGAGCTCGGTCTCCGCCTCCGGCAGGTCGAAGGGGATGCGGTTGGTTTCGGCGAAGGCGGCGGTCAGGTAAATGAAGAAGGCGAGCGCCTGGCCGCGCCACCACAGGTTCCAGTGCCCGCCACGCTGCAATTCCACGATGTCGCGCAGGCTGAAGCTGCCGGTGAAAATGAGCACCCCCACCAGCGACAGCCCGAGCGCGATTTCGTAGCTCACCATCTGGGCGCTGGCGCGCAACGAGCCCAGCAGCGAGTACTTGGAGTTCGACGACCAGCCGGCCAGGGCGATGCCGTACACGCCCACCGAGGTGATGCCGAGAATGATCAGGAGGCCGATGTTGATGTCGCCCGCGCCGCCCGGGGTGGTGACGCCGGTGATCTGCAGCGGGGTGGTGATGCCGCCGACCTGCACCGTTTCGCCGACGGGAATCAGCGCAATCGCAAGCAGCGCGAAGGTCAGCGAAATGATGGGCGCGGCGATGTACAGCGGCTTGTAGACGTTGGCCGGGACCAGGTCTTCTTTCAGCAGCAACTTCAGGCCGTCGGCGACCGGCTGCAACAGGCCGAAGGGGCCGACGCGGCACGGTCCCCAGCGGTTCTGCATGCGGGCCACGATCTTGCGCTCGGCCAGCACCGAGTAGGCCACCGCAGTCAGCAGCACCACCAGGAAGACGACGATCTTCACCATCGCGACCAGCGCGAAGATGCCCAGGCCGCTCATGCCGGCACCTCCTTGTCCACCGGTTCGCGGCTCTCGATGACCGACTGCAACGCGGCCGAATAGCGGCCGAGCGTGCCGGAGGTGAACAGCGTGTCTTCCGCGGGGCGGACCAGCTCGGGCGGCGAATCGCGGCGGCCCTCGCCCTGCTCGAGCGAGGTGACATGCACGTCGTTGCCGGCCAGCAGGCTGAGGCGTGGGACGTCATAGCCGGGGACGAGGCGCTGGATTTCGTCGAGGATGGCGATAGGGTCGAAGGGGGTGAGCTTCGGCTGCAGGCCGTGGGCGGCGAGCCACACGGCGTGGCGATCGGCCTCGCCGGACTGCGCGCCGCGCGATTGCCCCATGTCGGCGTGGGTGGCGCCGCCGAAGGGCACGAGCTGCCGCACGTCGAATCCCATGCGCTCGGCGAGCCGGACGATGATCTCGAAATCGGGCTTGGTGCCGGCCAGGTCGCCCGCCTTCTTCACCAGTTGCAGGTCGCCGCAGGTGTTGGTGAAGGTGCCGTCTTTCTCGTAAGCGCAGGCGGCGGGAAGGACGACCTCGGCGAGCAGCGCCGTCTCGGTGAGGAACAGGTCCTGGACGACGACGAAGGTTTGCGACAACGCAAAGGGGTCGACCTGGTAGCGCGCGATGGGGTTGGCGCCGACGCAGTAGAGCGCCTGGAGTTGGCCGGCGCGCGCCGCGGCCACCATGGCTTCGGTCGCGAGCCCGGGCTGGCGCGGGAATTCCGCGCCCCACGCGGCGGCAAAACGCGCGCCCTGCTCCACCGGCGTGTAGCCGGGCAGGAGATCGGGATATAGGCCCATGTCGGCCGCGCCGCGGGAATTGGCATAGTCGGCGAGGCTGATGAGCCGGGCGTGGAGCGACTGCGCCAGCCTGACCACCGCGGCCAGGTCGTGGCCGCGGATTTCCGCGCCGCAGAGGATGACCAGCTCCGGCTCGCCGCGCAGCTGGTCACGGAAAGCGGCGAGGGATTCGCGCGTGGGCGCCAGGCCGTGGGCGGCAGCGTCGAGCGAGGGCGTGGCCACGAGCGCCGGGAGCGCGGCATCGTCGCCGGCGAGGAAGGCGACCGCCTGGGCTTCGGTACCGGGCGGGACCAGCGCGAAAGCCGCCGCCTGGCGGCGCAGCTTAATGGGGCGCTGATTCACGCAGTAGAGCCGCGCCTTGTGCAGGCGCACGTTGTTGCGCAGGTGGTAGGCGAGGAGCGGATGCTGGTCGGTGGGATCGTTGCCGATCAGCAGAAGCGCGGGCGCGGTGAAGACGTCGCGCATGCTCGCGGTCCCGACCCTGGTTCCGGTCAGCGCCGCGGCCAGGGCGGGGAAGTCGGCGGTGCGGTGGTGGTCGAGGTTGTTGGTTTGCAGTACCACGCGCGCGAACTTCTGCAGCAGGTAGGCTTCCTCGTTGGTAGTGCGGGTGGAGCCGATGACGCCGATGGCGCTGCCGCCGTCGCGGTCGCGGATGGCGCGCAGGCGCTGCGCCACGTGCTCGATGGCCTCTTCCCAGGAGGCGGGAACCAGGCGGCCGTCGCGACGGATGAGGGGCTCGCGCAGGCGCTGGTCGTGGTGCGCGAAATCGAAGGCGTAGCGCCCCTTGATGCAGAGGAAGTCGCCGTTGATGCCGCTCTTGTCGCGATTGTCGCCGCGCACGATCTGCATGCCGGTCTCGTGGCGGCGCACGCCCAGGGTGGTTTTGCAGCCATCGCCGCAGTGAGTGCAGATGGTGCCGACGTGCTTCATCTCCCAGGGCCGCGTCTTGTAGCGGTAGGCGCCGGAGGTGAGAGCGCCGACGGGGCAGATGTCGATGCACATGCCGCACTCTTCGCACTCCAGATGGTCCTGGTGGTTGGGGGCGATCACGGACTTGGCGCCGCGGTTCTGCACCCCGAGCGCGGCCACGTCCATGGCCTCGCCGCAGACGCGCACGCAGCGGTAGCACAGGATGCAGCGCGGCCGGTCAAAGAAGACCACCGGCGACCACTGCTGCTCCTCCTGGTGCTGCTTGGCCTCCATGTACTTCGACTCGGCGGCGCCGTAGGTGAAGGCCATGTCCTGCAGCTCGCACTCGCCGCCGGCGTCGCAGACCGGGCAGTCGAGCGGATGATTGCCGAGCAGGAGTTCGAGCATGGCCTTGCGCGCCTGGCGCACCTTGTCGGTGTCGGTGTGGACCACCATGCCGTCGGTGATGGGGACGGTGCACGCGGTCTGCATCTTCGGCATCTTCTCGATGTCGACCAGGCACATGCGGCAGGCTGCCTGGAGCGAGAGCCCGGGGTAGTAGCAGAACGAGGGCACCTCGATGCCCACGCGCTTGCAGGCCTCGATGAGCAGCGTCCCCGCGGGAGCGGTGAGCTGCTTACCGTCGACGGTGATGGTTACGTCAGCCATAAGGATCGGTTCATCGGCCCATCGGCTCATCAGTTCGTCGGCGATGGGCCGATGGGCCGATGAGACGATCTGCCGATTGCTACGCCAAAACCGGCAGTAGTCTGTCTGCGCTGCCTTGCTCCTCGTAGGGGCACGGGCGCCCTTCGAGGTGGTCTTCAAACTCCTGACGGAACTTCTTGACAATGGAAATGGTCGGCATGGCGGCCGCATCGCCGAACGGACAGAACGTGCGGCCCAGCATGTTTTCAGCAAGATACTGAATATTGTCAATGTCTTTCTTTAACCCACCGCCGGCATGGAAGCGGTCCAGCGTCTTCTTCAGCCAGTCGGTGCCCTCGCGGCAGGGAATGCACCAGCCGCAGGACTCGTGCTGGTAGAACTGCATGACGCGCTGCGCGAAGCGCACCATGCAGGTGTGGTCGTCGAGCACCACCACGCCGCCGGAGCCGAGGAAGGTGCCGACCTTGGCGCAGGAATCGAAGTCCATGGCCAGATCAATCTCGGCGGCCTTCAGGATGGGGGTGGAAGAGCCGCCGGGGACGACGGCTTTCAGCCCGTGGCCGCCGCGGATGCCGCCGGCAACTTCGTAAATCATCCTGCGCAGGTTGTAGCCCAGCGGTAGCTCGTAGACGCCGGGCTTCTCGACGTGGCCGCTGAGGCAGAAGAGGCGCGTGCCGCCATTCTTCGGGGTGCCGAGGTTCGCGTACCACTCGCCGCCGCCGAGAATGATGTGCGGCACCGAGGCCAGGGTCTCGACGTTGTTGATGACGGTGGGGCCGCCCCACAGGCCGACGATCGCGGGAAACGGCGGGCGGATGCGCGGGATACCGCGCTTGCCTTCCAGCGACTCCATCAGCGCCGACTCTTCGCCGACCTCGTAGGCGCCGGCGCCGGTGTGCCAGCGCACCTCGAGATCGAGGCCGCTGCCGAAGATGTTCTTGCCGATGAAGCCGCGGGCGTAGGCCTCGTCGAGCGCGTGGCGCAGGATGTCGACCAGGTAGCGATATTCGCCGCGCAGGTAGATGTAGCCGACCTTGGCGCCCACGGCCAGCATGGCGATCATCACGCCCTCGATCACCGCGTGCGGATCGTGCTCGAGGATGAGGCGGTCTTTGCAGGTGCCGGGCTCCGATTCGTCGCCGTTGCACAGCACGTACTTCGGTTTGGGCGATTCCTTGGGAACGAATGACCACTTCATGCCGGCGGGGAAGCCGGCGCCGCCGCGGCCCCGCAGGTTCGACGCTTTCATCTCGCTGATGATCGCCTCGGGGCCCATCTGGATGGCCTTCTGCACGGCCTTATAACCGTCGAGCGCGAGGTAGCGCTCGAGCGCGGCCGCGCCCTGGCCGAATCTTTTCGAGACGACCTTGACCTCATCGGGATGGGAAACCAAACTAGCCATTTGCGATTTGTGATTTGTGATTGGCGATTTAGCGGCCGCGCGACGTACTTCGCGTGGCCGACAGGATCGCGGTCAATTGGTTCGCCTCGTCCAGGATCGATTCGAGCTTGTCCATCGGCAAGATTTCAGACTCACCTACTAACTCCAGCCAGAAGACAGATTCATCCGCTTCTTCCAGGGCCACGCCGATTTTTGCAATAAATTCCGGCCGCGACCGAGCGCGACATGCGGCGCGATAACTTGCCGCCACCGAGGTCCCGCTCCGCAACAACTGTTTTCCGAGCACTTGCGCCTCAGCTTTTTGGGGTAGTGCCTGGTAGAGCCGGATGATGCGGAGCGCAAATTGCTTGGTGCGGGTGCGCATCTCCTCCGGCGAATCAGTCATGTCGCCCACCTCAAAATCCCAAATCACCAACCGCAAATCGCAAATCTCATGTGCTGCTGGCGCGACGTTTGCACTCCTCCAGCACTTCGTCCACGCGCGCGGGCGTGAGCTGCTCGTGGAAGTCGTAATTCACCTGCATGGCCGGGGCCCAGGAGCAGGCGCCGATACACTCCACTTCTTCCAGCGAAAACACGCCGTCGGGCGTGGTCTGTTTATGGCCGATGCCGAGCCGCCGGCGGCAGTGGTTCCAGACGTCATAGGCGCCGCGCAGCATGCAGGAGATGTTGGTGCACACCTGCACGTGGTAGCGGCCGCGGGGCCGGGTGGTCAGCATGGAGTAGTAGCTGATGACGTTGCGCACCTCGAGCTCGCTGAGCCCGACCTTGCCCGCGAGGTACGCGACCGCCGCGTCCGACAGAAAGCCGAGCTCGTCCTGGGTGTAGAGCAGCATGGGGACGAGGAACGAGCGCTGCGTCGGGTACTCCCGCATCTTGGCGGTGAAGAAGGAGTCGAGTTGTTGGCTCACCACCATGGTTTGTGCCGCCCGCTAAAGCGGGCTCGGGTTTCTTATTTGCAGCCTACCCACGGCTTACGCCGTGGGCTACCAATGTGCCGCCCGCTCCGCGGGCTGGTCACCGATCGATCTCTCCCAATACGATGTCGATGCTGCCGATGGCGGCGACCACGTCGGCAATCAGCTTGCCTTCGCACATGGTGCTCAGCGCCTGCATGTTGGCGTACGACGGCGAGCGCACGTGCACGCGGTAGGGCTTGGCGGTACCGTCGCTGACCACGTAGTAGCCCATCTCGCCACGCGGCGATTCCACCGCCTGGTAGACCTCGCCCGCGGGAACGCAGAAGCCCTCGGTCACGATCTTGAAGTGGTAGATGAGGGCTTCCATCTGCGTCTTCATCTTCTCGCGGTCGGGGAGGACCACCTTGGGGGCGTCGGCCTTAATGGGGCCTGCGGGCAGGCCGGCGAGCGCCTGCTGCACCATGGCGGTGGATTCGCGCAGCTCCTGCACGCGCACCACGTACCGTGCCCACACATCGCCGTCCTGTGAGACCGGCACCTTGAACTGGAACTTTTCGTAGCTGGAGTACGGCAGGTCGCGGCGCAGGTCCCAATCGACGCCGCTGGCGCGCGCGGTGGGCCCGGTGCAGCCGAGGGCGAGGGCGTCTTCGGCGCTGAGGCGGGCGACGCCCTGGGTGCGGCGCATCCAGATGGGGTTGCCGGTCAGCAGGTCCTCGTATTCGTCAATGCGCTCGGGGAACTTGTCGGCGAAAGCGCGCACGCGGTCGAAGAAGCCGAGCGGCGGCTCCAGCGCCAGCCCGCCAATGCGGAAGTAGCTGGTCATCATGCGCTGGCCGCTGACCGCTTCAAACAGGCGCAGGATGTCTTCGCGCTCGCGGAAGCAGTAGAGGAAGACGGTCATGGCGCCGATGTCGAGCGCGTGGGTCCCCAGCCAGACCAGGTGCGAGGCAATGCGCGTCAGCTCGTTGAGCATCACCCGCACCCACTGCGCGCGCGGCGGAATCTCCAGGCCCAGCAGCTTCTCCACCGCCAGCACGTAGCAGAGATTGTTGGTCAGGGGGCAGAGGTAGTCGATGCGGTCGGTGAGCGGCACCACCTGCTGGTAGAACTTGGCCTCGCACGTCTTCTCGATCCCGGTATGCAGGTAGCCGAGGTCGGGCATCATGCGGCGCACGCTCTCGCCTTCGATTTCCAGCACCAGGCGCAGCACGCCGTGGGTGGAGGGGTGCTGCGGCCCCATGTTCAGGATCAGGGTGCGGTCCTGGCCGGGTTCGAGGACGGGAGTGGGTGTCAGGTGAGCCATGCGGAGATTTAGTGATTTGGTGATTTAGTGATTTGGCCATTGGCGGGGGCAGGCAGCGCGCAATCGCCCAATCACGCAATGAGAAAATCACCCAATTGGGTTATCGGTATCCCTCCACCGGATAGTCCTTGCGCAACGGATGTCCTTCCCAGTCCTCCGGCATCATCAGGCGGCGCAGGTAAGGATGGCCGGAGAAGCGCACGCCGAAGAGGTCGAAGATTTCGCGCTCGAAGAAGTTGGCGGCGGGATAGATGCTGGTGACCGACTCGAGGTTCGGATCATCGCCCGCCAGCCGCACCTTCAGGCGCACCCGCTCGTGGCGCGGGAGCGAGAGCAGGTGATACACGACCTCGAAACGCGGCTCGCGCGGATACCAGTCCACGCAGGTGACGTCGGAAAGAAAGTTGAACTGGGCCGCGGGGTCGCTCTTGAGGAAGGCGCAGACATCACGCACGGCGGTGCGGTCAACCCAGAGCGTGAGCTCGCCGCGGTCGAAGCGTGCCTGCTGGACGACATCGGCGCGCCAGGCGGTGAGTCGCTGTACCGCGACGCGGTCGCGCAGATCGTCGAGGCGGGTGACGGCGGGGTCAAGGGCCACGATCAAACCTCGCCCCGGTGGGTTTGCGACCAGTCGAGGACGCCCTTCTTCCATACGTACCAGAAGCCGACCAGGACGATGCCGAGGTACACCAGCATCTCCCAGAAGCCGAACATGCGGAGTTCGCGGAAGACCACCGCCCAGGGATAGAGGAAGACCGCCTCCACATCGAACAGGATGAAGAGCATAGCCACCAGGTAGAACTTGACGGAAAAGCGCTCGCGGGCGTCGCCGGTGGGCGTCATGCCGCACTCATAGGCCATCAGCTTGGCGCGCGAGGGGCGGTGCCTGCCGACCAGCCAGGAGAGCACCACCATGCCGCCGGCCATGCCGGTCACCACCAGCAGGTGGAGCAGGAGCGGCAGGTAGCGGGCGAAGTAATTGTCGGGCATGGCGCCTGCGTATAATATCCGCTGACCTTGCCGCCGCCGGGGGTACCCGGCAACCCGCGGCAGGCGGCGATAAAACATTCAGTTATAGAAGCCGCGTCACGGCAGTGTCAAGCAGCGAAACCGCTGGCGGGACGCGGCATTTCGCGGGGTAAGCAGCGGCAGCCATGATCTTCGGATTCAATACCGACGTGAAGCACGGCGACACGGTGTACCACGTGCAAAGCGAGGCGCGGAAAAACGACTGCCTGCTGCAGACGCAGGTGTTCATCCGCGGCCGCTGCATCGGGAAATGCGCTTCTTCCTACGCCGAACACACGGCCGCCGCCGGCTTCAGCGACGAAAAACTGCACGAGCTGCTCAAGGCGCAGCACCGCCGGGTGCTCGACGCCATCAAGGAAGACCGCCTGCTGGACGTCATCCAGCCGCACCAGAACCCGGCGGCCGGGTCGGCCAGCTAGGCCGAAGCGCTGCGGGCGCCGGCGAGGCAGCGTTCCATCTGTCGCAAAAACTCAGTGGGAGAGCCCGGCCGCTGACCGGCCTGGGCGGCGAAGGTGGCCGCGAAAAACGCGTTCCAGGCGGCGCTTGCCGGCACGCGTTGGTGCGCCGAGGCCAGCGCGCCATCGAGGATGGCCTTGTGGCACTCGGCCAAAGTGGCGCCGGCGAAGGGAAGCGTCCCGGTCAGCATTTCGTAGGCGATGACGGCCAACGCCCACAGGTCCCAATCGCGGCTCACCGGCTCGCCGCGCAATTGCTCCGGAGACATGTAAGGTCCGGTGCCGAGAAAGACCCCGGCGCCGGTTTCCGCCGTGGCGTCGAGCGCGCCGCCGGGCGGCGGCAGGAACTTGGCCACGCCGAAATCGAGCACCTTGGGAGTTTCGTTGTTGGCGAGGCGCACCAGGAAGATGTTTTCGGGCTTGAGATCGCGGTGCACCAGGCCGCGTTCGTGCGCCACCTCGACGGCGGCGCAAACGCCGCGCAGCACCTCGACGCGCGCGCCGGCGGCAGGACGGATTGCCGCTGCAGTTCGGCGCGCAGCGAGCTTCCCACCAGCAGCTCCATGACCAGGAAGGCCCGGGTCCCGGAATCGACGCCAAAGTCGAAAACGGAGACCAGGTTGGGGTGGGTGATCATCGCCGCCGCTTTCGCCTCCCGACGGAAGCGCTCGGCGGCGTCGGGGTTGGCGACCAGCTCTTCGCGCATCATCTTCAGCGCCACGTCGCGTTCCAGGGCGGTGTCGGTGGCGCGGTAGACGGTCCCCATGCCGCCGCGCCCCAGCCGCTTTTCCAGGCGATAGCGGCCGGCGAGGGTGCGCGGATAGGGCGTGGAAGCGAGCGCCGCGCCCTCCAGCGCGCAGCGTAATATGCCGGAATCGTACACGCTGCCACACTGCGGACACTCCTCGTAGCCGCTGCGCGAGGGCTGCGGAGCGGGACGCTCCAGCAGTAGCGACAGCGCGCTGGCGATGGCCTGCAGCAGTTCCAGGTCTTCGCGGCTGTAGGGCTCTTCCGAGCGCTTACGCCCGAGCACCAGCAGCGCTTCCTTGCGGCCCGCGGCCATGGCAATCGGCACCAGCAGCTCGACGCTGGCCTCGCGCAGAAAGCGGGTGTCCTCGGGCGGGAGCTGCTGCCGCAGCCAGCCGCTCTCTGACGCGGAAATTTCCAGCGGCTTTCCCAGCAGGCGCATGAGGGCGAGGATCTTGCTCTCGGCCAGGAAGCCGGGGGGCGCGCTGCCCGCGGGCGAAGCCGCGATCACCACGTACACCGCCTGCTGCGGCTCGCGCGTCAGCAGGGCGACGAATTCCGAATGCAGCGCGCTTTCGATGCGGGCTGTCACCTTGGGCGTCTCCGCCTCGAACGACGCCGCCCGGCGAATATCGTCCACCACCTCGCGCATGAGCTGCTGCGCGTTGTAACGCTCGCGGAAGAAACGCCGGTCAAGCGCCTCCAGCCAGCGCTGGTGGTTGCGGTAGGCAAGGAAGGCCAGCACGCCCACGGTGCCGTACAGCCAGCCGCGCTCGGCAAGTATGGCGCCTACGGGCTGCTGGCGGTGCAGCCCGAGATCGAGGACGAGGAGGGCCACGGCGGCCGGAAAAGCCGAGCCCAGGACGCGCCGCGCCAGCGCATACTGCAACCCGCGCCGCACGATCACCCGGATGTCGAACAGGCGATGGCGCAACACGGCATAGGCAAAGCCGAGGGGGAAGACCAGGAAGGTGACCGCGCCCACCACCGTCAGCCATCCCGACCAAGGTTGCATGGTCGCGAAGGCCGCCACCAGGCCGATGCAGGTGGCGAGCAGCAACACGCGCAGGCGCCGGCGGTCGTTCAGATCGGCAGTGCAGCGGTAGTTGCGGAAAAGCAGAGCGATGCCGGCGATGTCCTGCGCGGCCATCAGCACGGTGGCCAGCAGCAGGAAGCGCCACGACATGCCTAAGGCGCGCGCGGGGACGTAGACCATCGCCACCCACCAGGCCAGCAGCGGCAGCGAGCAAAGCACGCCGGGCGCGAACACCAGCGCCCACTGCCAGCGACGGGTCAGGGTCGGCCGCGGGAAGACGGCGAAGAATGAAAGCCACAGCGTCGGCCCGAAGGTACCGGCACCAGCCGCCAGCGTCACCGGCAGCGAGAAGATCAGCGGCAGGTGGCGCACCGTGGCCCCCCAACCATACGGCGGGATAGCGGAGAGGGCGGCCAGCACGGCAAACAGCAGCGCTGCCAAGCGCGCGCTGAGCTGGTCGGGGCGGCTGAAGGCAATCAGAAAGGCCAGCAACAGGAGGATCAGTTCGGCGGTGCGGATCGCAGTTACGGCGACGACGGTCCCGCGCTCCCAGGTGCGCCAGGCGGGCGTCGCAATGGTCAGGCGCACGTGCAGGCGTTCGTTGCCGCGGCGCAGCTGCAACTCGATGGGACGGTCGCGCTCGAACCCCATGCGCGCGACGTACCAGTCGAAGAGGGTATTGACGGGGAGGCCGTTGGCGACTTCGATGATGTCTCCGGCGCGTACCCCTGCGTGCTCCAAGGGCCCTCCGGGGACCAGCATGTCGATCTGCAGACTGGCGCCGACGGGACCAAAACCGACGCCGGCGGGGCCGAGACACGTCTGCCACAGGTTGAAGCCGAAGGTGAGGAGAAACACGCCCGCCAGCACGTACATCCACCACGGTGCTTGCGGACGGCTCATGGCAGCTCCGGCAGGCAGTGCGGCGGGATTATCCCGCAAGCGGATGGTTCATACCAGCCCGAAGCAGGTGGCCGGTCACCGCGACAACGGTGGTGCCGGCGCTTTGGCCGGTGCGGGCGGCGTCTGGGGCGGGCGCGGCGGTGGGGGCGGCGGCTCTACCGCGCTTTCTAGCCAGGCTGTGTACCAGACGTTGGCCAGCATCTGGGCGCCGGCGGCGAGGCGCTGGCGCACAAACTCGACGCCCTCCGGCGTCCCCTTGTCGCGGAAGCCGCCGGCCTTTTCCAACTCATACAGCGGCACCACCAGCGCGTTCGACTCGCGCAGGAACTTCTGGTAGTCGGCGAAGGGATGGTCGAGCTTGGTCGGCGCGTGCACCAGGTCGTCGAACTTGAGGCGGTCGATGTTGTTCTGCACGAAGACGCCTTCGAAGTTGCCGTGCGTCTGCTTGTCGGTGGTGAAGCCGTGCGGATTCTCGCCCACCCAGCCGTTGTAGTGGATCGTCGTGTGGAGGGGTTGCGCGGCGTCGCCGACGTAGTGCCCGAGCCACCCGGCGTACTGGATGATGGTGGCCTCGATGGGCGCCGTTGGCTTCTGGTCGCGCAGCGCGTGGCGATACTCGCGGAAGGCCGCCTTCAGCCGCCCGTAGACCTCCATCATGATGTACGGCTGGGTGCCAACGACCTCCGGGTAGAGCTCTTCGCCGCCCGGCGGCTTGATGCCGGCGGCTTGGTCCTTCAGCCGCTTTTCGTTGAGCATCCGATAGAACTGGAAGCGGTCTTCGGGCAGCGGCCCCAGGCCTTCCAGCATTTCCAGGTTGAGGAAATGATCGGGGGCCTGCGACTTGCTGAGCGCAAACTCCAGGCTGGTCATGCGCCAGCGGTCGGGTTCCGGACCGAGATAGCCGACCGCGTCCGCGGCATTGCGCAGGAACGCCGGCACGTCGGCGGGCAGCTTGGCCAGGGCGACACGGTTGATCTGGATGTGGCCGAGGTCCCACCAGGCAAACGCCGTCGGCGGCGGGAACACGAGAAGAAGCGCGAGCACGAGTGCGAAGGTACGTTTCATAGGCATAAACGAAGGGTGTTCCATGAAACATCCCGAGCGAAGCGCGAGAAACCTATTGTACCGGTCGCGCTGCGCTCGGGATGTCGCTAGCCGGGACGAGCCGCTGGCGGCGGCCTGCTTACGGGTTCCCCCTGGTTGCGGCGGCGGGCTGGGCCGGCGCCTTGTCGCGCTGGTAGGTCGGGTAGGCGGGCTTGTGAGGTGTGGGCAGCGGCTGCCGCTTGAGCTGCTCCATCACCACCTGCACCGCCTTCTCGAGCTGCACGTCATGACCCTGCCGCCACGCCTGGGGTGAAAAGTCGACCTCGTAGTCGGGCGCAACGCCGTGGTTCTCGACGTCCCACTTGCCCTCGGGACTGTAGAAGGCGACCCGCGGAGCAGTGACGCTGCCACCATCCATCAGCGGCGGATAATCGTAGATGCCGACCAGCCCGCCCCAGGTGCGCGTCCCTACCAGCGGCCCCAGCTTTTCGTAGCGGAAGAGCCAGGGCATGGCATCGCCGCCGGAGCCCGCGTACATGTTGATGATCATCGCCTTCGGGCCATAGATGGAGCCGAAGGGCGAGGTGAAGTCGTGCCCTTCGCGCGTGGTCCAGTAGCTGGTGAGCGGGCGGCGCAACTGGTCAATGACGTAGTCGGCGATGGCGCCGCCGCCGTTGAAGCGCTCGTCCACCACCACGCCCTCGCGGCCCACTTGCGCGAAGTAGTAGCGGTTGAAGTTGGTGAAGCCGGCGCCGGCGGTGTTGGGCAGATAAACGTAAGCCAGCTTGCCGCCGCTCAGTTCGTCCACCTTGCGCCGGTTCTGCTCCATCCAGTCGCGGTTGCGGAGGTTGGCTTCGCTGGGGATCGGCACCACGGTGACGGTGCGCGCCCCCTTGCCGGTGGGATCGGCGCCGACCTTCAGGAGCACCTGGCGCCCCGCGGTGCCCTCGAAGAGCGCGAAGACCTCGTCGGCGCCTTTCAGTTCACGCCCGTTCACTTCCAGCAGGTAATCGCCTTCCTTGACGTTGACGCCGGGCTCGGTAAGCGGCGCGCGCAGCCCCGGATTCCAGTTTTCTCCCTGGTAGACCTTGGCAAAGCGGTAGCGTCCGTTCTCGATGCGGTAGTCAGCCCCGAGCAGACCGCCGCGCGGCGGCGGTGTGCCACCGGCCGGCGCCGGAGGCGGCCCGTTCACGTACATGTGCCCGATCGTGATCTCGCCGAGCATCTCGTTGAACAGGTACGTCAGGTCGGCGCGGCCGGCCACCGCCGCCAGGTAAGGCTCGTAGCGCCGGTCGGCTTCCTTCCAGTTCAGGCCGTGGAGGTTGGGGTCGTAGAGGAAGTCGCGCTCGATGCGCCAGACTTCGTGGTACATCTGCTGGAACTCGGCGCGCGGGTCCACCCACACGTTCATGCTGTCGAGGCGCAGCGCCTCGGCGTTGATGCGCGGCGCGCCGCCCCCGGGAGCGCCTTCGGGCGCCGGCGGGCCCGGCGGGGTGGGGGGCGGCACGCTGGCAATCTGCCAGCGCGCGGCGGGACCGGCGCCGGTGAGGTAGAGCATCTTCTTGCCGTCGGCGGAGAGCGTGAACTCGCGCACTCCGTCGAGCAGCTTGTTGGCGCGGCGCACCGCCAGCTCGAAGCGATACACCGACTGACCGCCGCCCTCCGGACCGAGCACGGGACCCGAGGGCGCTTCGCCGAGGAAGAGGGTGCCGGCGGCGCCGGCGATCATGAAGGTGTAGCGGCGCGCGGGCATGGGCAGCGACAAGATGCGCTGGCTGATGCCGTCGAAATCAATCGCGACGTTGACCTTCTTGTCCTTGTCGGCGGGCTTGGCGGCATCGGCGGGCTTGGCCGCATCCGCTTTCGCGGCCTCCGCCGGCTTTTCCTCCGGCTTCTGCATCGGCGGCTGCGGCTTGTCCGAATCCGCCTTCGCCTCGGCGGCGGCCTTCTCCTCGTCGCTCTCCGGGGCCAGCGGCGAAGCCTCATCCTTCTTCAAGACGACCACGTAGACCGCGCTGGTGGTATTGCGACCAAAGCTGGAGAGATCGAGCCACGCCAGCGTCGGCCCCATGTCGGTGGAAGCGGTGAAGTAGAGATACTTGCCGTTGCGGTCGAACCACGGGAAGCGCGCGTCGCTCATGCCGTCGGTAATCGGGTCGCTCTTTCCGGTTTCGAGCGAGTAGGCGTACACCACGTGCACCTGGCTCGGCAGGCGCTTGGTGTAGGTGAGCCAACGGCTGTCGGGCGACCAGGTGGGATCGAGCGAGCGGTCGGGGTGGTCGTAATAGTCGGTATCCACCTTGACCGGCGTGCCCTTGGCGATGTCCACGTACCACAGGTTGAGGCGCTTGTCGTGGTAGGCGATCTTCTTGCTGTCGGGCGACCAGACCGGGGAATAGAAGTACGACGGGGGACTGCCGAGGCTGATTTTCTTGACCGCGCCCATGCCGTCCTGTGGGCGCAGGTGTAACTCGTACTCGCCGCTCTCGTCGGAGAAGTAGGCAATCCACTTGCCGTCGGGCGACCAGGCGGGGTCGCGCTCGGCGGCGCCGGTGGTGTTGGTGAGGTTGCGGATGTCGCCCTTGTCGGCGGGCACGGTGAGGATTTCGCCGTGCGCCTCAAAGACAGCGCGCACGCCGCTGGGCGAGATGCCGAAGCTCGTGATGCGCTGCCCGACGCTCTCGAAGTGCGGCCGCAGGCTGGGCACGTCGCCGGCGACGTTCACCTTGATCTCGGCAACCTTGCCGCTCGGCGTGTCGAAGGTCTTAATGGCGCCAAGTTGCTCGAAGACGATGGTGGCGCCGCTGGCGGAGGCGTACTTGATGTCGCCGCCGCCGGCGGGCAGCACCTGGTCCACCTTCTTGGTCTGCAGGTCGTAGCTGAAGAGCGTGCTGGGGCCGTTGCGGTCGGAGACGAAGTAGATTTTGTCGCCGATCCACAGCGGGAAAGTGTCGTTGGAGGCGTCGCGGGGCAGGGCGACGGTGCTGGAGTCGGCGAGGGTGGCGATCCAGATGCGGCCCGCACTGCCGCCGCGATACCGCTTCCATGCCGCCTGGAAGTTCTGCACCGGCACGTAGGCCAGCTGCTTGCCGTCGGCGGAGAAGGAGCCCATGACCGCTTCGGGCAGCGGAATCTCGGTGGGCAGGCCGCCGTCGAGCGCGACGGTGAAGAGCTGCGTCTGGCGCGCGTAACTGTGGCGCGCGCTGCGGAAGAGAATGCGCTTGCTGTCGAGCGTCCAGCCCACCACGCCGTCGGGATCCGGATGGTGGGTCAGGCGCTTGGGCACGCCGCCGGCGGCGGGGATGACGTACACGTCGGTGTTGCCGTCGAGGGTCGCGCTGTAGGCGATCCAGTTGCCGTCCGGCGAAATGACGGGCAGACCCTTGGTGCCGGGCCCGGTGGTCAGGGGATGCGCGTCGCCGCCGCCGCGGGGCGCGCTCCAGATGTCGTCCCCGTAGGTGAAGACCAGTTGCGTCTTGCTGATGGAAGGAGAATGCAGCAGCAGGGGATGCGCACTGTCCGCCGCCCAGACTGCGCTGAACGTGAACAGGCAAAAGATTGCCAGTGCGAACCGCTTCGCCATACGAGTGCCTCTCAGGGTGGGGAGATTCGGCCGAGCGCCAGATTATAGACGGCGGCGGCCGGAAAAGAGCAACAAGGACCAAAGCTGAGCGCGCGCTGAATCGATTCTCACTGACATTTTTCCACGATCACGAAGGTGATGTCGTCCGTTTGCGGCATGCCCTGAGTGAATTCCTCAATGGCTTGCAAGAACTTCTGCTCCAGCGCGTGACTTCCCGAGGGGGCCTCTTGCCGAATGATTTTCAGCAGTCTTTCCTCTCCGAACATTTCTTCCTGCTGGTTTTGCGCTTCCGTAAGGCCGTCGGAATACACCACCAGAATGTCTCCTGCATAGAGATGGAGCGGGCGGGATGGATAGGAGGCGGAATCGAACATCCCCAGGACCAAAGCGTCCGAAGCCAGCTCTTCGATGGTTCCCGTGGCGGAACGGAACAAGTAGGCTGGATTATGTCCCGCGCTGATGAATTGGCCCGTCCCCTGCGGGGTCAGGAGGAAGAGGAAGAGGGTAACGAACTGGGAGGGAAGAGATTTTTCGCAAAGGAGCTGGTTAATCCGGTGCAAGACCTCCTGCGGTTGAGTCCGGGAGCGAAATTCCATGCTGAGAGCGCCCAGCACCATCGAGCTTAGCAGGGCTGCGGGCATCCCCTTGCCGGAGACATCAGCCAGAACCCCCACCCATTCCCCGGAACTCAGTTGCAGGAAATCGTAGAAATCCCCTCCCACATAGCGGGTGGGAGTGTTGAAAGCATGGATGCGAAAATTCTCAAACTGGGGCAGGAAACGGGGGAGCAGGCTTTCCTGAGTTTCCTGCGCTAAGGTCAATTCCTGCTCGCTCTTCTTTCGCTCCTCCAGGGTCTTAAGACGAATCACCTCGCGGCTTGCCTCCAGTTCCCGTACCGTCTCCTCCAGCACTTTGCTGTAGTTCTTCGTTTCCAGGTGCAACAGGCGCACTTCCAGCATGTTGTGAACGCGCGTCAGCACCTCGGCCAGATCGAACGGTTTGCTGACGAAATCCTTCGCGCCGGCTTGCAGCGCGCGCAGCTTGTGATCCGGCTGGGCGGTGATCACGAGCACCGGAAGATAGCCGTCCGTTTCGATTTCCTTCAGGCCTTCCATCACCTGGAATCCGTCCATGCCGGGCATCTGGAGATCGAGCAGGATCAGGTCGTAGCGGTTCTTGCGGTGAAGCTCGCAGACCGCGTGCGGATCCATCGTGGACGCGATGGAAACATAGCCGGCGCCGCGCAGCATGCGCTCGAGCAGACGGACATTGGCTTCCTGATCGTCAACGATCAGGATGCTGGCGTTAAGAATGTCGGCTGAACTGACCATGACATTCGTCCTGCATTCATTGCGCTCGATCGGATCCCTTTTCCGCAAATTCCAGCGCCACGTCCAGCGCATCCATGAACTCATTGACCTTGATCGGCTTGGTGAGATAGCGGAAGAATCCTGCCTCCAGGCCCTTCTCGATGTCGCGTGGCATGGCATTGGCGCTGAGGGCAACGACGGGGATGTGCGCCGTTGCCGGGTCTTCGCGCAGGATTTTCAGGGCTTCGATACCGCTGATGCCGGGCAGATTGATGTCCATCAGGATCACATCCGGCTGCGAGGCGCGCGCCAGCTCGATGCCGAGATTGCCGTTCACCGCGCGTCAGCAGGCGCATATCGGGGCGGCGCGCGATGAGTTGCTCGACCAGCTTCAGGTTGGCCGGGTTGTCCTCTACATAGAGCAGGGTGTGCAGCCGCGCGCCGTGCCGGCACTTGCGGTTGGGCAACTGCTGCGGCTTCGGCTCCTGCCAACTGACAAGTTGTGGCGCAGCAGCCGAGATCAGTTCGAACCAGAACACGCTGCCCACCCCGACGGTGCTTTCCACGCCGATGACGCCCCCCATCAGTTCGACCAGTCGCTTGGCTCACCACCAGGCCGATGCCTGTGCCTTCCTCGCCGCCGGCCTCCTGTCCGAGACGATTGAACGGCTGGAAAAGCTGCGCCAGCTTTTCCGGAGACAATCCCGCGCCGGTGTCCTTGACGCTGATGCGAATGCGTTCCGGGGTGCTCGCGGTGCAGTCCACCTCGACCGTTCCCTGCTCGCCGGTTGTATTTGATCGCGTTGGAAAGCAGGTTGATGAGAACCTGCTTCACCCGGGTCCGATCGGCATGGACAAAGCAAGGGATGTCGAACTGGGGAAAGGTCATGCTGGATGCCGCGCTTTTGCGCCTGCGGTTCGATCATGGCCTGGCATTCGAGCATGACTTCGGCCAGCGACACCGGTTCCAGCGACAGCGACAGCTTGCCCGGACTCGATCATCGCGAGATCGAGGATTTCGTTGATCAGCTCCAGCAGATACCATCCCGCCTGGAGAATCTGGTCAATGCTTTCCTTCTGGGCGGGCGTCGGCGGCGGGGAATCGGACTCCATCAACTGGGCGAAACCGAGGATGGCATTGAGCGGGCTGCGCAGCTCATGGCTCATGCTGGAAAGGAAATCCGATTTGGCGAGGTTGGCTTTTTCCGCCACGGACTTGGCGCTCTCCAGCTCGACGTTCTTTTCCTGCAGCACCTGATCCAGGCGTTTGCGCTCGGTGACGTCGCGCGCGGCGGCGAACACGCCCTGCAGCTTCCTGTCCCGGTCGTAGAAGGTGGTCGCGTTGTAGGACACCACCGTTTCCTTGCCGTCCCTGGCGCGCGCGGTGAGCTCGTAGTTGGTGACCTTCTTTTCGCTCAGCACCAGCTTGATGCTCGCCTCGGCCCGCTCCGGATCGGTGAAGTAGTTCTTGAACGGCGCGCCGATCAGTTCGTCGCGCGTGCAACCGGTGAGCGCCTCCATCTGCTTGTTGACGTCGGTGATGATGCCGGACGGATCGGTGGTCATCAGCGCGTCGATGTTGGATTCGAACAGGGAGCGGGTGTAGAACTGCTGGTCGCGCAGGCGCTGATCGAGCTGCTTCTGCTCTGCCTCGATCTGCTTGCGCGCGGTGTTGTCGGTGCCGATCAGCAGGTAGCCGATGATGGCGTCTTGCGCGTCGCGCAGCGCCGTGACCGACACGACCGCCGGGAAGCGGCTGCCATCCTTGCGGATGTAGGTCAGCTCGTAGATGTCCTCGATGCCGCGCGAGGCCTTGAAGACCAAGGCCTCGAAGCCCGGCGTAATCGGGGTCGCCAAGTTCGACGCTCAACGCCTTGGCGCGCGCGATCACTTCCTGCGGATCGGAAATGTCGGCCGGCGTGATCTTGTTCATCACTTCGGCGGCCGTGTAGCCCAGCATGCGCTCGGCGCCGACGTTGAAGATCTGGATGACGCCCTTCGCGTCGGTGGCGATGCTCGAGAAGTTGGCGCTGTTGAAAATCGCGCTCTGCAGGGCCCCCGCCTTGAGCAGCGCCTCTTCCGCCTGCTTGCGCGCGGTGTTGTCGGTGCCGATCAGCAGATAGCCGATGATGGCGTCTTGATCGTCGCGCAGCGCCGTGACCGACACGACCGCCGGGAAGCGGCTGCCATCCTTGCGGATGTAGGTCAGCTCGTAGATGTCCTCGATGCCGCGCGAGGCCTTGAACACCAAGGCCTCGAAGCCCGGCGTAATCGTGGTCGCCGAGTTCGACGCTCAAGCGCTTTGGCGCGCGCGATCACTTCCTGCGGATCGGAAATGTCGGCCGGGGTGATCTTGTTCATCACGTCGGCGGCCGTGTAGCCCAGCATGCGCTCGGCGCCGACATTGAAGATCTGGATGACGCCCTTCGCGTCGGTGGCGATGCTCGAGAAGTTGGCGCTGTTGAAAATCGCGTTCTGCAAGGCCCCCGCTTTCAGCAGAGCCTCTTTGCGTCGGACCTCGGTGATGATCTCCACCGCGACGGGGTCGCCGTCCAGAATAGCTTTGTGATCCATACTTGTTCCGCTCTTAAACTGCAATTGGCTTGGCCTCGTATTCAGCTCGGCCGCCGTCGGCGGGTAGGGAACGCCGCTCCGCCCTGGCTCTGGCCTCGCCTGGTTTGCTTCGCGACGCGTCATCCGCCCAAATGATGCTTGAGACAGGCGACCATTTCCGCCAGTACGACCGGCTTGGCCAGAAAGGGGAAGCCTCCGACCCGCCCACGACCCGCCTCAACTTCTTCTTTGGTGACGGCCGCCGTCAGAAACACAATCGGCACGGCTTTCAATTTGGGATTCGCCTGAAAACAAGCGGCCAATTGCCCGCCGTCCATACCTGGCATCATCACATCCAGCAGGATTAAGTGCGGCTGAAATTCCTCCGCCGCGGAAAGCGCGGCCTTGGCGTCATTCACCTCCCTGACCACGTAATCGTTGGTCCGTTCCAGGTGAAGTTTCACCAGCCGGGTATCACTGGCTCGGTCGTCCACAACCAGGATGCGTTTCTTCTCAGTTTTCATTGCCGTTTTCATATTCACACTCATGTTGTCACCTCGACTCTTTCGGCGCCCTCAGAGGACGCCTCTTCGTCGGTGCGATACTCGAGAAGTTGGCGCTGTTGAAGTGGCGCTCGGGAGGGCCACCGCCTTGAGCAGAGCCTCTTCCGCCCGCTTGCGCGCGGTATTATCGGTGCCGATCGACAGGTCGCCGATGAAACCTGGGAAGAACATAGCAGGCCGATACTTGGGTTGACTGTTCAAAAAGAACCACATCGGCCGCGCCCGCGCCCCAGTGTCCCGAAGCTCGCCGCTTTCCGCCGCGGGCTGCGCATCGGCGTGAACCTGCGGACGGTTCAGGAGCTAATGGGCCACAAAACAATCCAGATGACTTGTCGGTATGCTCATCCGGCTCCGTCGCACCACTTGGCGGCGATGGACAGGCTTGATGCAGCGGGCGGTGCGCAGAAAACGTCGACTGACACCAGAACTGACACCAAGGCCGTTGAGCAACGCTCCGCGTTGGCGGTCCCGGCCGGCTAAAGTATAGTAAAAACAGCAGTTGCTAACGATTTGCCCGGGTGGCGAAACTGGCAGACGCACGGGACTTAAAATCCCGAGGCCCGCAAGGGCCGTGACGGTTCGACTCCGTCCCCGGGCACCAAGGCATTGGCGATTGGTGATTTGCGATTTGTGATTTGTGATTTGTGATTTGTGATTTGCAACCCCGGTATCTCTCCAGCGTTTGGTCACCGCTTATCCGCTGCGCCGCCCGGGATTTCCGTCCTGCCGGTAGAATGCCAAGCGGCGATGCGTGGGGCGTGGGCAATCCGAGCGGTGACGTGGGTCGGCTGGCTCACGCTGTTGGTGATGGCGGCGGCGGTGCCCGCACGCGCGCAGTCAAGCGACCCTCCCGAAGCCAATCCCGCGCGTCCCACGGTGGCTACGCCGGCGACCCTGACCCCGGTCGGCTATCTGCAATTCGAGACCGGGGGTTTCGCGGCGCGCCATTCACCGGAGTTCGACTCGCAGTTCAACCTCAATGAGGTGGTCAAGCTGACCGTGCACCCGCGGCTGGAGTTGCTCGCCGTGCTGGAGCCGTTTGCGCGCAGCAAGGTCGGGGGCAGCGTGACGAACGGCGGCGGGGATGTTTCGCTCGGCTTCCAGGCCGTGCTGCACCCCGGCGAAGGCGCCCGGCCGACGATCGCAGCCGGTTATTTCGGGCACGTCCACGATGCCGGCATCCCCGGCGTCGATTTCGGCGGCCCGCTGAATTCAGTCCTGCTGCTGGCCAGCGCCGACGTGCACGGTTTCCACTACGACACCAACGCCTGGTTCAACGACCTGCGCGATAGCGGCGTGGACCGGCTGCAACTGGGGCAGACGATTTCCATCGCGCATCCGCTCGGGCGCGGCTTCGGCCTCGGCGGCGAACTCTGGCACTTTACCCAGCCGTTTCTCCACGGAAATTGCGCCGGCAACCTGTGGGCGGTGAGCTACAACGCGCGCAAGAACCTGGTCCTCGATGTGGGCTTCAATCGCGGATTGACTTCGACTTCGACGCGCTGGGAGGTCGTCGGCGGCTTCACCTACCTGCTGCCCCACAAGCTCTGGCGATAAATCACAAGTCGCAAATCTCTCACCGCGTGCACGTCCTCACCTTGAGCCCGTTCAGCTCCAGGTTCTGGCAGAACAGGTCGGGGCGGATGGAAAGCGTGAGGCTCTGGCCGAGGATCTTGTCGAGGATCTTAGGATCGTCGGGCAGCAGCCCGGATTTGGGCAGGCGCGGGGTGAGCTTCGCCCACTGCTTGTCGATCGCGAAGACGCGGCGGAAGAGCGGCAGCGATTCGTCCACGCGGCCCATGTTCACCAGCGCCACCGCGTGCCAGTACATCATCTCGGCCTTGCGCGAGGGCTGCACATCGTCGCGGTTGGCGACCAGTTGCTCGGCGGCCGCGTACTCGCGCAGCGCGCCCTCGTTGTCGTGGTGCTCGACGGCGAGGTCGCCGGCATTCATGTGGTTGTAGGCGCGCTGCAGCGTGACCAGGCGGCGCAGCTCCAGCAGCGGCTGCGGATGGTCGTCGACGCGGACGTCGTAGAGCTTCTCCCACGGCTTTTTCGCGCGGTCACCGCTCACCACGATGAGCGCCGCCGACTGCCGCCCGCGGATGTCGCCGCCGGCGCGTTGTGCGGCATCCAGCGCCGCCAGCATGCGCTCGGCCAGGTCGCCCTTGGTCTCCTGGTAGGCCTTGGCCATCGCCGGCCAGATGGTGTCGTTGTCCATCAGGTTGGCCTGGACGGCGAAGTTCTGGCCCGAACTCCACCAGCCTTTGCCCGGCGTGTTCCCGCTTGGGTTGACGCCGGCGGGCGGAGCGGAAGCGGTTCCCGCAATGCCGCCGGCAGATGAGATGTCCTTGCCGCCGGTGTAAGTGATGACGCGCCCCTGCGCGTCAATGAACGCGACCTGGCGCACATCGCTGGCAGCGTCGGCGGTGAGCAGCGCCTTCAGCGCGTCGGGCGCGGCAATGCCGTTGCGCATCAGCGACAGCCCGTTTGGACCGTAGCTGGGATCGACGAATGACTGCGTTGCCACCGCGCCCACGCCCGGCTCGGCCCACACCACGATGGAGCCGACCGCGAACCAATGCGATTGCACCGCGGCCCCAATCTCGCCCGTCTGCGGGTCGCGGGCCACGATGGAGAAGGTGTGGACTGGGCGCAGCGGCCGGGGTGCTTGCTGGGCAAATGCCGAAGACGCGAGGACGAGCAGGAAGAGGAGGCGTTTCATGGGCGGCATTCTAGTCTCCCCCGGACAAAACCCACCACAGAGGCGCAGAGACACAGAGGAAGGAAAAGGGAAGAGGGCAGAAGGGAAAAGTGGAAAGCTCACCGCGCTTGCGAGCTCCTGATTCTGCCTCTTTCCTTTTTTCTCTTGCCTTGGTTTCCCTCTGTGCCTCTGTGTCTCTGTGGTGGATGTCTTACGGCGCGAGCGTCAGCCGGTGGCGCGCAGCCTTCTCCACTGCCGCCGGCGTGAAGGCCAGCGCGAAGCTGAATGTCCCTTCGTACCACGACTTCCACTGGTCGTTGTAGTGCTCGCTGAAAAGCTGCCCGGACTGGCCGGTGACCAAGTTCAGGTAACCGGCGTCGAGGTCGGCGAAGTCGGTGGCCATGCGCTGGCTCGGGCCCAGCGACCGCCCCACCTGCTTGACCGTGGTGCCGTCGCCCGACTGCGGCTGTGTCCCCGGTCCGGAGAAACGGCGCAGCCCGGGGATCTGCCCGAAGAGCGGATGGTTCAGCTCCAGCGGATGCGCCGGACCCCAGCGCCAGGTGGCCAGGTCGCGGGGCGCGTCGGAAGCACTGACCGCCGCCTCCACCGCGGCCACGAGCAGTTCCGGCCAGGAGCCAAACCGCTGTGGCAGCCAGCGCGCCGGCTGGCGCATGAGGAAGTTCTCCATCGCCACCGACGACATGAACCACTGATATTGCGCCCAACCGGACGGGCCGGGCGCGAGCGCGGGGCGGCCGGCGACCACGGTAGGACCGAGCCTTGGTTCCAGCAGCAGGCGCCAGAGCTGGCGGCGCGCGGCCACCGCCAGGGTGGGCGCCACCGCCTCGCGTGTCACCCAGCCGTTCCAGCCGCGCATCAGGTCGGCGGCCTGGCGGGCGCGCGGCGACGCGTTGCGCGCATGGTCCACGGCATAGACAAAGCGCTCGGCGCAGAAGCGGTCGAACTCCGAAAAAACATCGTTTTCCAGCGCCAGCATGTCGCGCACGGTGAGCTTCGGCTTCGACGCCAGCACGCGGTAGATGCGCTCGGTGCGATACGGCGGCCCCCACTCGTTGCTGAGCACGTAGGGGTAATCGTTGGGGGTGACGCGGTTGTTGGCGGTGGCGATGATCCCCGAGGGCGGATCGAAAGCGCTGGGCAGCTGCGCGAAGGGGACGTAGCCAGTCCACTCGTGCGCGTCGTCGTTGCCGGGCACGGGGACGGCGCCGTCGCCGGTGGCGCGGACCGGGATCTTGCCGGTGGCCTGGTAGCCGATGTGCCCATCAACGTCGGCGTACACCACGTTCTGGCCGGGGCCATCGAATTGGGCGAGGGCGGCGCGGAACGTGGCCCAATCCTGCGCCGCGTCCAGGTCGAAAAAGGGCGCAGAGAGCGGCTGCTCGTAGATGACCCAGCGCAGCGCCAGCGCCCGCTGCTCGCCGGGGACAAGTTCCGTCACCAACGGTCCGTGGCGTGTGGCGCGCACTTCCAGGTGCGCGTCCGGCTGTCCCTTTACGTGAATGATTTCCTCGCGGCGCGCCAGCGGCTGCCAGCCGCTGGGCGTCTCGTACTCGCCGCGCGCGTTCACGTTCTCGATGTAGACGTCTTCCACCGCCGGGCCGAGGTTGGTGTAGCCCCAGGCCAGGCGCTGGTTGTGGCCCATGATCACGTAAGGCATGCCCGGCAAGGTGACGCCCGCAACGTCGAAGCTCGCCGCGTCGCCGGCGCTGGGCGCGATCCGCAGGTGCGCCGCATACCAGGTGTTGGGCACGGTGTTGAACAGGTGCATGTCGTTGGCGAGAATCGGCTTGCCGCTGGCAGTGTGGGCGCCGGAGACGACCCAGTTGTTGGAGCCCGGCGACAGCGGCTCAGCGGGAACGGCCAGCACCGGGGGCGGCGTCGCGCGAGGTCCGCGAGGGACCTGTTTGCGGCTCTGCTCTTCGTTGCCAGGCGTGGTGTTCTTGAGGTCGAAGCCGGTGTCGAACTGGCCGGGGAGACGGTCGCGGTACGAGGAGTTGGGATAAAGATCGGCCGCCAGCTCGGGGCCCACCGCGGCGGTGACGCGCTCGCGCAGGATCTCGGTCATATACAGGCCGTGGTTGAGCGCTTCCGCCAGGTTGACGCCGCAGAGCAGGGAATCGAGCACGGTCCAGGGCCGGGGCTGGTAGCGCAGCAGGCGGAACTCCAGGGGGAGCGCGGCGCGGCGCGACTCGATGAGTGCATTCACGCCGCGGGCGTAGGCCTCCCAGTGGGCGCGGTCTCGCGCCGAGAGCGACGTCGCTAGCGAGCGCTCGGCGGTCTGGCGAATGCCGAGGATGCGCTGCTCACGATCATGCCGCAGGAACGCAGGACCGAGGATCTCCGCGAGTTCGCCGGCGGCGTAGCGGCGCGCCATGTCCATCTGCCATAGGCGGTCCTGCGCGGTGACGTAGCCCTGGGC
Organism: Terriglobia bacterium; assembly: GCA_963739375.1. Taxonomy (GTDB): domain Bacteria; phylum Acidobacteriota; class Terriglobia; order Terriglobales; family Acidobacteriaceae; genus CAVUAF01. The sequence goes on from CAVUAF010000007.1 coordinate 25,608, forward strand.
GAAGAAGAGGTCCTCGGCGGTGGCGGCGGTGATGTGCGGCACGCCCTGTGCGTCGCGCAGCACGGTGAGCGGGGCGGAGAGCCCGGCAACATGGACCGTGCCGTCCACCTGGGGCAGCGCCGCGCGCGCCAACTGCCGGAACCAGAGCGCCGCGCCACCACCGGCCAGGAGAATGAGGGCGAACCCCGCCAGCGCCAGGCGCAGGGCGAGACGTCGGCGGCGGGAACCAGGAGTGCGGGCAACCAGGGCAGCGGCCATGAGAAACGGTTATTTCACCACGAAGTCAGAAAGACACGAAGTCTGAAGAAAACCAGAACTCACTGCTCTGCTCCGGGCGTTGCCGCCGCCGGCGGGTAGTAGATGGTCCAGCCGCGGCGGCGAGCGATTTCTTCCAGATCAGGCTTGGGATTGATGGCGAACGCGTGCCGCGCCGAGTCGAGCATGGCGGCGTCGTGGATGGAATTGCCGAAGGCCACGTCCACCGGCCGTCCGATGTGCTCGCGGATGGCGAGCGCCTTGCCTCCGCCGCTCGGCACCCGGAAGAGGCGCTCGGTGATGCGGCCGCCCTCGATTACGACCGAGGCGGCCAGCACCCGCGCGCGCGGAATGCCGAAGCGCTCCACACCGGCCGCGACCACCCAGTGATTAGTGGACGAGACGGCCCAGAGTTCAGCCCCGGCGGCGGCGAGGCGGCGCGTCAACTCCCGCATCTCGGGGAAGATGCGTGCGGCCACCGCGGCCGCGAAAAACTCGCGCGCGGCTTGCGCGACCACGGTCTCCTCGAGGCCGCGGTGGATTTGCACCATCTCGCCGCACATGACTTCTTCGCCGACGCGGCCGGCGAGGTAGTCGGCATAGCGGGCGCGGACCCAGCGCGCCACGGCGGCGGGAATGAGGCCGCGGTCGAGTTCCCAATAAAAAAAGTCCTGGCCGGAGTCGCCGGCCCACAGGGTGCCGTCGCAGTCGAAGACGGCCAGCCGCGGCTGAAGGGTGGTGACCGAGGTGAGGAATGCTTCCTGCTGCGGGGTGAGAACGCTCAAGAAGACTTGCTCTCCGCCACCGCGAAGTCGCCGGCGGCGAGGCGCGCGTAGTCTTCCGGAGTATTCACGTTGGCGACCACCAGCGGGTCGTCCACCGCCAGGTAGCGGATGTGCGGCTGCTGCGCGTGCTCCACCTCGCGGGCGGTGGCGCTGGCGGGCGCGCGCAGCCAGACGGAGATCATCTCGCGCGCGGCGACGATGGGATGTCCATGGCGTCCGCCGAATTCCGGCACCACCGCCCAGACGTCGGAGGGGGAGGCCATGAATTCCTGCTTCAGACGGGCGAGCGTGGCTTCCGCCGCGGGCGGCTGGTCCACCGGCGTGAGCACGACGGCGTCGCGACCGCGGTTCATGATTTCCTGCACCCCGATTTGCAGGGAACTGAACTGGCCGCGCGCCGGCTGGGGATTGCGTATGGCAAAGGCGCCGTTGGCGTAGACCACGGGCGTGAGCGCGTCGAAGTTCGCCCCCAGCACCACCAGCACGAGCTCGGTGTGGCGGCGCAGCATCTCGATGTGGCGGCAGAGGAAGGTATCGTGGGTGCCGGCCGGGTGGAAGCTGACGGGCTGCGGCGGCCACGCCAGCAGCGCCTTTTCGCGGCCCATGCGGGACGAGTCACCGGCCGCGAGGATGATCCCGCAAAAACTCAGCGAGCGCATAAGCCACTTTTACCACGAAGACCTGCCGGTAAGGAAACTTCGCCGCCCGCGCCGCAGGAGAGATGCCGCTTCAGTCGCGTTCGGCGGCTTCGGGCGCGGCCTCGGCAAGCTGGTCGGAGTAGCGCATGTGGGGGACGGAGGACTGCGCCTGGCGGCGCTCGGCGATCAGCTCGGCGACCACGGCGACCGCGATCTCCTCGGGCGTGATGGCGCCGATGCTCAGCCCGATGGGCGCATGCACGCGCTGGAACTTCTCGCGCGGCACGCCTTCCTTTTCCAGCTCGCGGTAGATGGAGATGACCTTGCGCCGCGAGCCGATCATCCCCACGTAGCGCGCGCGAGTGTCCACCGCCCAGCGCAGGATGCGCATGTCGTCGCGATGCCCGCGGGTGACGATCACGAGATACGAATTCTCGTTGGGCGCGAGCTGCGCGAGGACGCGCTGGAAATCGTCGGCATAGACGTCGCGGGCCTCGGGGAAGCGCTCGCGGTTGGCGTACTGCTCGCGATCGTCGGTGACGACCACGTCGAAGCCCGCCAGGCGCGCGATCTTGTAGACGCTGAGCGCCACGTGCCCGGCGCCGAAGAGGTAGAGCGTTCCCGGCGGCAGGATGGGCTCGACAAAAATCTCCAGCGTGCCGCCGCAGACCAGGCCGACGTCGTACTTGGGGTCCTGGTTGAGGTTGAAGGTGAGGGTGCGGGGCTTCTCGGTCGCGATGACCTCGCGCGCCGCCTGCCACACCTCGGCCTCGACGCAACCGCCGCCGATGGTGCCGACGATCGAGCCGTCGTCACGCACCAGCATCTTGGCGGTGGCGAACGACGGGATCGAGCCGCGCACGTTGACGATGGTGGCCAACGCGCCGCGCCGCCCTTCGCGGCGCAGGCTTACGAGTTCTTCGAAGACGTCCATGCGCGACTCCTATTTAACCACGAAGGCACGAAGAATCGGCAGATCGGCCCTGCGGTTCATCGGCCCATCGACGTGCTACATTGCTCAGTTTTGGAGAGCGGCGATGAAGGCAGTGCGGTTTCACGAATATGGCGGCCCGGAAGTGCTGCGCTACGAAGACGCACCCGAGCCCGAGTTGCGTCCGGACCAGGTGCTGGTGCGGGTGCGGGCGTGCGCGCTCAACCATCTCGACCTGTGGCTGCGGCGCGGCGTCTACAACCCGCCCTTGCCGCACATCAGCGGCGCCGACGTGGCCGGCGAGGTGGCCGCGGTGGGCGCGCACTGCACCAGTGCGCGCGTCGGACAGCGCGTGCTGCTGGCCCCCATGGTCTTCTGCGGACACTGTCCGCGCTGCGCCGCGGGCCAGCAAAACTACTGCCCGCAATTCACCGTGCTCGGCAACCAGGTGAACGGCGGCAACGCGGAATATGTCGCCGTGCCGGAGGTGAACGTCGTTCCCATTCCCGACGCGCTCGGCTACGAGCAGGCCGCGGCGGTGCCGCTGGTCTTCCTGACCGCGTGGCACATGCTGGTGGCGCGCTGCGGCGTCAAGCCCGGCCAGACGGTGCTGGTGCTGGGCGGGAATTCGGGCGTGGGCTCGGCGGCGATCCAGATTGCGAAGCTGTGGGGCGCGCGCGTCATCGCCACCGCCGGCGACGAGCGCAAGCTGGAACGGGCGCGCGAGCTGGGCGCCGACCACGTCGTCCACCACTACCAGCAGAAGATTTCGGAGGAGGTAAAGAGGATCACCGAGAAACAGGGCGTGGACGTGGTCTTCGAGCACGTCGGGCAGGCGACCTGGGGCGAAAGCCTGCGCTCGCTGCGGCCGGGTGGTTGCCTGGTCACCTGCGGCGCCACCAGCGGCCCGGAAGGGAAGCTCGACCTGCGCGTGCTCTTCAGCAAGCAGTTTTCGCTGCTCGGCTCGTACATGGGGGACATGCGCGACTTCCACGCCCTGCTGCCGCACGTCTTCAGCGGCCGGCTCAAGGGGGTGGTGGATACCACGTTCCCGCTCAGCGAGGCGCGCGCCGCCCACGCGCGGCTGGAGAAGAGCGAGCAGTTCGGAAAAGTGGTGCTGGTGCCGTAGGTTTCACTTGCCACGAAGACACCAGGGCCCGCGTCCTTTAGAATGGGGTTGGCAGGAGACACCGTGAGCACCATCATTCCACCCGCAGAGGCGAACTACACCGGCGGCTCGGAGCCTGACGCCCAGCGCATCGCGCGCGTCACCTACGGCAGCGACGCGGACGAAGGCATCGTCCTGACCACGCTCGACTGGGCGGTGAACTGGGTGCGCAAGTCGTCGCTGTGGCCGATGACCTTCGGCTTGGCCTGCTGCGCCATCGAGATGATGTCCATGGGCGCGTCACGCTTCGACATTGCGCGCTTCGGCGCCGAGGTCTTCCGCCCGTCGCCGCGCCAGGCCGACCTCATGATCATCGCCGGGCGTGTCTCGCAGAAGATGGCGCCGGTAATCCGCCAGCTCTGGGAGCAGATGCCCGAGCCCAAGTGGGTGATCTCGATGGGGGCGTGCGCCACCTCCGGCGGCGTCTTCAACAACTACGCGCTGGTGCAGGGCGTGAACCAGGTCATCCCGGTGGACGTCTACGTGCCCGGCTGCCCGCCGCGTCCTGAGCAGCTCATCTACGCCATCACCCTGCTGCAGAAGAAGATCGAAAACGAGCGCGGCTCGTTCAAGCGGGTGCTGAACCTGGCGTAGCGAACGTCGCGAGCGGCAATCGAAGACATCGCAAAGAAAAACGGGAGCATGTTGCCATGCTCCCGCGCACTTCGGGCAAGACGCGCCGCTCAGCGGCCGTTGTAGCCGCGCTGATAGCCTTCCATGAAGCCCTGCCGATACAGCTGCTTGTACTGGTTTTTGTCGCCACCGATCACGCTGTATTGATGGTCGGCGTCTTTGTAGGCGTCGTGCTGCGTAGGACGGTAGCTGTGCCCGGTCGCGCGATCACTCTGGCCCTTGGCCAGGCCGTCCTGATAGCCGACCTGGCGCGCCTGTTCGACGCTCCTGCCGCCTCCGCCACCGTAGCCGGGACCGTTGCCGCGGCCGTGGTCGCGCGCCGCGCGCCAGCCCGCCTCATACCCCTGCTCCCAGGCGCGCCGATCGTCGCGCTCGCGCCCCGGAAAGCGCGCGCTGCGCCGTCCGGATTGCGCGTCCTGCTGGCCTTGGCGATAGCCGCGGTTATACCAGCTGTTTTCGCCCCGATCGCGGTCCTGGTTCTGACCAAGAAAGCGGTTCCCGTCGCCACGCCGCGCGGGTTCCTGCCAGCTCTGCGCCGCGGCCAGCGAAGACAAGCCCGACGCCAGAGCCACGGCCATGAGAAACATCCCAAACTTCTTCATCGTCAGCCTCCCTTGTGACATTCAACCGCCCTCAACGTGGCACGATCGAAAAGCGGGGTACCCCTCCGTGTCTTCTTGATGTTAGAACGCCCCACCCAAGCCTCTTGCAAATAGTAAACCTGCGGCGAGAAACGGAAGTTGTAGCCCCTTCAGGACAGATACTACCAAAGCCGCCAGGGTTGGCGCGGCTAGCGGGCCAGCAGGCGCGCCGCGTTGCCGCCCAGAAGCTTCTGTTTCACGTCCTCGCCGGCGTTCAGCGAGCGGATGCTCTCCAGCATCTTGGGAATGCTGCCGATCTGGTGCGGGTAATCGCTGCCGGCCAGGATGTGGTCGGGGCCGGCGAAGCCGATCGCGAACTCAATGGCGCGCGGGTTGAAGTTGACGGTGTCGTAATAGAAATGCTTGAGGTAGTCGCTGGGGGGCGCGCGATGTTCGCGCGGCACTCGGCAAACGCCTCGAAGCCGCGGTCGAGCCGTTCGACCAGGTAGGGAATGGCGCCGCCGAGATGCCCGAGGACCCAGCGGATGCGCGGAAAGCGCTCGGGCACGCCGCTGAAGACCAGCCCGGCCGTCGCCAGCGTGGTGTCGAAGAGGAAGCCGACCAGGGGCATCAGCCAGTAATCGAGCATGGCTTCGACGCCGACCGGGGCGGTGGGATGGATCATCAGAACGGCGCCGAGTTCGTTGGCCGCTTCGTAGAGCGGCCAGAAGCGGCGGTCGTCGAGCGCCACGCCATTCACGTTGCTGAACAGCATCGCGCCCGGAAGCCGCAGCTCCGTAACCGCGCGGCGCAGCTCGGCGACCGAGGCAGCCGGGTCGTTGAGCGGCAAGGTGGCGAGCGCGGCAAAGCGCCCGCGGCGGTCGGCCACCACACGGGCGAAGGCGTCGTTCACCAGCCGCGCCAGGCGCACTGCCTGCGCCGGCTCTTCGACGTGCGTCCCTGGCGTGGTCAGGGTGACCACCTGCGTGTCCACCCCGGCGTCGCGCAGCACCTGCGCGCGGTAGTCGATGTCGCGATGCCCGCGCACCGCCACGTTGTAGTCGCCGGGATAGTGCAGCAGCGGATTGCCCTCGGCGTCGTGCGTAATGCGCACCGTGCTGGGGCCGCGTTCAAGGGCGTCAAGGTAGGCGGGCGGGTAGTAGTGATTGTGGAAATCGATGATGGGCATCAGGCTGGTTCTTTCCGCGGATTGAACACCAACCACACAAAGTAAACAGGAAGCCCGGCGAGAACAAGACCTAAACCGAATACCGCCGAGCGCCAGTCCGCCAACACCTGGTTGATCGCGATGGCGACCGAGGTGACGATGAAAACGGCCGGCAGGAGCGGATAGCCGAAGCCGAGAAACCGCGGGCGATATCCGCCGCGCCGCCGCAGCACGAAGAGCCCCGCGGCCAGCAGCGCGAAGAAAAGCCATTCCGTGTAGACGACGCGCGTGAAGAGCTGGCGGTAGCTGTTGGTTGCGACCAGCACCGCCGACCACAACGCCTGCGCCGCGATTGCCAGGTGCGGCGTCCGCCGGCGCGGATGCACCGCCCCCAGCCAGCGGAAAGCGAGGCCGTCCTGCGCCATGGCGTAGTACACCCGCGGGCCCGCGAGGATGATGCCGTTCAGCGAGCCCACGGCGGAGACGATGACCAAGGCCGCGATCGCATCGCCCGCCGCCGTGCCCAGGGCGCGCTCGGTGGCGTCGGCGGCCACGCGCGTCGAGCGCCCAATGTCCGCCAGCGGCAGCACCCAGGCGTAAGCGGCGTTCAGCAGGATGTAGCAGCCGGTCACGATGAGCGTGCCCAGGAGCAGCGCGCGCGGGATGGTGCGTTCCGCGTCGCGCGTCTCGCCCGCGGCGTAGGTCACCATGTGCCACCCGCCGAAGGAGAAGAGGCCGGCGCCGATGGCCAGGGCGTAAGCGGCGAGCGATGCGGGCGGCGATGCCAGGCTCGCGGCCGGAAGCGCGCGATGCGCCGCGCCGCCGAACCAGAAGAGCAGCAGCGTCATGGCGGCGATGGCCGCGACCTTGGCCGCGGTCAGCACCAGTTGCAGCAGGCTGCCGGGACGAATTCCCAGGTAGTTGACGGCCGAAAGCAGAAGGATGACGCCCACGGCCAGCGCGCGAACGGCCGGCTCGCCGAGCGGCACGAAGTGGGCGAGGTAGCGCGCCATCACCACCGCGATGGCGGCGATGATGCCCGAGTGCATGCTCCAGAACATCGCCCAGGCCCACAGGAATCCCACGGCCGGCGAAAAGATTTCCCGCAGAAAAACGTAGACGCCGCCGGTCTGCGGGAATACCGCAGAGAGCTCCGCGCAGACGAGCGCGCCGCAGAAGGTGAGCGCTCCCGCCGCCAGCCACACCACGATGGCGCCGCGCATGCTGGGCACGAGGCGCGCAATCTCCGACGGCTGCACGAAGATGGAAGCGCCCAGGATGATCCCCACCACCATGGCCGTGGTATGGGAAAGCCCCATGGAGCGGCGCAGGCCCGGCGCGCCGTCCGGCGACGCGCTGGGGTGAGGGGCAGGGCACATGGGGGTCGCGAAAAGCGCGCGATTGTATCATGCAGCGATGCGCTCCCTGCAGCTCACAGCGGCGGAGTTTCGCCAGCTCAGCGACGAGGTCGCGGCGCTGGCGGCCGAGTTCCTGGCACAGCTCGACGAGCGCGACATCAAGCCGCATACCAGCGGCGCGGAGACCGAGCGCCTCTTCGCGCAGCCGTGTCCGGAGCAGGGCATGGGGCGCGGCGCGCTGGCTGGACTGCGCGACGTCACTGCGCACGCCCGCGCCCAGAACGGCCGCTTCTTCGGCTACATCCTCGGTTCCGGCGAACCGGTCGCGGCCACGGCCGACCTGCTGGCTTCGGTCATCAATCAGGCAGTGACCGCGTGGCGCTCGTCGCCGGTGGGCGTGACCCTGGAGCGCGTCGTGGCCGGCTGGCTGGCGCAGGCGATTGGCTGCAGCGGATTCACCGGCAGCCTCACCGGCGGCGGCTCGGCGGCCAATCTGATGGGCCTGGCCATGGCGCGCGAAGCGAGGGCGCCGGCCAACGAGAGCGGTGCACAGCCGGGCGTGGTGTACGCGTCCGAACAGGTCCACATGTCGATTCCCAAGGCATTGGCGCTGCTTGGGCTCGGGCGCTACAACCTACGGCTGGTTCCGGTGGACAGCGACTTTCGTATGGACGTCGCGGCACTCGAGCGCGCGGTCACGCAAGACGCAATCATGGGGCGGCGCGGCATCGCCATCGTTGCCTCCGCGGGCACCGTGAACACCGGCGCGATCGATCCGCTGCCGGAGATTGCCGACATCGCGCGGCGGCACCTCTTGTGGCTGCACGTCGACGGCGCCTACGGCGCGCTGGCCGCCATGGCCGCGCCGGAAAAATTCCGCGGCCTCGAACTGGCCGACTCGCTCTCGCTCGATCCGCACAAGTGGCTCTACCAGCCGCTCGACTGCGGCTGCCTGCTCTACCGCGACGCCGCAGCGGCGCGCCGCGCATTTTCCTTTAGCGGCGACTATGCGCGCGCCCTCGAACAGGACCCCGACGAGGCGTTTGCCTTCTTCGAGGAATCCATCGAGCTCTCCAAGCGCTTTCGTGCGCTCAAACTGTGGCTCTCGCTGCGCTATTACGGCCTGGCGGCCTTCCGGCAGTCGATTGCGGAGGACCTGGCGCTGGCCCAGCGGCTGGCCCGGCGCATCGCCGCCGAACCGCGCCTCGAACTGCTGGCGCCCGTCGAACTCAGCGCGGTGTGCTTCCGCTACCTTCCTCCTGATCGTGGTCAGGAGCGCAGGGAGACGCCTGCTGTGGCCGACGACCGACGCCCGAAGACCGACGACTCTCTGAACGCCGCCATCCTGCAGCGCGTCAACGCGCGCGGGCGCGTTTACATCTCGAACGCCACCATTCGCGGCCGCTTCGCCCTGCGCGCGTGCATCACCAATCACCGCACCACGGAGGCGGACGTGGATGCGGTGGTTGAAGAGGTGCTCGCCGCCGCGGCCGCTAAAGTTTGAGCTTAGAGCTTAAAGCTTGTAGCTTAGAGCTTCGGTCCCATGCCCCGTCGCGATCGTTCTTCTGCATCCGCCATCACCGCCACCGCGCCCTGCCGCGTCGATCTGGCCGGCGGCACGCTGGACATGTGGCCGCTCTACCTGTTTCACCCCGGCGGAGTGACGGTCAATTTCGCGGTCAACATCCTGACCACCTGCCGCCTGACGCCGCTTCCCGGACGCGCGCTGCACTTCCAGTCCATCGACACCGGCCGGGAAGAGACGTTCGCCAGTTACGGCGCGCTTTGCCGCGCGCGCCGCTTTCGGCACCCGCTGGCCGGCTACCTGGTGCGCTTTTTTGCGCCCCCGGGCGGGCTGCGAATCGAGACGCATTCGGAATCGCCTGCCGGCGCGGGCATCTCCGGTTCCTCCGCGCTGATGATCGCGACCACGGCGGCGCTGGCGCGCTACACCGGGCGGCGGCTCGGCCGGGAAGAGATTCGCGAGCTGGCGCAGAACGTGGAGGCGCAACTCATTCGCGTGCCCACCGGCTGCCAGGACTACTACCCGGCGCTCTACGGCGGCGTCAGCGCCATCCATCTCGAGCCCGACGGCATTCGCCGCGAGGCGGTGCGGGTGGCGCCGGAAGAGGTCGAGGCGCGCTTCCTGCTCGCCTACACCGGCGCACCGCGGCAGTCGGGCATCAACAACTGGGAAGTATTCAAGGCGCACATCAACGGCGACCGGCGCGTCTTCCGCAACTTCGAGCAGATTGCCGCCATCGCCCGCGGCATGCACGACGCGCTCAACCGCGGCGCCTGGGGCGAGGTGGCCCGCCTGCTGCGCGCGGAGTGGAAGCTGCGACGCACCAACGCTCCGGGCATCACCACGCCGCTCATCGACCAGCTGGTGCGGACCGCGGAGCGCCACGGTGGACGCGCTGCCAAGGTGTGCGGCGCCGGCGGCGGCGGCTGCGTCGTCTTCTTGGTCGAACCGGATGCCAAGGAGCGGGTAGCGAACGCGCTGCGCGCGGCCGGCGCCCACTTGCTGCCGTGCCAGGTGGCACGCCAGGGGCTGAGGGTCATGCGCGGTCGCCACCAGAGGACGCGCGCGTGACCGCCGCTCCCGCGGGGACGCTGCGCCTGCGCGCCTTTGCGCGCTTCCTGCTCGGCGTGCTGGTGTTGTTCGTTGCCGAGTTCCTCGCCGGCGGCATTGCCGGTCTGGTGTCGGAGCGACACCGGCTGCTGATGGAGGCGGTCTTCCGCACCGCCTCACTCCTGTTCGTGCTCGCCGGCTTCGGACTGCTGCTGATCGGCGTGGACAAAGTCCCCGACCGCCCGCTGGCGCGCATGGGGCTCGATCCGCAGGCACGCCCCGGGCCGCAGTGGCTCCTGGGAATGGGAATCGGCAGCGCCATGGTGCTGGTGTGCGTCAGCGTCATGGCGGTCGCGGGCAATCTCCACTTCGAGTTGGCGCTCACGCCACGCAACGCCGCGCGCGCGTTGCTGGCGCTCTTCGTGCTTACCGCCGCGGCGATGGGGGAAGAGGTCTCGTTTCGCGGCTACCCGTTGCAGCGCCTGGTGGAGGCGGTGGGCGCCGCGGGCGCCGTGGTGCTGAGTTCGCTGTTGTTCGGAGTGCTGCACGCGCTCAATCCGCATGCCTCGCGCTGGGCCATCGCCAACACGGCCGCCTTCGGGGCGCTGATGGCGGTCGCTTACCTGCGCACGCGGCAACTGTGGCTGCCGTGGGGCATGCACCTGGGGTGGAACGTTTCCCTGGGATTCATCTTCGGTCTGCCGGTCAGCGGTTTCAAGCTGTTCGCCATCGTGGTGAAGGGAACGGCGACGGGGCCGGCCTGGCTGACCGGGGGCAGCTACGGGGTGGAAGGGGGCGCGCTGGGGACGGCGATGACGCTCCTCGGCGTCATCGCCGTGCTCTACCTGACGCGCCGGCCGTGGCTGCATCCGCGGACGTACGATGCGGCGTCCGCACCGGTCGTGGGGCTGGTGGCGTCTCCGGGAGGCGCGCCGGCAACGGACGAGCGCTGAATGCCGGCGGCCGCGAGCGGCCGTTGGCGGCGCGTATAATCAAGGCAAACGCGGTTCCCCATGGCGCCCCTTCGTATCGTCGCTTGGCTGACGCTGATGGCCGCCGTGTGCGCCTTTGCGTCTCCCCAGGCCCCTGCACCGCCATCGCAACCGGCGCCGCAAGCGCCCGCCGCGCCCTCGAAGGACCAGCCGCCGGATGCGCAAGCGAACTCGGCGCCGATCGTCGTCACTCCCTCCAGCGGCGAGACGACGCCGGCGGAAAGGGCGGTGACGCTCGATTCCGCCGCGGCCAGCGCGGCCGCAAAGGCGACCGCCGCCGCTATCGAGGCGGAGCGCAAGATCATGGCGAATGCCCGGCCCCTGGAGCCGCCGACACGGGTCACGCTCATCCGTGGCCTGAACGCCGAGTTCGTCTACCTGCGGCGCACCTTCCCCATCACCGAAAAAGGCCTGACGCTGAAGCACGGACAACTCAGGCCCGAGGGCACGGAGTTGCGCCAGCTCATTGCCGAATACGGCATCGCCGCGCGTCCCGGCGACAAGGGGCAGATCACCGACATCCAGTTCAAAGGCAACGCCATCGTCTTTGAACTGAACGGCGGCGGGAAGAAGAAGGTGAAGTGGTACCAGCGCATCCAAATCGGCGGCGCGGGCGGCATGTCCCCGGTGGCGCCAGTGGGCGACGGCTCCATGGCGCACGGCTCGCGGCTCACCCTCGAGTTCGACAAGTTCGTGCCCAACCTTACCGTCGAGCAGGCGAAGCAGTTGCTGGCGCCGGTCTTCGATTTCAGCTCCAAGAGCGCCATCCAGGCCTACACCGACACCCTGCCCCCCAAGGTGAAAGCAGCGATCGACAAGCACCAGGTGCTGGTCGGCATGAACCGCGAGATGGTGATCTACGCCAAAGGGCGGCCGGGACAGAAAATCCGCGAGCGCGACGAGACGGTCGATTACGAGGAGTGGGTGTACGGCATTCCGCCGCAGCAGGTGGAGTTCATCCGCTTCGTCAAGGACGAAGTGGTGCAGGTCAAGACCATGACCGTGGACGGCCACCGCATCGTCAAGACCGAGAAAGAAGTGGACCTGGCTGCCATCCTGCATCCCCCCGTCCCGGCCGAGGAAGCGGCCGCGGCGCAACCCGGCGCGGCGAACGCCGGCGACAATGCCGGTCCGGCGAAGCACCCCACGCTGCGCCGTCCGGGAGAAGCTGCGCCTGACACCAGCGGCAACCCGCAGGGCACGGTGCCGTATCCGCACGATCCCAACCATCCCCTCGATCCCACCGCCCCGCCCGGCACTCCGGGTGCACCGCCGCCGCAGCCGCCCAAGCCGCCGGCATAGCGTCGCGGCGCTGCTCCCCGAGTCATTGGCGTTTGGGGGTGCGGCCTTTTACACTGCTAACTGATGAAGATTGCGCTGGGCCAGATCAATCCCACGGTCGGAGATTTCAGCGGCAACGCGGCCAAAATTGTGGAGTACGCGCGGCGCGCCCGCGGCGCCGGCGCCGAGCTCGCCATCTTTCCCGAACTCAGCCTCTGCGGCTACCCGCCCCGCGACCTGGTTGAAAAGCCGTCGTTCCTGGCCCGCAACCAGGAGACCCTGGAGCAGATTGCGCGCGACACCGCCGGCATCGCGGTCATCTGCGGTCTGGTCACGCCGGCGCGCGCCGAGACCGGAAAGCGCGCCATGAATGCGGCGGCACTGGTGCGCGACGGCAAGGTCGCCTTCCTCCAGTGCAAGCGCCTGCTGCCCACCTACGATGTCTTTGACGAGCTGCGCAACTTCGCCCCTGCCGAGCACCAGGAACTGCTGCCGTTCTGCGGCAAGCAGATGGCCCTCACCATCTGCGAGGACGCGTGGAACGACAAGCACTTCTGGAACCGCCGGCTCTACGGCGTCGATCCCATCGAAGAACTGATCCAGGCGGGCGGCAACTTCGTGCTCAACATCAGTGCCTCGCCCTTCTGCGTGGGCAAGCCCGAGTTGCGGCGCGAGATGATGGCCGCCATCGCCACCCGCCACCGCGTGCCGGTGGTGCTGGTCAACCAGGTGGGCGGCAACGACAGCCTCATCTTCGACGGCTCCAGCCTGGTCATCGCGCCCGACGGCCGCACCATCGCCCAGGCGCGCTCCTTTCAGGAAGACCTGGTCTATTTCGATTCCGACGCGCTGACCGGCGAGATTCACGACCAGCTCGCGGGCGTAGAGGCGACCGCCTACGCCGCGCTGGTGCTGGGCACGCGCGATTACGTGACCAAGTGCAGCTTCCGGCGGGTGATCATCGGGCTGAGCGGCGGCATCGATTCCGCCCTGACCGCCTGCATCGCGGTCGACGCCCTGGGCGCGGAGAACGTGACGGGCATCGGCATGCCCAGCCCGTATTCCTCGTCCGGCTCCATTGACGACGCGCGCGCCCTGGCCGCGAACCTCGGCATCCGCTTCGAACTGGTCGAGATCAGCGGCGCCTTCGCCGCCTTCCGCCAGGTGCTGGCGCCAGTGTTTGCCGGGCGCGAAGAAGACGTCACCGAAGAGAACATCCAGTCGCGCATTCGCGGCGTACTGCTCATGGCCCTGTCGAACAAGTTCGGCGCCCTGGTGCTGAGCACCGGCAACAAGTCGGAGATCGGTGTCGGCTACTGCACGCTGTACGGCGACATGGTGGGCGGGCTCGCCGTCATCTCCGATGTGCCCAAGACCATGGTCTACCGCCTGAGCCACTACGTGAACTCGCGCCGGGCGGTGATTCCGCAATCCACGCTGGAGAAGGCGCCGTCGGCCGAGCTGCGGCCCAACCAGACCGACCAGGACACGCTGCCACCTTACGACGTGCTCGACACCGTGCTGGAAGACTACGTCGAGGACAACCGGAGCGCGGAACAGATTGCGGCGGCGCGTGGCTACGACCTGGCGCTGGTCCGCAAGGTCATCCGCATGGTGGAGCGCGCCGAGTACAAGCGCCAGCAGGCGGCGCCGGGGCTGAAGATTTCCGGCAAAGCCTTCGGCGTAGGCCGCCGCTTCCCCATCGCCGCGCGTTCCGAGGTTTGATGGTGTGACGCGGACGCCGTCGTCCGCGCAGCCCGCGCCGCGGGCGAAAGAAGAAATCATGAAACGTTCGCTATGGCTCGCACTGATCCTGTCCGTGTGCCTCTCCGCGCTGGCGCAACAAAAACCGAAACCCGCCGCCTCGCCGGCGGCGCCGGCCGCGCCTGCGCCCAACCCCGCGTTGCCCACCGCCGAAGTTGTCGATTCCTTCCTCCGCCACTACTTTGGCTGGGACCCCAACGTGCAATGGCAGGTGGGCAAAATCACCATGACCAGCGCCGGCGTGCCCGAGGTGGTGGTGGCGGTCACCAATCCCCAGGGCCAGCAGACGCTGCGCCTCTACATCACGCCCGACGGAAGGCACGCCATCAGCGGCGACATGGTGTCGTTTGGCGCTGATCCGTTCGCGCGCATCCGCGAGCTGTTGAGCAAGGGCAACGGCGTGGCGCGCGGCCCCGCCGATTCGCCGCTCACCATCGTCGAGTTCAGCGACCTGCAGTGCTCGACGTGCAAGAACGCGCAGCCCATCATCGACAAGGTCCTGGCCGACCATCCCAACGCCCGCTTCGTCTTCCAGAATTTCCCGCTCCCCATGCACGACTGGGCGGTGAAGGCGGCGCAATGGGCCGAGTGTGCCGGCCGGCAGAATGCCGGCGCCTTCTGGAAGTGGGTGCCCAGCGTGTACGCGGCCCAGGGCGAGATCACGCTGGAGACCGCCGATCAGAGGCTCGGCACGCTGCTGGCCACGGCCGGCGGCGACGTGCGCGTGGTGGAAGCCTGCGTCGCTCAGCCCGACACTAACGCGCGCGTCCAGGAGTCGCTGCGCCTGGGCGTCGCAGTCGACGTCGGTGGCACCCCTACCGTCTTCGTCAACGGCCGCAAGATCGCCAACATCATCGGCACCCCTTACCAGGCGCTCGACATGATCATCAAGTACCAGGCGGGGCAGAAGTAAGTTGGCGATTGGGGAGGCGCTGTCCGCTTCCCGCTTCCCGCGTTTGGCACGTTGATTGCGCCCTGGGGGTACCCCCCTCCCCCCGGTATCCCGAGAAATCAACGACTTACGGGAGGCTTTCCCGCCAAGTATTTGCCGAGCAAGGACTTAAGTATGAGGTCTTTGATAAGAAAGAACTTAGCCGGGTGTCGCCACGCGGGGCGCTCTGGGCACTGGCTAGCAGGGTAGAGGTACGGGCCGACGGCGTCAAGCGCTAAGTTTTGTTTAGTTTCAATGACATAAGCTTAAAGATATGGCATGAGACAAACGCGGAAAGCGGACAGCGGACAGCGGGTTCACCACGCCAGCATGACCAGCCCGCGCGACCGCGTCTTTGTCAACGGCCGCGCCGATTCCGCTTGGTCCGCGGGCAGGCGCGAAATAGAATGCAGCGGGCGCTCCGCCGGTTGCGGTTTTTGGTAAGCGTGGAGCGGCCCTGCGATCATGCGGGTCTTCCACATACTTTTGTTTCTGCTGTGCGTGGCGGTATGCGCGACGCTGCTGGTTTCTCTGCGCGCTGCGGTGTGGGCGGCGCCGCCCACACCCCAAGAGACCACGCGCACTACGCCACTCAGCGAAGTGGAAGTGGTGCAAGGCCCTTACCAGGGTCTTCCGCCCAAGCGCATGGCCGCGCTGGTGGAGCGGCTCGGGGTGGACTTCCAGGTCACGCCGCAGGTCGAGCAGGAGCTGCGCGCCGCCGGTGCGGACGATGCCTTGCTGGCGGCAATCCGGGCGAAGCGCAAGGCGCAGGAGACAGAGGCGGCGCGCCAAAGAGAGCAGGAAGCGCAAAAAGCGAAGGCGCAGGAGAAGCCGGCCGGAGCGACCAAGGTCAATCCCAAAGACGGTTTGATCTACGTATGGATTCCGCCGGGGACCTTCACCATGGGGTGCTCGCCGGGAGATGGTGAATGTGGCGACAACGAAAAGCCGGCGCACCAGGTGACGCTGAGCAAGGGCTTCTGGCTGGGGCGAACGGAGGTAACCCAGGCTGCCTACCAAAGGGTGAAGGGCGCGAACCCCAGCTATTTCAAGGGCGACCGGTTGCCGGTGGAGCAAGTTAATTGGGACGAGGCGAGCAGCTACTGCTCGGCCGTAGGGATGCGGCTGCCCACAGAGGCCGAGTGGGAGTACGCGGCACGGGCGGGGAGCACGGCCTCGCGCTACGGCGATGTGGATGCCATTGCGTGGCACGACAGCAACAGCGGAGGGAAGACGCACGAAGTCGCGCAGAAGCAGGCCAACCCTTGGGGTCTTTACGACATGCTGGGGAATGTGTGGGAGTGGACGGCGGACTGGTACGACGCGAACTATTACCAGCACAGCGAATCCCGTGACTCCACCGGCCCGTCAAGCGGCGCGACGCGGTCGCTGCGCGGGGGTTCG
The DNA here is from genome assembly GCA_963739375.1 of Terriglobia bacterium. Lineage (GTDB taxonomy): Bacteria > Acidobacteriota > Terriglobia > Terriglobales > Acidobacteriaceae > CAVUAF01. Next base: position 42,072 of record CAVUAF010000007.1, read on the forward strand.
TGGTACGACTATCCCGGGCTCTCGCGCGTGTCGCTCCGCCTCAGGCTCCAGCCTGGCCTCCGCAACGTCTACCTCGGGGTTCGTTGTGGCGGGGAATAATTCACTTTAGTTCTTTCTCTTTTCACTTCTTGATTTTGACTTCTCAAACAGTGGGGGCGGCAAAAATCTTGCACCGCCACCGCGTTGGGATGGCGCAGCTTGCGCGTCAGCTTGGCCTCGTGGCGAAAACGCTTCAGGAATTCTTCGTTTTCGGCCAAGTCGGGATTGACTACCTTGATGGCGCGGACCTCGTCGAAGGCTTTGTGGTGCGCGCGATAGACCGTGGCCATGCCGCCCGCGCCCAGCTTCTCCAGGATGACGTATTTGCCGCGGATGATGGTGCCCGGCTCGATGTCGGAACTCTGGCGCAGCGGCGAGTAGTCGCGCGGGCACACGTCGAAGCTGTTCGGATAGCGCGCGCTGCACGCAGAGCAATATTTCATCGCGTTAGGTCGGTGCCCAGGAGTGGCGGGAATATAGCGCGAAACCGAGGGGAATCCAACGCGGAAGTGGCGAGCCAGATCCCCTCAGGGGCTAAAGCCCGTTGATTCTGAGCAGCTGCTGACGGCACGGCTGAAGCCGTGCCCCTCCGAAAGAGTCGAGTCACCGCGTCAGCATGATGAGCCCGCCGTTCTGTGGCGGCAGGCTGAGGAGGCGCGGCGTAATCGAGATGAGCAGTTCGTCCTCGTCGTGCTCCTTGTGTTCGCTGCTGAACAGCCGGCCGACGGTGGGCAAGCGTCCGAGGCCCGGCAGCCCGCTCAGGTTGCGCTGGTCGCTGCGCGTCAGCGATCCCGCCACGAACCCCGCTTCGCCCTCCTTCAGCGTCATGCTGCCGTTGTAGGTGCGGGTCGCGATCACGGGCACGCCGTTGAACGCTTCCCCGGTCAAGGTCTTGATCTCGAGTTCCAGCTTGAGGGTGACGTCGCCATCGCCGTGGATGGCAGGCGTGGCCTTCACGTCGACCCCGAGGTTCTCGTAGTTAAACGACGGGAAGGGCGTCTGGAAGCTGTTGTTCTGGATGACCTGCGAGATGGCCGAGGTGTTGAAGATGGGGGCGAAGGTGGCGTTCAGGATGGGATACCGGCTGCCCACCTGGAAGGTGGCGGGGGCGTTGTGCATGGCGCGCAGCATGAAATGCTCGAGCGTCCGCACCTCGCTGGAGTTGAACAGCGCGGACACCGTGGCCGGCGGGATCACCAGCCCCATGCGGGTGAGTCCGCCGCCGAAGGTCGCGAACGGGGTGTTGAAGATTGAGTTCTGCTGGTTCTGCAGCTGCCCCAGCAGCCCTTGCAGCGCCTGCGTGTTGGCCTGGTTGATGCCGCCGCTGGTAAAGAGCTGGTTGATGAGGTCCTGGGTGTTGCCTTGTCCCAGCGTCAGCGCGGCCGTGGTGGCGTTGAACATCTGGAACTGCAGCGGCAGGTTGACGCCCAGCTCGCGCAGCGCGGTGCGCGAGACCTCGTAGAAGCGCACGTCGAGCATGACCTGCGGCGGCCCCTGCTGCAATTGCTCCAGCCACTCGGCGGCGGCGTCCACGATGCGCCGCGGCGCCCGCACCGTGATGGCGTGCTGCTGCGGCGCCGGCGTCATGAAGCGCACGTCGAACAAGACGCGGAAGGCGCTCACGATGTCGTTCATTTCCTGCGTGCTGATGGTGTCGGAGAGGTAGAAGGTCTCCAGGATGAGGGGCTCGCGGTCGCGCCGCGCTTCGTTGGTGTCGGGGAAAACGTGCGCTGCGCGCGGCCCCTCGGGCACGACAAAGGTGTGCGTGGCGTGCTCCAGCGCCGCCAGCACGGTCGCGAAGTCGGCATCGCCGATGTCGAAGCGCAGCGGCCGCGAGATCACCGCCGGGTCCAGCACCACGTCGATGCCGAAGGCCTTCAGCGTCTGGGTGACGACGCTCTGCGTGTCGCCGCGCAAATGAAGCTCGCGCGGCCCGGGTTGCGGTTGCAGGCGGACGGCGACGGATTCCGCGACCCGGCGCAGTGCCGCCGCCTCGGGCGCGGGCGGGACCACGGCCTGCAACTGCGATGCCGCAAAAGCGTTTTGCGGATCGAGAGCGAGCGCGGCGCGGAACTCCGCCTCCGCCTCGATGTCGCGCCCCTGCTCGCGCGCCCGGTTGCCGCGCTGCACGTGGTCGAGTACCAGCGCCTGGCGCTCCAGCTCGCGCGCCGCCGCAAATTCCACGTTGCGCGGCACCAGGCCGGAAGCTTGCTGGAAGGCGTCGAGGGCCGCCTCGCGGTTGCCGTAAGAGTGCAGGCGCACGCCACGGCGGAAGAGGTCGCGCGCCAGCTTCATCTCGCCGGCGGCGACGCCGCAGTCGGTGCTGGCGGCGGTGAGGCAGGGTGGCGCCGGCGCGGCCGCTTTGTCAGCGCCCATGGCAGCCGCGGCCACGAGCAACGTGGCGGCGATGAGCCGGCAGCGTCTCCCATCCATGCCATGAAGACGGCCAACCGCGCGAATCATTCCGCAATCCGGGCCTCGGCCGCTCATGCTGGCGGCTCTTGGCGCAGCATGATGCGCTCGATGCGGCGGGCGCGGCCGGTCGCGGGATCGCATTCGACCACCACCGCGCACAGCCGCGGATCGCCCTTGGCCGGCTCCCAGCGCGACGGCATGTTGGTAAGGAAGCGCGCCAGTACCAGCTCCTTTTCCACGCCGATCACGCCGTCGTAAGGGCCGGTCATGCCGACGTCGGTGATGTAGGCCGTGCCCTTGGGGAGCACCATCTCGTCCGCGGTGGGCACGTGGGTGTGGGTGCCCACGACGGCGGTGACGCGGCCGTCGAGGTACCAGCCCATGGCGATCTTCTCCGACGTAGCCTCGGCGTGCATGTCGAGCAGGATGACCTTCGCCTGGATGCGCGCGAGCAGCGCGTCGGCCACGCGAAACGGGTCATCGTTGTTGGCCATGAAGACGCGCCCTTGCAGGTTGAGGACGGCAAACGGCACGCCGGCGCGGGTGGTGCCTTCGAAGACGCCCAGGCCGGGCGTGCCCGCGGGGTAATTGGCGGGGCGCAGCACCCGCCGCGGGTTTTCCTTGAAGCCGTTGCGGCCCAGCTGCAGCCACTCGATCAGCTCGCGCCGGTCCCAGACGTGGTTGCCGGTGGTGAGCACCTCGATGCCGAGGTCGAACAGGTCGTCGGCGATTTGCGGCGTCAGGCCGAAGCCGGCGGCGGCGTTTTCGGCGTTGGCGATGACCAGGTCGATGCCGTGCTGCGCCATGAGCGGGCGCAGGTGCTCGTGCACCAGGGTGCGGCCGGGGCGGCCGAAGATGTCGCCAATGAAGAGGATCCGCATGCGTGCAGGCCTCTCCATCGTAGCAGGGAAGCGCGCGACGTGCGGGGGGCGCTACGGCGCCAGTTCGGCCGTGATCAGGAAATCGTAGTTGGCGCTGTGGCTGAGCTGCAGGTGGCTGACGCGCCGGTTGTGGATGAGGACATTGTCGAAATACCACAGATGGATGTAGGGCAGGTCCTCGTTGAGGATGACCTGCACCTCGCGGTAGAGGGCGCGGCGTTTTTCCTGGTCGAGCTCGCGGCGGCCGCGGTCGATGAGTTCATCCACGCGCGGGTTCGCGTAGAAGCCGCGATTGGCGCGCTTGGGGGCGAACGAAGCGGAGTGGAAGACGTGCTCGAAGATGTCGGGATCCTCGTTGCCGCCGATCCAGCGCAGCCCGGTGAAGAGCTGGAAGTTGCCTTTCACGATGTCCGCGTACCAGGTGGCAAACTCGTAGGTGTGGATGTCGAGCTGGATGCCGACTGCGCGCAACTGCTGCTGCATCACGGCGGCGACCAGGCGGTTCGATTCCTCGGTCGAGGTCTTGAGCGCCAGGCGGAAGCGCACGCCGTTGCGCACGGGATAGCCCGCCGCGTCGAGCAGTTGCCGCGCCCGCGCCGGGTCGTACGGGTAGCGGCGCGCGTCCGGGTTGTAAGCCCAGTGCTGCGCCGGCAGCAGACTGTTGGCCGGCTCGCAGAGGTCGCGCCACAGGTAGTGCAGGATGGGAGCGCGATCGATGGCGTACGCCAGCGCCTGGCGGACCCGGACATCGCGCAGGATAGGATCGCGCAGGTTGGGCGCCAGGTAGGTGTAGATCGTGCCCGGCGCGGTCTCCACGGCGAGCGACGGGTCGCCGCGCAGCGCCATCACCATGTCCGCCGTCAGCGCGTTGATGGCGACATCGGCGCTGCCCTTGCGCAGCTCCAGCGCGCGCGTGGTGGTGTCCGGGACCACGGTAAACACGACGCGCGCAACGCGCGGCGTGCGCGCCGGAAGCCAGTACTGCTCATTGCGCGCGATCACCACGTCCTTGTCCTGCTCCTGGCTGACGAAGCGAAAGGGGCCGGTGCCGAGGGGCGCGCGATAGAAGTTCTCGTCCGCGCCGTAGGGCACGATGCCGATGGCGCCGTCCGAGAGGTTCCACAGCAAGGTGGCGTACGGCTCCTTCAGCCGCAGGATGACGGTGAAGTCGTCCGGGGTCTCGATCGCCTGGATGAGGCGAAAGGTCGGAGTTTTCAGGCTGCGCAGCCTGCCGCTCATCAGCGAGTCCAGCGTCCACTTCACGTCGCGGGCAGTGAGCGCGCGGCCGTCGTGGAAGCGCACGCCGTGGCGCAGATGGAAGATGTAAGTCTGCGGGTCGGGAATTTCCCAGCGCTCGGCCAGCCACGGCTCCAGGTTGAAGTGCTCGTCGCGATGCACCAGGGCATCGAAGAGCAGCTTGTCAATGCGCTCGGACTGCGCGTCCGTCCCCACGCGCGGATCGAGGTTCGTGGGACTCGCCTCGATGATCATGACCAGGGTGTGGGGATCGGGCTTGCGCGCGCAGCCGAGCGTCAGTGCGAGGAGCAGCGACGTTACCAGGGCGACGCAACAATTGCCGAATTGCCGAACTGCCGAATTGCCGAACTGGGGGCGCCACTCGGCAATCACGGATACGCCACCTTGCCCAGCACCACCGGGCGCGCGGCGCCGGTCGCGGACGGAAGGTTCGACGGCTGGCGATGCCACGTCTGGTAGGCGAGCACGGCGAAGGCCGCGGCTTCTTTGGCCGCCGAGGGCAAACCAAAATCGTCGCTGCGCCGGATGGTGAGCCCCAGGGGCTCGAGTTCTGCCGCCAGCATGCGCAGCAGCGTGGGGTTTTCGGCGCCGCCGCCAGAGACGATGAAGTCGTGCCAGCGGCGATCGTTTTCTTGGACGAAAACGAACCGCCGCACCGCCTCGCCGATGCTGTGGGCGGTGAGCGCGGTCGCGGTCGCGACCACATCTTCCCTGGGTGCGCGCCCGGCGCGGCGCAGGAACGCGGTGACAAACTCGCGCCCGAACTCTTCGCGCCCGGCAGTACGCGGTGGCGGCCGCCGGAAAAACCGATGCCGCATCGCCCACGCCAGCAGCGAATCGAGGACCTGGCCGCGTGCGGCCACGCGCCCGTCGCGGTCGTAGCGGCGGCCGAAAAGCTGCTCCATCGCTTGGTCTATGACCATGTTGCCTGGCCCGGTGTCGAAGGCGATGACCTCGGCCGGGGCAGCGTGCGGCGGGATCGCCGTCAGGTTGCCGATGCCGCCGAGGTTCTGCACGATGCGCCCGCGCCGCGCATGGCGGAAGAGCAGGTAGTCGAGGAAGGGGACCAGGGGCGCACCCTTGCCGCCGGCGGCAAGGTCGGCCACGCGGAAATCGCCGACCACGGGGACGCCGAGGCGCGCGGCCAGCACTGCCGCCTCGCCGGTCTGCCAGGTGGCGCTGATGCGCCGCCCGAGAAAAGACGCGCGCTCGCCCTGGTGGTAAATCGTCTGACCGTGGCACCCGACCAGCTCCAGCTTGGCGACGCGGGCACGCCGTGCGGCCTTGGCCACCGCTTCCGCGTACAGCTCACCCAGGAGGAAGTTGAGGCGGCCCAGGTCGGCCACGCTGGCGGCGCACGCATTCATTGCCGCCAGGATGGCGCGGCGGACGGGCGGCGGAAAAGGGAACTCCTGGTGCGCCCGCAGGCGGAAGCGCGTGCGCACGCCGCGCCCGCGCACGTCGAGCAGCGCGACGTTGATGCCGTCCGCCGAGGTGCCGCTCATCACGCCTGCTACCAGCATGGTCGACCAGGAACTAGAAACTAGAAACGTTCTGGTGCACTTCCTCACGAAACCGGAGGACCGCGTCGCGCAGCTTGCCAACCGAACGCGCGTTCGGTGCGGGAGCGTGTCCCCGCAGTTCCGGCCTGCGCTTCTTCGCGGCCCGCACACGGCGCGCCCGTTCCCCCACCAGCTGTGCGAATCTCCGGTCGCGCTCGGCCGCGCGCAGCACCGCTTCGTAGGTGCGCCAGACCTGCTCTTCGCTGTGGCAGACGAGAAACATGTCGGCGCCGGCGCGCAGGGTGGCGATAGCAGCGTCGCCGATGCCCGCCGCCGCCAGCACCCCGCCCATCTCCAAATCGTCGGCGAGAATGATTCCCCCGTAGCCGATCTTCTTGCGCAGGATGTCGGTCATCCACTTCGCCGAGAGCGACGCCGGCAGCGGGTCGCGCGTGACCTCGGGATAATTCGCGTGCGCCACCATCACGAACGGCAGCTCGCGGCGCAGCGCGCGATATGGCGCCAGGTCCTCGTCCCACATGGCGGCCAATGATTTCCGCACCGCAGGCAGCTCGTGGTGGGTATCGAGCGCCGCCTCGCCCAGGCCGGGGAAATGTTTGCCGCACCCGAGCACACGCGCCGCCGCCAAGCCACGCAGGAATTCGCGCGCGTAGAGGACGGTGAGGGCCGGGTCGGCGGAGACGACCCGCGAGGCCAGCACCGACGCGGAGGCGGGGAAGGCCAAATCGAAGACGGGCGCGAAGTCGGTATTGAAGCCGAGGGCGCGCACTTCGTCGCCGATGATGCGGCCGTGGCGGCGGAAGAGCCGGCGTGAACCGGTGGCGAAGACCTCGGCGGCGGCGGGCGCGTGCGCCACCACGTCGCGCAGCCGGTCCACCGTGCCGCCTTCGAGGTCCACGCAGAGGAACATTGGTTCAGCTATGGCGGCGCGGCACTCGCGCAGAAGCTCCCAAGTGGAGCGCGCGCCGGTGATGTTGCGCGCAAACAAGATGACCCCGCCCGGCTGGATGGCACGTAACACGACCCGCAGCGCCGGCGTCATCTCGGCGCCGGTGAAGCCCATGATGATCAGTTGCCCGGCCGCTGCGCGAAGCTCAGTCCCGGTCATGGTGTAGTGATTGTACTGGGAGCGACGCGATTGCCGAATTGCCGAACTGCGGAACTGCCGAACTGGGAAGCTACTCCAGCTGCCGCTTGAGTTCCGCCAGCAGGTTCATGGCGTCCAGCGGGGTGAGCCGGTTGAGGTCGGCGGCGCGCAGCGCGTCCACGATCTTCTGCGAGAGCGGCGTGAACATGGTGAGCTGCACCGAGAGCGGCTCCGCCTCCGGCGTCCCGCTTTCCAGCTGTGCGGTCAGGCGCCGCTCCGCCGATTCGTGCTCCACCAGCACTTCGCGCGCGCGATGGATGACGTCCGCCGGCAGCCCCGCCAGCTTTGCCACCTCGATTCCGTAGCTGCGGTCGGCCGCCCCCGGCTCCACCTTGCGCAGAAAAATGACACTCCCGCCGCTCTCCTTCACGCTCACCCGGTAATTCTTCACGCCGCTGAGGCGTTCGGCGAGCTCGGTGAGCTCGTGGTAGTGGGTGGCGAAGAGCGTGCGCGCCCGCGTGCGCGCGTGCAGGTACTCGATGCACGCCCAGGCGATGGCCAGGCCGTCGTAAGTGGCGGTGCCGCGCCCAATCTCGTCGAGCAAGACGAGTGAACGCGGCGTGGCGGTGTTGAGGATGCTCGCGGTCTCGGTCATCTCGACCATGAACGTGGAGCGGCCGCGCGCCAGGTTGTCGCTGGCGCCGATGCGGGTGAAGATGCGGTCCACCACCGAAAGCCGCGCGGAGCGCGCCGGAACAAACGACCCCATCTGCGCCAGGATGGCGATGAGCGCCGCCTGCCGCAGGTAGGTGGACTTGCCGCCCATGTTCGGGCCGGTGAGGATGACGATGGCGTGCGTGGTCGAGTTGAGGAAAAGGTCGTTGGGAACAAAGCGCTCGGTGCCGCCCGCCAGCTCCTGTTGTTCGACGACGGGATGCCGGCCATCTTTTATTTCGATGACGGCATCGTCGGTGGTCGCGTCGCCGGCCGCCGGTGGGCGGGCGCCGGCTGACGCGGGCGAGTCGCCCGCGTCCACCCAGTTGCCGGCGACCAATTCCGGGCGGCAATAGTTGCGGGTGGCGGCGAGGTGCGCCAGCGACGCCAACACGTCCACCTCGGCGAGCGCCAGGCTGGTCTGGCGCAGGCGGCGCGCCTCGGCGGCGATGGCCGCGCGCAGCTCGGCGAAGAGGCGCCGCTCCAGCTCCAGCATCTTCTCCTGGGCGTCGAGGATTTTGCTCTCGTACTCCTTCAGCTCGGGCGTAGTGAAGCGCTCGGCGTTGACCAGGGTCTGCTTGCGCTCGTAGTCCGCCGGCGCCAGGTGCAGGTTCGGCTTGGTGACCTCGATGTAGTAGCCGAAGATGCTGTTGAACCTCACCTTGAGCGAGCCGATGCCGGTGCGGCGGCGCTCGCGCTCTTCGATCCCGGCAACATACTGCTTGGAATTGCGGCTGAGCGAGCGCAGCTCGTCGAGCGCCGCGTCCGCGCCGGAGCGGATCACCCCGCCGTCGTTGAAGGTGAGGGGCGGCTCGGCAGCCAGCGTGCTCTCGATGCGCGTGCGCAGGTCAGCGAGATCGTCGAGCGCGGCGTGCAGCGCCGCCAGCCGGACCGCGCTGAGTTTCCCGAGACCCGCGCGTACCGCGGGAATCCGCCCCAGCGACGCCGCCAGCGCCAGCACGTCGCGCGGGTTGGCGGTCTCCAGCGTCACCCGGCTGAGCAGCCGCTCCAGGTCGAGGATGCCGTTGAGCGAGCGGCGCAGTTCTTCGCGCGCCAGCAGGTTCTGCGCCAGCGCCGCCACCGCATCGAGCCGCCGGTTGATCTCGCCGACGTCCACCGACGGGCGCAACATCCACGCCCGCAGCAGGCGCTTGCCCATCGGGGTGTGGGTGGCGTCGAGGGAGCGGAAGAGCGTGACGCCCTCATCGCTGCCGGCGAACAGCGGCTCCACCAGTTCCAGGTTGCGGACGGTGACCGCGTCGAGCACCAGGCAGTCTTGCCGCTCGTAGAAGCCGATGCGGTCCACGTGCTCCAGGGCGCCGCGCTGGGTGCTGCGCACGTAATGCAGGATGGCGCCCGCCGCCGTGGCCGCCGCGGCGCGGCCCGCCAGCCCGAAGCCCTCCAGCGACAGCACCCCCAGCTGGTTCTCGAGCAGCGGCAGGGCGTAGTCGGGCGAGAAGACCCAGTCTTCCAGCGGCGTGTTCGCCCACGCCGGCGCGCCGCCCGCGCCCAGCGCGGGTGACGTGCGCTCGAACAGCGGCAGGGAAGAGCCGAACAGGACCTCGCGCGGGCGGAGCTGCTGCAGTTCTTCGGCGATGCGGCGCTCGGCGCCGTCGCCGCGAAACTCGGTGGCGCGGAACTCGCCGGTAGACAGGTCGAGGGCGGCAAACCCCACTGCTGCGCCCACCCGCGCCACCGCGCCCAGGAAATTGTTCTCCTCTGAGGGCAGCGCAATCGCCGCCGTCCCGGGAGTGACGACGCGCGTGACCTCCCGCCGCACCAGCGTCTTGGCCAGCCTGGGGTCCTCCATCTGCTCGCAGATCGCGACCTTGAAGCCCTTGCGGATCAGCTTGGCGATGTAGCCTTCCACGCTGTGGTACGGCACCCCACACATGGGCACCGCGGCGCCCTTTTCCTTGTTGCGCGAGGTGAGGGTGATTTGCAGCTCGCGCGCCGCCACCACCGCGTCCTCGAAGAACAGCTCGTAGAAGTCTCCCAGGCGGAAGAAGAGCAGCGCCTGCGGGTGCTGTTTCTTAATGGCGCCGTACTGGCGCATGAGCGGCGTGCCGAAGTCGGCCTCGGGCGCCGGAGAATGGGCGGCGCCGGCATCGTTCGCGGAGGAGGCCTTGGTGGGATCGGTCATCGCCGGAGGTGACGCGATTATAGCGTGAACCGCGCCGAGCAGAACGGCCCGACGCGCCGGCCTCAGGCTGGCTTTTCCAATTCGGAAATTCCAGGTTCTGCAATCCCGCTTGAGCCCGCGGCCGTCTACGGTTTACCTTGTTGCCCGTGGAACTCCGCAAAGATCCCATCACGCGCTCGTGGGTCATCACCGGGGAGCCGGGCGAGGCCGCGCCGGACGATGCCCCCTGCCGCTTCTGCCCGCAGAGCTCTCGCCCAACCCAGGTGGTGGGTTCCATGCCCGCCGTGGATGGCGGACCGTGGTCGGCGCGCGCCGTGGTGCATCCCTCGCCGCTCTACCGCATCGAAGGCGACCCGCAGCGCACCGGCATGGGCATCTACGACAACATGCGCACCGTGGGCGCCCACGAGGTGCTGGTGGAAAACCCGCAGCACGATCGCCCGCTGTGGGAGCTCTCCGACGCCGCCCTGGCGCAGTTCCTGAAGCTCGCCGGGCAGCGCATCCAGGACTTGAAGCGCGACGGCCGCTTCAAGTACATCACGGTGTTCAAGAACCACGGCGCCGCCGCGGGGCAGGAATTCGAGCACCCCGCCTCGCAGCTCACCGCCACGACCTTCGTGCCGCGGCGCGTGCTCTACGAGCTGCGCGCGTGCCGCGACTACTTCGAGCAGAAGGAGCGCTGCGTCTTCTGCGACATTCTGGCACAGGAAGAGCGGCAGCGGACGCGCATCGTGGAAACCCGCGGCGATTACGTCGCCTTGTGCCCCTACGCCCCGCGCGTCCCCTACGAAACCTGGTTGCTGCCGCGTCCCCACGAGCCCAACTTCGAAACCGCGGTCCTGCGCCGCGAGAACCTCAGCGACCTGGCCACGCTGCTGCGGCGCACGCTGCGCCGCATCCTGGGGGTCAGCGAGGCCTTTCACCTGGTGCTCCACACCTCGCCCAACACCGGCGGGAAGGGGCGAATGCTCGACTACTGGAAGACACTCGAGGAGGACTACCACTGGCACATCGAGATCATGCCCATCGTGCCGGGGCGCTCCAAGTCGTACACCTTCAAGGAGACGTACTACACCGACGTGACGCCCGAGGCCGCGGCGGCGCGTCTGCGCGATGCCGCCGCCGGCTGAACTGAGTGTGCCCCCCAATAGCCAAGGCGGCCGGGCGGCCGCCGTGGCGTTTTTGGTGCGCCTTACTCCAGCACAAAGATGTTTTTCTGGCGGCACATCTCCTTGAGAATCTTCGGCCACACGGTGACCGTGACCTCGCCCAGGTGCGCCTTGCGCAGCAGCAGCATGAGGGTGCGTGACTGCCCGATGCCGCCGCCGATGCTCAGCGGGATTTCCTGCTTCATGATCGCCTGGTGGTAGGGGAACTTCAGGAAGTCGAGCTGTTGCGACATCTCCAGCTGCTTCTGCAGCGACTCGGCATTGACGCGGATCCCCATGGAGGTCAGCTCATGCCGCCGCCTGGTGACGTGGTTCCACACCAGGATGTCGCCGTTCAGGCCGTGGGTCTCTTTGCCCGTCTGCGTGCGCGTGTCCGTGACCCAGTCGTCGTAGTCGCAGGCGCGCATCTCGTGGGGGTAGCCGTTCTTGAGCGGCCAGCCGATCCCGATGATGAAGACGGCCGGGTAGCGCTGCAGGACCGCGGTCTCCCGCTGCTTGCGCGGCAGGTTGGGGAACATCTCCAGGATCTCCTCCGCCTGCAGGAAGGTGAGCTCCGCCGGCAGGCTGGGGAAGCGCGGGTCGCGGAGCTGCGGGAACATGTCCTGCGCGAATTTTTCGGCGCCGACGATCACCTTCCAGATCTTGCCCACCACTTCTTTCAGGAAGACCAGGTTGCGCTGCTCCGCGGTCATGACGCGCTCCCAGTCCCACTGGTCCACGTAGCAGCTGTGGTCGTGGTCGAGGAAGTAATCCTTGCGCACCGCCCGCATGTCGGTGCAGATGCCCTCCCCGGGCTGCACGCGAACTGCTTCAGCGCCATGCGTTTCCACTTGGTCGCCGCCTGCACCACCTGGGCGTCGACCGGGTGCTTGTTGTAGTCGTTGGAGATGTGGAACTGGATCGGCGTGCGGGAGCCGTCGCGGTCGAGCATGTCGTTGACGCCGCTCTCCACGTCCACGATCAGGGGCACCGTGACCATCATCAGGTTGAGTTCCTTGCACAGGTTCTCCTCGATGTAGTTCTTGACCGCGAAAATGGCGCGCTGGGTTTCGCGCGGCGTGAGCAACGACCGGTAATTGCTGGGCAGAACGTGTTCCAGTTCGGCGTAATCGCCGATGCCCGGACCGGCAAGATCGGGAACTGCGGCACTCGGTGGCATCTATCGTCTCCTTCGCGCCGCTTCCCCGGAGACTCGCCGGGCGCCAGCGCAACAACCCAGTCTCACCCTAGCCGCGCCCCGGGGATGCGCTCTGTGACTGCTATCACCCGGCGATGTTCGCGGGGGCGCCTAGGCCCGCGCCGTATAATGCTCGGCTCCGCGGGAGGCTGGTGTGCGCGCTTGGTGGTGCGTGGTCCTGTTGGCGGGCGTGGTGGCCGCTCAAACCTCTGCCCGCCCGAACGATGAGGCGGCGGGCCGGAAGGAACAGCTCCTCTGGCAGAAGCTGGAGCAGCAGGTGCGCGACGCCGATCGCGATCTCGACGGCGTGCTCGCCGTCGCCCTCACCGATCTCACCAGCGGACGCCAGCTCGACTGGCACGCCGACGAGGTCATGCCCACCGCCTCCACCATCAAAATCGCGGTCCTCGCCGAGCTTTACCGCCAGACGCAACAGGCCGCCGCCGGCGCCTCCGGCAAGGCAACGCTCGCCGACCTCTACACCATGAACGCGGCTGACTTGGTGCCCGACAGCGACATCATGGGCGGGCTCACGCCCGGCGTCACCCGCCTCACCCTGCGCGACGTCGCCACCACGATGATCGCGGTCAGCGACAACGCTGCCACCAATGTTCTGATCGACCGCATCGGCATGGAGAACGTCAACGCCCTGCTCGATTCGCTCGGCCTGCAGCACACGCGCCTGCGGCGCAAGATGATGGACCTGAAGGCGGCGCAGGAAGGGCGGGAAAACGTCGCCACCCCGCGCGAGCTGGCCACGCTGCTGGAGACCATTTACCGCGGCCGCCTGTTGAATCCCGAACTGACCGCCGACTTCTTCAAGCTGCTCGCCACCCACAAGGACTCGGCCTTTGTGCGGGCGCTGCCCGAGGGCGTCCGCTCCGCCGACAAGCCGGGGGAACTGGAAGGCGTGCGCAACGACTGCGGCATCGTCTATGCCACCAATCGCCCGTTCGCACTCTGCATCATGACCACGTACGACGTGCGCGAGCGGCAAGCCCAGGAGATCATCGGCCGGCTGGCGGTCGCGGCCTACGAGATGTTTGCGCGCCTCGGGCGGGCTTCGCCATACGGCCGCGTGATTTCACCCGGCAACTCGAGTCACCCGTAGAATTGAATTATTCAGCAGCCCAATCGTCCCATGAGTTCTCTCCCCGTCCGCCGCATGAAGACCTACACCGCCCAGAGCGGCTACGTCTATCAGTACTACTTCGTGGGGCAGCGGGCGGCGCTGGCCAGCGCGCCGGAGGCGCCGGCGACCGAGTTCATCTTCGACGTCACCTCCGACCGCAAGACCACGTACGCGGTCAGCGTCTTTCTGAAGCCGGAGGCGCTCGCCGCCTGGGCCGCCGCGCATGCGCGTCCGCTCACCGAGGCCGAGCAATACGCCGCCGCCAAGCTGCGCCTGCTGCGCGGCTTTGACGAGACCGAGCGCATCCGCCAGCATCTCAGCCTGCGAGTCGACGCGGCCAACATCGAAGAGCTGCTCGGCGGCCTTGGGTTAGAGTGAATTCTTCACTTATTACTTGAGGGTTATCCGCGGGTCCGTTTCTGAACGCCCGCGGTTCCGCTGCCCCACTGCCTACTCGCCGGTGGCTGGGCGCGTCATCAGTTCGCGGATGGCCTCGCGCGGTGGCCGGCCTTCGTGCAGGATGCGGTGCATCTGGGCGGTGATCGGCATCTCCACCCCGTGGCGCCGCGCCAGCCCCACCGCGGCCTGCGTGGTCTCGACCCCTTCCGCCACCATGCCGTGCATGCCGGCGATGATTTCCGGCAGCTTGCGTCCCCGCCCCAGTTCCACCCCTACGCTGCGGTTGCGGGAGAGTCCGCCGGTGCAGGTGAGCACCAGGTCGCCGACCCCGGCCAGCCCCAGCATGGTTTCGCGCCGCCCGCCGCAGGCGAGCACCAGCCGGGTTATCTCGGCCAGGCCGCGCGTAATCAGGGCGGCGATGGTGTTGTGGCCGAGTCCCAGGCCGTCGCAAACGCCCGCGGCGATGGCCACCACGTTCTTCAGCGCCCCGCCCAGCTCGACCCCGGCCACGTCGTCATTGGTGTAGACGCGGAAGTTGGGGTCGCTGAACTCGCGCTGGACCGTGGCCGCCAGCTCCGCGTCCCGGGAAGCAATCGCAATCGCCGTGGGATCGCCGCGCGCTACCTCCTTGGCGAACGACGGGCCGCTCAGCGCGCCCAGGCGCGGCGCGAAGTGGCACTCGCGTTGTCCCACCTCGGCGATCACCTCGGTCATGCGCAGCAGGGTTTCGTTTTCCACCCCTTTGGTGGCGCTGACCACCAGCGTCTCCGGCTGCAGGTGCGCGCACGCTTGCCGGAAGACCGTGCGGCAGTGGTGCGAAGGCATGACGCTGACCACGATCTCCGCCCCCGCCATGGCGCGGGCCATGTCGTTGGTGGCTTCGACGGCCGCGGGAATCGGCACCCCGGGGAGGAAGAGGTCGTTGCTGCGGCGTTGCGCGATCGCCTCGCACACCTCGCGCTCGAACGCCCACAGCCGCACCGCGTGCGTGCCCCGGCGTCCCAGCGCCATGGCCAGCGCCGTTCCCCAGGCCCCCGCGCCAATGACGGCGATCCTCATGCCTGTTTCTCCATGGCCGCCGGCGGCTTCGCTCCCAGCTTGTTTTCCGTGCCGGCGAAGAGCCGACGCAGGTTGTCGCGGTGACGAAAGATAATGAGCAGCGACGCCGCCACCATGGCCGGCAACAGGGCGAGCCGCTCCCGCTGCGCTCCCTGCTGGTGCAACAGATAGAACGCGACCGGGAAGGCCGCCGCCGCCGCGACTGAACCCAGCGAAACATAACGGAACGCCGCCACCAGCACCGCAAAAACCGCCAGGGAGAGCGCCACGGAAAGGGGCGTCAGGGCCAGGAAGGCGCCCACCGCCGTCGCCACCCCTTTTCCGCCGCGGAACTTCAGCCACACCGGAAACATGTGCCCCGCGATTGCCAGCAGGGCCGCGATACCCGAGGGCAGATAGACGTAGAGGGCCACGTTGTCGCCGCGCGCCGCGACCTGCTCCAAGCCGCGCGCGTCGGTCCAGGGATGCCACATGAGGTTGCAGATCACGACTGCCGCGAATCCCTTGGCCGCGTCCAGCAGCAGGGTGGCAATCGCCAGCCCCTTGGCGCCCGTGCGCGCCACGTTGGTCGCCCCGATGTTCCCGCTGCCGGTGGCACGAATGTCGGCGCCGTGGAAGATGCGCACCAAGAGGTAGCCGAAGGGAATTGACCCCAGCAGGTACGCCATCACCGCGACTTCGACCCAAATCCGCATGATTGAATAATTGGGAAATTGAGAAATTGAGGAATTGCGTAATTGAAAACCAGCGTGGGCTCGCTTTTCAAATTACTCAATTACCCAATTACCAAATTTCTCAATTACTCAGTCTGGTGCAGCGCGAAGCTTTGGAGCCGGGTGTACTCGGCGCCCGCGGGTGTCAGCTTGCTCGCGTACAAAAAGAATTCGCGGGCGGTCATTGTACCGAAGTCGGGCGGCGGCAGGGCCGCCACCTTCTCGCCCAGGCGTTGCTGCCTGGGGTCTGCACCCTGCGCCCGCTGGTGCGGATTGCCGCTCGCCCGCGCACCCAGGCGCGCCAGCGTCAGGTGCGCGCGGTAATCGTTGCGCTCGCGCTCAAAACCCAGCGTGGCGCACGCCTCATCCACGGCGCGCGCCAGTTGCGGCAGGCGATCGCCGCCCTCCACCCCCACCCAGAAGACGCGCGGTGCGCGCGGCGCCGGGAAGAAGCCGCAGCCGCGGAAGCTGATGTCCAACGGCTCGCCGTGCACCCCGGCGAGCGCCTGCTGCAGCGCCGCGAGGTCGCGGGGATCGGTTTCGCCGAGGAACTTCAGCGTGACGTGAAAGCTCTCCGGCTTCACCCAGCGCGCCTCCGGGGCGAACCCGCGCATGCCTTCGACGAAGCGCGCCAGGCGCTCGCGGATCGCGGGATCGATGTCAATAGCTACGAATAGCCGCACTACATCAGCTTTCTGCGCACCATATCCAGTGCCTGCTGCGTCGCCAGCAGCCGGATGCGGTCGCGATCGCCGGGGAACTGCCGCTTCACGACCTCGGTTTTGCGGCCGTCGGCCAAGGCGTGAAACACCAGCCCGACGGGCTTTTCCTCGCTGCCGCCGGTAGGGCCGGCGATGCCGGTGATGCCGACTCCCAGCGTCGCCTGGCAGCGCGCGCGGATGCCCTCCGCCAACGCCTTGGCCACCTCCGCGCTCACCGCCCCGTGTTCCGCCAGCAGCGGCGGCGGCACGTCGGCGAACGCGGTCTTCAGCTCGTTGGTGTAAGCGATGGCGCCGCCGACAAAATACCGCGAGCTGCCGCTCACGCTGGTCAGGCGTTCCGCCAGCAGCCCGCCGGTGCACGATTCGGCCACCGCCACGGTGGCGCTCCGCATCTGGCACCAGTAGCCGACGATCTGTTCCAGGGTCTCGCGGCCGCGGGTAAAAACCAGGTCGCCCAGCTCGTCTTCGATCTCGTCGGCCAGTTGCTCCACGCGCGCCTGCGCCTCCGCCAGCGACTCCCCACGGCGCCGCAGGTGCAGCTGCACCTCGCCCGCACTGGCCAGGATGGTGGTTTCGATGTCGGGATAGCGCTGGTAAATCGGCGCCACCCGCGCATCGCACTCCGACTCCGGGACCATCGCCATCTTCAGCGTCGCGGTGGCGATGAACTGCGGCGGCGCCGCGGCCCGCAGGCGCTCCATGCATTGCGCGTCGACGAGCGCCTTCAGCTCGTGCGGCGGCCCGGGCAGGAGCACGACGATGCGCCGTGCACCCTCGTGCTGCGTCTCCAGCCACTGTCCGGGCGCGGTGCCGTTGGGATTGGGGAGCAGCTTCGCGCCCACCAGGATTTCCGCCTGCCGCTCGTTGTTGGGCGACATCTTCACGCGCCGCGCCGCAAACCGCCGGTAGAGCTCCGCGATCCACTCGGGATCGCGCTTCAGTTCCAGGCCCAGCGCTTCGGCCACGCATTCGCGCGTCAGGTCGTCGGCCGTGGGTCCGAGCCCACCGATGAGGAAGACGATGTCGCAGCGCTCCACGGCTTGCCGTACCACCGCAATCAGGTCGGCGCGCCGGTCCCCGACCACGTTCTTGAAGCGCACCTCGACCCCCAGGCTGTTCAGGCGCTCGGTGAGAAACAGGGAATTGGTGTCTTGGCGGTAGGGGGTGAGCAGCTCGGAGCCAATGGCGACGATCTCGGCGAACACGCAAGCAGTCTAAATCACGACTGCCGCCGGTTCACCCTGGAGAAGCGCCGCGCCGCGTCAGGGCGAGGGCAGGAGCTTGCCTTCCACGTCCCAATGCAGCCGCTGCACCCCGCTGTTGGTGGCGAGCACAACGGCGCGCCCAGGCGCGAACGCCAGCCCCACCAGCCCCGGGCCGGCGACGGCCAGCGACGCGTGCTGGTCGGGCGCGATGCGCACGATGCCGCGCCTTCCCCCCAGCGACGCCGCCACGTAGAGGTTGCCGTCGCGGTCGAAGGCCAGGCCCTGCGGCCGTCCCAGCCCGCGATAAAACACCGCCACCGTGCCGTGCGGGTCCACGCGGTACACGGCGTCGAAGCTCGACGTGGTCGGGCCCGTGACGTAGAGATGATCATCGCCGCCGAACGCCAGGTGATACGCCGCTACGCTCGGCTCCAGCGTCGCAAACACGTAAATCTGCCGCGTCGCGCGCGAAATCCGCCAGATGGTTCCGCTGCGGTCGCCGACGTACAGGTTCTGCTCGCGGTCGAAGGCGATGCCGGTGGCGATGCCCATGCCTTCCGCGTACACCGCCATGGTCCCGTCCGGCGCCACGCGGTACACCGTGCCATCGAAGCGCGACGACACGTAGAGCTGCCCCTCGCGGTCAAACGCCAGCCCGGTAGCGTTCATCAGCTCGGCCAGAAACGGCTTGACCTCGCCGTGCGCGTCGAGGCGGTAAATCGCGACCGGGACTTTCTGCCCCCGCGCCCCGGAGAAGGTGACGTAGATGTTGCCGGCGGCGTCGAGCGCCGGGTTGGCCACCGGGTGCAGGTTTTCCGCGAGCGGGACGGCGATGTGGATGGGATGCGGATTGCTGCGCGCGCCGTTGGTTGCCACCACCACGTTGCCGGAGGCGGCGCCCTCGGGCACGCGCGCGATCACGAACTGGTCGGAGCTGACGACGATGGGCGCCTCGACCTCGCCCATCACCACGCGCGGCCGCGCCAGGTCAGGCGGCTTCAGCCCGCTGCCCACGATCCGCACTTCGCCCCCGGCCAGCGCCGCCGCCGGCACCACGGACTCGATGTGCGGGCGCCCGTTGACGTTCTTCTTACCCAGCAGCCGGTCGGAAATTCCCATGATGGTTCCGGATGGTTACTTAAGCACGCCGGTGCGCAGCAGGATTTGCAGCACCAGCCAGGCGTAGACGCCGGCTCCAAGATCGTCCACCACGATGCCCGTTCCCTCCGGAAGGCGCTCCAGACGGCGCACCGGCGGCGGCTTCACGATGTCGAAGCAACGGAAAAGTATAAAGCCGGCCAGCAGCGATTTCCAACCCAGCGGCGCGCCCGCCAGCACCAGCCACTGCCCGGCCACTTCATCGATGACCACGCGCGCGGGATCGGCATCGCCGCTGGCGCGCGCCACCCGCGTCGCCGCCGGAATCCCGATCGCGGTTGCCAGCGTGCATCCGGCCAGGACCGCCGCCGGTTGCCAGCCCGCGGGAATCGCCCGCGCCGCCAGCCACCACAGCCCCACCGCCGCCGCCGACCCCCAGGTTCCCGGTCCGGGCCGCAGGTAGCCGACGCCAAAAAACGTCGCCACCAGCTCCGCCCAGCGGCTGCGCTCGCCAACCTGCGTCCCCGCTCCCGGCGCGCTCAATCCTGCCTCCGCGGGTCGTCGTCGCCTTCCACCTGGTTCGGATTGCGCTCCGCCGCTTGCGAATCGAACGCCTCCGGATCGCGGAGGGGGGTCGAGATCACGTAGCCACCGCTCGCCCACTTGCCCAGGTCGATCAGCCGGCAGCGCTCCGAGCAGAACGGAAACTCGGGGTCGCTCTGCAGCACGAGCTGGCGGCAGCTTGGGCAGCGCAGGCTGATCGCTCGCGGGCGGGGCATGCACCTATTGTAAGAGTTCCCAGTTCTCCGTTCCCAGTTCTCAGTTAGTCTGATGCGGCGTCGCGTCAAGCGTCGAACGGCAGCCGCGCTCGCGTTCCAAGAACTGAGAACCGAGAACTGACAACTGAGAACTGATGTCTGCCCGCTCCCTCACGCTCGCTTCGTACCTGCACCTGTTGCGCCACAACCGCAACTTCCGCCGCCTGTGGCTGGCGCAGGTGATCAGCGAGACCGGCGACTGGTTCTACATGGTCACGCTGTACGCCATGCTGCTGCAGTTCACCGGCAGCGCCACGACTTTGGGGGTGGCGTTCGTTTTGCAGGTGGCCCCGGTGGCGCTCATCGGGCCGCTGGCCGGCGTCATCAACGACCGCCTGCCCCGCAAGCGCGTCATGATCGCCACCGACCTGGCGCGCTTCTTCATCGTCGGCGGCATGCTGCTGGTGCGTTCCCCCGGCATGGTCTGGCTGGTGTACGTCCTGCTTTTCAGCGAGACCGTGATGTGGGGCCTGTTCGAGCCGGCGCGCACCGCGGTGATTCCCAACATCGTCGCCGAAGACGAAGTCATCCTCGCCAACACCATCAGCTCCTCCACCTGGTCCATGAACCTGTTTGTCGGCGCCGCGCTCGGCGGGCTGGTGGCGGTATGGCTCGGCCGGCAGGCGGTCTTCACTCTCGACGCGTTCTCCTTCCTCGCCTCGGCGGCCCTGGTCGGCCGCATGCGCTTCGCCGAACCCCACACCGAAGGTTTCGGCCCGGTGCGCTGGCACGATCTCCTTGACTATTCGCCGATGCTCGCCGGCTGGCGCTATGTGCGCGCGCAGCGCCTCGGCGCCGCCATGCTGGTCAAGGCCGGGCTGGGACTGACGGGCGCCAGCTGGGTCATCTTTCCCATCCTGGCGCGCGACGTCTTCCCCTGGGCTCACGCCAGCCGCGGCGAGCGCGGCGTGCTGATCAGCCTGAGCCTGCTGATGGGCGCGCGCGGCCTCGGCTCGCTGCTCGGCCCCGTGGTGGGCGCGCCCTGGGCGCAGCAGCACGTCCGCCGCCTGCGCCTCGGCATCGTGTTTGCCTTCCTGCTCTCCGGAGCGGGCTACCTCGCGCTGGCCGCGACCTCCAGCGTCTGGCTCGCCTACGCCGTCATCGTGGCGTCGCACATGGGCGGCGCCATGGCCTGGGTGTTCTCCACCACGCTCCTGCAACTCAAGACCGACGACCGCTTCCGCGGCCGCGTCTTCGCCGCCGAACTCGGCTTCTGTACCATCATGCTGGCGCTCAGCGCGTATCTCGCCGGCGTGGCCATGGACCACGGCATCAACGTGCGTACCGTGCTGCTGATCACCGGGCTGGTCACGATGGCGGCGGGCGTCTGGTGGGCGGCGACCGGAGCCCGCACGCGCGAACCGGCACCGACCTCAGGCTGAAGTTTTCACTGTGAACTGACAACTGGCAACTGCCAACTGCTTTCAGCCAACCACGCCGGCCACCAGGTCATAGTCGTGGGTCGCGGTGATCTTGCAGCGCACGAACTCGCCGGGCGTCAGCGCCTCGCGCGTGCCGAAGTCGTTGATGAAGACCTTGCCGTCAATCTCCGGCGCGTGCATCGCGGTGCGGCCTTCCCACAGCAGCTCGCTCTCTTCCGACGGCCCCTCGACCAGCAGCTCGAACTCGCGCCCCCGCAGCGCGCGCTTTTTGCGCCGGCTGATCTGCTGCTGGAGCTTCATCAGCCGCTTGCGCCGCCGCTCGATCTCCGCCGCCGGCACCTTGAGCTTCGCGTCTGCCGCGCGCGCCGCCGCACCTTCCTGGTCGGAGTAGCCGAAGACGCCCAGCCAGTCGAACTCGGCCGCCCGCACGAAGTCGCAGAGTTCCTCGAAGTCGCGCTCCGTCTCGCCGGGAAAGCCGACGATGAACGACGTCCGCAGCGTCACCCCGGGCAGGGTGCGCCGCGCCCGCTCCAGCAGCTTCAGAAAAATGTCGCCCGAGCTGCCGCGCTTCATCCGCTTCAGCACCGCCGCCGACGCGTGCTGCAGCGGCACGTCGAGGTATGCGCAAACCTTCGCGTGCGCCGCCATCGTGTCCAGCAGCCGCTGCGTCACCTTGTTGGGATAGGCGTAGAGGAAGCGCACCCAGCGCAGCTCTTCCACCGCGGCCAGCTTCGCCAGCAGCGCCGCCAGGCCGTCCTTCAGCCCCAGGTCCTCGCCGTAGCAGGTGGTGTCCTGCCCGATGAGCGTGAGCTCGCGCACGCCGCCGCGCGCCAGCCGCTCGGCCTCGGCCACCACCGACGCGAAGCGCCGCGAGCGGAACTTGCCGCGCAGTTGCGGGATGATGCAGAACGAGCACGGATGGTCGCAGCCCTCGGCGATCTTGATGTACGCCATGTGGGGCGGGGTCGCCAGCACCCGCGGCGTGGCGTCGTCGTAGAGGTAATTGGGCAGGTCGCCGATGGCGCCCTCCCAGCCCGCTCGCGAGAACCGCCCTGCCTGCTCGCGCGCATTCCCCTCGGCGCGCGACGTGGCGCCGCTCAGGATCACGAACGGCGACGCCGTCCGCGACGCGATGCCCGCGGCACTCAGGATGCGGTCCAGCTCGCCGGTCCCGACCACCGCGTCGACCTCCGGAATCTGTTTCTGGATTTCGTGGCGGAAGCGCTCCACCAGGCAGCCCGCGACCACCAGCTTCTTCGCCCGCCCGGCCGTCTTGTGCGCCGCCATCTCCAGGATGGCGTTCACCGACTCCTGCTGCGCCGTCTCGATGAACGAGCAGGTGTTCACCACGATGACGTCGGCGTCTTCCGCGCGCGGCGTGATCGCGGCGCCCGACGCCGTCAGCAGCCCCATCATTACCTCGCTGTCCACCAGGTTCTTGGGACAGCCCAGGCTGACGAAGCCGACCTTGAGGCGCGGGGATTCGCCGGCGACGCTGGCGGGGGCCTCTACTGTAGGGAATTCAACCGGCATGCAATCTCTTGATTTTAGCACCCCCGCACTTGCCTCTCGGGGCCGCAAAAGTGCTTGCCAAGGCGATTTCACCTGATGTATATGTATCCAACATATATGGGAAACACACATAGCGCGGTCCCCACCAAGATCAAGCGTGGCAGCGCCGAACTCGCCGTCCTCGCGCTGCTGGCCGGGGAGAGCCTGCACGGCTACGAGATCGCCCGCCGCATCGAGCGCCAGACCGCCGGGGTCCTCCGCTTCGACGTGGCCTCGCTCTATCCCGTGCTTTACGGCCTGGAGCGCCGCCGCCTCATCAAGGGCGAATGGGAAGAGACCAGCTCGAAGCGCCCGCGCCGGCTGTATCGCCTCACGCCGGAAGGCCGCAAGAAGCTGGTGCCGCTGCGCCGGCAGTGGCGCGATTTCTTCCACGCGCTCGACCGGCTGACGGGGGTGGCCGATGCCTGATTGGGAAGGATTGGTCCAGCAGCGGCTGGGCCGGCTGCATCTCGCGCCTGCCGCGGAGAACGAAATCATCCGCGAGCTAGCTGGCCACCTCGAAGACCGCTACCTCGCAGCGCGCGCCGCTGGCGCCTCCGAACAACAGGCACGCGACGCCGCGCTGCGCGAATTGGGCAATCCGCAAGGCCTCGCGCGCCGTCTGCGAGGCCAGAAGGAGACTCTCATGAACATGACGCCCCTCAAGAAACGCGTGCTCCTGCCCGCAGGGGTCGCGCTCGTGCTCTCCGGCTTCAGCATCTGGATCGCCTACATCTACGGCCCGAAGCACATCGCCTATTTCTGGGAGTCGAAGTCGAACGGCATACTGTACGCGTACTCGTACTCGGGCGTGGGGTTCTACAAGGCGTTGCTGATCGCCATGCTGCTCATTGGCGGCGTGGCCGCGTGGCTGGCGCGCCGCCGCGGCGCGACTGTGGCGCAGCGCCTTCTCGTCGCCGCCCTCCCTGCACTGCTGAACGTCCTGATTTTCGCCGCAGGCACGGTGCTAAGCGCGACGCTGGGTCACAGCTGGCAGCCGCTGAGTGGACGCGCGCCGGTCCTGATGGCCCCGCACGTGGGCACGGTGCCGTGGCTGATTACGCCGGTGGCCTACGCACTGCTGGGTGCGGCGCCCTTCCTCTTTAGTAAAGGTCGCGACCAGCAGCCGGTTTCGCATTCCGCCGCGCCCGCGTAAGATGCAGCCTCTCGGCTCATCCCACACGAGCAAAGGCGGCTCGTGTGGGGCAGCCTAGTTCAGATACTTTTAGCGATTGAGTGGGCCACCCGCCTTGCCCCGCGCCCGTTCCTTCGTCAACGGCTCGCCCTTACTCGCTGGCGCCGAAGTGGATGTACATGGACTGTAGTCCGATGCGGCCGGGACCGGAGAAGCGGTTCCACACCAGTTGTCCGGCGCTGGCGAAGAATCCGGTGCTGAGCTTCTGGAACTGGGTCTCCATCTGGACGGTGCGGTCTTTGTAGATCCAGCCGCCGGGCTCGATATCGATCTGCTGCCCGGCCGCCAACTGGATTTCGAAGACGTTGCCGAAGCCATGCAGCCAGACGATGCCGTCGCCGTGCGCGGCGGTAAAAGTGTCGATGAAGAAGCCGGTGCCGCCGAGGAGCATGTTGGCCACCCCCTTGACGCGGGTGAAGGTGTAATCCAGCTGGCCGGTGGCGGCGAGGAACTGGTGCTCGCGGACATCGAGGGCCGCGCCGTGCTGCAGGTGCATGGCGAAGACGTGGCCGGCGCCGTCGCGGCTGAAGGCGATCCTTCCCGGGCCGTGGGCTTCGGTCATGACAATGGGCATGCCGGCCATCATCCGCTTGAAGGCGCCGGCCAGGGCCTTGACGCCGATCTGGGTCTGCGGATCCTTCCACAGCAGGATGTGGTGCTCGAAGTACACTGGCGTCTTATCAAGTTCGATGGTAACCACCGGCACCAGTTCGCCGTCCACGTGGTAAGTGACGCCCCCGAAGGTTTCCGCTTCCGCGGTGGTGGGTTTCAGGACAGGACTTGCTGCCGGCATGCGCGCCTCCTAAGAATCGCGACAGAATCACACCGGCAGCCGCAGGTGTCAAGCCAGCATTGGCGGGCGGCGCTCCCGAGTGCGATCCGAGTCCCGACCCGATCTCCCGCTGACCCGATCTCCCGATCTCCCGGCCCCGCTCGATGGTTCTCGCAGCTAGCTCCCGGCCGCGACCTCTATAATGCTATTTCCCAGTCGCTCCCGCCCAACGGCTGGTTTTGACCTCGCGCCGCCGTGAAGAACGCGCGCCGCCGAGATGCGTGTCTGACGTACCGCTGTCATTTTGAGTTTGAGGTGAATTATGAAAGCGTGGCCGAGAAGTTTGTGTGTGCTGCTCTTGTCCGCGGGTTTCTGCCTGGCGCAGAATCCCACGCCGCCCAACCCCCAGGAACCGCAGCCGCCGGGGCAGGAGCCGGCCGGAGAGCGCCCGGAGCGTCCGGGCGTGACGCCGCCGTCGACCGAACCGAAACCCTACGACAAGGTCATCACCAAGGATGCCAAGAGCAAGCACGGCATCTTCAGCGTGCACGAAGTGAAGGACAAGTGGTACTACGAAATTCCGAAATCCGAGCTGAACCAAGATTTCCTCTGGGTGACGCAACTGGAGGGGTCGTCGGCGGGCGTGGACCGGTCGGGATTTCTCAGCCGCGTGGTCCGGTGGGAGCGCACGAACAACCGCATCCTGCTGCGCGCCATGAACTACGAGGTGGTGGCGAGTCCCGACAAGGCGATCGCACGGGGCGTCGCGGCCGCCAACAACAGCTCCATCCTGATGTCGTTCCCGGTGGCGGCGTGGGGCAAAGACGAAGCCGCCGTCATTGAAGTGACGCGGCTGCTGACGGTGGATTCGATCGCCGAAATCAGCGGCAAGAACCTGATCCGCACCGGCACGCAAGACGCCGCGCGCACCTTCATCGAACGCGTGACCCCGTTCCCGACCAACATCGAGTCGGTGACGACCTTCACCTATTCGACGCCAATCCCGAGCGCCGGCGGTCCTCCGGGAGCCGCCGCCCCGGCAGGACGCCCGGGAAGCGCGACCTTCGTCGTGCACTACAGCATGGTGAAGCTGCCGGCCAAGGTGATGAAGCCGCGTTTGGACGATGACCGCGTGGGATATTTCCGGACCACCTTTACCGACTACGGGAGCGACGATCACAAAGTGCGGCAGCGCGGCTACATCGCCCGCTGGCGTCTGGAAAAGAAGGACCCGCAAGCGGCGGTATCCGAGCCGGTGCAGCCCATCGTGTATTACGTCGATCCCGCTACCCCGAAGCAGTGGGTGCCGTACGTGAAGCGCGCCATCGAAGCGTGGCAGCCGGCCTTCGAAGCGGCCGGCTTCAAGCACGCCATCATCGCCAAGGAGGCGCCCACTCCGGAGCAGGACCCGGACTGGAGCGCGGAGGACGCGCGCTACTCGATCATCAAGTGGCTGCCGTCCACCACCGAGAACGCGATGGGGCCGCACATCAGCGATCCGCGCTCGGGGGAGACGCTGAACGCGCCGGTCTCGATATGGCACAACATCACCAACCTGCAGCGCGCCTGGTATTTCCTGCAGGTCGGCCCGCTCGATCCCCGCGCCCAGAAGCTGCCCTTGCCGGAAGACCTGATGGGCAGGCTCATCGAGTATGTAGTGGTGCACGAAGTCGGCCACACGCTCGGGCTGCAGCACAACATGCTGGCCAGCTCGATGTACCCGGCGGAGAAAGTACGCGACCGGCAGTGGGTCCACACCATGGGGCACACGCCGTCGATCATGGACTACTCGCGCTTCAACTACGTGGCCCAGCCGGAAGACAAGATCCCGCCCGAGGACCTGATTCCCCGCGTCGGGCCGTATGACGTTTTCGCCATCAAGTGGGGCTACACGCCCATCGCGGAGGCGAAGACTGCCGAGGAGGAGAAGCCGACGCTCGACAAGTGGGCGCGGGAGCAGGACACCAAGCCCTGGCTGCGCTTCTCGGCGCCGAAAGGCAGCGCCGATCCCGGCGATGAGACCGAGGCGGTCGGCGATGCCGACGCAGTCGCCTCGACTGCGCTGGGCGTGAAGAACCTGGAGCGCGTTTCCAGAATGCTGCTGGCCGCGACCACCAACGAGGCCGGTGAACCGTACGACGACCTGGAAGAAATGTACGGCCGCATGCTGGGACAGTGGGCGATGGAGATGAGCCATGTGGCGCACATTGTCGGCGGCGTCTACGCGCACAACAAGCACGTCGGACAGCCAGGCGTGATCTTCGAGCCGGTGCCTGCCGACCGCCAGAAACGCGCGCTGCAGTTCCTGATCGACAACGCGTTGCACACGCCGGCGTTCATGGTGAACACCGACCTGCTGCGGCGGATCGAGCCGGTGGGCGCGATCAGCAGGATCGGCAACGCTGAACGGCGCGTCCTGGTGTCGCTGCTCGCTTCCGACAAGCTGGCCCGCATGCAGGAGGCCGTGGTCGTAGATCGCGGCGGGTACGCTCCCCTGGATTACCTGGGCGACGTGCGCAAGGGAGTGTGGAGCGAACTGGACGGCGCGGGACCGGTCGCGGTCGACGTGTATCGCCGCAATCTGCAGCGCGCTTACCTGGACACCATCAACGATGTACTCAACCGGCCGCCGGCGGCCGCGCCGGCGCTGCCGCCGGGTATCACCTTGTCCGTCGCGCCGCAAACGGGCGATACGCAGCTGTGGTATCGCGGAGAACTGCACACCCTGAACGAGCAGGTGAGCGCGGCCCTGGGGCGCGCCGCGGACACCGAAACGCGTTACCACCTGGAGGAAGTGAAGGACCGGATCGCGAAGATCCTCGATCCGAAATTCGCTCCTGCTGCGACGCCCAGCGCCGCAATGGGCGGGCGGCCCGGGATTGATCAGGACGACTGGTCGCACCCGACCACTTGCTGGCCCGATTACCAGATCAAACCGTAACCTGAACCGTGGGTCGATGGCCGGCGCGCGAGTGCCGGCCATCATCATTGGGGGGAGATGGCTTATGGTTGTTCTTCGCCCAAAAGGGTGCGCGGGGCGTCTTAGCGGCAGGTTTGAATCAGCCCGGGGATGAAAGCGTCGCCGCTTAAAGCGGGAGAGGGCTGCAACTTAATGCGCAACACTTGGGCCGCTCATTGGGCAGCAGCGGCGCCGGTTACTGCAAGCCCAGCTTTTGCAGGAGGGCATGGAATCGCGGCTCCGTGCGCAACGGGGTGAACGTCGGCTCCGGCCCCAGAATGACGAGCAGTCCCAGATAGGTTTGCTCCGCTTTTTCCAGCCATTCAATCGCCTTGTCCTTCTCGCCCAGGGCCGTGTAGATCAACCCCACCTGGTAGCTGAAAGCGGGTTCCCGCGTGGTCGCGTCCACCAGCTCGTGCAGAATCTGGAGCGCGCGCTCCCGTTCCCCGGCCCGGGCGTAGGCAAGTCCCAGCATGCCTTGTCCCACCCCTTGGCTGCGCGTGAGGGCGCAGATTTTGATTCCGGTTTCGATGGCCTCCCGGTGGCGCTCCGGGGTGTTGGCGGCATAGATCAGAATGCGGAGCACGTAGTAGTCGTTGGGATGAACTTCCAAGGTGGACTTCAGGCTGCGCCACGCTTCGTCGTCTCTCCCCAGGCAGTGCAGGATCCATCCCACATGGGCCTGAAACAGCGGGGTCAGCGGGTCCAGTTCGACGGCGCGGCGCACCGCCGCCAGCGCTGCTTCGCTGCGGAGACAAGAGTTGTAGACAATCGCCCGCGAATGGTGCGCGATGGCAAGCTCGGGATTCAGCTGCGCGGCAGCCTCGGCTTCGCGCACGGCGAGTTCCGTATCCCGCGCCGCAATCAGAGCGTGCAAGGACAGGGCCACGTGCGGTTCCGCCAGAGAAGAATCCAGCTCAATCGCTTGCAGCGCGCTGGCCCGGGCGCGCGGCAAGGCTTCCGGGGAGCGAATGAACCCGTAGAAGCCCATCATCGCCAGGGAGTAAGCCAGGCCCGCATGGCTGGGCGCGTATCCCGGATCGATGGCAATGGCCTGCTGGAAGAAATCCAGACTATGGCGGAGTCCTTCTTCGGTCCACGTCCTGGCCTGGTGCGTACCCTTCAAATGCAGCCGGTAGGCTTCGGGATTGGCCGGGGCCGGTTTTGCGGCGGGCTTCACCGCTACTCCACCCAGCCGCTCCTGCAGGCGGGTGGTAATCTCGCGCGCAATCTCCTCCTGCACGGCGAGAAGATCGGTCATTCCGCGATGGTAGGAATCGCCCCAAAGCTGGTCCTGCCGGACCACGTCCACCAGTTCGGCCTTTACCACCAGCGTGTCTTTGCGTTGCAGGACGCGCCCCGTCACCACGGCGCGGACGCCGAGCTCTTCGGCCGCGGTGAACGTGTCCACTCCCTTGCCTTTGAAACGAAACACCACGCCGCGCGGCACCACGCGGACCTTGGGCAGTTTGGAGAGCGCGTTGATGATCGTTTCCGTGATGCCATCGCTCAAGTAGTCGTTTTCCGGGTCGCCGCTTGCATTGTCGAACGGCAGCACCGCCAGCGAATCAATCGTCTTGCCGGCTTTGGGCTTGCGGGCGGTGGCGGCGCTGGCCCCGGACCCGGCCGCGGCCACTCTCCCCGAGCTCGAATCACGCTTCAGCCGCTTCAAGTCCGCGCGCAATTCCCCGGCGGTCTGATAGCGGAAGTCGCGGTCCTTTTCGAGCAGCTTGCTGATGATTTCGTCCAGTTTGGAAGGCAGTGCGCGCCGGGCCTGCGAGACGGGCGCCGGCGCACGGTTCAGGATCGAATCAAAAATCACCGCCGAGGTTTCCCCAGAGAATGCTTGCCGTCCCGTGACCATTTCGTACAGCACGGCGCCCAGGGAGAACAAATCCGTGCGCGCGTCGAGCTCTTCGCCGCGCGCCTGTTCTGGTGACATGTAGGCCACCGTGCCCAGCGCCACGCCCGGGCTGGTGAGATTTTCTTCCCCGACGCCGACGGTGGGCATGGCGGTCAGGCCGGCCGCTGCCGGCAAAGTCCTCGCCGCCATCTTCGCCAGGCCAAAATCGAGAATCTTGATGGGACCGCGCGCCGTGACAAAGATATTCGCCGGCTTGATGTCGCGATGCACGATGCCCCGGCCGTGCGCCGCATCCAGAGCCTCGGCCAGCTGCATGGCCATCTCCAGGAGTTCTGCGATCTCCAGCCCCCCGGCGGCAATGCGTTCGCGCAGGATGCGGCCTTCCAGCAGCTCCATCACCAGGAAAGGCTGGCCGTGATGCTCCCCGAGGTCGTGAATCACCGCGATGTTGGGGTGGTTCAGCGCCGAAGCGGCACGCGCTTCGCGCTGGAAACGTTCGAGCGCCTGGGTATCGCGCGCCAATTCCGCCGGCAGCAACTTCAGGGCCACGTCGCGCCCGAGCCTGGAATCCGTGGCGCGATAGACCTCGCCCATCCCGCCCGCGCCCAGCGGCGCGACGATCTCGTACGGACCCAAGCGGGTCCCCGCAGACAGGCCCATCTCCCCACCCCCTGAAAGTCCGCGTATTCTAGCGTGACCGACCTTGTCCACCAAGGCGAAACGAGCCAGCCGGCTTCCCAATCGCGGTGGCGACCTATAGCATGGGCACCGCGCAGATGGATAAATCGTGCGATGACGGCAAACCACTGAATCCGGGTAGCTATTCACTCCGCGGTTTGGGGAAGAGCATACCTAATTGCTAATTGCTAAGTGCTAAATGCTAAGTGCTAAATGCTAAGTGCCAACATGCCTGACGCAGGCAAGAAGAACATCGCGGTGATCGGCGCCGGTCCCGGCGGCTACGCGGCCGCCTTCCTCGCCGCCGACCTCGGGCTGCAGGTCACGCTCATCGACGAGCAGCCGGACCCCGGCGGCGTCTGCCTGTACGTCGGCTGCATCCCGTCGAAGGCGCTCCTGCACGTCGCGAAGGTGGTCAACGAAGCGCGCCACGCGGCCGCGTGGGGCGTCGATTTCGGCGCGCCGAAGATTGACCTCGCGCGCCTGCGCACCTGGAAAGAAGGTGTGGTCAGGAAGCTGACGGGAGGCCTCGGGCAGCTCTCGAAGCAGCGCCAGGTGCGCTACCTGCGCGGCCGCGCCGGCTTCGTGAACTCCACCACGCTCGCGGTGAAGACGAGCGACGGCGCGCCCGGAGAAGGGCGCCCGAACAAAGAAGAGCGCCTCACCTTCGACCACATCATCATCGCCACCGGCTCGCGCCCGGCCACCGTGCCCGGGCTTTCGCTGGCCAGCCCGCGGGTGATGAACTCCACCGACGCGCTGGCCCTCGCCGACATCCCCAAGACCCTGCTGGTTGTAGGCGGCGGCTACATCGGTCTGGAACTTGGCTCGGTGTATGCCGCGCTGGGCGCCCGGGTTTCCGTGGTCGAGATGCTGCCCGGTCTGCTGCCCGGCGCGGATCGCGACCTCGTCCTGCCGCTGCACAAGACCCTGGAGCGCGCCTTCGCCGCCATCATGCTCAGTACCAAGGTTGCCGCGGTCGAAGAGGTGAAAGACGGTATCCGCGTACGCTTCGAGGGAGAGGGCGCAAAAGAGAAAGAGCAGGTCTTCGAGAAGATACTGGTCTCGGTAGGCCGCCAGCCGAACTCCGACATTCCCGGCCTGGAGAACACGCGCGTAGAGAAAACGCCGCGCGGTTTCATCGAGGTGGACGCGCAGCGCCGCACCGCCGATCCCGCCATCTACGCCGTCGGCGACGTTGCCGGCGAGCCCATGCTGGCGCACAAGGCGTCGCACGAAGGGCGCGTCGCGGTCGGAAGCCATCGCCGGGCACCAGGTCGCCTTCGAGCCGCGCGCCATTCCCGCGGTCGTCTTCACCGATCCCGGAGATGGCGTGGTGCGGGCTCACCGAATCGCAGGCCCAGCAGGAAGGCCGCGCCATCAAGATCGCGCGCTTCCCCTGGGCCGCCTCCGGCCGCGCCACCACCCTCGACCGCTCGGACGGCGTCACCAAGCTCCTCATCGAGCCGGAAACCGAGCGCCTGCTCGGGGTCGGCATCACCGGCCCGGGCGCCGGCGAACTCATCGCCGAAGGCGTGCTCGCGATTGAGATGGGCGCCACAGCCGGCGACCTCAAGCTCTGCATCCATCCCCATCCCACGCTCTCCGAAACCCTGATGGAAGCCGCGGAAGTCTTCTTCGGCCAAGCCACCCACATCTACCGCCCGCGGAAGTAGGCCCGCCACTGCGGAGCGCCGGCGTCCCGGGAGCCCCGGCGTCCCGCCGGCTCGGCACCCGGTTTGTTGTCAGTTGTCAGTGGTCAGAAAAAGCGAACCACAAAGGACACGAAGGGCCCACGAAGGGCACAAAGAAGAGCATTGCGAAAACCAGATCTGGTTTTCGGATCTCCCCTCAGACCGCCGCCGCTAAGTCCTTTAGATTGCCAGGCCTGTCAGATTAGCCAGATAGGGGGAGGCCCCCAAGGGCGCGCCGCGTGGCCATCTCACCGCGTTCCGGCGGCTGCGGCCAGGGGTTCCGACTCCGCCTTCGGCCGCCGCGGCAGCGCCGGCTCGACGCGATTGCGGCCACCGGCCTTGGCGCGGTACAGGGCCTGGTCGGCCGCGGTCAAGACTCCCTCCGGCGTGGCCCACGCGCGGCTGGGCTCCGCCACCCCGATGCTGACCGTGACCCGCACGTCGCGCTCGGCCTGCATGCGGCGCGTCGCCCGCCGGTCTTTCTGTGTGCCCTGGATGCGGTCCTCTTTCGTGCGTTGCCTGCGGTCGGCCCGGCGCACGGTGAAGACGGTCTCTTCAACCGCCGCGCGCACCTGCTCCAGGTGGGGATAGGCGGCGCGCAGCGAGCGCCCGGGAAACACCACCGCAAACTCTTCGCCGCCGCAGCGAAACGCGCGCCCTCCGCCGCTGACACCGGCCAGCCGCGACGCCACCAGGCGCAGCACCTGGTCGCCGGTGTCGTGCCCGAACAGGTCGTTGAATTTTTTGAAGTGGTCAACGTCCACCATGGCGATGGCGAACCGGCCATCGAGCGCCAGCAGCTGCTGGTTGAAGGCGCGCCGCGAGGGCAGCGCCGTCAGCTCGTCGTGGTAGGCGAGGAAGTACGACGCCTCGATGACCGCCGCTACCAGCACCACTCCCGCGGTGGCGAAATACGCCAGCGCGCCCCGGCTGCCGCCGCCGGCGTGCAGCGCCGCCAGGCACGCGAGCAGACCCCAGAAGAGGCCGGCATCCGCGGCGCGCGGACGCAGCGTGCAGCGCGCCAGGAGGACCGCGGCCGCGAGCGCGAAGGCCAGCAGCGCCAAGGGCGGGAGCCGCGTCCAGCGCAGCGCTGCGCCGGCAAGGAACTCGCGGCCAAGCAACTGCGCGCCGTTCGCGCGCGTCACCAGCATTACCGCAACCGCCTCGCTGAACAGCGTCCCCAGCCAGGCGCCGCAGGTGGCGCCGGCAAAGCCGCGCTCCGGCGTCAGCGCCAGCGCCAGGAAGTTCAACGGCAGCAGCAGGCAGAGGACGTTGAACAGGGAAGGGGCGGGGCTGCCGAACGTTCGCAGCGCGAGCGCCGCGCCAAAAATCACTACCGCCGCCAGCGCCAGCCGGCTGGCATGGAAGCGCCATGCCAGCAGCAGCGCGGCCGCGAAGGCGGCGAAAAAGCAGAACTGCACGACCGCTTCGGGCAACAGCACGAGCCGAAAATGCAGCGCCACGACCGCTGCCGCCAGCAGCGCGCCGCCCGGAACCATGATCCTGAGCAGGGAATTCACTGCCGGAGATTATCGCCAGCCGCGGGCGCCGCCGAGGATGGCTTCCGAGGTTCCCCGCTGTTTGCGAGTATGGCCGAGGGCTGACGTCGCGCTAACGGTCCGCCTGGTACAGATACGGCTTGCCGAGGTTGCGCGCGAAGTGCTCGGCGATGGAGAGGAAGGCGCGCGCCGCGTGCGACAAGCTCCCGCCCCGGCGGTGGACGATGCGCAGCTTGCGCTCGAACGCCAGCTCCGGCGCCGCCACCCGCACCAGCTCGCCGCGCGCCACCTCCGCCGCCACGCAAATCCCCGGGAGCAGGGCCACCCCGTTGCCTTCCGCCACGAAGCGCTTGATCGCCTCGATGGTGGGGAGCTCGACGTTCTTGTTCAGCGGCACCCGCCGCCGCTTGAACGCCGCCAGCACGCGCGCGCGGTACGGCGAGGGCACGATGTGGGCGATGAAGCACTCCGCGCCCAGTTCCTGGATCCCGACCTCCCGCGCCGTGGCCAGGGGATGGTTGCGCGGCACCACGAAGGCCAGTTCGTCGCGATACACCACGATCGACTTCAGCAGCGGGTAATCCGGCCGGTAAGTCAGCAGCCCGAGTTCGACGCCGTGGCTGAGCAGCTCATCGGGAATGTGGCTGGCCAGCGACCGCTGCACCGTGATGTTCACCATCGGATGCAGGCGCCGGTACTCGTCGAGCAAGGGCAGCAGGTAGAGGCAGGTGACCTCGTTGGCGGCGATGCCGAGCCGCCCTTTGTGCATGCGGCGCAGCTCTTCCAGCGCTCCCTGCGCCTCCTGCCGCGTGTTGAGCAGCTTTTTCGCGTACTCCAGGAGCAACTGGCCGGCGTCGGTGAGGCGGCCGTCGCGCGAGGAGCGGTCCACCAGGGGTTCGCCCAGCTCGTCTTCCAGCTTGCGCACCGTCTGGCTCACCGCCGGCTGCGAGCGGAAGAGCTTCTTCGCCGCGCGCGAGAAGCTGCGCTCTTCGGCGACGCAGCGAAACGTCTCCAGCTGAAAAAGGTCCATGCCCGCCCTTATTGGCGGCCCGCCGCCGGTCCGCCGAGGACCTTATACCATAAGAAAATATGATGCTGGCGACAGATTCATAAGCTTTGCCTTATCGCCCGCGCATCCTGGCGCCGTCGTTCGCCGACAGCTTCGCCGCCAACTGCGGGAAGAACGGCATCCTGACCGCGGCGGTCACGGAGGAAGTTGCGGCAAGCCTCTTGCGCAACGCCGCGCAGGCGGAGCATCAGCTCACCATTGACCTCGAACAACGGACGCTGGTGGACGACGGCGGCGGGCGCGCCGCGTTCGCCGCCGCCGACATTCGCTGCTGCTACCTGCTGGAAGGGCTGGACGATATCGCCCTGACCCTCCAGCGGAAAGCCGACATCGCGGCCTACGAGCAACGCGTAGCGGGCGACCCGACGGCCTTCCGCGGCCTCGAGAGAGGGCCCAAAGTGCCCGAGCCGCAGTGAGTCGAAGCTGTTGACGGACTACTAAACAGCGCAGATTTACGCTTGCCCACGCCGGGGTCCGGGTGGTAAGAGTTGACGCTATCAGTTTGCCGCAAACCCCTGTTTTTCGCCGCTTTACGCGGCTGGAGAGCGGAGGCGCAGCCGACTGGTGAGTGGCGGTTTTTCTGCGCCTGCAGGAGGCCGCGGTCCATGGCAGTCATCATCCAGACCCGAGGAGGTCCCCATGCGTGCGGGATGGCAGCGGTGTTTCTCGGTAGTGACAGCTCTCTTGCTGCTTAGTGTTGCGGCCTTTGCCGCCACCGACAAGGCCACGGTGAATGGCACGGTGGTAGATATCAGCGGCGCCAAAGGTCTCTCCGGCATTCGCGTCGAACTGAGGAGCGACAGCACCAAGTTTCTGAAGGAAGTGATCACCGACGCGGACGGCAGCTACACCATCACCGACGTGCCTCCGGCGGAGGACTATCGCATTACCGCGTACCGGGACAAGAACCCGATCGACTCGCAGCAATTGGCGCTGGCGGTGGGCGACGAGAAGCTGGTGCTGCCGCCGCTGCGCGAGCATCCGACCGAGACCGTGATCACGGTGGAAACGCCCGCCGCGGCGGCGCCCGGGGCGCCGGGTGCGCCTGCCGCGCCCAAGAAGGTGCAGCAGGTGGTGGTCGGTGGTGGCGGTGTCCGCTCCCGCCTCGACCTCGAATCGGTGAGCACCACGATCAGCGGCGTCATCAAGGACGAACAACTGCGCGGGCTGCCGCTGGCCAACCGCAACTTCCTGGCCCTCGGCCTGGTGACGCCGGAAACGCATGACGTGGAAGGCGGCTCGCCGCTGGCCGGCGCCAGCTTCAGCATCGCCGGCTCGCGGGCCACCAGCAACATGTTTCTGCTGGACGGCACCGACAACGTGGCCCGCAGCAGCAACCAGGCGATCCCCTTCCAGGTGAACGAAGCGGTGCAGGAATTCCGCGTGGTTTCCTCGACGCCGAACGCGGAGTACGGCGGCGCCGCGGGCGGCATCGTGAACGTGGTCACCCGGCGCGGCACCAGCGCCTGGCATGGCAGCGCCTTCGGCTACGTCTCCAAAGACGCGCTCAACGGCAACAGCCCGCTCTCGGTGTACAACGGCTCCGGCTTTGACCAGGCGGCAGCGCTGGCGGGCGGCAAGTTCGATTACCTCACCGGCAATGCGGATCCAAACGTGAGCCTGACGTTCGGCCCGCCGCACTACAACGATTACGCCGCGACCGCCGCCTACCTCGGCTTCTGCACCGATTCCATCAGCCGCACCGCGACCACCGACCGCTACGCTTGCAACACCGGCGGTTTCGGCCGCGCCACCGGGTTTAATCCGGACCTGCTGCGCAGCGCCAACGACCGCTACGTGCCCTACGATTCGCGGCAGTACGGCCTGAACGCCGGCGGCCCGCTGGTGAAGGACAAGTTCTTCATCTTCGGCAGCTACGAAGGCACCATCATCGACAATCCGAACAACGTCTTCGAGCGCGTGCCTTCGTCCTTCGACAAGACCTACAACCCGCTGCTGGCGGCCGGTATCCCGACGGCGGCGGCGTACAGCTTCACCGCCAGCGACCCCAACTACCTGTTCGCGCAGCGCATCCTGGGTCTCTACCCGGCCTCGAATGTGGTTGCGGTTCCCGGCGCGCTCGAGTTCTACAAGGGCTTTGCCCCGAACTACACCCACGTCCATAACGGCCTGTTCCGCGGCGACTGGGTGGAGAACAGCCGCAGCTCGTGGACCTTCCGCTACGTGGCGCAGAACCTCAACCAACTGCACGACGACACCATGCCCAAGGGGCTGGCGTATCCGGGCAACGGCGCGGTACGTGACGCCTTCAACCAGAATCTGCTCATCAGCAACTCCCGCGAGATCAGCAGCAGCTTCTCGCTGGACTCGCGCATCGGCTTCACCCGCTTCCGCGTCAACGAGACCCCGCAGGATTCGCGGTTCAGTCTCTCCGGCTTCGGTTTGCCGGGTTCCCAGCTGCCGACCTTTGCCATCAGCGGCATCGATCCCCAGACCTCCGGGGCAACGCCGAAGACGGATGGCGCCGCCGCCTCGTGGACGGATTCCTTCTGGGACTACACCTATCCTCTCGCCCACTTCTGCGCCGCGCCGCCGTGCGCCGCCAACACCTTCCAGCTCTACAACGCGAACGCGCAGTTCCCCACGCTGGACGGGCAATTCCCGCTGATGCGCATCGGCGCTCCCTTGAGCGCGCCCGGACAACGGCGGGACACGACGTTCCTGGGGGAAGAAGGAATCAGCCTCCGCAGGGGGCATCATCTCTGGAAGCTGGGCGGCGGTTATCGCCACTTCGGCAACCGGGTGATGAACGCGGGCCTCTCGCGGGGCCTGGTGGTCTCCACCAACATCGGCGAGTTCACCAGCGACAGCGAAAGCAGTATTTTCCATAACGCCGGCGTGCTGCCCGGGGACAAGGGCGCCTTCCGGGCACCCTCGTTCGACTTCGCGTTGCGGCAGCCCGCGCCGTACGTCGGGCGTTTCGGCTCGTACGCGCTGAATGGCTACGCCCAGGATACGTGGCGCGTCAGCAACCGCTTCACCCTCAATGCCGGCTTGCGCTACGATTTCTTCTCCACTCCCACGGAAGTAAACAACCAGACCTGGAACTTCGACCCCGGCGCCAACGGCCTGGTGCAGCAACATTCCAACCGGGTCGTGGATCCCTACGGCCAGGCCTGCACCGGCAGCGCGAACTTCCGCGGTACCTACAGCGACAATGGCTTCACCTTGCCGTGGCGCTGCGACGCGCTCGGCGGGGCCGACCTCAAGAGCCATCGCAACGGCGTCGCGCCCCGCTTCGGCTTTGCCTGGGACCCCTCCGGCAAGGGCAACACGGTGCTGCGGGCCGGCTTGGCGTACATGTTCGACCAGTTGCCGATGAGCGACTACACGGAGCTGATGTTCAATCGGCCCACGCCGCTCACCGCCAGCAATCCGCAGTTCACCTACGGGCGCAACTGGGGCAGCAGCTACTGCGTCACCTGCGGCCTGGGGAATGTGACCGTAAATCCGGCGAACCTCACGGGCACGCTGCCGTCCCTCCAACCTAACGGTTCGATCATCAATGTCCCGCGCACGAACTTCCAGTCCGCCGTCAGCCCGACGGGCATCTCCGCCATCGACAACGCGCACTCGGACCTGCCGTACACCCGGCAGATCAGTATTACCTTGCAGCAGAAGATGACTCCCAAGGTCGGGCTGGAAGTCGGCTACGTGGGCACCTCCGGCTTCAACCTGCCGACGGTTGCCAACACCGGCTTCCGCAATGAATTCTCCTGCGTGGTGAGTTGCGACAACGCGGTGCCGGTTTTCACCCTGGCCAACCGCGGCGCGTCCAGCTACCACTCCCTGCTCGCGAAGCTGCGCACGGCGCAGTACAAGGGCCTGGCCATGAACGTCACCTACGTGTGGTCGAAGTCCATGGACAATGTCGCCGGCAGCACCTTCCCGCTCATTCCGGTGACCCTGCGTACCTCGGTGTATGGGTTCGCCGGCACGGGCCTGGGCGTGCCCGGCTCGACCGCCTTCGGCAGCACCCTGGGTTCCGGCTTTGCGAACACGAACACCGGCAGCCTGGGTAATGCCGGCAGCAGTTTTGCCGATGCGCTCAACGCCGGCTTGACCACCACCGGCGCCGGCCAGGTATTCGTCAGCCGGTATAACATCCCGCAGGACCCCACCAACTACCTGCGCGACGATTACGGCCGCTCCGACTTCAACGTCACGCATCGTTTCGTGGTTGATTACTCGTGGGATTTGCCGTTCCTGAATCGCACCGATCGCGTCAGCAACTGGTTCGGCAAGTGGCGGGTGAGCAGCATCATCGTCGCCCAGACCGGCCAGCCGTTTACCGTGTTCGCCGGACCCATCGGTGGGGAACTGACCCAGCGCGCTCATCTGGTCAGCGCTCCCATCATCACGGGCAACCCGAACGCCTATATCAACGCCTCGGCCTTTGCTCTGGCGGCCATCCAGACGCCGCAGGGCAACGCCGATTTCGGCTGCAACCACGGGTTCGCCCGTACTACCTCGCTCTATGATCCGACTCGTCCGGCTACCCCGTGCATCGGTTTCTCGACTCGCAACGAGTTCGTCGGCCCGGGTTATGCCAGCATCGACATGGCCGTCCAGAAGGGCTTCCAGGTGGCCGAGGGCAGGTCACTCAACTTCCGCGCCGAGGTCTTCAACCTGGCCGACCGGGCCAACTTCTACAACCCGATCAGCCTGCTGAGCACCGACGGCGTGAACTTGAACTCCGACTTCGGCAAGATCAAGTCGGCGCACAACCCGCGCCAGATCCAGTTGGCGGTGCGCTTCGCCTGGTAGGCGAGGGCAAGCGCGTAACCTTCCCACCCCCGGCCTGCCGGCCGGGGGTTTTTTCTGCCCGCAAACGGGTGCCCGGCAAGCGGTTACCAGAGTGCGGCAAAAGCCGGCCGGGAACCCACTCCGGTCTTTGTTTCATGCCGGTTTCGTGGTACTTTACAGCCGAAAAAGGCCGGACCTTCGGCAGTCAGGAAGCTCGCCCGGAAGTGTGTTTGGGCGGGAGCTGACGGCCACGCCTGCCTGGGTCCCTGTGTATGCCCATGGATTCGGAACAGAGCGTCACACAGATCATCTCCGCGTCGAAGCTGAACCCGCAGCTGCTCGCCGAGCTGGAGCGCTTCCGGCGCAAGGTGACGATCATGTTCACCGACATCAAGGGCTCCACTTCGTACTTCGAAAAACACGGCGACATTGCCGGGCTCATGATGGTGCACGAGTGCAACGACCTGTTGAAGCAGTCGGTGGAGCGCCACAAGGGCCGCTTCATTAAGACCATCGGCGACGCGGTGATGGCCATGTACGATGCCCCGGACGACGCGGTGCGCTCCGCCATCGAGATGCAGAAGTCGATCCTGGAGGTCAACCTCCCCAAGCCGGCGGAAGACCGCGTCACCATCCGCATCGGCCTCAACTTCGGCACCGGCATCGTCAAGACCAGCGACGTTTTCGGCGACGTGGTCAACGTGGCCTCGCGCGTGGAGAGCGTGTCCCAGCCGGAGCAGATCGTGATCTCCGACACCGTCTACGAGGCGATTGCCGCCAGCGGCGAGTTCCGCACCACCTATCTCGGCCGCTTCGCCCTCAAGGGCAAGGAAGAGAACCGCGATCTCTACGATGTGGCGTGGAAGGAGGCGCCGGGGCGTCAGACCTACGCCGCCCATGCCGTAGTGCAGTCGGGCGCCTACGACAACCTGTTCCCCACGCTGAAGCTGCAGCAGCTGCGCCAGGACGGCACCATGGGCGCCGAGCGCAAGCTGAAGCACGGCGCGCTGCTGATTGGCAGCGAGAAAGGCGATTTCCTTTTCTCCGGCGACCCCAAGATGGCGCCCACGCACGCGCGCATCTCCATCGAGGGCTCGCAGGTGTTTGTCGAAGATCTGAGCGAGGGGCGCGGGGTTTACGTCCGCCTGGTGGCGACCTACACGCTGCAGGACGGCGACGAAATCGTCACCGGCGCGCAGCGTTTCAAGTTCAACGAGCAGAAGCACGCGGTTGCCGCCGCCGCCGCCACCGGGACCAAGATCGTCGACATGCAGAGCATGCTGGACCAGCCGGTCGCGGAGCTGGTGTCGCAAGCCGAGAGCGACGAGCCCCAGCGCTACCCGCTGCTGGAGGAATCGGTCACCTGGGGGCGCAACAAGGGCACGTATGTTTTCCCCGAGGACCGCTTCATGAGCCGCACCCACGCCCGCGTCTACCAGCGGGGCGAGGATTTCTTTCTGGAAGACCTGGGCAGCCGCAACGGCACCTTCGTGCGCGTGCGCGGTAAGGCTCCGGTGCCCATCGGGACCAGCATCCGGGTGGGCGGGCAGATTCTGCGGGTGACGCAGTAATGGCAGGCCAGATCAAGATCGGGAAGTTCGAGGTCGTCGACACCCTGGGCAAGGGTGGGATGGGCGTGGTCTACAAAGCAACGGACCCGCGCATCGGCCGCCTGGTCGCCATCAAGATGATGACCGGGAACTTCGCCGAGAATCCCGATCTGCTGCAGCGCTTCTATCGCGAGGCGCAGGCCACCGGCCAGCTGCAGCACCCCAACATCGTCACCGTCTACGACGTCTCCGAGCAGGACGGGCAGCCCTACATCGTCATGCAGTTTCTGGAGGGCGAAGCCCTCGACAAGATGATCACGGCGCGCAAGCAGATGTCGCTCATCGAGAAGCTCGACATCATCATCCAGGTGTGCAACGGGCTGCAGTACGCGCACCAGCACGGCATCGTGCACCGCGACATCAAGCCGGCCAACGTCCTGGTGCAGGGCGACGGCACCATCAAGATCGTGGACTTCGGCATCGCCCGCCTGGGCGACGCCAGCCTCACCCGCACCGGGCAGCTCATCGGCACCCTGTATTACATGTCGCCGGAACAGATCAACGCCAAGCTGGTGGACCGGCGCAGCGACATCTGGTCCACCGGCGTCATGCTGTACGAGTTGCTGACCTACAGCCTGCCGTTCGAGTCGTCGGACACGGCCTCGCTGCTGCTGAAGATCATCAACGAGCCGCCGCCGCCCCTCAGCCGCTATCTGGAGAACATCCCGCCGGAGCTGGAAGAAACCATCCTGCGCGCCCTGGCCAAGGACCGCGACGACCGCTACGCCACCGCCGAGGACTTAGCCTTCGACCTCTCGCGGGTGCAGGAAAAACTGAAGCGCCTGCTGATCGACGCGCAGGTGATCCAGGCCAAAGCGCTGCTGGAAAAGCGCGAGCTGGCGCGCGCCAAAGAACTGCTGCTGCAGGTGCTGCGTCTGGAAAGCCATCACACCATGGCCAAGGACCTGCTCGCCGAGGTCCAGCAGCTGCTGCAGAAACAGCAGCGCAGCGAGCAGGTGCAGCAACTGCGCTCCCACGCCGAAGAGGCGTTTTCCCAGGAAGACTTCATCGCCGCGCTGTCCTCGCTCGATCAGGCCATCAGCCTCGATAAGACCAACGCTGAGCTGCTCAACTTCCGTGGCCTGGTGCAGGAATCGAAGGCCAAGAAGGAGAAGGTGCGCGAGGCGCTGCGGCGTGCCGAATCGGCCCACCAGTCGGGCAATCTCGAGTCGGCCATCAAGTTCCTGGAAGAGGTGCTGCAGATCGATCCCAGCAACACCCAGGCCAGGGCCATGCATACCGCGGTGGCCGCCGAGGCTGCCGAGCAGGAGCGCGCGCAGAAGATCCAGGGGCTGCTCGACCGCGCCCGCAAGGAGATTTCGTCGCGCCGCTTCAGCGACGCCTTCATCATCCTGGAAGAAGCCAAGCAGGTCGATCCCAACGCGCCCGAAGTCGCCTCCCTCATCAACCTTGCCACCAGCGGCCGCGAGCAGGAGCGCCGCCGCCGCGAGTTGCAGGAAGCCACCGCCCAGATCGAGGACGCGCTCAACTCCGACGATTTCGCGCGCGCCCTGAGCGTGGCCGACGTGGTGCTGCAGAAGTTCCCCAACGATACCGGCCTGCTCAAGCTGAAGGCCATGGCGGAAAAGCAGCGCGATGCCGGCGCCAAGAAGCGCTTTGTCGAGGAGCAGCTCACGGGCGCGCGCAAGCTGCTGGATGCCGGCAAGGCGCGCGAGGCGCAGACGCAGCTGGAGAAGGCGGCCAAGAAGGCCCCGGGCGACGCCCGCCTCGCCTCCCTCCTCTCCTTCGTGCGCGAGACCCTGGAGCGCCAGGAGCAGGAAGAGGAGAAGTCGCACGCCCTCCAGGAGGCCAAGGAAGCGCTGCGGCGCAAGGACTACGATGCCGCCGTCCGCACCCTCGAGACCGCGCAGGCCCAGTTCGAGGGCAGCCAGGACGTCGCCGACCTGCTGGCCTTCGCCCGCGAGGAAGCCACCAGCTTCCGCCGCCGCCGCAAGGTCGACGCCACCTCCGAGGAAGCCCAGAAGCTGATCTCGGAAGGCGAATATGAGCGCGCGATTGCCGTCCTGGAGGGCGCGCTGAAAGAAACCCAGGACGAGGAACTCAACCTGCTGCTCACCCAGGCGCAGCGCCATGCCCAGGACGAGCGCACCAAGATTGACACCGCCCTCGGCAAGGCCCGCCGCCTCATGGAAGGCCGCAAGTTCGAGGAGGCGGTGGGGCTGCTGGAATCGCAGCCCAAAGCCTTCGCCCGCTCCGCCACCTTCTGCGAGGCGCTGGAAAAGGCCC
This sequence comes from Terriglobia bacterium, assembly GCA_963739375.1. Classification (GTDB taxonomy): domain Bacteria; phylum Acidobacteriota; class Terriglobia; order Terriglobales; family Acidobacteriaceae; genus CAVUAF01. The sequence goes on from CAVUAF010000007.1 coordinate 84,910, forward strand.
GCACCGAGCACGAACGCGTCCAGAGCATCGCCTCCGCCATCGAGAAAGCGCACGCCGCCGTCACCCGCGGCGACGTGCAGGCCGCCATGGGGATCGTCCAGAGCTGCCGCAAGACCTACGGCGAGGCCCCGGAGCTCCTCCAGGCCATCTTCGAGATCGAGACCAAGCGCACCACGGTCGCGCGCGGCGCCGTCGAGAAGGCCATCAAAGACGCGCGCATGCTCATGGTCACGCGCCAGTACGGCGCCGTGCTCAAGGTCCTCGACAATGCGAAGGACTCGCTGGTGCACGTCCCCCCGGAGCTGAAAACCCAGCTGGAATCCATTCGCAAGGAGACCTCCAGCGCGCTCGAGCGGCAGCAGAAGAGCGCCGACCTCGATAAGACCTTTGCGGAAGCCACCACCGATGACGGTGCCGGCGGCGAGGCTGCTGGCGGCGAGACCATCGTGGACGGCTCCTACGACATCGTGGCCGGCCCGGCGACCGCCAAGGCCCGCCGCGTCGAGGAGCCTGCCAAGGCCATCCCTGCCGCAGCCCGCGGCACCGCGGCCCCGGCTCCCGCGCGCGAGCGTCCCGCCGCCCGGCCGGCGCCGGCGCCGCGCCCGGTGCCGGCTCCGCCGCCACCCGCCACCGCCACCAAGAAGTTGGGAGCGCTGGTCGGCGGCGCCGTCGTCACCCTGCTGGTCATCGTCGGCACCGTGGCCGTGTACAAGCAGTTCTTCGGTACCGTGCCCGCCACCGCCCAGATCGTCGCCAATGCCGTGCCCTATGGCAAGGTGATGTACCTGGAGAGCGTTGACGGCAAGCAGCGCATCAACGTCGAAAAAGAAACCCCCGCCGTCATCATGGTGCCGCCGGGCGAGTACAAGATTTTCGTGCAGGACCCCGAAGGCAAAATGCACGAGGGCCATGTGAAAGCCAGCAACGAAGATCCGGGGATCTACAATGATGTATTCACGGCCATCGATGTCAAGAGCATCGTCAATTCGTACTAGGACGCGGCTCGCGCTTATTGCTGCGGCTGCGCTGGCGCTCGCCCTGCCCGTCTTCGGCGGGAAGAACGAGGACACCCTGAAGGAAGCTGAGCGGCTGCAGAAAGCGGGGCAACTCGACAAGGCCCGGGACCTGGTGTGCCAGCTGGCCGCCAAGGAAGGGGAAAACGCCCCCGACGCGGTGCAGCAGTGCAATACCCTGAAGATGATCATCCCGGGCGAAGAGAAGAGAAACGCTACGCGGTTGTCCGACGGCAAGGACGCTCTGGCCAAGGGCGACATGGAAACCGCGCGCCAGAAGTTCCAGAACATCAAGTTCGGCGACCGCTTCAATGAAGCCCAGCAACTGATTGCGCAACTCAATCAGTCGGCCGGCGAAGATGCGGCCTTCACGGCCGGCGTGAATGCCTTCAACAGCAACGACATCGCCGGCGCCGACGCCCAGTTCAGCAAGATCAAAGGCGCCAAGGCGGGCGACGCCGCTCCGTACCTCAGCAAGATCCACACCTACCAGGCCAACATGAAGAACGGCGCGGAATTCGTGCAGAAACGGGACTACCACGCCGCGGCGCAGGCCTTTAACGACGCCCTGGGGATTCGTCCCACCAGCGAGGCCCGCGCCGCCCTCGACAACGCCAACTCGCAATTACGCACCCAGCAGACCACCACCGTCGCCACCAAGACGGAGCCTAATCCGACGCCGGCGACTACGACCACGTCGCGTCCGGGAGTCGACAAGAACACGGTGCTGGCGGTCCGCACCGACGCCGTTAAGGCCGTCCAGTTCGCCTTCACGGCGGCCGACGCGGGCAGGCTGCTGAAGGAAGCCGAAGCGGCCATGGCCCGCAACGACGCCGCGACCGCCAAGAGCAAGATCGCGCAGGTCCTGGTGGCGGAAAAGAGGGGTGAGAACGCCAACAAGGCGAAAGACATGTTGGACCAGCTCAACGCCTCCGCCGCCGGCAAGAAGCAGGAGGCCGGCGCCGAAGCCAATGACATTCTCGTCAACGGGATCCAGGAGTACTACCAGGGCAAGTACGACGACGCCGCCGACGATCTGCGCGCTTATATCCGCATGCGGGGCCGCAAAGCGGCGTTGGCCAACTTCTACCGCGGCGCCGCCAAGTTGACCAAGTTCTACCTCGGCAACTCGCGGGACACGGAGCTGCTGCGGGAAGCCCGCGACAACTTCAAGGAAGCGCGCCTGGTGGCCGACTTCAAGCCACCGGAGAAGTTGATCTCCCCACGGATTCTCGGCGAGTTCAAGAACCCCAGCAACCAGTAAGAGTTTACGGAAAACGAAAGCCGCGCATTATGCGCGGCTTTTTTCCTGGGCAGGCGACCGGAGCGCCTACGGGACCAAAAACGGCATGGTGGGCGTCGCTGAGAACGGGCCGTAATCCTGCTGCAGCGCGATCACCGCCACGCCGGCCGTCGAGCTCACCGTCAGGCTGCCGATGAAGTTCGGGTTCTGCGTGGTCAGCAGCCCATTCAGCGCGTTCGAAATGTTGGGGAAGCGGTTCGTGTCCGGCAGCGCAAAGGCCAGCTGGCCATAAGCCGCGAGTTGAATCGTGTCCGTGCCAAGCACGACGCCGGCCGCATTCACTACCCCCACGGTCAGGGTCACCGCAGTGCTGCCGGGGTTCGCGACCGCCATCCCGACGGTCTTTCCCGTCTGCGCGCCTTGCGGTTGCAGCTCCTGTTCGAACGGCACCGTGAAGCTCGTTTGCAGCGCCGCATCGTTGAAGCCCACGCTGTTGGTGATGTTGAAGGCGGGACCGCCCGCGCTGGGGTTGAACTCGTAGAAAAGGTTGGCGGCCGCCGCGCCCTGCGCCCCGATCACCGCCCAGTCCACTGCCAGGTTGCCGAAGGTGCTGTCGGGGAAGACAGTGGCGGTATCAATCCGCACCGTGCCGCGAATGGGCGCGCTCCACGCCTGGCTGCGCACCAGCTGTCCGGCCTGGTTGATGAAGTTCACCACCCCGCTGTTGGCGCCGTTCGCCGCGTTCACGATGGTGATCTTGGTGCGGAAGCCGCCGCCGTAAGGTACGTGGGGCAGGTACGCCAGCACCGGGTTGGTCGGAACCGGCGGGGCGATCGTGAACGTCGCCGGGTTCGACGTGCCGCCACCCGGGGCGGGATTGAAGACCCTCACGCTGGCCGTGCCCGCGGTGGTGACGTCGGCTGCCGGAATCGCCGCCGTCAGCTGGGTGCCGCTGACAAACGTCGTGGTGCGCGCAGTGCCGTTCCACTGCACCGTCGCGCCGGCAACAAAGTTCGTTCCGTTGACGGTCAGGGTAAAGGCGACGCCGCCCGGCGCCGTCCCGACAGGCGCCAGCGAAGTCACCGTGGGCACGGGATTGGTGACCACGGCATTGATCGTGAAGTTGACCGGGTTGGACGCACCGCCGCCGGGCCCCGGGTTGCTCACCGAAACCGGCACCGTTGCCGCCGCGGCCACGTCGGCCGCGGTGATCGCAGCCGTCACCTGGGTGGCGCTCACGAACGTGGTCGTACGCGCTGCCCCGCCCCACAGCACCGTGGCCCCGCTCACAAAGTCCGTGCCATTCACCGTCAGGGTAAAGGCGCCGCTGCCCGCGTCCACCGACGGCGGCACGAGCGAGCTCACCGTCGGCGCCGGGTTGTTGGCCCGGGGCACGCTCAGGTCCCACATGCCGCGGCCGTGCGTGGCCACGCGCAGGGTGCGGGTTGCCGCGTGCAGCCGGATCGCCGTCACCACCACGCGGGGCAGGCCGTTGGCCAGCGGGATCCAGTTGGTGCCTCCGTTCACGGTGTAAAACACGCCAATGTCGGTGGCGGCGTACAGCGTGTTGTCGAAGTCGGAATCAACGGCGATGTCGTTGACCGGAATATTGGGGAGATCGCCGCTGATATCGGTGGCGTTCGTGCTGCCGTTCGCGATCGCGAACACGTGCCCGAACGGGAGACTATCGAAGTTGAACCCGGAATACACGGCGTAGGCCGTGCCGTCGCGCGGGCTCACCGCCATCGCATTCACGAACCGGGTGGGCGACGAGCCGAAGGAGAAGCTGGGGAAACTGACGGTCGTGAACGCCGGCGTGCCGCTGAGCGCGTTGCTGGTGACCGAGATCTGCCCGCTGGTGGCCCCCACCCAGACGGTGTTGCCGGTGGCGTCAAACGGCGAAACCGCGATGGCCGTGATGTCTGGCCCGCCAGCCCCTGGCTGCACGCAGGACATGGTCGGGACGGTCAGGTCGCACGAGATAGCTCTCCAAAAAGTCGCGCTGTTGGTCGTCTGGTACAGGCGATACGTCCCGTAGTAGAGGCGCGTCGGGTTCGTCGGATCCATCACCAGCGGCGGCACGAAGTCCACGTTGTCCGACTGGAGCAATACGTCGTCAGGCGTCAACATAAACATA
>CAVUAF010000008.1:0-3800 GCA_963739375.1 Terriglobia bacterium
CCGTCGTTGTCGGCGTGGAGGATGTGCGTGTCGCAGCGGATGCGGTCGCGGGCGAAGACGCCGGCCATCGCTTCGGCCACGGCTCTTCTCCTTCTGGTCGGTGATGCAAACGATGCCGGGGCCGGAGCCGCTGAGCCAGCCGCCGAGCGCGCCGGCTTCGATGCCGGCTGCGATCATGTCGTCGAGTTGCGGCATGAGTTTTTTGCGGTAGGGCTGATGCAGTTTGTCCTCGAACAGCCCGCGCAACAGCGAGAAATCGCCGGAGGCGAATGTGGCGGTCAACAGCGCGACCCGGTTCAGGTTCTCGACGGCGTCACGCAGAGGAACTTGTTTGGGCAGCAGCACACGCGCTTTCTCGGTGGACACTTCGAATTCCGGTATGCAGCAGACGAATTTCAGTTGCGGCGGCACGCTGAACCGACGGTAGCGAACAGTGCCGTTGATTCGCCCCGAGACAACAAAGCCGCCGAACAGGGCGGGCGCGCAGTTATCGGAATGTCCTTCCAACTCGGTCACGAGGTCGAGCATCTGCGCGTCGGAGAGCGGGCGGCCGTCGGTTTCGTTGAGCGCGAACACGATGCCGAGCCGCAGGGTGACGCTGGAGCCGAAGCCGCGGGAGATGGGCACATCGCCTTTGATTTCGACCTGGACGCCGTGTTTCTTGACTTTGCTGCGCGAGAAAAACGCGTCGGCGGCCTCGCGCGCCATGGCGAGCGCCAGCGGGGAGTCTTTCGCCGGGGTGGCGCCGACCAACTGCACGACTGGTTCGTCCGCTTCGCGGATGGAAATCTGATTGTGCAACTTCAGAGCAATGCCGAGCGTGTCGAACCCCGGACCGAGATTCCCCGTCGTAGCCGGCACGCGGACGGTAACGGACGGTTTTCTCATCGGGGCGTGATATTGCACGGCGCTGGCCGGGCAAGTCAATCACTCGCGGCGGCAACGGCGGGTTTGGATCGGTTTGAAGCGGGACAGCGAGACGTGGGTGCGATTAAAAATGGCCGTCACTGAGCAAAGAGCGCCCCCTCACCTTCATCCTCTCCCCCAACAGGGGCGAGGAGAATCCCCTCTCGCCGCTTGTTGTGTAAGGGACGAGTCCGCGCAGGCGGCGCCACATGCGCCGCAAGGGTCGAGGCAGGCTCTGCCGTTCGGTTGACCATCACTTTGAATCACGCCCGCGAAACGTACTTCAGTTGACTTCCCACCGGGCGAACCGCTAATCTTCTGGGGAATCGTTTGAACGTCAGGCGACTTAATGGAACCGTTACTTTTTTATAGCACCAACGGCAAAGCCCCACTGGTGGGCTTGCGCGACGCCCTGCTCAAAGGTCAGACTCCCGACCGCGGCCTTTACCTGCCACAGCGTTATCCCCGATTGACGACGGAAGAGATCGCGGCGTTTGCCCGCCAACCTTACCCCGAAATCGCCTTTGAAGTGCTGCGCCGGTTCACCGTTGGCGCGGTGGACGACGCGACGTTGCACGCACTTTGCGCCGACGCCTACAACTACGATGTGCCGCTGGAACCGGTCCATGGCCGGGTGCGCGTCATGCGGCTGGACCGAGGGCCGACCGCCTCCTTCAAGGATTTTGCGGCGCGGCTGATGGCGCGGCTGATCGGGCCGGTTTGTGCGCGAGACGGGCCGGACGTTGACGATCCTGACCGCCACCAGCGGCGACACCGGCTCGGCCGTGGCCAGCGCGTTTCACGGCGTCGCGGGCATCCGCGTGCTGGTGCTGTTCCCCGTCGCCGAGGTCAGCGACCGCCAGCGCAAGCAGATGACCACGTTGCGGGACAACATCCGCACCATCGCCGTGGACGGCAAATTCGACGATTGCCAGGCGCTGGTGAAACGCGCCTTTGCCGACCCGGCGCTGGCGGCGATTCCGCTGTCGTCGGCCAACTCCATCAACATCGGCCGGCTGCTGCCGCAGAGCGTTTATTATTTCTACGCCGCGTCGCGGCTGGCCCAACCGGGCGAGCCGCTCGTGATTTCCGTCCCGTCAGGGAATTTCGGCGACATGATGGGCGCGGTCATCGCCGCGCGAGATGGGGCTGCCCATCCGCCGGCTGGTCGTGCCGGTGAACGGCAACAACGAGTTTCCGCGGTTCCTCGAAACCGGCGTTTACGAGAAGATCGAGCCGTCGCGGAACTGTCTCTCCAACGCGATGAACGTGGGCCATCCGAGCAATCTGGCCCGGCTGGTCGCCATCTACGGCGGACAGATGGACGAAACCGGGGCAATCCATCGCCCGCCGGACCTGGCCCGGATGCGGCGCGACTTGTTCTCGACTTCGGTGTCCGACGAGCAGACCCGCGCGACGATCAAACAGGCCTGGCACGACCACCGGCTCCTGCTGGAACCGCACGGCGCCGTCGGCTGGCGTGGCTTCCTGGATTTCATTCAGGCCGAACCGTTGGGCGATTCGCCCGCGGTGGTGCTGGAGACGGCGCATCCGGCCAAGTTCCCGGAAGAAATCGAGCGTCTCCTCGGCTTTTCGCCGGAGGTGCCGCTTTCGCTCGCGGCACTTGATAAATTGCCGGAGGACTACGACCGGATGGCGGCCGATTACGACCAGTTCAAACAATACCTGATCAACAACTACGGCCACCGATGAAATACATCATTATTCTTGGCGACGGCATGTCGGATTATCCCATCGCGCGTTTGGGCGGCAAGACGCCCTTGCAGGTGGCCCGCAAACCCAACATGGACCGCATCGCCCGCGAGGGCCGTTGCGGGCTGTTCAAGACCATCGAAGAGGACATGCCCACCGGCAGCGAAGCCGCCAACCTGTCGGTGATGGGCTACGACCCGCGCCAGGTGTTGCAGGGCCGCGGCGTGCTCGAAGCCGCCAGCATGGGCGTCGAAATCCGCGACGACGACATGGCGATGCGCTGCAACCTGATTTGCCTGTTTGACGACGGCCGCATCAAGAACCATTCCGCCGGGCACATCAGCTCGGCCGAGTCCGACGAAATTCTCAAGACGCTCCAGAAGGAAATCGGCGGCCCCGGCCCTGAACTTCTACACCGGCGTCAGCTATCGGCACCTGTTCGTGGGCAAAGGGCTTGACCCGCGGCTCGATTGCAGCCCGCCGCACGATCATCCCAATGAACCGGCGGAAGGACTGCTCATCCGCGCCAAGGTTCCGGAAGCGCAACCGACTGCCGACCTGCTCAACGACCTGACCCGCCGTTCGTGGCCGATCTTGAAGGATCATCCCGTCAACCAGCGTCGCCGGGCCGCCGGCAAAGATCCGGGCAACTCGATCTGGCTGTGGTCGCCCGGCAAACGTCCGAAGATGTGGACTTTCCAGGAACGGTTCGGCGTGAGCGGCGCGGTGATTTCGGCGGTGGACCTGATTCGCGGCATCGGCGTTTATGCCGGGCTGGAAATCCTCAAAGTCCCCGGCGCGACCGGTCTTTCCGATACCAACTACGAAGGCAAGGCCGATGCCTGTCTGGCCGCGCTGGAACACTGCGATTTCTGTTACGTCCACGTGGAAGCGCCCGACGAAGCCGGCCACGACGGCAACCTCGACCTGAAAATCCGCACCATCGAAGACCTCGACGCCCGCTTGGTCGGTCGCATCCTGACGGGACTGGAACAGCGGAAAATGGAAGCGGTCGTGGCCGTGTTGCCGGACCATCCGACGCCGGTGGAAAAGCGGATTCACGTCCGTGACGCCGTCCCGTTTGCCATTCGCGATCCGCGCCAAGCGCCCGACAAAGTCGAACGCTTTGACGAGCAAAGCTGTGCCGCCGGCGGGTTCGGGACAGTGCACGGCGACGAGTT
>CAVUAF010000009.1:0-32181 GCA_963739375.1 Terriglobia bacterium
GATGTGCTTGGCGAGGGTGTCGTTCAGCCGGAGCTGGCCGCGTTCCAGCAGCCGCATCACCGAGAGCGCGGTGGCCATGGGCTTGGTCAGCGAAGCCATGTCGAAAATGGTGTCGACCGTCATCGGCTCCAGGGCCGGCTCCAGCGCGCGATGGCCAAAGGCCTTGCGGTAGACGACTTGGCCGTTGTGGCCGACCAGCAGCACCGCGCCGGGCACCTTGTGCTCGTCAATCGCCTGCTGGATGACGGCTTCCACCGGCGCAAAGCGCGGGTCCGAGACTACGGGCGGCGCGGCGGCTGTGGCGGCGGGCCGGGCGGACGTTTTCGGTGCGGCGGCCGTGGCGCGTGGCGCACGTTGGGCCGCGAAGGAGGTGGCAACAAGAAGTAGAAGAACGCACGAACGGCGGAGCGCAGTCAGGATTTGCATAAGGGTGGAAGTAGAACGGCCGATTGTGCGCGCACCGCGCAGCCGAAGTCAAAGGCGGGACGGGCGGCCCGGCCGAGGGCGGTCGGGCTACACATTCCTGATTGCGAATTCCGGCGAATCCGGCGGTGAACTCGAAACTCGAAACTCGGAACTCGAAACTACAAAAAGGAAGGGGAGCCATAGCGGCTCCCCTGAAGCTTGCGGGCCTGAGCCCCGGCGCGAGCGGTGGGCGCGCGCCGGGAACCCTGGCCGGTTAGAAGTTGACCTTCAACGCCAACTGCACGTTGCGGCGCTCGTCGTTGACGCCACCCGTGCCGCCCTTCTTGACCTGGATTTCGCTCATGCAGCAGGCGTCGGCGTTGCCGCCGATGACGTAGAAGTTGTGGTGGTTGAACATGTTAAACATCTCGAGCCGGAACTGCAGTTTGAAGCGCTCGGTCACCTTGATGTTCTTGTAGACGCCGGCGTCCATGCTCCAGACTCCGGGGCCGATGAAGGCATCGCGCTGGCCCATGTTCGCCGGCCAACGGCAGCCCTGGTAGCGCAGTCCGGTGCAGGTCGGGAACTCGCCGGTGCCCGAGGTGGGCTCGACATAAGCACCCGCGCCCAGCACCGAGCCCCCGGCAACCGTAGGCAGCTGCAGGTAGGTGTAGACGTTGGGTTCGCTGGACCAATCGGCGACCGGCACCGGGTTGCTGGTGCCGCTGCCCTTCACCGGTCCGGCCAGCGGCATGTACCGCGGGCAGACCGCGTAGAAAGCGTTAGAGCAGTCGAAGATGGTGAACGGCGCACCGGTACGCACCACGAAGTTGGGAGTGAACTCCCAGCCGCCGAGGACGTGCCGGAGGATCTTGTTCTCGCTCTTCTCGAACCAGGGCGTGTTCCAGATACCGCTGATCACGAGACGGTGACGGATGTCGAATTCCGCGTTGCCCTTGTCGACGCCGGGATTGAAGGGATCCAGCAGGCCGAGGTTGAAGTTGTTCCCCGACTCGCTGAAGGTGGAACTCAGGTTGTCAATAGCGTGCGACCAGGTGTAGCTCATCCCGAAGGTCAGGCCCTTGTTCTTGAAGTTGGTGGCCCGCACACTGGCGATCAACGCGTGGTAGTAGGAGAAGCCTTCGTCGCCGCGGAAGTTGCCATCGCCATAGCGCGGGTTGAGGCGGTTGGCGGGGTTGACGGCCGTCGAGTCACCCAGGTACACGTTGCCAGAAGCGGGGCGGTTCAGGTTGCTGATGGTGTAAAGGTGATAGCCGCGCGAACCGGAGTATTCGAGGGAGGCCACGGTGTTACGGGCCAGCTCATGCTCCAGCGCGCCCGACCAGAAGGCCGCATAGGCGCTCTTCAGATCGTCGTAGGGAGCACGCAGGGTAACCTGGGGCAGCAGCTTGCTCCCGGTACCGGCGAGCGGGCCGGCGTTGTTGGTGGTGATGCGGATGGGGGCGCCGACATCGGCGGCGGTCACCGAGATGACGGCGTAGTTCGGCGGGTTCTGAATCACGTTGTAGGTGACGTTGCCGAAATTACGCTCGTAGGCGATGCCGTAGCCGCCGCGGAAGCTGGTCTTGCCGTTGCCAAAGACGTCCCAGGCGAACCCGATGCGGGGTGCGTAGTTGCCGAAGCTCGGCTTCCACAACCCCTTAGGGCTGATGGGAGAGTTGGGCGTGGTGGCCACGAAACCGTTGCGTACCTGGTCGAAGCGCGTGGTGCCCGCACCCCAATAGTAGTTCGAATCCAGGTTGGGGTCGTCGTTGTGCTGGACGCCGTAATACTCCCAGCGCAAGCCGAGGTTGAGGGTGAGGCGCGGCACGATCTTCCACGAGTCGTTGCCGTAGAAGGCCATGTCGTTGTAGCGGTTGTGGCGGATGAACAAAGGCGCGGTGATCGGCAGCGTGACGGTGCAGGCCGCCAGCTTGGCCGGGTCGGTGGTGAGGGCGCCGGTGGTCAGGTTGCGCTCGCAGGGGAACTTGCCCTGCGGGTAGACCGCCGCCTGGAAGTTAAAGACGTTGCCGGCCACGAAGTTGTCGAGGGCGGTGGTGGTGGGGCCGGCGCTGGTCAGGTTTTCCACCGCCTCTTCATAGGCGCCGAAGGTGCGGTTGTCGCGGGCGTGGATGTACTCGCCGCCGAAGCGGAACTGGTGCTTCCCCTTGGTCCAGCTCACGTCCTGGTAGAACTCGTACAGGTTCTGCGGCCCGCCGAAGGGGATGGCGCTGCCCGGCGCCTCGGGCAGGTAGCCCGGGAAGTCGAGCGCGCGGCCGGCGATGGTGGTGACCGAGTTGGCTTTGCCGTACAGCGTGGGCTGGACGGGCGCCGAGCCGAGCGGTTGCGCCAGGTTCAGGCGGTTGAAGACCACCTTCGACTGCGTCACCATGGTCGGGGTAAAGACGTGGGTGACGGAGAGGAGGTAGTTGTTGTTGAAGGTGTCCTGGCCTGTGTCGAAGCCCTGGTAGGGACTGCTGCCCACGCTGCCGGCCAAGAGCGAACTCTTCTCCACCGCGTAGCGGCCATAGAGCGTGGTCTTGTCGGTGAGGTTGAGGTCGATCTTGGTGACGCCAAACCAGGTGTTCTGCGGGTCGCCCGCGCCCGAGTTCGAAGGCACAGTGTAGCTGATGCCCTGCAACATCGGGGTCGCGGCCGGGATGGTCGAGAGCGGGTTGGTGACGCTGGTGTAGCCGATGGCGGAACGCACCTGCGCCGCGGTCAGCACCTGCTGCCGCACGACGCTCGACTTCAAGGTGCCGGCATTCACGAAGGCCGCAGCATTCGCGGCCACCTGCGGCAGGGCGAGGAACTGGGGCGTGAGCACCCAGCGGTTCAGGGCGGCGCTGCTGCGCACCCGGATCCACTCCGTGCTGTTGAAGAAGAACAGCTTGTTCTTGATCACCGGACCGCCAATCGAATAGCCCGGCTGGTTGCGGGTGAAGCCCGGCTTGGCGACCCCGTTGGCGGAATTGTCGTAGGTGTTGGCGGCGAGTGCCGAGACGCGGTTGAACTCGTACACCGAGCCGTGGAGGTTGTTGGTGCCGCTCTTGGTAACGACGTTGATGACGCCACCCGAGGCGCGGCCGTATTCGGCGCTGAAGGTGCTGGTAACCACGCGGAACTCCTGCACCGAATCCAGCGGCGTGTTCTGGCCGACGGTGGCGGTGAACAGGTCCACATTCTCCGCGCCATCGAGCAGGATGTCGGTGGAGGCCGAACGCTGGCCGTTGATGGAGACGCCCGCACCACGCCCGCTGGGATCGCTGTCGGAAACATTGCCCATGGTGGTGATCAGGGCGTAGGGGCTGCGGGTCAGGGTGGGCAACTCGGTGATCTGTTGCGCATTCACGACGCCGGAAAGGGTCTGCGATTCGGTGTTGACCTGGACGCCGCCCTCGGCGGTGACTTCCACCGTGGTGCCCGCAGCGGTAACCGCCAGCTGGGCGTCGAGCGTGGTCCGGGAACCGACCGTGACATTAACCCGGCGAGTGAAGGCGCCAAAGCCGGAGCCTTCGATCTTCACCTCATAGGTACCCGCCATCAGATTGGTTACCGTATAAAGACCGCTGGCGTTGGACTGCGTCGTGCGGATGGCGCCGGTCTGGACGTTAGTCACTGTGACTTTCGCGTTGGGGACCACGGCGCCGCTCGGATCGGTCACGGTGCCCATGATCTGGCCGGTCTCCGCCTGGCCAAAGGCAAACACGCAAAGCAACAGCGACACGAGCGTGATTTCAAACAGCCTTCGCGTCATTTTTTTCTCCATGGAGTTTATGCAGCTCGAGAATCTCAAGGTGCAACCCAAATTAGGAACCACCCGGGCTGCCGCTTCGAAGACCGGCAGCCTGCAAAAAAGCCTCGCGTCAACCTGCCGCGCTACCACGAGAAAGCTGCAAGACGAAAAGTAAAATGCTGCAGGTCAACATCCTTCAGAGTTGCAAGCGGCCTTCCGCAATCAGGTACCTTGTTTTCAGCCGCTTACCTTCCGGAAACGGAGGATTATACAATTTTTGGGGGCAAGGCAAGCACCTTACTATGTTTTTTTGTAGACCGGCTGCCACCGCGGATTTCGCAGGTCTCGCGGCCGGAGAGCGCCGCTAGGGATGGCGGAGGGGCCGGGCCGACACGAGCCGCACCGCTGCTGGTATAAGCTGGGCACGGGATCGAGAAGCGACATGGCGCGCACGGCAACGCCGATTACCCCCGCGTTGGGGCACGAAACCGCAGGCCAAGAGCGGCGTTTCGCCGCCGCGCTCGCGGTGCTGCAGCGCGCGGTGGAGCAGCGCACCTTCCCCGGCGCGGCGTGCGCCGTGGTGCAGCGCGGGAAGATCGTACTGCTGGCGGGAGTGGGCCGCCTGCGCTACGAGGCGGAGGCGCCGCCGGTTCGCCTCGATACGATCTTCGACCTGGCGTCGGTGAGCAAAGTGCTGGCCACCACGACCGCGGCCGCGATCGGCTACGAACGCGGATGGCTCGACCTGGAGCAGCCGCTCGCGGAGGTGGCGCCGGAGTTGCTGCAGGTTGACGATCGGCGGCGACGCCGGGTGACGCTGCGGATGCTGCTGGCGCACCGCGCGGGGTTACCCGCCTACGTGCGTTTGTTTGAACGCTTCCCGGCGCAGGAATGGGCAGTGAAGCCGCGCGCCGAGCGCGCTGCGACCATGCTGCAACTGGCCGCCAGCGTGCCGCTGGAAGCGGAGCCGGGGATGCGCGCGCTGTACAGCGACATCGGCTTCCTTCTCCTCGGCGTGGTGCTGGAGCGGCTGGCGGGCGAAGCGCTCGACGTTTTCTGCGCCGGCAACGTCTTTCAGCCGCTGGGAATGACGCGCGCGGGCTTTCGGCCACTGCCCGCAGATTCCGGACGCGAGTGCATTGCGCCGACGGTGGACGATCGCGACTTTCGCGGACGCGTCATCCAGGGCGAGGTGCACGACGAAAACGCCTGGGCGATGGGCGGCGTGGCCGGACATGCAGGCGTGTTTGCCACCGCGCTGGAGGTAGCGCAGTTCGCGCACGCGCTGCTGGCTGGGGGCGCACCCCTCCTGCAGCGCGAGACGCTGGCGCGGTTCACGCGCCGCGCAGCTGCGCCGGCGGGGACGCGGCGGGCGCTGGGCTGGGACACCCCGAGCCGCCCGTCGCAGTCGGGCAGGTATTTTGGCGAGCACGCGTATGGGCATCTCGGGTATACCGGGACGTCGCTGTGGATCGATCCCGAGCGCGCGCTGGGCGTGGTGCTGCTCAGCAACCGCACCTGGCCCGACCACGCCGGCGACGCCATCAAGCAGGTGCGCCCCGCATTCCATGATGCCGTGGTGGAGGCGCTGGAGTGATGGGACGACCCCGGGAGCGGGCGATTTTGCATGAGATGAGGGCACATTGAAACCACAGCCAGCGCGACGCGCAGGAGCGAAGAAGGCGCCGCCGGACCTGCGCCACGTGGCGACGGAACGCCGCAATGCGGCGGCGGTAAACCTGGACACGAAGTCGGCGCGGGAAATTGCCGCGCTCATCAACCGCGAGGACCAGCGGGTGGCGCCGGCGGTGCGCCGGGCGCTGCCGCAGATCGCGCGCGCCATGGAGGCCGCCGCCGCCGCCATTCGCAGCGGCGGGCGGATCATCTATGTGGGCGCGGGAACCAGCGGGCGGCTGGCGGCGCTCGATGCCGCGGAGTGTCCGCCGACGTTCGGCGTTCCCAGCACCACGGTGCGCTGCGTCATGGCCGGCGGCAAGGCAGCGCTGACGCGCGCCGCCGAGTACAACGAAGATTCGCGGCGCGCGGGCGAGCGCGACCTGGCGAAACTGAAGCCGGGGAAGCAGGACGTGGTGGTGGGGATTGCGGCGAGCGGGCGTACGCCCTACACCGTCGCCGCGGTCGCGTATGGGCGACGCAGAGGCGCCCGCACGGTCGCGGTGGTGTGCAGTCCGGGTTCGCCGCTGGCCCGCGCGGCGGAGATTGCGATCACGGTGGCGGTGGGCCCGGAAGTGGTGAGCGGCTCGACGCGCATGAAGGCGGGCACGGCACAAAAGCTGGTGCTCAACATGATTTCGACCGGCGCCATGGCCCGGCTGGGCTACGTCTACGGCAACCTGATGGTGAACGTCGCGCTGAAGAACGAGAAGCTGGTGGAGCGCGGCATCGGGGTGGTGCGCGCGATCAGCGGCGCGTCGCGCGCGGCCGTGGTGCGGGCCCTGGCCGCGGCGCGGCAGAGTGTACCGGTCGCGCTGGTCATGCTGCAAGCCGGGGTCAGCGCCACCACCGCCCGGCGGCGCCTGCAGCAGGCGTGCGGCCATGTGCGGCGTGCCGTCGAGCAGATCTAAACCACGAAGACACAAAGACACGAAGGAGTAAACACTTCAGTTCTTCGTGCCTTCGTGTCTGAATCGCGAACTCTCCTTGCAGGTACAATGAGCGAGGTTTCCAGCGCGAGCCAGGCGGCGAGGCCGGTGGCGCGCCGAGCCGCCCGCCAGAAGCGCCTTTCCGCGTGGCGGGCAAGCAGTGGCTGAAGCGGTTTGGAGCGGAGCGACAGAGATAATGGACAAGTTTGTAATCCGAGGCGGCAATCCCCTGCTCGGCACCGTCCGGGTGAGCGGCGCCAAGAACGCGGCGTTGCCGGCGATGGCGGCGGCGCTGCTCACCGAAGAACCCGTGATTCTGGAGAACATTCCCGCCGTGCGCGACATCGAGACCGTGCGCCGCCTGCTGGTGGCGATGGGGGCGGAGGTGGAACTTGGCTACGGGCGCGCGCACCATCGCACCACCATCTGCGCGCGCAACCTGGTGAACCCGGAAGCGTCGTACGAACTGGTCAAGACCATGCGGGCGTCCACCCTGGTGCTGGGGGCGCTGGTAGCGCGCATGGGACGCGCCCGGGTCTCGCTGCCCGGCGGCTGCGCCATCGGAGCGCGCCCCATCGATCTCCACCTGAAAGGGCTGGAGCGGCTGGGCGCCACCATCACGCAGGAGCACGGCTACATCGAGGCGGCGGCCGAGCGCCTGCGCGGCGGCCAGATTTACTTCGACAGGATCACCGTCACCGGCACCGAAGACCTGCTGATGGCGGCGGCGCTCGCCGACGGCGAGACGGTCATGGAAAACTGCGCCCGCGAGCCCGAGGTCGCGGACCTGGGGGCACTGCTCAACAAGATGGGCGCGCAGATCGAGGGCGCCGGGACTTCGACCATCCGGGTGCGCGGCGTGGCCCGGCTGGGCGGGGCGAAGCACCGCATCATTCCCGATCGCATCGAGGCGGGGACGTACATTCTCGCCGCCGCCCTCACCGGCGGCGACTTGATGGTGAGCAGTTGCGATCCCGGCCATCTGGGCGCGCTGCTGCAGAAGCTGGAAGAGTGCGGCGTCAAGCTCAAGGTCAGCGGCGACAGCGTGCGCGTGCAGGGCGACACCGAGTTGCGCGCCGCCGACATGGCCACGGAGGAGTATCCCGGCTTCCCCACCGACATGCAGGCGCAGTACATGGTGCTGGCGACGCAGGCGGAGGGGGCGTCGCTCATCACCGAAAACATTTTCGAGAACCGCTTCATGCACGCGCAGGAGCTGGTGCGCATGGGGGCGAACATCAAGATCGAAGGGCGGCGCGCGTTCGTGCGCGGCAAGACGCCGCTCAGCGCGGCCGCCGTGCTGTGTTCCGACCTGCGCGCGTCGGCGTCGCTGGTGCTGGCGGCGCTGGTGGCGGAGGGCGAGACCATCGTGGACCGCGTGTACCACATCGATCGCGGCTACGAGCGCATCGAAGAGAAACTCAAGGGCGTGGGCGCGCAGATTCGCCGCATTGGCGAGCTGCTGCCGCGCCGCAGCAGTGCCGGCACGGCGTAGAGCAGGTCAGGGAGCGCGGCGCGGCGCGGCTTCCGCGCGCGCAGTATGCGACCAGGACGAATGGCCGTGGCCTTTGTTAACCACTACCGGTCGAGGCGGGGCAGCTGGGGCCGCGTGCGCTCGTTCTGCACGTTGCCGGTGTTGAGCGTGGACTGCGGCTCGAAGAGCAAGACGTGGGTCTCCGCGGGCGCATAGGGCTGGTGCTCGACGCCGCGGGGCACGATGCAGAATTCGCCCTCGTTCAATTCCACGTCGCCCGCGCGCAGGCGCATGATCATGCGGCCCTTGACGACGAGAAACATCTCGTCTTCCTGTTCGTGGTGATGCCACACGAACTCGCCCTGGAACTTCACCAGCTTGACGTACTGGCCGTTCAGTTCGCCGGCAATGTGCGGCGACCAATGCTCGCGGATGCGGGCGAAGGCGGCGGAGAGATTGATCTTGTTCATGGGTACAGGCCCTAAGCCTTAAGCTCTAAGCTCTAAGCGCGCGCCGGAGGCTGCGCTGAGCTAAAGCGATTCGCGTGTGCATCATTTCTGGAAGAACATTTTCACCGCGACGGCGCCCAGCACCAGCGCGAAGCTGCGGCGCAGCGCCAGCCCGGAGAGTTGTTGCGCGAACATGCCGCCGAAGTAGCCGCCGAGGGCAAAGCCGACGGCCAGCAGGAGGGCCATCTTCAGGTCCACGTGCCCGGCGCGCCAGTATTGCATCACAGCGAGGATGCCGATGGGCGGCAACAGCATGGCCAGCGACGTCCCCTGCGCCGAGTGCTGGCTCATCTTGAAGCCATAGACGAGGATCGGCACCACCATCACGCCGCCGCCGATGCCGACCACGCCCGAAACCACTCCCACCACGACGCCGAGCAGCAATCCCAGCATGATGCTCACAGGCACCTCCGCCAACCGGTAACGATAGCAGCCGTTGCCGGACTGCGGAACTGCGGAATTGGGTGCTGCCGGCGGCAGGAAAGAAAATCGGGCAATCGAAGTTCTTCGATTGCCCGATTCGCAATTCGCAGTTACCTGCTGCGCCTAGTGGCGTCCGCCGCCGCCGCCGCCGCGACCTCCACCACCGCCCGGACCGCGCCCGCGCCCGCCGCCGCCGCGTCCGCGCCGCGGGCCCCGCCCGCCGCCCGGAGGGCGCCCGCCGCCGCCTTCGCGACCGCCGAAGCCCGGGCCCGGGCCTGGGCCCGGCGGCACGCGCTCGGCTTCGACGCGGTTGAAGTTGGGTTCCTCGTCTTCTTCGAAGTCGCCGCCCCCCTCGAAGGTCACCGGCGCGGGATGCTCCCCGGCGCCCGCCGGGTGCGGTGCGGGAGCTTCCGCTTCGCCTTCCGGGGTGGCGCCGCCCTGCATCTTGGCACGCTGTTCCCTGAGGATGGCCTTGCGGGAGAGGCGAATGCGGTTGCCCTCGATGCTCAGGACCTTGACCAGGATCTGGTCGCCTTCCTTGAGTTCGTCGCGCACATCCTTGATGCGGTGCTCGGCGACTTCGCTGATGTGCAGCAGGCCGTCGGTGCCGGGGAAGATTTCGACGAAGGCGCCGAAATCCGCCAGCCGCACTACTTTGCCGAGGTAGGTCTTGCCCAGCTCGGGGGTGGCGGTGATGTCGCCGATCATCTGCAGCGCCTTGGCGGCGGCGGCTTCGTCGGCCGAAGCGACCAGCACGCTGCCGTCGTCTTCCACATCGATCTTGACGCCGGTGGCCTCGATGATGCCGCGAATCACCTTGCCGCCCGGCCCGATGAGGTCGCGAATCTTGTCCACCGGAATCTTCAGCACGTAGATGCGCGGGGCGTACGGCGAAATCTTGGTGCGCGGCTCCGCCAGCGCCTCGTTCATCTTGTCGAGGATGTGCAGGCGGCCGCGGCGCGCCTGCTCCAGCGCCTCGCGCATGATTGCCGAGGTGATGCCGGTGACCTTGATGTCCATCTGCAGCGCGGTAATGCCGTCGCGGGTGCCCGCGACCTTGAAGTCCATGTCGCCGTAGTGGTCTTCGGCGCCGGCAATGTCGGTGAGGATGGCGTAGTCGTCGCCCTCCTTGACCAGGCCCATGGCCACCCCCGCCACCGCAGCGGTGAGCGGTACGCCCGCATCCATCAGCGACAGCGAGGCGCCGCAGACGCTGGCCATCGACGACGAACCGTTCGACTCCAGGATGTCGGAGACAACGCGCATGGTGTAGGGCCAGTCCGCTTCCGCCGGCAGAACGGCGGAGAGGGCGCGCTCGGCGAGTAGGCCGTGGCCGATTTCGCGGCGGCCGGCGCCGCGCATAAATCCAACTTCACCAACGCAAAACGGCGGGAAGTTATAGTGAAGCATGAAGCGCTTCCGGGACTCGCCTTCGAACAGCTCCAGGCGCTGCGCGTCGTCGGAGGTGCCCAGGGTGGTGGTGACCAGCGCCTGGGTTTCGCCGCGGGTGAAGATGGCGGAACCGTGGGTGCGAGGCAGGGCGCCGACCTCGATCCAGATGGGGCGCACCTGATCGAGGGCGCGGCCGTCGGGACGGCGGCGCTTGCCCAGCATTTCCTCGCGGAAAAGGCGCTCGCGCAGCAGCCCGTAGTTTTTGGAGAGCTTGTCGCGGGCCTTGGTGTCGTCTTCCGGGATTTCCGCCTTGAGCTCGTCCTTGATGGCCTTGACCTTCATGAAGCTCTCGGCCTTGGGATACTTTTCGGTGTTGAGGGCGTCGCTGAGGCGCTCGCCGATGCGCTGCCGCAGCGCGCCGAGGTACGCCTCGTCGACTTCCACCGGCGCCACCTCGCGCTTGGGCTTGCCGGCGCGGGAACGCAGCTCGTTGAGGGCGGCGCAGATTTTCTTGATCTCGCCGTGCGCAAACTCGATGGCGTCGATGACCTGCGCCTCGCTGGCCCCGCTGGCGCCCGCCTCTACCATGACGATGCCTTCGGCGCTGCCGACCACCATGATGTTGAGGACGCTCTCGCGGCGTTCGGCATAGGTGGGGTTGGCGATGAGCTGCCCGTGCACCAGACCCACGCGCAGGGCGCCGAGGGGGCCGTGGAACGGAATGTCGCTCAGGGTCAGGGCGGCGCTGGCGGCGTTGAGGGCGGCGACGTCGGGATCGTTCTCCTTGTCGGCGGAAAGCACGAAGGAGATCACCTGGGTCTCGTTGCGGAAGCCTTTCGGAAACAGCGGCCGGATGGGGCGATCGATCTGCCGGCAGGTGAGGGTTTCGCGCTCGCTCATCCGGCCTTCGCGCTTGATGAAGCCGCCGGGAAAGCGTCCGCCGGCGTAGGTGTATTCGCGATAGTCCACGGTGAGGGGGAAGAAGTCGATGCCCAGGCGGGGCTCGAAGTTGGCCGTGGCCGAGGCCAGCACCACGTTGTCGCCCATGCGCACCACGCTGGAGCCGTGCGCCTGCCTGGCCAGGCGGCCGGTTTCAAAGCTGATGTGTTTGCCGCCAGCCAGTTCTACGGAGATTTCATGTTTCATGGGTTGCGTCGAATCCTTTTCGCAGGAGAACAAGTGGACCCGTATGCGCGCTGCCGCTGCCCAGCAGCGACGGGATGGCATTGGGACGCGAGAGCCGACAGAACGGTCCGGACCATGGGGTCGGCCACGCCGCACCCCACCCGCGGCCGCGGACCTACTTGCGGATGCCGAGCTTCGAGATGACTACCTGGTAGCGCTCGGAATCGTACTGCTTGAGGTAATCGAGCAGGCGCCGGCGCTTGCTGACCAACATCAGCAGGCCGCGCCGCGAGGCGTGGTCCTTCTGGTGCGTCTTGAAGTGCTCGGTCAGCTCGCCGATGCGCTCGCTGAGCAGCGCGATCTGGACCTCGGGGCTGCCGGTGTCCTTGTCGTGCGTGCGGTAGTTGGTGATGACGTTCTGTTTGCGCTCTCTCGCTAACACTACCTGGTGTGCTCCTGCTGCGTTTTTTTCTCTCTTAAGAGTCGCTTGCAGAATAACATGCGGCTCTTCGCAGTGTAAAGGCGGGCCGCCCGGCCGTGGCTGACGACGGGCCACGGCGTTCCCTGCGCGAACTTACGCGCCGGCTGCGCTGCCGCGCACGGCCTCGCGGCGCACGGTCAGCTTCTCGATCAGGTCTTCGCGGACGCGGAAACCACTGCCTGCCTCCTGCGGCACCGGAATGTAGCCTTCGGGCGTGACCTCGACCGCGGGCTCGATGATGTCTTCCTTCCAGTAGCGCTGGGAGGCGGAAACATCGCCGGGCAGGGTGAAGTTGGGCAGGGTGGAGAGCGCGATGTTGTGGGCGCGGCCGATGCCCGACTCCAGCATGCCGCCGCACCACACCGGCACGCCGTGCTGTTGGGCAACGTCGTGGACTTTCACCGCCTCGCTGAAACCGCCGACGCGCCCAACCTTGATGTTGAGGATGCGGCAGGCACCCAACTCCAGCGCCGCTTCCGCGTCGCGCGCGTTGCCGATGGCTTCGTCGAGGCAGATGGCGGTCTGGATCTGCTTTTGCAGGCGGGCGTGGAAGTAGAAGTCGTCGTCCCACAGCGGCTGCTCGATCATCAGCAGCTGGAAGCGGTCAAAGCTGCGCAGGTGCTCGACGTCGGCGAGGGTGTAGGCGGAGTTGGCGTCGCAGGAGAGCAGGATGCCCGGCCAGCGGGCGCGGATTTTCTCCAGCACGTTCACGTCCCAGCCGGGTTTCACCTTCACCTTGATGCGCCGGTATCCGGCCGCGAGTTCCGTGGCGATTTTTTCCAGCAACTGTTCCGGCGTGTTCTGGATGCCGATGGAGACGCCGCAGGCGATCTGCCGCTGCGTGCCGCCCAGCAATTGCCAGAGTGGCAGGCGCTGGGCGCGGGCTTCCGGCTTCCCACAGAGCGTTTTCCAGCGCCGCCTTGGCCATGCGATGTCCGCGGACGCGCGCCAGCAGCGGCACGCAGTCGGCCGCGCGCTCCAGGGGGCGGCCGAGCAGCGCCGGCCCCAGATACTTCGTGAGGGCATACCACGCAGTATCGACGGACTCCTCGCTGTAAAAAGGATGTTCGCCGGCGACGCACTCGCCCCACGCGGTCACGCCCTCGCAGTGCAGTTGCACCAGCAGGATGCGGCGCTCGGTGGTGCGGCCGAAGCTGGTCTCGAAGAAGTGGACCAGCGGCATGCGGATCTCACGCAGCGTGATGGCTTCAACTTTCATAAGAGATCCATCTTATTGGGGGATGTCTCGGTCACCGGCGGCGATTTCAATGGCCGCTCGGGCCACGGCATCCAGGGGATCCAGGAAGGGCATGCCGTTGCTCGCTGAGCCATGAAGAGCCAGAGATAGCTCGGTACAACCCACAATCACGGCCGACACTCCAGTTCTGGAGAATTGATCGACCACGCGAAACAGGTCGCGTTCTATGCCAGCCCTGATTTCAGGATCCTGAAGCCCGCCACACTTAATTCCTGCAGGTTTCCCATAGATGCTGTTCATCACCACTGTCTGCAGAGACTTGCCTCCCGGCAAATCCAAGGGCGTTAGAAACTGCACTCCTGGGAAAACCCTGCGCGCCGTTTCGGGGTACACCTTACTTTCCAGCGTACCCGTGGTCGCCAGTAAGCCAAGTCTTACGTCCGAACCAAATCGATCCACAGCTTCGCGGATGGTCTCTTCGATGGTGTCCAGAATGGGCAGCGAAACCAATGGTTTGAGCTGGGGCAAGAATGCGTGAGCCGTGTTACACGCGATGATGGCAAAATCGCAACCCCGCAGCAGATTCAGACTGCGCGCCAGCATCGGCACCGGCGATTCGCCACCTGATAAGAGCGCTGCCGTTCGATCAGGCGTTTGTGGCAACGACACGACGATCCAAGGCGGCAGTTCCTGCTCGCTCGGTCCATGACCCAGCTTTCGCCCGGCTGCTTCCAGGAGTCGCCGCTCCAGCTCGATATGGGCAAACGGGCCTAACCCGCCTGCTATGCCGATCTGCCTGCGCCAAACGGACAATGGCTCTCCACCGGAACTTTCTTGTTTTGTCCTCGATGACGGCAAAAATTATACATCCGGCTTGTCTTCAAGGACCCGACTCTACGACTTCGTCTACAGGAATGGTGTGTGGCATGTCTTTTCTAGCCAACTCTTCCTGAGCCTCAGCTAGCGTACGACCAGTTCTCGTCCCAGCGGCCGACGATAAACCGGCCATTGCCGGGCTCATCGAGCTGGTAGTCGAGCGCCGCCAGGCCGCGCTCGAAGGCGCCGAGGAACAGCTCGCGGTTGCGGCTCTGCACCGCGCGCGCCTGGTCACGCGTGGCCGGATCGGCCTTCCACTGGTAAATCGCGGACGGAACGTCCAGCGTCACCTCGGGCGTGACCTGCGGCGGCTGGCCGTGGTCGAGCAGATTCACTACGCGCCGCGACTTGAGCCACCACTCCGCTACCAGGCGGTCGGTGGGCAGGCCCCCCTGCAGCGGCGACGACGACACCCCATACTGGTTGCTGTTGTAGCGGCGCGCAATCGCCCCCAGCCGATGCAGGTTGAGGAAAGCGTTCTTGATCTCCAGCGGATCGAAGGTCCACTCCATCAGCTCGAAGCCGCGTGCCAGCGCGTCGTCGCGCTGCGCCAGCTTCATGCTGCGCCCCAGGCCGAGGTTACGGTAGCTCTCGCGTACCGCCAGCAGGTGCGAATGCAGGTAGAGGCGCCCGTTGCGATTGCCGGGAATGGAGAAGACGAGGCCGATGAGGGTGTCGCCGTCGAAGCTGCCAATGATCTGGCCGCCAATCTTCTCCGCGACGACGAACATGTGCAGTGGGACCAGCTCGGCGTCGGAAACATTCCACACTTCCTGCTGCAGATGGACGCACGCCTGAAACTCCTCGATGCCGCGGCACTGGCGGATGACGACGTGCTCACGCGTCTTCACCGGCGGGCCCCCGGCTTCGGCTTGCGGGGGTGATCTGCCACCGTCGGCGCTGCCTGCCGCTCCTGCTGCTTCGACTTCTGCCATAGGGATTCCAGGTCGTCCAGGTTGGTCTCCTCGAGCTTGCGGCCGGCGGCGCGGAGTTGGGCTTCCATCCACTGGAAGCGCTGCTTGAACTTGCGGTTCGTCTTTTTTAGCGCCGACTCGGGATCGAGTGCAAGATACCGCGCGATGTTCACCAGCACAAAGAAAAGATCGCCAACTTCGTCTTCCAGCTGCGCTCGCAGCGCGTCGGGCACGGTGACCCCGCGCGCGCCGGCGATGCCGCGCCCGGCGGGGGGCCCAATCTTCCCCCCGCGATGCCGGGGATACTCTTTCAGGTTCTCGCGCAGTTCGCGCGTCTCCTCGGCCAGCTTGTCGAAGAGGCCCTCGATTTCCGGCCACTCGAACCCGACGTGGGCCGCGCGCGAGCTGAGCTTGTGCGCCTCCAGCAGCGCCGGCATCGCCGCCGAAACGCCCGCCAATACCGAGTGCTTGTCCTCTTCCTTCCGGGCTGCCTTGCCGCCGCCGGCCGCGAGCCGCTTCTTCTTCTCCTCCGCCTTCAGCGCCTCCCAGTTGCGCAGCACATCGCTCGACGTCTCCGCCTTCACGTCGCCGAAGACGTGCGGATGGCGGTCCACCAGCTTGTTGGCGAGGCGGTCGAGCACGTCGTCAATCGAGAAGTGCCCCGCTTCCTGCGCCATCTCGGAGTAGAAGAGCACCTGCAGCAGCAGGTCGCCGAGCTCGCCGGTCAGCTCTTCCCAGTCGCGGTTGTCAATCGCTTCCAGGACTTCGTAGGTCTCCTCCAGCGTGAAGGGCTTGATGGAGTCGAAGGTCTGTTCGCGGTCCCAGGGACAGCCGCCGGGCGCACGCAGCCGGGCCATGATCTGGACCGCGCGTTCGAAGCGGGAGCCGGTGGAGGACATGCGACCTAATCTAAATGATCGGCGATCCACTCCCCAACCTCGCGCGTGCCCAGCCCGCCGCCGATGTCGCTGGTTGTCTTCTTCTCGCGCACGGCGGCGAGCACGGCGGCGTTGATGCGCGCGGCGTGGTCGCGCAGGCCAAGGTGTTCCAGCATCATGGCCGCGGTGAGGATCGCGCCCATGGGGTTGGCGACGTTTTTCCCCGCCAGCGGCGGCGCCGAACCATGCACCGGCTCGAACATCGAGGTGCGGCCGGGGTGGAGGTTGCCGCTCGCGGCCATCCCCAGCCCACCCTGGAGCGCCGCGGC
Source organism: Terriglobia bacterium (assembly GCA_963739375.1). Classification (GTDB taxonomy): domain Bacteria; phylum Acidobacteriota; class Terriglobia; order Terriglobales; family Acidobacteriaceae; genus CAVUAF01. Next base: position 16,344 of record CAVUAF010000009.1, read on the forward strand.
CAGGTCGGTGATGATGTCGCCGAACATGTTGCTGGTGACGATGACCTCGAACTGCTGCGGGTCGCGCACCAGGGCCAGGCAGAGCGCGTCGATGTACATATGCGACGCCGCGATGCCGCGGTATTCGGCCGCGACCTCCTGGAACGTGCGCTGCCAGAGGCCGCCGATGAAGGTCATCACGTTGGATTTGTCGGACATCAGGACTTTCTTGCGCCCGGTGGCGCGCGCCAGTTCGAAGGCGTAGCGGATGACGCGCTCCACGCCGTGGCGCGTGTTGAAGTCCTCCTGCGTCGCGCGTTCGTCGGGCGTCCCCGGCTGCCCCAGCGCCCCGGTATCCCGGTACGGCCCTTCGGTGTTCTCGCGCACCACGACGAAGTTAATGGCGTCGGCACGCACGTTCTTCAGCGGGTTCAGGGACTCATCGAGGCAGCGCACCGGGCGGACGTTGGCGTAGAGGTCCATCTGGAAGCGCATGCCGAGCAGGATTTCCCTGGCGTGGACGTTCGACGGCACGCGGGGATCGCCGAACGCGCCGACCAGGATGGCGTCGAAGTCGCGCGCCAGCATCTCGAAGCCGCCGGCCGGCATGGTGACGCCGTCGCGCAGGTAGCGCTCAGCGCCCCAGTCGAACGGGGTGAGGGCCACGGGCGCGCCGCTGGCTTCCAGCACCCGCGCCGCCGCGGCGATGACTTCCTTCCCGATGCCGTCGCCCGCGGCGACGGCGATGCGCTTCTTCCCTGGCTGGTCGTTCACGCGCAGCAGCTTAGCAGACCCTACCGCGCCCGATGCATGTCGAGACGCGCCACGTTCTCCTTGCCCGCCGCCACCGCTGTCCACTCCTCGATATGGTGGTCGGGGCCGAGGAAGGTGATCGTCAGGTCCTTGATGTGGTCCGGCTGCGTGGGCGTGAGATTGGTAATGTCGGCGAACTTGAAGACCAACTGGTTCGGGTCCTTGGAAGCCGCCAGCCGCATGCGTGGCTGGTTGCCCATGCTGCAGTAGTGGGTGACCATCAGGGACGCGCCATCGGGATGGAAAACCGTAATCATCTCCTGGTCGGTGCCGCCATCGGAGGTCAGCATGACCGCGGTCCCGTTGGACACCGCGCGAAAGTTCGCCTTCACCGGCATGGTCACGTTGCCGGTCTTGGGCGGCTCGGCGGGGCCGTTGTACGTCCCGGCCCAGTTGCCCGCCAGCGTTTTCAGCTTCTGGAACTCGGGCGCCGCCTGGCGTTGCGCAGGTTGATGCTCCTGCGCGGCCAGCAGCGAAAACAATGCCACCACTGCCATCAGCACCCGGCGAGTTGTCATGCTGCCTCCCCAGGTAGGGTGAATCCGGGAATGGTAGCGCGCGGGCCGGCGCGGTGAAAAGCGCAGTTTATAATCGGATGTTTGCGATGCCCCTCACGCCCCTCCATGATCGGCTGGCGAGCGCCGGCGCCCGCTTCGGCCAGTATGGCGGCGCCGAAACCGCCGCCGCGTTTGGCGACGTGGCCGCCGAGTTCGCCGCACTGCGCTCCGGGTGTGGCGTCTACGATCTCGGCTGGCGCGCCAAGTTCGCCGTCACCGGCGCCGATCGCGTGCGCTGGCTGAATGGCATGATCACCAACAACGTGCGCGACCTCCCGTCCGGCGGCGGCGTCTACGCTTTTCTGCTCAGCCCGCAGGGCCGCATCCAGGCCGACCTCTACTGCTACCAGCGCGGCGCATCCCTGCTGCTCGATACCGACGCGGCCCAGGCGCCGCGCCTGCGCGAGCTGCTCGAGAAGTTCATCATCATGGACGACGTCGAGCTCACCGATCTCGGCGAGCAGCTGACCGCGCTAGGCGTTGCCGGACCGCGGGCTGCCGAGGTGTTGCGCAGCATAGGCATCCTCGACCGTGACCTGGAGCCGCTCGCGGTGCGCGACGTGGCCTTCGGCGCCGGGGCCGAGAGCGAGTTTGGCGTTTCCGTCGTGCGCAGCGATCTGCCGACGCCCGCCTACGAGGTCTGGGTCGCGCCCGCAAAAGCCCCGTGGGTGTGGCAGGCGCTCGTCGCTGCCGGCGCCCAGGCCATCGGCTGGGAAGCGCTGGAGCTGCTGCGCATCTGGCACGGGCGTCCGCGCTACGGCCCCGACATCAGCGAGCGCGACCTGCCGCAGGAAACGGCGCAGGAGCGCGCCCTGCACTTCCGCAAGGGCTGTTACATTGGTCAGGAGATCGTGGAGCGCATCCACGCCCGCGGCGCGGTGCATCGCGTGTTCACGCAGTTGGCGGTCGCGGGGCCGCCGCCGGCGCCGGGCACAAAGATCATGGTGGGAGAACAAGAGGCCGGCGAAGTCACCAGCGCCGCCAGCATTCCGCTGGCGGAGGGCGCGCGCACCATCGCGCTCGGGTACGTGCGCCGCGAGGCGCTGGCCGGGGGCGCGGAACTGAGGATCGGCGCCGCGCGTGCCCTGCCGACGCGTGCTCCCGCGGGTGAGAGGGCGGCGGCGAACCGGTGAGTTGAGAACTTCGCACTTCGTGGCTAGGTTGGGAATCCTTCATGGCCGACAAGCAAGACAAATCCGAGATCAAAGTCACCGACCGGCGCCTGTTCACCTCCGAGGGCGAATTGCGTCCCGACGCCGCCGCGGAAGCAGAGCGGCAGCAAGCCGAGCCGCAACCGCAGGTCATTGCCCCGCTGCCGCCGCCGGCGCAGGACGCGCCGCCCGCCGGCGCCCATATGCAGGTCGCCGAGAGCTCCCCTGCCGGCTCAGCGGGCACGGCGCCCCTGCCCCCCACCGCCGCCGAGCAGCAAGCCAGCCGCGACGCTTTCCACGCCGCCGGCCGCAAGGTGGACGAGGCCGTGCGCCAGGCGCACGGCCCGGAACCGCCCGAGGAGCCGCTCGACGTCTCGTTCGAAGGCTTCCTCGCGTCGCTCTACATGTCGGCGATGTTCCAGCTCGGCCTGCTGCACGAGCAGGGACAGCGTCCGCAGGTGGACCTGGTGGGCGCGCGCCACACCATTGACACCATCTCCATGCTGGAAGAAAAAACGCGTGGCAACCTGAACGAGAACGAGAAAGCCGTGGCGCAGGATTGCCTGTTCCGGCTGCGCATGGCGTTCGTGGAAATGACCAACGCCCTGACGCATCCGCCGGAGCCGGGCGGCCCCGCCTCCGAACCCCCGCCACGATGAAAGCGACCCTGACCGTGCTCGGCAGCGGCACCTCGATGGGTGTGCCCACCATCGGCTGCACCTGCAGCGTCTGCTCGTCCGCCGATCCTCACGACCGCCGCACGCGTCCCTCGGTGCTGCTCGAATACAACCAGCGCGTAGTGCTGATTGACACCACGCCCGACTTCCGCGAGCAGGCCATCCGCGCACGCATTCGCCGGCTCGACGCGGTCATTTACACCCACGGCCACGCCGACCACATCCTCGGGCTCGACGACCTGCGCCCGCTCACCTTCCACCACCCCGAGGGCCGGATCCCGCTCTACGCTTTCGACCACACCATTACCACCCTGCGTTCGGTCTTCCGCTACATCTTCGAGGCGGACTACAAGTACGGCAGCCTGGCCCAGGTGGACTTGCGCCGCCTGGATGGCGGCGACACGCTGGAGCTGTTTGGGGCGCGCTTCGAACCCATCCCGGTGCTGCACGGCGATGCCGAGATCCACGGCTTCCGCTTCGGTACGGCCGCCTACCTGACCGACCACAGCGAGATCCCGGCGGCGTCGCGCGCGCGCCTGCACGGGCTCGACATCCTGTTCCTCGACGCGCTGCGCCACAAGCCGCATCCGACGCACTCGACGCTGGAAAATTCGGTGCAGATTGCCGCCGAGCTGCAGCCGCGCCGCACTTTCTTCACCCACATTTCGCACGACCTGCCGCACGCCGCGACCAACGCGCAATTGCCGCCGCACATGCGCCTGGCCCACGACGGGTTGCAGCTGGAATTCGAGATATGAGGCACCAGCCACAGGGGCACAGAGACACGGAGATTTTGATTTCCTTCTTCTCTGTGCCTCGGCGCCTCTGGGGTGGAAGATCGGCATGCTAATTTTCCGCAAACTCGACGAAGTCCCCGCCGACTTCGGCCCGACCGTGGCCAGTGTCGGCAACTTCGACGGCGTGCACCTGGCGCACCGGGCGGTGTTGCGCGCCATCGTCGCCCGCGCCCGGGAACTGGACGCGCGCTCGCTGGCGGTCACCTTCGATCCCCATCCCATGCGCATCCTGCGCCCCGACGCGGCGCCGCGCCTGCTCTCGCCGCTGCCGGCCAGGCTGCAACTGCTGGCGAGCACCGGCATCGACGCTGTGCTCGTCCTTCCCTTCTCGCGCGATCTCTCGCTGCTCACGCCCCACCGGTTCGCGGCTGAGATCCTGGCGAAAAAGCTGCACGTGCGCGAGGTCCACGAGGGCTTCAACTTCCACTTCGGCCGCGATGCCGAGGGCGACGTCGCGGCGCTGGCCGGCTTCGGGCGCGAGCTGGGCTTCGAGGTGAAGGTCTATCCCGCAATGCGGGTGCGCGGCGATGTGGTTTCCAGTTCACGCATCCGCGAGCTGCTGTGCCAGGGGCGGGTGACGCGCGCGCGCCGCCTGCTTGGCCGCTGGTTCAGCATCGCCGCCGTGCCCGGACGCGGCCGCGGCTACGGCCACAAGTACACCGTCCCCACCATCAATCTCACTCGCTATGACGAGCTGGTGCCGCTCGACGGCGTCTACGTCGCCCGCACCCGCGTCAACGGCGAAGAGTTCCCCTCGGTCGCCAACGTGGGCACGCGCCCGACCTTCGGCGCCGCCTCGTTCGCCATCGAGACCCACCTGCTCAACTTCCATCCCCTGGCCGTGACCGCCGACACCCAGGTGCAGGTCACCTTCCTGCACCGGCTGCGCCCGGAGATCAGGTTTCCCAGCGTGGACGCCCTGCGCCAGCAGATTGCGCTTGACGTGAAGCGCGCGCGGCGGTATTTCCGCATGGCCGCAGGTGACGCCGGCGCCGAGCGGCCGCTCGCGCCCGGCTCCTGACCGCCTGCGGCCGGGCCGTCGCCGCCGGACTTGCTACAATCCCGCCCTCATGTCGCTTTCCGCGCAGCACACCGGCTTCCAGCTCAGCGAGGTCACGGCCGGGCAGCGGCGCACGCTGGTCGCCGCCGCCCTGGGCTGGATGCTCGACGCCTTCGACGTCATGCTCTACGCGCTGGTGCTGGCGCACATCATGCGCGACCTGGGCATGTCCAAGGCCACCGGCGGCCTGCTCAGCACCTTGACCCTGCTCGCCTCCGGCCTCGGGGGCGTGCTCTTCGGCTTCCTCGCTGACCGCATCGGCCGCACCCGCGCCCTGATGCTCAGCATCCTGACCTATTCCGTCTGCTCGTTCGCCTCCGGCCTGTCTACATCGATCCCGATGCTTGCCGTCTTTCGCTTCATTCTCGGGCTGGGCATGGGGGGCGAGTGGAACACCGGCGCCACGCTGGTCGCCGAGACCTGGCCCATGCACCTGCGGGCCAAGGCCCTCGCGCTGGTACAAAGCTCCTGGGCCATTGGCTACGCCCTCGCCGCCGTGGTGGCCTGGGTGGTGCTGCAGCGCTGGAACTGGCGCGCCGTCTTCTTCGTCGGCGTCTTGCCCGCCCTGGTCACGCTCTGGATTCAGAAAGACGTGCCCGAATCCGAGATGTGGCGAGCGCGCATGCGCGCCGCACCAGCCGGGCCCGACGCCACCACCGTCATCGCGCCGCAGGACGTCACCTTCGGGGAACTCTTCCGCAGCCGCTACGCCAAGTCCACCTTCGCCCTGCTGTTCTTGAATTTCTTCGGCATGTTTGGCTGGTGGGGGCTGTTCACCTGGGTGCCGGCGTACCTGCAGCTGCCGGTGGCGCAGGGCGGCCGCGGCTTCGATGCCGGCGCGATGACCGTGATGCTCGTCGTCCTCAACCTGACCGGCATGTTTCCCGGCTACGCCAGCTTCGGCTGGATCGCCGATCACCTGGGACGGCGCAAGTCGTTTGTCATCTACACCGGCATGGCGGCGCTGCTAGTCCCGCTTTACGCGCTGGCGCGCAGCCCACTGATGCTGCTGGTGCTGGGCACGCCGGTCGCCTTCTTCGGCACCGGCTTTTTCTCGGGATCGGGGATCATCGGCAGCGAGATCTTCCCTACCGCCGTGCGCGCCCGCGCCCTCGGCTTTACCTACAACGGCGCCCGCACGCTGAGTTCAGTGGCGCCGTTCGTGATTGGCTGGCTCGGCCAGCGCTACGGCCTCAGCGCCGCCTTCTATCTCTGCGCCGTGTCGTTTTTCCTCGCCATGCTCACCGCCATGCTGTTGCCGGAAACCAAGGGCAAGCAGTTGGAGTGAGAGCGCTGTCCGCTGTCGGTCTTCCGCTTTCCGTCTTCCGCTTTTCGCTTTTCGCTTATTGCTTATAGCTTATGGCTTATGGCTGCTGTTCTTTCCGGCATCTGCACCAGCAGGGTGGCAACCAGCACCACCACGATTCCCAGTCCCTGGACCGCGGTCGGGCGCTCGTGGATGAAGGCCATGGCCAGCAGGATGCCGAAGACCGGCTCCAGGCAACTGGTGACCACGGCGCGCGTGGAGTCGAGGTAGCGCAGCCCGGAAAAATAGAATCCGTAGGCGATCACGATCGAGACCACGCTGAACAGCACCAGGAAGCGCCACTGTTCCGCGGTGTAGTGCGCCGCCACCAGCCGCCACGGCGGGTTCACCACCGCCCAGAAGATCGTGGCGCCAAGCATCGCGTACAAGAAGACGGCCCAGCGATCATGCCGTTCCACCAGCGACCGGCCGACGATGTTGTAGAAGCCGAAAGTGATGGCGGAGGCGAATCCCGCAGCGATGCCGACGGCACTCACGCGCGCCGCCCCCATGCCCACCAGCCCCACCACCAGGGCGCTGCCCACCACGGCGAGTGCCACCGAGGCGACGCGGGGCAGCGTCGGGCGCTGCTGGTGGCGCGCCACCATCCACAGCAGCACGAAGATGGGGCAGAAATATTGCAGGGTGATGGCGATCGCCACGGTCGTCTTCTGGATGGCGACGTAGTAGGTGAAATTGGAGGCGGCGATGCCGGCGGTCCCGGCCAGCATGGAGAGCAGGAAATCGCGCCACGGCAGCCGCAGGCGCCGCGGGCCGCGGGCCACCAGGAGCAGCGGCGCCAGCACGAAAAACGCGATAGTGGTGCGTGCCTGTGAGAGCACCAGCGGCGAAAGCGGCGTCGCTCCCGGCACGATCTGCCCGTTGAAGGCCGCCTTGCCGAGGTTTGCCGCCACCGCCCAGCACAGCGTGGCCGCGGCCACGTAGAAATAGCCGCGGATGGGATGTGCGCGCTCCGTTTGCGCTGAGGCCACGCCCCACCATCGCATGCGGGAGTGCCCGGTGGCCAGTGGTCAGTGGTCAGTTTCCGCCGAGCAACTGGTCCAGCCGCTGCCGGTTGAAGCCGATGACCACTTCCTCGTCGATGACGATCGTCGGGGTAGAGCGGCTGCCGTAGCGCACCAACTCGCGCACGGCGCCGTAGTCGGTGCTCACGTCGCGGTCTTCAAATTCAATCCCTCTCTCCGAGAGGTAGGCCTTGGCCGTGGAGCAGGGTGGTCAGCCGGGCTGGCTGAAGAGTTGCACGCGTCTTGCCATGGCAGATATGGACGTCGGCCGTGGCCCCGCGGCTGCATTTTAGTTCTCAGTTCTCAGTTCCCAGTTCTCAGAGAAGACCAGCAATTTCCCCTGACCGAGAGCTGGGAACCGAGAACTGAGAACTGCCCTACGGCGGTGGCGCGGCGGCGATGGTCCCGATGTTGGCCACGGTCCCGCCCTTGGTCATGGTGGGAACGGAATCGATGTACAGCACCACGCCAGCCTCGGGCGCGCGCGCTTCCTGCACCGTCTTGCCGTAGAAGTCGGTGACGTAGCCGAGCTTGGCGCCGCGCCCGACGTAGTAGCCGCGGTCCACCAGCGGGTAGAAGATGCCGCCGGTGTCGCTGGTCACGCTGATCACGCTCTCGATCCATACCGGGTTCTCCACCGCGCGCACCGGCCGGTTCAGCAGGTGCAGGTAGGCCATGACGCCCAGGCAGCCCTCCACCAGCGCGTTCACTTCGTCAGTATCGACGCGCCCGGCGCGCCCCGCCTCGGCCGTGAGCGAGGGCTTGCCGCGCAGGCTGGCGGTGGTTTCCAGGTAGCGCGACTGGTTGGGATCGCGCGGCCGGTCGCGCGAAATGATGATGGTGTCGAGACCAAAGGCCAGCGCCATGGCGCGCGAGGTCTGGTCCTGGCGCGCGTTGCCGGTCGGCGCCCAGTAGGTGTAGGGACGCAGGTTTTCGTCGAGGTCGCCGCCGTGCAGGTCAATGAGGTGGTCGGCCTGCTCTACCACCTGCCTGGTGATCAGGTAGGACGCGCGCTCCGTCTGCGTGCCCTGCGGATTTCCCGGGTAGAAGCGGTTCATGCTCTTGCCGTCCACCGGGTTGACGTGCGGCACCTTCTGCTCGAACGAGGCCACGTTCACCAGCGGCACCAGGATGACGCTGCCGGAAATCTCCTCCGGGCGCAGCGCCGCGATCAGCTTCTCGACCGCGATGATGGAGGCGTACTCGGTGCCGTGCGCCCCTGAGACGATGGCCAGCACCGGCCCGGGCTTGGCGCCGTTCACCACCACCACGGCAATGCTGGTCGCGGCGTCGGAGCCGGCGGGGACGGCGATCACGCCGCTGGCGGTGGCGCCGCGCCGCGCCGTCGCCGTCCCCACCGTCAGGGTGGCGTGCGGGTCGGCGGACTGGGCGGCAAGGGTGGCGGCAAACAGCAGGAAGCAGGCGAGGCAGCGCAGGCGAAGCATGGGGGACCTCCGCGGGAACCGCGCAGCAGCATATATGCCGCGCGCGCGGAGTCAAGCTATGGTTCCAGCTCGATGGTGTAGGTAATTTTCGCCGTCTTGCTGAGCATCGCCGCCACCGAGCAGTACTTCTCTTCCGAAAGCCGCACCGCGTCTGCGACCGCCTTCGGCGCCACCTTGCCGCTGACACGGTAGGTCAGGCGGATGGTTTCATACACCGTCGGGGGCGAGGCGGCGCGCTCGCCTTCCGCGCGGACTTCGACCTTGGCGAACGGCTCGCGCTTCTTGCGCAGGATTTCCACTACGTCGGTGGCGGTGCAGGCGCAGAGGCCGATCAGGACCAGCTCCATCGGCCCGGGGGCGGAATTGCGCTCGCGGTCCGCATCGACGACCAGAGCGTGGCCGCTCGAGGCTGCGCCCAGAAAGCGCAGTCCGTCCGTCCACGTCGCGGAGGCCAGAACCAATTTTTTCATTTGTTCATTTGCCATTTATTCATTGTGGCCGAACCCGATCAAGTGTCATCGCCGTGGGACTCTAAATGAAGAAATGACAAATGCAACAATGAAAAACTGCGCTTCAGCGCCGGTTGTCCGTCCGCGGTTCGGGATGGATCAGGACCTTGAAGATCTCGGGAAGCTCGCGCTTGAAGCGTGCTTCCAGCGCGGTCTGGATGTCGTGGACGCGCGCCAGCGAGAGGTCGTCGGGGAGCGTGCAGTGGCAGGAGAGGTAGACGCGGTCGCGCACGTTTTTCAGCACCACTTCGTGCACGTCGAGCACCTCGGGAAACTCGCTCACGATCCGGCGCAAGCGGCGTTCGAGCCCGCCGCGCTTCACCTCCCCCCCGGCCTCGATGGTGGCGGGCTCGCTCTCGATGTGGGTGAGGATCGAGGAAATCTCCGGCACCTGGTCGCGTATCTGCGATTCCAGCCAGGTAACGCGGTCGTGCGCGTCTTTGAGGGAGAGGGTTTCGTTGAGTTCCAGGTGCTGCTCCACGTGCAGCGAGCCCCGCAGGTCCTGCACGCTGACCTCGTGCACCACCATGTTGTTTTGCATGGCGACGCCGCGGATGCGGTCGAAGAGGTTCTCCTCGCGCGCCGCGCGCGCCACCGAGTGCACCACCACGTCGGCGTTGGGCAGCACGGAGCGCACCGCTTCGCTCACGCCCTCGACCACCTGCTCCGCGCGCTGGAAGGTGACGTTGCGGCGCAGGGCCACCGAGAGGTCGGCGAAGTAGCGGTTGCCGGCGCGGCGAATGCGCACGCGGTCCACCCCCACTACGCCTTCCACGCGCTCCACCTGGCCGACGATCTGGCCGCGCGCGCCCGCCGGCGCCGCGTCCAGCAGGGCGTCGATGGTCCGCCGCGCCAGCCGCGAACTGACGTACACGATCACGCCCGCCACCACCAGCGCGGCCACGGTATCGGCCTGCGCCAGCCACGGCAGCGCCATCATGCGGGCCGCCAGCACCAGCGCCAGTCCCAGGATCACCACCCCGCTCGACCAGATGTCGGTGCTGAAGTGCAGCGCATCGGCTTCCAGCGCCTGGCTGTCGTACTTGAGGGCGACGCGGTGCAAGGCGCGCGACCGCCACCAGTCCACGATCATGGAGAGAAACATCACGGCGAAGGCGGCGAGGGTGGGCTCGATCTCGACCACGTGGCGATGGAGGAAACGGCGCAGCGCCTCGAAGATGATCCACACGCAGGTCAGCAGCAGCAGCGCGGTTTCCAGGAAGGCGGAAAAATTTTCCACCTTGCCGTGCCCGTACTGGTGGTCGGCGTCGGCAGGCTTGTCGGAGACGCGCACCGAGAACAGGGTGATGGTCGCGGCGATCAAGTCGAGCCCGGAGTGCGCCGCCTCGGAGAGAATGCCCAGCGAGCCGCTGGTCACGCCGACCACGATCTTCAGCGCCGTGATGGCGACCGCGGCGAGCACGGAGTTGAGAGCGACGCCGCGCTTCTCGCCGCGCATCGCTTCCGTGACCGCCCCTTGTCCGCCGGCCATGCCGCCATTATCAATCGCCGCGGCCGGCAGGGAAAGGGCAGCCCTCGGGCAGTACGCGGCCGGGGGACCTGCGGATGGAGTGCCGCCGAAAACTGAACGCCGCGGGGCGAGTGCGGTATTCTGGTGGGCATCCTCCCGAGGCACAAACCATGCGGTTCTCGCACGCTTTCGCAATCTTCCTGGCGCTGTGTGTCCTGAGCCTGGCCGCGTCCGCCCAGGGCCCTGCGCCGGCCGCGCAGCATCCGCCGCAGCCGGCCGCCACCGCACCGGCTCCCAGCGTTCTCCCGACGGCCCCGGTGATTACGCTCCAGGGCTTCTGCACTCCGCCCGCCGCCGGCGCGGCCGCCAAGCCCCGCGTCTGCTCCACCGCCATCACGCGCAGCCAGTTTGAAAAACTCGCGCAGGCCATCGATCCCGGCCTGCCGCGCGCGCTGTGGCCGCAGCTCGCCGACAATTACATCCACTTCCTCATCCTGGGAGAGGCAGCGCGGCGGCGGGGCATGGAAAACGATCCCCGGACGCGGGAAGTCCTGCACTACGTGCGGCTGCAGGCGCTGGCCACCACGCTGAACCGCGAATTGGAGGAGGAGGCGCGCACGCTCCCCGAGGCGCAACTCGAGGAGTATTACCGCGAGCACCCGGCGCAGTTCGAGCAGGTGAAGCTGCAGCGGCTCTATCTACCCAAGACGCCGCCGCCGCCGGCCAAGAAGCTGAGCGACGCCGAGCGCGCCCAGCTCGCCGCCGACATGCGCGCCCGCGCCGCCGCCGGCGAGGACTTCGAGAAGATCCAGAAGGACGTCTACACCGCCCTCGGGCTCACCGCCCCGCCCGCCACCAGCCTGGGCGCGCAGCGCCGCGGCTTCCTCCCCGAAAACCACGAAGAGATTGTGTTTGCGGCCAAGCCGGGAGACGTGAGCCACCTGATCTCCGACTCCCTGGGCGAGTACGTGTACAAGATTGAGGGCCACGAGCCGCTGTCCTTTGACGCCGTGCGCAACGACATCCGGGAAACTCTGGAAGGGCGCAAGTACCAGGAGGCGATTACGGCAATCTTCAGCGGCGTGAAGGCGCAACTCAACCCTGATTACTTCGGCGCGGCGTCGTTGGTACTGCCGGGACAAGCCGCGCCCGCCGGGCCGCACAACGCCGCTCCCCCGGCGCCCAAACCGCAATAACAGGAGCTCTGGATTGGAAACCGTTGTCGTCACCGGAATTTCCGGGAACCTCGGCCAGCGGCTGGCGCTGCAACTGGAGGGCTGGCGGGTGGTGGGGATCGATTTCGCCGAGCCGCGCGGCCCCCAGCCGGCGCGTTTCGCGCGCCTCGACCTGGGCACCGAGGACTCCTGCCTCGCCATGGTGCGCCTCTTCGCCGAAGAGCGGCCGGCGGCGGTGGTGCACCTGGCGTTCGTCATCGATCCAGTGCGCACCGGCGTGCTCGACGTCGACCGCATGTGGCGCATCAACGTAGCCGGCACCGCGCGCGTCATGGAAGCCATACTCGAGCACCAGCGGCGGGGCGGCGCGGTGCGCAAGTTCGTCTTCCCCAGCAGCGTTTCCGCCTACGGTCCTGACCTGCCGCAGCCGGTCACGGAGGACGCGCCGCTGCACGGCCACACCTTGCCGTACGCCATCCATAAGCGCGAGGCCGACGAGGTCGTGCGTCTGCGCGCCCCCGCCCTCGCGCCCTGCCGCACCTTCATCCTGCGGCCGCACCTGTTTGCCGGCGCCACCATGCAGAACTACCTCATCGGCTCCCTGCGCGGCATTCCCGGCGGCCAGGGCAAGTGGGGCGAGCGCCTGCGCGCCCGCGGCACCCGCCTGCCGGTGCTGCTTCCCTGGGGCGAGCGCTACCTGAAAAGCGGCTACCAGTTTGTCCACGTGGACGACATGGCGCGGCTCATCGCCCACCTCCTGCGGCGTCCCGACACGGGCGAGGAGATCACCATCCTGAACGTGGGCGGGCGCGGCGCGCCGGTTACGGTGGCCCGCGCGGCGGAGATCGCGCGGCAGAAGATGGTGCGGCTTCCCGGCAAGCCGCTGGTGAAGGCCGTGCTCACCGCGCTGTGGAAGCTCGGCATCACTGACTTCCCGCCCGCGGCGTTTCCTTACCTCGTCGGCAACTACACCATGGACTTATCGCGCCTTGCCGCGTTCCTCGGCGATGACTACGAGCGCGTCATGCAGTACACGGTCGAAGCCGCGCTGGCCGACAGCTTCCGCCCGCCCGCGAAGCAGTTAGCAGTTGGCGGTTAGCACTTGGCCCGCGACACTTTCGCTGGGCGCTGACGATTTTCACGTGGAGAACTGCCGCTCGCGGGCCAAATGCTAACTGCTAACTGCCAACTGCTAACGGCTTCGTCCCGCGGTAGAGTCCGGCTATCCCGAAGGTGTAGGGCGTCCAGCTTACGTCGGTAAAGCCGGCAGCGCGCATGCGGTCGAGCATCACGCCGGGCGCGGGAAAGCGCCCAACCGATGCCGGCAGGTAGGCGTAAGGGCCGCGCACGCCGGAGATCAGCGTCCCGACCTTGGGCAATACGCGCCGAAAATAGAACGCGTACACCTTGCCCACCAGCCCGCCGGGTTCTCCAAAATCGAGGATGCCGGCCTGTCCGCCGGGCGCCAGCACGCGGTGCATTTCGCGCAGACCCGCGCCATAGTTCGCCAGGTTGCGAAAGCCGAAGGCGCTGACCACGAGATCGCAGCGTCCCGCCGCCAAGGGCAGCGAGAGCGCGTCGGCTTCGATCCAGCGCAGCCGCCGGGCCCCGGTCTTGGCGAAGGCGCGCACCAGCATGGCATGCGAGAAGTCCACGCCCAGGACCGGCGCGCGCGCGGCCAGCCGGCGGCGCCGGCGCTCCACCGCCTGCGCCATGTCCCCGGTACCGCAGCACAGGTCGAGCACCCGCGCCTCCGGCCGCGCCAGGATGTCGTCAAAGGTGCGCGCGGCGCGCCGCCACCACAGACGGTCCACGTTGCCGGAGAGCAGGTGGTTCAGCAGGTCGTAGCGCGGCGCAATGGCCGTGAACATCGCGCGCACGGCGGTGGCGGCGGTGCGTTCATCGACCGCACCCGCGGGCGCCGCGCCGTGGACGGCAATAGGCGATTCGCTGATTTCGTGATTTGGCGATTTCCAAATCACGAAATTTCCCGCGACAGGCGCCGCAGCTCCTCGACCGCCTGCACCACCGCGCGTTCCGGGACATCGGCGACCACGGCCACCTGCCCGATTTCCAGCGGCAGGACGAAGTGCACCACGCCGCCGGCGGTCTTCTTGTCGGCGCGCAAGCGGCGGACGATACGCTGCCCGCGCGCTTCCACCTCGGGCAGCGGTGCGCAGGCCAGCACCAGCGCGATGATCCGGCGTGCGGTCTCGCGGTCGGTCTGCTGCAGGCCGGCGCCAATCATGGTCGCCGCCACCATCCCCCACGCCACCGCTTCGCCGTGCCGGAAGTATTGGTAGCCGCTCTCGGCTTCCAGCGCGTGTCCGATGGTGTGGCCGAAGTTCAGGATGCGGCGCAGCCCGGCCTCGCGCTCGTCGGCGGCCACCACCTCGGCTTTCACCCGCACCGCCTCCGCAATCACCCACGCCAGCGCTTTCCGGTCGCGGCTCAGGATGCGCTCCCGGTGCTCTTCCAGGTAGCGAAACAGCTCCGGGTGGCGGATGATGCCGCACTTCACCGCCTCGAACAAGCCCGGAGCGATATTCGCGCTTCGGCAAGCGTGGCCAGCACCGCGGGATCGGCGAGCACGACGCGCGGCTGGTGGAAGGTGCCGACCAGGTTCTTCCCGGCCGCGAGGTTCACCCCGGTCTTGCCGCCGATGGCGGCGTCCACCTGCGCCAGCAGCGTCGTCGGGACTTGCACCACGTCCACGCCGCGCATGTAAACCGAGGCCAGCAGGCCCGCCGTGTCGCCCACCACGCCGCCGCCGAAGGCGACCACCAGCGCGCCGCGATCGGCGCCGCGCTGCACCATCTTGCCGGCCAGCGACTCGACCGTGCCCAGCGTCTTGTGGCGCTCGCCGTCGGGCATCTCGAGGAAATCATGTTCCAGGTCCCCGGCCTGGAGGGCCTGGCGCAGCGCTGCTCCCCAGTGCTTGCGCACCCGCGCCGTGGTGATGACGAAGGTCCGCGGCGCGCGTCCCAGCGCGGCCTTGATGGCGGCGCCGGCGCGGCGCAGCACACCCGGCTCGATGATCACTTCGTACGGTTGCGGCGGGACGTTGACCTTGATGCGGCTCACAGGCGTACAGGCGCGAATCGCGCTGGTTTCATCATAGCGGATGCCCTCCGCGGGCTGGTACGATGACGGCTACGGCGCGGTACAAACCTCCAGCCGCTTGCCCCGCAAGCCGAACGTGGACCTGCCCAACGACTTCGATTTCCTGGTGATCGGCGCCGGCATTGCCGGGCTGCGGGCCGCCATCGAACTGGCGCCCGCCGGGCGCGTGCTGGTGCTGGCCAAGAGCGAGCTCAGCGAATCGGCGACCCAGTACGCGCAAGGCGGCATCGCCGTGGCGCTCAGCGACGAGGATGAAGTCGGGCTCCACCTCCAGGACACGCTGGTCGCCGGCGACGGCCTGTGCAACGAGGATGCGGCGCGCGTGCTGGTGGCCGAAGGGCCCGAGCGCATCCAGGAACTCATCGCCTGGGGCACCGCCTTCGACCGCTCCGGTGCCCGCCTGGCCTTCACCCGCGAAGGCGCGCACAGCCGGTCGCGCGTGCTGCACGCGCACGGCGACTCCACCGGACGCGAGATTGGCCGCGCGCTCTACGCGCACGCCGCGTCGCTGCCCAGCCTCCGCTTCAGCGAACACGAGTTCACCACCGACCTTGTCGTCGCCGACGGCCGCGCTGCCGGCGCGCGGGTGTTGGGGCCCGACCACGCGGTGCGCCGGGTGCGCGCCCGCGCCGTGCTGCTGGCCAGCGGCGGACTCGGCCAGCTCTACCGCGAGACCACGAATCCCGCGGTCGCCACCGGCGATGGTGTGGCCATGGCGTGGCGCGCCGGCGCCGAAATCGCCGACATGGA
>CAVUAF010000010.1:0-29268 GCA_963739375.1 Terriglobia bacterium
ATCGCTGCTGTTGCTCTCTTACTGGGTGTGTACGTCGGCCTGGCGCTGGTGCTGGCGTGCGTGCGTCCGCCGCATAGCGACGAAGGCCACTTTGCCAACGGCGCTGCCGAACTCGCGCGCCATGGCCGCCTGGTCATGCCCATGTGGACCGAGTGGATCAGCACCCTGGACCAGCATGTCTATGCCACCATGCCGCTTTGCTCTGTGGGGCTTGCCGGGTGGTTCAAGCTCTTTGGCATGGGCATGCTGATCATGCGCGCGTTCAGCGTGCTCTGGGGCGTGGTGCTGCTGCTCTCGCTCTACCTCGTGGTGCGCATCGCCGGCCGCGACCCCGAACTCGCCCTCCTGACGCTGCTGTTCCTGGTGTTTCCTACGACGTGGTGAACCTCACCTCCGGCCGCTACAACGTGATGGCGGCGGCACTGATCGCCGCTGCCATGGCCGGTTATTTCAGCTTCCGGGAAAAGCGCCTCACCGCGGCCGTGCTGCTGGCGAATGCTTGCGTCGCCGCGGCCGTGGTCGACCCCACCCTTATGGCGCCTTCGGCGGGCTGGCTTTCCTGCTGGTCTTCGCCCTTTACAGATCGTGCGCGCTTCCACCCCCGGCTGCTCGTCGTCGCCGCTTTGCCGTACCTGCTCGCGTTGGCCGCCTGGGGAGCGTTCATCGCCCAGGATCCGGCGATGTTCCGCCAGCAGTTCGCAGCCAACGCCGCCGGTCGCCGCCTGTCGCTGCTCCACCCGCTGGCCGCTCTGGCCAGCGAGATCCAGATCCGCTACATCACCATTTTCGGCGGCTGGCATTCCGGGGTCCCGGTCTACATGCGCGTCAAGGTCGGCCTCCTCTTGCTCTATCTCGCCGCCTTGATCGGATGTCTCGCTTCCGCCCGCGTTCGCAACAGCCGCGGCGGACGATCCTGCTGACCTACACCGCCATGGTCTTCTTCGCCCTGGTTTTCTTTGAAGCGACTCGCCTCTACATCTACCTGATTTATGTGCTGCCTCTGTACACCATCCTGCTGGCGGTCTGGCTGCAATCCTTACTCGCGTCGAAGCGCTGGCTGCGGGCTCTGGCGCTGACCATCACGGTGGGCTGGTGCCTGTTCACTTTGGCGACTATCGCGTATCGCGCGCGCCTCAACGCCTACAGCAACGCCTATGCCCGTGCGGCGCAGTATCTGCGGGAGCATGTGCAGCCGAAAGTGGTTTTTGCCGGCGGCGAGTTTGGTCCTCCGGTCGGATTCGACCACGTCCTCGACGATATCTACCTGGGCTATCGCAACCACAAGCAGCCGGACTACATCGTGGTCGACAGTGCCTGGGATGACTGGTACGCAGAGCAGGCAGGGCCGCGGCCCGAAGTCTATCGCTACATTCAGCAGACCCTGGCGGAGCATCCGCTGGTGTACGAGAGCCACGCCGGCCCCACGTATTATCGGGTGTATGCGCGCCGGGCGCGGGCACCGGCCGCCATGCCGCACATAGCCGCCCTGGCTATCGCACCGGGATGGTGGGGGTGAAGATCCGGTATAAAACCGGAATGTCCACGAACATCAGCACCGCCATGGTGACCGCGCAGGCGGTGACCGCTGCCATCAACCGCGGCTGGCGGTAGAGCTTCTCCGGCTGTTCGGCGGCGCTCTCTTTCTCGAACCCCAGCGAAAGGTCATCGCCATCACCAGCGCCACCAGCGGAAACGATAAGACCAGTTCCAGCCGGTACCGCATCATGAACGCGCCAAAAAACAGCATGGCCGTGGCGGCGTAGAACAGAATGCTGACCAGCAGGCGCGGTTCCGTATAGTAGGCGAACGACTTGCGATAGGCAGCGCTCCGCTCCGAGTCATTGATGTCGCGATACTCCGCAAAGCGCTTGATGGCCATGAAGTAGCACCCCACCATCCAGTAGCTGATCAGCAGCGATGCCGGCGGGATCATCGTCATCGTGACCATGTACCAGCCGGCCAGCATCCGCAGCGGATTGTTGACCGCCTCGGAGAGCACGTCGATGTACGGCAGGTCCTTGGCGCGCACCGGCGGAATGTTGTAGATGCAGCCCATCAGCCACAGGGCGATCATCGCTACCAGTAGTCCGCGCGAGACAGGCTCGCCAGCGCCATGCCCGCGGCTCCCAGCGCCAGCCACTGCACGTAGGCTGCGGGCACCAGGACGGCTCCGGACGGCACCGGCCGCCGGCATTTCGTGGGATGCAACCGATCGTAGGGCGCATCCAGCAGCTCGTTGATCACGTAATTGCTCGACGTGACCAGCGACACGGCGGCCAGGCCCAGCAGCAGCTGCAGCGCTAGGGACCAGTTCAGCCGCGCGGGAGCGACGCTGAGCGCCACCACGATCCCCGGCAGGACAAAGACGTTCTTCACCCAATGGTCAACGCGCGCGATCCGCAAATGTCCACGCCAGGTGGGCTTGCGTTCCGGCTGGGCGTTGGTGGAGGCGGCGGCCGTTTCCTGCCTGCTGGTCATGCGAGTGAATGTTCTCCTGGTGCAAAAAGCTTCTGGCTAAGCGTCGCGTAATCGGGCGCCGCCTGCCAGTCCTCCCCGTCCACCGTGTGCCCGATGATCACGCACTGCATGCCGGCCCGCGCGGCCGCCAGCGCGTCCACTTCCGGCCGGTCACCGACGTACAGAGCTTCGCCCGCCCCCACCCAGGCGCTGCAACGCCACCACCAGCCCCCGCGGATCGGGCTTGAGACGCTGCACGTCGTCGTCTTGCGCGCTCACCAGCACATCGAAGAAGTGCGCCAGCCGCAGCGCTTCCAGCTTCTGGCGGGCCGGGTAGTCCGACACCACGCCCAGCCGCAGCCCCTGTTGCTTCGCCTCGGTGAGCAGCTCGGCGGCGCCTGGATACACCGCCCCCGCCAGCAGGGCGAGTGGTTCCGTCTCCATCCAGGTGGCCACGCAGGTGCGTCTCGCTCCGCCCCGACCCCGGACTGGCGGCTGGCGAGGGCGATCTGCGCATCCGCAAGCGGGGTCTCGTCTCGTCGTCGTGCCGCAGCTGCTCGTGCGCCCGGCGGTAGGCTTGCAAGGCGCGAAATGTCACCCAGGCTTCGGTGGGCCGGCCGAGGTGGGCCTTGAGCAGCCGCCACAGCATTTGCCGTCGCAGCTGCGACTGGCGATACAGCGTGCCGTCGAGGTCGAAGATCAAGGCCTTCACGCGCGCACGCACATTGACCCGAAGCACAGAGAGAAGTCAATTATGCCGGGGTCGTGGCCAGGTGTCAAACCTCGGAAAGCGTCCGGACACCGCCCGAATTTTCATTCGGAGCACTGCGGCCGATGGAACCGGGGCTCCTTCGCTGCAGTCGCCACAGGCCGATCAGGCCCCACCAACTGATGACGACGTACATCAGGGCTTGAAATACGAAGACAAACGCCAGCCCGTTGCTCTTACTGAAGCCGAACGGACGCAGCACCGTCACCGCGACGAACTGATAAACCCCGACATAGCCGGGCGTCGACGGGATGGCGCTCGCCAATCCCAGCGCCGCCAGCAGCAGCAGGGCCACCGGGAGCGGCATCTCCAGTTGCATGGAGCGCGCCGTAATCACCGCTACCGTTCCGTCCAGGGACCAGATCACCGCCGTCAAGGACGAACAGTGCCGCCCGCCCCGCATGGCGCAGGCTTTGTAATCCGAGAAACAGCTCGCCGACTATGTACTCCAGTCGGCCGCGCAGCGCGTCCCCCAGAAATCACGATCGTTGCAGCACGAATACCACCAACCGGTACAGGTGGGACAAGAGCAGCACCCCCACCAATCCGATCAGCCCCAGCGCGCCCATGATGTTCGACGTCCGGTACAGCCACGGCGGAACGTCGCGCCAGAAGAGGATCGCCGTCGCGCTGATCAGGACAGGGCCAGCGAATCCAGCATGCGCTCCGTGATGGCGGTGCCGAACGCGAACGACTTGCTCATGCTCGATTCGCGCGCCACCAGCGCCGCCCGGATCAGTTCGCCCGCGCGCGCCGGCAGGAAGAAGTTGCCCAGGTAGCCGACCATGTTCGCCCAGAACACCGTCGCCACCGGCAGCTTCGAGGCCAGCAGCAGCACCCGCCAGCGCACGCCGCGCAGCCCGCACGAAACCGAAAAAACACCGGCCGCCGCTGCCACATAGCCAAGTCGGGTGTGAGAGATCGCCTGGTAGAGCGCCGCCCAATCGATGTGGCGCAGCACCACGAAGAGCAAGGCGCCCGAAACCGCGAAGCTGACGACCCACACGGCCCAGCGGTGCTTCCGGCGAGGCAATAGCCGCTCGCCCGGATCGGGATCGGGGTGGGCCGCGCTAGGCCGGGAAGTGCCCCGAGCGGTTTGGTCGTGGGGTCGGTCGGCATGAAGTTCTTCGCCCCTATTTCTACCACGCTCGCTGCGCGCGGGCTTGTCCCGACCCCTGCGGTGGTAATATCGCCGGCCAATGGCTTACGCGTCGCCATCCCAGCCCGCCCCGCGCCGCGCTTCGCTTTCCGTGCTCGTTCCCGTCTACAACGGGCAATACCTGGTGCGGACCAGCCTGGAGCGGCTGAAGGTGCTGGCGACGTCGCCGCTGCTGGCGCGCGTGCAGGTCATCGTGGTGGACGACTGCTCGCGCGACGATACCCCGGCCGTGCTCGCGGCGTTTCGCGAGTCGGTGGCGGCCGAGCCGCCCGGGAAGATCGCCTGGGAGTTCCATCGCCACGAGCGCGACCAGGGCAAAGGCGGCGCCGTGCGCACGGCGATCGCGCGCGCGGAATGCGAACTCAGCGTCATCCACGATGCCGACCTCGAATACCATCCCGCCGACCTGCTCACGATGGTCCCGCTCTTCCTCGACGAGGGCGCCGACGCCGTCTTCGGCTCCCGCTTCATGGCCGGCGAGTTCAACGCGCGCTCTTCTTCAAGCACGAGTTGGGCAACAAGTTCCTCACCTTCGTCTGCGACCTCGCCTGTGACCTCAACCTCAGCGACATGGAGACCTGCTACAAAATGGTGCGCACCGACCTGCTGCGCTCCCTCCCGCTGGTCAGCCGCGACTTCCGCATCGAGCCGGAGCTCACCCTCAAGCTGGCGAAACGCGGCGCGCGCATCTACGAGGTCCCCATCCGCTACAGCGGCCGCACCTATCAGGAAGGCAAGAAGATCGGCTGGACCGACGGCGTCAAGGCGCTGGCCGCCATCGTGCGCTTCCGCCTCTCCGACCGCATCTTCCAGCCCGACCGCTACGGCTCGGAGCTTTCGCCGCGCCTGGCGCGCGCCCCCCGGTACACCAAGTGGCTCGCCAACCTGGTGCGTCCGCACCTCGGGCAGCGCGTCCTCGAGCTGGGCGCCGGCGTGGGCAAATGACCCTCCGCCTGATTCCCGCGCCGAGTACTGCGCCGCCGATCCCAACCCGCTCTTCGTGCGCGAGCTGCAGAAGCTGGTTGACACGCGCCCTTACCTGCGCGCGGCGCAGCTTGACCCGGCCGCGGCGACGCCGTTGGCGCCGGCCGGCGCCTTCGACACGGTGCTGCTGCAGAACGCCGTCGAGCGCGTCGAAGATGACGTGGCGGTGATGCACCGGGTTTTTGCCGCGCTCGCTCCCGGCGGCCGCGCGCTGGTGCTCGCACCCCACGGCCGCAGCCTCTTCGGCTCGCTCGATGGCGTCCTCGGCCACTTGCGCCGCTACTCGCGCGCCAACCTGGTGCGTCTCGGCGAGGCGGCGGGCTTCCGCGTCCAGGTGGTGAAACCCTTCAACCGCTGCAGCTCGCTGGTCTGGTTCGTCAACGCCCGCCTGCTGCGCCGCCGCCGCTTCAGCGTGCTGAAGGTGAAGCTGCTGAACCTGCTCGTGCCACTGCTGCGCCGCCTGGAATGGCTGCCACTGCCGCCCCTCACCCTGCTCGCCGTCTTCGAGAAGCCGGTCACGCCCGCCGACGCGCCCGTTGCATTGTCATCCTGAGCGAGCGCGCGGGACCCTGAGCGCAGCGAAGGGGACCAAGCGCGAGTGGAAGGATCCCTATGCCACCCAGGCGGCCGCGGTCAAGTAAGGATGCTTCGACTCCGCGGCGGCCGAGGCCGCCGTTCAGCATGACTGCTGAGGGCTAAATGCCAAATGCTAAGTGCTAAGTGCCAAATGCTAACTGCTGCCTGCTAGGGCCTGCCCGCGAAGGTCTGCTCCCGCCGCGTGTAGTGCCGCTCGAAGTACTCGCGATACTCGCCGCTGCGGGTTTCCGCCAGCCACGTGGCATGCTCGCGATACAGGCGATGGTCTGCGCCAGGCCGTCCTCGAAGCGCACCTGCGGCTGCCATCCGAGTTCCGACTTCAGCTTCCGGCAGTCGAGCGCGTAGCGGCGGTCATGCGCCGGGCGGTCGTTGACGAACTGGAGCAGGTTGCGTCGGGCTCCAGCGCGCGCAGGATGCGCTGCGCCACCTCCAGGTTGCGCGGCCCGATTCGGCGCCGATGTTGTAAATTTCGCCTTCCCGTCCGCCGGAGAGCAGCCAGTCGAGCGCCCGGCAGTGGTCGCTCGACGTACATCCAGTCGCGCACCTGCTGCCCGTCGCCGTAGACCGGCAGCGGCTGCCCTCGAGCGCGCTGCGCGATCATCAGCGGGATCAGTTTCTCCGGGAACTGGCAGGGACCGTAATTGTTGGTGCAGCGCGTGATCACGGCGTGGAGGCCGTGCGAGTGCGCGTAGGCGAGCACCATCAGGTCGGCGGCGGCCTTGCTCGCGGCGTAGGGGCTGGTCGGCGCCAGGCGGCGACTGCTCGGTGAACGGCCCGACGCCGGGTCGAGCCGTAGACCTCGTCGGTGCCGACCTGCAGGAACCGCGCACCCGCGCCTGCCGCGCCGCCTCCAGGAGGACCTGCGTGCCTTCCACGTTGGTGCGGACGAACGGCGCCGAGTTCTCGAGGCTGCGGTCCACGTGCGTCTCGGCGGCAAAGTGGATCGATGGCGTCGGCGTGGCGCAGCACCTCCGCCACCCCTGGCTCGCAGATGTCCAGGCGCACGAACTCGCAGCGCGCGTCGCCGAGCACCGGCTCCAGGTTGCGCAGGTTGCCGGCGTAGGTCAGCTGGTCGACCACCACCAGCTTCCACTGCGGATGCTCGCGCAGCGCATGCTGCACGAAGTTGGCGCCGATGAACCCCGCCCCGCCGGTCACGACGAGCCTCATCGCGCCACCTCGGTGGCCCGGGCCGCCGCGCTCTGCGCCTCGCGCTGCGCGCGCACCAGCGTGGAAGCGCGGTAGAGCGATTCGAAGGTGCCGGCATCGGTCCACCAGCCGTCCAGGAAGCTGTAGCGCCAGCTGGCCCGCGGCGAGGTACGAGTTGTTCACGTCGGTGATCTCGTACTCACTGCGTCCCGACGGCTGCAGCGCGCGGATGCGGTCGAAGACCGTCGCGTCGTAGAAGTAGACCCCGACCACGGCGTAAGGCGACGCGGGGCGCGCCGGCTTCTCCTCGATGCGCACCAGTCGCTCGCCGTCGAGCACGGGAACGCCGAAGCGCTGCGGGTCGCTGACTTCCTTCAGCAGGATGCGCGCGCCGCGCTCCTGCCCCTCGAAAGCCGCGCGGGCGGCGCGGATGCTGCCTTCCAGGATGTTGTCGCCGAGGATGACGCAGATTTTTTCGCCGCGCGCAAAGTATTCGGCCAGGCGCAGCGCGTCGGCAATCCCCGCCTCCCCCTCCTGGTAGGCGAAGTCGAGCTGCTTCAGGCCGAAGTCCTTGCCGTTACGCAGCAGGCGCAGGAACTCGCCCGCGTTGTTGCCCCCGGTCACGATCAGGATGTCGGTGATGCCGGCCTCCACCAGCGTGGCCAGCGGGTAGTAAATCATGGGCCGGTCATACACCGGCAGCAGGTGCTTGTTGGTCACGCGGGTCAGCGGATACAGCCGCGAGCCGCTGCCCCCGGCCAGGATCACGCCTCTCATGCCGTCACCCGCGCGGACGCCGCCGCCGTGACTTGCCGGATGTAGGCGCCGACCGCCTCCTGCCACGGCCGCATCACGATCCCAAAGGGCGCCAGCGCCCGCAGCGAGAGCACGGAATTGCGCGGCCGCGGCGCTTTCCAGCCCAGGTCGGCGAGCCGCTGCCGCACCAGCCGGACATGTTCGATGCCGGCGGCGCGCAGCACCTCGGCGGCTATGTCGTACCACGAGCCACCGCCGGCATTGGTGACGTGGAAGATGCCGGCGGCGCGCGCTTCCATCAGCCGCAGCAACGCCGCCGCCGCCTCGGGCGCAAACGTGGGCGTGGAGAACTTGTCGGCGATGGCCGTAATCTCGCGTTGCGTCGCGGCTTGCGCCAGCACGCGGTCGGGAAACGCCCGCGGATGGTTGCCGAAAAGCCACGCCACCCGGACCACCGCGGCCGCGGGGAGCGCAGCCAGCACGCGGTCTTCGCCCTCGGACTTGGAGCGCGCGTAGTGGCTGAGCGGGCGCTTGGGGTCGTCCACCTCGTAGGGCGTCCCTTTTTCGCCGTCGAAGACGTAGTCGGTGGAGATGTGCACCAGGCGCGAGCCGGCGGCAGCACAGGCGCGGGCAACGTGTTCGGGACCGGCCGCGTTGATGGCGTACGCCAGCTCCGGATCGCGCTCGCAGCCCTCGACGTCGGTTATGGCTGCGGCCAACACCGTGACGTCCGGCTGCACGCGCGCAAGCAGCGCCCCGACCTGCGCCGCGTCGCGGATGTCGCACTGCCGCGAGCCCACACCGGTGACCTCGTGGGTGGGCGCCCAGGCCGCCAGCAGGTTGCGGCCCAGCAGTCCGGTAGCGCCAATAACCAGAATCTTCATGGCGGAGTGGCCATGATACCGGAATCGGCGCCGGGGACGCGCTGGGGACCCGGCGGAGGCGGCCGGGTCCACACGGGCACTCAAAGCGGCCGCGTCGGTCCGCTACCTCTAATCGCTGCCCTTTCAACAACTTAAGCTTAAAGCTATAAATGTGCGTGTGGGCAAATTGTTCCACGTGGAACAATTTGGCTACGTCCCAGGGGGGTCAGTGCACCCGGAACGGCATGGTGGGGGTGGCGGAGAAGGGACCGTAGGAGTCCTGCAGCGCGATGACGGCCACGCTGGCGCTGGAGTGGATAGCCAGCGTGCCTACGAAGTTGCCATTGGGCAAGCCGCTGCTGACGGTGGGCAGGCGATTGACGTCCGGCAGGGCAAAGGCGATCTGGCCGAATGCCGGCACGTTCAGGTTGTCCGACCCCCGCGTCGTTCCCGTGGCGTCCACCAGTTCGACGGTTACGGTGGCGGCGGTGCTGTTGGGATTGCCGATGGCCATGCCCACCGTCCTGCCGGCTTGCGCGCCCTGGGGCTGCGGCTCCTGCTCGAAGGGAACCGTGAAGTCGGTCTGCAGCGCGGCGTCGTTGAACCCGACGCTGTTGGTGACGTTGAAGGGGGTGGCGCTGGAACCCGGGTTGAACTCGTAGAACAGGTTGGCCGCGATCGGGCCCTGGGCGGCGCCGATGATCACCCAGTTGACGGCCAGCGGGCCAAAGGTGCTGTTGGCGAAGACACTGTCGGTATCGATCCGCACGGCGCCGCCCTTGGCGGCACTCCAGTTCTGGCTGGCCACCAACTGCCCGGTCTGGCTGATGAAGTTCACCACCCCGCTGTTGGCGTTTCCCGAGGCGTTCACCAGGGTGATCTTGGTGCGGAAGCCGCTGCCGTAAGGGACGTGCGGCAAGTAAGCCAAGACCGGGTTGGTGGGGATGGGATTGACCACGGTGAACCACGGGCCGCTGAAGAGGTTGCGGCTGGGAGCGCCCGCGGCATTGTTGGCGAGGTAGCGGGGAACGGCGCTCGCGTTCACGTCGTCGGCGCCGCTGCCCGCGCTGACGGCCGGGCCCAGCGAGGCGTGCAACGTCGCCGTGCCGGCGCCGGAGGTGGCGCCGATCACGATGCCGACCTTGGGATTCACGGCCGTCGTCGGCGCCCCGAGCGCCACCGCCGCGCCTTCGACGCCGAGGCTGAAAGTGCCGAGGTTGTCGTTGGCGGTGGTGTCATAGAGCACGGAGCAGGGCGCCGGCCCGGAGCAGGTGACGGCGCCGGTACGCGAGGTGAAGATCACGCCGGCGTGGCCGATGGCTGGAATTGCCGAGGTGGAGATGGTGGCGGGAAAGGTGACGGTGACGCCGGAGGGGATGGAGGTGCCCGCATCGAGGATCAAGCTGGTGGCAGTGGTCGCGATGTCTTGCGCGACGCCGCTTCTGCAGGTGGTGCCGCCCGCCTGGCAGGAGCCGCCGGCCACGCGAAAGGCGTTGTTGAAGTTCTCGTTGAAGGTAAAGGAGGCGTTGGTAATCGCCGCCCCCGAACTCTGCGTGCCCGAGCCGGCAGCAAGGGTAGCGCCGCTGGCCGTCTTCAACACGGCGCCGACGTTGAGGGTGGCGGTGGTCAACGCGTTGGGAGGGCCGGAGACGGTCACGGTGACAAAAGCCCCGGCCGCCAACGAGGTGGCGTCGAACCGCAGATTCTTGATGCGGATGGCCGAGCCGGTCGCGCTGGTAGTGATGTTGCCGGGGGTGCCGGCCGCCACCACGGTGATCCCGATTGCGGTGGTAAACGCTGGTGCGGCCTGGTTGGAATCGGCGTTGATCGCCATGCCACCGACGCCCGCGCTATCGTACACGTCGAAGTTCTGTAGCGTGGCGGTGCTGAAGCTCGCGGGGTTCCGAAGGACAGCACTGTACTGCAGCCGGAAAAAGTTGCTCAGGGCGAAGCAGTTGGGGGCCACGCCGTCGTCATTGATCAAGACATCGGCAACGCGTTCGGTAAGGCCTTCCTGGCTTACGTTCAGGCCGCCCGCGGCGGCTACGGTCGGCGTGATCTGGTTGGTGCCCGGGGAGCCCGCCGGGTCCGGCGTAACGGTAGAGACAACTCGTACCACGCATACGCCCCAAGCCGGCTGGGGCGCAAAGGCGCTGATGAAGACGACGGCGACCAGAACAACGAATGGAATGCGAGGCCAGGCTAGTTTCATGCGTGCCTTCATGGAGGTGGTGCGGATGAGGGCACTCTACCCCCGCTTCGCCGTGGAAGCAACGGTATCTCGGCTGGCTGCTGGCTACTGGCTAGAGTTGCGGCAGGTCCTCGGGCTGGATGTCGCGCAGGCGGGGCTGGCGGCTGTCTTTTTCCGAGAGCACGGGCGAGGTGATGGGCCAGCGGATGGCGACGTCGGGATCGTTCCAGGCGAGGCCGAACTGGTCGGCGGGATCGTAGAAGCGGGTGGTCTTGTAGGCGACGTCGGCGGCGTCGGAGAGGACGCAGAAGCCGTGGGCGACGCCGGCGGGCAGGTAGAGGCAGCGAGGTTCGTCGGCGGCGAGTTCCACGCTGGTCCAGCGGCCGAAGGTGGCGCCGGGGCGCAGGTCCACGGCCACGTCGAAGATGCGGCCGGTGACCACGCGGAAGAGCTTGGCCTGGGGACGGCGCGACTGGTAGTGCAGGCCGCGCAGGGTGTGGCGGACGGAGTGCGAGTGGTTGTCCTGCACCCAGTGGTCGGGGATGCCGAGGGCGGCGAAGAGGCGCTCCTGGAAGGTCTCCAGGAGGAAGCCGCGGTGGTCGCGGAAGACGTCGAGTTCGATCAGGCAGACGCCGGGCAGGTCGAGGTCGAGGCGGCGCATGTCGTCAGTTTATATTCAGCAGTTAGCACTTAGCACTTAGCATTTGGCCGGTGCAGGGCGACGCGCCCCCGGAGGAAGGCGGCCTTGATGGTAAGATTTGGGGGCAATTCCTTAAAATCATGGGCACTCCTCCGACCACACCTGCCAGTTCTCTGTCTCCGTTCGAAGCCAAAGTCCAGGCGCGGACGGCGCGCGTCGGCATCATCGGCCTCGGGTACGTGGGGCTGCCGCTGGCGCTGCTCTACAACGAGCAGAAGTTCCCGGTCACCGGCTTCGACATCGACCAGAAGAAGGTCGACACGCTGAATGCCGGCGGCTCCTACATCTTCCATATCGCTGCCGGGGAAATCGCGGCGGCGCGGGCGAAGGGGTTCACCGCCACCGCCGACTACCGGCAAATCGCGACCATGGACGCGGTGATCATCGCGGTGCCGACGCCGCTGGACGAGTATCACCAGCCGGACATGAGCTACATCGTGAACACCGCCGAGGCGATGGCGCCGCACCTGCGCGCCGGGCAACTGGTGGTGCTGGAGAGCACCACGTATCCCGGGACCACGGAAGAGGTGCTGGTGCCGATCCTGGAAAAGAGCGGGATGAAGGCGGCGCGCAAAGGCACGAGCGGCGCCAACGAGTTCTTCGTGGCCTTCTCGCCGGAGCGCGAAGACCCGGGGAATCCCATGCCGCGGCCCTCGATTCCGAAGGTGGTGGGCGGGCTGGACCAGCGGGCGGCGCAGATGACGGCGGCGCTCTACCACTCGATCTTCCACACCGTGGTGCCGGTCTCCAGCCCCGCCGCAGCGGAGATGACGAAGCTGCTAGAGAACATCTATCGCTGCGTCAACATCGCCATGGTGAACGAGTTGAAGCTGCTGGCGCTGCGCATGGGGATCGACATCTGGGAGGTCATCGACGCGGCCAAGACCAAGCCCTTCGGCTTCCAGGCGTTCTATCCCGGGCCGGGGCTGGGGGGGCACTGCATCCCGATTGACCCGTTCTACCTGTCGTGGAAGGCGAAGCAGTACGACTTCCACACCAAGTTCATCGAGCTGGCCGGGGAAGTGAACGTGGCCATGCCGTACCACGTGGTGACGGCGGTGCTGCGCGCGCTCAACCAGCAGGAGAAGCCGCTGAAGGGGTCGAAGGTGCTGGTGCTGGGCGTGGCCTACAAGCGGGACATCGACGACCTGCGCGAGTCGCCGTCGCTCACCATCATCGAGCTGCTGCAGAAGGAAGGGGCGGCGGTGAGCTACCACGACCCGTACTTCCCGTTCGTGGGGCAGGGGCGGCACTACAAGCTGAACATGAAGTGCGCGTCGCTGGCGGAGATCGGCACGTACGACTGCGTCGTCATCGTGACCGACCACTCCGCCTACGACTACCGCGCGATCGTGGAGCAGGCGCGGCTGGTGGTGGACACGCGGGGCGCGACCCGCAGCATCGACTCACCGAAGATCGTGCGCTGCTGATGGAGCAGTTCTCAGTTCCCAGTTCTCAGTTCTCAGCAAAAGCAACAACTAAGAACTGCGAACTGGGAACTGAGAACTGAGAACTGGGAACTGAATGGCGACTTATCTGATCACGGGAGTGGCGGGGTTTATCGGCTCGAGCCTGGCGCGCGCGCTGCTGGAACGCGGCGAGGTGGTGCGCGGCATCGACGACTTCTCGACCGGGCGGCGGGAAAACCTCGCCGACATGGCGGGCAAGCTCGACCTGCGGGAAGCCTCGATCCTGGACCCGGGGGCGCTGGCCGACGCCATGCGCGGCGCGGATTACGTGCTGCACCAGGCGGCGATCCCGTCGGTGCCGCGCTCGGTGGCCGATCCGGTGGGCACCAGCACGGTAAACGTGAACGGGACGCTGCAAGTGCTGGTGGCGGCACGCGACGCCCAGGTGAAGCGCGTGGTGTACGCGGCGTCGTCGTCGGTCTACGGCGACACCCCGACCCTGCCCAAGTACGAAGCCATGCCGCCGAACCCGATTTCGCCGTACGCGGTGGCCAAGCTGGCGAGCGAGCTGTACATGGTGTCGTTTTACCGCTGCTACGGGCTGGAGACGGTGAGCCTGCGCTACTTCAACATCTTCGGGCCGCGCCAGGACCCCAGCTCGCAGTACTCGGCGGTGTTAGCCAGGTTCATCACCGCGATGCTCGCGGGCCAGGCGCCGACCATCTATCGGCGACGGCGAGCAGAGCCGCGACTTCACCTACATTGACAACGCGGTCGGCTGCCAACCTGCTGGCCTGCACCGCGCCGGCGGCGCAGGCGGCGGGGCGCGTCTTCAACATCGCCACCGGGGTGCGGGTCACGCTGAATCAGGCCTACGCCGCGCTGCAGAAGATCACCGGCTTCACCGGCGCGGTGCAGTACGCGCCCGAGCGGGCGGGCGACATCAAGCACTCGCTGGCCGACATCACGCAGGCGCGCGCCGGCCTGGGGTACGCGGTGCAGGTGCCGTTCGAAGAAGGCCTGCGGCGCACGGTGGCGTGGTATCGGAAGTAGTTGCCAGTTGTCGGTTGCCAGTTGCCAGTGGTGGTTCAGTTGCCGGTGACGGCCAGCGCGAGCTTCCACTAGACGCGGATTTCGCTTGCGTCCATAATCGGCAGATTGTTTTAGCCGAATACCCATGTCTACACCTCCCACGGCGGCGACCATGACCATCAGCTCCAGCGCCCTGCCGGTGCTGGTGATGGTGAGTGGTACGGAACAGACGCGTGTGCCCATCATGCGCATGCCGTTTGGCATTGGCCGCAAGACCGACAAGGACCTGGTGATTGCCGATCCGCGGGTGTCGCGCGACCACGCGCAGATCGTGCTGGAGGCCGGGGAGTTTTACCTGGTAGACCTGGGGAGCAAGCACGGCACCTTCGTCAACGGCAACCGGGTGGACCGCCACCGGCTGCAGAAGAACGACCGGCTGGAGTTCGGCGCGGGCGACAAAGTTTTCATCATCTTCAACCCCGACCGGCCGGACACCAACGCGGCGCGCGAGTTTCTGAGCCAGATTTCATCCATGCCGACGCCGGGGGCGGGGGCGGCGTCGGACCTGGAAAAACTCAAGCTGTTCCTGGAAGCGGCGCGCAAGCTGAACACCTCGGGGGTGGTGGACGAGGTGCTGGTGACGCTGATTGACGCCACGCTGCGCATCACCCATGCCGAGCGCGGCTTCGTGTTCCTGCGCCAGGACGATGGGGCGCTGCGGCTGGCGGCGGCCCGCACCGCCAAGGGCGAAACCCTGCTCGACGACAAGACCATCTCCCACTCCATCGTGCAGGACGCGGTGACGGCGGCCAGCGAGTTCCTGATCACCGACACCAGCAAGAGCTCGAACGTGGCCGCGCGCGACAGCATCGTCGCCTACGACCTGCGCACGGTGATCTGCATACCGCTGCGGCGGACGCAGTTCATGGAGAAGGCCAAGAGCGATGCCGGCGAGGCCGCCGAGATCATGGGGGTGCTGTACCTGGACAGCCGCTTCGCGTCGCGGGAAATCTCGGCGGTGAGCAACGACATTCTGCGGGCGATCGCGACGGAAGCGGCGGCGCTGGTGGAAAACGCCAAGCTGGTGCAGGCGGAGGCGGCGGCGCGGCAGTACCAGCAGGAGCTGGCCATCGCGGCGGCGATCCAGCAGCGGCTGATGTCGGTGACCATCCCCGACGTGCCCTACGCCGCGGTGCGGGCCAAGAACCTGCCCTGCCGCGAGATCGGGGGCGATTTCTACGACGCCGTCCTGACCGAGCAGGGGCTGGCGGTGATTCTCGCCGACGTGTGCGGCAAAGGGGTGTCGGCGGCCATCCTGGGCTCGATTCTCCAGGGCATGATCTATTCGCAGTTGCAGGCCGGGCACAACACGCTGACCGAAATCGTCAGCGCGGCCAACAAGTTTTTGTGCCTGAAGAGCGTGGGGGAAAAGTACGCGACCATGGTGGTGGCGCTGCTGCGGCCGGACGGCACGCTGGAGTTCGTCAACTGCGGCCACGTGCCGCCGGTGCTGCTCAAGGAGGGGCGGCCGGTGCGCCCGAGCGAGGGCAACCTGCCGGTGGGGCTGCTGCCGGTCGCGACCTACGAAAGCGCGACCTACCAGCTCCAGGCGGGCGACCGGCTGATCGTGGTGACCGACGGCGTCACCGAAGCCGAAGACGTCAGCGGCGAGTTTTTCGGCAACGAGCGCCTGGAAGCCGCCACCGCCGGCGCCAGCCCGTTTGACCAGATCTTCCGCTGCGTCACCGAATTCTGCGGTCCCGTCCCCCTCAACGACGATTGCACCGTGCTGGAACTGACGTACAAAGGATAGTGGGCAGTGGGCAGGGGGCCGTTGCCCTTGCAGTCCGCGCGTCAATTCCCAGGCGGCTCCGCTTCCTGTTACTCCGTGAATTCTCCGGGAGAATTCCTCCTCACAGTTTGGTAGGGTGAAGCGAGTAGGGATCCTTCGACTCGCCTTCCGTCGCTGCGCTCCCTCAGGCTCGCTCAGGATGACAGCCGCAGAAGATCCGGATTTCGCTGCCGAGCCGCGCGCGGCGGGCGCTACCCCCCACCGCGTGGTGCTGGGGCTGGGGCTGGCGCTGACGGCGCTGGTCTTTTCCGGCACGTTGCGCTTCGCCTTCATCTACGACGACTGGCCGCAGATCGTGGGCAACCCGGCGGTGCAGGCGTGGCGCTACGTGCCCGGGTACTTCATTCACCACATCTGGAGCCACATCTATCCCACCTGGCCGGGCAACTACTACCGGCCGCTGTTCCTGATCTGGCTGCGGCTGAACCACGCGCTGTTCGGCTTGCAGCCGCTGGGCTGGCACCTGACCACGGTGCTGGCGCACCTGGGCGTCACCACCATGGTGTACTGGCTGGGGCGGCGGATCACGGGGGACCGCGTGATCGGCGCCATGGCGGCGCTGCTGTTTGGGCTGCACCCGGCGCACATCGAGACGGTGGCGTGGGTGTCGGGAGTGAGCGAACCGTTGCTGGCGCTGCTCTTCATCCCGGCGTTTGTCTTTTATCTCGACGCGCGGGAGCAGGCGGAGCACCGCGGCCGCAGGATGGCGCTGTCGCTGATCTGCTATGTCGGAGCGCTGCTCCTGAAGGAAACGGCGATCGTGCTGCCGGGGCTGGTGTTCGGGTACGAGTGGCTAAACGGAAGCGCAAACCACGAAGGTCACGCAGGGCACACGAAGGACACGATGGAACGCCCGGGCGCCCGCTGGGCGCGGGCGTTGCGGCAGAGCGCGCCGTACCTGGCGCTGTCGCTGGCGTACCTGGGAGTGCGGCAGGTGGTGCTGAAGAGCCTGGTGCACCCGGAAGGGACGGCGGGCCCGCTGCAGGTGGTGATGACGTGGCCGTCGCTGGTCTGGTTCTACCTGCGGCACCTGGCAGTGCCGGCGCCGATGAGCCTGTTCTACGACGTGGGCTACGTCTTCCAGCCGACGCTGGGAAACTTCTGGCTGCCGCTCGCGGCGACCCTGGTGGTGGCTGCGGGGCTGTGGAGGTGGGGGCGGAGGTCGCGTGCGGCCGCGCTGGCGGGGATGTGGCTGGCGCTGCCGCTGGCGCCGCCGCTGATCAGCATTGCCGTGTTCGGCAACGGCGAAATCGTGCACGACCGCTACCTCTACCTGCCGTCCATCGGGTTCGTCATCCTGGTGGCGCTGGCGCTGGCGCGGATTCCCGCCAGCCGCGCGGAGCTCTTCGGCCTGCCGGCCTCGCGCATCGTCGCCGCCTTCGGGCTGGCGGGGGTGCTGGCGGTGATGACTTCGATGCAGAGCATTCACTGGGCCAGCAACCTGCTGCTCTACGACTACGGGGTGCAGCAGGCGCCGCAGAACGCGCTGGCGCGCATCCACCTGGCCACCGAGATGCTCTGGCCGAGAACCGAGATGCTGCGCAGCGATCCGACGAGCGCCATACGGCTGTACCACGAGGCGCGCGACCTGGCGCCCAACATGTGGCAGGCGAACTTCGTGCTCGGCTTCGCCTACTTCCAACTGGGGCACGCGCCGGAAGCGGAGCAGTATCTGCGCGACGCGATACGCATCCTGCCGCGCAATCCCAACCAGTTTCTGTACCTGTCCCGGGCGCTGCTGCAGCAGAACCGGCCGGAGGAAGCGGAAGCGGCGGCACGGCATGCGGTGGAGCTGTATCCCTACGGCCCCGAGTTCCACTACGCGGTCGGGATGGCGCTGGAGAAGCGAGGACAGCTGGCCGCCGCGCGCCAGGAATACGCCGCCGAACTGAAGAACGACCCGACCTCGGGGGCGGGGCAGAAGATGGCGGAAATCGACAAGCGACTGAGGGGGAGCACGAAGTAAAAGGCAAGGCGGGAAAGGCAAAACTACGGGTAATGATGCAGCTTCACAAACCCAGATCCCTCGCTCGCGCCTCAGTCGCGACGCTCCTTCGGCGCGGCTCGGGATGACAATGATTTGGGGAGACCGTTTCGGCGCGGCTGAAGCCGCGCCCTTACGAAACGTAGGCACGGTCGCTTCGCGAGTCAGGGCTGAAGCCCTGACCTACCAAGCCGTGCCCTTTCAAACCATTCAAGCTGCGCCGACCGGGACTATTCGCTGGTCATGATGAACAGCGGCTTCATCTCGAAGCTGTGGTACTTGGGGCGGTAGCGCTCGGTGTTGTAGTGCTCCTTGACGTTGACCAGCTTCTTGGTGCTGGTGACGATGTCGAGCGGGATGTTGTCGTAGCGGCCATTCTTCAGCACCACCAGCCGGCCGTGGACCCTGGTCCAGCAGCAGGTCGAGGGCGAGGTTGCCGTAGGCCATGGGCACGATGGAGTCGATGGCGTCGGGATCGCCGCCGCGCACCAGGTAGCCGAGCTTCTGGTTGATGATGTCGACTGCGCTTGCCGTTGTTGAACTTGGGCGAGAGTTCCTTCAACTTCTGCGGAGACCAGGTCGCCGATGCCGCCCAGCTTCGCGTGGCCGAAGGCGTCGGTGGTCTGGCTCGGCAAGACCATCTCGCCGCCCTCGAACATGGCGCCCTCCGAGACCAGCACGACCGAGTAGTTGCTGGGGTTGCGGTTGCGGTCCTGCGATCAGCAACTCGGTGAGGTGCTCGATGTTGAACTTGTGCTCGGGGATGACGCAGCGGTTGGCCGCGCCGGCCATGGTGGGCAGCATGGCGGTGAAGCCGGCGTAGCGGCCGAAGACTTCCATCACCAGCAAGCGCTCGTGCGAGCCGGCCGAGGTGCGCAGGCGGTTGCGCCATCTCGATGGTGCGGGTGACGCAGGTGCTGAAGCCGATGCAGTAGTCGGTGCCGGGCACGTCGTTGTCCATCGTCTTGGGGATGGCGATGACCTTGACGCCTTCCTGGTAGCAGGCGCACGCCGTAGCTCAGGGTGTCGTCGCCGCCGATGGGGATCAGGTAGTCGATGCCGAGCCAGTCCAGGTTCTTGAGCACCTCGGCGGTGAGGTCGTTGCGGCGCTGGCGTAGTAGCGTCCTTCAGGTGGTCGCGGCACCGCGTCGGCTTCTGCACGTTGCCGGGATTGGTGCGCGAGGTGTGCAGGAAGGTGCCGCCGGTGCGGCCGGCGCGGTTGACGAGCTCTTCGGTGAGCACCTGGAAGTTGTTGCTGTTGTCGTAGTCCTGGTCGCGGACGATGTCGATCAGGCCCGCCCAGCCGCGGCGGAGGCCGATCACCTCGTAGCCCTCGCGCAGGGCGCGGATGGTGACGGCGCGGATGGCCGGATTGAGCCCGGGCACGTCGCCGCCGCCGGTCAGGATGCCGATCACGCCCTTCTTGCTGTTCACGACTGCCATGGAACGCTCCCCAACCCTTCATTGTAGCGAGAAGGGCGCAGGGCCGTGTGACGCAGCGCACAAGGCACGGGCAACGGGGGGAAGCAGTTGTCAGTTGCCAGTTCTCAGTTGTCAGTAAGATTCCGCTGCCCGGCGCGAACCCGTACAATACCGCGGACGGGAGGGCCGTGAATGCAGCGCCTGGGGCGCATTCTGGGGTGGAGCGGGGTGGCGGCGCTGGGAGCGGTGGCGCTGGGCACGATTGCGCTGCGGCGCGGCGAGTCCATCAACGCCATGTGGCTGGTGGTGGCGGCGCTGAGCAGCTACGCGCTGGGCTACCGCTTCTACAGCAAGTTTGTCGCGGCCAAGCTGCTGGCGCTGGACGCGACGCGCGCCACCCCCGCGGAGCGCCTGGACAACGGTCGCGATTTTGTCCCCACCAACAAGTGGGTGGTGTTCGGGCATCACTTTGCCGCCATTGCCGGTCCGGGGCCGCTGGTGGGGCCGGTGCTGGCAGCGCAATTCGGCTACCTGCCTGGGACGCTCTGGATCCTCGCCGGCGCCGTTTTCGGCGGCTGTGTGCAGGACTTCGTGATCCTGCTGTTTTCGGTGCGGCGCGACGGCAAGTCGCTGTGCGAGATGGCGCGCGACGAGGTGGGGAAGATCGGCGGCGTGGTGGCGTTTGTGGCCGTCATCAGCATCATCGTGATCCTGCTGGGGGTGTGCGCGCTGATCGTGGTGAACGCGCTGAAGGCGAGCCCGTGGGGCACCTTCGTGATCGGCATGACGATTCCGATCGCGGTGCTGATGGGAGTTTATTTGCGCCACCTGCGGCCGGGCCGGGTGCTGGAGACGAGCGTGCTCGGCTTCGTGCTGGTGGTGGCGGCGATCTTTGGCGGCCAGTGGGTGTCGCAGCACGCGGTGGCGGCGCAGTGGTTCACCCTGACCGCGCCCACGCTGGCGGTGCTGATCATCATTTACGGCTTTGCCGCGTCGGCGCTGCCGGTGTGGCTGCTGCTGGCGCCGCGCGACTACTTGAGCACCTTCGTCAAGCTGGGGACGATTGGGGCGCTGGCGGTGGGCATCCTGGCCATGCGCCCCACGCTGCAGATGCCGGCGCTGACGCGCTTCATCGACGGCAGCGGGCCGGTGTTTGCCGGCAGCATCTTTCCGTTTGCCTTCATCACCATCGCCTGCGGCGCGGTGAGCGGCTTCCATGCGCTGATCGCCAGCGGCACCACGCCCAAGCTGATTGCGCGCGAGCCGGAGACGCGCATGGTGGGGTACGGAGCGATGGCGGCGGAGTCGTTCGTGGCCATCATGGCGACGATTGCGGCGTGCGTGCTGCAGCCGGGAACGTACTTCGCCATCAACGCGCCGGCGGGCGTGGTAGGAGAGACGGCGCAGGCGGCCACCGCGACGATCAGCGGCTGGGGATTCCCGGTGACGGCGCCGCAAATGGAAGCGCTGGCGCGCGCGGTGGGCGAGCAGACGCTGCTGAACCGCACCGGGGGCGCACCCTCGTTTGCGGTGGGGATGGCGCACATTTTCGCCAGCAGCGTGGGCGGCGAGGCGGTAATGGCCATCTGGTACCACTTCGCCATCATGTTCGAAGCGCTTTTCATCCTCACCCTGCTCGACGCCGGGACGCGCGTCGGCCGCTTCATGATCCAGGACGCGCTGGGGCACGTGTGGGCGCCGCTGGGGCGGACGAGTTGGTATCCCAGCATCCTCACCACCAGCGGGCTGATGGTCGCCGCCTGGGGCTACTTTCTCTGGCATGGCGTGAAAGACCCGCTGGGCGGGATCAATTCCCTGTGGCCGCTGTTCGGGATTTCCAACCAGCTGCTGGCGACGGTGGCGCTGTGCGTGGCGACGACCATCCTGGTGAAAGCGGGGAAGACGCGCTACGCGTGGGTGACGCTGGCGCCGCTCGGCTGGCTGGTGGCGGTGACCTTTACCGCGTCGTGGCAGAAGGTCATGAGTCCCAACCCGCGCATCGGGTTCTGGTCGCACGCGCAGCAACTGGCGGCAGAGCTGGCGACCGCCACCGGACAGCGCGCCCACGAGCTGCCCAAGCTGATCTTCAACGACCGGCTGGATGCAGCGGTCACCGCGTCGCTCCTGGTGCTGGTGGCGCTGATCGTGGGCGAGAGCGTGCGGGAGTGGATGCGCGTGCTCTCAGGCAGGAAAGCCGCCGAGGTGAAAGAAGCGCCGTTTGTGCGCACGCGGATGGCGAATCGGGTGAGCGGGTGATCGGGTGAGCGGCCCATCGGAAAAGAGCGGCGAGGTCGCTGAGGGAAAGATGCGAAGGCTCTTAGAAACCATAAGCGCCGTGTTGCGGGAGATCTTCGACGAGGCCGCGTACGAGCGCTTCCTCGCGCGGACGCAGGGGGTGCGGTCGCGCGCGTCCTATGCGGCCTTCTGGCGGGAGCGGCAAGCGGCCGTTGAGCGGCGAGTCCGCTGCTGCTGAACTACAGTTGTCAGTTGCCAGTTCGCAAGACAAATGTAAGCGCACCCTCAACCGCCAAAGCGAAGATGCGGCGTCGGACCTGCGCGACTGCGCTTAGTACGACCCGGTGGCGTTCCAGTCGAACCCGGGGCTTTCCGCCGCCACCTGCAGGATCTGGTAGTCCATCACGACATATTCCAGTTCCGCAAAGCGGTTAGGAACGTAGGCGAGGACGCGGAAGTAGAAGAAGCCGCGAATGTCGCTCTTGTTGATCAGGACCCCGTAGGTGTGGCCGACCTGAGTCGCTGCTGACTCGGCAAACGTGGCGACGGAATCGGTCCGCCGCTGCGGAGAAAAGACTTGGCCAGCGGTGAAAGAGTCGAGGGGAATGTCGCCGTAGTCGGTGACGACGTCCACGTCATCGCCCGCGGTCGCTCCCTCGAAATAATCAGGCGCGCCGCAGGCGCCGTTGAAGAGCAGCTCGGGGCTGTTGTAATACTTCGAGTAGGCGGAGAGGAAAAGCGCAGTCTTCACGTATCCCCGCTGAAAGTCTTGCTCCGAACGACAGCCATAGCTGGGCGAGAGACTGACGCGCTGGATCTTGTGCAGGACGGGGAGGCGCCAATCGCTGGGCGTGGTTTGAACGTTGGCCGGCGCGGCGCACAACAGAACGGCACCCAGAGCGAACCACCGTAGTGATTTCATAGTTGCGACCTTCCGAGACACGCGGCTGCAGCAAACACAGCACTAATATCCCAACTTAGTTCACTGCGGGCGGGCGGGAGCGGCTGTGATGGGAGTCACCACCCGAGGTGATGATGTCGGGCAAGCGGAACGAAGGAGTAATCAAGGTTCTGAAAAGCAGGTCGCTTAGCTTCCGGTGCTGTGCTGCCGGGCTAACGTGGCGGCGGTGTGCAGGTGGCAGATGGCGATGGCGAGGGCGTCGGCAGCGTCGAAGGATTCGGGGGGCGCGGGCAGTTGGAGCAGGCGGGCCACCATCTGCTGCACCTGGTGCTTGTCGGCGCGGCCGTAGCCGACGACGGCGGACTTCACGCTGAGGGGCGAGTACTCCGCCACCGGCAGGTCATGCGCCGCCGCCACCAGCAGGGCCACGCCGCGCACCTGGCCGAGCTTGAGCGCGGACTTGGCATTGACGGCGTAGAAGACCTCTTCGATGGCGGCCACTTCGGGCCGGTGGCGCTCGATGACGGCGCTGAGCTCGGCGTAAATCTGCTTCAGGCGCAGCGGCAGGGACTGGCGGGTGGAGAGCGCGACGGCGCCAAAGGCGTGGCTGACGAGGCGGCCGTCGGCCGTCTGCTCGACCACGCCGTAGCCGGTGGACTCGCCGCCGCAATCGATCCCGATGACCTTCACGCGCGCATCATGACACGGGAGCGGGCGCAGGCGGAAGCAGGTTGTAGAATTGCCGAAGTGCCGAATTGCCGAACTGCGGAACTGCCGAATTGCGGAATTGCGAATGAGGCGTAGACAGCAAGAACCACGGATCCCCCAAGGGCACAACGGCCGGGGGCTGGCACTGGTGTTCTGCTTGCTTCTGGCGGTTTCGGCCGCGGCGCAACGCGCCAAGCCGGAGGCGAAGAGCGTGACCGCGCTCGAGCATCCGCCGGTCCCGACGGTGACGTTTACCCTGGACTTCCCGCAGGCGATGCCGGCGCATTACGTCGTCCGCGTCGAGTCCAGCGGCAAGGCGACGTATCGCTCGGACGCGCCGGAAGACGGCGTCGATCCGGCGGCGTATGCGACGCCGAGCAAGCCGCCGGCGCCCGGCGATCCCTATGGGGTGAACTTCACCATGACGGCGGAGACGCGCGAGCGCATCTTCACGCTGGCGGCAAAGCTCGACTACTTCCGCGGCAACTTCGATTACACCAAGCGCCGGATCGCCGCCAGCGGCATCAAGACGGTGGTGTATGCCGACGCGACGCGGCACAACGAGACCAGCTACAACTGGTCGGAGAACCCGCTGATGGAGGAGTTGACGCGGCTCTTCCAGAACCTCTCGCAGACGCTGGAGTTCGGGCGGCATCTCGACCACATGGTCCGCTACGACCGGCTGGGGATTGACGCCGAGCTGCGGCGCATGGAAGAGGCGGCGGGCAATAACGAGTTGATCGAGTTGCAGGCGATCGCGCCTTCGCTGCAGCGGATCACCGACGATACGGCCATCCTGCACATTGCACGGCTGCGGGCGGAGAAGCTGCTGGCGCGCCTCCGGCCGGCCGCGGGCGCCCCGCCGTCGCCCCTATAAATAGCACATACAGAAGCACTTAGCCGGAGACGAAAAAGACCCGCATCAAGTCCTTGCGGCGGGGTTCTAATATATAGAGGCAGCAAAGGAGCCGCATATGAAACGCACGAACGTGGCTCGCTGCGCATGGCTGGGTGTCGCCGCCGTGTGCCTTCTGCTGATGTCGACGGGATGGGCGCAATCCACCGCGCGCATCGTGCGGCTCAGCTACATTTCCGGCGAGGTGCAACTAGATCGCGGCCAGGGAGCAGGCCTGGATCGCGCGGTCATGAACATGCCCGTCATCCAGGGCACGCACATCGTCACCCGCAACGGGGAAGCCGAGATCGAGTTTGAGGACGGCAGCACCGTGCGGCTGGCGCCGAACACGGATGCCAGTTTCCCGGCGCTGGCGCTGCGCGGCGGCGCGACCGTCAGCCAGGTAGTGATCGCTACCGGTACCGCGTATTTCGATTACGAGCGGCACAACGACAACGACCTGAGCGTGCAGTTCGGGAGCAACCCCACCATCGATCTGCGGCGCTCGGTGCGCTTCCGCGCGGAAGTGGACGAATACAACGCGCGGCTCGCCATCTTCAAGGGCGAACTCGACATCTATGGCGTGCGCAACTCGGTGCAGGTCACGAAGAACGAAACCATCACGCTCGACCTGAACGATCCCGAGCACTACGCGCTGGCCAACCTGATTCAGCCGGGCCCGTACGACGCCTGGAACAACGACCGCGAGCGCTACCGCACGCAGTATGCTGCGGCGGGCGCCAACGGCGCTTACGGCTCCGCCTACGGCGAACTCAATAACTACGGGCGCTACACCTATGTTCCCGGCTACGGCAACATGTGGCGTCCGTGGAACGTGGGGATGAACTGGAGCCCGTTCGGCGACGGCGCCTGGGTGTACTACCCCGGGTACGGCTACCGCTGGGTTTCCGCCTACCCGTGGGGCTGGCTGCCGTACAACACGGGTATCTGGAGTTGGATTTCGGGCTTCGGTTGGGCCTGGCATTACGACCTGTGGTCGCCGACGACGCTCTGGTTCAACACGACTGGTTTACCGGTCTACAGCGGGCCGCCGGGACCGGGATGGCAGCCGCCGGCGCCGCCGGCGAACCCGCCCATCGTGGCGGGCGTGGGCGGGCCGTTGCCCCCGGGATCGAAGCCGCATCCGCCGATCGTGGTTGACGGCGACCCGATTGGGGTGAAGAAAGGCCCGCATGGGGACCCTGTGGCTCCCGGCGACGGCGGCGGTGTGGCTGCCGGGGGCACCCCGGTCCATTCGGTGACCGGAGGGGGCGGCGGCGCGGGCGGGTCGGGCGTGGTCTTTGTAGGGAACAGCGAAGGCGTGATGACGCGGCCGCCGGTCATGGAAGGTGGACGTGGCGGCGGGCAGCCGATACATTCCTGGGCCGGGGATTCGCCGAACCGCTTTGGCAACCGCGGCGCGGCCCCGAGTTCCGGTGGGTACTACGGCGGACAAGCCTCGCGGGGCGGGCCGCCGCAGAGTGCCCCGAGCTACGCGCCGCATAATTCGGGAGGCGGCGCGTATAGCGGTGGTGGCGGCGCGAATGCTGGGGGTGGCGGCGCCAGCTACACGCGGCCGTCGGCGCCTGCGCCGAGCGTGAGCGCCCCGGCGGGAGGAGGCGGAGCGAGTGCCCCGGCAGGTGGTGGTGGTGGCGCGCCCGCCAAGACCGCAAACCCGAAGTAGAGCTTCCGGCAGAGCAACGAGAAACGCCCACGAGCGATCGTGGGCGTTCTTGTTGTTGGCGGGACGCGGGGCGAGCCGCGCGGGTCCGCCCGCGGGCCTCAGCTCACCGCGATGGCGGCGTAGCCCACCACGGTTTCGCGGTCGCCGGAGATGTCGGCCGAGGTGGCGTACTTGACCAGTTCGGCGCGCTTGGCGCCGAGTTGCCGGGCGGCGTGCAGCATGGCCACGGTGGGGCCGTAGCCGCACATGCTGATGTGCTCGCGCTTGACCGTCTCGAAGAGGGCGCGCGCGTCGCCGGACATGATCTGGTCAATGGCCTTGCGGTCCTTCACCCGCGTGATGCTGTCGGTCTCGTAGTGGTTCATGTCGCTGGAGGCGATGATGAGGGCCGGTTGTTTCTGCCGCGCCAGCACGGCGGCCAGCGCTTCCCCCAGTTGCGCCAGCAGCTCGAAGGTGCCGATGCCAACGCAGATGGGAACGAAGGTGAAGCGGTCGCTGCGCACCTGGAGAAAGGGGAGCTGCACCTCCAGGCAGTGCTCGACCACGTGCGCGTACGAGTCTTCCTGGAGATGGGAGAACTCGCGCTTGAGCTCCGCGGCGAGCGCTTCGTCAATCGGCACCTGGCCCAGCGGGGTCATCCAGGCGCCGCTGGACAT
Source organism: Terriglobia bacterium (assembly GCA_963739375.1). Classification (GTDB taxonomy): domain Bacteria; phylum Acidobacteriota; class Terriglobia; order Terriglobales; family Acidobacteriaceae; genus CAVUAF01. Next base: position 26,404 of record CAVUAF010000010.1, read on the forward strand.
GATGGCGAGCGGCTGACCCATGCCGGTGTGGTTGGGCCCTAGGAGCAGGATGCGGTGGGGTAGTTGCAGGCGTCCGTAGAGCGCCCCGGCCACGTGTCCGGAATAAATGTAGCCAGCGTGTGGCACCACGCAGCCCAGCGCGGCAAGGTCGCCGGCCGGGGTGCCGAGGTACCCTTGGACTTCGTTGCGGAGTTGTTGCGGGTCCGCCGGGTAGAAGCGCCCGGCGACCGCAGGGTGCCGGATTTCCACGTCAGTTCTCAGTTCTCAGCGGCCCTAGCTCGCGGAAGATGGCTGCCGCCTGCTCCAGCGCCAGAGCCTCGGCGCGCACGTCGGGACGCACCCGGGCGGCGCGCAGCGCCGCCGCGATCGCCGCCTCATCGTACTGCGACTTCAGGTTGTTGGGCAGCGTCTTGCGTTTCTGGCCGAAGCTCAGCTTCAGGAAATCGAGGAAGGCTTCGCGGGGCACGCGCAGTTCGTCCCAACGCGGCGCGAGGCGCAGCCGCAACACCGAAGAATACACCCGAGGCGGAGGCGAAAACGCGCCTGGGGGCAGGGTAAACAGCCTCTCGACGCGGGCGTGCAACTGCGCCGTGGCGGAGAGCAGGCCGTAGTCGCGGGAGCCGGGCGCGGCCACCAGGCGGTCGGCGACCTCGCGCTGCACCGTGATCACGAGGGTGGCAAACCACGGATGGCAGGCGAAGAGGCGCAGCAGGATGTCGCTGGTAATGTAGTAGGGCAGGTTGCCGACGACGTCGGCGGGCTCGGGCGTGGGCTCACGCGGCAGCAGCAGCGGCCCGGGATGCCGCGCCAGCAGGGCGGAGAAGTTGACGTCGAGGACATCGGCTTCGATGATTTCGACATTGGGCTGGCGGGCGTACTGCATGCGCAGTTGCGCCGCGAGCACGCGGTCCAGCTCGATGGCGAGCAGGCGGCGCGCGGCGGGGGCCAGCCGCTCGGTCAGGATGCCTTTGCCGGGGCCGATCTCGACCACGGTGCGCTGGGAGATGTCGCCGAGGGCGGCGACGATGCGCGCGGCGGCGTGCGGGTCGCGCAGGAAGTTCTGCCCCAGCCTGGCCTTGGCGTGCGGGCGCGGAGCGGTGCGCTCGCGGCGTGGGGAACGCCCCTGCGGGTTCGCGTTGACCCTCTTTCGCGTCGCCATATAGACTTCCCCTTCCGCACCGGCCGCCACTCGCCCATCGCGAGCCCAGCGGCAGTTCCACTGCCGGAGGTTGACGCACATGCACATTGCCTTTGCGGCGTCCGAGTGTGTGCCCTTCTCGAAAACCGGGGGACTGGCCGACGTGGTTGGCGCGCTGCCCAAGGCGCTGGCGGGGCTGGGCCACCAGGTGACCGTTTACCTGCCACGCTATCGCCAAACCAAGCTGTCCCAGGCGACGACCGTGCTGCGGAGCGTCACGGTCCCGTTTGACGATCGTTACCGTTTCTGCGCGGTGCTCGACGGCGGCCGCCACGACGGCGTGCAATTCTACTTCATCGAGTATCCCCCGTTCTTCGACCGGGATGCGCTGTATGGCACCAAGGAGGGCGACTACGCGGACAATGCCGAGCGTTTCGCCCTGTACAGCCGCGCGGTGCTGGAGGCGGTCAAGATCCTGGGCGTGCCCGACCTCTTCCACTGCCACGACTGGCAGTCGGCGCTGGTGCCGGTGCTGCTGCGCAACCTGTACGCCGAGGACCCCAGCCTGCACGGCGTGGGGGTGGTGTACACCATCCACAACATCGGCTACCAGGGGCTGTTCCCGCCGGACACCCTGCCGCTGCTGCTGCTGCCCTGGGACCTGTTCACCATCCGCAAGATGGAATTCTTCGGCAAGGTGAACTTCCTGAAGGGGGCGCTGACGGAGTCGGACTACGTCACCACCGTCAGCCGCAAGTACAGCCAGGAGATCCAGACCTCGGAATACGGCTTCGGGCTGGAAGGCGTGCTGCGGGCGCGGGCGGCAACGGTGACCGGGATCCTGAACGGGGTGGACTACGCGGAGTGGAGCCCGCAGCGCGACAAGTTCATCGCGCAGAAATATTCCGCCAGCGACCTGAGCGGCAAGGCGGCATGCAAGCGCGACCTGCTGCGCGAGTTCAACCTGCCGGAGTCGTGCATGGAGCTGCCGGTGATCGGGATCGTCTCGCGTTTTGCGGCGCAGAAGGGATTTGACCTGATCTCGCAGGTGGCGGACCGGCTGGCGCGCGAGGAACTGGTGATTGTGGCGCTGGGGGCCGGCGACCGCGAGTACGAAGAGCTCTTCCGGCGCATGAACCAGCAGTTCCCGCAGAAGATCGCGGTCAAGATCGCCTACGACAACGCGGTGGCGCACAAGATCGAGGCCGGCGCCGACATGTTCCTGATGCCGTCGCGCTACGAGCCCTGCGGCCTGAACCAGATCTACAGCCTGCAGTACGGGACGGTGCCGGTGGTGCGGGCAACCGGCGGCCTCGACGACACCATCGAGCCCTGGGACCCGCGCAGCGGCAAGGGGACCGGCTTCAAGTTCGGCGACTACACCAGCGAGGCGCTGCTGGCCACGATCCGCGCGGCCCTCGCCGCCTACCAGAACCGCGACGCCTGGCAGACCCTGATGCGCAACGGCATGGCCAAGGACTTCTCGTGGCATGCCTCGGCGCGGGAGTACGTGCGGGTGTACGAACGCGTGGTGCAGGCGCGGAGCACGATTACCGCCTGATGCCGGCGCAACCGGGCCCGCGGTCTCCCTATGTCGCGAGGCGCGGCATCAGTTAAACTCATCCTAGCCCTCCCGCATGAGACCTTGTCGAAAACTCCTCTTCCCACGGCGCGGCGGGACGCTTGCGACTGCTTGGTGGTTTGCACGTTCCCGCTGCTGGGCACGG
>CAVUAF010000011.1:0-32768 GCA_963739375.1 Terriglobia bacterium
TTTCTTTCCGGCGGGCAGTTAGCATCGACAAGGGATTAGGGAAGGTAGAGTATGGAGCGCGAAGATTATTCCAAGCTGAACTTCGCGTGTCCAGCGAATTGCGTTATCGTACCACCGGGGAGCCAAACCGGGCGCGGTGACCGCCTCCAGGGGAGGGTCTCTTCCCGATGTCTATTGTCCCGGCCTCGGCTGCGGCCACAGAATTGACTCGCCAAGCCTGCTGGATATGTGGCGGCAGCGACACGATTCTCTGGAAGCGGCGCAACCTGCAGCGCCCGCTCTCGCCCGAAGATCTGCAGATCACCGACAGCCGTTACGGAGTGACGCTTGCGTTGCGGCGGTGCCGGCAATGTGGATTCATCTTTGCCGAGGCGTCCGAGCTTCCGGAACTGACGCGGCTGTACGAACAGCTTGAGGACCAGGCATACGGGGAGTCGCAGGATTCGCGGGCGCTGCAGATGAAATGGCTGCTCGACCAAGCGCTGACGGCGCATCCTGGGGCGCGGTCGTTGCTGGACCTTGGCGCCGGCGCCGGCTTGCTGGTGGTGGAAGCAAGACGACGAGGTCTCGACGCCACCGGCGTCGAACCCAGCCGCTGGCTGGTGCAGATGGCCGCGGATTTGCACGGAGTGGCACTGCATCAGGGCATCTTCCCGCACCCCGCACTGGCGGGCCGCACCTTCGACGTGATCTCTCTCATCGAGGTGATCGAGCACGTGAGCAACCCGGTGGCGCTGCTCGCTGATTGCAGCGCTGCGCTGGCGGAGGGCGGGATTCTGATGCTGGTCACCCCCGATGCACGCAGTCTGGCGGCCCGCCTGCTGGGTCGCCGCTGGTGGCATTTTCGACTGGCGCATGTCGGCTATTTCCACCGCCGCTCCCTGGCCGCCGCGCTGCGGCAAGCCGGTCTCGAGCCGATCCAGTGGATGCGCGCGAAATGGTTTTTCCGCATCGGGTACCTGGCCGAACGCCTGGAACGGTATTTGCCGGTCCGGGGACTGAATCGCCGGCTGCGGAAACGTCGCGCGCTCGTGGCTTTCTACGAACGCGTGATTCCGCTCGCTCTGCGCGATTCGTTTTATGTGCTCTGCCGGAAGCGCGCGCGCTGAGGCGGCGCTGCCGGCGCCGCTGGGGCCGCTCTCGTCTTTCCCCGCCATTAGAGCAGCGGCGTGTCGCCACGGCGTTACGGCGGTAACCCTGAGCCCGTAACCCCGGTACCTGCGATTGTTCCCCCCGCGCGGAAACGGCGGCGGGGGTCCGGAGACCCTGGGATAGAATATGCGCAGACGCCGAAAATATCAGGTGCACGCCCGGCTCCTATGAGTAGTGGGATAACGACGCCCGCTGAGAAGCCAACCCCGGAGGCAGGTCTGCCGCAAACCAGGCCAGCGAACCCGTCCCGCCCGTGGGGATAGCGAGGAGCGGCACCATCGTGGACGTCGGGAATGCGCCGAATGACTTGCCTGCCCCCCTGGTTGCCGGTCTGGCGCGCCGTCAGTTGCCGGCGCTGGATGGGATCCGCGCCATTGCTGCTCTTCTCGTCGTCTTCTACCACGCCGGCATGCCGGGAGCGCAGGGCGGGACCGGGGTACTGATCTTCTTCGTGCTCAGCGGGTTCCTCATCACCTGGCTGCTGTTGGCGGAAGAGGACAACAGCGGCACGATCTCGCTGAAGAAGTTCTACATGCGGCGCTCGCTGCGTATTTTTCCCGCGTTCTACGCCTACTGGATTCTGTATGTCGTGGCCATGGTGGCCCGCGGCAAGTCGCTGATGTGGCCGCAGACGATCGCCGCGCTGCTGTACGTCAACAACTACTACCAGGCGATCCAGGGCGATCCCAACACGGGCTTGAGCCACACCTGGTCGCTGGCCATTGAAGAGCAGTTTTACCTGCTGTGGCCTACGCTGTTTCTGCTGCTGCGGCGCAACCGCAAGCGGATGGCCATGACCTTGGCCGTGGTGATCGTCGGGATCTGGGCGTACCGGCTGACCCTGCGTCTTACCGGCATCGCCACCCAGGGCTACGTCTATGAGGCCTTCGATATGCGCGCCGATCATCTGCTGATCGGCTGCCTGATGGCGGTCCTGCTGCGCGCCCGGCTGCTGGGCAGGTTCTGGCGCGCGCTCTGCTGCCATCCCCTGGCGCCCCTGGTCCCGTTGAGCGCACTGATCGCATCCTCCATAGCCGAAAGTTATTTCACCAGCATCTATCGCGATACGGTGGCGTTCATTCTCAATCCGCTGCTGGCGGCGGTGCTGATCGCCCAGATGGTGGCCTTCTCCTCGACGGCGGGATGGAACGTTCTAAATCTCAGCTGGATGCAGTACCTGGGCCGGATCTCCTACGGCATCTACCTGTACCAGCAGGTGATGGTCGATTTCGCACATAAATGGACGGGCGGATTCAGCCCGCCGGTGCAGTGGGCAGTGGCGACGGCGGTGTCGGTCGCCGCCGCGAGTGCTTCGTACTTTGTCGTCGAAAAGTACTTCCTGTCGCTGAAAGAGCGGTTCCGGCAGCCGCCGGCGCGGACGCCGGCGGCGGGATAACGCGGCCGGCGGCTTGCTGGCAGCAAGAAACTGTGAGACGCTCAAGCTGGTCGGAAGGGAGTGCGGATTGCAGATAGAGCCCAGCGGCGGCGGCGCGGCCGGCGAAACCGTGGCGCACGACGATGCGCAACGGTACGAGAGCGAGCGCGAGTTCCACAACCGCGCCTTCACCGAAGACGTGCGCGAGCGGGCGGCCAAGTACTACGAGATCACGAAGCCGAACCGTGATTACTACTTTGAGCTGTTGGGCCAGCGGTGCAGCGGCAAGCGCTGCCTGGAATACGGCTGCGGGCCAGGGTCGGCGGCTTTCTTCCTGGCGCACCACGGCGGCATCGTCACCGGGATCGACATTTCCGACGTGGCGGTGGCGCAGGCGGAGCAGGACATGGCCAGGCGCGGGCTGCCGGGCACCTTCCACTGCATGAATGCGGAAGCCACCCACTTCCCGGATGGCAGCTTTGACCTGATCTGCGGCACCGGAATCCTGCACCACCTGGACCTGGAGCGCGCTTACGCCGAACTGGCACGCTTGTTGGCGGGCGACGGCTACGCGGTGTTCATTGAGCCCCTGGGGCACAATCCCGCCATCAATCTGTATCGTCGCCTGACGCCGGCGCTGCGCACGGAGGATGAGCACCCGCTGAAGGCCTCCGACCTGAAGCTGGCGCGGCAATTTTTCCAGCGCGTCGAGCTGCGCTTCTTTCACCTCTCGTCTTTGGCCGCGGTGGCGTTCCGCAAGACCCCCTTCTTCCAGGCGGTGCGCGGAACGCTGGAGTTCTTCGACCAGCGGACGTTCGCCCTGTTGCCCTTCATGCGCCGCTACGCCTGGGTGGTGGTGATGTCGTTGGCGGAACCGCGTTTCTAGCTATACCCGCGCCCTGATGTCGGCCATCCGTTCGGCGGCGCGTCCCTCCCATCAGGGCGGCGCGGGCAGGATTTCCGCTTCCCCCCGTTCAGTGTTTGTGAATTCTACGTTACCGACGGGAAACAGCAGCTTGGCGTGGAGGAGAGCGCTGGCGACGGTGGAAACAACGTCGCCGTACATGTTCACCGCGCCATGGACTGAATCGGTGCGCGTGTATCATAGGTCTGTCGAGGTGAAGAGCTATTCTGGGTGGGATGTACCTGCGGAAGCGCGCCGTGTACTTGTTGTCGCGGCCTCAGCGTTGCTTGTTGCTGCTCGCCGTGATTGGCATCCTCGGAGCGGCCGCCGGGTGCGGTTCTGGGTCCTCCGCACCAGCCACCGTCAGTATTCCCAACACGACCGCCACCCCGGTGCCCGATCCCACTCCGCCCACGCTGCCGCTGGCATCGGTAGATGTGACCATGCCGTCCACGGCGGGGTACACCACGAAGACCGTCTGCGCCTCGGGCTGCGATTACAGTAACCTCCAGACCGCCATCAACGCGGCCTATGCTGATTTCACCGCTGGTTGGGTGCTCACCCTGACGGCAGGAGAGACGTTCACTGGACCCTATACGTTCCCGTCGCGTGCGGCCTGTAGTTCCGCGAGGTGGCTGATTGTCCAGAGCAGCGGCGCGATCCCAACGACGGGCACGAACGTGCAGCCGAGCGACGCGCGCACCATGCCCACCATCACCGCCACGGGCACGAACGATGTGATCACGTTCCAGAGCGGCTCCTGCTATACGCGGTTGATTGGCTTGAACGTGCAGAGCGCCAACAGCGTGAACACCGCCGGAACCGTGGCCTTCGACGCCATCGCCATCGGGGACGCCTCCGATTCGACTTCCGCCACGCAGCCGAAGTTCGTCATCGTTGACCGCTGCCTGGCCCGGGCCCACGCCACCGGGAACCTGCGGCGCGCGGTCACGTTGCAAGGCGTAAGTCTGGCGGTGGTAGATTCCTGGCTGGTGGCGCATGAAATCTACACTGGCGGTGACTCGCAGGGCATCCTGGGCACGGATGGACCGGGGCCGTTCCTGATCAACCACAACCATATCGAAGGCTCTGCCGAGAACATCATGTTCGGCGGCGGGCTCGGTTCCAACACCGGCAATATCCCGTCCGACATCACCATCACCAACAATCGCCTCATCAAGCCGACTAGCTGGTGGCCGTTGAGCGGAGACTACGCGGGCATCCACTGGGGCGTGAAAAACCTGCTGGAATTGAAGAACGCACAGCGCGTCCTGATTGATTCGAACATCCTGGAGCAGTCGTGGGTGGACCTACAGACGGGTTACGTTTTCGTTTTTACGCCGCGCGCCACGCAGAGCGGAAATCAAACGGTGGTCAATGACGTTACCGTGCGCTGGAACATCGCCCGCCACGCCGCCAGCGGCGCCGTCGTAGCTGGCCACGACGATGCGCCCGATACCACGCTGCGTTCGCAGCGCGTCCTGTTCAGCAACAATCTCTGGGACGACATCAACAACACGGCCTGGGGGAACAACGGCGACGGGGCGCGGCCTCTGCTCGCCACCTACGGGGTACAGGCGCTTAACTGGAGTCACAACACCATCCTTCAGGGCGGCAGCGTCTCGACTACGATCTATGCAGTTCCCGGCGGGTACAGCTACCCAAACTTCGTCTACCAGAACAACCTCGTGGCCGCCGGTACCTACGGCATCCTGTGTGACGGCGATGGCGTCGGGACGGACTGCTTGGGCGGCTCTTTCTCCGGCTATTCGTGGCTGACGAACGCCGTGGTGGGCGACTTGACCGGGCTGAAGTTCCCCAACGTGGGCACGCAGACGTTGAATGCGGTGGCGTGGACGAACGTGGGCTTCGTGAATTACAACTCGGGCAACGGCGGTGACTACCGGCTCTGCACGGGCGTGAACACGCCAGCAGCGCCGTGCGCAGGAGCGAGCGCTTACCACAACGCCGGGTCCGACGGTAAAGACATCGGCGCCGACGCGGCGACGGTATACCGTCAGACTGCCGGGGTGGCGCCTTAGACCTGGCAGGGCGGGTGCGGCGGATGCTCCGCGGGCAGCTCCCGCCTCTGTCCTCCTAACCTCTTGCAGCACAAGAGATTCGCACCACGGCAGCGGCTTACGAGATCGGCTCTGGCGTGCCGGTGGTTACCGAAGGCCCTCCCGTAACCATCCTTTCGTAATCCTACAGGTCCCGCTTAACCTATTGTATGTTGACAGCTTAGGGGGCCAGAGCTATCGTTGACAGCAATTCTCCCCCGAGTAGCTTTTGGCCTTAAAATAAGCTCGCTTTCCTTCCCCCGAAGGCCAGAAAGCAGCCACGGATGCCGATGAGTATGACTGCTGGTTTAGGCGCGCCGAGTGGCGCGTTGTTGCGCCGGTTGCAGGTGGGAGCTGTCGTCGTGGTGGTCGCGCTGCTCGCCGGTTGCGGCGGTGGCGGCGCGGGCGGCAGCAAGTCGCTGAGCCTCTCCGTTGGCACCAGCGGCAGTAACCTGCTCATCACCACGAACACGCTGCCGAATGGCACGCAGAGCACGCAGTATTCCGCCGCTCTCGCTGCCAGTGGCGGCACCGCACCGCTGCGCTGGAGCGTCGTCAGCGGAGCGCTGCCGGCCGGGCTGACGTTGAACACCAGCACCGGCGCCATCGCCGGCACGCCAACCACCCCAGGCCAATCTACGTTCACGATCGGAGTCGCTGATTCCACCGCGGGCACGGCGCAGTCCGCAACGGTCACGCTCAGCCTCACTATTCTGACTTCCGGAGGCAGCACCGGGAATACGAATCCGCTGAGCATCGCCACCGGCAGCCTGGCGGAGGCGGTGGTCAACACCCCGTATAGCGTGCTGCTGGTCGCGAATGGCGGCACCCAGCCTTACCACTGGACGATTACTTCCGGGGCGCTGGCCCCGGGTTTGTCCTTCTCGGCGACGACGGGAACCATTTCCGGCACTCCGACCGCGGTCGGCCAATTTACGTTCACTGCCCAAGTTGCGGATGCGGACGGGAAGACGGCATCCGTGGCGCTCGGCCTCACCGTCACCTCCCCGCCGACTCTGAACACCAGCTCGCTGAACGGCAACGTGGGGGTGCCCTTCTCGGCGACCCTCAACGTCTCGGGCGGCACCGCCCCGTACTCGTTCCGCGTGACCTCCGTCGGCAGCGTGATTTCCAGCAACGGCACGTTCGATCCCTTGCCTCCCGGCGTGACGCTCAACACGAACACCGGGGTGGTTTCGGGAACCCCAACGCAGGCCGGCGTCTTCGGCGTTGAACTCGCGGTGAGCGATTCTTCGACCCCGGTGCAGATAACCTCGCAGGCCATCACGATCAATATTTCTGCGGCGCCACTCCAGATGGTCACGACCAGTCTGCCGGGCGCCCTCAACGGCGTGGTTTACAGCACCACGCTGAACGCCACCGGAGGCGTGGGGCCGTATAGCTGGAGCATCGCTGCCGGCGCTTTGCCGACCGGATTCGCGTTTAACTCAAGCACCGGCGCCATTACCGGCACCCCGAACACAACCGGCACCTTCACCTTCACAGCGCAGGTCAGTGACTCGTCGGCGCCGACGCGCCTCACGGCTCGCCAGTCGCTCACCCTGACGGTAGGGCAGCCGCTGGCCATCACCACCACCAGCGTGAGCCCGGGAGCGGTGGGACAACCGTATGCGGCCACGCTGGCCGCCAGCGGCGGAACCGCACCCTATCGCTTTGCGGTTACTTCCGGCGCCTTGCCGACAGGCATTACTTTGGATCCTGCAACGGGCAGCTTCAGTGGCACGCCGTCGCTCGCGGGCCAGTTCACCGTGCTGGTGCAGGCGACCGACGCGAGCACTCCGTCGCAGAGTGCCAGCAGCTCGTTCACCTTCGATATTCAGACACCGACCCTGCAGATCACCACGCCGCCCACCTTGCCCGGTGCGGTTTCTGGCGGCAGCTACAACTTCACGTTTTCCGTGCAAGGCGGGTCGTCATCCTATATCTGGACCCTCGTCTCCGGGGTTTTGCCGCCCGGCCTGACGCTGTCACCTGCGGGCTTGCTCAGCGGCGTGCCGACCGTGTCCGGCACTTACACCTTCACCCTGCAGGTGGCGGACCAAAGCTCGACCGCGGCCGCCAACCGTGAGACCAACCCCAGGAGTACCGCCGCGGTTCGCCAGACTTTCACGATCGTGGTGGCGGCATCCTTGACCATCACGACTTCCTCCGTGCCCGGCGCGTTGCTGGGTAGCGCGTACGCGGCGACGCTGGCCTCCAATGGCGGCACGGCGCCGATCACGTGGAGTGTCTCTGCCGGCAGCTTGCCGCCGGGCCTCGGGCTGGCGCCCGCCAGCGGCGTCCTCTCCGGCACCCCGGTCGGCAGCGGTCTGTTCTCTTTCACCGTCGCGGCCAGCGATGCCAGCAGTCCGACACAGGTGGCCCGGCAAGGCTTCAGCCTCAACGTGGCCTCGGCGTTGACGGTAACCACGACGGCTCTACCCCCGGCAACCGCGGGTTCCAGCTACACGATCGGCGTGTCGGCACTGGGCGGGGTCGCACCGTTCACCTGGTCGGTGACTTCCGGCGCGCTGCCCACCGGGCTCGCGCTCGACAGCGGGACCGGCGTGATCAGCGGTACGCCCACCGTTGCCGGCAATTCCAGCTTCACGCTCCAGGTCCAAGATGCCAGCCCAACGCCGCAAACGGCGGCCGCTTCCCTGAGCCTGTTGGTGGCGGCGCCGCTGGCGGTAACGACCACGACGCTGCCGGCAGGGCAGGTCAACAGCACCTATTCGGTGACGTTGGCGGCCAGCGGCGGCACCGCCCCCCTGACCTGGAGCCTGGCAACCGGCAGCCTGCCGAACGGGCTGACGCTAACCCAGACTACCGGCGTCATCGCGGGCACGCCCACGAGCGCCGGGGCATTCAACATCATCGTGCAGGCCACCGATGCGGCCTCCCCGTCCCGGGTCGCCACCCGCTCGCTGAGCCTGGCGATCAATCCCGCCTCGATTACGATCACCACCAGTGGGCTGCCGGGCGCAGTCACCGGCGCCGGCTACTCCACTTCGCTGAACGCCAGCGGGGGAGTCTCGCCCTACACGTGGAGCATTAGCGCCGGCTCCTTGCCGGCGGGTCTCGCGCTGGCGTCGAGTGGCGCACTGGCGGGCGTGCCCACGGCCACGGGATCCTTCACGTTCACCGCCCAGGTGACGGACGCCGCGGCGCCGACACCGCAAACGGCCACGGCGGTATTCACGCTGGCCGTCAGCCAGGCCGTCGCGATCACCACGAGTACGCTGGCCAATGCGCGCATCGGCACGAGCTACTCGGCGGCGCTGACGGCCGCCGGCGGAACTGCCCCGTACACCTGGAGCCTGCTCTCCGGGACGCTGCCGGCGGGCCTGTCGCTGGCCGCTGCCACCGGCGCGATTTCCGGCACGCCTACCCAGGTCGGCCAGTTCAGCTTTACCGTGGAAGCCGACGATGCGGGGGCCTCGCGCCAGAGCGCCACCCAGACGTTGACCATTACCGTGCTGCCGGCCCCGCTGTCGATCACGACGGCCTCCTTGCCCAGCACCATCTCCGGCACGGCGTTTCAGAGTTCGCTCAACGCCGCGGGCGGTACGCCGCCGTTCACCTGGACGATCACGGGCGGGTCGCTGCCGCCCGGCCTGACCCTGGCCAGTTCCGGAGCCCTAACGGGAACCGCGACCACGGCAGGAACCAGTAACTTCACGGCCCGGGTGGTTGATTCATCGCCGGGCACCACGCAATCGGCCACCGTCGCCCTCTCGATCACCGTGATCGCGCCGTTGACGGTGACTACGAATTCGCTCAGCAACGCCACCTCGGGGATCGCCTATTCCGCGACGCTGGCCGCGAGCGGCGGAACTGCCCCTTACACCTGGAGCCTGCTCTCCGGGACGCTGCCGGCGGGCCTGTCGCTGGCCGCTGCCACCGGCGCGATTTCCGGCACGCCTACCCAGGTCGGCCAGTTCAGCTTTACCGTGGAAGCCGACGATGCGGGGGCCTCGCGCCAGAGCGCCACCCAGACGTTGACCATTACCGTGCTGCCGGCCCCGCTGTCGATCACGACGGCCTCCTTGCCCAGCACCATCTCCGGCACGGCGTTTCAGAGTTCGCTCAACGCCGCGGGCGGTACGCCGCCGTTCACCTGGACGATCACGGGCGGGTCGCTGCCGCCCGGCCTGACCCTGGCCAGTTCCGGAGCCCTAACCGGAACCGCGACCACGGCAGGAACCAGTAACTTCACGGCCCGGGTGGTTGATTCATCGCCGGGCACCACGCAATCGGCCACCGTCGCCCTCTCGATCACCGTGATCGCGCCGTTGGCGGTGACTACGAATTCGCTCAGCAACGCCACCTCGGGGATCGCCTATTCCGCGACGCTGGCCGCGAGCGGCGGAACTGCCCCGTACACCTGGTCGGTGATCGCCGGCGCATTGCCGGCCGGCCTTACGCTGAGCTCGACGGGCGCCTTGAGCGGCACCCCCAGCACCAGCGGCCAGTTCAGTATCACGGTGCGGGTGACCGATGCGGGGACGGCGATTGCGCAGTCGGCGTCGGCGTTGCTGGTGCTGACCGTCAATCCGGGCGCAGCGCCGCCGACGCCGCTGGCGATTGGTACCACGTCTCTGCCCAGCGTCGTGGCCGGTAGTGCGTATGCGGCAGCCCTGGCCGCCAGCGGGGGCACCACTCCCTACACGTGGACCATCACTGCCGGGGCGCTGCCGGCCGGCATCACGCTCTCGACCGCCGGCAACTTGAGTGGAACGCCGACCACGGCGGGGACGTTCAGCTTCACCGCGCGCCTCGCGGATTCGACTACGCCCACTGCGCAAGTGGCGACGGCGGCGCTCTCGATCACGGTCATCGCACCGCTCGCGGTGGTGACGACCACGCTGACGGGCGCGGTCACGCAGACGCCCTACTCGCTTGCGTTGAGCGCGACCGGGGGGACGCCGCCCTACACGTGGGCGGTCGCCTCGGGCTCGTTGCCGCCCGGCATCACGCTGAGTGCGGGTGGTGCTCTCTCCGGGACGCCGACTACTCCCGGCCCGTTTAACTTCACGGTCAGAGTGACCGACGCCGGCTCGCCGGTGGCGCAGGTCGCCAGCCAGGCGCTGACGCTGACGGTGGTCGCCCCGGTGCAGATCAACACCCCGTCGCCTCTGCCGAACGGGATCTCCGGCGCCAGCTACTCGTTCACGATGTCGGCGAGTGGCGGCACCGGGTCCTATACCTGGAGTCTGGTCTCCGGCGCGCTACCGCCGGGCCTGACGCTAGCCGCGAATGGGGCGCTGAGCGGCACTCCGACCGTCAGCGGTGCCAACTCGTTCACCATCCGGGCCGTGGATTCCGCGGGCTCCAACAGTCCGAGCAAGGGCTTTACCCTATCGGTAACGCCGCCCCTGGCGATCACGACCGCGTCGGTCCCTTCCGCCGTGACCGGCGCGGCGTATGCCGCGACGCTCACGGCGAGCGGTGGGGTGACGCCGATCAGTTGGGCGGTAACCGCCGGGGCGTTGCCGCCCGGCATCACGTTGAGTGCGGGTGGTGTTCTCTCCGGGACGCCGACTACTCCTGGCCCGTTTAGCTTCACGGTCAGAGCGACCGACGCCGGCTCACCGGTGGCGCAAGTCGCCAGCCAAGCGCTGACACTGACGGTGGTCGCCCCGGTGCAGATCAACACCCCGTCGCCTCTACCGAGCGGGATTTCCGGCGCCAGCTACTCGTTCACGATGTCGGCGAGTGGCGGCACCGGGTCCTATACCTGGAGTCTGGTCTCCGGCGCGCTACCGCCGGGCCTGACGCTGGCCGCGAATGGGGCGCTGAGCGGCACTCCGACCGCCAGCGGCGCCAACTCGTTCACCATCCGGGCCGTGGATTCCGCGGGCTCCAACAGTCCGAGCACGGCCTTTAGCCTATCGGTAACGCCGCCCCTGGCGATCACAACCGCAACGGTCCCTGCCGGCCTGACCACCGCGGCGTATGCCGCGACGCTCACGGCGAGCGGCGGGGTGACGCCGATTACCTGGGCGGTGACCGCCGGGGCGTTGCCCGCCGGCTTGTCGCTCAACAGCGCTACGGGCGCCATCTCCGGCACCCCGACCACCGCGGGCACGTCCTCGTTCACGGTGACGGCGACCGACAACACCAGTCCGCGGGCACAGACGGCGACGCAAACCTACTCCCTGCAGATCAGCACGCGCCTGACCATCCCGGCGACGACGCTGCCGCAGGCCGTAGCCAGCCGGACCTACACCGCCACCCTGAACGCTACCGGCGGAAATGCGCCTTATACCTGGTCGGTCGCCAGCGGCGCATTGCCCGCGGGCATTACGCTCAGCGCCTCCGGGGCGCTATCGGGCGCCCCTACCACCGCCGGGACCTTCAACTTCACGGCGCAGGTGATGGACACGTCGCCGACGCCCCAGACCGCCACCGCTGCCTTGGCCATCACCGTGACGCCCCTGTTGTCGGTTACGACGACCAGCCTCACCGGCGGCCGAGTGCTGACGGCGTACGCGGCAACGCTGGCCGCGGCGGGCGGGATCACTCCATACTCTTGGAGCATCACGGCGGGCTCGCTGCCGCCGGGACTCACGCTGGCGGCAGCTACGGGAGCGATTTCCGGAACGCCGAGCGCTTCCGGCGTCTTCTCTCTCACCGCGCAGGTGACGGATCACACCTCGCCCGCGCAGACGGCGGCGCAGGCGCTGAGCATCACCATCCTGCCCACGCCGTTGACGATTACCACCAGTTCGCTGGCGCAAGGCGTGGCGGGCAGCGCCTACGCGGCGGCGCTGAGCGCCAGCGGCGGAGCTACGCCGTACACCTGGTCGCTGAGCGGCGGCGCGCTGCCGGCGGGTCTCACGCTCAGCGCGAGCGGTACGATTTCCGGCACGCCGACGGCGGCCGGAACGTTCACTTTCTCGGTCACGGCCAGCGACTCGTTCAGCACGCCGCAGACCGCCACCAAGAGCCTCAGCATCAGCGTGGTGACCCCGGTCAGCATCGCTACCGCGTCGCTGTCGAATGGCCAGGTGAATACGGCCTATTCCGCCACCTTGGCCGCCAGTGGTGGTACCGCTCCGTACGCGTGGAGCCTCGCTGCCGGCACGCTGCCGGTAGGTATCACGCTCAGCTCCGCGGGCGCGCTGTCGGGCACGCCCACGGGGGTGGGGCAAAGCAGCTTCACCGTCCAACTGACCGATTCCTCGCCCACGCCGCAGGTGGCGACGCGGGCCTTGTCGCTCAACATCGCGGCCCCGCCGCTGGTCATCAACACGGCTTCCCTGCCTGACGGTACGACGTCTGCGGCGTACAGTGTGTCGCTCTCAACTTCCGGCGGCCTGCTGCCGTTCTCGTGGTCGATCAGCGCCGGCGCGCTGCCGCCTGGTCTCGCCCTGGGCACGACCACGGGACAGATTACCGGCACTCCGACCCAGACCGGCACCTTCAGTGTCACCGTGAGAGTGAGCGACAGTTCCGTCCCGGCTCAGAACACGACCAAGGCGCTGTCGATCGCGATTGCTGCTCCGCTGAACATCGCCACGTCCAGCCTCACGGCCGCGAACCTCAGTACCGCGTACAGCGCGACGCTGGCAGCTTCCGGCGGATTAGCGCCTTACACCTGGAGCCTCGTGTCGGGTGCGCTTCCCACCGGGCTCTCCCTCTCCAGCGGCGGCGTGCTCTCGGGAACCCCAACCCAGTCGGGCCAGTTTAGCTTCACGATCCGGGTTACGGATGCTTTGGCCCCCACGCCGCGCACGGCGAACGCCACGTTGTCGCTGACCGTGGTCGCGCCGCTGAGCGTGACCACGAACGCGCTGCCCGATGCGCTGAACGGTTCTGCGTACAGCGCCGGCCTGTCGGCCGTGGGCGGCACCTCACCGTACAGCTGGTCCATTTCGTTCAACACGCTGCCGCCTGGGCTGACGCTCAACGCCTCGACGGGTGGAATTTCCGGCACTCCCACGAGCACGGGTTCGTTCAGCTTCACCATGAGGGTGACCGACAGCGGCGCGCGCACCGCGACGCAAACGCTCTCGATCATTGTTGCGTCGCGCTTGGCGATTACCACCACGACTTTGGCCGACGCCACCACGGGCACTGCCTACAACGCCTCGGTGACCGTCAGCGGCGGGGCGACGCCGCTGACCTGGGCCGTTACCGCCGGCTCTTTGCCAGCTGGCTTGACGCTGAACTCCGTCACCGGGGCAATCGGCGGCACGCCGACGACGGCGGCGACCTCTACCTTCTCCGTCACGGTGACGGATGGGCTCAGACCCACGCCGCAAACGGTCAGCCAGACGTTGAGCCTCAACGTCGTCGCGCCGCCGCCACACCAGACGGCGCCGCCCTTGGTCATTACCACCACCACCCTGGCGCAGGGGACCTCGAATACGTCCTATTCGGCGACGCTGGTGGCCACCGGCGGCACGCCGCCCTACACGTGGGCCTTGACATCCGGCGCGCTGCCTGCCGGTATCACCTTGAGTACTGCGGGCGTAATCTCCGGCACGACGGCCACGAGTGGCACGTTCAACATCACGGTCCAGGTGACGGACGCGGCCCTGCAAACCACCTCACAACCGCTGGTGCTGACCATCGCTTCGCCCGCCTCGCTGGTCACGATTACCACCACCTCGCTGCCTGCGGGGACGGTGGGGACCGCCTACGCTGCCGGTCTGTCGGCCTCGGGCGGCGTGTCGCCGTATACGTGGAGCATTACCGGTACGCTGCCGACCGGGCTTTCGCTGGTACCCTCCACGGGCGCCATCACCGGTACGCCCAGCGCAGCAGGGACCTTCTCCTTTACCCCCCGGGTGACGGATAGCTCGAGTCCGGTGCAAAACAACTCCGCGACCCTGAGCATTACCGTCAACACCTCAACCGGACCGCCCCCGGGGCCGTTGACGATCACCACCACCGGGTTGCCGATTGCGATGCTGGGTGCGTCGTATGCGGCGCAACTGAGCGCCTCGGGAGGCACGGCGCCCTATCGCTGGGCCCTGGTGACCGGCAGCAACCTGCCCAGCGGCATGGCGCTGGCGTCGTCGACTGGCCTGATCTCCGGCGCGGCTTCCGTGGCGGGGCAGACCGACTTCACGGTCCAAGTGTCGGATTCGTCCAGCCCGGTAAAGACGGCGTCCTCGACGATGACCATCGCGGTGCGGACGCAGAGTGCCCAGGATCCACAGCTGCCGGCTGTGTTTATCGACACCAGCCTGCCGACGCAAACCGGCGTCACCACCACGTTGACGGCGAGCAGCAACCTGCAGACGGCGCTGAATGCCGCCAACTGCGGGGACACCATCGTGCTGCCGGCGGGCGCCACTTACACCGGCAACTTCGTGCTGCCGGTCAAGGCGTGCACCGGGTGGATCGTGGTGCGGACCTCCACCAGCGACACCAGCCTGCGCCCCGGAGTGCGCGTCAATCCGTCGCAGGCGGGGCTGATGCCCAAGATTGTGACGGCCACCAGCGATCCCGCCATCCAGGCGGCTAACACCGCTTCCAATTACCGCCTTATCGGCATCGAAATGACGTCGACGGCCACCTTTACCTACTCGATCGTGGACCTCGGCACCAACGCCACCGCCTTGACGCTACTGCCGCACCACATCTTCATCGACCGCTGCTACATCCATGGCCAGCCGACCGGGACCTACAAGCGCGGGATTGTGATGAACGCGGCCTATCTCGCGGCCGTCGACTCCTGGCTCAGCGACTTCCACGATGTCGGAACTGACACGCAAGCGATACTCCTCTACGGCGGACCGGGTCCCTTCAAGATCGTCAACAATGAGCTGGAGGCGTCGGGCGAGAATGTCCTGTTCGGTGGCGCCCTGCCGAACATTGCGAATGTCGTCCCGTCCGACGCCGAGGTCCAGAGGAACCACTTCTTCAAGCCCCTGACGTGGTTCGAGAGTGATCCGAGCTTTGCCGGTACGGTATGGTCGGTGAAGAACCTGCTCGAGGTGAAGAGCGCGCAGCGGGTACTGGTGGCCAGCAATGTCTTTGAGAACAACTGGAACCAGTCACAGACTGGAATAGCGGTTTTGTTCACGCCACGACAGCAGAGTGGTCCGCAGGCGGTCGTTCAGGACATCACCTTTACCAACAATCTGATCCAGCACGCGGCGGGAGGGATCAACATTTCTGGCCGCGATTCGGACACGGATATGGTCACGCTGCGGGCTCAGCGACTGAAGTTCTACAACAATCTGCTGAATGACATCGACGGCACCAAGTGGGGCGGAGGGCCGGGCTTCTTCTTTGGCTTGTTCAATGGTGCGGCCAATATCACTATCGACCACAACACCTCGATTCAGATGAACACTATCGTGGTTGAGGACGGCAACCTCAGCGCGGTGAATCTTACTTACACCAGCAATATCCAGCCCCACAATGCCTACGGCGTGTTCTGCTCTGGCGTCGCCTTCGACCTAGGGTGTCTGAACGCCCTGTTCCCCGGCTATATCTTCGCCCGCAATATCGTCGTGGCAGCTGACGGTGCTGTCTATCCGCCGAATAACTTCTTGCCCCCGGACTACGCCTCGGTGGGCTTCGTGAACATGGCAGGAGGCGATTTCCACCTGGCCGCCAACAGCCCATTCAAGGGCATGGGGCTCGACGGCGCGGATCCGGGCGTGAATGTGGATGTGCTCAACGCCGCGGTCGCAGGCGTCAAGTGACCGGAGCGGGAGGCGGTCCAGGCAGCCGCCGCTTCCCGGAAGGCTGGCGAGATGGGTGCCCGCCGCGATGTCATGTTTCCTGGCTGAACCAGCTCGCGAAGCTGAGCGCGGGCGGAGTAGCGATTGTCGTTTTGTGCTGCAGCCTCGGCGGCGGTCCGCCAGCCGCTGCCGGCTCTGCCCCCATCAGCAATCCGCCGGAACTCCCGCGGGCACGGGTGGATACCGCATTTCCGGCGCAGGGCGGCCGTGGCATCGAGGTGCGGACGCCGCAGGAACTGCAGGCCGCGCTCGCCGCAGCGACCTGCGGCGATACGATCCGTCTCGCCGCCGGCGGAGTCTTCACCGGCAATTTCCTGCTGCCCGATAAAGTCTGCGCGGGGTGGGTGGTCATCCGCACCAGCAGCAGCGATTCTCAACTCCCCCCCTCCCAGCGCGTTACACCGGCCGACGCTCCCCGGATGGCGCGCATCGCCACCCCCAACGATACCCCGGCGATCCAAGCGTCGACGTCGGCGCACCACTATCGCCTGGTGGGGCTGGAGATCACGGCGAGCAGCAACCACACCTACTCCCTGGTCGATCTCGGGTCCGACGTGGACGCGCGGTGGGCGTTGCCGCACCACATTGTGATCGACCGTTGCTATCTGCACGGCAACGAACAGAGCGCGGTGCGGCGTGCGGTGGCGCTGAACGGCGCCGACCTCGCGGTCGTCGACTCTTACATTAGTGAGATCCATGAGGAGGAGGCCGACTCGCAGGCGATTGTCGGCTGGAACGGTCCCGGGCCCTTCACCATTGTGAACAACCATCTCGAAGCGGCCGGCGAGAATGTGATGTTCGGTGGAGCGAGGCCGCGCCTTGCCAACAACACTCCTTCCGACATCGAGCTCCGTCACAACCATTTCGCGAAGCCGCTTTCCTGGTGGTCGAAGAGCGCGGACTACGTCGGACGGCACTGGAGCGTCAAGAACCTGTTCGAGCTGAAGAACGCCGCCCGCGTGCTGCTGGTGGGCAACATTCTCGAATTCACCTGGGCCGACGCGCAGGCAGGCGTGGCGATTGTCCTGACGCCGCGGAGCGAAGGCGGGAGCGTGGACGCAGTCGTTTCCGACATCACGATGCGTGACAACATCGTGCGCCACGCGGCCGCCGGAGTGAACATTTCCGGCCGCGATCCCGACGAGCCACCGGGTTCCCGCAAGCTGCGCGCCCAGAGAATTCGACTCTATAACAACTGGTTTTACGACGTCGATGGGGATAGATGGGGCGGCGGCAACGGCTACTTCGTGCAGGTGCTGAACGGTGTCCGTGATGTGACCATCGAGCACAACACCGCCGCGCAATCGGGAAACATGTTGTCCGAGGACGGCGACCTCGCGCTGCTGGGGTTTGTGTTCCGCGATAATGTCGTACCGCATAATCAATATGGCGTCTGGTGCAGCGGGGTCGGCCTGGGAATTGACTGCCTGAAGAAACTCTTCCCCGACGCGATCTTCCTGAACAACGTGCTCATCGGCGTGCCTGAGAGCGTTGTCTACCCGGAACACAACTACCTTGCCGGAGATTGGAGGGCGGTGGTTGACACCAGCTACCGCATCGCGGCGAAGAGCCGGTACCGCAAAGCCGCCAGCGACGGCAGCGACCCCGGCGTCGACATGGATGCGCTGTTGCGAGCTACGTCGGAGGCGACCACCGGAAGGCGGCGGGGGGCCGACGCGGTACCGCACTGAGGGTGGGAGGTTGGGCGCTACGGCTGGGGCGCGACGTAGCCACGACCGGGAACGCAAACGCGCAGCCAGGCATCTGCGGGGCTCGCAGCCGCCGACGCGCACTCTCGACGCCACTCGAAGCCGGCAGCCGGCTCGGCCGCGCTCCAGACGCGATCGCCGGCCATCTCCACAAACGTCCCGCCGCACACCACCACGTGGACAGCGTGGCCTTCGCTGTCGAAGGCGCCGTAAAGCGCGGCGGCATCGCTCGCCCAGCCTTCCCACCGCCACGCGCCAGCCGCCACGAACCAAAAATAGCTCGTACCGCCCACGCTCAAGTTGTAGGCGTGCAGCCCCGAGGGGCAGGACTGCGCCCTGACGAGCCGCTGGCCGGCAAGCTGCTGCGGGCCAGCGGCCAGCAGCCAAGCCGAGCTGGAAGGCAGCGCTGCCGTGGATTGCGCGCGCAGGACGGGCGCCGGCTCGCGCAACCCATACGCGGGAGACCACCAACCGTGGTCGACCCGGGGTGAGGGGCCCGAAGCGAGAAGCGTGAGCGCTCGGGTGCCGCTGGGCGCAAACCGGAGTTCCGTAATCCCGTCGCGAGCTTGACTCGCTTCGATCCCGGGCGCCAGGTGCCACCACGATTCCAGCTCGGTAGTGCCCTCACCCAATACGTCATCGCAAATCAGGCACCACCGGCCGGCGATCTGAAACACCGACCGGCAATGGACCACGGAGCCGCCGGCGTAGCCCTGGTGGCTGGCGCGCAGGAAGGCATATCCATCTCCCTGGGCCCAGAACTCCGGGTTCGCGTCCGCCCGCCGCTGCCACCCAAAGGCATCGGCGGGCATGGCCTGGTCGCAACCGCCGACGACGAGTGTGTTATGGGCGCGGGTACCGCGAAAATCGTTACGGCCTTCGCCCAGGAGATACGAAAAGGTTCCCGGATCGATGAGCACCGGCTGCCCGTCCACGTTCACCGTCAGCGAAAGCGCATCGGCGTGCCCGTGCCCGCCGCGCCCGGTTCCCTGGGGTCCGGCATCGACGGTAATCTGCCAGTCGCCGCCGGCCAGCACGTAGAAGCCGCTCTCCGCCAGCGCCGCCGAGTGGGAGGGCGGACGAGCGCTCGCCAGCTGCTGAAAACGGCCGACGGCCGCGGGCCCGAGCAGCCACAACGTCTCTTCCGGCAAGTGGCGCACGCCGCCTGCGAGGTCGGCCCTCTCGAACAGCACCGCTCCGGTTGCCAGCGGATCAGCCAGGTGCTCGGCACGGTTCCGCGTCGGATCGAACACCCGGCCGCCGTCGTCATCCCCGAAACGCGGCGGTGCGCCCGCTTGTGCCAGCGTGGCCAGCGCCTCCAGCATCCGTTGCAGGATGCTGTCGAATGCGGGTGGCACCTCGATGCCATTGCGCGCCGCCAGGGTGCGCGCGTGCAGCAGGAAGTCCAGGGCGTACACGTGATAGTAGGTGGATTGCTCGAAATAGAAGCCGTCGCGGCGAACGTGGCGCTCCGCACATTCCACAATCACTCGCCAGCCCTCGCGCCGCCACACCGGGGCGTGGCGCAGACCGGAAGCCACCGTGCCGATGGCGAACAGCGCCACCGCTTCGCCCAGCAGGTGCGTGTTGGGCGAAAAATAGGTTGAGAGATAGCGATGGATGTGGCGCGCGTTGAGCGCGAGTGCGGTCGCCAGGTCGGCATCGAACCCCCGAGGCACGACGTCCTCGCCGCGCAGTAACGCCCACAGCCAGAGCCACGCCAGACTGCGGAGCGCCACCTCCAGGCTGCTGGCCCAATTGATGCCGAAGGGATAAGGGTTTCCCTGTTGCCACGCATACCACTGCGCGAATGCTTCGTCGGCATACCGCCGTTCGCGGGTCAGGAGGTAGGCCCGCGCCAGCGTGACCAGGTGCTGGTGGCGGTTGAGCTCCCAGACGATCTTCGCATCGCCCACCTGCTCGGGATCGAGATAACGGACCTGGTACCAAGGGAGAAGCGGCGTCCGCTTGTCGTGGACCGGGTCCAGGTGCCAGTCGATTGGTTCCCCAAAAAAGAGGTCCGGATAGGCGAGCAGGTCAAAACGGTGCGCCAGGATGCGGTCGGCGCGGCGGATCAGTTCGCCGCGCTGATCGGCAAACATTTCCAACTGCAACTGCTGGACGATCGCGTGGCGTTCCTCGCCGGTGAAGAAAAAAGCGCCGCGCCATGCCGCGGCCGTTTCTACCCGGGAGGGGCCGTGGATGCCGAAGCGCGCGCGCAGCCCATCGAACCGCTTCCAGAACGCCTGGGTGCCGCGGACCCATACCTCGTGGGGAGAGACGCGCCGCGCGGGGAGCAGATTACGTCTCATGCGCAAGGTCCTCGACCGATCCGGCAGCCACGCCCAGCACCCAATCGGCGGCACGTTGCGTGTTGTTCTCCGCAGCCGGAAGCACGGTATGCAGACGCGCCTCCTGGTAATGATCCACCAGGTGCAGGAGCTTGGTGCAAAGATCGCCGGGGTCGAGTTCCGCGTAGGTGATCACGCCCGCTGGCCGGCGGCCATTTTCTGACGCGACCACGGGCACGCCGTTCGCCAGCGCCTCCAGCACCGAACTGCTGACCCCGTCGCACGCCGGCGTGCGAATGCAAGCGAAGCAGCGCGTCATCAGCGTCAGGAAAGCGTCGTGCTCCAGATTGCCCAGAAGCAGCAGACGGTCCGCTTCGCCCTCCGGCCACGTCGCCACCTGCGCGGCGACGGCGGCCATCTCCTTCGCGGGAAAACCCAGCCAAATGAAGCCGGCGCGGGGATGGAAGGCGGCAAAACGCTGCATGGCCTCGCGGAGCACCGCCAGGCGGTACTCGGGCCGATAGGAGACGTAACAAAAGAACATGCGATCGTGCTCCTGGAGAAAGGCTTCCGCGCGCGCTTCCAGCGTAACCGGCTGAAACGACAGCAGTTCGGTGGAAAAACACGGGATGGCGGCGACCTTCACGTCCGCTACGCCGTAGTCGCAAATGGCAGTCTTGATCGGCTCGCTGTCGCAGGTCAGCTTGCCGGCCACCAGGAACAGCAGTTGGAACATCCAGCGCAGCGGCCCGGATCGCCGCGGGAAAAACTTCTGCGGCAGACCGCCATGGAAGGAAATGACCGCGGGACGGAACCCGAGCCGTGCCACCCCGGCTGCGGTCAAGGCCAGCAGGTAGCCCTTGGGCGATTCGGCATTAACGTGTACGTGGAAGCGGTAGCCGCGCAGCGCGAAGCGCAGCACCTTGCGCAGATAATCGAAGCCGTTCTGCACATCCACGAAATCGGGGCTCTTCAGCTTGCGGCTTTCATTGATGTTGAGGACGTCGCAGGTGTGGCCGCGCCGCCGCAGCTCCTCCGTCAGCAACTTCGTCTGCACCGCCCAGCCGCACATGGGAGGAGGATAGTTCCCGATTTCCAATATCCTGGTGGGCGTCGGCATCTCGGTCGCTGGCGCGGATGCCAATATTCTATTGCATCCCGAGTTACTGAAAACAGCCATTTGCTCAGGTATTCAGGCTGGAAAGACAGGAAATTGCTGGTTTCGTCTGGCAAATGAGCGCTCTCCGACATAGACTAACCACACGCCCAAGATACCGCCGCGGGCGTAACTTTATGTCACATCGCATCAGCGTTTTTGGACTCGGCTACGTCGGGTCGGTGAGTGCCGCGTGTCTCGCCGGGTTGGGGCATCGCGTCGTGGGCGTCGATGTGAACCCCGGCAAAGTCGAGCTGGTGGCGAGCGGCCGCAGCCCGGTGGTGGAGCCCGAAGTCGAGGAACTCTCCGCCGCGGCCCACCAGGCAGGGCTCCTGACGGCGACGCGCGACTCCGCGCTGGCTATTCGCGAGTCTGACGTCACCTTCATCTGCGTCGGCACGCCCAGCCTGCCTAATGGCAAGCTCGACCTCACCGCCGTCGAACACGTGGCCGCCGAGATCGGCAAAGCGCTCGCCCACAAGACGGCCTTCCACACCGTGGTACTGCGCAGCACCGTACTGCCGGGCACGACCGACAAAGTCGTGGTGCCGGCGCTCGAAATCAGCAGCGGGAAGCGAGCCGGCGTCGATTTTGCCGTCTGCTTCAATCCTGAATTCATGCGCGAAGGCACGGCAGTAGCCGATTTTCGGCAGCCGCCGCACACGGTAGTGGGCGCCGCCAACCCCGAGCACGCGCGGCCGCTGAAGGAAATCTACGGTTTCGCCACCTCGGCGTTCTACCAGGTGGAGATCCCGGTCGCGGAAGCCGTCAAGTACGTGGCCAACGCCTTCCACGCCCTGAAGGTGACGTTCATCAACGAGATCGGCACGCTCTGCAAGCAGTTCGGGGCCGATGCCGCCGCGGTCAGCGAGATCTTCTGCGCCGACACCCGCCTGAATATCTCGCCCGCCTACTTGAAGCCGGGATTCGCCTTCGGTGGTTCGTGCCTCCCCAAGGACGTCCGCGCCCTGGCCTACGCCGGCCGGCAGTTTGATCTCAAGCTGCCGCTGCTGGAAGCCATCCTGCCTTCCAACGAGCGCCACATTGACCGGGTGGTGGAACAGGTTCTTGCCACCGGGAAGCGCAAGCTGGCACTGATCGGGTTGAGTTTCAAGGCGGGCACCGATGATTTGCGGGAAAGCCCGCAGGTGCAGGTCGTAAAGCGGTTGCTGGGCGAAGGCTTCTCCATTCAGATTTTCGACGACAAGGTTGCCCTCGGTCGTCTGGTGGGTTCCAACCGGCAGTACATCGAGCAGCTGATTCCGCACGTTGGCGAGTTGCTCCGACCCGACCTGGAAGCTGTTGTCGGGGCAGCGGAGGTCGTGCTGCTCGGTACCAACGTGGTGGCGCGTGAGCGACTGGCGGCGCTGCTGCGTTCCGACCAGGTCCTGATTGACCTGGTGAACCTCGACCGGAGCCGCCGGCCACAAGTCAAAGCCGCCTATCAGGGCGTCTGCTGGTGACGCTGGATTAAGCCATGACCGCCGCCGGCTCGGCGGAAACGGGCGTCTGCCGGCGGGCGTCCTCGTCGCCCTCGATGCAGACGCGCTGCCAGAGTTCCAGGTTCAGCAGCCGCCAGATGCGATCCGCGTGGTCCTCTTTGCCGGCGCGGTGCGCGGCGAAAATACGCCGCATGTTGTCGGGATGCAGGATGCCGCGCGCGAGCGTGCGCGGCTCCAGCAACAGCTGCTGAATCTGGTTCAGCATCGGCCCGCCGATCCAGGTGCTCCACGGCGTCGGAAAGCCCATCTTCTTCCGATGCAGCACCTCCGCCGGAAGCACGTCCTGCAACGCCACTTTCAGCAGCTGCTTCCCGCCGAAGCCTCGCACCTTCAGGTGCGACGGGATCTGCACCGCCAGCTCCACCAGCACGTGGTCGAGAAACGGCACGCGACTCTCGATCGACGCCGCCATGCTCATCTGGTCCTGCTTCATCAGCAGCTCAACCAGGTAGGTCTTCAGGTCGACGTAGAGCATGCGCTGGATGGGGTCCCCGGTGGAGCGGTCGTAATGTTCCAGCAACGTCCGGTACGCGGCTCCGGGTTCCGGTCGGTGATCGCGCGTCAGCACGCGGCCCATTTGCGATTCGGTGAACGCGCAGAGGTAGTTCTCCAGGTACGCGGAGGTGAACGAGGCGCAATCGCGCCCGATGAAGGTGTGCTGCAACTTGCGCTGCAGCGCCGCCCCCAGGAGCGGGGACTGGCAAGCCCGCCGCACCAGCGCCCGCAGCTTGGCCGGCACCACCCCGGCGTAGCGCGCGTGCTGGCGCAGGTTGAAAGCCGTCCAGGCATAGCGGGCGTAGCCGGCCATGGTCTCATCGCTTCCTTCGCCGGTGAGCACCACCTTCACCCGCTCCTGCGCCAGCTTGGCGACGAAATACAGCGACACGCTGGAAGGCCAGGTGATGGGCTCGTCTTCGTGCCAGATGAGCGCCGGCAGCGCGCCAAAGAAGTCCGCGGGGCCGATCTGCACCTCGTGATGGATGGAGCCCAGCCGCTTCGCCATCTCCCGGGCATACGGCAGTTCGCTGTGCTGCACTTCCTTGTAGCCGACAGAAAACGTCTCAATCGGGTCGGAACACATCCGCGTCATCAGGGCGGCGATGGCGCTGGAATCAATGCCGCCACTCAGAAACACCCCGAGGGGCACATCGCTCATCAGGTGCGAGCGCACGCAGTATTCCAGTTGCTCGCGGTAGGCGCTGACCCATTGGCTATCCGAGCGTTGCGCAGCGGCATCCGGCTGCGGAATGTCCCAGTACGGCGTAATGCGCACGCCGTCCTCGGCCGCCTCCAGGTAATGCCCGGGCAGTAGTTTCCGGATGCCGTCGTACAGCGTCTCTTCGCCGGAAACAAAGCCGCAGGCGAGGTACTCCCAGAGGGCTGTTTGATTGAGTTCCCGTGGCACGCCGGGGTAGGCGAGCAGGGCCTTGATCTCGGAGCCAAACAGGAGCTGCCCCGGGGTGCGGCAAAAGTAGAGCGGCTTGATGCCCAGGCGGTCGCGCGCCACCAACAGCCGCCGGCGGTTAGCGTCCCAGATGGCAAACGCGAACATCCCGCGCAGGCGGGTCACGCATTCCGGCCCATACTCCTCGTAGAGATGAACGACGGTTTCGGTGTCGCTGTTGCTCTTGAAGCGATGCCCGCGGTTGAGAAGATCGGCCTGCAGCTCCTTGTAGTTGTAGATCTCACCGTTGAAGGCGATGGTGACCGTGTCGTCCTCATTGCCCACCGGCTGGTGCCCGCCGGCCACGTCGATGATGCTGAGCCGCCGCGCCGCCAGCCCGACATTCCCCGCGAGAAACAGGCCGCTATCGTCCGGCCCG
The DNA here is from genome assembly GCA_963739375.1 of Terriglobia bacterium. GTDB lineage: Bacteria > Acidobacteriota > Terriglobia > Terriglobales > Acidobacteriaceae > CAVUAF01. The sequence goes on from CAVUAF010000011.1 coordinate 24,682, forward strand.
CGATGAACGATCTGCTCGTTCATGCGTGTCAAAGCCGCGCCCGACACGGCTTCCCTGCCGTCGAAATTGAAGACCCCGCAAATGCCACACATGGTCGCTGGCGCTAGAATAGCCGGGAAATTCCCTGCGAAGCAAATTCTCTGCGCGCCCGACCAAGAGGCGCCGTTCCCTGGCTCGGCTCATCTTGGTCCCGCCGGCGACCGTACGGTCCCGGGTTCTGATCCCGGCCCTCCAGCCGTACTGGGGGCCTCACCGGGCGAGAGCTGAATGACTGATTAACACCAACAGAAGGGGGAATCGTAACCGGACCCGTTTCTGAACCATGCCGACCCTCTTGACCGCCTGCCGAGAAGGCGCTGGACACACGCTGGGCGCCGCCATGGGAGGCTTACGGAAGTGCTGGGAGGAAGCGCATCGGTCACCGCACTAGCGCGTAGAAAGGGAACCTTGAGAAGTTTCGTGTGCTAGGCTAGTGAAACATCGAGCACTCCGAATGCTGCGCTCTCCTCAATCCGGAATTCCGGGGAAATATTTTTGCCTGATCAGGTAGGGTCGGAACTCAACCCGATTGCGGCGCCACCCGCCGCTACGGCCTCCTCTACAGCGCAGAACCCGCACCATGATCTTGACCGGTCGCTGGTACGGGGGATCGCCTGGAGCGGCGCCGTTCGGACGGCCAGCCAACTGGTCGCCTGGGCCTGCACCTTGATCGTAGCTAGAATCCTGACTCCCGCCGACTTCGGGGTCGTCAGCATGGGTGCCGTGTTTTTCGGTCTGCTGACAGTTTTCAGCGAGTTCGGCGTGACCACGGCCGTAATCACGCTCCAGGATCTCACCGCAGTCCAGATCGCACAATTGAATGGCTTGGCGGTGCTGCTCGGCATTGTCGGTTTTCTCGTTTCCTGCGCCGTCGCGGTTCCTGCCGGCCGCTTCTTCGGGTTTGCGAAGCTCCCTGCAGTGATCATCGTGATGAGCCTGGGTTTTGTCGTGGCTTCGTTTCAATCCGTCCCCTCAGCGCTACTGCAACGGGAGTTGAAATTCAAGCTGCTCTCGGTGATTGAGGGTGCGCGCGCTTTCCTCACCGCTATTGTGACCGTCGTACTGGCGATTGCCGGGCTGCATTACTGGACCCTCGTCATCGGATCGCTGGTCGGTTGCGCCACGGGGACGGTGCTGCTCCTGCTCCAAGAACGCCGCCCGTTCGCGTGGCCGAAGTTCAGCGACTTGGAACATGCCATTCGCTTCAGCTGGCACGTGCTCGTCTCACGCATTTCCTGGTATACCTACTCAAACTCGGACTTCGCGATCGCTGGAAAAATGCTGGGCGAGACCGCACTAGGCTCTTACACCGTCGCTTGGAATCTGGCCAACCTGCCGGTGGAGAAGATTACCAACCTGCTGGCGGGGGTCACGCCTGCATTTTTTTCCACGGTCCAGAACGATCTTGGTGCGATTCGCAAGTACCTCCTGAATCTGACCGAATCCGTCGCCATGTTGACCTTTCCGGCGGCTATCGGAATGGCGCTGGTGGTCAATGATTTTGTTCTGCTGGCCTTGGGACCGAAGTGGTCGAGCGCGGTGGCGCCCTTGCGCCTGTTGGCTCTCTACGTTTCAGTCCGCTCGATCACGCCGCTGCTTAGCCAAGTGTTGATCGCAATTGGCGAAACCCGCTTCAGTATGTGGACATCGGTGCTGAATGTCTTCGTGTTTCCCCCAGCCTTTTACATCGGCAGCCGCTGGGGAGCAGTAGGCATCGCTGCCGCATGGTTCATTGTGTATCCGGTATTCACGATCCCTCTCTATTGGAAAGTGTTTCGTAGTATCCGTCTTTCGCTCAAGGATTATCTCCGTGTACTTCGCCCGGCATTCAATGGAGTGGTGTTGATGACCTTGGCAGTGCTTGCGGTTGGGCGACTATTACGGCCGGAGTGGCCGTTGGCGGTGCGCTTCGGCATTGAGACTGCTTGGGGCACGGCCGTGTACTTCGGCACTCTGGCACTCTTTCATCGCCAGAGGCTGCACGCTATCTACCGCCGCCTACGTCCCGTGTCCCCTGAAGCGCCAATAGCCCGGATCTAGAGTCTCGTGGATCCGGCGGAGGCAATTGTCTCGAGGCCTCGAATACAGGAATTTGTGAACCGAAACCGGAAAGGCGCCGTGGACCAGATGCGAGCTTACCTATCGAAATCGCCCCTCGGCCACCCGTTGCGCGGACTGAAACGCTTTGTGGTCGAAGGCTGGCGCGAACACTTGCTCGCCTCGAGCATTCGCCAGATGCGGGCTCTGCCGGCGGGACTGGCGCCCTCCGACAAGCTGCTGCAAACCTTTCGCAAAGGATGGGGAAACGAGGGTTTCAGTGCCGACATTGCGTACATGAGGGCGGTGGCGGAAGCCGGTGGCAACGCTTCGGGTGCGATTCTGGAATGTGGAAGCGGTGCGACAACTCTCCTGCTTGCGCTTTTCGCCGCGAAACGCGGGGTTCCCGTGTGGACTTTGGAGCATATCGAGGAATGGCGAAAGCGAGTAGAAGCGGTGCTTCAAAAGTATCGTCTTTCGGCGAACGTCGTTCTGGCGCCCCTCCGCGATTATGGCGAGTTCTCCTGGTACGAGCTGCCGGCATCGATTCCGGAGAGATTTAGTGTCGTGATTTGCGATGGCCCCCCGGGCACGACACCAGGGGACGTTATGGTCTTCTGCCATTGTGCCAGCGGAGGCTCGACGGCGCTCTCATCCTGGTCGACGACTGTGAGCGCAAAGAAGAGCAGGAGATAATCGCTCGTTGGGAGCGGGAGTTCGGGGTCCGCGCCGAAGTCGTTCGCTATTCCGAAGGCGCCTACGCCCGGCTGTTGGTGGAGAGGACCAGCGCCGGTTAAGTCAGGGGACGGCGCCTTGGTCTCAGGATCGGCTCCAGCAGCTCCCATTGCGCATCGCTGACTTCCCAGCGTCCTCGCACGCCCTGCTGGTGCCACCCAACCTCTTGCAGCACACGAGATCCGCACCACGCCGGCCCTTTATGAGACCGGCTCGAGTTTCGGTATTATATACTGTCTTCATTCTATCTCTCTCTATGCATGTGTTGCACATCATTGGCGCCCGCCCCAATTTCATGAAGGCGGCTCCCGTCATCCGGGCCCTGAGCAAGGGAACGACTCGCCAGACTGTGGTCCACACCGGACAACATTACGATTTCAATATGTCGGATGTCTTCTTTCAGGAACTTGGGATTCCTGAGCCCGACGTGAACTTGCAGGTGGGCTCTTCCAGCCATGCCCAGCAAACAGCGGACGTGATGATCCGACTAGAGCCCATTATTGGGGAACGAAAACCCGACCTTGTGCTCGTGTACGGCGACGTGAACTCCACGGTGGCGGCGGCGTTGGTATGCTCTAAGCTACTAGTGCCAGTAGGCCATGTAGAAGCGGGCTTGCGCTCGTTCGACCGCAGCATGCCCGAAGAAATCAACCGCTTGCTCACCGACCAAATCTCGGACCTGCTTTTCACCCCTTCTGCGGATGCCGACCAGAACCTGGTGCGCGAGGGCATTTCCCCGGACAAGATTCATCTCGTGGGCAACGTCATGATTGACACGTTGGTCCGCATGCTGCCTCACGCGACAAATAAGGCAACCGGAGAGTTTCCGGAAAAATATGCTCTCGTCACCCTTCACCGCCCGTCGAATGTGGATGACCGACCCTGGCTCACACGGCTGATCAGCGTGCTGGCCGAAATCGGAGAGGAGATGGCGGTTTTGTTCCCTGTCCATCCACGGACTCGCCAACGTATTCTGGACGCAGGGTTAACTTGCTCTGCGAGCGGCCAGGTACGCCTGATGGACCCGCTCCCCTACCTTGATTTCCTGGCGTTACAGCAGCGCGCCACTGTGGTCATCACCGATTCCGGCGGCATCCAGGAAGAAACTACATTCTTGGGAATCCCGTGCCTGACGGTGCGGGAGAACACGGAACGGCCATTACGGTCAGTTCCGGCACTAACGTTCTGGTCGGACGCGATCTTGGTCGCCTGCGGGCTGAAGTCGAGCGCATCCTGGCTGGCCGGACCAAGACCAGTCGCATCCCGCCTTTGTGGGACGGACATGCGGCTGAGCGGATCGCCGACGTGATCACGGTCCGGAAACGCATCTCACCGCGTCCTCGTCGTGACCGGTACCGCGTATCCAGTCCGGCAATTGGATCCGGTAAGCGGACGAAATAATTAAGAGATTTTCGCGGCTTCCTGTACCAGATGACCTGCGGGGAGACCCCGCAAGGAGGAAGGTTGAGTCCCGAGTTGTCTGTTCTAGTGGTCACATATTTTTTCCCTCCCGATTCGGAGGTGGGCGGCAAGCGAATGGCGAGGTTTTGTCGCTACCTTCCGGAGTTCGGAGTTCGTCCGGTCGTCCTCACCGTTAAGCAGGACTATGCCGGCGAAATCGACAATAGCTTTGCCACTCCTTCCGGGCTTCAGATTGAACGTACTCCTGTCCTAGGTACTCCGCTGACCTGGTACGCCGGTTGGAAGCGCCGTCTTCGCCCAGGCGGCACTCCCGCTGGCACTGAACAGGCCCGTACCGCAGTGGCTCCGCGCCCTGGCTCTTTGCGGCGCAATGTGATGGCTCTGTTGCAAACACCTGACAAGTTCTGGGGTTGGTATCGTCCTGCGGTTCGCGCCGGCGCTGAACTTATTAAGAAGGAATCTATCGACGTTATTTTATCGAGCGGTCCGCCATGGACCTCACACTTGGTCGCGCGCAGGCTAAGGAAGACGTATGGAGTTCCTTGGATAGCCGACTTCAGAGATGCATGGGTATCCGACACTTGGCGGCAGGATCTTCCGCGCTGGCGCAATAGTATCGATTATCGTTTCGAGGCCAGTTGTATATCCAGGGCCGATCTCATCCTTTGTACTACGGACGCATTACGCGAATCCTTTCTCCGTAACTATCCCTGCTTGCCTTCTGACAAATTTGCCGCCCTAACGAACGGGTTCGATGATCCCACCATCCTGCCAAAAAGCGACAGCTCACAAGTTGGGAAGCGGGTCCTCCTGCATCTCGGCGATTTGTATGCAGGGCGGCGAGTCGATACTTTCTGCCAGGCAGTAGCTGACTTGGTAGATGCTGGCAAGATCGATTCGAGCTGCTTCAGCGCGGTCTTTATGGGAAACAACGACACAGAGATCGAAGCAGCAGCGCGCCTTCGCACGCCGGAGTTGATCCGTAAAAAGTGTATCGAATTTCGGTCTCGGGTCGGCTGGCAGGAAGCCCAGCGAGCCCTGAATAGCGCCGATGTGCTGCTGATATTCCAGGGGAACCACAGACTGGCGGTGCCGGCGAAGACTTATGAGTATCTCCAGACGGGCAAGCCTATCCTGGCTTTGGTCCAGAAAGGTGCATTGAGCGATTTGTTGGAGTCGACCGGTTCCGGGCTGTGGGCCGATCCGGAGATCCGACTCAGATCGCTACCCGGCTTCTGCAAGCCCTGGCATCTCCGCCACGCTCGCGCGAAGAAGTGGAACAGTCCTTGAAGCCATATCACTTCCGCCAGTTGACGGAGAAACTGGCGGGATGGGTCCGTGACCTAGGGGCGCAAACAACCACGGTGTGAGACTCGCGTAGCATCTTAAGGAGGCGCGCTATAATGCGGCACCTCCCAAATCGGGTTTGCAGGAACGGGTCCAGGCAAGTTGAAGATACTGTGGGTGAAAGCGGGCGGCCTCGTGCCGCCGAATGTCGGCGGTCGAATTCGCAGCTATCATTTATTGCGGCACCTGGCGCAGCGCCACCAGGTGACGCTGTTTACCTTTTATCCGGCAGAACCTGACGACCAGCACCCGCAGATTGCGTCACAGTTCCACCGCGCCGTCTTCCGCCCGATCACCATGGCAGCCCCGGGCACCCTGCGCGAGAAGCTGCATTTTCTGCGCCACATTTTTTCTGCGCAACCGTATGTAATCGCCAAGCACTGCCGGCCCGGGTTGGCGGGCGATTTACGGGACCTCGCCCGCGAAGAACCGCCCGACCTCATCCTCTGCGACTTCGTCATCCCGGCGGCCATTCTGCCGTGGGAGGTCCCCTGCCCCAAGGTCATCTTCACCCACAACGTGGAAGCGCTCATCTGGCAGCGCCACATGCAGGTAGCGAAGAATCCGCTGTGGGGGTTTGCCTCCTGGCGCGAGTACGTCACGCTCTCCCGCTTCGAAGAACAATACCTCCGCCGCGCTGACCAGGTGCTCGCCGTCTCCGAGGTTGACCGGGAATTTTTTCTTCGCTTCCTGCCCGCGGCGAAAATCAGCGTCATTCCTACCGGTGTGGACACGGACTATTTCCAGCCCAGCGACCGAGAGCCCGCTCCCCACTCGCTGGTGTTCACCGGCGCCATGGACTGGGAACCGAATGAAGACGGCATGCTGTACTTTGCCCGCGAGATCTGGCCCCGCTTGCGGGCCGAGGTTCCCGCTGCCACCCTGGCGGTGGTAGGTCGTAATCCGACCGCGAAGCTGCGCGAAGAATTGGCCCGGCACGACGGAATCACGGTCACCGGGCAGGTCGAGGATATCCGGCCGTATGTTGCCGGAGGAGCGGTCTACGTGGTCCCGCTTCGCGTCGGCAGCGGCACGCGCCTCAAGATCTTTGAGGCGATGGCCATGGGCAAGGCGGTGCTTTCGACTACGGTCGGCGCCGAAGGCCTCCCGGTGAGCAACGGCAAAGACATTTGTCTGGCCGACGACCCCGCGTCCTTCGCGGCCCGTGCGGTGGAGTTATTGCGAGATGCCGGGCTGAGAAAATCGCTGGGGGCGGCGGCGCGGCAGTTGGTCGAGTCGCGCTACAGCTGGCAGCAGGTGGCGTTGGAGTTTGAGACGATCCTGACCCATACCCGCGAACAATGGCTCACCCGGTCCGCGGCTGCGGTCGGGCATGGGCAGCAAGCTGCGCCGTATACAGCGCCTTCACCTCCGCCACCAGGCGATCGAAACTGAAATCGGTTTGCGCTCGCCGCCGGGCCGCAGCGCCCATCTCCCGTCGCCGGTCCGGGTCCTTCGCCAGCCGCAGCACAGCGGCGGCCAACGCCCCGGCGTCTCTTGGCGGCACCAGCAACCCGGTTTGTTCCTGGTCTACCACCTCGGAGGTGCCTCCCACGGCGGTCGCACCAGGGCAGTCCGGCGGCCATGGCCTCGAGCACCGCGTTTGGCATACCCTCCGAGAGCGACGCCGACACCAGCAACTCGCACCGCGAGAGAATCTGCGGCACATCGCTTCTGCGGCCGAGGAAGATGACCTTCCCGGTGATGCCGGCTTCGCGTGCCTGCCGCTCGAAGCGCTCCCGCAGCGCGCCATCGCCGATCAGCAGGAACTTGGCATTCGGCACCTCGGCGCAGACTTGCCGCGCCGCGTCAATCAAGTACTCATAGCCTTTTACCGCGCTGTGCATGTTGCCGACAGACGCGACCAGGAAATCACCTTCGCTGGCCGGTGGGAACGGCGGCGCGCAGGCGCCTGCCGCGGCAAATTTTCCCAGGTCGACAGCATTGTGAATTACGGTGACACGCGTGGCGGGAACGTCCCAGACCTCCACCAGGTACTCCGCCACGGCTCGCGAATTCGCCAGCACCACGGTCGCCAGCTTCTGGATGGACCGCAGGACGACTTTACGAGCCCACGACTCCCACCAGGGGCTGCCCAGATCACGGCGGCTCGCGATCACCACCGGAACCCCCGCCAGGCGCGCCGCCACGATCCCCAGCAGGTTCGCGTACAGATCGTGGGCGTGCAGCACGTCATAGCGGCCGGCGCGGAGGAGGCGCGCCAGCCGCACCATCTGACGGAGGGCGGAAACGCGGAAAAACGACCCGCCCATGGGAAATTCAGTAACCGAAATCCCGCCGGCCATCACTACCTCAAGCAGGGGCCCGCGTGCCTGCAGGCACCCGACCGCCACCGGCCACCCCGCGCGGCGCAGGCGGGTGACGAGCTGTACCATCTGGGACTCCGTGCCACCGATGTTGAAGGAATCGACCAGGTGGAAGCTGCGAATGGGCGCCTGGGCGTCGCGGGCGACCGTGCCCGGAGACGATTCCGATGCATCGCTTGC
>CAVUAF010000012.1:0-12196 GCA_963739375.1 Terriglobia bacterium
GCCGAGCGCCGGATTGATCTCCGACAACAGCACCGCCGCCATGGTCCTGGATTCGCGCGTGAAGAGTTTTTTCTTCTCTGTCGCCTCCCCGAATGCGGCCCCGGTCTTGCCTGTAGCCACAGCGGTGGCGGTTTTGCGCCGCCGCGTCCCCGCCCGCCGCCGCCACCTCTTGCTTGACGCCGCGAATCTCCGCCTTCGCGGCCTCCGCGCCGACCACGCTCACCGGGAGTTTGATGCCTTCCGCCATTGTCCTGATTCCTCACTCGGACCGCCCCGGGGTCGCCGACTCAACGCCGGCGACCCCGGCCGCGGCCGATTCACTACACGATCACTGCCACCGGGCTGTTCACTGTCGGCACATTGCCGAGCTTCTTGAGCAGGAACGTCACGCCGGTGCATTCACCACTGGCGATGCCGGCCCCGCCGGGCGACGAGGAGCGACCGCAGGTACTTCTTCGTCGGCCGCACGCTGATCGGCGCAACCACGTTGGCGCTGGCCGGCAGGAGTTGCACGATCGCCGCGCCCGTGATGTCCGTGAAATCGCCGTCCGTCGTTGTGTCGCTCTCCTGGAGTTTCACGTCAACCGTCGTCGTGGCGGCCATCGCGCTGTTCACGACCAGCGCGACAACCTCCTCGCAATCGTATACGTCCTGCGCCGTGCCCTTGATGGGCGTCGTCGCGGTCCGCGCGACCGCGGTGATGTTGCAAATGGCCTGGATGATTTCCACCAGCCGGTTAATCATGGTCTTTTCCTTTCTCTCTTACGCCTGTTCTCCCCGAGCCCGTGTGCCCGGGAATCAGTTCACGTCGGCCGCTGCCTAGCTGTGCGTCGCGAGTTGCACGATCCCGGAGGGCACGCGCACGCGTATGTCCATGGGCACGTCGCATTTGACTCCGCTGACGCCGGCGAGCCACTTTTCCTCGCCGAGATTGTCGCTCCAGGCCAGTTCGACCGCCTGATTATGGCGGTAGGTCCGGCAGGCCCGCTTGAGGCAGGTCAGGATCAGCATGACCGTGCTGGCCGCGGTAACGCTCGGGGCGCCCATGACCAGCCGGACCGGGTAGCCCATCAGCCGCATCTGCGGCCCCTCGCCGATGAACACGCTGGCGATGGGCATTCCGGCGGCGTCCCTAATGCCGTAGTAGCCGAAGAAGACCAGCGGGTGCATGTACCAGGACGGCCCGGCCCGCCGCGCCCAGTCGGGCAGCATGCCCATGCACTGGGCAAGATACGTGCTGCTCTTCGCGATCACCTCCGCGAACGTGTCGTCACCCGCGTCCCCGGTGACCACCGTGGGCGCGTCGTCGCTGACCGAGTCGCGCTGCCGGTCAGCTTGAACAGCCCGATATACTTGCCATAGGTGTCGGTGCCGTCGCCCATGAACCACTCGGCGTCGGTGCCCACCTCCAGGCAATACACGATCTCCTGCCGAATATATTCCGCGAGGGCGATCGCCAAGTTGCTCTTGAGCATCCACTGTTCGATCTCGCCGCACGCGACGTAGCGCAGGAGCTGCCAGAGCGTGTTGCCGATCGTGGGCGACGATACCACCGGCGCCGCGCCATAATCGGGGTGTCGCAACGTGAAGCCGCCGGTCCCGCGGGGACTGCCGCCGGTCAGGCTGTCCACGCCCATCGGTGGGCAGTCGGCCAGAAACACGCCGTACTCGTCGAGTTCCCGCATGATGTCCGCGACGACCGCCTCCACCAGCAGGAACCCGCCCTGACTGCCGGTCGTCGGCAACAGGGCCATTTTCGCCTTCTCAGTAATCGCGGACTGATCGCGATACTTCAACGCGATCACGCCCTCACCGAACGCCCGCGCGTGCTCGTCCGACCGGAATCCGTGCTTGAGCGTGCCGCGCATCTGCGCTCCGGCCAGCGCGTGGAAGCGCTCCCTGAAACTCGCCTTGACCTCACCGAAATCCTCACCCAGCCGCGCGATTTCGCTGGCCTGGCCGGCAAGATCGCGCTGGGTCGATTGCTTCAGGTCGGCAACCGAACCGCCGAGCTTTTCCAGGAGCCGCCCCACGTCATCAAACCACTGCCCCGCCTGTCCCGGCAGGGCTCTTGCACTTGCAGTCATCCTTGACCGTCCAATCTCCCGGCCAGTCCCGGCCGGGCAAAAAGCCATTACTGCTCTGCGCGAACCTCCGACCGCGCATCCGCCCGGCGCTATCCGGCGACGGGTTCGCTCCCTTCGTCGCCAGCATCCAGGGCGGCGTCCGCGGCCCCTGCCTGCCGCCTACGGTGGCGGCGCCCGCCACGGCGACCACGTCGGCCCCGTGCAGCGCCCGCGTCCGTCTCGGCGTCATCGTCTGGCGCCGCGCCATCCTCCGCGGCGGTGTCCAGCTCTGCGGCGCACTCTGAATGGCAGCAGCCGCCGGCCGATTGGCCAGGGCCGCGCTCTTCCGGGCGCACGTCATGGAGTGAACCTCCGCCGGCATTGAGGACCGCGCCGAGCAAGCTGTCCACGACCGCGCGCGTAAAGTCGCCGCGCAACTCGTGAGCCAGCCGCTCGCGCCAGGGTTGAACTAAAGCCGTGAATTCGTTCATCGTCCCGGACCCCGCTTCACACGCGACATCAGCCGCGCGAGTTCGCTCTCGCCGCTGGCCGATACGCCGGCCAGCTCGTCAGCGATCTTCGTCCGCGGCTCCGGTCGCCACGGCGTCTTCCGCGAGGGCGGCCATGTCCTCACGGAAGTCGGCCGCCCCGTCGCGCAAGGCCGGGTCGGTTTCCAGCGCTTCCATGGCCGCCACTTTGAACGCCTCGATGAATTCCTGGAATATCTCGCCGAGTCCCTGGAGCACAGCCGCCGTGACAGGCCCGCCCGCCGCATTCATCCTGCCGACCTGCGCTCGGAGATCCGCGACCTCGCGCCGTAACTCGGCGATCGAACCGGCCCCATCCATCCGCCCCGGAAACTGCGGGAGACCGTAGCGCGTGCAATCCCACTGCGCCACCGCCCGCGATTCCGCAGTCACTTCGTCAATGAGGCCCAGCGCTTTCGCCTCCGCGGCGGTGAGCCAGGTTTCGTCGCGCATCCAGCCGAGCACTTCATCCAGGCTGCGGTGTGTCCGCTGCATGTACAGCCGCGCGATTTGCTCGCTGAGCGTGTCGAGTATGTCGGCTTCCTGCCGCATGTCCCCTGCGTTTCCGCGGACGGTGTTGGACGCCGCATGGACCATGAGCATCGCGCTCGGGGCGGCGCTGATCCGGTCGCCCGCCATCGCGATGATCGTCGCCGCACTCGCGCAGACCCCGTCGATTTGTACGAGTTTCCGCGCAGGGTTTCGCCGCAACGCGGAGTGAATCGCGACCGCGTCGGCCACGACGCCGCCCGGGCTGTTGATGAAGACGTTGATCGTGCCCCCGCCGAAATCGCTGAATCCGCTGGCAAACTTCGCTCGCACGGACCAGCGGCTCGCCTTCGTCGCCCTCTTCGGCGATCACCCCGTAGATCAGCAGGTTCAATTCGTCCGCCTTCGACCTGCGCCATAAAGCCCTTGCGTTGTAAATCGAATCGGTTCATGCGTGTATGTTCCTCAGTTGGGCCGCCGGGCCGGGAATGGAGCCAATCCCCGGCCCTGCGCGGCCGTCAGCACCATGGTCTGCGCGCCAGTTCATCGCGCGTTCTTGTGCTCCAGTATTCCCAACGACGCCGGCAACTGCTTCCGCAAGTGCTTCGCGACATCCGGCGGGGCGGCGCGGAGCATGTCGCCGATCGCCTGAATGTCGATGTTGCGCAGCGAGATTTGCGCGGCCCTCACCGGCGGCGGCGGCGGCGCCAGGAACTTGCGGACGGCCTTCGGAATCTTGGGCTTCGGTAGATCGCCCAATTCCCATCGCGACTGGTCGGTGATCGGTTGCCCATCCAAGCCGATCCAGGGCCAGTCCGTCCGGCTGAATGGACGCTTGAACGGTCCGGGCGTCGCTTCCCAGGCCAACAGCCGCGCTTGCTCGGCACACGCCAGGATGCCGCCGCGGTTCGGTTGCGTCGCCAGGAATTTCAAAGCAACGGTCGCAGTCCTGCCAAACGGACCCCGCCAATATGGAACGGCTTTTCTCAGCGCGCCGATCGCGTCCAATCCCGCTTCGTCCAACTCGACGATGCATCCGTGGTCCACGTGAACCAGCCAACAGAACATGTCCTCGCGCAACTGGTCGAGCGCGTCGGTGAGTTCCTGGAGCGCATCGCGCGCCGTTTGCCGCTCGACGCGGCTGTCCCACAGGTACGCTTCGTCGCAGACGGGCAGCTCTTCGAGGAAGGCCCGCAACTGCTCCATCTTCGCGTCCATCCGCCGCAGTTGCACTTGAAACGCCAGCCGCGTCTCTTCCGCGCCCGGCATATCCACCCCCACCGCCGCCCACGAATCGCGGTCCAGCGGCAAGTCCTTCACCAACTCGGTCAGCGTCCGAATGGGCTGCTGCTCTTTGTCCTCTACCGGCACCGGGGCCGCGGGCGCCGTGGGCTCGACACACGCCGCGCGGTTCCGGTGGGGTGACAACCGCCGCCGGTTCCGGCTGCTGAATGACATCCTTGACCGCCGTTCTGCGCGACTTCTTGACTCCTGATTTCCTGACAGCTTTGCCATTGAATCTCCGCCCTTCTTGCGGGAGAATCGAGCCAGCGGCAGACGACACGGAATCGTCGGCGGCTTGGCGGCGCGGTGCTCCCAACACTGTGCCGCCGCTCTTGTCTTGCTTCCGTGAGACTCGCATCGCTGCACTCGCACGCCGCCGTCGCGGCCGGCGTCAATCGTCTGTCGTCTCTGCGCCCGGTCCGAGCTGGACGCCCGCCAAGTTCACGATCAGCAGATCGTCTTTCGTGACGAGCTTGTACCGGCCTTTCACGGCCGGGCATTCCAGACAGAGCGCCTTAATCGCGCGTTTGCCGTTGATCGCGCGCCGCTTCGTGTCGGCCCCGCCCTTCTTCTTGACGGCCGTTACTTGCATCGCCCGGCCCGCTTCGCCGACGTGCGGCGGACGCACCGCGAGCCTGAGCGTACCGGTGTCCGCCAAGAGAATGGCGAAGGCGTCGATTTTCACGAGCTCCAGGTCTTCCGCCAGGAACATCAGCCGGCCGTCGCTGGCGATCGCCACTTCGCCCGATTTGAGCGGCTCGCCGGCCTGCCAGTGCCCGCGCGCTATCACTTCAAAGCTCATACGGCCTCCGTGCCGAGTCTCGGCGGAATCCCGGGTTTGCGGCGATCGGCGCGCAGAGCCGATCGCCGCGGCCAGCTCGACAGACCATTGCAGCATGCCCGCAGGGCCGGTTTATGCGCCGAGCCAGCCCCCGGATTTCGCGCGACCGGTAGGCCGCGCACAACGACACTGCGGACAAGGGCGGCTCGCCGCAGTGAGTTCGTTCGTGTGCTCGTAACTTCCATGCTCCGCCTCAAATCAGGTCTGGCGCTCAACTCCGCCCGGCGCCGGTCCCTTCATCGCTGCGCTGCTCACCGTCTGCCTCAGCCCGAAACGGCCGCTGGTTTCCGCGCTTGCCGATTCGCCTACGACGGTCCGCCGCGTACAAGCGGAAGTTTCTCGGCAGCGTGAACCGGACCAAATTCCAGCGTCGGTAGACGGCGGCGGCAGAGTCGCCGCAATCGAGCGCGGCATGCACCCGCTCGCGCACGCCCGGCATGAGCTTGTCGATCCACGTCCGTCGCCGTGTTTTCTTCGCTTGCGCCATGAGCTACCCAGCGGCCACGGCCGCGGCTTCGTCCGGTCCGAATTCAACGCTGGCCGGCAACTCGGCATCCACTTCCACCAGCGCCGCCGCTTCCTGCAAATGCGCCATCGTGATCGTGTCACTGCCCGCCAGCCGCGCGGCGCTCTCCGCCCAGTCATAGAGCCGCGTGACTCGGCGTAGTGTTCCGCGTTGCGTGTTCGCAATCTCGCAGAGCATGCGAGTCACGTCGGGGTGCAGCTTGAGCTTGCCCGCGGCGAACAGCCGGCGGATATCGGCCACGGTAAAGCACTTCTTGTCCGAGCGCTTCCCGCCGCCGCGCAGTGAACTGACGAGTTCGGCGCGAGGCTCGATGCGCATCCCGACGCGGCTGCTGAGTTGGCCAAACTCGGGGTCGTTATCCGTCGCCACGTAATTCCTGATGTTGCGCGTCCCGACGAGCAGGATGGAGCACTGCGCCCGGTCGTGCAGCTCCATCAGCGCCTGCCAGACGCCTTTGCTGTGCAACAACTCGTGCGCCTGGTCGATGATGAGCACGTTGCGGCTCTTCACCCGCGGCGGCATGCGAAGCCGCTCAACGACTTCCTCCATGTCGATGTCGGACTTCTCGCGCTTGCGCCGGCTGGTGAGCGCGGCGTAGATGACGCGGAGCAGCTTTTTCACCGTCCGCGTGTCAACGCCCGCCGTGATGGCGACGGCCGTTGGAATCTCCGCGACGATTGCCTTAATCGTCGTGCTCTTGCCGATCCCCGCCGGTCCGTCACAAACCGCCATGTCCGGTCGCCGCGTGAGGTTCGTCGCGACGCCGAACAGGCGCTGAGCGGTCCTGATCGTCGGCACGAAATCGTCCGGTCGCTGACTCTCTTCGGCCCGCGCCTTGCGCTCGAGCATATTGTTCAGGTCGCGCCAGAGCCGATCCTGCGTGCTGTCCGGCAGGCCGGCCGCGTTCGTGAACAGGTTATTCACGTAGGTGTTGCTGGTCCCGATCGCTTCCGCCAGGTCCTTCTGGGTGAAGCCCTTCCGCAGCATGTACGCTTCCACCGCCGCGCGGATTTCGCGCCGCAACGCGATAGGCAACGGACCCGACATCGGTACCATCCGTGATACCCTCCGAACCCGGCCATCCTGCCCAAGTAGCTTGTCAATCTCTTTATCCGGCATGCGCGAACCTCCGCAACCGGTCCGCCAGGCACTCGGTTTCCGCCGCCGGCTCCGGCCGTTCACGAGCCCGCGCCGAAAGTAATTCGAGCCCCGTTTTAACGGGCTCCGAACCGGGCACGGGCTCAGCACCAACGCCGGCCTGGAGCGCGCGCCGAGTCGTCGCGCGCGCGCCGTCGCCTTGGCTTTGCGAACCGCGTCGCCCAACCCGGCAGCGACGATCTGCACCGGCGGCGCGTCCGCCGGGGACTCTGCCCTCTGGCGCGCGTTGGCTTGGGCCATGCGGTACTCGTGTATGGTCTGCGTGACTTGCGCGTCGGCCCTTAATCAGAAACCGTCGCGAATCGACGACTTCCCGCGTGAGTCTTTCGAGTCGCTTCACTCTGGCCCGAGTGCGTGCCACGTCTTCCAGTGTGCCATTTTCCAGACCCGAGCACGTCGCGATTGCCAGCGGTCGCCCGTCCGCATCGCAGAGCCAGAGAAATGGCGGCTTCTCTTCAGTCGGCTTCCACACGAATAGCTTGCGTCCCTGCAAGGCGTAGACTTCATCCTGCACCCCGCCGTAGTCGAGGTGGTCTAAGTGGACTCCGTCCCGTTTCACGATGCGCGTGCCGATGAAAACCGAGCACAGGAAGTCAAGCTCTTCCGGGTCGGGCCGGCGGATTTTCCCGCGGTGCTCTTCGTGGTAGGCACTGGGCGTAAGCCCGCCCAGGACCGGCCGCTCTGTGTTGTTGTGCAACTCCCCCAACCGCTGAATTTCGGGCGCCCGCTCCTCGGGAGGCGACAAACGGTGGGCGTTGGCCAGCGCGTGTTTCCAGGCGATTTTCTTCTCTTCCTCCGAGTCGCCGATGTAGAACTCGTGCTCGCGGTCGATCCGCTTCTTTTGCGCCGAGAATGACTCCACCGGCTTCAACCATGCCTTGCGCACCGGCTTTTGATCGACCCGTGTGCCATAACGCTCGGTGAGGCGCTGCACCTGCTCCATCAGCGGGCTGGCGAGAACGCCGCGCCGCTTGCCGACCGCGCGGGTGAATCCGGAACCCCAGTCAGTGTCGAGCACTTCTAGGATGTCTTCGGCGTAGACCCGCCGCAAGAGCCGCATCGTCGTGTCGGCGCTCTCGCTCCGCCCCGTCTCCAGGACAACTTTGCCGCTGTCGTAGTAGGCCAATCCGACCACCTGGAGGCGGACCGGGCGCGGCCGCCCGTCCCGGCCGATGCCTTGGCTGTATACATCGTCCGGCGTACCGTCCAGAGACCCTCCCTTGCCGCATGGCACCCGGTCGCGCGGGCGTTTCATTTTCGGCAGGCAGCGCCCTTCATGCGCCCATTCCCCCTCAGTCCCCATTACCCGCTCGGCTCGCGTGACGCGCTCGGCGACGAGTTGGCTAAAGCGCTGCTGACTCCCCTTCCATTCGCGCCCAGTTTCGCCCCGCGCACTTCCCCCCAAGCGAAAATGCTGTGCGCCCCGGTCAAGTCCATCCCCGACGTGGTATGGAGTGCCAGGCATTGCTCGAAAATCTCAGGGTCGAAGAGCACCGCCGGCCGTCGACCGCTCCGGGAGCGCCCATCCGTGGCCTCACCCCTGGCGACCCGCTTTGCCTTCTCAATCAGGGCATTGCGCCCCGTCCCGACCCGCATACCCTCGCGGACAAACAGCTCATTCAGCCACGTCCCGCGCTCCTGGTTGTACTTCTTCGCCGACTCAGGCCCTGTCCGGGCAAGGCGCTGTTGCTCGCAAAACCGGTCGTAGTCATCGCGAATCGTCCGATTCAGGAACTCCCGCCGGCGTTGTCGATCGGTGCCATGTTTCACTTCGTCGGGGAGAGGCGTCGGCCTTTGCTGCATCAACTCGCCGACCGTCCGGCCCGCGTTTGGGCCGCGGTCCACGACCACGTCGCCAGGCATCCGTTCGATTCCGTCCCCGTGTCGCGTCACCCGGTCCGCGATAGTCTCGACGAACCGGTTGTACACCTTCCAGGCGCGAGAGCCCGTACCAAATGCGGCGACTCGGACCAAGTTCAGCGGAACATCGCCCGGCCCATACCGCGCCTGCGGAACGCTGCTCTCAACCGCCCGGCCCGCCACGGCCTGGCCGGCGTCGCCATCGGCGTCGGCCAGGTCCAGCGGCAGGTTGTGGGGCAGGGCTGAATTCATAGGTGTTTTCGCCTAGTTCACGCTCGTACCGCGCTGCAAGAAGTTATCATTGTCCGGTTTCGATTTTCTCACAGCGTAGGGCGTGGTCCCGCGCTTGAGCCGGCGCAGCGTGCTGATGCTGCACCACGCCCGGTGCTCCCGGGCCGCGCGATCGACCATGCGCCGGTGCGCCGCGCCGACCGTCATTCCCGCCCCACGTAGTTCAGAGAAGGCGAGCAAGAGTTCGGCGTCCAACGGCTTGCCACCGCGATTTCTCCCCCGCTGGTCAACCAGCGCCGCCGCCCCGCCGAGCCGGTAACGACGCTCCCAGCGTCGCAAAGTTTCACCCCTGATGTGTCGGCCGGTGCGGGCGGACAGGACCACCGCAAACCGCTCGCGCTGCGCTCGCACCTCTCCACGGCCCGCCCCGGATGCTGTCAGAAAGACCGGCCACGCCTCGATCAGCGCCCACGTCCTCGATCAGCTTGTCGCGTTCGCGTGGGTTAAGTGTACCCCACCGCTCGGCGCCAATCTCACAGATAACTTTCGCGGTTTCGACCACGAATTACGCCTTTTCGATGCTGTCCGCGTCCCGGCTGAGGTCCTGCGCCAGTCCACGGATCAGTTTTATAGCTCCCACCCGACCGGCTCTGCTCCGCAGTTTTCGGAAAGGTTCTAACAGCGTGAATACTCGCGTGGAGACTCGCGATCGGATGAACTCAAGCTCCATCAACGTCGTCTCCCTGATGCGCCGCTGTCGGTACTCCTCTTCCGCCTCCAGATTCCCTTTCTTGCGGCCACCGCCGCCCGACCGCACCTGGCTCTCCGCTGTGGGGGCTGGCAAAAGCGACACCGGTGTCGCATTTGAAAAATCTAGGGTTCTGTGGCGCACTAGCATGTACCGTTGCGCCTGGCGAACACCGAACGCGCAATTTTCCCGAACCCATGCACCCCACTGACCATGCCCAACCTCTTCCTTGGCGCGGCGAGGAGTTGTCCGATCCTGATTGCCGATTCCAGGGTGCGATGGAGATTCAGCATGCACTCGGCGTGCAGCTTGTTGATCTCCTCAATCAACTCACGTTGTCCGGCGTCCCCGGCGATCAGAGTCAACTCGTGGCCGCTGTTCATCCTGCTGTCACCCCCACGCTCTGCGGCTCCGCCGGCGCCGTCCCGGCCGGTTCCTGCTCCGCCGCCACCGCCGCTCCGGCCGGTTCCCGCCCGGCGACCGCCACGACGGGTTCCGCCGCCGGCGCCGGGCTGGCTAGCCCCTGCTCCGCGGCCAGTTCTTGGGAACGCCAGCGCAGGGAGTGAAAGACGGCTGCCAGTAGGATATTGGCGAAGCCCACGCTGACGACCGCGTCGAGCGCCTCGGGATACCGCAATCGGCGCAAGCCGCCGACCGAAAGGAAGTTCTCGATTCGCGCCTTGACGCGCTCAACTTCGATCAGTGCCTCGATGATCGCGGTGGCGTCATCCCACCGACCCAACCTCGCGTAGAGCGCTTCGAGGTCCGCATCCGCCGCCGACGCGGGCGCGACGACCCCCCGCAAGTGGCCGTAAACGCATCGGCACAGACGCTGGGCGTCTGCCCCACCGCGCACAAGCCGACCGAGCGGACCGGCCGCAGACCACAGACCGAAGCCCGGCGCGACGGCAGCCATCAATGAACCAGAAACACCCGTACTCTTCATCGCCATCAACCTCCATCGCGCACGTCAAACGCCCGCCCAGAATTCGTAAGCGGCTGGACTTTCACCTGTTCCGGCTGATCGCCGCCGGCCCGCGCCTCCGCCCCGCCCCCGTCCATCGACGCCAGCAACAGCCGCCGCAGTGGAACCCGCAGTGCCTTCGCGAGCTTCTTCGCCGCCGCAAGCCCGACCGGTTTCCCGGTCCGGGCCAGCCAGACCGTCTTTTGAGACAGGCGCGTTCGGACTTGCAGCCCTCCGACAGTCAGGAGCGCCTGCCGTCTCGCCTGCTCGACGGCCCCGCGGTCAAGGCTAACCGAGTTCTTCATCGTGGAAAGTATAACCGCAATTTTGGTAAGTAGCAAACAAATCTGCGTATTTTTTGTAACACCCATTGCTTGCGTCCCGGAAACCATGCCGGTAGGTTGCCGCCAAAGACCGAACCACCCGAAAGGGCATCATGGCCAATACAGCGGCGGATCGCTTCGGCCGCTACTTGCGAAAGCTGCGTAAACGGCGTGAGCTCACGCTTCGCCAGGTGTCGGAGTTGTCCATGAAGGTGGCGACCGACTCCGGTGGCCGCGTCTCGCACGCCTACGTGAGCCAACTCGAATGCGGTGCTCGTCTCGCACTGTCGCTGCCCAAGTTGCTGTCACTCGCTGCAATCTACGCCACGCCGGCCGACGCAATGATCGTGCGCGCGCCATCCCGCCTGCGTTCGAAACTTGGTCGTGCCATCGGCGATCACCGCTCACGGGGCCTGGCAGAGCCACCGAAGCTACGCCTCCTGCCAAACGTCATCGCGCGCGTCGGCGCAGAAATGGACGCGGTGTTGAAGTCGCGTGTGGAACAAATGAACTTCCCGCGGGGCCTTGAGCCATTTGAAGGCTGGGTTGACTGTCGCGATGCGGCCGTCTGGGCAACCATCATTCCTTTCCTGGAACAACAGCCGGACATGTCCGCTTTGGTCGCCGCGTTTCGCGAAGACGTGGCGGGGGATATCGACGAGGACTTTGAAGGAACGTGTGAACTTGAATTCCGCAGCAGTTCCTGGAACTTCATTTGCAGCCGGTTTCGCGATTGGGTCATGTTCGAGCGTAAGCGGGGGCCAGCTGCGCTTGAGTTAATCAAGCGATGGTCGGTCGAATTTCGGCCGCGCTACGATGGCGGTCACCGGTTTTGGTGCGCGTTCGATGATCCCAAGATTGACCAGCGCTTCAGGGTAGTCGGCGTGCCAGTTGGTATCCTTCAGGCCGTTCGCTGGCGACAACTGGCCAGGATGTTGTTCGACGCGGGGATCGCCTCGCACTTGCCGGCGTCGGAGGCGCCTCCCGTCGCCGAAGCCGCAATTGATGCGTTAGCGCAAATGATCGAACCCGATCTCCCCGAAACGGTCACCTACGTAAGTCAGCGCGCCGGTTGGATCATCGAGCGCGTCGCGGAACTTGTCACGAGAGTCCCATACCTTCAGAGGTCGCCGGGCGCCGCGGCAATCGACGAGGTTCAAGCCATCGCCGATTTCCTCA
>CAVUAF010000013.1:0-9263 GCA_963739375.1 Terriglobia bacterium
AGCGCCAGCGCGAATTCGGCTACACGGACGAGGATCTGAGGATGATCCTCACTCCCATGGCCGTGAACGGCACGGAGCCGCTCGGCTCAATGGGCATGGACACGCCACTGGCCTGCCTGTCCGACAAGCCGCAGCCGCTGTTCAACTATTTCAAGCAGCTGTTCGCGCAGGTGACCAACCCGCCCATCGACCCGATCCGCGAGGAGCTGGTGATGTCGCTCGACCAGCTTCATCGGCACCGAGCGCAACATCCTGGACGAGACGCCGCAGCACTGCCACACGCTGAAGCTGCAGGCACCCGCATCCTGACCAACTGCGATCTGGAGAAGCTGCGCCGCGTCTCGCGGGGCGATTTTCTCGCCACCACGCTGCCGATGCTCTTCCGCGTCGACGGCGGGGAGAAGGAACTCGAGCGCGCGCTCGAGGACCTGTGCCGCCGGCGCTCGCTGGCCATCAAGACGCGGCTACACGGTGCTGATCCTCTCCGACCGCGGCATCGAAAAGGACTACGCGCCGATCCCCAGCCTGCTGGCGCTGACCGCGGTGCACCATCACCTGGTGCGCGAGGAGACGCGCACGCAGGTGGCGCTGATCGTGGAATCCGGCGAGCCGCGCGAGGTGATGCACTTCGCGCTGCTGATCGGCTACGGCGCCAGCGCCGTCAATCCGTACCTGGCCATCGAGACGCTCGAGGACATGCATCGGCGTGGTCTGTTCCCGCCCGAGGTGACCTTCCGAGAGGCGCTGCGGAACTACAAGAAGGCCATCAACAAGGGCCTGCTGAAGGTGTTCTCGAAGATGGGCATCTCGACGCTGCAAAGCTATCGCGGCGCGCAGGTGTTCGAGGCCATCGGGCTCAACAAATCGCTCGTGGATAAATATTTCACCGGCACGGCGTCGCGCATCGAGGGCGTGGGCCTGGACGTGCTGGCGCGCGAGGCGCAAACTCAAGCACGATTACGCCTTCCAGCCGCTCACCGAGTCCGAGACGGAACTGGCGGTGGGCGGCAACTACCAGTACCGCGTGCGCGGCGAGTATCACCTGTTCAATCCGCAGACCATCAGCAAGCTCCAGCACGCGGTGCGGCAGTCCAGCTACCAGACCTTCAAGGAATACACCGAGCTGGTCAACAACCAGAGCCGGCAGCTGTGCACGCTGCGCGGGCTGATCGAGATCCGCAGGAACGCCGCGGCCCGATTCCGCTCGAGGAGGTCGAGCCGGCCAGCGAAATCGTCAAGCGGTTCTGCCACCGGCGCGATGTCGTTCGGCTCGATCAGCAAGGAAGCGCACGAGACGCTGGCCATCGCCATGAACCGCATCGGCGGGCGCTCCAACACCGGCGAAGGCGGCGAGGACGAGGCGCGCTTCCGGCCGGACTCGAACGGCGACTCCCGCCGCAGCTCGATCAAGCAGGTGGCTTCCGGCCGCTTCGGCGTCACCACCAACTACCTGGTGAACGCCGACGAATTGCAGATCAAGATCGCGCAGGGCGCCAAGCCCGGCGAGGGCGGCCAGCTTCCCGGCCACAAGGTGGATGAGGTCATCGCGCGGGTGCGCCACTCGATTCCCGGCGTGCAGTTGATCTCGCCGCCGCCGCACCACGACATCTACTCGATCGAGGACCTGGCGCAGCTCATCTACGACCTGAAGAACGTCAATCCGCGGGCGCGCATCTCGGTGAAGCTGGTGGCGGAAGTGGGCGTGGGCATCGTGGCGGCGGGCGTGGCCAAGGCGCACGCCGACCTGGTGCTGATCAGCGGGCACGACGGCGGCACAGGCGCTTCGCCGCTCACCTCCATCAAGCACTCCGGCGCTCCCTGGGAGCTGGGCCTGGCGGAAACCCAGCAGGTGCTGGTGATGAACGACCTGCGCAGCCGCGTTCGGGTGCAGACCGACGGCAAACTGCAAACCGGCCGCGACGTGGTGATTGCCGCGCTGCTCGGGGCCGAGGAGTTCGGCTTCGCCACCGCGCCGCTCGTCTCGCTCGGCTGCGTCATGATGCGCAAGTGCCACCTGAATACCTGCCCGGTGGGCATCGCCACGCAGGACCCGGCGCTGCGGGCCAAGTTCCAGGGCCAGCCCGAGCACGTCATCAACTACTTCTTCTTCGTGGCCGAGGAGGTGCGCGAGTGGCATGGCGCAGCTCGGCTTCCGCACTTTGGACGAAGATGATCGGGCGCGTGGACAGGCTCGAGATGCGCCGACGCCCTGGACCACTGGAAGGCGCGCGGGCTGGACTTCTCGTCGATTCTCTACAGCCCGCCGGTGCCCGGCCGCGTCGCGCGCCGCTGCACCACCAGCCAGGACCACGGCTTGGAGCAGGCGCTGGACTACAAGCTCATCGACCATGCGCGCGATGCGCTGGAGAACGGCGCGCCGGTCGAGTTCCGGCTGCCCATCCGCAACATCCACCGCACCGTGGGCGCCATGCTGTGCGGGCGAAATCGCGCGGCGCTACGGCTCCGAGGGCCTGCCCGAGGACACCATCCGGTTCCACTTCACCGGGTCGGCGGGCCAGAGTTTTGGCGCGTTCCTGGCCAAGGGCGTGACGCTGACGCTCGAAGGCGACGCCAACGACTACGTCGGCAAGGGACTCTCGGGCGGCAAGCTGATCGTCTATCCGCCCAAGAAATCGACGTTCCAGCCCGAGGAGAACATGCTCGTCGGCAACGTGGTGCTCTATGGCGCCACCAGCGGCGAGGCGTTCTTCAACGGGATGGCGGGCGAGCGGTTCGCGGTGCGCAATTCCGGCGCCACGGCGGTGGTCGAGGCGGTCGGCGACCACGGCTGCGAGTACATGACCAGGGGCGTTGTAGTGGTGCTCGGGCGTACCGGACGGAACTTCGCCGCCGGCATGACCGGCGGCATCGCCTACGTGCTGGATGAGACGCGGCGATTTCGCCGTCGCGCTGCAACCGCGCCGGCGTGGATCTCGAGCCGCTGGACGATGACCGCCGACATCCAGTTGCTGCACGGCCTGATCGAGCGCCACCTGGAGGTGACCGCGAGCCCGCGCGCCGAGTGGATTCTGGACAACTGGGCTTCGATGATCGGCAAGTTCGTCAAGGTCTTCCCGCACGAGTACAAGCGGGTGCTCGGGCGTGCCGCGCAGGCCGGACAGGAGGTGGTCCATGGGTAAAGCCACCGGCTTCATGGAATACGCGCGCGAGGCGCCCCAGCGGCGTCCGGTCAGCGAGCGCGTCAACGACTTCTTCGAGGTCTACGAAGCCGTTCCCCGAGGACAAGCTCCAGGTGCAGGGCGCGCGCTGCATGGATTGCGGCGTGCCCTTCTGCCACACCGGCTGCCCGCTGAACAACCTCATCCCGGACTGGAACGACCTGGTCTATCGCGACCGCTGGAAGGACGCCATCCGCGCCCTGCACGCCACCAACAATTTCCCCGAATTCACGGGCCGGCTCTGCCCCGCGCCGTGCGAGGCCTCCTGCGTGCTCGGCATCAACGAGCCGCCGGTCACCATCAAGCAGATCGAGAAGTCCATCGTCGACCGCGCCTTTCGCGAGGGCTGGATCGTGCCCGAGCCGCCGCTGAGCGCGCACCGGCAAGCGCGTCGCGGTGGTCGGCTCGGGGCCGGCGGGCCTGGCCGCCGCGCAGCAGCTGAACCGCGCGGGCCACGCGGTGACCGTGTTCGAGAAGGCCGACCGCATCGGCGGCCTGCTGCGCTACGGCATCCCCGATTTCAAGATGGAGAAGCGCATCCTCGACCGCCGCCTCGAGCAGATGACGGCCGAGGGCGTGGTGTTCCGCGCCAACGCCCACGTCGGCGGCAACGTGCCGGTGGAGGTTCTGCGCAAGGAGTTCGATGCCGTCCTGCTGGCCGGCGGCGCCGAACAGCCGCGCGATCTGCACGTGCCGGGGCGCGAGCTGAAGGGCATTCACTTCGCCATGGAGTTCCTGCCGCAGCAGAACCGCCGCACGGCCGGCGAGCGCATCAACTCGAAGGGAGGCATCCTGGCCACGGGCAAGCGCGTGGTCATCATCGGCGGCGGCGACACCGGCGCCGACTGCCTGGGAACCTGCCACCGCCAGAACGCCGCCTCCGTTCACCAGTTCGAGATCCTGCCGATGCCGCCCGCCAACCGCGCGCCCGAGACGCCCTGGCCGCTGTGGCCGC
The DNA here is from genome assembly GCA_963739375.1 of Terriglobia bacterium. Classification (GTDB taxonomy): domain Bacteria; phylum Acidobacteriota; class Terriglobia; order Terriglobales; family Acidobacteriaceae; genus CAVUAF01. Next base: position 4,135 of record CAVUAF010000013.1, read on the forward strand.
TGCAACTGCGCGTCGAGAGCTCGCACGAAGAGGGCGGCATTCGCGAGTGGGCCGTCGCCACCACCAAGTTCACCGGCGACGACCGCGGCAACGTGGCGCAACTTCACGCCGTGCGCGTCGGCTCCGCGCCGAGTTTCGCGCCAATCCCCGGCACGCGAATTCACGCTCGAAGTCGACCTGGTGCTGCTGGCGATGGGCTTCACCGGCCCGGTGAAAAACGGAATGCTCGATCAGCTCGGAGTGGAGCTCGACCCGCGCGGCAACGTCGCCACCGACGAGGAGCACATGACCTCGATCCCCGGCATCTTCGCCGCCGGCGACATGCGCCGCGGCCAATCCCTCATCGTCTGGGCCATCGCCGAAGGCCGCAAAGCCGCCTGCGGCGTGGACCGGTACCTGATGGGGGAGAGCAGGCTGGGGTAGGTGACAACGCCTCCGGCGTGATCGGCGAGCCCGGGAGCGGCGTCCAACCGGTCGCCTACGCCGCGCCGAGCCGACGGAGTTCGTGCTCAACTGCCTCGGGGAGCGGAACAGACGCCTCTGGGTTCCGCCACAACTCCAAACACCGAAACGCGCAGCCAGTGGGGCCAATTTGCACGTAGGCCACGGCGGAAACCTTCTCCCACGTAGCTCTCGCGAAAAGGGCGTCACCGCCGCTGACCGTCACAGACCCAGGATCGGCCCCGAACGTATCGTCCCCGAACAGCGCCTGCTGAATGTACTGCTGGCTCTCACCGATGGATCGGTGATGGACGAACACCAGATTGACAGTGCCGCCGGGAAGCTGATCGGGAACGCCCTCCAGTTTTCTTCTGAGGGCCATGGATCGGGGCCCTGCGGTGCCCTGCGTCCTGTCCTCGGGAGGTCGTTGCGCAAGAGCGCGACCCTGGGGTCCGGGGCCGACATCCTCGAAGCGTTTCACTTCGCAGTGGACCTCGATACCCGCGATGACCGCCAGGATGTCCGGGCGCTTTTCTTGTCCTTGGATCTTCGGCCTGGGTTCTACTCTCTCAGCAATGCGCGCCAGCGCCGCACAGTCCGAGATCTCGCACAGCAACTCTTCCAACTGGTGGGCTGTGCCCACACCAGAGAAGTCGCGGCGATAGGCGTCGTTTACACTCTGCAGGTCTGCCAGGGAGATCAGGAGCCTAATTGCGGCGTTGGCGCAGTCGAGAAGCGTCTCGCCAGTCTGGCGCCACTCACCCGATAGATACTCCTCCAAGCCGGATGGCAGTTCTCGCCGCGCCTTCTGATTCAGCAGGTTCCAAAGCTGGGGCCATCGCTCCTCAAACACTCGTCCGTCTCCTGTCTCCCAACCGCCATCGCCAGCGCCTTCGATCACACACGCTATGCGGCTTGCTCTTCCATGGCAACCACCAACCGCCAGCCCAAGACCTGGAGGGCGGCTTGGATACGAGGCAGCTTGGTCGCGTGCCGTGGGCTCAACATCCGGCGGATCTCCTTCTCGTCGCAACCGAGGCGCCGGGCCAGGACGGTGTTGGACACGCCGGTCTCCTTCATAGCCAGGTACAACGCTGCCTTGGCGGCCGTAGGAGCGGGAACCGGCACCAACGCCTGCCTTCGGCGAGCCGGTGATGGCGCTGGAATCTCCATCCTCATCACAATCCGGTTGGCGATGGCTTCCTCCAAACAGTCGGCGGCCTGCTCGACCGCCTCCCGCTTGTCGTTTCCGTGCGTGATCGCCTCCGGCAGGTCGTGGAACCTTACGGTGTACCCGCCCTGTCTCTCCGGACTCAGGGTTGCCGGATAGGAAAAGCTCAGCATCATGTCCTCCCACTGAACTGCGAAAGATCTTGCAGGGTCAGGCCAAGCTGTTCAAGCATTGCGTGCACGGTACCCGCAGACAACTCCCTCTTCAGGTCTTGAACGATGGTGAAGCGCTCCCCCAAGTACAGAGTGCCGTGGCTCCCCTTCCCACGTCGGGCAATGAAGACCACGCTCAGACTCCGGCGGCGGCCCAGCGCTCGGACCTTGCGAACAAACTCAGCGCCCTTCACTGTCCCAGTATCGGACAAGATTGTCCGAGGCGCAAGTGGCTACTTGGTAGCCACCAGTGCCCGGTTTGCAGTTCGGGAGCTATAATCGCAGCAATGAAGGATTGGTTCACGAACAAAGGGCAACTGATCCAGACCAGTGCGGCAGTACTTTCATGCTTGCTTACACTGCTCAGTTTCCTCATCCATGGCGTGAGTGCGGGATGGTTGATCAGCTCCTTCGCACTCGTGCTGGTAGTTGGAGCTTCGGCCTGGATGTCATTCGTCGCCGCGCATCGCAGGCGTCGGAGCGTCCTTACAGGTTTCCTCAGGAGGTCTCGCGAGCTTGCGGCGTCCTATCGTGAGCTTGCACGAACGTTTCCCGGACTCTGAAGCTGTCCGCTCGCCGTTTTCCAATAGATGGAGACCGTCCGTCGGAGAGCCCAACGTGAGAACCGACCACGATAAGGTGATTGATTGGGCAAACAGCGTAGCGGCGTTTTTGGACAAGGCTGAGCCGGCTATTGGGGCGTCTGACGGCACAGTCACCGTCGCTGCGCTCAAGCTGCAAAGATTGGCCGTGGGGCAATGCACTTCGTATTCGGTGCTAGAAGTCATCAATGCGTTGTGCGAACTTGAGGAGGCCATCCTCCGTCGCATCGATCCGTCCTTCGTCGCGGATTCGATGACATGATCCATGGGATTCCCTGGGCCGGTGGAGGACGGCCTAGTCAAGCCACTCCGCGCGGAGTTCGGCGCCCGCGGCGAAGTTGCCGCGGATGAGAGCTACATGCGCTCCGCCCCCAGGCTGCCGCAGCCCTCCGTATTCCGCGAAGTGGTACGCTGCTGGCTGAAGGCAGGTGATGGGGATGGGCTCGGCCAAAGAGGAACTGCGGACCACAATTGAGACCCTGAGCGAAGCTGATGCCGCGCGCGCGATGGAGTTCATCCGGCGGTTGCGTGGACGCGTTCGCGGCAAGGACGCGCTCGATCTGCTGGCTCAGAACCGCGACATCGCCGTTCCGACGACGACCGAAGGCGGATTCACCCCAGTCGAACCGATCCGCGGGGAAGGCATCCCGGCATCCAGGCTGCTTAATGAAGACCGCCGATGATCTTCTCGTCGGCGCTCTCGGCAGCCGAAAGCCTGGCAGGCTCCGAACATGGTCGGGTATTGGTGAGCTGCGACCGGGAATTGCTCCGAGCCGCGGAAGCGTCGGGGGTTCAAGTCCTCAAACCGAAGGCATTGGCCGAGGCGCAATAGGACCACCGGCGGATCGGAGGCCGCCCGCCGTGGAGCCCGCTATCTCGCCAACTCCTCCGCCAATCGGCAGGCTTGGGTTGCGAATTCAATCGCTTTGCTGGCGTCGGATTCGTCGAATAGATCCCAGGGAGTGCGAAGCGCGTCCTCATCCCCGTAGGAGATCGCGATGTGGATGTCCGCCCCGAGCTGCCCCGCCAGCGCAATCAGCCCCTCGACCTGACTCCGCAAAGCATCGGGAAATCGGCCCTGCACCAGCGCGCGATGAAGAGTCGCGCCAGGGTCGTGAGTACGCGGAACCGGCCCCTGGAGTGCCAGGGCGGTCTTGGCCGCGTTCTCGACCAACAATTGGCAGTGCTCCACACAGGCGCGCCATTGCCCGGAAGACAGATTCTGCCGGGCTTCGGCCAGGAAACCTTGGGCGACTTTGAGCCGGTACTGCGCCGAAGGATTGGCCTCCACGGTCACGCACTCCAGGACAGCGCCCAGCCGCTGCCCGGCGCCTTCGCCCAGCGCCAGTCGAAGCCTTCCGGCGTGCGCTCCCGGCGCAGACCGAGTTCAGCGATCTGGCGCCGCAACGCGCCCAGCCGCTCGGCGGCGAATCCCCGTGGATCGTACAGGATCGCTCCGTCCAAGGCGATGTCGAGATAAACAGACGCGACGGCGCCGCGCAACTGCTCCGGGGTCTTCGCCAAGATAGATACGCCTCCGCGCCACGCTGGAGGCAGGAGTTGCTTCAGATACAGGGTGCGATCAAGAACCCTGGCCGGCAGGCCCTCGGCGATCAGGCAGGCCTGGTGTGGGTCGCTGGTCGTGCCATCACCAGAGCGCCCGTGCCGTCCACCGATGTCTGCGGTCATCGGGTGGCGGTGATCGTGCCCGTCGCCGGGGCAGGGCGAATCGATGGAAGCATCAATCCTCTCTCTGGTGCGCCAAAGCCATCCCTGGCTCCGAGGTAGTTTTTGTTTTGCGGGATTCCTTGGATTCCGGTGGCCGCTGTGGTCCAGTCGGCGATCCATGGAAAATGCGGGCCGTGACTTGCCGTTTTTGCCGGTGCAGCGACTGCATGCGCGCAGAAGAATCACAACCTGCTCGCCGGCGTGTCGGACAGTCGAAGGGCGCGCCGACGTGCTCGTGTTTGCAGATGCGGGCCACCTGTTTCCTGTCGGATGGTTGGAGCGCCTGGTGGCGCCGATTGCGGGCGGCGATAGGGGAGGTAACAAGCGGCTATCACGCAGTCAGGCCGACGAAGCGGGGGACTTGTACCCTGGATCTACGCTGTCTGCGTGGAGATGATGCATGTCTTCCAGAACGTGCCGGGGCTGAGCCAGCCATGGGGTGGAGCGATGGCGATCTCACGCCATGCCATTTGAGCGGCTGAAATAGGTGGCAGATGCTGTGGCGCATCTTCGGTGGTGGAGTGACGTGTCACTGGCGCGAGTCCTCAAGGTACATGGCGTGAGGGTTCGCACCGTGCCACGGGTGCTCCTTGAACTCGGTGGCGGAGGTTGAGTCTGCGCGACTTGTTGAAGTGGCTGGTGCGTCAGCTGCAATACGTACGCTTCATCATGCCGGGGACGTGGGCCGTGGTGGGCGGATGGTGTTTCTTCTACAGGTCGTCGCTTTTGGTGCGGCGGGCAGTGCTGGTTATGACATGTGCGGTGAACCTGTCGTCAGCGTTATTGGGGGCTGTGTCGGTGCTCTATCTTGCGGTGCTGGCCGTAGTCCTGCTCGAGCTTCGGCTTGTGCATCCGCTACCATGCCGGCCCGTCCGGTGGTTGGTAGCCGGGATGGGATTCCTGGTAGTTGTCGGTGTAGCTCTTGCGATGGCCAGCCTTGGCCGTGAGATTCGGTGGCGGGGAATCTGCTACCAG
>CAVUAF010000014.1:0-819291 GCA_963739375.1 Terriglobia bacterium
CGTATCTCCCCGGGATCGAGCCCCAGGACCTTGCCCAGGACCTCTGCCGTGCTCTGCGGATCGCCGATCTCGCTGGGGACCGCAAACACCGAGTCCACCGAAATCGACATCGCCAGCTCGTGGCCGCTGCGGTCGAAGATAATGCCGCGCCGCGGCGCCACCTCGATGGTGCGCTGCTGCTGCCGCTGCGCGCGCTGCGCGAACTCCCCGTACCGCACCACCTGCAACTGCGCCAGCCGCGCGCAAATCCCCCCCGCCCATAGCACCAGCACCGCGCCGAAGATGTACAGGCGCGTCAGCGACCGGTTTGCCTTCTGCTCTGCCATCGCCGCCAGGCACCACGGAGCTACGGAGACACGGACAGGAGTTCCCTAGAGACCTCCGTGCCTCCGCGTCTCCGTGGTGAATCGGAATTCTGAAAAGCGAACGGCGACTGGCTTAGAGGCCAGCCGCCGGCACATCGGTGAGCAACCCTGGTTCAAGTTCGCACCGAATCGGACGCAGCGCCCTGCGCTGCGCAACTTAACGTCCCGTGGCAAAGTCCGGTGCCGTGGCCTGCGCCAGGATCGGCGCCGCCGGTTCGGCCGCCGGGCGGTCGATACGCGCTACCTGCCCCACCTGCGGTGGCTGCAAGCCCATACCCCGCGCCAGCACGTCGATGCGCTCCGGGTCGCGCAGCGCCGCTTCTTCCAGCCGCAGTTCGTGGTTCAGCTCCACCAGCGCATCGCGCTGCGTCTTCTGCGCCTCGATGCGATATCCGTACTCGATCGCGCCGAAATGCTGCCAGGCGTAGACGAACATCATCAGCATCAGCAGCCCGCAGGTCACGCCCAGCGTGCGCAGCTCGCGTGTCCGCGCCGGGTCGTGCACCCGCACCAGGCGCGAGTTGTCGATGGCCTTGGTGAAGTAGATCTCGGGTGTGCCCGGTGCGGGCCCCGCCTGGGCGCGCGGTACAGCCGCCGCGCGCTGCGGTCTCGCCAGTCCCAGAACGCGCGACAGCCGCGCCGCCGGATAGCCCCACTGCAGAGCCCCGGCAGCCATTACGCGACCCCGATCAGGGCCGCCGGCATGGGCTGCGTCTTGTACATCATCTGCGTCGCCTGCGGCTCCTCCATCAGCAGCAGGGGAGCCTCGTGCGTCGCCTCTTCGGCGCGTTCCACGGTTTCAATCAGCTCGTCAATCAGCGTTCCCTTCAGCATCTTCGCCTCCGTTGCCACCTGGACCCGGACACCTTTTCGGGGCGGCGCCGATGTAGGTCCTGTTGCAGCCGCCGCCTGGCGGCCCGACCCGGGAGGGTCTGGTTTCGCCCTGGTTCTGAGGCGGCGCCACCCCGAACTTGAAGCGCCCCGCGCGCAGCGGACCTCGGCGCGCCCTTTAACTCTTCTCCGCCGCGCGCAGCTTCGCGCTGCGGGCGCGGGGATTGTGCGCGATCTCGGCGTCGCTGGCCGTCACCGGTTTCTTCGTCAGCAGCCGGTAGACGCCGCGGTGTGCCCCGTCGCGCATCGCGTCCTTCACCCTGCGGTCCTCCAGCGAGTGGAAGCTGATCACCACCAGCCTCCCTCCCGGCCGCAGTACCCGGGGCGCCGCTCCCAGCAGCGCCTCCAGGTCTTCGAGTTCGCGGTTCACCCAAATTCGGATTGCTTGGAAGGTGCGCGTCGCGGGATGAATTCGCCGTTCTGCCTGATTCATTGGCCGGGCAGCGGCCGATATAACTTCGGCCAGATGAGCGGTCGTGCGTACCGGCCGCGCCCGAACAATGGCTCTGGCGATTCTCCGCGACCTCCTTTCCTCACCGAATTCGTAAATCAGATCGGCGAGCTCGCGCTCGTCGAGCCGATTTACCGCTTGATCGGCGGTGCGCTCTGCGCCTGGGTCCATGCGCATGTCCAGCGGACCCTCCGCCTGAAAACTAAAACCCCGCTCCGCCTTCCCGAGCTGCAGGGAACTGAGCCCCAGGTCGGCCAGGATGCCGTCGGCCGACGCGCTCTCCAGCTCCGCAATCCTCGCGAAGCTTCCCTGCCGCAGCTCGATCTGCGGCCAGTCGCCGGCTGTTTCCGGCCCTGGCCTCAGCTGCTGGCGGGCGATCTCCAGCGCCGCGGGATCCTTATCGCAGCCCATCAAACGACCCGCGGCGCCGAGGCACTTTGCGACTCCGGAACTGTGCCCACCTGCGCCCACGGTAGCGTCGATATACGTCCCACCGCGCCGTACGGCTAAGAACTCGATCGCTTCGTTGTAAAGAACCGAAACATGGCCAGCCTCGCCATGCGCTCCCTCGGGAGCTTCTCCTTGCTGATCCCCGCCCCGCATTCACGCCCGACCCCGTCGGGCCGCCACTGACCCCAACTCGCGCTCGTCAGATTCCCAGCTCGTCCAGAGTCTTTTCATCCTCGGCCGTGAACGGGGTCTCCTCGATCTCCCTGCGGAAGCCCTCCAGGTTCCGGACTTCCAGGTACGTCAACTGTCCCAGCACCGCGACGTCGCCCTTGATCTCCGCCGAGTCGCGCAGCAGCGCCGGCACCAGCAGCCGGTTCTGCCCATCCATCTCCACCACCTGCCCGTAGTAGTTGGTGCGGTTCAAGAACTTCTTCTTGGTGGGATTGAAGGTCGATAGCCGCGACAGCTTCTCTTCCAGCCGCTGCCACTCCTCGAAGGGATACACCAAGGCACTCTTGCCATCGAGGCTGGTGATGTAAAACTGATTGCCGTATTTTTCGTCCACCACGCGCTTGAACTCGGCCGGCATTTTCAGCCGTCCTTTTTCGTCCACCCGCGTTGGGTGATTGCCACGAAACATGCGGCGCGCCCCTCTCTGGCGCTCGGAATCTGTTGGCGGCTGGCAAACCAGCCGCGGAGGCGAAAGCGGTCACCATGACGTCTACGGGCGGGCTTGCGGCGGCTTTTTCGACGATTCGCTCAGTCATGAAATCGGCGACCCTGCAACCTGAGCCCTCTCGGCCACTGCGCTCCACCGGCCGATTGTCTCGACCACTTTCTACCACTTTCGACCACATCCTACGCTGAAACCGTTTGCTGTCAACACCTTTTTTGGACCCCTTGGGACAGTAACGGACTAGGTACGCGGAACCCCAACCGCTTTGGCAAGCGGCCTCCGCCCCCCACTAGGAATGGCGTTTACTGTGGTGGTTCCCTCGCTTCTCTTTGCTGGTGTAGCCCGGCCGGTGTAGCCCGGCCGCCCTCGGCCGGACCCGCCTCCCCCCCCCAGCCCTGTACCTCCGCCCCGAAACACCGGAACCCTGTGGACGCGGGCGACTCGCCCGCGTTTCTCTCTGCCGGTGTAGCCCGGCCGCCCCCGGCCGGGCAGTCGTATAGGTGCATGGCGCCTCCCGCCGCCTAACCTCGGCCCCGCGCCGGAGGCGCGGCAGAAAAATAGCCCCGGGCGTAAGCCCGGGGTTGGGGACAATGGAAATTCTGAGCTGGCCCTATCCGGCGACACCAGCCGAAGGACCAGCGCGCGTAGCGCGCGGCACATCTGTAGCCCACGGCGTAAGCCGTGGGTCCGCGTGGCACCAGACCCCAAGCCCGCTTTAGCGGGCGACACCACGCCGACGACCGACGACCGAAGACCGACGACTGCCCTGGGCTCAGTCCTGCAGAAACACGAAGTATGCCCCCGCCCACAGCGCCGTAGGGATGCTGCCGCGTTCGCGCGCGGTGATGACCACGTTGAATTCGTCCTGGCTCGAGGTCAGCGATTCGATGCTCGCCGCGCTCGCCGCCGGCGCCATCAGGGCCAGGTGCGTCAGGAAGCCGAAGAGGTCGCCCGCGGCGCGAAATCCCTGCGTGGCGAAGCTGAGCTGCGTGTTCTCCTCGGCGAAGTGCCAGGCCAGCGACGCCGCCAACTCCACCCCGCGTTCGTACCCGGCATCGCTCACTGTCCCGGGCGCCGGATTGTCGAAGACGATGCGCAGCCGCCGTTCGTCTTCCCGCGTGAACTCCCGCACCTTCAGCGACTGCGATTTCGCGCTCGCCTTCCAGTCCACGTGCCGCGCCGAGTCCCCCGGCATGTGTTCGCGGATGCGGTACAGGTCGTGCCCGCGCCCGGCAACGAACACCTCGCATTCCCCGGTCAGCATGGGCAGGATTTCCAGCAGCTCGTCGGTGGCCTCGACCGAGGGGAATGCGATCACTTCGCGCCGCAACGGCACCCGCCGGGTCTTCACCAGAAAGGAGAACGGAAACCGGGTCGCCAGCCCCAGCGCGTCCTGCTGATAGCGGCCGCGCCGCGCGAAGTTCAGCTCCACGTCCGCCGTGCCCGTGGCCTGCGGCGGCACGTACTGGAAGTACACCGGCGTCTCCAGGATGGGCTTCACCGGCGGCGCCGGCGCCCGCGCCCGCAGGGCCAGGTCGGGCCACCGTACCCACTGCCGTTCCGGCGGGCGGTCGGAGGGAAACGTAAACACCGAGCGCTCCCAGTGCCAGCGCCGCCCGCGCCGCGCCGCTTTCGGCGGCACGATCGAGACCGAGAACGCCGGCCCCAGCATCCGCTGGTTGCGCAGCCGGAAGCGCGCCATCACCGGCCGCCGCGCGAACACCTGCGCCGGCAGCACCGCTTCCACTTCCAGCCCGCGCAGCATCCCCGCCGACACCGCCCCCGAGACCAGGATCGCCGCCAGCATCGCCGACACCACGATGAACAGCAGGTTGTTCCCCGTGTTCAGCGCCGCGATCACGATGATCAAAATGACCCCGAGGTACACCACGCCTTCACCGGTCACGTCGTAGTCGAAGACGTCGCGTACCCGCGCCACCACTACGCGCCGCGCCAGGTACGGCACCGTCGTCAGCCCCACCACGCCCGCCACCAGCAGCGCCAGCGACGCCAGCAGCGCCGTCATCCACAGGTTGCCCGCCATGCGGTAGGCGGTGGAAAAAATCGCCGCCGCAAACGCCAGCGACAGCCCCGCCAGCGCCCCAAAAAAGCGCACCCAGGCGCCCCGGTCAATGTGGCTGAGAGCGGTTTTGACGAAGGTGATCACGTCGCCGCCTCCTCAAACCCCACGAACACCGGCTCCGGCAGCAACGCGATGCCGAAGGCATCCTGCACCCGCTGCTGGATCTCGTTTTTCAGCGCCATGACCTCCGCCGCCGTCGCCCCGCCGCGGTTCACGATCGCCAGCGCATGTTTGCGCGAGATGCCCACCCGCCCCCGCACCGTTCCCTTCCGCATCCCGCTCTGCTCCACCAGCCACGCCGCCGGCACCTTCACCCCTTCGCCCGTCACAAACCGTGGGGGCGGCCCGCTTCCCCGCGCCGCCGCCAGCCCTTCCAGCCGCTGGTATTCGGCCTCGCCGAGGAGCGGGTTCTTGAAAAACGATCCCGCGCTCCGCGCATCTTCATCGCCTGCGACAATCAACATCGCTTTGCCATGGCGGATCTGGCGCACCGCTTCTCGCGTCTCCCCGAGCGTCGGCGCGCCACCGCGTCCGGCGAAATGTTTTTTCAGATCGGCGTAGGCGAGGCGCGGTGCGCCCCCGGGTTCGAGCGCAAAGCCGACGCGCAGGATGATGTACCGTCCGCGCGCCTCGGTGTTGAAGATGCTGGTGCGATACCGGAAGCCGCATGCCGCGTTGCACAGCGAGCGCACTTCGCCGTCGCGCAAGTCCAGCGCCTCCACTTCCGTGATCGTCTCGCTGACTTCCTGCCCATACGCGCCAACGTTCTGCACCGGCGTGCCCCCCACCAGCCCCGGGATGCCGCTCAGGCACTCGATGCCGGCGCAGTTCGCGCGCACTGCCGCGGCCACGAAGTCGTCCCACCCCACGCCCGCGCCGGCCGCGAACGCGCGTTTCCCTTCGGCTGCGTCCCGGTTGTCGAACCCGCCGATCGCGACCCGCAGCACCAGTCCCGGCCAGCCCGCGTCGGCAATCACCAGGTTGCTGCCGCCGCCCAGCACGAACAGCGGCCAGCGCTGCTCGTGGGCCCGCCCCACCGCAGCGCGCACCTCCTCGCTCGTTCGCGCTTCCGCGAGCCACCGCGCCGGTCCGCCGACCCCCAGCGTGGTCAGCGGTCCCAGCGGCACGTTGGGCAGGAATTCCACGGCCTCAGGATACCCCGGCATCGTCGGTCGGGCGATGCAGCACGCGCAGCGAGTGCGTTTTGACGATCAGCCACACCTCGCTGCCGGGCGCCAGGGCCAGCGCCGTGCGCGCCGCCGGCGTGAGATGAACTTCAAACCGCGCTCCGCAATCCACCTGCGCCACCACCATGTAGTCGGCCTCCCGCAGCTCCGCGATCTGCCCCCGCAGTATGTTGCGCGCGCTGATTTTCTGCGGTTCCGCCGTCGCCAGCAGGATGTCGCCGGCCCGCACCCCCACCCGCACCCGGGCTCCCGCCTCGGCCCGCCCGAGCGGCAGCTCCAGCGTCGGGCCCGACGCCGCGATGCGGCACGTCATCGTTCCCGACCGCGGATGCAGCTCCATGACCTGCCCGTCGAAAATGTTTTCGTAGCCCGCGAGTTGCGCCACGCTCTCGCGCGCCGGCGCCTCCAGCGCCTCCTGCGGCGTCCCCGTCCCCGCTACCTTCCCGTTCTCCAGCACCAGCACCCGCTCCGCCAGCGCAAACACTTCCTCGCGACTGTGCGTGACGTACACGATGGGGACGCGCCGCTGCTCGTTCCAGCGCCGCAGGTCCGCGACCAGCAGCGCTTTGGTCGCCGCATCCAGCCCTGAGAGCGGCTCATCCAGCAGCACCGCGCGCGGCTCCACCACCAGCGCCCGCGCCAGCGCCACCCGTTGCCGCTCGCCTCCGGAAAGCTGCGCCGGCTTGCGTCCCAGCTGGTCGCCGATCCCGAATGCCAACGCCATCTCCCGCACCCGCCGCTCGCGCTCGGCGGACTCGCGTCCGCGGAGCCCATAGCCGATGTTCTGTGCCGCGGTGAGATGCGGAAACAGCGCCAGGTCCTGGAACAGGTACGCAAGCCGCCGCTGCGCCACCGGAACATTCACTCCTGCCGCGGCGTCGAACCACGTCTCGTCGCCCAGCGCGATGCGCCCGCTTTCCGGTTCCGTCAGCCCCGCGATCGCGTCCAGCAGCGTCGTCTTGCCGGCTCCCGACGCGCCAAACAGTACGCTCACCCCGGGCGGGAAACTGGCCGCAACCTCCAGTCGAAACCCGCCCGCCGCCGACGCATAGCTCTTCGTCACCCGCACCGCGAGCGCCGCGTTCTCTCCTCCGGCTAGGTTCATCGGAATGGCCACACTGCCCACACCCGCCGGTTCAACCCATACACCAGCGACAGGATGCAGAAGGAAACCGCCAGCAGCGCCGCCGCCGTCTGGTTGGCGCCGGCAAAGTTGAATGCCTGCACGTCGTCATAGATGGCGATTGAGACCGTGCGCGTCACCCCCGGAATGTTTCCCCCGACCATCAACACCACGCCAAATTCTCCCAGCGTATGCGCGAAGCTGAGTGCGAATCCGGTCACCAGCCCGGGCAGCGACAGCGGCGCCACCACGCGGCGAAAGGTCTCGCCGCGCCCCGCGCCCAGCACCGCCGACGCGTCCAGCAGCCGCCGGTCCACGGCGCTGAAGCTCGCCGCGAACGGCTGCACCGCAAACGGCAGGCTGTAGACCACCGACCCGATTACCAGTCCGGTAAACGTAAATGCCAGCGGATATCCCAGGCGCCCCAGCGGTCCGCCCGCACCCACCAGCAGCAGCACGTAGAACCCCAGCACCGTCGGCGGCAGAACGATGGGCAGGGCCACCACCGCTTCCACCAGAAACCTCCAGCGCGCGCGCGAAAACGCGATCCAGTAGGCAATCGGCACTCCCAGCGCCAGCAGCACCGCCGCCGTCACCCCCGCCAGCCGCAACGACAACGCAAACGCCTGCCAGTTCACGGTTGTCCCTTTCCCTGCCCCGCCGGCGGATCGAGAAACCCGTGCCGCCGCAGCATCTTCCGCCCTGCCTCGCTGCGCACGAAATCCAGAAAGCGCTCCGCCTCGCCGCGCGCCGCCGCGCGGCTCAACACCACCGCCGACTGCACCAGCGGCGGATACATCTCCTGTGGCACCACCCAGTACCGCCCCGCCTGCGCCAGTTCCGGCGTCTGCGCCAGCGAGCGCGAAATCAGCCCCGCCTGCGCATCGCCCGTGCGCACAAACTGTGCCGCCTGCGCTACGTTTTCCCCCAGCACCAGCCGGGCTCTTACTTTTTCGTAAATCCCCGCGTGGCGCAACGCCGCCTCCGCCGCCCGGCCATAGGGCGCATGCGCCGGATTCGCCAGCGAAATCTTGCTCACGTTGGGGGAGGTCAGGGCGTCTAACTGACGGTGTTCCAGGTCCAGTTGCACTCCCTTGGGAACGTAAACCACCAGTTCCCCCACCGCGTACGGGATGAGCGACGCGGGCACCGCCAGCCCGGCTTGCACCAGGCGTTGCGGATACTCCGCATCCGCTGAAAAGAAAAGGTCGAAAGGAGCGCCATTCTGAATCTGCGCGTACAGGTTCCCCGAAGACCCCAGCGTAATCCGCACGGAAGTGCCGGTTTGGTGCTCGAACTCACTCGCCAGGTCGCGCAGCGCGAAGGTCAGGTCCGCCGCCGCCGCCACGGTCAGCGTGCCCGGCTCGCGCGCGTACAGCAGGCTGCTGGCCAGGGCCAACAGCAGCAGCAGCCCGCCCCTGGATCTGGGTCCAGCTCGTCCGGGCGGCGCCGAAAAATTTGCCGCGTTACCGCAACTTACGCCACACATTACGGGTTTGCTCCTTGTGCCCTTTGTGTCACAATGAGTCCTTCCTTTGTTAGTTTTCATCCAACAATGATGGGGATGCACCTTTGAAATTCTCAACCAAATGGCTGGTTATTGCGGGCGCCATTATAGCCGTCGGGCTGTTTGCCGCCTTCGCTCTGAACCGCAAGGACAAGACCCAGTACTTCACGGCGCCGGTGTCGCGCGGTGACATCCGCTCCGTGGTCGAGGCCACCGGCACCATCAACGCCGTCACTTCCGTGCAGGTGGGCTCGCAGGTTTCCGGCACCATCGAGAAGCTGGCCGCCGACTTCAACTCGCAAGTCAAGAAAGGGCAGATCATCGCCCAACTCGATCAGTCGCTCATCCAGGGAGCGCTGTTGCAGGCCCGCGCCGACCTCGAGAACGCCAACGCCAACCTCGTGGCCGCTCGTGCCAACCTGGAAAAGTCCAAGGCCACCCTGGTCCAGACCAAGGCTGACTTCGAGCGCACCCGGTCGCTCGCGCAGGAAGGCGTCATGAGCCAGCAGCAGCTCGACCTGGCGCAGGCCAACTACGACGCGGCGGTGGCCACCGTGAATGCTTCCCAGGCCTCTCTGGTCCAGGGGCAAGCGCAGGTGTCGCAGCGCCAGGCCGCGGTCTCCGTGGCCCAGACCAACCTCGACCACACCATCATTCGCGCTCCCGTCGACGGCACCGTGATCGCCCGCAACGTCGACGTCGGCCAGACCGTCGCCGCTTCCCTGCAGGCGCCCACCCTTTTCACCATCGCCCAGGACCTCACCCAGATGCTGGTCTACACCAAGACCGACGAGGCCGACGTGGGCATGATCCAGCCCGGCCAGCGCGTCACCTTCAAGGTGGACGCCTTCCCCAAGGACCAGTTCTTCGGCCGCGTCCAGCAGGTGCGCATGAACGCCACCATGGTGCAGAACGTGGTCACCTACGACACCATCATCGCCTTCGACAATCCCGACCTCAAGCTCTTCCCGGGCATGACCGCCTATGTGACCGTGCCCGTCTCCGTCGCCCGCGACGTCTTGCGTGTCCCCAACGGCGCCCTGCGCTACAAGCCCGACATGACCGCCGACCAGGTGCAGGCGCTCTACAAGAAGTTCGGCATCGAGACCGGCAGTAGTGCCCAGCGTAAAGGTGCGGGCGGCGGGTCGGGCGGCGCTGCCACGCGCGCTTCGGGCGCACCAGGTGGCGGCCAGTTCGCCGGCAGCGCTCGCAGCGGCCAGGGCGGCGGGGCCAGTCCGGGGGGCGGGGGGGCGGCATGATGGCCCGCGACCAGCAACAGGACACCGCCATCCTTTGGAAGCGGCTTCCCGACAAGTCTCTGGAGCCGGTGCAGGTGCGGATCGGCATTACCGACCACACCGTCACCGAGGTCGCGCAGCTCCTGAAAGGCACGCTGAAGGAAGCCGACGAGTTGGTGGTCGGCGCTACCAGCGGCGCCAGCTCGGCTAGCCGTCCGCCGGGTATGGGCGGTACGGGCGGATTCGGCGGCGGACGTCCGCCGGGCCGCTAGGCGATAACTCGTCGTTGGCTCTTGGTCGTTGGTCGTTGGCGGGCAGGCGCCCTGCTTCTGCTGACGGCCGAAGACCAGCGACCAGCGACATTCTTTTTATGGCGACGACACTACAACCGGAGATCCAGCCCCAGCCCGGCGGCGCGGAAGAAATCGTCATTCGCGTCGAGGACGTGCACAAGTACTACGACCTCGGCGAAACCAAGGTGCATGCGCTGCGCGGCGTCAGCCTGCAGATTGCGCGCGGCGAATTCGTCGCCATCATGGGCGCCAGCGGCTCCGGCAAGTCCACCTTCATGAACATCGTGGGCTGCCTCGACAAGGCTTCCAGCGGCCGTTACCTGCTCGATGGTATCGACGTCTCGCAGCACACCAAGCGCGACCTGGCCGCCATCCGCAATCGCAAAATCGGCTTCGTCTTCCAGGGCTTCAACCTGCTCTCCCGCACCACCGCCCTGGAGAACGTCGAACTGCCCACCCTGTACTGCAAAAATTCCCCGCGAAGAGCGCGAAAAACGCGCCCGCACCGCACTGGAGATGGTGGGCCTCGCCTCCCGCACCGACCACTTCCCCTCGCAACTCTCCGGCGGCCAGCAGCAGCGCGTCGCCATCGCCCGCGGCCTCGTCAATCAGCCCGCCCTGCTGCTCGCCGACGAGCCCACCGGCAACCTCGACAGCCGCACCTCGGTCGACATCATGGACATTTTCCAGCGCCTCAACGACGAGCGCGGCCTCACCATCGTGCTGGTCACCCACGAGCACGACATCTCGCAATTCGCCAAGCGCGCCATCATCTTCCGCGACGGCAAGATCCGCAAGGATGACCCGGTGCTCAACCGCCCGGTGGCCGCCGAGGTATTGAAGACCTTGCCGACCCTGGAGGACTAAGCTATTCAGTGATTGCGTGATCTGCCGCATCATCGCTTCATCACCCAATCACGAAGTGAGTGCCTTATGGAACTCGTAGCCACGCTCAAGATCGCGCTTCGCGCCCTGGCGCGCAACAAGATGCGCTCCACTCTCACCATGCTGGGGATCATCATCGGCGTCGCCGCCGTCATTGCCATGGTGGGCGTCGGCCAGGGCGCCCAGGAGCAGGTGCAGCAGCAGATCGCCGCCATGGGCTCCAACGTCCTCTTCGTCTCCGCCGGCACCCGCACCGTCAATGGCATGAACATGGGTTGGGGCGCCACCAAGACCCTCGTCTCCGACGACGAGCTGGCCATCCTGCGCGAGTGTCCGGCCGTGGCCACCGCCGCCGCCACTTCCGGTTCCCAGGCTCAGGTCGTCTTCGGCAAGGACAACTGGTTCACCCGCGTCAGCGGCACCGAGCCCACCTACATCGACGTCCGCAACTGGGGCATCGCTGCCGGCGATATGTTCAACCGCAGCGACGTCGAGATGGCCGCCAACGTCGCCGTCATCGGCGAAACCGTGCGCAAAAACCTCTTCGGGGTCAACGACCCCGTCGGCGAAACCATCCGCATCAAGAACCTGCCCTTCAAGGTGGTGGGCGTGCTCATTCCCAAGGGCCAGTCGGCGGGTGGTATGGGCCAGGACCAGGACGACACCATCCTCATCCCCATCTCCACCCTGCAGAAAAAAATCACCGGCCAGGACTGGTTGCAGAACATCATGGTTTCGGCGATTTCGCGGGACGCCAGCTACCAGGCGCAACAGCAGATTACCGTGCTCCTCCGCGATCGCCACCGCATCCGCCCCGGCCAGGACGACGACTTCTTCGTCCGCAACCAGGCCGACGTCGCCGAAATGGCCGACCAGACCGGCCGCGTCATGACCCTGCTCCTGCTCTCCATCGCCAGCGTCTCCCTGCTGGTGGGCGGCATCGGCATCATGAACATCATGCTGGTCTCGGTCACCGAACGTACCCGCGAGATCGGCATTCGCATGGCCATCGGCGCCACCGAACAGGACGTGCAGAGCCAGTTCCTCATCGAATCCATCGTGCTCAGCTCCATTGGCGGCGCCATCGGCATCGTCGTCGGCATCGTCAGCTCCTACGTCATCACCAACGTGCTGGGCTGGGCCGTGAGTGTCTCTCCCACCGCCATCGCCAGCGCCGTCTTTTTCTCCATGGGCGTGGGCGTGTTCTTCGGTTTCTACCCCGCACGCAAAGCTGCGCGCCTCGACCCCATCGAAGCCCTCCGCTACGAGTAGGTGGAAGCCCTTAGCCCCTGTGGACGCGGGCGACTTGTGGACGCGGGCGACTCGCCCGCGTTTCTCTTTGCCGGTGTAGCCCGGCCGCCCTCGGCCGGGCCCGCCTGCGCACCGCAGCCCTGCATCTCCGCCCCTTAAACTCTCCGGAATCTTGTGGACGCGGGCGACTTGTGGACGCGGGCGACTCGCCCGCGTTTCTCTTTGCCGGTGTCCCTCGGCCCGCCCTCGGCCGAACGCCCCGCCCGACGCATCAGCGCGCGTAGCGCGCGACACATCTGTAGCCCACGGCGTAAGCCGTGGGTCCGCTCACGCCCGACGCATCAGCGCGCGTAGCGCGCGTTTCTCTTTGCCGGTGTAGCCCGGCCGCCCTCGGCCGGGCCCGCCTGCGCACCGCAGCCCTGCATCTCCGCCCCTTAAACTCTCCGGAATCTTGTGGACGCGGGCGACTCGCCCGCGTTTCTCTTTGCCGGTGTCCCTCGGCCCGCCCTCGGCCGAACGCCCCGCCCGACGCATCAGCGCGCGTAGCGCGCGACACATCTGTAGCCCACGGCGTAAGCCGTGGGTCCGCTCACGCCCGCGCCCCTCCCTGCATTAACTTAAAGCTTAACTCATTGAAAGCAAGCAAACTTCCGGGGCTTGACATCCGGTTTGGGTCTGTTATCTTCTAGAGCCAGCCGCCCGCCGGCGGCCGCCGACGATAAGCGCTGTGTTTTCAATATTTTGCGTGTAACTCCCGCAAACTCAAGAATCTAGCGCCGCTTTGGCGCTAGATCCTTGAAAACAAAAGACCCCCCCCCGGGGGGGGGCACGCGACGTGCCAAACCGCCCTACTGCACCACCAGCGTCACCGTGGTAGTGCGGGTCGCCCCGTTGGCCGTCCCCGTCACCGTAATGGAATACGTGCCGGCCGGCGTACCTCCGGTGGGGGGCGGAGCCTGGGTCGTGGTGCCACCGCCACCGCCGCCGCAGGCCGCCAACAGGAGCACGGCGGCCAGCGCCACGCTGAGCAGCAGCAGCGTTGCCAGCCGTTTGCGGCGGCCCAGGCCCGGCAGCATCCCGGCAAAAACCAGACCCAGGACCGGCAGGCGCAGCAGCAGCGCCAGCGGCGCGCCCGGCGCAACCGTACCGGTGGCGGCGGTGGTAATTGTCATGGTGACGGCGGACGTCCCGGTACCCGGCGTTACCTGGGTCGCCGTGAAGCTGCACGCCGCCAGCGCCGGCAGCCCGGAGCAACTCAGTTGTACCGGCAGGTTGAACGACGTGCTGCCCTGCGGCCCCACCGTGAGGTTGTACGCCGCCGCACTACCGTGGGTCACCGTCTGCGACGAAGTACCGCTGCTCACCTGGAAATCGGTGACGTTGACCGTGACGTTTTGA
This sequence comes from Terriglobia bacterium, assembly GCA_963739375.1. Lineage (GTDB taxonomy): Bacteria > Acidobacteriota > Terriglobia > Terriglobales > Acidobacteriaceae > CAVUAF01. Next base: position 13,799 of record CAVUAF010000014.1, read on the forward strand.
TTGCGGCTCCCGCGCGTGCTGTCGCTCGAATCGATGGCGGAATACGTCAGCGCGTAGCTAGCGGTGCTCACGGAAGCCGCCGCCGTGATGGTCAGGCTCGTGTTCGTCGCGGTGCCGCTGAGTGGCAGCGAGCTCTGGGCGGAATTGCAGCTGATGCCGGCAGGCTGGTTCCGGCAGCCGAGGCTGATCGTGCGGTCGAAAGATCCCAGCGGCGTGAGCGTGAACGTCACTGGATTGGAGGTGCCGCCCCTGGGCGCCTCGATCGTCGCCGGCGTTGCCGCCCCCAGCGTGAAATCAATCACCCGCAGCGTCACCGGCTGCGCATGCGTGGTGCGGCCGGGATCGGAGCCCACCGCCGTCAGGCTGAAGTTGTAGTCCCGGACCGTCGCGGCGCTCGCCGCCACGGCCGCGCTGGTGGAACACGCGGAAACGGTGCCGCTCGCCGTGCCACACGTGGTCGGGCTGCCGCTGCCGCTGCAACTCACGGCCACGTTGCCGGTGTAGCCGTTGAAGGCACGGGTGGAGAAGCTGTAGCTCCCGCTCTGCGACGGGTAGACCGCCAGGCTCGGGTTGCCGACCGCGAACGCATAGTCCGTACCCGTGGGAACGCTGGCCAGCGCCACCTGCCACACCCCGCGGCCGTAGGTGGAAGCGCGCAGCACGTTGGGCCCGCCACACGCCGGGCTGAAAAGGCGCAGCCGTGTCACCGAGCTATTGGGCAGCCCCGCGCCGTATTCCGTCCAGTTGGCGCCGCCGTTGCGCGTCATGAATACGCCCACGTCGCTGCCGAGGTACACGATGCTGGGATCGATCGGGTCCAGGACCACGGTCGTGGCCGGCGCATCCGGCAGGTCGCCGGTCAGGTTGGTCCAACTCGCGCCGGCATCGGTGGTCCGGAAAACGTGCGCGGTGCCGAATCCCATGATGGTGATGTAGGCCGTGCTCCCGGTCGCATCACGCGGATCGACGTAGATGTCGGAAACTGGGAAGTTGCTGGGGTTGATGTTGCTGCTGCGGTCCACCCACGAGGCCAGCCCCGCGTCCACTTGCGTCGTCACCCAGATCCTGCCGCCGCGCGTCCCCGCGTACATCACCTGCGAGTTGCCGGCAGGCGTGGCGGGCCCACCCGCCGCCACGCTGCGAATCAGGTCGTTCCCCGACGCGCAGGTGGTGGCCGCGCCGGCGCTGAAGTTGTTGCTGAGGGCCGTCCACGTGTAACCGTTAGCGCCCGGAACTCCGCTCCAGATGCGGCAAGTGCCATACAGCACCGTCGCCGTGCCCGCGGGATCGAGGGTGTAGGGCGGATAGAACACGGAGGTGTCCCCGCCGAGCGACGCCGAGGTGGCGATGCTCTGGAAGGAACTGATGGCGCAGGCCGTGCCCTGGGTGCAGCGATACAGCCGGATGTTGTTCTTGTTGGTGAACCAGTCGTCGCCGTTTTTCGGGTTGATCTCGTTGTAGCCGCCGTCGCCGTTGTTGACCTCGGTCCAGGTGACGCCGTTGCCGCCGGCGCTGTTGCGGTTCACCGCCGGCGACCCATTGTCCTGCGTCCCGCCCAGCATCACGCTGTCGTCGCTGGGATGCACCGACAGGGAAACGAACTGCGTCAACGAGCCCAGCGCGGCGTTCAAGTTGTCGAAAGGCTGCGTGGCCGAGCAGCTGCCCGAAACCATGCTCGACGACGCCAGCGTGCGGTAGAGCCCGCCATCGTTACCGAAATACATGATGTCGGGATTGGCGAGGGGGAAATCTGCCGCGTGCTGGTCGGGATGCACGTGCGACGGCGCCGCGGTCGGGTTGCAGCCGTAGACGTGGGTCAGGTTCAGCCAGGCGCCGGCCGCGGAGCACGGTGGGTTGCTCCCCGCGGTGGCGCACTTGAACAGGTTGACGGCGCCCGCGTACAGCTCGGTCCCGTTGCCGCGCGGCACCGCGGTCAGAAAGAGGTTGTAGGTCCCCTGCTGGGTGCCGCAGCCATCGCTGTCGCCGCAACTGGTGAGGCCGCCTTCGCCCAGCGTGACCCAGGTCTGGCCCCCGTCGGTGGTCTTGTAGATGCCGCCGTCGGTATCGCTGGAGTTGACATACCAGATGTACATCTCGTCGCGGCCGGGCCGCACCGTAATTTCGCCGCGATAGAGCGGGCAACTGCTCAGGTTGGTCGGCGACGCCGGGCAGTTGGCCGGGGTAATTGACCCGGGTTGCGCCGCGACCCGCGTCCAGTTCTGCCCGTCGCTCGACGAGAAGACTCCGTGGGCGCGCAACACCGCGTAGAACTTGTGTTGCGCCGGGTTGTAAACGGCGGAATGGGTGGACCCGCCGTCGGGAGTGGCGCCGTTATCGGTCACGTGCACCGAATTCCAGGTCACCCCGGCATCGCTGGAGTAATACAGGCCGCGGGTGCAGGGACTGGTGGCGGAGGAGCAGTTGGTGCTGCTGTCCGCGCCCACCAGGACACCGTTGCCCGACGAAGCGGTGGCGGCCACCACCAGGTTGGGATTGTCGGCGCTGAAAGCAATGCGGGAGAACGAGACGCCTTTGAACGACTTGACGCCGGCATCGGCGGAGGAGATCAGGGTCCAGGTAGCGCCGCCGTCGGCGGAACGCAGGATGCCGAGGCCGTAGTAGCTGTCGGCGGAAGAGTGGGCCTCGCCGGTGCCGATGAGGATGACTCGGCTGTCGTTGGGCTTGAGGGCGATGGCGCCGATGGCGAGCGTCGCCTGGTCCTCGATGATGGGGGTGAAGGTGACGGCGGCGGGATCGGCGCTGGCGGCGTTCGTCGAGCGCCACACGCCGCCAAACGCGCCGGCCACGTACACCGTGTTTCCGGTTACGTCATTCTGATCGACGACCACGGAGGTCATGCGCCCGGTGACCAGGCCGTAGCTCTGCGAGCCGGAGGGATCGGAGATCAGCGGCCCGGGCCCCAGGTTCTGCCATTGCGGGCCGGTGCCGCCGGCCACCGTCCCCCGGTCCGCTGCGGCGCGCGCTGCCGCTTGGGCGGTGCGTAGCGCGACCTTCTGCTGGTAGGCGCGGTAGCGCAGCGCGGCCGCGGATTCCCCGCGCAGCGTGCGGCCTTCGCGGAACCACTGCTCGCGCGCCATGGGGTCCTCGCGCTCGACTTCGCGCTCGACGGTATTCTGGGCATAGACGCTGACCGCGGCGAGGATCACTCCACAGCAGAGCGAGACGCGCAACGCGCGACGGCTGGCCAACATGCGAGGTCCCTGTACCTTCCGAATCCCGGCCAGATTCATCATTGTGGGATGCGTACCTATGAGTGTAATCCGCCGTCTCGCGGCAAGAAAGCGAGTCACTCCGGTCCAGCACGCAAGGACGTGTACTTACGAACGCGTCCCGGCGGCGTCTTTGCGGTCGGGAGCGCGCACCGGCGGCGTGCCGGGGACCTCGCTCAACTCGTGCAGCACCGCGAAGGAGAGCAGCAGAAAGCACTCCAGGTAGATGTAAGCGTAGGGCACGAGGGCGGTGAACGAGAACGCCAGCAGTGCCCAGTTCATCCAGCGGAAGGCGTCGCGCAGCGTGCGCACGCGCGCGACCCCGGCGATAGTCAGGGCGGTGAGGAGAGCCAGCTGCAGGGGCTGAAGCCAGGCGATCTTGCCGGCGGCAAAGACGACGCTGGTGAGGCCGTAGGTGTTGAGCACGCTCTCCGGCAGGAGCTGCCAGGCGCGCAGGCTGCTGAGCCAGTACCAGCGCACGGTGCCGAAAAAGAATTCCGGCGCGTCCAGCAGCACGAACGGCGCCAGCAGCAGGAGCACGGGCGCCACCAGGGCCGCCAGGCGCGCGCCCAGGCGCGAGCGCTCGCTGTGCCACAGGTGCGCCACCCAGAACGGCGCCAGAACGACGAGGCTGATGCGCGAAGCGCAGCACACTCCCAGCAGCAGCGAGGCGGCAGTGGTGCGGCGCGCTATCGCCAACGCGCAGAACAGCGCCAGGTAGAGCCACAGTGGCGGAGTGTGCATCTGCGCTGTGAACCAGCGGCTCTTGCTGTTGAGGAGGAAGGCGCAGGCGAGGATGGCGGCCGCCAAGGCGAAGCGGATGGCGGCCGCCGAGCCCGCGATCGCCGCCAGCCGGCGCGCCGTCGTCGTCAGCACCACGCAGAAGACCAGCGCCACCCCCAGCAGCGCCGCCACGCCGATGTAGCGGTAATCCACGTGCAGCCATTCCGCGGGCACATACGCCAGCCACAGCCCGGGGTAATAGGTCAGGTGAATTTCCCAGGGCACGTGATAGGCGCGATAAGGATTGGCCCCGGAGAGGAAGGTGGGCACCGCCTGCTGGAGGAGCGGGAGCATGTCGCCTTCCGTGACCTTGATGGGCGAGTGCGCGATGAGGCGCACGCGATAGATGGCGTCGGCCACCGCCGCGCTGAGAATCACGAGGCAAGCGGCGGCAGGCGCTGCGCGCAGCGGAAGCAGACGCTCCACCGCGGCGGTGAGGCGGGCCTCGGCCTCGGCCCAACGCCGGCCGTGCGGGCGCAGCACTGCCGCGTACAGCGCAACGATGACGGCGCTCGCGCACCAGTAAAAATGATACGCAGGCGCGAAGCGGGCAGCGAGCCACGCGTCGGCAGTAAACGCCGCATACACCAGCAGGATGGCGAGGGTTGAGAGCATTTCGAGGATCGCGCCGCCGCCGCACTATTTAACCCCAGAAAAGTGAAGCGGCGCGAGAAATCCCGCGCCGCCGGGTCCGGAGAACGTGCCCGCTAATTCTTGAGCGTGGCCGCAGGCGGAACCGGCGGCGGCGGCGCTTGGGTCTTGCTCTTGTCGGTCTTGCTCTTCTTCTTCTTGGCGCCGGACTTGTTCTTGTCGGCGGCGGACTTTGGCTGCTGTGCCTGCTGCGCCGCCAGCTCGGCCGCCTTCTGCTGCTCGGCGCGGGCCTTCTCTTCCGCCTCCATCTTCGCGAGCTTCTTCATGGCTACGTCGGGGTCGATCTCCGCCGCCTGCCGCTGCTCCCGCCGCAGCGCCTCTTTTTCCAGCTGCTTCGGATCCGGCGGTCCCTGCAGCTTGCCAAACGGTGTCTCCATCGTGTAGGGATCGGGGACCTCGACGAACCATTCACCGTCCACCAGCCTCCAGGTGTCCTGCTTGCTGATGTCCAAGGGCTCACCGATCGTGGTCAGGCGCACGGTCTGCTTCATCTCGACGGTGGCGGACTGGCCGTCGGGCGCGAGCTGTACTTGCGCGGCCTTGGCCACCATGATCATCCCAAACTGCGTGCGGTCGAAGAAATCGCGATTCGCCGGCACCACGAATTGCCGCGCGCTGCCGCGGTCGCTCGCGATGACGGCGCGGTAGTACCGTTCGGCGCGCTCCTTAATCATCGGCGCGACAGGCTGGCTGCTGTCACCCTGCGTCGTTGCCGTGGAGGACGGCGCCGGGACGGGCGTTTGCCATGCCAAGCTGGATGAAACCAAGGCCAGCGCCAAGGCGCCAACCCACAAGAAACAGCGGGAGTTCATATCCGATACATCCTCGTTTCGAGATTCGATCGCTCTCATTTTTGATTGTCGCAGGTTCGCGGCGAATTCGGCAACTCCTCAGTACGGCGGCAGTGGGTCAGTTTAAGTATGTTTCGGAAGGGCGCGGTCGCTTCGCGAGTCTTGGTAGGTCAGGGCTTCAGCCCTGACTCGCGAAGCGACCGCGCCCTTCCGAAACAGCCCAGCCGAAGAGTGTTTCCGCAAGCGTGGTAAATGCGGAAACCTATGGAGCCGTGCCCTGGCCCCCAAAAAAGAAAAAGGGCGCCGGCTCGCGCCGGCGCCCTCGGTAGGGAGCAGCAGTTCTTAGTGGTTCAGGGTCTCGCCAAAGCCCGTCGGCGCCGTAATGCTACGCGTCGTGGAGCTCATGACATTTGCCGCGTAGGCAAACGCATTGGCGCCCTGGAAGACCACGCCGTTGCCGTGCCCGTAAGTGAACGCGGTCACGGCGATGATGTAGCCTTCGAAGTTGGTAGCGGTGGTCAAACCCGCCGCGCGAGCCATTGCCAGCAGACCGCTGGTGGTGGTGCCACCCACGATCGCGCAGGCTGCCGCCGTGCCCGGAACCAGACGGCCGTTGGTGTCAAGACCGCGGCAAGCGGTCGGACCCAACCCGCCCGGGGCGGAAACGTCGGTGTTGACCGCAAACGTCACTGGAGTGGTAGTGGCGGCGGACGGGTCTTCACCAAAGAAGTAGAACTTGATGCCGCCCGTCTGCGCGCCCCCGTTGCCAGCGGCAGCCGCGCCGCCGATCGAGAACCCAACACCGGTATCGTTACCGGTGTTCGCCACCTGGATACCGGTGATGAAACCGGATGCGGTGGTTACGTAGGAGTACATCAGGATGGTGTTGACCGGGTTGATGGTGAACCAGTTGCCACTGAACGCGTTACGCGTGGTGGCGCTGGCCGAGGTGTTGGCGGCAACGTAACGCGGAATCGCGGCCGCGTTCACATCGTCGACGCCGGTACCCGCCGCCGAGCCCGGACCAAACGACCCATGCAGGGTCGCCGTGCCCGCGCCGCTGCTGGCGGCTATGAGAACACCTACCGCCGGGTTGACGGCCGTGGTCGGAACGCCGGCCGCGGCAGCAGCGCTGCCCACGGCGAGGTTGAAGACAGCGGTGGTGTTGTTCTTGGTGGTGTCATAAATCGCCGAGCAAGCCGCCGGTCCCACGCAGGTGACCGCACCGGAGCGCGACGTAAAGATCACGCCGGCGGCGAGGGACCCGTTTGCGGACGTCGAGATCGTCGCCGGGAAGGTGACGGTTACGCCCGAGGGGATCGAGGTGCCGGCATCAAGGACCAGGCTGGTGGCGTTGGTGGCGATGTCCTGCGACACGCCGCTGACGCAACCCGCGCCCGTGGTGCAAGCTGTGCCCGGCTCGCGGAAGCCGTTGGGGAAGGTCGCCCCTTCGGCGAGGGTGAAGATCGCGGGAAGGGCGGACGTCAGCGTCCCGCCCGAACTCTGGTTGCCGCAACCCAGCACGGAGCCGTTGGCAATGGCAATACCGCAAACACCGGTGCCGCCGACGCCGGTCTTGGTCAGATCCAGCGTCTTCAAGGCGGTTCCGACGGGGGTGGTCACGGTTGTTAGTGTGGTCGCGGGGGCAATCGCCGAGACCGTTACCGAAACGTTGGCGCCCGCCGTCAGGGGAGTCGCGTCCACGCGCAGGTTCTTGAGGCGGAAAGCTGAACCCGCGGCAGTGCCGACGATGTCGCCGACCGTACCCTGCTGCTGCACGGTCACGGTGATGACCGTCTGCGGGGTGCCGCCGGGCGCCAGACCGACGGTCGAACTGGCCAGAATGACCAGGCCGGAGCCGATCGGGACGGCGCTGTCATACACGTCGAAGTTCGCGTTGGTGGCAGCGTTGATGCTGGTCGGGTTGGTGAGGGTCGCGTTGTAGGTCAGACGGAAAATGTTGTTGACGGCGAAGCAATTCAGGCCTGCGCCGGTGTCACTGACCACCACATCCGAAAGGCGCTCGGTCTGGCCTTCCTGGTTGAGTTTGGCCGGGGGGACGGGGACTGTCGTGTTCAGCGTGATCTGGGCCGTACCGGTGCTGGGCAGCGGGTCCGGCGAAACCGAACTGACAATCGTCACGACGCACACGCCCCAAGCTGTGCCGGGGACCAGCGCCAAAGCGAGGATCCCAGCCAAGAGGTAACCAAAGAGTTTTTTACTCATTTGCGTGCTCTGCTCCTTAAGAGTTGTAAATCTGTTTTGCGGTGGACAGCTCGGATCCCGAAGTACGTATCACTCGGCGTTCACGTGTGCCACCAAAACTTACGACCTGGTACCGCCACTACATCGAAGCCACGGCCGAACTTGTAAGTGCTGCTTACAGTGCGTTTGGGGAAAACTGCGGGTTTTTTATCGTCCGTGCCCCAAAATGTCAAGCGCTTTTTTCCCGGTGTTAACCTTTCTTGCACTCCCCGAAAGGCCACTGTACACTTGGAGAATTCCAATTTCCCGCTGCATTCTCAGCCGCACATGAACTCATTCCGGCGTCACTTTTTGGTTGCGCTCCTGCTGGCTGCCCTCGGCCTGGTCGCCTACTGGGGCTCGCTGCGCAACGGTTTCGTCTGGGACGACAACTTCCAGATCGGCCGCAATCCCTACATCCACGCCACACAGCCGTGGTTGCGGCTGCTGACCTCGGACGTCTGGGGCTACATTCGCGGCGGCCAGGTCGGCTTGAGCAATTACTACCGCCCGCTGCAGATGCTAACCTACCGCCTGGTGGCCGAAGCCGCCGGACTGGACCCGACAGCATACCACGCCGTCAGCCTTTTGTTGCACATTTTTGCCAGCCTGGCGGCCTACGGATTGATGTTCCAACTCTCGCGGCGGCAGGGAGTGGCGGCGGCCGCGGGTGTGCTGTTTGCCACACACCCCATCCACAGCGAAGCCGTGCTCTGGATCGCGGCCCTGACCGAGTTGGGTTGCGCGCTGTTTTATTTCGTCGCCGGCACGTTGTTTCTGATGGCCTACCGCGAGCCGCCGCCGACGTTGCCGGCGGGAAAAAAATCGCGGAAACCAATCGCTCCCGTGGTGGATCGCTACCGCCGCCGCTGGCTGGTGGGCGCGTCCGTGCTCTCGTTTTTCGTGGCCATCCTGTGGAAGGAGATGGCGCTCACGTTGCCGGTCGTGATCGCGGTGTACGTCTTCTTCACCGACGCGCAGGCATCGTGGAGGGCGCGGCTGCAGCGGGCGGCGTGGCGCTCGCTTCCCTACTGGGCGGCGATTGCCGTGTACGTGCCGATTCGCATGGCGGTGCTGGGTTACTTTTCCATCGTGCAGCACGGCTGGGTGCTGACGCCGTCGGAGTATGTGCTGAGCACGATCGAACTGCTGGGCAAATACTGGCTCAAGCTGCTGCTGCCGCTCAACCTGAACGCGTATCACATGTTTTACCCGGCGCGCACTTTGCTGGAAGCGCGGGCGCTCGGCGCCATCGTGTTCCTCGTGGTGGCGGCCGCGCTGGTGCTGGGAGGGATGCGCCGGCGGCCGCTGCCGGCGTTCTGCGCGGCGTGGGTGTTCCTGACCCTGGTGCCGGTCCTCAACCTTCGCGGGGTCGGCGAAAACGTGTTTGCCGAGCGCTATCTCTACATCCCTTCCCTGGGTTTCTGTCTGCTGGCGGCGTGGCTGGGGGCGGAAGCACTGCAGCGCCTGCCGCGGCGCATGGCGGGCACGGTGGCAGCCGCCACCCTGGTGGTAGTGGCGGCTCTCGGTACCGTGGCGGCGGCGCACCGGGTTGCGGTGTGGCAAAGCGACTACACGCTCTACGCCGATTCGGTCGCCAAGTCGCCGGGCGCGGCCCTGATGCACGCCTCACTGGCGCAGATTCTGCGCGACGAGAAAGGCGACTTCGCGGGCGCCCGCCGCGAATACGAGGTCGCCCTGCGCGTCGCGCAGGAAGAAAGCCCGCCCAACAAGCTGCAGATGGCGAACGCTTACGTGGGCCTGTCGGGCATCGCGACGCATGAGCGCGATTTCCAGCGCGCTCTCGCCACCGTCAACCAGGCGCTGGCGATCGACGACAAGTTGCCGGGCGCGCATCTGGCCAAGGGCATCATCGTGCTGCAAATGGGGCACCTCGAAGAGGCGCGCGTTCTGCTCGAAGAGTCGCACAAATATTTCCCCTACGATGAAGTGGCGCTGAATGGCCTCGGCATCATCGCGTTGGCGCGCCGCGACTACCCCACCGCGGTCGACTACTTCCGGCAGACGGTGGAATTCGTCCCCCAATACGCCGATGGCTTTAACAACCTGGGGCGCGCCTACCTCGAGATGGGCGACCGGAACCACGCTCTCTCCGCGTTCCAGCGCGCCGTGGAACTGGCGCCGCAGAACGCGCTGTTCCACACCAACTACGGGGTGGCGCTGGGGCGCGCTGACCGGCTGCCCGAGGCGCGCGGGCAATTTGAACGGGCCCTCGTCCTCAGTCCGGGATTCGTACCCGCCCAGCAGAACCTGCAGTTGCTGCAGCAGCTCGAGAGCCAGCGCGCGGCCGCACCACGGCGCTGACCGCAGCGCCGGCCCGGGGCGGTTGAGGCCGGGCGCGCGACCCGGTATCATCGGGGCGCCGGCATGGAACTCATCTCGCCCACCGAAATCGCGAAGGAGAAGGTTGGCGCCGTCCAGGACTACTCGCACCTGGCGGGGCGCTCGCTCGCCAACCTGTTTGGTCATCCCCGCTACATCGCGGAAACGCTGCAGCAGGCGGACACGATCGGGGTGGGGTCGCTGCCCATCGTGGTGCTGACCGGCTTTTTCACCGGCGCGGTGCTGGCGCTGAACACCTCGACCACGCTGCAGAAATTCGGTTCGCTGTCGCTGACCGGGCAGCTGGTCTCCATCTCGATGGTGCGCGAGTTGGGGCCGGTGCTGACGGCGCTCATGGTCGCCGGGCGCAATGCCAGCGGCATGGCCAGCGAACTTGGTTCCATGAAGGTGACCGAGCAGATTGACGCCATGCGCGCGCTCGGCACCGACCCTACGAAGAAGCTGGTGACGCCGCGGGTGCTGGCCACCACGGTGATGCTCTTCTTTCTCAGCATTATTTCCGACCTGGTAGGGCTGGCCGGCGGCTGGTTTGTGGCGCGCTTCCTGCTCGGGCTCGACAGCCGCCAGTACTGGACCCAGGCCTACCAGCAACTCGCTTACTCCGACGTGGTGATCGGCCTGGTGAAGCCGATCTTCTTCGGCTTCATCATCGCCTCGGTGGGCTGCTACTACGGCCTGGCGACGCGCGGCGGCACCCAGGGCGTGGGCCGCTCCACCACCCAGGCGGTGGTGGCGGCCTCGGTCCTTATCATTGGCGTGGATTTCTTCCTGACGCGTTTCCTGATGGTCCTTTTGTCCTGATGTTTGCTCCCGGCACCACCGTGACGCCGTTGCCGCCGCCCGTCGCGGCGAGCGAGCCCGCGATTGTTTTCGACGAGGTGGCGATTGCCTTCGAGGGCAACGAGGTGCTGCGCGGGGTCTCGTTCGCGCTCCCTCACGGCGAGACCAAGGTGCTGCTGGGCATCTCCGGCTCCGGCAAGAGCACCCTGCTGAAGCTGGCGCTCGGCCTGCAGCAGCCGGATGCCGGCCGCATCTACGTGCTGGGGCGCGAGGTCACCGCGCTCTCCGAGGAGGAGCTGTTCGAGCTGCGCGCCCACATCGGCATGGTCTTCCAGGAGAGCGCGCTGTTCGATTCGCTGACCGTCAAGGAGAACGTGGCCTACCGCCTGGTCGAAGACCACGCGCTCGGCGCCGACGAGGTCACCGCCCGGGTCACCGAGGCGCTGCGTTTCGTGGAGCTGGAGCACACGCTCGACATGTTTCCCGCCGAGCTCTCCGGCGGCATGCGGCGGCGCGTGGCCATTGCCCGCGCCATCGTCACCCGGCCGCAGGTGCTGCTCTACGATTCTCCCACCGGCGGACTTGATCCCATCACCTCGACCACCATCATCGAGCTGGTCCTGAAGGAACGCGACGTCTACAAGAGCAGCGCCCTGATGGTGACCCACCGGCTGCAGGACGCCTACGTCATGGCCACGCACCGCTTCGACCAGCAGCAGAACCGCATGGTGGCGCTCGACCCGGGCAGCGGCCCCGCCGTGAAAACGTCTTTCCTGCTGCTGCGCGAGGGCAAAGTCGTGTTCGACGGCGATGCCACGGAGTTGACGTCGAACCGCGACCCCTACATCCGCGACTACATTTCGTGACCGTTGATCGCCGGCGGGTCTCGTAAGGGCGCGCCCTTACGAAAGACGCTGCCTCATTGCGGGGGAGGTGCGGCGGCCCCGGCCTCGAGGAAACGCAGCGGCGATGGCGCCGGCAGAATCTTCTCCTCGGCGGCGAGCTGGAGGAAGAGTTCCAGCCCGGCCAGCACTTCGGCATTCAGGGAATAAAGGACGCTTTCGGTGAGATAGGAACGCACGGCGGACTCGCTGATGCCGACGCGCGGCGCCCACGCGCGCGCCAGCACGTCGAGGCTTTCCGGCTGCAGGCCATGGTCGCGCGACCGGCGAAAGTGTTCCGCCATCTCCGGGCGCGCGGCGCCGGCGCGCGCCGCCCAGAAGGCGAAGCAAAAAGCGCGGCCGGTCATGGCGTGCCACGCCTCCGCCAGGTCCACCACGTGGTAGCGGGTGCGGTCCACGCGCAAGGCGCTGTCGCCGATAAGCAGGGCGGCATCGCCGGCAGCGAGCATGGCCTCGAGCTGCGGCTCATGGCGCAGGAACTGGCGGGCGCGGGTGCCGTCGGGGAGCGCCGGAAACCAGCGGCGGAAGAGCAGCTCGCAGAGCGCCACCGAGGTGCGCGACGCGGTGTCGGCCGCCACCGTGCGCACCTGCTCCAGCGGCAGCCGGCTGACCAGCAAAATCGAGCGCACGGCAGCGCGCGCGGCAATGGCCACGTCGGGCAGGATCACCAGGTCGGGAATCGTGAGATACGTGACCGCGGGAATCAGGCCGACGTCGGCCTGCCCGCGGCGCAGGGCCTCGGCGCAGAGCGACGGGATGGTGTAGCGGATCTCGTACGCGCGCCGCAGCGGGGTGCGCTCGAAGTCCCACATCAGCGGCGCGGTGTTGAGGAAGGAGATCGCCGAAATGCGCGGGCGGCCCATGGAGACTGCGATTCTAACAAAGCGGCGGCGCCGGATTTCGGCGCGCCTGACGTTGACAGCGCACGCGGGCGCTGGATAGAGTCCGGCGTTCAGTGCGGGGCGTGGTGAGGGGAGGGCTTCGTGGCAAGCCCATCGGCAGCACGGCGCAGCGAGGCGGCCGTTTACTGGCTGGCCTTGGCGCTGACGCCGCAGCTGGGGCCAACCCGCACGCGCCGCCTGGTAGAACGTTTTGCCGGCGTGGAGAACATCTTTCACGCCTCGCTCACCGAACTGGAAGCGGCGGGGATTCCCGCGCCGGCCGCGCAGGCCATCTTCAACGGCCAGTCGCTCAGCGCCGCCGAGGAAGAGCTGGTGCGGGCCGCCGCCGCCGGCGCCGCCGTCATCTGCTATCACGACGCGCCCTATCCGCCGCTGCTCAAGCAGATCTACGATCCGCCGCCGGTGCTCTATGTGCGCGGCAACGCGGAAGCGCTGGCCGCGCCGGGCATCGCTATCGTAGGCACGCGGCATCCCACGCCCTACGGACTCGGCATGGCCGAGCGGCTGGCCTGCGACCTGGCAAACCGCGGCCTGGCCATCACCAGCGGGCTGGCGCGCGGCGTGGACGCGGCCGCGCATCGCGGCGCCGTGCACGCCAGGGGCAAGAGCATCGCGGTGCTGGGCACGGGCGTGGACGTGATCTATCCGCGGGAAAACACGCGGCTCGCCGACGAGCTGCTGGAACTCGGCGGCGCCCTGGTGAGCGAGTTCGCCATCGGCACCTTTGCCGCGCCGCAGAACTTCCCCATCCGCAACCGCGTCATCAGCGGGCTGGCCCTGGGGGTGCTGGTGGTGGAGGCGGGCGAGTACAGCGGCACCCGCATTACGGCGCGCTGCGCCCTGGAGCAGAACCGCGAGCTTTTCGCCGTCCCCGGCAACGTGACCAACAAGAATTCCTGGGGGCCGAACACGCTCATCAAGCAGGGCGCCAAGCTCACCGCCACCTGGGAAGACGTATGGGAAGAGCTGCCCGACGAGCTGCGCGTGCGGCTGGCGCCGGCGGCGGCTGAATCCGGCGCCCCGGCGGCCGCATCTCTATTTCAGGAGACCAGTCTCCCCCCGCACGAACAGGCGCTCTACGCGTTGCTCAAAGCCGACGAATCAACCCACATTGATGAGCTGGTGGAAAAGCTGGAGGGAAAGCTGTCGTCATCGGAGATCTTCGCCGCCCTGTTTGAGCTGGAGCTAAGCGGAAAAATCCGGCAGATGCCGGGGAAGAATTACGTGCGGACGTTCTAGCGCGCTCTCCGCCTTCCGCTCTCCGCTTTCCGCTTTGGAGGTGGTGATGAAGAACTTCCGTGATTTGCGCGTATGGCAGGAGGCTCACCGATTGACCCTGGAGGTGTACGCGGCCACGAAGAGCTTTCCCCGCGATGAGCTTTTCGGGTTGACGTCGCAGATTCGCCGCGCTGCCGTCTCCATCGAAGCTAACCTCGCCGAAGGCTGCGGCCGCGGTAGCGACGGCGAGCTCCAGCGCTTCGCACACATCGCGATGGGTTCCGCGAGCGAACTGGAATGTCATCTGGTGATTGCGCTGGACCTCGGCCTGCTCAAGCGGGAAGCCTACGAAGAGCTGTAAACCAGAATTGAGAACGTGCGTCGCATGTTGACAGGCCTGCAACAGACTCTCAGTACGTCAAAAGCCGTGTCGACGCACTAATGTTCCAAGACGGACCGCGGAAAGCGGAGAGCGGAAGGCGTTTTCTCCCTCGCGCATGTTCGCGTGCTTCCGTCGTTCCATGCTAGGGTGTTTTCCAGGATAGGGTCGTGCCCAACGCTCTCGTCATTGTCGAATCGCCGGCCAAGGCCAAGACGATCCAGAAGTACCTGGGTCGCGGCTATACGGTCGAAGCCTCGCTCGGGCACATCAAAGATCTGCCCAAGAGCAACCTTGGGGTCGACATCGAGAACGACTTCGCGACCGAATACGTCGTGATTCCCGGCAAGGAAAAGGTGGTCGCCAAGCTGAAGAAGCTGGCAGAGTCGGCTGACGCCATCTATCTGGCGCCCGACCCGGACCGCGAAGGCGAGGCCATCGCCGCGCACCTGGCCGATGAACTGGGCGGCGACGGTGGCCGCAAGAAGCGCGGGAAGGCGGAGGCCGGCAAGAAGATCCAGCGCGTCACCTTCAACGAGATCACTCAGCGCGCGGTGCAGGAAGCGTTCAATCATCCGCGCGAAATTGACCGCAACCTGGTGGACGCGCAGCAGGCGCGCCGCGTGCTCGACCGCATCGTCGGCTACCAGGTTTCCCCGCTGCTGTGGGACAAGGTGCGCCGCGGCCTGAGCGCCGGGCGCGTCCAGACGGTGGCGCTGCGCCTGATCGTGGAGCGCGAGCGCGCCATCAAGGCATTCGAGAAGACCGAGTACTGGACGCTCGACGCCCACCTCGCGGGACCGAAGCCGCCGGCCTTCGACGCGCACCTGGTGGGCGCCAATCCCGACAAAAACATCATCCCCAGCGAGGCGGCGGCGAAGTCGCTGGAAGCCCGGCTGCACGCGGCAACCTGGGCGGTCGCCAACGTCGAGAAGAAGGAGCGCCGCCGCTTGCCGGCGCCGCCCTTCACCACCTCGAAGCTGCAGCAGGACGCTTCGCGCAAGCTGCGTTTCAGTGTGAAGCGCACCATGATGCTGGCGCAGCGTTTGTACGAAGGTGTCGAACTGGGCGAGGAAGGCCTGGTCGGCCTCATCACCTACATGCGCACGGATTCGGTGCACGTCTCGAAGGATGCGCTGGCGGAAGTGCGCGGCATGGTGGCCGCGAATTACGGCGAGGCGTTTATGCCCGCCGAGCCCAACTATTACGAGTCGAAGAAGCTGGCCCAGGAGGCGCACGAGGCGATTCGCCCCACCTCGGCGCTGCGCCATCCCGACGCGGTGAAGCCGTACCTCCCGGAGGACGAATTCAAGGTTTACAAGCTGATCTGGCAGCGCTTCGTCGCCTCGCAGATGACGCCCGCGGTCTTCGATCAGACCACCATCGACATCGACGCCCGGCCCGCGGACGGCGAGGCGGTCCCCTTCCGCGTCACCGGCTCGGTGCTGAAGTTCGAAGGCTTCCTGAAGGTCTACGAGGAGTCGAAGGAAGGCAAGGACGAGGAAGACGAGGCGCTGAAGCACAAGCTGCCGGCGCTCGAAGCCGGCCAGCGGCTGACGCTGCGCTCGCTCAAGCCCGAACAGCATTTCACCGAGCCGCCGCCGCGCTACAACGAAGCCTCCCTGGTGAAGGAGCTGGAAGAACGCGGCATCGGCCGGCCCTCGACCTACGCCACCATCCTCAGCACCATCCAGGAGCGGCAGTACGTGCAGAAGCTGGGCGGCAAGTTCGCCCCCACCGAGATCGGGCTGGTGGTGACCGACCTGCTGGTCAAAAACTTCGACGACATTTTCGACCCGCAGTACACGGCGCGGCTGGAAGAGGAGCTCGACGAGATCGAGGAAGGCAAGCAGAAGTGGACCGACGCCCTCGCCGAGTTCTACGCCAAGTTCGAGAAGGACCTGCGCTACGCCGAAAAGCACATGGAGAACATCAAGCGGATGGAGAAGCCCACCGAGGAGAAGTGCGAACGGTGCGGCGCGCCGCTGGTGATCAAGTGGGGGAAGCACGGCTCCTTCTACGCCTGCTCGACCTACGACAAGAACGATCCCAACAGCTGCACCTTCACCCGCGAAAACCCCATCGACCTCCCGGAGCTCGATTCGGCCGACCTGCAGGAAACGTCGCAGGAGGAATACTGCGAAAACTGCGGCCGGGTGATGGTGCTGAAGCGCGGGCGCTTCGGGCAGTTCATGGCCTGCACCGGCTATCCCGACTGCAAGACCACCCGCCGCCTGGACCAGGGCAAGAAGGTCCCCGACATCCCGCTCGAGGAAAAATGCCCGCAGTGCGGGCGCACCATGGTGCTGCGCCACGGCCGCTACGGCGAGTTCGTCTCCTGCTCCGGCTATCCCGAATGCAAGTACGTGAAGCAGAACTTCATCGGCGTGAAGTGCCCGGAGTGCAAGACCGGCGAGTTGGTCGAAAAGAAGGCGCGCAAACGCGGCACCACGTTCTACGGCTGCGCAAATTATCCCAAGTGCAAGTTCACCTCGGCCCACAAGCCGATCGCGGAGAAGTGCCCGCAGTGCGGCTCGGAGTACCTGGTCGAAAAGTACCTCAAGTCCGGCGCGGTGATCGCCTGTCCGAACTCGGAGTGCGATTATTCGCGTCCCGCCCCCACGCCCGAAGCGGTGGCCTGAGGGGCGCTCGAATTGCCGCTTCTGATTTCACCCTGGAGGAATTTTCATGCCCAAAGCCACAGCTCAAGACGCTCAACTGATCCTGCAACTCTACGACCTGCGCCGCGAGGCGGAGATGCGCAAGGCGCGCAACTACGTCGGCATCGAGTGGTGGCCCAGCTCGATGGCGGACGTGGAAAAGACGGTCATGGCCCCGGCCAGCGATGCCAATCGCTGGTTCCGCCAGGTGCTCTCGTTCTGGGAGATGGCCGCGACCCTGGTGCTGCACGGCGCCGTGAACGAAGACCTTTTCCTCGACACGGCGCAGGAAATGTTCTTCGTCTACGCCAAGCTGAAGCCGTTCATCCCAGCCATGCGCGAAAAGTTCGCGTCGCCCGACTTCCTGGAGGTGATGGAAAAGGTCATTCAACGCACGCCGAAGGGGAGGAAGAAGGCCAAGGCCTTCGAGGAGCGCGTGGCGCGCGTCGGCAAGATGATGGCCGAGCAGAAGGCGAAGGCCGCCAAGCAGGCCTGAGGCGGGCGGGCCGCGCGGAAAGAAATCCCTACCCTGGCGCTCCCAAGCCAGGAGCGGCCAGGGTGGGGCAGCCCCGCGATGTAAAATATCGTCTTCGCATGTCTCTCAGCCGCCCGCAAGCCCTCGACCTCTTCCGCTCCGACGACCTGGTCGGCGTCGGCATGGAAGCCGACGCGCTGCGCCGCCGCCTGCATCCCGAGGGCGTGGTCAGCTACGTCATCGACCGCAACATCAACTACACCAACTTCTGCACCGAGTACTGCACCTTCTGCGCCTTCTACGCGCCGGTGAAAGGGCCGGGGCGCGCCAAGGGCTACGTGCTCGACTTCGCCACCATCTACGAAAAAATCCGCGAGACGGTGGAACTCGGCGGCACCGGCGTCCTCATGCAGGGCGGCCTGCATCCCGACCTCAAGCTCGACTGGTACGAAGCCATGCTGCGCGGCATCAAGCAGCGCTTTCCGCAGGTGTGGCTGCACTGCTTCTCCGCCTCGGAGATCATTCACTTTGCGGAGCTGAACGGGCTCAGCCTCCGCGACACCATCGTCCGGCTGCGCGATGCCGGCCTGGACTCGATTCCCGGCGGCGGCGCCGAGATCCTCGACGACGAGGTGCGCTCCCGCGTCGCCCGCCTCAAGTGCCTCACCCAGGACTGGGTGAACGTGCACCGCACCGCGCACCAACTGGGCATGCGCACTACCGCCACCATGATGTTTGGCGTCGGCGAAACGCTGGAGCAGCGCGTCAACCATCTCCAGGTCGTCTACGATCTGCAGGAAGAGACCCGCGGCTTTACCGCCTTCATCCCCTGGACCTTCCAGCCGCAGAACACGGCGCTCGGCGGGCGGCATTGGGACGAAGCCACGGCCGTGGAATATCTCCAGACGCTGGCCATCGCGCGCCTCTTTCTCTCCAACATCGAGAATGTGCAATCCAGCTGGGTGACGCAGGGCCTGAAGGTCTGCCAGCTCGGGCTGCGCTTTGGCGGCAACGACGTGGGCTCGGTGATGCTCGAGGAAAACGTGGTCAAGGCCGCGGGCGTGAGCAACTGCACCACCGAGGAGGAGCTGCGCCGCATCATTCGCGACGCCGGCTTCCGGCCGGTACAGCGCGACACCCTCTACCGCACCTACTTCCTGAATTAGCGCGGCGGCAAGCGACGCAGCCGGCGCCCATTGGATTCCTTCACGTGCCCACCGGCTTTATGTGTTACAGTGTAACACATGTCCAATACCCTGACCATCCGCCTCGACAAGGACCTGGAACGGCTGCTGGACCGGCTGTGCAAGCGCACCGGGCAGAGCCGCAGCGTAATTGTCCGCGAAGCCTTGCGCCGCGAGCTCTCCGTGCGTCGCTTCCAGGAGATCCGCCGGCGCGTGCTCCCCTTTGCCGAGGCCCGGGGCTACCTGACCGACGAGGACGTGATGCGGGATGTCTCGTGAGGGTGTTCCTCGACACCAACGTCCTGGCCGCCGCGTTTGGCACGCGTGGGCTGTGTGCCGACCTGGTTCGCTACCTGCTCGCGGAACACCATCTGATCACCGGCGAGGTCGTCCTGGACGAGCTGCGCAAAGTGCTGGCCGGCCGTTTCCGGCTGCCCGCGAGCACGATTGCCGACATTCTCGACCTGCTGCGCGGCCAGGAGGTGGTGGCGAAACCGAAGAAACCGGCGCCCATCCCGCTCCGCGATCCTGACGATGCTTGGATTCTGGCCTCGGCCATCGCCGGCAAGGCGGATGTCCTGGCCACCGGGGACCACGACCTGCTGGACATCGCCGACACGGCCCCGCTGCCGATTCTCAGCCCGCGCGGGTTCTGGGAGTTGGTGCGCAACAAGGGCTGATGCCCTCCGCCGTCCAGGCCGCCTGAACCCACCGCTCTAGCTTCAGGTAAAATCGTAGTCTGGCATGCTGCCCTTCCCTGCACTCGTGGCCACCGTCATGCTCGCGGCGCCCCGCGGCCTGGGGCACTACCTGCGCACCCACTTCCTCGACACCACCTTCAAAGACAAGTACATCCCCAATGCGTTCGACCTGGCGCTGCTGATTCCGTATTTCGCGGTGATGTTCGTGCTCGCCGCCTACGGCCTGCACCGCTACTTCCTCGTCTATCTGTATTACAAGCACCGCCGCAATCGCGTGACCGCGCCGCCGGGGCAGTTCGCGGAGCTGCCGCGCGTGACCGTCCAGCTCCCGATCTACAACGAGCGGTACGTGGTCGAGCGGCTGGTCGAAGCCGTCTGCCGGATGGAGTATCCGCGCGAGCTGCTCGAGATCCAGGTGCTGGACGATTCCACCGACGAAACGGTGGAGATGGCGCGGGCCGCGGTCGAGCGCTATGCCGCGCTCGGCTATCCCGTCGCCTACCTCCATCGCGAGCAACCGCGAAGGCTACAAGGCCGGCGCGCTGGCGGAGGGGATGAAGACAGCGCAGGGGCGAATTCATCGCCATCTTCGACGCCGACTTCGTCCCCGCCCGGATTTCCTGCAGCGCACCATCCACTACTTCACCGATCCGAAGATCGGCATGGTGCAGACGCGCTGGACCTACCTCAACCGCGACTACTCGTTGCTGACGCAGGTGCGAAGCCATCCTGCTCGACGGCCACTTCGTCGTCGAGCACGGCGCGCGGTCGCGCAGCGGCGGCTTCTTCAACTTCAACGGCACGGCCGGCATTTGGCGCCGCACAGGCCATCGAGGATGCCGGCGGCTGGCAGCACGACACCCTGACCGAAGACACCGACCTCAGCTACCGCGCCCAGCTCCACGGCTGGCGGTTCGTCTACTTGCCGGAGATCGAGTGTCCCGCCGAGGTGCCCGTGGAAATGAACGCCTTCAAGGCGCAGCAGGCGCGCTGGGCCAAGGGCCTGATGCAGACGGCGAAGAAGATCCTGCCGCGCAGGTAGATGCGCAGCAAGCGTCCCGCTGCACGTAAAGCTCGAAGCCTGGTTCCACCTGACCGCCAACATCAGCTATCCGCTGATGGTCGTGCTCTCGGCGCTGCTGCTGCCGGCCATGATCGTCCGCTTCTATCAGGGCTGGTTCCAGATGCTGGTACATCGACCTGCCCCTGTTCCTGGCCTCCACCTTCTCGATCTCCAGCTTCTACCTGGCCGCAGCGGGAGCTGTATCCCAAGACGTGGAAGCGGACGTTTCTGCTATCTGCCGTTCCTGATGGCGCTGGGCATCGGCCTGACCATCACCAATTCGCGCGCCGTGCTGGAGGCGCTGTTGGGGGTGAAGTCGCCGTTTGCGCGCACCCCCAAGTACCGCGTGGAAGCCCGCGGCGACAGCGCCGCCC
Source organism: Terriglobia bacterium (assembly GCA_963739375.1). Classification (GTDB taxonomy): domain Bacteria; phylum Acidobacteriota; class Terriglobia; order Terriglobales; family Acidobacteriaceae; genus CAVUAF01. The sequence goes on from CAVUAF010000014.1 coordinate 34,500, forward strand.
GCGCCCGCAAGTACCGCCGCCGCCTGGGCTGGGTGCCCTGGGCCGAGCTCGCGGTCGGCGGCTACTTCGCCCTGACCGTGTGGTACGCGGTGGTGAACGAGAACTTCATCACCGTCCCCTTCCTCTGCATTTTCGTGCTCGGCTACTGGTACACGGGCGCCATGTCGCTGCTGCAAGGCCGCTTCGACCGCTACGGATTGCGCGGCGTCTCCTCGGAACCGCACGCGAAGCCCTACGCCGTCGGGGTCTAGCCGCCATTCGGGCACGTCACGCGGCAGGGTGACAAAAATCACCGCTGACTGGCACTAAGGTGCTATCTACTGCCGCCCGTGGAAACGCTGTGCGCGAACCCGGAGTGTGCCGCCTCCTTGCGCGACGTCCAGCAGGGCCGCGTTTTCGTGCTCGACACGGAAACGCCGTTCCTGGCGGACCTCTCGGAGACGCACTACTTCTCGGCTCCGCCGCATGCCTTCCAGTATTTCTGGCTCTGCGACATCTGCGCGCAACACCTCACCCTGCAACTTGACGAAGACACGGCGGTCAGCGTCGTCCCAGCTCACGATTGCGCCGCCGCCTGAGGACCGCAGCGGCACGGGCAGGTGCCGCGAAGAAGGTAGCCATGGTGGGCACGTGCGCAAACCCCGGGTGTGGGACACCTTTCAAGTATTTCCGCGAAGGCCGTCTGTTCGCCTTCGACAGCGGCAGGCTCGATGCGGGTGCCGCCGCCAGGTTTCCGGATACATTCACCCAGGAAGCGCGCGGCTACCGCTACTTCTGGCTCTGCGGCGCGTGTGCGCAGGACTGGACGCTGCGGGCGGCCGGCGCTGACGTTGCCCTGGTCCGCAGGCAGCGCGCCGCCGCCTGAATGCTGGCGCTTGCATGTTGCCGCCTGGGGACTACAATGCCGCGACTCTGAAACTCCAGGAGGCACCGATGAAGCTCATTTGCCGGAGCGCAGTCGCGCTGTTGTGCGTGGCCGCGGCCGGGATGGCGCAGCAGGCTGCCCCGAAGAAATCCGACACCGAGATGGGAGCGATCGTCAACCTGAGGAAGCTGGCAATGGCGGAGTCGGCGTACGCGATGGGCCACGAAAAGGAAGGCTTTGCCTGTGACCCGCAGGTGCTGACCAAACTGGAATGGCCCGGTTCACCGAGTCATGCGCCGCTGGTCGATGCCGCCCTGCTCAGCGGCGCCGGCCAGTACAAGTTCTCGGTGCAGTGCGTCGGAAACGCGAAGCCTGCCGGAAAAATCAACGTCTTCGCGGTCCCGCTGGAGTCCGGCAGCGGCCTGCGGACCTTCTGCGGCACCCGGACGTTCCGTACGTGGCCGTTCGTCGGGACCAGCGAGTTCCCCATTCGCAGCCTCGCGGGAGCAACGGCGGAGAGCTGCCTGGCCTCCGGAAAGCCGCTGCCGTAAGGAGCAGGTCAGCTGGAGAGGGTTGCCACCGGGGCCGCGTTCCGGCGCGGCCGCCGGTTCGCCGCCAGGACCTTCTTGCGCAGCCGCAGCGACTTCGGCGTCACCTCGACGTACTCATCCTCGGCGATGAACTCGATCGCCTGTTCCAGGTTGAGGGTGCGGAAGGGGACCAGGCGGATGGCTTCATCGGCGGTGGAAGAGCGCATGTTGGTCAGCTTCTTTTCCCGCACCGCGTTCACGTCCAGGTCGTTGTCGCGCGCGTTTTCCCCGACGATCATGCCTTCGTAGACGTCCACCCCGGGCCCGGTGAACAGCTCGCCGCGCTCCTGCAGGTTGTAGAGCGCATAGGCGGTGGTGGCGCCGGCGCGATCGGCCACCAGCGCGCCGGTCATGCGATGCGGGATCTCGCCCTGCCACTCGATGTAGCCGGCAAACAGGGAATTCATCACCATGGTGCCGCGGGTGTCGGTGAGCAGCTCGCCGCGCAACCCGATCAGGCTGCGGCTGGGCACGCGGAACTCCAGGCGCACCCGCCCATAGCCGTGGTTGTGCATCTTCTGCATCTCCGCTTTGCGCATCCCCATCTGCTCCATCACCACGCCCACGAATCCTTCCGGGATGTCCACCGTCAGGTGCTCCACCGGTTCCATCACCTTGCCGTCCACCTTCTTGGTGACGATCTCGGGCTTGCCGACCATGAGCTCGTAGCCTTCACGGCGCATCATCTCGATCAGGATGGAGAGCTGGAGTTCGCCGCGCCCCAGCACCTGGAAGGCGTCGGTGCTGCCGGTCTCGGCGACGCGGATGGAGACATTGGTGAGCAGCTCGCGGTCGAGGCGCTCGCGCAGGTTGCGCGAGGTCACGTACTCCCCTTCCCGCCCGGCGAAGGGAGAGGTGTTCACGGTGAACAGCATGGCGATGGTGGGCTCGTCAATCGCGATGACGGGCAGCGGCGCCGGGGTTTCCGCATGGGTGATGGTCTCGCCGATGGTGATGCCGGTGACCCCGGCCACGGCCACGATGTCGCCGAGTTCGGTCTGGGTCACGTCGACGCGGTGCAGCCCGTCGAACGAGAACAGCTTGGTGATCTTGACGCGCTGCAGCGAGCCGTCGAGCTTGGCGATGCCGACTTCGTCGCCGTAGTGCAGCGTGCCGTTGAAGACGCGCGCAATCGCCAGCCGCCCGAGATAGTCGCTGTAGTCGAGGTTGGCGACCAGCACCTGCAGCGTGCCCGCGGGATCGCCCTGCGGCGCCGGGATGGTCTTCACGATGGCGTCGAACAGCGGCTGCAGGTTCTGGCCGCCGCCCTGGGGGTCGCTGCTGGCGGTGCCCAGCCGGGCATTCGTGTACAGCACCGGGAACCCCAGCTGTTCCTCGGCCGCGTCGAGGTCGATAAACAGATCGTAGATTTCGTTCAGCACTTCCTGCGGGCGCGCATCGGCGCGGTCAATCTTGTTGATCACCACGATGGGCGGCAGTTTGGCCTGCAACGCCTTGCCCAGCACGTAGCGCGTCTGCGGCAGCGGCCCCTCGCTGGCATCCACCAGCAGCATGACCCCGTCCACCATCTTCAGCGCGCGTTCCACCTCGCCGCCGAAGTCGCCGTGGCCCGGGGTGTCCACGATGTTGATCTTCACCTCGTGGTAGAACACGGCGGTGTTCTTGGCCAGGATGGTGATGCCGCGCTCGCGCTCCAGTTCATTGGAGTCCATGACCCGGTCCACCAGCTCCTGGTTGGCGCGGAAGACGCCGCTCTGGTGCAGCATGGCGTCCACCAGCGTGGTCTTGCCATGGTCCACATGGGCGATGATGGCGACATTGCGAATTTGCTGCGTCAAGTCGGTTCTCGGTTCTCAGCTCTCAGTCGTCTGTGTTCTCCGCGCGCCGCCGGTGAACAGCCCTAGCTGGCCCAATCTCTGCGAACTGAGAACTGGGAACTGAGAACTAGTTGCTGGCGGAGAGAGAGGGATTCGAACCCTCGATACCCTTGCGAGGTATACACGCTTTCCAAGCGTGCGCCTTCAGCCACTCGGCCATCTCTCCGCAAAGGCGGCCATGAAAAAGACGCGCGGGCGCGCGTCTCCGGGCTGGCTCCATTGTATCGCAACCGCGTCGCGTTAACAGTTATCGCAGGACCGGCCGCGCAGTGCCTTGATCCCTTCGTGCGCGATTACCGGGACCATGGCCAGCGCCGCCGCGGGATCGGCCCACCACCAGCCGCGCAGCGCATTGGCCCCCAGCCCGGCCAGCAGGATTCCCGAGAGGTAGACGCAGAAGTCAGTCTGGCGGGCGTCCGCGTGCATGGCGTCGCTGGCCAGGCCGGCCGCCACCTGGCGTTTGCCGCGCGCCAGCAGCGGCATCACGACCAGCGATGCACAGGCCAGCGCAATCCCCGCCGGGCTGCGTTCCGCGGCCTGCCGGGTGAGGAGCGACCAGGAGGCGTCAACCGCGATATACAGCGCCAGCGCCAGGAAGCAGGCGCCGACGATGCGAAGCGAAATTCTCTCGTTACGTTCGCGGCGCGCCGCATCGGCATCCACCGCCATGCGCCACAGGACCGCCGCGCCGGAAGTCACCTCGACCAGGCTGTCGATCCCAAAACCCACCAGGGAGATGCTGCCCGCCGCCACGCCGGCGGCCACGCCCACGACCGCCTCCAGCAGGTTCCAGGCGATAGTGAAGTACGCCAGGCGTTTGCCCCGTTGGGCAAGCACGCTGCGGCTTAGAGGAGCAGCCTCCACCATGGTTGGATGAAGCGCACAACCCCGGGCTGCAAGCCTCGCGCGCCCGGTTGCCGCGGCGGCGTCAGGCTTCTTCGTCGCGGATCTGCTGCGCCAGGTAGTTCTGGAGGCCGACCTCCTGGATGGCGTGCAGCTGCGCCTCCAGGTAGTCGATGTGCTCTTCCTCTTCGGTCAGGATGTGCTCCAGCAGCTCGCGCGAGCCGCTGTCGTTGGCGGCGCGGCACAGGTTGATGCCGTCGTTGAGGCGCTTTACCGCGTCGTACTCCAGTTGCAGGTCGCTCTCCATCTGCTCCTTCACCGTGCGCCCCACGTGGATCTTGAACATGTCGCTCATGTCAGGGGTGCCGTCGAGCAGCAGGATGCGTTCCATCACCGCCTCGGCGTGCTTCATTTCGCCGATAGATTCCTTGCGGATGATCTTCTCCAGTCGCTCGTAGCCCCAGTTCTCGCACATCTCGGAATGCAGGAAGTACTGGTTGATGGCGGTGAGCTCAGCCTTGAGCACCTGGTTGAGCACTTCGATGATTTTGGGATCGCCCTTCACGCGCAGCCTCCTCGCCGCCGGACGCCCCGGGAAGGGGTGCGCCCAGCGCGCCGAGAGCCAACATAGCAGAGGGTTTTCGGGTGTGGCAAACCGCCGGGCTCAGCTATCCTTGCCCGCGGCTGCCGCCAGGGGAGGGGGCGCCGCCGCGGCTTCGCCCGCCTTGAGGCTGATGCCATCGAGCAGCTGGTTATGCACGCAGTAGAGCGCCAGTTCCAGGCGGTCGGAGACGCCCAGCTTGTCGTAGATCTTGCGCAGGTAGTTCTTGACCACCTGCTCGGTGGTTCCGATCTCGGCGGCGATTTCCTTGTTGCGCAATCCCTGGGTGACGCCCGCGATCACCATCCTCTCCTTGTCGGAGAGGCGCGGCTTGCTGGTGCTGCTCAGCAACTGCCCGGCTTGCGTGCGGTAGGCGTCGATCAGCCAGTTCACGCCCTTGTTGTCGAGCCAGGTCTCGCCCTGGGCGACGCGCCGCACACACTTCACCAGCAGGTCGGGGGAAATGGCCCGCGAGATGATGCCGCGGGCGCCGCGCCGCAGGTACTCGACCGTGTTTTCCTCCGCCAGTTCCGCGGAGATGACCACGATCTTCAGCCCGGGCTGCCGCTTCAGCAGCTCGCTGATGGTCTCGGCCAGGTTTTCCGTGATGGCCGATTCCAGCAGCAGGACGTCGGCTGTGGCCTTGGCGGCAGCGGCCAGCACCTGCGCCAGCGACTCGGCCTGTGCCACCACGCGGAGGTCGTCTTCCACCGCAAAGATCTTGCGGATGCCGACGCGGTAGATGGTCTGGGCGTCGGCGACGATCACCCGGATGGCGACCTTGCCCGCCGGGGCGGGCGGCGTGGTTGCTTTCGCGGTCTGGTTCCCCATACGGTTCAGGGCCAACGTCGGCCAACGAGCGCAGACGGGGCCGCGCGCCGGCCTTGCGCCCGCCACTGTAGCCCAGTTTTAGGACCGTTGGAAACAGTATTCGTCAATCACCGCGGCCACCAGGTGGCGGCCGCCTTCCGGGGCACTGCGGATCACGCGACCCATGCAGAGCACTTTCACGTCCGTGGGTGTCCCCAGAACCGTCGCGGGCATGCCGATATGGAACTCGATGCTCGAACCTACCGCCAGGTCGGCATCCACGTAGAACATCACGCCGCCGGACGAGATGTCGCCCGTCTCCGCCTGATGCTCCTGCTGGTTGGCTTTGACGGCGAGCGGCAGCTTCAGCGGAAACCGCACCGAGCCGCGCAACTCGCCTGTCGTGTCAGGCCGTTTCACAATGCGCCGAGGGTATTCCATTTCGGGACCGTCCGCCAGTTACGATGGTCATAACCCCCCGGCCGGGACCCGCTTACGCGCTGGTTACTTTCCGGTCCCCCGGAACGCTCCCGGCGCCTCGTCGCCGCCCCTCCCCGGGAACCGGCGGCCTTCCGCCGGCGGCGCGTAAACCCGCTACCAGAGCCGGCGTACGCCGGGCGCACGGGCGCTCAGAACTTCGTGACTTCGGTGAAGTTGAAGTCCCGCACCCGCATCGCCGGCACCACCATGTCGAACGACTCTTCGCCGCTCGCCCGTACCGGCACACTCATCTGCTCCACAGCGCGCAGCATCTCAATCAGGCTCTGGTTGAAGCGGAAGTTGCGCAGCCCGTGGCTGAGCTTCCCGTCCTCGATCAGAAAGGTGCCGTCGCGGGTCATGCCGGTCAGGATCTTTTCGTAGGGATCGACTTCGCGGATGTACCACAGGCGGGTGACCAGGACGCCGCGCTCGGTCGCCGCCACCATCTCCTCGACGCTCCGTGCTGGCGTGCTCGCCGGGACCTCGAACACGATGTTCATGGGCGCCTCGCCGATTTCGTTGGGCAGGGCGAAGCCGTGGCCGGTGGGCCGGATTTCGCCCAGGCCCGCGGCGTGCTCGCTCTTCTGCATCTTCGCCGCCGTGGCCCGCGCGTACACCAGGTTGCGCACCACGCCCCCTTCCACCAGGTTGATGCGCTGCCGCCGCACCCCTTCCCCATCAAACGGGATGCCTGATTGCAGTGGGTGGCCGGCGTCGTCCCAGATGGTGATGTTCTCGCCGAACAGCTTCGTCCCCACCCGGTTGGTGAGGAACGAGCGCTGGTCGAGGAGCGCCTGGCCGCCGAAGTCGAAAAACATGAATCCCACCAGGTCGAGCACCGCCGCCGGCTCCAGCACCACCGTGTACTTGCCGGGCGCGGCCTCGCGCGGCCCCGCGGACTCCCGCGCCTTGCGCGCCGCGGTTTCTGCCAACTGCACGGGATCGAGCCGGGCGACATCCGGGGAGTTGCCCTTTTGCCAGCCGGAGGAGTCGCCGGCCAGCATGGTGACGGAAATCTCGGCGTGCGTCTGGCGATGGAAGGCGGCCAGCCCGCGCGAATTGACGATCGCCTCCGTGCTCTCGGCACAGGCGTAAATGCCCGCCGCGGTGAGCTGCTGCCGCTGCGCCACGTCCACGATCTGGCGCACGGCCGCGGCCCGGTCCTCGGGCGTGAGGTGTGCTGTGGCTTCCACATACCGCGACGGCCCGCTGGGAGCGCCCCCGGCATCCGCCGGCCCCGCCATGGGCAGCAGGTCGGGATCGGGCTGCTGCACCCGCGTCAGCGCCTCCGCGGCCGCCACCACGCGCCGCAGGCTGGCCGGGTCGAGCTTGTTGGTGGTGGCGCGCGCCGTGCGCCCGCCCATCACCGGGCGCACCGAAACCACGTAGTTTTCCTCGGCCACGTTCTGATGGATGGTGTTGTTGGCAAAGCGCGTCAGCGCGTGCTGCCCGCCGCTGACCAGCAGCTCGACTTCGTCGGCGGAGGAGTACTTCCGCACGTAGGAGAAGATGTCGCGAATTCGGTCTTCGTTCAGCACGAGAAAAATCCCCAAAGAGGGTGGGCGCGGGCGACTCGCCCGCGTCTTCTTACCAAGTGAACGGCTCGGGATTGATCCAGAGCCAGGGGTACTCCTCAGGAGCAGCACACAAACCACGCCGCACCGGGTTGAACTTCACGTAATCGATTTTGCGTGCCAGTTCCAGTCCAGAACGCACGATGTGATCGAAGGCTTCCTCTTGCCAGACTCGACCCGAGCGGTGCAGGGCGCGATTGATCTTGTGCGCCGCGACGCTCTTCAGGTTTTGCAGGATCTCTACCGTCGAGAACGGGCCTGCCTCAGCGTCGTCGAGCGCGTGCAGCACGCAGTGAACATGCTCCGGCATGATGACTACAGCGTGGAGGTAGAACATCTTCTCGTGCTGGTAACGACAGCAATGCAGTGCCAGGTCGCGCGCCTCAGGCGGTAAAACCCACCTGCCAGCAGTATTGAAAGAAATAAACAGTGGGCGACGGTCGCGTTGAAGGTGGGGGAGTTTACGGCGATAGTTGTAGGTCTTCAGCATCTTCGCTTTTTACGGGCGCGGGCGAGTCGCTCGCGTCCACCCCTTGGTTGCTGTACGTCGCTGCGCGGGCGAGTCGCCCGCGTCCACCCAAAATCTAACCCTCACGTGCCCTTATACGCCGAGCCGACCTTCACCCCGCGAAACCGCGCCGGGGCCGCCCCGTGTCCCGTGCCCATGGTCTGCATGGGCTGCCCTTTGCCGCAGTTGGGCGTCCCCCACAGGGTCCACTGGTCGCGCGAGCAGATGGCGTCCATGGAGTTCCAGAACTCGGTGGTGATGCCCGAATACGACGGGTTCTTCAGCATGCGGCCGAGCTTCCCGCCCTTGATCTCCCACCCGATTTCGCAGCCGAACTGGAAGTTGTAGCGCTTGTCGTCGATGGACCAGGAGCGGTTGGTCTGCAGGAAGATGCCGTCCTCGGTGTCGCCGATGAGCTGCTCCAGCGTCAGCGGCCGCTCGCCCGGCAGGATGCTGACGTTGGTCATGCGGATGAGGGGCAGCCGGTTCCAGCCCTCGGCCCGCATGGTGCCGCCGGAGCGGCGCGCGTGGATCATGGCCGCCGTCTCGCGCGACGACAGGTAGCCGGTGAACCGCCCGTGGGTGATGATGGGGGTACACTGCGCCGCCACGCCTTCATCGTCGTAGGCGAAGGTGCCGAGCCCCGGACCATGCTGCTCGGTGGCGTCGGCGACCACGTTCACCAGCTCGGTGCCATACCGCAGGGTGCCCAGCTTTTCCAGCGTCAGGAACGACGTCCCGGCAAAGTTCGCCTCCATGCCCAGCACGCGGTCCAGCTCGATGGGGTGGCCGATGGACTCGTGGATCTGCAGCCCCAGCTGCGACGAATCGAGCACGATCGTTTTCACGCCCTGGGGACACTGCTCGGCGCGGTGCAGGGCCACCGCCTCTTCCCCGATGCGGCGCGCGTTCTCCACCAGCTGCAGCTCGGCAATCAGCTCGTAGCCCTGGTTCTGATACTGCCCGCCAAACGAGTTCGGATACGACCGCTTCTGGATGTCGTTGTCCTGGAAGGAATAGGCGGCGTACCCGGCGCCGGTGGTCATCTTCACCTGGTGGATATCGGCGCCCTCGGTGGAGTAGAACCACTGCTCGTAGCGCCGGAACTGCATGTTGGTTTCGCTGAGCGTGACCCCGGCGACCGCCAGCAGCTCGCCATCGACCTTGAGCAGCAGCTCCAGGTTCTCCTCGATGGCAACGCGGAACGGGTCGATCCGGTACGGTGAAGTCCAGTCGGCCTGCGCTGCCGGCTCCGGCGCCAGCGCGATGTCGTATTGCTTGACGCGCGCCGAGGCGCGGGCAATCGCCACCGCGCGCGCCGCTGTGCGCTCCACCGCCTCCCGCGCCAGGCTGTCGGTGGCAGCAAAGCCCCAGGCGCCGTCGGCGATCACGCGGATGCCGATGCCCTGCGATTCCGCGTCGGCCGCATGCCCAACCTTGCCATTCTTGGTGGCCAGCGCGCGCTGCCGCTCGTCCACCACCCGCACGTCGGCGTAGCTGGCGCCGCGCACTCGCGCCGTCTCCAGCGCCCAACCTGCCATCTCCTTCATGCTTCACCCACCCCGGCCAAAACGCACCAGCATAAAGCAAAGCGGCCCGCGTGTGTTGCCCCGCCCGCAGTGCTGCTCCCGGACAGTGCGCTACAATCGCGGATTCGTCTCGCCGCTAAGGAGGAGCATGCTTCGCTTCGTCGCCCGTCTTTGCGCTGCCGGCACCCTGCTGGCCGCGGCCGCCTTCGCCCAAGCGCCGCTTTCGCCCGAGCGCCAGCTCGCCCACGACATCCTGAAAGAGCTGGTCGAGACCAACAGCACCAGCGACGTGGTGGGCACCGAGCAAATCGCCCGGAAGGTGGTCGCGCGCCTGCGCGCGGGCGGCTTCAGCGAAGCGGACGCGCAAATCATGGGCCCCGACCCCAAGCACTCCAACGTGGTCATCCGGCTGCGCGGCCGCCAGCCGGGCAAGCCCATCCTGCTGCTGGCGCACCTCGACGTGGTCCCGGCGCACCGCGAGGACTGGTCTTTCGATCCCTTCACCCTGACGGAAAAAGACGGCTTCTTCTACGGCCGCGGCTCCGGCGACGACAAGGCCGGCGACGCCACCATTATCACCAACCTGCTGCGCTGGCGCCACGAGGGCTTCGTCCCCAACCGCGACGTCATCGCGCTGCTCACCTCCGACGAGGAGACCAGCGGCCAGAACGGCATCAACTGGCTGGTGCAGCACCTGCCCGACGTGCGCAACGCCGACTTCGCCCTCAACGCCGATGGCGGCGGCGGCGAGCTCATCGGCGGCCAGCGCAAGGTCTACAACGTCCAGGCCAGCGAGAAGATTTACGCCGACTACCAGTTCACGGTGCGCGACAAGGGCGGCCACAGCTCTCGTCCCCGTAACGCCGATAATCCCATCTACCGCCTCGCCGCCGTGCTCTCCCGGCTGGCCGCTTACCAGTTCCCCATCAACCTCAACGACATCACCCGCACCTACTTTGAGCGCGCCGCCGCGCTCTATCCCCCCGGCGTCGCCGCCGACATGCAGGCGCTGGCAGCCGGCACGGCCTCGCCCGACGCTGTCGCCCGCCTGGGCCAGAACCCGCAGTTCAATGCCCTCATGCGCACCACGTGCGTCGCCACCCTCCTCGAAGGCGGCCACGCTACCAATGCGCTGCCGCAGATGGCGCGCGTCAACGTCAACTGCCGCATCCTGCCCAACGACAACGCGGACACGGTGCAGCGCACCCTCACCGACCTGTTCAGCGCCGCCCAGGCCGAACTGGTGGTCGTCTCCGCTCCCAAGCTCAGCCCCGCTTCGCCCCTGCGCCCGGACCTGATGCGCGCCGTGGAGCAGCTCATGGCCAGGAGATTTCCCGGCGTCATCGTGCTCCCCGAGATGTCCACCGGCGCCACCGACGGGCTCTTCGTCCGCAACGTCAACGTGCCCGTGTACGGCACCCTGGCGCTGTTCGAAGACCCCACCGACTCCCGCGCCCACGGCCGCGACGAGCGCATCGGCGTCGAGTCCTTTTACATCGGCGTGGAGGTGTGGCACGAGCTCATCCCCATGCTGACGGCGACGCGGTAGCATGCGTGGCCGTTGGCAGTTGGCGGCTGGCATTGGGCGGCCCAGAGCTGGGAGCAGGGAGGAGTGATGAAGGACTTCCGTACGCTAACGGTCGAAGCGGACCGCCTGGCGGCCAAAGGCCAACGGCCAAGTGCCAAAGGCGGTTCTATATTCGCTTGTTCTTGGTCGCGGGATGGAAGGTCAGGGTAAAGGGATGGATCGGCAGGTCAACGAGCACCGTGTAGTCGGCTGAAATCGTTATTTCCGCGCCCTGGCGCAGGACTTTGATCTGGTCGGCGATGAGCGGAATGTCGAACTCGTGCGCCTTCTTGGCCACGTCTTCGCGGATGTCCTGTTCCGTCTTCTGTTGGTTATAAGCGGCGTAGCGCGACACTTCCTCGATGGCGTCTTCGAACTGCCATTCGTTGAAAAACGGCGGGACGATTTTCCACGCCGTGTAAAAGACGGCCACCACCACGAACAAACCGAATAACGGCCGAAGCGTCTTCATGGCTCAGGGGAGGCTCGGCCGCCGCGCCCGAACGCGCGGCAACCGCCAATGCGCAAATGCTAGCACCGCCCCCCGGAGGGCCACAAGCCACGCCACCCGTTACCAAGAGACTTCACCGGGCGGTCAGCGGCCGCCCAATTTCTGCAGGATGCCCTTGCCCAGTTTGAGCGCTTCCCCGAAATGCCGCTGGTATTCCACGAACTCGCGGTTCAGCAGCAGGGAGTCGTCGGCCTTCAGCCCCGCCCGCAGCAGCATGTCGCGCAGGTGCACGGGATTGGGCAGCACGGCCTCTTCGGTCATCTCTTCCAGCGCGGTGGCGGGATTGTAGTGGTACATGGCTGGCTCCGATCTGGGGGTCCCTCCCCTATTATCGCCTGCCGGCGGGGGCATTCCACCCGGCGCGATTTTCTGCCATAATTGTTCGTGCACCCCTGCACGAGCCAGGCACTCATCAGCCAAGCCTGGCCGAACTGTCCTTCAAACACTGCGACGATTAGACGGCGGCCTGCGTGTATCTCGGGACACGCGACGGCCCGCGGAGGGCGTGGATGGCGAAATACATCTTTGTGACCGGCGGCGTGGTTTCTTCTCTCGGCAAGGGGCTGGCGGCGGCCTCCATCGGCTGCCTGCTGGAAACCCGCGGCCTCAAGATCACGCTGCAGAAGATGGACCCGTACCTCAACGTGGACCCGGGCACCATGTCGCCCTTCCAGCACGGCGAGGTCTTCGTCACCGACGACGGCGCCGAAACCGACCTCGACCTCGGCCACTACGAGCGCTTCACCCATGCCCGCCTCACCCGCGACAACAACTGGACCACCGGCCGCATCTACGAGCAGATCATCGCCAAGGAGCGCCGCGGCGACTACCTGGGCAAGACCGTGCAGGTCATCCCCCACATCACCAACGAGATCAAGGCGGCGATGCAGCAAGGTCGCAGGACGTCGACATCGCCATCGTCGAGATCGGCGGCACCGTCGGCGACATCGAGTGCCTGCCCTTCCTCGAGGCCATCCGCCAGATGCGCCAGGAGGTCGGCCGCGAGAACACGCTCTTCATCCACGTCACCCTGGTGCCCTGCATCGGTACCGCCCAGCGAGCTGAAGACCAAGCCCACCCAGCACAGCGTCAAAGAGCTGCTCAGCGTCGGCATCCAGCCCGACATCCTGCTCTGCCGCACCGACCGCTTCCTCTCCAAGCGAGATCAAGGCGAAGATCGCCCTCTTCTGCAACGTCGAGCGAAGAGGCCGTCATCACCGCCAAGGACGTGGCCAGCGTCTACGAGGTGCCGCTGGTGTTCGCCCGCGAAGGCCTGGACACGCTGGTGGCCCGGTACCTGCACATGACCGCCGGCGAGCGCGACCTCTCCCAGTGGGAGGACATCGTGCACCGCCTCTATAACCCGCAGGACACGGTCAACATCGGCGTCGTCGGCAAGTACGTCGAGTACGAAGACTCCTACAAGTCGCTGAACGAAGCGCTGGTCCACGGCGGCCTGGCCCACAACCTGAAGATCGAACCTCACCTGGATCGAGGCCGAAGGCTTGGAAACCGGCAAGCAGGGCGACGAGCGCGGCTACGAAGCGCAGCTCGAGGGGTTCGACGGCATCCTCGTCCCCGGCGGCTTCGGCAAGCGCGGCATCGGGGGCATGCTGAATGCCATCCGCTACGCGCGCGAGCGCAAGGTGCCCTACTTCGGCATCTGCCTCGGCATGCAGACGGCGTGCATCGAGTATGCGCGCAACGTGTGCGGCCTGGCCGACGCCAACTCCAGCGAGTTCGACCCGGCCACCCCCCACCGCGTCATCTACAAGCTGCGCGAACAGCGCGGCGTCGAGGAGCTGGGCGGCACCATGCGGCTGGGCGCCTGGGCCTGCAAGCTTGAGCCCGGCTCCCACGCCCACCGCGCCTACGGCCAGCTGGAAATCAGCGAGCGCCACCGCCATCGCTACGAGTTCAACCGCGAGTACGAAGCCGTCCTCACCGGCGCCGGCCTGCGCCTCACCGGCTCCACCCCCGACGGCACCTACGTCGAGATCGTCGAGATCGCCGACCACCCCTTCTTCCTCGGCTGCCAGTTCCACCCGGAGTTCAAATCCAAGCCGCTGGAGCCGCACCCGATTTTCAAGGCCTTCATCGGCGCCTCCTATGCGGAAGGCAAGCGCCGCCGCTCCGAACAGCAGAAGGTGGAAGAGGAGCTCTTCCTGCGCCGCGAGAAGGTCGGCAAGGCGTAATCTCGGTGCGTAGCGACGGCGGCGGCGGGTTTACTCTCTTGTGACATACCCCCCTCCCCCACCCTTCCAGTGGAATCAGCGACTTACGATGGGCATGCCCATGGAGAAGGGCGAAGAGCCTGGAAAATGCCCATCGCGCGGCGCAAGTTGCTGAAACCAAGGCGGATGGAGGATCGGGACGGCGTGGTCTCGGGATCCGCCGAAGTTTACCAATTGTCAAATAGCGGGCGGGCCGGCGCCGGGGCGCAGCAGAACCAGGATAGCAGGGCGGGGGGCGGGGGCGTCAAGCTCGATAGTTGCCGTAGATTCAATGACATAATCTTTAAGATATAGGATATGGGCGGCGCACGCACGGCAACGGAGTAGGTCCTTCGCTGCGTTCAGGACGAGAAGAGATTGGGTCATTGAGTGATTGGGCCATTGAGTGATTGCGTCATTCAGCCATGCTTGCGGTCCGGCCGGACGCGTCCTGCCGAAAGCCTTCTTCCTCGGCGGGGCAACGGAGTAGGTCCTTCGCTGCGCTCAGGACGAGAAGAGATTGGGTCATTGAGTGATTGCGTCATTCAGCCATGCTTGCGGCCCGGCCGGCCGCGCCCCTCCGGAAGATCCCAGACGAGCAAAGGCGGCTCGTCTGGGGCACCCGGCTGGTGTGGGGCGCCCGGCATTTTGTTCACCACGGAGACACGGAAGCACGGAAAGACTAAACCTGCTTTCGCGGCGTACCATGCAAGGTGGAGCGTTGATTCGGGCCCCAGCAAAGGGGGACTCGCATGATCACCCGGCTCGTGGTCCCGTTGGCCGTACGTGCGGCTTTTTTGCTCCTGCTCTTCTCGGCGCAGCTGGTGGGTGCGCAAGCCACCCCGGCGGTCCCTCCGGCCCGGCAGGCCCCGGCTGCCAAAGGGCCGCCTGCATCCGACGCGCCCATCCGGCTCGACCAGCAGCCTTCCGACCAGCCGCCGTCCGGCGAGAAACCCGCTGCGACCTTCACGACGAGGTCAGAACTGGTGCTGGTGCCGGTCGTAGTCAGGAAAGATGGCGTGCACGTCCCCGGCCTGAAGAAAGATGCCTTCCGCGTCCTGGAAAACGGCGTGGAAAAGAAGATCGCCATCTTTGAGGAGGTGCGGAGCAGCACGGCCAGCGCGGCGGCGCCTCCGCCCCCACTGGCGCCGGGCGAGTTCAGCAATG
The DNA here is from genome assembly GCA_963739375.1 of Terriglobia bacterium. GTDB lineage: Bacteria > Acidobacteriota > Terriglobia > Terriglobales > Acidobacteriaceae > CAVUAF01. The sequence continues at coordinate 49,596 of CAVUAF010000014.1, forward strand.
CTGCTGCGGCGGCCGGCAAGACCGCGCCCCAGGGCCTGAACATCATCGTGCTGTCGGGCTCGCGCGTTGGGATTAATTACCAGATGTTTGGGCAACAGGAATTGCTCAAGTACCTTGGCCGCTGGGCCGAAAGCCGCGAGCCTATTACCCTGCTGGTCTTGTCCGACGGCAATCTGCATTCCCTCTACGACCGCACCGTCGATCCCCAGGTGCTGCTGGCGGCCCTGCGCAAGATCAACGCCAAGCATGCCCCTGCGGCCAATGCCGTCACGGCGGCGGATGCGGCGCCGGCTCTTGGGACCGCTGCGCAGGAGGCGGTCAATCGCCTCGCCGCCGCGCTCTCCGATTTCCGCACCTTTGGCGGTTACGATCTCCGCTTCTTCGACGATCGCAGCCTGGAAGATACCTACATCGAGCTGGTCATGAGCGGCCGCCGACCCTGGCCTAGTCCAAGGGAAAGAGTCGCTGCGAGGAACCCAACTCCTCCAGTGGACCAACGCACTGCGATAAACGTCGAGTCTCTTGAGAAGCGTATGGATGATCTCAAGGTTTTGGATGCGATGCGTTCCCTGGCGCAGGCCTACGGTGGCATCCCCGGCCGGAAATCGCTGATCTGGGTGGGTAGCGGGTTCCCGCCGCGCGAGGGCCAGTTGGGCGACTACGTGGACCGTACCTGGAAATTGCTGAACGCGGCCAACATCGCGGTCTACCCTGTCGATTCCCGTGGCCTGATGAATCCAGACCCTGCGGCCCACGCGGCAACGGCGACAACAGCGCCGGATAGGGTACGTCCAACCGAGCCCCCGACCTTCTTGCTCGCCCTGAGTCAGCTAACCATGTCAACATTCGCCGATGCCACGGGCGGCAGGTTCTTCACCAACCGCAACGATCTGGACAAGTGCCTGGAAACGGCGGTCAAGGATTCCGAGGACTCTTACCTGCTGGGTTACTACTTCAAACGGGACCCTACAGCGGCGGCCAAGTCCAAGGACAAGAATTACCTGGACTACCGCAAGCTCCAGGTGAAAGTGGCAGTCAAGGGCGTGGAGGTGCGGGCGCGCCAGGGCTTTGCCGTCGGCGCGGGGACCGACCAGCCCGACCTGGCAAAGTCTGCCCGCGATGAGGAAGCGGTTGCCATTCACTCGTCCGGCGATTACACCGGCATCCAGTTCAGCGGGAAGTGGGGTCTGGTCACGGAAGGCCAGGACGGGAAGAAGCGCGTCGAATTCGAGCTGAAACTGCCACCGGGGTTCGCCCGGCTGGACGAGACCAACGGCAACCGCCTGGACGTGGATTTCGTCGCCGTAGCGAAAGGCCCAACCGGCGAAGTGGTCAGCCAGGCGTCGCGGGAATTGCAGGTCCGCATCCCCACCGCGCAGTTGCCGCAGTATTTCAAGGTTGGCACCGTGTACCGCTATGTCCTGGAATTGCCGCCCGGGGAGTACACGGTGCGCTTCATCGTGCGCGACAACTTGACCGGGCAGATGGGCAGCGTAACGACGCCGCTGAAGGTCAGCTAGGGAGAACGCCATGTGGGAACCCGAGAAACTGCGTTTTCAGTGGGAACTCAGGGCCGCAGGACCTTCGAGGCCCGAGGCGGCTGCGATGAAGTTGCGCGCAGGTCTTGTCGTTCTGGTGGTGCTTGGCGCCGTTTGTGCGGCCTTCGAGGCGCGAGCACAGGAGCAACAGCCGCCGCAGCAGCCGCCGCAGGAACAACAGCAGCCGCCGCAGCAGGAGCAGCCAAAGAAACAGCAGAGGAAGAAGTTAGGGAGCAGTGTAGTCCGTTACCATGGAGACCACATCGCCATCATCAACGGGCGTAAATGCGTGATGGGGGGCCGCGCTGGGGGACCATTTCCGCCCTGCCCGCAGCGCGATCCAGCGAAGGTAAAAGAAGAGAGGAGAGAATTATTCGCCCCTGCGCGGGACCTGCTGCTCAAGCATGGCGTGCCGTTTGAGCCAAACCTAGTTCTCGAAGACGATTTTCCGCGGAACCTGAGAACTGTGCTCGACAGCATGCCGGAGATGCACGAGCTGCGGTACGCAAGGTCGCTTCACGGCGTCGTCCTCGCGGACACGTTGTACCTCGCTGAACACACAACGGCAACAGGAGTAACGGTGATTCTCGTGAACCACATAGTGTTTGAAGGCACGTGCCCGGTAATCACGGGCCAGGGTGAGGGTCTGGATGATTTTCCTCGGGGCGGGATCCACCTCTTCCCCACCGGGCCGACTACCACGTTGGGCATGACGCTGGAGAGGGCCTTGGAGAAGGGTGGTTTCAAAGGCGTCAAGTTCGGGGGCCCACACGGGCTGCCCCCATTCTCTGTGATCCGTGATTTGGACTTGCCCAAGGCTCCCAAATGCGGCGTGACGGTAGATACCAGTCCATCCAGGTCGTTTGAACCGATGCCGATGCCTCCACTGCCCTGACCAGCCGGGTGCCCCACCCGGGCCGCTTTTGCTCGTGTGGTCATTCTTGAACTCTCGCGGCATATCGGGAACGGCGGTCAAGATCACGAGGTGAGGTCATGAAGACGCGCGCCAATTCTGTGGTGATCTCGAGCGTGCTGTGGACCGTATGCCTTCTGGCGCTGGTGCCACACAACATCGAGTTTGTCACGGCATGGCCCTCCCATGGGGTACCGAGCGGCCGAGTGGTTCCGGGGAATTGCTTCTTTCTGCTCGGCTTTTCTGCGTTGGCGCTCGTCGCCGTCGGTCTGATCATCGTATGGTGCGGCTACATTCATCGCGTGCGATGGACGTGGTGGGCGATGGCTGCCATTGCATGGGTATTCATGTTTCCTGTGTATGTTTGGCCGGTCGTGTCGGACATCTACGCCGCGCCTTCAGTCAACTGGTCAGGGTGGCTCAAGAACGCCCTCGCCGGCCCCGGCGTGGACCGCCAAGTCGCCAAGATCTTTCTTGATTTCTTAGGCATGGTGGTTGCCTTACTAATTCCGGCCAAGGTGTTTTTGCGGCCCGATCGGGCCAACAGGGATTCCGCCTGACGGCGCGGTCGCTTCGCGAGTCAGGGCTGAAGCCCGGACCTACTTAGCCGCGCCCTTCCGAAAGATCCCAGACGAGCAAAGGCGGCTCGTCTGGGGCACCCAGCAACGGAGTAGGTCCTTCGCTGCGCTCAGGCACGGAGAGATTGGGTCATTGAGTGATTGGGCCATTGAGTGATTGAGTCATTCAGTCATGCTTGCGGCCCGGCCGGCCGCGCCCTTTCGAGAGCCTCCCTCCGCGCTCCCGGCGTTGAGGTTTTGCCTTTTCCCGAATCCGGGTTAATCTGCGTTCATCCGCGGTATGCCTTCAGCCTTCAAGATCGAGAACGTCACCATCGGCGGCGGCGAGCTGTTCCTCATCGCCGGGCCGTGCGTCATCGAGTCGGAAGCGCACGCCCTGAAGATGGCCGAGTGCATCGCCGGGATCGCCAAGGCGCTGCGCCTCCCCTTCATCTTCAAGGCCAGCTACGACAAGGCCAACCGCACCTCGCTCCAGAGCTATCGCGGCCCCGGCATCGAAGAAGGCCTGCGCATCCTGCGCCGGATCAAGGATGTGGTGCGCGTTCCCGTTCTCACCGACGTGCACGATGCGCACGACGTCGCCCGCGCCGCCGAGGCCGTCGACGTCCTGCAGATCCCTGCCTTCCTCTGCCGTCAAACCGACCTGCTGGTCGCCGCCGCGCGCACGGGCCGCGCCGTCAACATCAAGAAAGGACAATTCGTGGCCCCGCACGACATGCGGCATGCCGTCGAAAAAGTCCGCCAGTCGGGCAACGACCGCGTCTTCGTCACCGAGCGCGGCGCCGCCTTCGGCTACAACAACCTGGTGGTGGACATGCGCTCGCTGGCCATCATGCGCCGCTTCGCCCCTGTCGTCTTCGACGGCACCCACTCGGTGCAGCTGCCCTCGGCTGGCGGGGACGCAGGCGACGCGCCCGCGGTTTCCGGCGGCCAGCCCGAGTTCATCCCGCTGCTCACTCGCGCCGCCGTCGCCGCCGGCGTGGACGGCATCTTCCTCGAGGTCCACGACCAGCCCGCGCGCGCCCTCTCCGACGGCGCCAACGCCCTCGACCTCACCCAGCTGCGCGACCTGCTGCGCTCGCTGCTCGACATCCACGCCGCCGCCCATCCCCCCACGCTCAAGCCCCGGGCTGGCGCCAATTGACCGGTTGCCGTCCCCTGCCCCTGTGTCTCCGGGGTAGGTTTTGTTACCCTAAAGTCTGGCCATGAAGCGCATTGGCGAATCCGTGGTTCGCATCGAGGCGGCAGCGCTCGGCGCGCTGGCCGACCGCCTCGCCGGCCCCATGGGCGCGCCTTTCGCGCGCGCCGTCGAGCTGCTGCACGCCTGCGCCGGCCGCGTGGTCGTGACCGGCATGGGGAAGAGCGGCATTGTGGCGCGCAAGATCGCCGCCACCCTCAGCTCCACCGGCACCCCCTCGCTCTTCCTGCATCCCGCGGAAGCCATCCACGGCGACCTGGGCATGATCGTGCGTGGCGACGTGGTCGTGGCCCTCAGCGCCAGCGGAGAAACGGAAGAGATCCTCACGCTCCTGGCGACCCTGAAGCGCCTGCAGGTGCCGCTCATCTCCCTCACCTGCGACCACCTCTACGCCGTCGCTGCGCCGGCGTCTCCGGCACCTCATGGCGCGGCAGCGGAAAAGGAGCCGCGCCACGGGGAGCACGCTGCCGCGCGCGAGCGGCGCGCCTCGCTGCGCCTCGGGCACATCGACCGCATCGCCGCCACCAGCGTGCGGGCCGCGCGGGCCGCGCGCCCCTCCACCCTCGCCCAGGCCGCCGACGTTGCCCTCGACTGCTCGGTGGCGCAGGAGGCTTGCGGCCTCGGCCTTGCGCCCACCGCGTCCACTACCACCATGCTCGCCCTCGGCGATGCGCTCGCCGTCGCCCTCGCCGAAAAGCGCGGCTTCAAGGAAGAAGACTTCGCCCACCTCCATCCCGGCGGCAAGCTGGGCAAGCGCCTGGCGCGCGTCGCCTCGCTCATGCACACCGGCGAGGCCGTGCCCCGCGTCGCCCCCGGGACGCGCATGCCCGATGTCATCTACGAGATGTCGCGCAAGGGTCTCGGGATTACCACGGTGGTCGAAGGCGAGCGCCTGGTCGGGGTCATCAGCGATGGCGACCTGCGCCGCCTGCTGGAAAAACAGAGCCACCACGGCCGCGCCGTCCTCGACCTCACCGCCGGCGACTGCATGACGCGCTCGCCCCGCACCATCGCCCCCGACGCCTTCGCCGCCGCTGCCCTCGCCATCATGGAGGAGCGCAAGATTACCTCGCTGGCCGTCGTCGACGCCGACCACCGCCTCCTCGGCCTCGTCCACCTCCACGACCTCTGGGGCACGGAGATGGTGTGAGCATGCGCCGCCTGCTGCACACGCGGCCCTGGTCCTGGGGCTGGCCGCGTGCGTGGTTCCCCTGCTCCTGCTCGTCCCCGCGCCGCTGCACGCCCAGGTGCGCGTCAAGCGCCTCATCCTGAAGGATGGCTCCTACCAGCCGGCCTCGAAGTGGGAGATCAAGGGCGAGCGCGTGCGCTACTACAGCGCCGAGCGCTACACCTGGGAAGAGCTGCCGAATTCGCTCATCGACTGGCCCGCCACCGAGAAGTACAACACCGAGCTGACGGCCCCCAGCGCCGCTGAGCGCGAGGCCGAAGCCGAGGCGGAAGCCGAGCGCGCCCGCGAAGAAGCCGCCTCGCCCCTGGTCGCCCCCGGCCTTCGTCTGCCCGCCACCGGCGGCGTCTTCCTGTACGACACCTGGCGCGGCGAGCCGTCGCTGGTCGAGTTGGTCCAGAGCGGCGGCGAGGTCAACCCGCAGCGCGGCAAAAACGTCCTGCGCGCCGTCCTGAACCCTATCCCGACCACCCGGCAGTCCATCGAACTGAAAGGCGTCAAGGCGGCAGTGCAGGCCCACGTCGAAGACCCCGTGCTCTTCGCCAACATCGATGCGCCGGAGGCGCCCGCCGACGCCAAGGACGCCGACTCCGCTCCGCCCATCCAGCGCTTTCGCATCGTTCGCGTGCAGCCGAAGAAGGACACGCGCGTCGTCGCCAACCTGAAAATCGGCATGACTGGCCGCACCAGCGAGGAGCAGAGCTTTATCCCGGCCACCACCCAGCCCGTCCCCGGCACGCCTTGGTTGAAGATCGTTCCCGACCAGCGCCTCGCGCCCGGGGAGTACGCGCTGGTCGAGATGCTCGGCGCCAAGCAGATCAACCTCTACGTCTGGGACTTCGGCATGCATCCCGACGCGCCCGCCAACTCCAAAGCGATGGCGCCCCTGCCCCCGCCCTAGCCCGACGGGACGGTTCTGGAAACCTGTAGAATCCTCTGCGTTGTCCCTTCATGGCCGACGACAGCAAAAGCAAGCCGGAGAGCGCGGTTCGCCCGCTCTACACCCCCGCCGACCTCGCCGCCGCCGACTTTGACCGCGACGTCGGCTATCCCGGCGAGTTTCCGTTCACCCGCGGGGTGCAGCCCACCATGTATCGCGGCCGCCTCTGGACCATGCGCCAGTACGCCGGCTTCGGCGACGCCGAGGAATCCAACCACCGCTACCGCTACCTGCTGGCGCACGGACCAGACGGGCCTGTCGGTCGCCTTCGACCTGCCCACGCAAATCGGCCTCGACTCCGACCATCCCCTCGCCCAGGGCGAGGTGGGGCGCGTCGGCGTGGCCATCGATTCCCTCGAGGACATGGAGCGCCTCTTCGACGGCATCCCGCTCGACAAGGTCTCCACCTCGATGACCATCAACGCCACCGCCGCCATCCTGCTGGCGCTCTACCTCGCGGTGGCCCGCCGCCAGGGCGCCGACCCGCGCAAGCTCTCCGGCACGGTGCAGAACGACATCCTCAAGGAGTACATCGCGCGCGGCACCTACATCTATCCGCCCGGCGCAGGCGATGCGCATCGTCACCGACATCTTCGCCTTCGCCGGCCGAGACCTGCCCGAGTGGAACACCATCTCCATCTCCGGCTACCACATCCGCGAAGCCGGCTCGACCGCGGTGCAGGAAGTCGCCTTCACCCTGGCCAACGGCGTCGCCTACGTGCAGGCGGCGATCGCGGCCGGGCTCGACGTCGATCGCTTTGCCCCGCGCTTCTCCTTCTTCTTCAACTGCCCACAACAACTTCCTGGAGGAAGTCGCCAAGTTCCGCGCCGCGCGCCGGCTGTGGGCGCGCCTCATGCGCGACCGCTTCCACGCCCGTAACCCGCGCTCGCTGGATGCTCCGCTTCCACACCCAGACCGCCGGCTCCACCCTCACCGCGCAGCAGCCGGAGAACAACATCGTGCGCGTCGCCCTGCAGGCGCTGGCCGCGGTGCTGGGCGGCACGCAGTCGCTGCACACCAACTGCCTGCGACGAGGCGCTCGCCCTGCCCACCGAAGAATCCGCCCGCGTCGCCGCTGCGCACCCAGCAGATCATCGCCTACGAGACCGGCGTCGCGAACACCGTCGATCCGCTCGCCGGCTCCTACTTCATCGAGTCCCTGACCAACGACATCGAGGCCGCCGCCGCTGCCTACCTGGAAAAAATCGACGCCCTGGGCGGCATGCTCAGGGCCATCGAGCGCGGCTACGTGCAGCAGGAGATCCAGAACGCCGCCTACGACTATCAGCAGCGCAGTCGACCACCTGCGAGCAGGTGGTGGTCGGCGTGAACCGCTTCACCAGCGAGGATGACAAACCCATCCCCCTGCAGACCATCGGCGAAGCGCTGGAGCGCCAGCAGGTGGAGCGCCTGCGCGCCCTGCGCGCGCGCCGCCCGCAAGCCCCGTGGGAAGCCGCCTTGCGCGCCGTCGAGGACGCTGCCCGCGGCGGCGCCAACCTCATGCCCGCCATCCTCGCCGCCGTCGAGAGCTGCGCCACCGTCGGTGAAATCAGCGACACCCTGCGCCGCGTCTTCGGCGAATATCAGGAAACCGTGGTGATTTGACCGAACTATTACAGGCCCCGCGCACGGCGCTGCGTACCATCCCCGGCATGGAGGACGAGTTCGCCAACGCCCTCACCCACGGCCTGGGCCTCCTGCTCGCGCTGGCCGGCGTCCCGGTCCTGATCGTCCTCGCCGTGCTCCGCGGCACCGCCTGGCACATCGTCGGCGTCGCCGTGTACGGCGCTTCCCTCCTCCTGCTGTACGGCGCTTCCACGCTCTACCACGCCCTGGTCCACGCCCGCGGCAAACGCGTCCTCCAGACCGTCGATCACGCCGCCATCTACCTGCTCATCGCCGGCACCTACACCCCGTTTGCGCTGGTGAACCTGCGCGGCGCCTGGGGATGGACGCTGCTGGGCATCGTCTGGGGGATTTCACTGCTGGGCATCGTCTGGAAGGTCTTCTACGCTGGGCGCTTTGGCATCATCTCCACCGCGCTCTATATCGCGCTGGGCTGGGTGGCCGTTGTCGCCGTCAAGCCCCTGCTGCGCGCCGTGGCCTGGGAAGGACTGCTGCTGATCGCGGCCGGGGGCGTGGCCTACACCGCCGGCGTCATTTTCTTCGCCTCCGAGCGCTGGCGCTTCAACCACGCCGTGTGGCACCTGTTTGTGATCACCGGCAGCCTCTGCCACTACTTCGCCGTCCTGCGCTACGTGCTGCCGCGGGGGTGAAAGCCAGTTTCTAGTTTCTAGTTTCTAGTCTCACTCCGAGTCTGCAGGAGCAGCTTGCTTCGCGGTTTGGGATTGCTCCAATTTGGAGATCCGATCGAGGGCTTCAGCCGCTGCCTTCCGGACGTCCGCGTCATTGTCCTCGAGTGCCCCTGACAAGGCCTGGACCGCCCGGGCGTCGCCAATCTGCCCTAGCGCTGCCGCCGCTCTCTTCCGCACGTACCAGCGCTCGTCGTTGAGTGCGGTCAGCAGCGGGTAGACCGCCCGGGCGTCGTCAATCTGCCCCAGGGCTATCGCCGCGGCCTCTCGCACGCCCACGCTTTTGCCCTTGAGTGCCGCCACCAGGGGCTCGACCGCCCGGGCGTCGCCGATCTGCCCCAGCGCTATCGCCGCTGCCTCTCGCACGCCCGAGGACTCGTCCTTGAGTGCGGCCACCAGCGGGTCGACCGCCCGGGCGTCGCCAATCTCGCCCAGGGCTATTGCCGCTGCCTCTCCCACGCCCGAGGTCTCGTCCTTGAATGCGGCCACCAGCGGGTCGACCGCCCGGGCGTCGCCAATCTGCCCCAGCGCTACCGCCGCTGTCCGCCGCACCCGCCAGTCGCCGTGGTGGAGTGCCTCGAGTGCCTCCTTCAAGAGTTCCACCGCCCGCACATCGCCAATCCTCCCCAGCGCTCCCGCCGCTAGGAGCCGCACGGAAGCGTCCTCGTCCGTGAGTGCTGCCACGAGGGGCCGCACTGCCCGCGGGTCGCCAATCTCGCCCAGGGCTACCGCCGCGGTCCTGCGCACGTCGGAGAGGCTGTCTTTGAGTGCGGCCGCCAGAGGTTCCACCGCCCCGGCGTCGCCAATCTGCCCCAGCGCCGTCGCCGCTTTCGACCGCACGCGCCAGTCCTCGTCCTTGAGTGCGGCCACGAATTCCGGAACCGCGCGCCTGGCCGCTTCGGATTTCGCCCAGTTCGGGTCGATGCGGTCGAGTGCTTCGGCCGCTGCCTTCCCCACGTCTGCGTTCTTGTCCGCGAGTGCGGCCACCAGCGGCTCGACCGCCCGGGCGTCGCCAATCTTCCCCAGCGCTTCCGCCGCTTTCGACCGTACGAGCCAGTCGAGCCAGTCCTCGTCCTTGTCCTTGAGTGCGGCCAGCAGCGGCTCGACCGCCCGGGCGTCGCCGATCTTTCCCAGGGCCATCGCCACTTCCATCCGCACGTCTGCCTTCTTGACCGTGAGTCCCACTAGCAGGCGGCTAACGGCCCGCCTGGCGGCTTCGGAGTAGGCCCAGTTCGGGTCAATTCGGTCGAGTGCTTCGGCCGCTGCCTCCCGCACGGAACAGTCCTCGTCCTTGAGTGCGGCCACGAATTCCGGAATCGCGCGCCTGGCAGCTTCGGATTTCTCCCAGTTCGGGCCGATGTGGGCGAGTGCTTCGGCCGCTGCCACCCTCACGTTCGAGGACTTGTCCCCGAGTGCGGCCACCAGCGGCTCGACCGCCCGGGCGTCGCCAATCCTCCCTAGGGCCACCGCCACCGGCCGCCGCACGTGAAGGTATTGGTCCTCAAGTGCGGCCAGCAGGGGCTCGACCGCCCGGGCGTCGCCAATCTTTCCCAGGGCCTCCGCCGCTGCCCTTCGCACGCCCGATTCCTTGTCCTTGAGTGCAGCCACCAGCGGCTTGACGATGCGAGGACCCTGCAAGTCCGCGAGTTTGTCTGCGGCTAGCACACGTGTCCCCGGATCTTTCGACTTGAGTTGGCGCAATGTCCACCAGAGCATGGTGCACCTCCCGGGATTGGAGTGGCGTGCTGCCCCGGGCTGAAAAACCAGTTTCTAGTTTCTCGTTTCCAGTTTCTCGGCCTTGCCAATCACAAATCGCAAATCACCAATCGCAAATCTCGAAACCCGAAACTCGAAACGGGTCTTTCAGTTCTGCGCTTCCAGGTCGCACACTTCGCGGCACTCGCGGCAGTAGTAGGTGCCGTCCTTGGTCAAGCGCACGTCGTTCTCTCCCTGGCAAATGACGCAGAACTTATCGCAGTTGCACCGGTCTTCCGTTTTGTCGCACAGCGAGCAGATGAAGGCTTCGGCCATGCCGCGCAATGTACCGCAGTAGCGTGGCGAATTCAAACCCCAGAAGCCGCACCAGCGCGGCGTTTCTCGCCGGGAAAATCTTTCTCTTCGTGTCTTCGTGCCTTCGTGGTGAATTCTCGCGCGCGTGATACCATAATCGCTTTCGCCCCACGTCATGACCTCCGCCGAGACCGTGCCCACGCCGCGCAAGACCGCCCTCAACGCCGTCCATCGGCAGATGGGCGCCAAGATGGTCGACTTCGGCGGCTGGGACATGCCGGTCGAGTACCCCACCTTCGACGGCCGCCCCGGCGGCCTCATCCACGAGCACCTCGCCGTCCGCACCGGCGTCGGCCTCTTCGACGTCAGCCACATGGGCGACATCCGTATCCGCGGCCCCCAGGCGCTCGCCGCCGTGCAGCACGCCACCATGAACGATGCCGCGCCGCTCTACGACGGCCGCGCCCAGTACTCGGCCCTCCTCTATCCCGAGGGCACGTTCGTGGACGACATCATCGTCCATAAGCTCGCCGACAACGATTACTTCATCGTCATCAACGCCGGCACCCGCGAGAAAGACGTTAACTGGGTGCGCCAGGCCCTCCAGAAGTTCGACTGCACCGTGGAAGACGTCGGCGACCATTACACGCAGCTCGCCATCCAGGGGCCGCTCGCCCCGCAGGTGCTGGCCAAGCTCACTCTGACCGACCTCGCCGCCATCAAGAGCTATCACTTCACCTGGGGCGAGATCCTCGGGCTGCGCAGCACCCTTATCGCCCGCACCGGCTACACCGGCGAAGACGGTTTCGAGATCTACATCCCCCCCGACGTCGCCACCAGCGCGCGCGCCTGGCGTGAGGTGCTCGCCGCCGGCCGGGAATTCGGCATCCTGCCCTGCGGCCTGGGCGCGCGCAACACCCTGCGCCTCGAAGCCAAGCTGCCGCTCTACGGGCACGAGATTTCCGACAAGATCAACGTCTTCGAGGCCGGCCTCGACCGCTGGTGCAAGCTGGCCAAGGGCGACTTCATCGGCCGCGCCGCGCTGGAGCGCGCGCAGGCCGCCGGCGTGCAGCGCAAGCTGGTCGGGCTGGAGATGATCGAGCGCGGCATCGCCCGCGACGGCTACCCGGTGCAGGACGCCTCCGGGCGCGAGATCGGCTACGTCACCAGCGGCTCCTACGCCCCGTTCCTGAAAAAGAACATCGCCCTCGCCTACGTGCCGCCGGCCTTCGCCGAACTCGGTAACGAGGTGAGAGTGGAAATCCGCGGCGCCGCCGTCGCCGCCAGGGTTGTGCCGACGCCGTTCTACAGGAAGAAGAAAGTTTCGAGTTCCTAGTTTCTCGTTTCGAGTTGTTTGACCGGCGCGGACGCGACCATGCAGGAGGTGCGATGTCCAACTCGTACCAGGATCTGATCGTGTGGCAGAAGTCATTGGCGCTGGTGACGGACGTTTACCGTTGGACAGAAGCTTTCCCCAGGCACGAGCTGTACGGATTGACGTCGCAGATGCGGCGCGCTGCGGTCTCGGTCGTTTCCAACATTGCTGAAGGCCAGGCGCGCAACTCGCCAGGTGAGTTTCGCCAGTTCCTCGGCAACGCCCGGGGTTCGCTCGTGGAGCTCGAAACGCAGCTGCACATTGCGGCGAACTTGGGCTACATCACGCGTGACCGTCTGCGCACCGCGCTGCTAAGAACCGACGAAATCAACCGGCTGCTGAATGGACTGATCAAATCGCTTGCTCGCAAACCCGCCGCCGCGGCAAAGGCGGCGGCCGCTAGAAACTAGAAACGAGAAACTAGAAACTCGACAGGATACGATATGCCCTCTTACCCAACTGATTACCGCTACACCCGCGAACACGAATGGATCGCGCCCGACGGCACTGTCGGCATCACCGACCACGCCCAGTCCGCGCTCGGCGACATCGTTTTTGTCGAGCTGCCGCGCCTCGGCGCGGAGCTGGCCGCCGGCAAGAGCTTCGGCACCGTCGAGTCCGTGAAGGCCGTCAGCGAGCTCTACGCGCCGGTTTCCGGCGCCGTCACCGCGGTCAACCCGGAGCTCGCCACCGCCCCGGAAAAGATCAACCAGGACGCCCACGCGGCCTGGATGATCAAGATCGCGATCAAGGACCCCGGCGAATTCAACGCTCTGCTCTCCGCCGGCGATTACCAGAAGTTCATCGCCGAGGAAGCCGGACACTGATAGATTGTGGAATTGAGTAATTGAGTAATTGCGGAATTGGGTGCTCGCCTCGCGGGCGGGACGAGTTCCGTCGTGACTGGCGAGGACCTCCACGCAATTACCCAATTACTCAATTACCCAATCACCCAATTCTTATGCGCTATCTTCCTAAGTCTCCTGCCGACCGCGACCGCATGCTGCGCGCCCTGGGCGCGGCTTCCATCGACGACCTCTTCGCCCCCATTCCCGCCGCCTACCGCCTGGGGCGCGACCTCCAGGTGCCGCGCGCCATGGCGGAATCCGAGATCGTCGACTACTTCCGCCAGCGGGCCGCCGAAATGGCCGCCGGCTACCAGTCGTTTCTCGGCGCCGGCGCCTACAACCACTATCGTCCGGTGGTGATTGACGCGCTCGTCTCGCGCGGCGAATTCTTCACCGCCTACACGCCCTACCAGGCCGAAATCTCGCAGGGCACGCTGCAATCCATCTTCGAGTTCCAGACCATGATCTGCGAGCTCACCGGCATGGAGGTCGCCAACGCCTCCATGTACGACGGCTCCACCGCCGTCGCCGAAGCCGTCATGATGGCCGAGCGCGCCACCGGCCGCTCCGGCGCCGTGGTCGCGCGCAGCGTGCATCCCGAGTACCGCGAGGTGCTCGCCACCTACGCCCGCCACCAGGGCATCCACCTCGAGGAGGTCGCCTTCGCCGCCGACGCCCGCGTCCCCCTCCCCGCCCTCGCCGCCGCCTTGCAGCAGCGCCAGCCGGCGTGCGTCGTCCTCCAGTCGCCCAACTTCTTCGGCGCCATCGAAGACGTGGCCGCCATCGCCGAGGCCGCCCACGCCGCCGGCGCCCTGCTCGTCGTCGCCATCGCCGAAGCGGTCTCGCTCGGCATCGTGCGCCCGCCCGCGGCGCCGACATCGTGGCCATGGAAGGCCAATCCTTCGGCGTGCCGCTTGGCTTCGGCGGACCCTACGTCGGCGTCATCGCCACCAAGGAGAAATTCGTGCGCCAGATGCCCGGCCGCCTCGTTGGCGAGACCCGCGACCGCCAGGGCCGCCGCGGCTATTGCCTCACTCTCGCCACGCGCGAGCAGCACATCCGCCGCGAGAAGGCGACCAGCAACATCTGCACCAACCAGGCGCTGGTGGCCCTCATGGCCACCATCTTCATGACCGTCTACGGCCGCGAAGGGCTGAAGGAACTCGCCACCCAGAACCTGGCCAAGACGCACTACGCGGCGCAGCAGTTCGCCAAGCGCGCGCGCGTCCTCTTCGACGGCACGCCGCGCTTCAACGAGTTCGTCGTCCAGACCGAGACCGATCCCCGGGCGATCAACGATCGCCTGGACGCGCAGAAGATTATCGGCGGCTTCCCCCTGCGCAAGTTCTATCCCGAGCTCGGGAACGCCGCTCTCTGGTGCTGCACCGAACTCACCACGCACGCGGCCATCGATGCCGCGGCGGCAACGCTATGAGCCAACCACGAAGACACGGAGGCACGAAGTTTCCTCCATATCCCTTCGTGACTTCGTGCCTTCGTGGTGAAAGATCTTCATGAAAAAAGCCACCACCCACGTCACCCAGAACGAAGGCCTCATCTTCGAGCACTCTTCCCCGGGCAAGCGCGCCTACCGGCTGCCGCCGCTCGACGTCCCGGAAGTGGACCCGCGCGCCCTGCTGGGCGCCGCCGCGCGTCCCGATCTCGGCAACATGCCCGAAGTCAGCGAGATCGAAATCATTCGCCACTTCACCCGCATCTCCACCTGGAACTACGGCGTCGACACCGGCCTCTACCCGCTGGGCTCCTGCACCATGAAGTACAACCCGCGCGTCAACGAAGTCGTCGCCCGCCTCGAGGGCCTCGCCGGCGCCCATCCTTACCAGCCGGAAAGGCTCTCCCAGGGCGCGCTCCGCATCCTCCAGGCGCTCAGCGACGCGCTGCTGGAAATCTGCGGCATGGATGCGATTACCCTGCAGCCCGCCGCCGGCGCTCACGGCGAGCTCACCGGCATCCTGCTCATCCGCGCCTACCTGGAATCCAAGGGGAACCCGCGCCGGAAGGTCCTCATTCCCGACTCGGCGCACGGCACCAATCCCGCCACCGCCGCCATCTGCGGTTACGCCGTCGAGCACCTCAAGTCCAACGCCCAGGGCATGGTCGACGTGGCCGCGCTCGCCGCCCAGATGAACGAAGACGTCGCCGCCCTCATGCTCACCAACCCCAACACCCTCGGGGTCTTCGAGCAGGAGATCAGCCAGATCGCCGACCTGATGCACGCCAAGGGCGGCCTGCTCTACATGGACGGCGCCAACATGAACGCGCTGGTGGGCAAGACGCGTCCCGGCGACTTCGGCGTCGACGTCATGCACCTCAACCTGCACAAGACCTTCTCGACGCCCCACGGCGGCGGCGGTCCCGGCTCCGGGCCCGTGGCCTGCAAGCGCCGCCTCGAGCCCTTCCTGCCCGTCCCTGTGGTCGTCGAAAAAGCCGGCGGCGTGCTCGCCTTCGACTACGACCGCCCGCGCACCGTGGGCCGCGTCCGCGCCTTCTACGGCAACTTCGGCATGCACGTCCGCGCCCTCGCCTACATCCTCGCCAACGGCCCCGACGGCCTGCGCCAGACCACCGAAGACGCGGTGCTCAACGCCAACTATCTCCGCCACCATCTGCAAGGCGCCTACGACCTGCCCTACCCGACCCCCACCATGCACGAGGTCGTCTTCAGCGATCATCGGCAGGCACCCACGGCATCAAGACCGGCGACATCGCCAAGCGCCTCATCGACTACGGCTTCCACCCTTACACCGTGTCGTTTCCGCTGATCGTGCACGGCGCTTTGATGATTGAGCCCACCGAATCGGAATCGCAGGAGGAACTCGACCTCTTCATTGACGCGATGCAGTCCATCGCCCGCGAGGCCGAGGAGAATCCGAACTTGATCCTGGAGGCGCCCCACACCACGCGCGTCTCGCGTCTCGACGAGGTCTTGGCCGCGCGCAAACCGGTGCTGCGCTGGCAGCCTCCCGCTAAGCCCGCCGAATAGCGAGAAGCTATCTCATAAATCGTTTTCGGAGGGGCACGGCTTCAGCCGTGCCGTTGCTGGCCTTTGAAAATGTGGGCTTTAGCCCCTGAGGTATCCTCCAGTTTTACTGCCTTGGTTCATTTATGAGATAGCTTCGAATTTGTCATCCTGAGCGAGCGCGACTAACCCTGAGCGCAGCGAAGGGGCGGGACGCGCGTCGAAGGATCCCTACCCTCACGAGGCCGCGCAGGTCCCGCTTCGTGTCAGGGCACGGCTTCAGCCGTGCCGTACCGCACCGCTTTCCTGAATTGTCATCCTGAGCGAGCGCGACTAACCCTGAGCGCAGCGAAGGGGCGGGAGCGCGCGTCGAAGGATCCCTACCCTCACGAGGCCGCGCAGGTCCCGCTTCGTGTCAGGGCACGGCTTCAGCCGTGCCGTACCGCACCGTTTTCCTGAATTGTCATCCTGAGCAAGCGCGACTAACCCTGAGCGCAGCGAAGGGGCGGGACGCGAGTCGAAGGATCCCTACCCTCACGAGGCCGCGCAGGTCCCGCTTCGTATCAGGGCACGGCTTCAGCCGTGCCGTACCGCACCGCTTTCCTGAATTGTCATCCTGAGCGAGTGCGACTAACCCTGAGCGCAGCGAAGGGGCGGGAGCGCGAGTCGAAGGATCCCTACCCTCACGAAAACGCGCAGGACAGGGCCGCCCTCGGCGTCACCTGGAAGCACCGGGCGAGGCTTTCACTGGCAACTGACCACAGCTCCTGGATATGATTGCGCATCGCCGTCAGGCGCAGCAGCGAGGTGCCCACGGTGGTCGCGTCGGCGCCCGCCTGGACCTGGTCATGCAGCGTCTTGGCCGCCTGGGCGGCCTCCTGCGCCAGCGGTTGGATCGTTGCCGCCGTCGCCCGATGCGCCTCCGCCAGCGACTGCACCTGCGCGTCCGTAAGCTGCAGGAACTGTTTCAACTCATTCAGCCCGCGCCCGGCCTGGGCCTGCGCGCCTGCGGTCGCCAGCACCAGGAACGCGACCAGCCATTTCATGCTCTTCATCGGCTTTCCCTCTCCCGTCGATTCGGATGCCGCCGCCGACACCACCGCGCCGGCGCAGATTTGCACCCCAGTGTGTGAACCCGGAGAGCAGCGCTTCGATGCGGTCTGCACATGGATGCGTGACGCCCATCACCGGCCGGTGTGATGTCGTCCTGGCGAGAGGAAACCCTGGATTCGCTGGCCGTCCGGGAGCGGATCCCTGCCTTCTCCCGGACTTCTGCGCCGGTCCCTACTCCACCCACTCCGCAATGAACACGTTGGTCTCGTGCTCGACCTTGCCGTTGCGGTTCGACGCCCACACCAGCCGCTTCCCGTCAGAGGTGAACATGGGGAACGCGTCGAATTCCGGGTGGTAGGTCACGCGGTCCAGGCCAGTGCCATCGGCGTTGACCAGGTAGAGATCGAAGTTGCGGGTACCCGGCTCCGCCATGTTCGACGCAAAAATGATGCGTTTGCCGTCCGGGTGCCAGAAGGGAGCGAAGTTGGCCGCCCCATTGTGCGTGACCTGCCGCTTGTGCGAGCCGTCGGCAGCCATCACCCACAGCTCGAAATTCGCCGGCCGGATCAGGCCGCGCACCAGCAGCGCCTTGTAGTCGGCGATGTCCTCCGGCGTTTGCGGGTGATACGCCCGGTACACGATCTGCTTGCCGTCGGCGGAGTAGAACGCCCCCCCGTCGTAGCCCAGCTCGCTGGTCAGCCGCTTCACCCCGCTGCCATCGGCGTTCATGGCGTAGAGGTCGAGATCGCCGTCGCGCGTCGAGGTGAACACGATCTTCTTCCCGTCGCGGCTCACCGTGGCCTCGGCGTTGTATCCCGGGGCATCGGTCAGCAGCTTCAGGTCGCTGCCGTCCGGCTTGGCGGTGTAGATCCGGTAGCTCGGATAGATCGCCCACACGTACCCCTGCGTGTAATCTGCCTTGGGCGGACACTCCGCCGCTGCCGCGTGCGTCGAGGCATAGAGAATCCGCTTCCCGCCCGGAAAGATGTAACCGCAGGTCGTGCGCCCCTTGCCGGTGCTGACCAGGCGCGCGTCGCCCGGCAAGCCGCCGGCCGTCAGCCGTCCCACCGCCGGCTCTGCCGGCATGATGTACATCTGGTCGCAGGCCACGCCCTCGCCCGCGTGCTGGAAGATGAGGTTGCGGTCGTCGGCGGAAAAATATGCTTCCGCATTCTGCCCGCCGAAGGTGAGCTGCCGCACGTTGCGCAGATGCCACTCTCGGCTGTCGTGCACCCCCGCCACCGGCGTTTTTCCCGCCGGATTCGGCGCCTGCGCCCCCAGCAACAATGCCGCCGCCGCGGCCATCGCACTCACCAGAATGCCAGCCCCGAGCTTCCGCAAATCTCGCCCCTCTCTTGACGACTGTCTACTTTGCCCGCCCGCCTCCACAAAGTCAAAGCGCCGCGTGCTGTCCGCTGTCCGCTCTCCGCTCTCCGCTCTCCGCTCTTCACGCGCGACGACGGCCCCTCTCCGGACAGCAAACTGTATGCGTCACCACGCCCCAGCCCCGCGCAGCGGGGCGGCAGAGATTAGCCCAGGGCGTAAGCCCTGGGTAAGCCTGCCAGATTCGAGGCGAGCCCCTTTAGGGGCGACAGAAACCACCCCGCGCGGAACCCGCCAGACGCGAAAAAGCCGGAGCTGCGCTCCGGCCACCATTCCGCACTCGGCACTCCTACTCCACCGTCACCGACTTGGCCAGGTTCCGCGGCTGGTCCACGTCGCAGCCCGCGCCGCACCGCGATGTGGTACGCCAGCAACTGCAGCGGCACGATCTCCAGGATGGGCAGCAGCAGCTCCGGCGCCGGCGGCACGAAGAGCACGTGGTCGGCGGCTTCCTCGATCTCCGCGTCGCCCTCGGTGGCCAGGGCAATCACGCGCCCCGAGCGCGCTTTCACTTCCTTCAGGTTCGACAGCGTCTTCTCGTAGCGCGTCACCGAGCCCGGATCGTTGCGATCGCAGGTGGCGATGATCACCACCGGCAGGTTCTCGTCGATCAGCGCGTTGGGCCCGTGCTTCATCTCGCCCGCCGGATAGCCCTCGGCGTGGATGTAGGAAATCTCCTTCAGCTTGAGCGCGCCCTCCAGCGCGATCGGGTAATGCGACGCCGCGCCCCAGGAACAGGAAGTCCTGCGACCGCTGGTAGACCTTGGCCAGCGCTTCCACTTCCTCGTCGCGCCCCAGCAGCGTTTCCAGCTTGCCGGGAATCAGCCGCAGCTCTTCCATCAGCCGCCGCGCTGTCTCCGGCGTCATCGTCCCCCGCACCTCGGCCAGGTAGGTGGCCAGCAGGTAGAGCGCCGTCAACTGCGCGGTGAAGGCCTTGGTCGAGGCCACTCCGATCTCCGGCCCCGCGTGCGTGTACACCGTGCCGTTGGCCTCGCGCGCGATCATCGCTCCCACCACGTTGCAGATGGCCAGCGTCTTCGACCCTTTCTGCTTGGCCTCGCGCTGCGCCGCAATGGTGTCCGCCGTCTCCCCCGACTGCGTGATCAGCAGCGTGATGTCCGACGCGGCGATGATCGGGTCGCGATACCGGTACTCGCTGGCGTAGTCCACCTCGACCGGAATCCGCGCCAGCCGCTCGATCATGAACTTCCCCGCCAGCCCCGCGTGCCAGCTGGTGCCGCAGGCCGCGATGTTGACCTTGGTGGTGGCCCGGAACTCGGCCTCGCTGATCTCCATCTCGTCCAGGTAAATGCGCCCCGTGTCCGGCGAGATCCGCCCCATCATGGTGTCCCGCACCGCGCGCGGCTGCTCAAACACTTCTTTCTGCATGAAGTGCTTGAAGCCGCCCTTCTCCGCCATGATCGGGTCCCAGGTCACGTGCTGTACCTGGCGCGTGATCGGACGCCCCTCGAAGTCGGTCAGCGTCACCCCCGTCGGCGTGAGTACCGCCAGGTCGCCGTCGGCCAGGAAGAAGAGGTCGCGGGTGTGGTACAGGATCGCCGGCACGTCGCTGGCCACGAAATACTCGTCCTTCCCCAGCCCGATCACCGCCGGCGGGCCATTGCGCGCGGCCACGATCTTGTTGGGCTCGTCGGCGCTGATCACCGCCAGCGCAAACACCCCGGTCAACTCCCGCACCGTCCGCCGCACCGCCTCTTCCAGCGTGCCGGCATGCCCGTTGCCCGGGCTGTGCAGATGTTTTTCGACCAGGTGCGCGATGACCTCGGTGTCGGTCTCGGTGGAGAACTTGTGCCCCTCCTGGATCAGCTGGCGCTTCAGCACCATGTAGTTTTCGACGATGCCGTTGTGCACCACCACCACCCGCCCCGTGCAGTCGCGATGCGGGTGCGCGTTCTCCTCCGTCGGACGCCCGTGCGTCGCCCAGCGCGTGTGCCCGATCCCGTAGGTGCCGTCCAGCGGCTTCAGCCGGATTACTTCTTCCAGGTTGCGCAGCTTGCCTTCGGCGCGCCGTACCTGCAGCCCTTCGCCGTTGCCCGCCACCGCGATCCCCGCCGAGTCATACCCGCGATACTCCAGCCGCCGCAGCCCATCCAGGATGACCGGCACCACCCGTTTTTTCCCGACGTAACCAACGATTCCGCACATAAATGGCTCAATGACCCGATGATTCAATCACTCAATGGTGTACCGGAACTCTTCAATGACCGGGTTGGTCAGCACTTCCTTGGCGATGCGCGCCACCTGCTGCTCCGCCTGCTCCCGGTCCAGCCCGCCATCCAGCGTGATCTCGAAGTACTTCCCCTGCCGCACGTCGCCCACCGCCCCGTATCCCATCTTCTTCAGCGCTCCCTGGATGGTCTTGCCCTGCGGATCCAGCACGCTCTTCTTCAGGGAAACGTAAACGTAGGCTTTCATGGGAGCCGCCTGATTATAGCCGGGAAGCAATGACCCCACGGCCCGAGGCCTAGATTCCCAGCTTCTTCACTTCCTCGTTGTAGTACTTGCGGTACAGGATGTCCCACTCCTGCGTGCCCTCGATGATGGTCCGCCGCTGCGACTCGATCTTCTGCCGCGCCGCCTGGTCGATCTTCGCCTCGGCCCGCAGCAGCTCTTCCAGGAAGCCGCGCGTCGCCTGCCGGATGGTGTTGGGGTCCTCGATGAACTCCACCTCGTCCATCTGCCGCAGCGCTTCCGCCACCGCCCGCGCCAGCACGTTCACCTTGTCGCGGGTCAGCCGCAGGCCGCCGGCCTGCTGTTGCGCCTCGGGACTAAGTCTCATATCGCCTTCCCCGGGTTCGACCTCTTCTCGCTTCTTGCTGCTCGCTTCTCGCTCTTGCTTATGGCTTATGGCTTATGGCTGTCTTCACAGCACCGCTTTGTACTTCCGCACCAGCTCGCTCTTCACCTTCTTGAACAGCTCCTGGTAGCTGGCGCCGGTCTTCTGCATCTCCTCCTGGTACTGCTCCAGGATGACCCGCACCTCGTCATTGATGCGGTCTTCCAGGCTCAGCTCCTCCAGCAGCGCGGCGTGCACCCGCTCCGTGGTGGCTGCCCGGTTCGGCGTTTCGATGAGCTCGCCGGCAATCAGTTTTTTGGTGACTTCGCGGGCCAGGTAGCCCACGTATTCCTTGGAGAAAATCATGCGCGCTGTGCGTTCAGACTCAGCAGTTTAGCACACGCCCCGCGCGCCCCGGAGTATCATGTCCCCGGCGATGTCCGACGATCTCACCACCCTCAGGGACGACATGACCGCCTTCATCGAAGGCCACGGCATGCGCCGCTTCGCCGGCTTCGTCCACACCGACGATGTCCCCAACGTCATGTGGGACGCCGCCGACAATCCCGACGCCTGGAAGGACTTCGTCGAGCTCGCCAAGGCCGCCGGCGCCGCCTTCCTCACCATGAATGCCTTCGTCCTCGACCGCGAGGACCTCGACTGGATCATCGACTCCCTGCGTAACTCCCTCTACGCCGAGTCCGACGAAGTCGACGAGGCCCGCTGGCTCAAGACCTATGTCGGCAAGACCGGCTTCCTTCAGCTCGGCTGGCCGCATCAGGGCGTCATGTTCGTCTATGAGACCAGCGCCGACTGGTACGACCGCTACCAGCGCCTCGCCGAAATGGCCGAGGAATGCGGCGGCATCTCCTTCGACCAGGCCGACCAGGACGACGAAAAAGGCCCCTTCTAGCAGCCGCCAATAGCCAGTAGCCAGCAGCCATTTCCTCGTCATCCTGAGCGAGCGCGAGTTCCGCTGCGCGGGACGAGCGCGAGTCGAAGGATCCCTATTGCACCCATGCCGCCGATCTCCGGCACTCCCCAATCGCAAATCACAAATCACCAATCGCAAATGTTGTACTCTCCCCGCATGCGTTGGGACCTGCGGCCCGTGGACGATGCTGTCGCGCTTCCTCTCGCCGCCGCGCTCGGCCTGCCGCCGCTGGTGGCGCGCCTCCTCGTGCAGCGCGGCCTCACCACGCCCGAGGCGGCGCTGCCCTTCCTCCATCCTCGCCTCGAGCATCTCCACTCTCCCTACCTGATGCGCGGCATGGCCGCGGCCGTCGACCGCCTCTCCGCCGCCATCGCCCGCCGCGAGCCCGTCCTCATTTACGGCGACTACGACGTCGACGGCACCACCAGCGTCGTCATCCTCAAGACCGCCCTTGAACTCTGCGGCGGCGCCGCCGACTTCCACGTCCCGCACCGCATTCGCGAGGGCTACGGCATGCGCGACGAGGTCATCGAGCGCGCCGCGGCCGCCGGCGTCCGCCTCATCATCAGCGTCGACACCGGCATTCGCGCCTTCGCCGCCGCCCACACCGCCCGCCGCCTCGGCCTCGACCTCATTGTCACCGACCACCATCTTCCCGAAGCCGGCAGCCTCCCCGACGCGCTCGCCGTCCTCAATCCCAACCAGCCCGGCTGCGACTATCCCTGCAAGGCGCTGTGCGGCGCCGGAGTCGCCTTCAAGCTGGCGCAGGCGCTGCTCGAAAAAAACGGCCACGCCCGCCTCCTGCCCTCCTTCCTCAAGATGATCGCCATCGCCACCATCGCCGACGCCGTCCCCCTCACCGGCGAGAACCGCGTCATCGCCAAGCTTGGACTCGGGGGCCTGCGCTCGCCGCGCAATCTCGGCCTGCGCGCCCTGCTGGAAGTTGCCGGGGTTGACCTCGCGCGCCCCCTCTCCGCCACCGACGTCGCTTTCCGTCTCGCCCCGCGCCTCAACGCCGCCGGCCGCATGGACGTTGCCCGCGACGTCATCGAGCTCTTCAGCGTCCGCGACCCGCTGCGCGCCCGCGAGCTTGCCGCCCGCCTCAACCAGCTCAACGCCGACCGCCAGCAGGAGGAGCAGCGCATCCTCGTCGAGATCGAGCAGCGCATCGCCGCCGACCCCGCGCTGCGCGATGCTTACTGCCTGGTCATCGACGGCGACGGCTGGCACCGCGGCGTCATCGGCATCTGCGCCACCCGCGTCGTTGAGCGCTTCCGCCGCCCCACCCTGGTCATCGCCCGCGACGAAGCCGGCCAGGCCCACGGCTCTGGCCGCTCCATCCCCAGCTTCCACCTGCTCGCCGCCCTCGAGTCCTGCCACCAGCTCTTCGAGCGCTTCGGCGGACATGCCCACGCCGTCGGCTTCGCGCTGCCCGCGGAGCGCGTCCCGGAACTCCGCGCCACCCTCGATGCCTACGCTCGCGCCCGCCTGACGCCCGCGGACTTCGAACCCGCGCTCGCTGTCGACGCCGAGCTCTCCCTCGCCGACATCAACGACGCCCTCTTCGACGCCCTCGCCCAGCTCGCGCCCTTCGGCGTCGCCAACCCCGAGCCCCTCTTCGCCACCCGCAACGCCCGCGTTCTCCTGCCCCCGCGCGTGCTCAAAGAGAAACACCTCAAGCTCCGCGTCGGACAAATGGTTTCTGGTGTAGCGCCGGCCGCCTCCGCTGGTGTAGCGCCGGCCGCCTCCGCTGGTGTAGCGCCGGCCGCCTCGGCCGGCGAGCCGACGACCGAAGACCGACGACCGAAGACTCGCTCCTTCGACGCTCTCGGCTGGCGCATGGCCGCCTTCCTCGCCGAGCACCCACTCGCTCCCGGCGATTCCCTCGACCTCGCCTTCCGCCTCGATCGCAACCACCATCCCGACTTCGGCGGCCTGCAGCTTGTCCTCTCCGACCTCCGCCCCACCGGCTATACTCCCGGGTAGCTCCCGCCATGCCTCTTTCCACCATCATCGTCGACGACGAGCAGCTCGCCCGCGACGAGCTCGCTTACCTCCTGCAGTCGGTCGGCGACGTCCACGTTGTGGCCACCGGCAAGAATGGCCTGGAGGCCGTCGCCCTCATCCGCGAGCACAATCCCGACCTCGTCTTCCTCGACGTCCAGATGCCCGGCCTCGACGGCTTCGGCGTCATCAAGAAGCTGGCCGAAAAAAAGCTTCCCTTGCCGCAGATCGTCTTCGCCACCGCCTACGATCAGTACGCCGTCCAGGCCTTCGAGGTGAACGCGGTCGACTACCTGCTCAAGCCCTTCGACAAGAAGCGCGTCGAGCAGGCGGTACAGAAGGCGCTTCGCCGGCGCGCCGCCGCGCCCCCCTCCGCCGGCCGCCTCGACGCCCTCATCAAGACCTTCGAGGCCCGCCAGGCGCAGCAGAACAAGATCGTCGTCCGCTCCGCCGGCCGCCTCTTCCTCGTCGACCCCAAGGACATCTGCTTCGCCACCATCGAGGACGGCGTCATCACCGTGGTCACCCACGGCGTGCTCGAAGGCCAGTCCAACTGCCGTACCCTCGAAGAGCTGCTCGCCGCCCTCGACCCCGCCTTCTTCTGGCGCGCCCACCGCTCCTACCTCGTCAACATCAACCGCATCAAGGAAGTCGTCCCCTGGTTCAAGTCCTCCTACCAGCTGCGCATGGACGACAAGAAGCAGACCGAAGTCCCCGTCTCCCGCTCCCAGACCCGCCGCCTCCGCGAACTCTTCGGCCTCTGATCACGTGGGCGCCGTCATCCTGAGGGCGCTTAAAAAGAACAGGGTGTCATCCTGAGGGCGCTGATGTTGCGCCCGAAGGATCTCTGTATTCTGCCGCCCCACGACGCCGGTAGCACTCACCCACCCACTGGTTCCTACTGACAACTGAGAACTGGGAACTGAGAACTGCTCTCGAGCGCGAGTCGAAGGATCCCTATGCCGCGTCCTCTGCCACACCGCCGGCGGCTTTTCAACGAAGAATGGGGACCCTCGTCCCCGAGTCGCAACGCGACGCCACCGGGTTGAGCCCGCCACGTCAGTGGCGGGAAAATCGGCGAGCAGGGGTTGCGCGTGCCGTGGGCACGGCACCAACCTCTTCGCGCCAACAAAAAACGCCGGGCTTCCGCCCGGCGTCATGGCGATCTTGCGCTCAACTCTTTTTCGACGTGACCGCAAAAAACGCGGCCCACGCCTGTTCCACGTCTTTGCTGCCGCACTTCGGGCAGGCCATCTTCGCTTTGCCCGCCGCGTAGGTTTCATATTCCGCGAGCGTCAGCACCTTCTCGAACTGCTTCTTGCATGCGTGGCAAACATACTCATACACGGGCATTCGGACCCCCGCATTGCTGCGCCTCGATTCTAGTCCCCGCTTCCCCCGCCCGCCACCGCCGTCACAACCCACGGTGACGCCCGCCGGCTCCCTCTCTTGATTGTCATCCTGAGCGCGCCGGGGTCCCCATCGAGCCCGGGTTTGGCTTGATGCGGTGACAGAGCGAGGGATCTGCTGTTCTAAGCTTTTGCTCGAAACTCGAAACCCGAAACTCGAAACTTGTTTTCTTGTCATCCTGAGCGAGCGCGAGGGAGCGGATGCTCCTGAGCGCGAGTCGAAGGATCCCTACCCCGCCCAGCCCACCCACGCTGCCAACCGCTTTCCAACCGGGAACGATCGTGAATCTTGGGGGTTGCCGCCTTCGCCCGCGTTCGCCGGAAGCACCGGGCGACCCCGGCTTTCCCTGGCACCTGTCCACTAGCAACTTCCGCAATGCCTTTCCTCGTGTCCTTTGTGCGCCCTTCGTGCCCTTTGTGTTCGCTCTTTCTAACTCCTCAACTGGCCACTGCTCCCGCCGCCCTCAATTCCGCGGTTCCGCAAATTCCGCACTTCCGCAATTCGGCAATTCGGCAGTGCTTTCTCCACACTCCCGCCCGCTTTCCCACAGACCTGCACCAACCCCCGGCATTGACCCCCGCCCCGCCCCGCCGTACCGTCGCCTTGCCAGCCCGCGGCCCAGGCCGACTCACAATTCCCGCGTTCGCGCCAGTGCCGCGCGGGAGGCGCAGTTCGAAGGTTATTCACAGAAAAGGTACAATAGGTGGTGTAGGGGACTTGACAGCCCCAACCTACAGGCGTAAGTTGCCTCCCACTCAGGGCCCCTGCCGCGCCCGGTTTTGGAGCGGTGGGGTAACCTTCGCGACCGCAAGGTCGCTCTCTCGGGTGAGCGAATGGTACGCGCTGTCGCGCGCGGGCTATTCGCGAGGGTGCAAGCCGCGTTGCGGAGCCCTCGAAGAGATGCGGACCCCCGCCGAGGTGACGGAGATCCCAAAGTCGGCCCGCACCATGGCCGTCTCACCTGCCGTGATAGCAGGGTTTTTGCGGTGATCTGAGGCTGAGCGTACCGCCGTGCGCGGGCGCCCCGCTCTCAGCAGACGACGTCCGGCCCGTGCCGCGGCGCCGGCTGGACGCAGGTTTTTCTCAGGCTCGTTTCTTCGAGGAGGGTTTCCGATGGCCGAAGTGACCCAGAAAGTTGCTGCCCACGCCGCCACCACCGTTGTTTCTCCGGCCAGCCAGCCGGCGCGCACCTCCTCGAAGAAGGCCTCCGGCCTCTCCTTCCGCCGTTATTTCACCAAGCCGGGCATCTCCCCCTACGACGAAGTCGAGTGGGAGCGCCGCACCGCGCAGATCACCGACGCCAAGGGCAACACCATCTTCGAGCAGCTCGACGTCGAGGTCCCCAAGGACTGGTCCATGACCGCTACGAACATCGTAGCCAGCAAGTACCTGCACGGCACGGTGGGGACCGACGAGCGCGAAACCGGCGCGCGGCAGCTGGTGGCGCGCGTCGCCGAAACCATTCGCGACTGGGGCCTGGACGCCGGCTACTTCCGCACGCCCGAAGATGCGGCCACCTTCCACGACGAACTCGTCCACCTGCTCATCCAGCAGAAGATGGCGTTCAATTCCCCGGTGTGGTTCAACGTCGGCTGCGACCGCATCGAGCCCGATTCCGACGCCGCCAACTGGCATTGGAACCCGCAAACCCAGGCGGTCGAATTCGGCCGCACCGGTTACACCAGCCCGCAGTGTTCCGCCTGCTTCATCAACTCGGTGAAGGATTCGCTCGATTCCATCCTCACCCTCGCCAAGACCGAGGGCATGCTCTTCAAGTGGGGTTCCGGCACGGGCACCAATCTCTCCCCGCTGCGCGGCTCCATGGAGAACCTGAGCGGCGGCGGCCAGGCCTCGGGCCCGCTGAGCTTCATGAAAGGCTTCGACGCCTTCGCCGGCGTCATCAAGTCCGGCGGCAAAACCCGCCGCGCCGCCAAGATGGTCATCCTCAACATCGACCACCCGGACATCGTGGAGTTCATCGAGTGCAAGGCGAAGGAAGAGGCCAAGGCGTGGGCGCTGGTCGAGCGCGGCTACGACGGCTCCTCGCCCGACTCCGAGGCTTACAACTCCATCTTCTTCCAGAACGCCAACAACTCGGTGCGCGTGACCGACGAATTCATGCAGGCGGTGGAGAGCGGCGCCGATTTCTCCACCCGCGCCATCGGCGACGGCCACGTCATCAACACCTACCCGGCGCGCGACCTGCTGCGCCAGATCGCCGAAGCCACCTGGCAGTGCGGCGACCCGGGCATGCAGTTCGACACCACCATCAACCGCTGGCACACCTCCAAAAACACCGCCCGCATCAACGCCTCCAACCCCTGCAGCGAGTACATGTTTTTGGATGACTCGGCGTGCAACCTGGCGTCGCTGAACCTGCTGAAGTTCGCGCCCAACGGGCAGTTTGACGTGGAGGCGTACCGCGCCGCGGTGGACATCACCATCACCGCGCAGGAAATCCTGGTGGACAGCGCCAGCTACCCGACGCAGGCGATCGCGCGCAACTCGCACGACTACCGGCCGCTGGGGCTGGGCTACGCCAACCTGGGAGCGCTGCTGATGGCGGCGGGCCTGCCCTACGACTCGGACGCGGGGCGCGACTACGCCGCCGGCGTCACCGCCATCATGTGCGGCGAGGCGTACCTGCAATCGTCGCGCATCGCCGAGCAATGTCCGCCGCTGACCCCGGCCACGGAATTGGTGCGCGAGAGATTAGGAGTGGACGCGGGCGACTCGCCCGCGGAGCACATGCCGGGCAACGCCTGCCCGGGGTACTACCTGAACCGCGAGCCCTTCCTCGACGTCATCCGCATGCATCGCGCGTCGGTGAACAACATCGGGGCGAGCCTCGACACCGCGGCGGCCACCGCCTCGTCGTCGCTCACGCAACTGCCGCTGCTCATCGAGGCGGCGAAGGAGTGCTGGGACGAAGCGCTGGCGCACGGCGAGAAGCACGGATACCGCAACGCGCAGGTCACGGTGCTGGCGCCCACCGGGACCATCGGGTTCATGATGGATTGCGACACCACCGGGATCGAGCCCGACCTGGCGCTCATCAAGTACAAGAAGCTGGTGGGCGGCGGCATGATCAAGATCGTGAACAACACCGTGCCCGCCGCGCTCTTCAAGCTCGGCTACAGCGGCGACCAGACCAACGCCATCGTCAGCTACATTGACGCCACCGGCACCATCGAGGGGGCGCCGCACATCCGCGACGAGCACCTGGCGGTCTTCGATTGCAGCTTCAAGCCGGCCAAGGGGACGCGCTCCATCCACTACTCCGGGCACACGCGCATGATGGCGGCGGCGCAACCCTTCATCTCCGGGGCGATTTCCAAGACCGTGAACCTCCCCAACGAGGCCACGGTGGAGGAGATTTCCGAAGCCTACGTGCAGGCGTGGAAGCTGGGACTGAAGGCGGTGGCGATTTATCGCGACGGCTGCAAGAAGGCGCAGCCGCTGAGCGCCGCCGGGTCGAAGACGGCGTTGTCTTCTCCCGAAACTCGAAACGCGAAACTCGAAACTTCGTCGACGGTTCCCGTCGACGAGTGCGAAGCGCCGCCGCGCGCCGTCCGCCACAAGCTGGCCGCGGAGCGCCTCTCCCTCACCCACAAGTTCAACATCGCGGGCCACGAGGGGTACATCACGGTGGGGCTGTACAAGAACGGGCAGCCGGGCGAGCTCTTCATCACCATGGCCAAGGAAGGCTCGACGGTTTCAGGCTTGATGGACAGCTTCGCGCTCGCCATCAGCATGGCGCTGCAGCACGGGGTGCCGCTCAAGCTGCTGTGCGACAAGTTCGCGCACACCCGCTTCGAGCCCTCGGGGTGGACGCCGAATCCCGACATTGGGTACGCCAAGTCGGTCATGGACTACATCTTCCGCTGGCTGGACCTGAAGTTCCTGCGCGGGCAGCAGCAACTGCTGTTCGATGGTCTGCGGCCGCGCGTCGGCGGTGAGCCCAACGGGGACTTCGACAGCCACGGGCCGAACGACGGCTCACTCGAAACTAGAAACTCGAAACTTGAAACTTCTTCCCGCGGCGTGGTGCACGCCGCCGACGCGCTCAAGGAACTCGTGGACATGGGCGACGCGCCCTCGTGCTCCGTCTGCGGCTCGATTATGACCAGGAATGGCTCGTGTTACCGCTGCATGAGCTGTGGCAGCACGAGTGGCTGTTCGTAAAGCCATCCTGAGCCTGCCGAAGGGCGGCAGCACCAGCGGGTGCAGCTAGAACCTCAACGCAGAGCGCGCAGAGGCAGCGCGGAGAAGCGCAGGCCTTATTGAAAGGGCACGGTTTCAACCGTGCCGCAAACGGGATAGAAAAGAGCAGGGGGCTTTAGCCCCTGTGGGCCAGAGACGTAGAAGTTGAGTGTGACGCACTGTGAGGGGAGCACGGTACGCCGTGCTCCTTTTGTACTTGGACTTGTCACGGCGCAACGGAGGTTGAGTTGATCGGGTCGCATGTCATTCCGAAGCATTACCTTCGGCAGTTTGCTGACGCCGGAGGTCGTTTGTGCGTCTACGCTAAAGGCAGTCCCCCGCGCTGGGGATCGCCCGATTCCGAAGCTCGGGAAAACGGCTATTTTGGGTTCGCAGCGGCCAATGGCCAGTTCAACGAGGAACTGGAGTCCCTACTAGCCGAGATTGAGGGCGAACTCTGGCCTTCGATAAAGATCATCTCGAATCCTTGTTTCGTCTGGTCGGAGCTGGACCGGCGACGCGTGGTCACCTATGTTGCACTCTTGCACTCGAGGAGCCGGTCACGCCGGCAAGCGGCCGTACTGGTCTCGGACATGGTGCACGACGAGTTCGCTAGAGCGGCCGAGGACAGCCCTTTTGTCGAGGAACTTGCCCGGAAGTTCAGCGCCAAGCTCAACGAGGCAGTTGATGCTTCGTATGTGGCGGCCACCATGAAGCGAGTGGCCGAGCGCTCCCGCGAGCCGGATGAGCAAGCGCGCATGTTCTTGGGGCAGCTCGAACACAATACGAATGTGATTGCAGCTGTTCTCGCCAGGAAGCCGGTGCAGATCTGGGAAGCCCCTGGTGGTTCTCAGTTCATCACAGGTGATACCCCTGTCGTCACGGGGATGCCTGTCGGAGACGACTTCGCGCCAGGGTTCGGCTTTGATCGCGCATTGACGTTCTTCCCGCTCAGCCCAGCCACGTGTCTCGTCTTCGGCCTGAACGGCCCTGAGCGCCGTATCGCTACTTGCAACCAGGTCGGGCACGTGAATGAGCTTGTTGCAGGTTCGATGCATAGATTCGCGTATGCATCTGTCATGTCGCCGGAAATTGAGGCGCTGGTGAATGAGTTCGGAGGGACAACGCGGTTTGGGGAAAATGCGTTCTTGCCATCCGGCCCGTTGCCGGATGTTAAGAGTTTCCTGCGGGAACAGGGCTAGGCAACGTTAGGGAGGTGCGTTTTCGACAAATTTAGTAGGCTTCCGTACTACCAATCCTCGGGCGAGCAAGTATCGTATTGCGATTCTACTGCCACACGGCCCAGATTCGGCACCGACCTTCGCCGCTATATCTTCGCGCGAGTTGCGAGTGATCGTCAGCTTGAGTGGGTAAGGCAAACCCGCACTCGGCTAGTACGAGATGAGTTGAAGTTTTCCGATGTCCGCCACAACGAGGGGTTGCTCCGGAAGGACCGAAAGCTGTGGCAGACGATTGCGAATGGTATCGGAGAGGCGACAATTTTCATCGTTGACCCGGCTCCCTTTGCCGCAGGGATTCTCAGGTGGTACGACAACCAGCAGGCAGACTATGGCTACGACTATAAGTGGAAGGATGTTCTCGGTCAGGCTGCTGTTGACATCGTCGCGAACTCTCCTGTTTACATGTATTCGAATGATGCAGCAGCCCCTTCGGCAGCGATCCAGGGAGCTCCGCTTTTGTACGCTCCGCACAATTTCGTCCCTTCGCCGCCCACGCTCCTCCGTGCCGTCGGCGGCAAACTGCGCGACGCCGTGACATTCGCAGGTCGCGCCTACGCAGCCATCGATGATCCCAGCCGCGAAACGGGCACCGAGGTGTTTGTTCCATTCGGAATTTTGGGCGCGCCAACGGGCGTCGTGACGCGTGTGTTTGACAAAGAGCACGCTCGGAGCACCGCGGTTCTGAACAACGTCATCACTACCGCCGAGTCGGCTCAACGCGGCTTCTTTATTCAGTGCGGAAGTGCTGTCGTGGAGATGGACTCTCGGGCGGTGGACGGTTTACAGGCGGCAGATGTCGCCGCAGGCTACGCTCGTGAGGTTCTCGAACAGGAGGGTCTCCGTGCGCTCGCCGCTCGGTTTCAACGAGTGGTAGTGAACGGAGTTGACGTTGCGTTAGTGGTGCGCTAACTCAGGTGCTCCATGCTGCTGGCGATGTGGCCCGCCATTGCCGAGCGCTACCGCAGCGCGTCGCAGAAGGCGCGCGTCATCTCCGAATCCTGGGCGGAAGAAAACCTCTACTGCGCCGCAAGATTGTGCGACCGCTCGTGCTAACAATCCACGCCGATCACAAAGATCGGCACCTGAATTGCACTCTTGAAATGCGGCAGGTACCGCGTGACTTTTTCAAAGGTAAGCGATCCTTCCCAGTTCTGCTTGCATTCAGTTCTCATTACCTTCTGAAATCTAGCGGTCGTCACGACGTAAACACCAAGATCAATCTTGTCGAGTGCGGAGTAAGACGAGACTTGGAACTTCAACAGGTCGATCCCGAGGAAAGACGCGTGGCCGAAGCCAACTTCGATCCCTACGCGTTCCTTAAGAAAATCCATCTTTGCGCCGGGATCATCAGGGTCATCGAATACCGGCGGCTGCCGTTCCCAGCCGTGGGCTGTGAACCGGATATCCAAGATCTTGTTGAAGTTTGGACGTGAGAGTTCGGTAAGGGTTCCGACTTCAGTTAGCAAGATCTGTTCGATCTCATTTTTCAACACCAGCTTGCTGTTCAGCACTTGCTCTGCGAAGCGATATGAATAGCGCTGCAGTCGCAGTGGTGGAGCGGGCGGTTTTGGGGCCTGGCTCATGCGCGGAAGCATATGCCAAAAGGGGTCGCCCGCGTGCTTCGTCGTTCGCGCGGCCAAGGGCGAGCTTTTCGAGTCTCTTCCCTCAGCGGCTAAAGCCGGCATTTTGAGGCCGGCTGCGATGCAGGCCTGAAGGCCTGCTCCACCCGGGAGCGGTTCGTGCCGCCCCGCTCGCGAGGCTCGCGCTCGCGGCCAGCGCGCGCCGTGCCGGGTGGATTGGGTGCAACCTCCGCCTGGACAGCATTCCGCCGGATGCGCGCATTCCCGTGGTGGCCGAGGGCGTGGAACGCAGCCGGTCGGCGGTGCGGCGCCAATTCCGGGCGCTTGGACCGCTGGCCGCGTTGGACGTCGCGCAAAAGGGCTGGGTGCTCGACGTGCTGAGCGCGGTGCGTGCGCTCGGGAAGCCGGTGTTCACCTTGCGCGAGGTGCTGGCGCACGCCGCGGCGTTGCAGCGCCTGCATCCGGAAAACCGTCACGTGGCGGCGAAGGTGCGTCAGCAATTGCAGCGGTTGCGGGACCTGGAGCTCCTGGAGTTCGTCGACAACCGCGGGACGTATCGGATGCGGTAGGGAGCAGCCCGTAGCGGGCAGCCAGCAGCTAGCAGCTGGCTGCTGACTCCTACAGCCCCGTCAGGGGCGACCGAGGGTAGCCCGGCGTTTCAACGCCGGGTAGCGTCCCAAAAATGAGGAGAGCCCCTTTAGGGGCGGCACGAACCGCCGCCGGATCTGTCATTCCGCGGTGGTCTTTTTTAACCCAATCGCTTAGGTTATTGTGATACCATGCACTCGTGCCTACGGTCCTCCGCTTCGCGGGGCTGCGGGTGGTGGTCTATCCGAATGACCATCGGCCCGCGCACGTCCACGTCATGGGCCGGGGCTGCGAGGCGGTTTTCAAGTTGCATTGCCCGGCCGGACCGGTGGAGCTGCGCGAGAATTACCAGTTCTCGCGGCGAGAGATCGCACGCCTGGCCACCCGGCTGACGCAGGACGTCGGCCAACTGTGCCGCGCATGGGAGGAGATACATGGCTGCACATAACCAGATTGCCATCGCCAATCGCCGCGCCAAAGAACTGCGGGCGGCGGTGCCGCGCGCCGTGGCCGCGCACTTCGACCGCAAGAGCGGGCGCATTGTCGTCGACCTCAGTTCCCGCGTGACCATCAGCTTTTCCGCCCGCGACGCGCAGGGGCTGGAGCGCGCCAAGCCGTCGGACCTCGAACGCATCGCGATCACCCCTTCCGGCTTCGGGCTGCACTTCCCGAAGCTCGACGCCGACCTCTACGTGCCCGCCCTGCTGGAAGGCATGCTGGGCTCGAAGCGCTGGATGGCGGCGCGTCTGGGGCAGGCAGGGGGCAAGTCGCGCAGCGCCGCCAAGCGAGCTGCGGCGCGCGCCAATGGCGCCCTCGGCGGACGTCCGAGAAAAAGAGCGTCCAGCTTTTAGATCTTCGTTGCCACTACCCCAGCAGTTCCCACGCCTCGCGGAAGCGCTCGTAACGCGGCTTCCCGCGCCGCGTGTCGTGGGCCGGATACAGCATGACCGACTTGTTCCGCACCGCCTCCAGCGGAATGACGTACCAGGCGTCTTCCGGCTCGACCCACGCCACCAGAAAATCAGTCTCGCGGGCGGTGTACCGCCCCACTCGGTTAGTGCCGGCGCTTACCACGTAATATGCAACATTTACGTTGTAATACCTCGCGCCCCTCTGCTTCTTCCAGGCGCTCTTCACCTGCACCCGCAGTGGGCGGCGGCCGGGCTTTTCGAGGATGAAGTCGAAGCGGGCAGAGTCTCCCCAGGGCTTGCAGACGTTGAAGCCGCGGGCGATGGCGCGAGCCAGAAACAGCGACTCGGCGTATTCGCCCTTGCGCTTTGGGGGAGCAGAAGAAAGTTTCAAGTTTCTAGTTTCTAGTTTCTAGGAGAAGCAAAGGCGCTGTCCGCGAAAAGCAGTTTCGAGTTTCGAGGAAAAGCAGGAAAACAGGTTGCGCGTTTCGGGTTTAGCGGAGAGCGGAGGGCGCTCTGGCTCGAAACTTGAAACCCGAAACTCGAAACTGAATTGGGCGTCCGCGCCACAAAAGACGACGGCCGGGGGAGTTCCCCCGGCCGTCGCGATCTTTCTATATCCAGCCTAGCAAATTCGAGGGGGGGAATGGGAAAAGTCGTGCCATTTTATTTCTCGTGCGGAATGAGAGAGATGCGGGGAAAGTGAGGGATTTGGGGGATTGACAGAAAAGCGAAGGCTAGCTGCTGGCTGCTGGCTGCTGGCTGCTCGCGGTTGGCTGCTGGCTGCTCGCGGCTGGCTGCTGGCTGCTCGCGGCTGGCTGCTCGCTGCTCGCTGCTGGCTAGCAGCTGGTAGCCAGTAGCCAGCAGCCTCCTACTCCCTGGCGCTGGGGACCAGGGAGTGGGTGATGGCGTGGACGCTGAGGGCGATGCGGTTCTGGACGCCGACTTTGCGCATCAGCTTGGCGACGTGGGCCTTCACGGTGCGCTCCTCGATGCCGAGGGCGGCGCCGATTTCCTTGTTGCTGCGGCCGGCGACCAGCAGCTCGAGCACTTCTTTCTCGCGGTCGGTGAAGGCGAGGCGGCCGGCGGGAAAGATGCGGCCGGACTGGGCGACGCGGTCCACGAACTTGGCGAGAACGCGGCGGGGCGCCCACACCCATCCCTGATGGACGACGTTGAGAGCCTGGGCGAAGTCGGCGGCGGAGGCGGACTCGTCGAGGTAGCCCTTGGCGCCGGCGGCCAGGGCCTTGAGCACGGTTTCATCGTCGGCGCCGGAGCCGGCGACCAGGATGCGCAGGTCGGGACGCGCGGCCTTGAGGCCGGCAATCATGTCGAAGAGGTTGGCGCGGCCGTGGCTGCAGACCAGCGCGACCTCGACTTCCATGTGGGTGCGCATGTCGTCGAGGGTCATGGGGGAGAGCTCGATTCCGGGCTGGGAATCGAAGAGCGCGCGGAACCCGACCAGGCGCAGCGGATCGCTTTCCACCAGGCCGATTACGAGGCGGGGTTTCTTGGCCGGCATCGGCTTCATGTTGACCCCCGAGAGTGGCGGTGTCGCGGTAACCATCATAACGCGTAGGATAGACGCGCCGCAGGACGGGCGATAGATGGCATCCGGACACGTCTATTGGTAACCAGCGCGGCGGGAGGCACGGAAGATGCGGGCAGCGCGGAGAGTGGCGATGGTAGTGGCGCTGGTGGGAGTGGCGTTCGCGGCGGCGCCAGCACGACAGGCGCAGGAGACGGCGGCGGGCGAGCAGCGGTCGAGTGCGGAGAAAGGCGCCCTAGGATACATGCGAACGGTGATCAATGCGGAGCGGATGTACCGCAAGAAGCATGCGAAGTACGCTGCGTCGCTGGCGGGGCTGGTGGGGTCGGGATCATTTACGCGGCGGCTGGTGAAGACGGACCGCGGCGAGTACAGCGTGCACTTCAGCGGCAAAGCCGATGGCTACACGGTGGGGATGGTGCCGAAGACGTTCGACGCCGAGCATCGGGCGTTCTGGGCCAACGAGAACGGGATCGTCCACTACGAAACGGAGAAGGCGGCAGGGGCGCAAAGCCCGGTGCTGAAGAACTAGGTACCTCAGGGGCTAAAGCCCACATTTTCAAAGGCCAGTAACGGCACGGCTAAAGCCGTGCCCCTCCGAAAACGATTCCAGCAACGGCACGGTCGCTTCGCGAGTCAGGGCTGAAGCCCTGACCTACCGAGCCGTGCCCCTCCGAAAACGATTTGTGAGATAGCTTCCAAGCGCGGGGCGATGATTCTCACCGGCCGGCGGGCCGGACCTGGCGTTGCAGCCGCTGTGGTGATTTGCGATCTGGAGGGCGCCGCAGATCACAAATCACAAATCACAAATTGCAGATTACTGGATGACGCCCTGCTGGGCGACGGCGATGTTGTCGCGGGTGGTGTTCTTGACCATGTACATCATCTCGTCGGCCTGGCGGATGATTTCGTGGGCGCTCTTGGCGTCGTGGGGGTAGGTGGCGAGGCCGAGGCTGGCGCGGACGTTGAGGTTGAGGTTGTCGTCCTTGAGATAGGCGGTCTGGCGGAAGGTGTCGCGCAGGCGGCGGGCGACGAGCAGGGCGGCGTCCTTGCCGGTCTGGGGGAGGAGGACGACGAACTCATCGCCGCCGTAGCGGAAGGCGGAATCGATGAGGCGGAGGTTGGCCTTGATGGCGTAGCCGATCTCGTTGAGCAGGCGGGAGCCGACGAGGTGGCCGTGGGTGTCGTTGACCTTCTTGAAGTGGTCGAGGTCGATGAAGATGATGCTGAACTCGTAGCCGAAGCGGGCGGAGCGGTAGACCTCGGCCTCCAGCGTCTTGTAAAGATGGCGGGCGTTGAAGAGGCCGGTGCAATCGTCGGTGATGGTGAGTTCCTGAATTTTTTCGACGGCGCGGGCGTTGTCAATGGCGATGGCGGCGTAGTCGCACAGGGACTGGAGGAAGAACAACTCGTTGTCGCCGAAGCCTTCCATGCCGACGTTGATGAGCTGGATGACGCCGAGGACGCGCTGCTTGGCCTTGAGCGGGACGCAGATGATGGAGCGCGTCTTCAGCTTGGTCATCTCGTCGACGCGCTTGGTGAAGCGCGGGTCGTTGTAAACGTCGGGGACGAGCAGGGGCTCGCCGTGCTTGGCCACCCAGCCGGCAATTCCCTCCCCCACCTTGAGGCGGACGGAGCGCAGCATTTCGGCGGCGTCGCCGACGGCGATGGCGAAATAGAGCTCGTCCTTGGCCTCGTCCACCATGAGCAGCGACCAGGTGTCGGGGCGGAAGTACTCGGCCATCTTGTCCATGATGGTCTGGAGGATGGAATTGAGGTTGAGGGAGGAGGTGAGGGCCTTGGCCACGTCGTGGAAAATGTTGAGTTCTTGCGGGTACCGCTTGGGCTCGGCGGCAGCGTCGGTAGACATAGGGGCGGTATTCGGCGACGTAGAGGCCAACGTGGGCGTCATTATGGCATAGCGGGTGGGGGGTCGCAATTCGGGTCCGGGGCGAGGAAGTCAGCGGAGTAACCGGCGGCCTGGCCGCAGGGCGGGACGGGCGAAGCGGCGCGCGGATGGGCAGCGGGCGCGGCGGTGAGGGGCCCTCCGCGAAGCGGGAAGGGCCGCCACTTTCCGCGTTTTCCTTTGACACTCCAAAGCCGCGAAACCTATGATGGCAGCGGTTTTCCAGCCTTCCAGCCGAGTGCGGTTGTGTGCGCGCCGGCGTGGGGGCAGGGCGTCGGGGGCAGGACCGTGGGATCGTTCGGCGAGCGGATGCGGCGAGAGCGGGAGATGCGCGGCATCTCGGTGGAAGAGATTGCGGAGGCCACCAAGATCGGGTCGCGCTCGCTGCGGGCGCTGGAAGAGGAGCACTTCGACCGCCTGCCCGGGGGTATCTTCAACCGCGGATTCGTGCGCGCGTACGCGCGGTACCTGGGGATCGACGAAGAGCAGGCCGTGACCGACTACCTGGGCGCCGAGTTGGCCTACCAGCAGGCGCACGGGACACCGCTGACCATGGAAGTGCGGCTGACGCCGCGCCAGCCCCGCGAAGGGCAGGCGAGCTGGTGGCCGGCGCTGCTGGCCCTGGTGCTGCTGGTGGTCGGGTTCAGCGGGTGGCGCTGGTACAACGCGCGGCAGGCGCGGCAGGCGGAGCACGCGGCGGCGGTGAAGGCGGCAGCGGCAGTAAGGGCGCAGGCGGCCCCGGCGACACCCAAGGTCCCGGCGGCGAATCCGGCTGCGTCCGCCAACCCCGCGACGGGAACGAGTCCAGCGGCGAGCAGTGGCGAGGGGTTCGTGGTGCAGGTGCGGGCGAAAGAGAGATCGTGGATTTGGCTGAGCACGGACGATGGCGCGCCGCAGGAGGTCACGCTGGAAGCGGCGGGCGAGAAGACCATGCGGGCGGCGAAGCGGCTGGTGCTGAAGGTGGGAAACCTGCCGGGAGTGGAGATCTCGTTTAACGGCCAGCCCGTGGCGGTCACCGGCGGCGACAAAGTGAAGAGCCTGGTGTTCACGGAGAAAGGGCTGGAGCCGTAGGGAATTTGCGATTTGTGATTTGTGATTGGCGATTGGTGATTGGCGATTGGTGATTGGCGATTGGTGATTGGCGATTGGTGATTGGCGAGTGTGATTCCCCCAGGCGCACGAAAGTAACCACGGCCAGTGACGAGAGTTGGGCGTACGCGACGGCAAAGGCGTTGCCGTGGCGGGGGTTCTCTGGTAGCTTCAAAGGAGTTTTGAGGAAGCGCCGGTCGGCCGGCCTGTCTTGCTGCCGAACCCCGCGGTTCGGCGGGAGGCAACCTCCGTAGCCGAGCGGTCAGCCTTTAGGGTAAAGGCTGCGCAGTTCGCACCGCTTGCGATTGCCCTGGTGGGAAGCGCCGGGGTCTGCGGCCCAAGCTAGCTTGATGCACCGCGTGGTGGCCCTGCCGCAGCGCGGTTGGGCGGCCAGGCTCTCCTGGGTTCCTCGAAGCCTCCCGTTCGCGGGCACAACTTCACGAAGAGGAGACTGGCTGTGGCAAAGCGCTACCTGTTCACTTCCGAATCGGTGACCGAGGGACACCCCGACAAAATGGCCGACCAGATTTCCGACGCCATCCTGGACGCCTGCCTGGAGCAGGACAAGTACAGCCGGGTGGCGTGCGAGACGCTGACGGCGACCGGCCTGGTGGTGATCGCCGGGGAGATCACGACCAAGGCGTACGTTGATTTCCAGACGCTGGTGCGGGGGGTGGTGGCCTCGATCGGCTACGACAACGCGCTGTACGGGTTCGATGCCAACACCTGCGCGGTGATTTCCAGCATCAACAAGCAGTCGGGGGACATCGCGCTGGGGGTGGACACGGGCGGGGCCGGCGACCAGGGCATGATGTTCGGGTACGCCACCAACGAAACTCCGGAGCTGATGCCGACGGCCATCGCGCTGGCCCACAAGCTGACCCACCGGCTCGCCGAAGTCCGCAAGGAGGGCATCCTTTCCTACTTGCGCCCCGACGGGAAATCCCAAGTCACGGTCGAATACGACGAAAATCTGAAGCCGCGGCGAGTGGACGCGGTGGTGGTCTCGACGCAGCACGCGGAAACCGTCGGCAACGACGAGCTGCGCGCCGACATCCTGAAGCACGTGATCCAGGCGGTGATTCCGGAAAAGCTGCTGGACGAATACACCAAGTACCACATCAACCCGACCGGGCGGTTCGTAATCGGCGGGCCGATGGGCGATACCGGGCTGACCGGGCGGAAGATCATCGTGGACACGTACGGCGGGATGGGACGGCACGGCGGCGGGTGCTTCAGCGGCAAAGACCCGACCAAGGTGGACCGCTCGGCGGCGTACATGGCGCGCTACATTGCCAAAAACGTGGTGGCCGCAGGCCTGGCCGATCGCTGCGAAGTGCAGCTGGCGTACGCCATCGGCGTGGCCGAGCCGGTGAGCGTGCTGGTGGAGACGTTCGGGACGGGCAAAGTGAGTGAAGAAAAGCTGATCGCGCTGGTGCGGGCGAACTTCCAGCTGACGCCGCGGGGGATCATCGAGTCGCTGAACCTGCGGCGGCCGATCTACCGCAAGACGGCGGCCTACGGGCACTTCGGGCGCGCCGACGTGGACTTTACCTGGGAGCACACCGACAAGGCCGCGGCGCTCAAGCACCAGGCGAAGGAAACGGCGCACGTGGCCAGCAAGGTCTAGGATCGCAGGGGTGGAATTCCCCCACGGGCAAAACCAGCCCGGGTGGGGCACCCAGCCGGGGCTGAGGACACGGGCGAGTCGCCCGCGTCCACAAGGTGGAATTCCCACACGAGCAAAACCGGCTCGTGTGGGGCACCCAGCCGGGGCTGAGGACACGGGCGAGTCGCCCGCGTCCACAAGGTGGAATTCCCCCACGGGCAAAACCGGCCCGGGTGGGGCACCCAGCCGGGGCTGAGGACGCGGGCGAGTCGCCCGCGTCCACAAGGTGGAATTCCCACACGAGCAAAACCGGCTCGGGTGGGGCACCCAGCCGGGGCTGAGGACACGGGCGAGTCGCCCGCGTCCACAAGGTGGGAGCAGAGAGCGAAGGAGATTCATGGCGACGACAGTGGCAGCGGTACCGTGTGACATCAAGAACCTCGAGCTTGCCGATCTGGGGAAAAAGCGGATCGAGTGGGCCAACCAGTCGATGAAGGTGCTGCAGATCATCCGCAAAGACTTCATCAAGCACCAGCCGCTCCAGGGCATCCGGATCGCGGCCTGCCTGCACGTGACCGCGGAGACGGCGAACCTGGCCATCACGCTGCGCGACGGGGGGGCGGACGTGGCGCTGTGCGCCTCGAACCCGCTGTCGACGCAGGACGACGTGGCGGCGTCGCTGGTGCGCGACTACGGCATTCCGGTGTTCGCCATCAAGGGCGAGGACAACGAAACGTACTACTCACACATCATGGCGTGCCTGGACCGCAAGCCGCAGCTCACGATGGACGACGGCGCCGACCTGGTGACGGTGGCGCTCACCAAGCGCACCGACGTGCTGGACGGCGTGATCGGCGGCACGGAAGAGACCACGACGGGGGTGATCCGGCTGCGGGCGATGGCGGCGGAAGGCGTGCTGCGCTATCCCATCGTCGCGGTGAACGACGCCGACACCAAGCACATGTTCGACAACCGGTACGGCACCGGGCAGTCGACGATTGACGGCATCATCCGGGCGACCAACTTCCTGCTGGCCGGATCGAAGTTCGTGGTGGCGGGATACGGCTGGTGCGGGCGCGGGCTGGCATCGCGGGCGCGCGGGCTGGGCGCGGACGTGATCGTAACCGAGATCAATCCCACCCGGGCGCTGGAGGCGGTGATGGACGGCTTCCGCGCGATGAGCATGGCGGAGGCGGCGAAGATCGGCGACGTTTTCTGCACCGTCACCGGCAACAAGAGCGTGCTGCGCAGGGAGCACTTCGAGGTGATGAAGGACGGTGCCATCATCTGCAACTCCGGGCACTTCAACGTGGAAATCGATATCCCGGCGCTGGAAAAGATGGCGGGCTCGAAACGCACCACGCGGCCCTTCGTCGAAGAGTACTCGCTGAAGGACGGGCGCAAGATCAACCTGCTGGGCGAAGGCCGGCTCATCAACCTGGCGGCGGCGGAGGGACATCCGGCGTCGGTGATGGACATGAGCTTCGCCGACCAGGCGCTGAGCGTCGAATACCTGGTGAAAAACCACGCGACGCTGCCCAAGAAAGTCTTCCCGGTGCCGGAAGAGCTCGACAAGCGGGTGGCCAAGCTGAAGCTGGAGTCGCTGGGGATCGGGATCGACCGGCTGACACGGGAGCAGGAAGAGTATCTGGCGAGCTGGAGCGAAGGAACGTAAGGGCAGTTTCGAGTTTCGAGTTTCTAGTTGGAGCCTGGCCGCACGCGGCCGGGCTTTTGTTTTGGGCGGCGCAGCGGCATCGAGTTACCTCAGCGGCTAAAGCCGCCCGTTCGCGGCGAGCGAGAAAGCAGGCATGAAGGCCTACTCCACCCCGGTAAGACCAGTTTCAAGTTTCAAGTGTGCCAGTTGCCAGTTGTCAGTTGTCAGGAAGAGCGAACCACAAAGGGCACGAAGGATGCACGAGGGGCGCACGAAGGCATTGCCGAATTGCCGGATTAGTGGCGGCGCGGGGCGCTTTGGTGGAAAAGGGGCAAGCAGCGGGGCAAGGCCGGCGGAGCAGGGATCCTTCGACTCCCCTTCGCTCCGCTCAGGGTCGCTCAGGATGACGAATCAAGAATAACGGGGCGGTATGGGCCGGCTGAAGCCCGGCCCCCTCCGAAAGCGCGAGTCCCCGGGTTTTGCAGCAGCCTGCGAAGGCGTGCCCTGGCACAAGGCCGGCCGGGGTGGCGGGACCCACGCCGGTGAGGCTGCTTTACAATGGGGGCAACCGCAAAGGGCGTCGCGGGAACGCGGCGGACGACTTTGCGGAGCGTCTCTTCGTCAAATCGGCCAGAGTGCTCTGAGCGGCTCCCCAACCCGTGGCCATCAAGATCCGCATCCCGAACTCCCAGCCCACCCGGGGTAAGCGTGGGGGTGCGTACCGCCGGCGGACGGCGGCCGACTGGTTCGCCATGCCGCTGGTGCGGGCGGGGCTGGCGGCGGGCACCATCCTCGGCGCCGTGCTGCTGGGTCTCTTCGCGTTCTATTACATCCGGTATCAGAAGATCGTCGATGCGCGCATGGGGGGGCAGATTTTCGAGACCTCGGCGCAGATTTACGCGGCCCCGCGGACGGTGGCGGTGGGTGACGCGATCAACGTGCGCCAGGTGGCGGCGGAGCTGCGGCGCGCCGGGTACAACGAAGCCGGCAAGGAGAGCGGCTCGAAACTGGGCAGCTTCCGGCTGCTGGAGAACGGGATTGAGGTGCAGCCGGGGCCGGAGTCGTATCACCTGCCGGAAGGCGCGGTCATCCGCACCAGCGGCGGCAAGGTAGAACGGATCGTGGGGCTGGGGCACTCCGCGGGCAAAAGCCTGGAAGCCTACGAGCTGGAGCCGCAACTGGTCACCGGGCTGGCCGACAGCGCGGGACGCGGCAAGCGGCGGCTGGTCACGTATGACGAGATTCCCAAGGTGGTGGTGGATGCGGTCCTGGCCATCGAAGATCGGCGCTTCTTCCAGCACAGCGGGGTGAACTACTTTCGCTTCGCGGA
Source organism: Terriglobia bacterium (assembly GCA_963739375.1). Lineage (GTDB taxonomy): Bacteria > Acidobacteriota > Terriglobia > Terriglobales > Acidobacteriaceae > CAVUAF01. The sequence continues at coordinate 92,713 of CAVUAF010000014.1, forward strand.
AGCGGTGCTGATTGACCTGCGCGAGGGGAAGCGCAACCAGGGCGCGTCCACGGTCACCATGCAGATCGCGCGCGGCTTCTTTCTGACGCCGGAAAAGACCATCAAGCGGAAGCTCACCGAGATGCTGATTGCGCTGGAGCTGGAACAGCGCTTCAGCAAGCAGCAGATTTTCGCGGTCTACGCCAATTACATTCCCATGGGGCAGCGGGGGTCGTTCGCCATCAACGGGCTGGCGGAGGCGTCGCGGGCGTACTTCGGCAAGGACCTGAAGGACGTGACCCTGCCGGAAGCGGCGCTGTTGGCGGGCATGATCCAGCGGCCCAGCTACCTCTCGCCCTACCGCCACCCCGACCGGGCGCTGGAGCGGCGCAACCTGGTGCTGGATGGAATGGCGGAGACGGGGACAATTTCGAAGGCGCAGGCGGAGGCGGCCAAAGCCACCCCCCTGCACCTGGCGCCCATGAACGTGGAGGCGAGCGACGCGCCGTACTTCGTCGACCTGGTGAAGGAATCGCTGCAGGGCGTCTACACCGAGCGCGAGATGAACCAGCAGCAGTTCCACATCTACACCACGCTGGATCCCGACCTGCAGAAGGCGGCGGCGGCGGCGGTGGAGATGGGGATGAAGAACGTGGACGCGCAGGTGGCCAAGCTGCGCACCCGGCGGGTGAAGGTCGGGGAGGGCAAGAACGGGAAATTCGAAACCCGGGTGGCGCCGGGACCGCAGGCGCAGGTGGCGCTGGTGGCGCTGGATCCGCAGACGGGGGAGGTGCTGGCGCTGGTCGGCGGGCGGAACTACGGCATCAGCCAGCTGAACCATGCCATCGCCAAGCGGCCGACCGGCTCGAGCTTCAAGCCCTTCGTGTACGCCGCGGCGGTGAACACGGCGCTGGCGGGCGCGCCGCCGGTGTTCACGGCGGTGTCGATGGTGGAGGATGCGCCCACCACGTTCAGCTACGGGGACGAAATCTACGAGCCCCGCAACTACAAAGAGGAATACCACGGGCAGGTGACCGCGCGGTATGCCCTGGCCGAGTCGCTGAACAACGCCACGGTGAAGCTGGCGGAGCAGGTGGGGTACGACAAGGTGGCGGAGCTGGCCAGGGCGGCGGGGATCGCGAGCGTGAAGGCGACGCCGGCGATGGCGCTGGGGGCGTACGAGGCGACCCCGGTGGAGATGGCGGGGGCGTACACCATCTACGCCAACACCGGGACGCACCTGGCGCCGCAGCTGGTGCGCTCGGTGCGCGATGCGCACGGCGAGGTCCTGCAGGCATACGAGGCCGCGCGCAAGCAGGTGCTCGATCCGCGGGTGGCGTACGTCATGACCAACATGATGGAAGGGGTGCTGAACTTCGGCACCGCGGCGGGAGTGCGGCGGACGTTCACGGCCCCGGCGGCGGGCAAGACGGGGACGTCGCATGACGGCTGGTTCGCCGGCTACACCTCGAACCTGTTGTGCATCGTGTGGATCGGGTACGACGACTACAGCGACCTGCGGCTGAGCGGGGCGGTGACGGCCGCGCCCATCTGGGCGGAGTTCATGAAGCGGGCGCAGGCGCTGCCCGCCTATCACGAGATGAAGCCGTTCGCGCCGCCGGCGGGCGTGGTGGTGGTGACGCTGGACAAGAACACCAACCGGCTGGCCACGCCCGCCTGCTCGTCCCAAACCTATACGGCCGCGTTCATCGAGGGCACGGAGCCGAAGGAGACCTGCGAGCAGGCGATGGCCGGGGGGTTCATGAACCGGCTGGGAAACCTGCTGGGGTTCGGCGGCGACAAAGGCGGCGCCCCGCCGGGTGCGGCACCCGGGCAGACCGCGGCGGCGGGCGAGCCGGCAGCCACGGAAGAGAAAAAGAAGAAAGGGTTCTTCGGCAAGATCCTGGGCGTCTTTGGGGGCGGCGACGACAAGGACAAAGACAAGGCAAAGCCGAAGGAGCCGCCGAAGCCGCCGTAAGGCGATGGCGAGCGCCGACGTGGCTGTCCGGGGTGGCGCTGTGGGCGTAGAATTTATGGCAGGCGCGTCCGGCACAACTCCTGGGCCGGCGGTGTCTAAGGTGAGCTAAGCGAGGTGCTGCATGAGCTCCCGCGTCGCATTTTCCCTCCGTATCGGCATTTGGAGTTGCACGCTGGCGGCCGGCTGTCTGCTGTCGGCGCAGCTGGTAACGGCGCCGAGCCAGGTACGGCGCGCCGAGCCGCCCGCGGCCACAGCCTCGCCGGTCGACCTGGAGCGCCAAGGCGACGACCTGCGGGTGCAAAAGATGTTTGCGGACGCGCTCGACTACTACGAGGCGGCCCTGAAGCGGGGCGCGAAGGACCCGGGGCAGATCCACAACAAGATGGGGATCGCGCACCTGCAGATGCTGCGCTACGACGTCGCCCGCAAGGAGTTCGAGCGGTCCTTGCACTTCCAGAAGGACTACCCCGAGGCGTGGAACAACCTCGGGGTCGCGTGGTACACCAAGAGAAAATACAAGAGCGCCATCAAGGCGTACGAGAAGGCGATCGAGCTGAGCAGCAGCTCGGCGTCCTTCCACAGCAACCTGGGGACGGCGTACTTCGCGCGCAAGGAATACGAGAAAGCGAACGGCGAATACCTGCGGGCGATGGAGCTCGACCCTGACGTGTTCGAGCACCGCGACAATGGGCCGGGGGTGGCGCTGCACATGTCGTCGGCGGAGGACCGGGCCAAGTTCAGCTACATCATTGCCCGCATGTACGCGAGCCGGGGGAATGCCGAGCGTTCCCTGCTCTACCTGAAAAAGGCGATGGAGGACGGGTACGCGCAGATCGACAGCGTATACAAGGACGTGGAGTTTGCCGCCCTGCGCAAGGACCCGCGGTTTACCGAGCTGATGACGACCCGGAAGCCGACGGCGATCCCCAACTAGGGCCCGGGGCAAAAAAATAAAGTTTCCCGTGCAAAAACTTTTGGCGCGCTCGTTCGTCTATATAGCCAAGTACCCCTCCTGAAGAGCACTTGGGTAAAGAGGTCCTGCCGACGGTGTGGTCGGCGGGACCTTCTTTTTTTGCGCTGAAGGCCCCCCTACGGTGCGGCGGGCGGGGTGCGGCGGCCCAGGTAGACGTCCTGGGCGGCGGCGAGGGTGCCCTGGGCGCGCAAGATGTACTCGACGGCGTCGCGGGCGGCGCCCTGCCCACCACGGCATGCGGTGATGTAGTGGGCGACGGCCTTGACCTCCTCGCGCGCGTTGGGCACGGCGATAGCCAGGCCGCAGACGCGCATCACCGGCAGGTCAATGATGTCGTCGCCGACGTAGGCGGTCTGCTCGTAGGTGAGGCCGGCGGCGGCAACGATCTCGTCGAGGGCGTCGATCTTGTTGGCGACTCCCTGGCGCACGTAGTCGAGACGCAGGTCGCGGGCCCGCAGGGCCACGGTCTCAGAAAGGCGCTTGGTGATGACGCCGGTCTTCAGGCCGGCGAAGCGCGCCAGCGTGATGGCGGTGCCGTCGTGGGCGTGGAAACCCTTGGCCTCGATGTGGCTGGAGCTGACGATGGCATAGCCGCCGGCGTCGGCTACGGCTGCTTTGGCACGCGCCAGGCCCGCACTGGGCGCCGCCGGCTCGGGCGCGAGGCCGGCCGCTCCCGGCGCGGGAAAGAGGAAGATGGTGCCGTCGGTGAGGACGCCGTCAACGTCGAAGAGCAGCAGCTTGATTTTGCGCGCACGCTCGGCGGACATGGGGCGATTGTAAACCGCTGCTAGCTGCTGGCTGCTAGCTGCTGGCTACTGGCTGCTAGCTGCTGGCTGCTGGCTACTGGCTGCTGGCTACTGGCTGCTGGCTTATGGCTTACTGCTTACGGTTTGCCGGGGTCACGCGGGCGCGGGGAAAGCGAACAATTGGCGAAACTCGAAAACGCGGATAGAATGGCGGGTATGTCTCTCGCTCCCAGTCCTGACGCCCTGGCCTGGGCCCATCCGGTGGTGCGCGCGTGGTTCGAGCACCAGTTTGGCACGCCCACCGAGCCGCAGGAAGCAGGCTGGCCGCACATCGTGGCCGGGCGCACCACGCTGATCTCCGCGCCCACGGGCTCCGGCAAGACGCTGGCGGCATTCCTCGCCTGCATTGACCGGCTGGTGCGCCAGGCGATTGCGGGGACGCTCGCCAACCGCACCGAAGTGCTGTACATCTCGCCGTTGAAGGCGCTGGGGAACGACATCCAGAAGAACCTGGAAGCGCCGCTGGCGGAGATTATGGCGCTCGGGGCCGAGCAGGGACTGGTGCCGCGGGCGCAGGGGAAGTTGCCGGGGTTGGAGACGGCGCCGGATCCGCTGATCCGGACGGCGGTGCGCACCGGCGACACGCTCACGCGCGAGCGGCGGGCCATGCTGAAGCGGCCGCCGCACATCCTGGTGACTACGCCGGAGTCGCTCTACATCCTGCTGACGGCGGGCAAGAGCCGGGAGATGCTGCGCGACGTGGCAACGGTGATCGTGGACGAGATTCACGCGGTGGCCGGGTCGAAGCGCGGCTCGCACCTGGTGCTGTCGCTGGAGCGGCTGGAGCGGCTGGTGACGCAGGCGGGGCGGCCGGCGCCCAACCGCATCGGGCTGTCGGCGACACAGAAGCCGCTGGAGGAGATTGCGCACTTCCTGGCCGGGGCGGGGCGGCCGACGCCGACCATCGTCGACGTGGGGCACCAGCGCCAGCTCGACCTCGCCATCGAGGTGCCGGGGCAGGAGCTGGGGCCGGTGGCGTCGAACGAGATGTGGGACGAGCTGTACGCGCGCATCGCGCAGCTGGCGCAGGAACATCGCTCGACGCTGGTGTTCGTCAATACACGGCGGCTGGCTGAGCGGGTGTCGCACCACCTGGTGGAGCTGCTGGGGGAGGAGGCGGTGGCGGCGCACCACGGGTCGCTGGCGCGCAAGCTGCGGTTGCACGCGGAGCGGCGGCTGAAGAACGGCGAACTGCGGGTGCTGGTGGCGACGGCGTCGCTGGAGCTGGGGATCGACATCGGCAACGTGGACCTGGTGTGCGTGATCGGATCGCCGCGCTCGATTGCCATTGCGCTGCAACGCGTAGGGCGGTCCGGGCACTGGCGGGGCGCGATTCCCAAGGGGCGCATCTTCGCGCAGACGCGCGACCAACTGCTGGAATGCGCGGCGCTGGTGCGGGCCATCCACCAAGGCGAACTGGACCGCATCCTGATCCCGCCGGCGCCGCTGGACGTGATGGCGCAGCAGGTGGTGGCGACCACGGCGGCGGAGACGGTGACGGAAGACGAGATGTTCGCGCTGGTGCGGCGGGCGTGGCCGTACCGCGAGCTGGCGCGCGCGGACTTCGACGCCATGCTGGGGATGCTGAGCGAAGGCATCGCGGCGGCGCGCGGACGCTACGGCAGCTACCTGCATCGCGACCAGGTGAACGGGGTGCTGCGGGCGCGGCGCGGCGCGCGCATGGTCGCCATCCTGAACGGCGGCGCGATCCCGGAAAACGCCCTGTACACGGTGGTGGCGGAGCCGGAAGGCGGCATGGTCGGGACCGTGGATGAAGACTTCGCAGCCGAGAGCCTGCGCGGCGACGTGATCCTGCTGGGCAACACCTCGTGGCGCATCCAGCGCATCGAGGCGGCCACCAGCCGGGTGCTGGTGGAAGACGCGCACGGGCAGGCGCCCAATATTCCCTTCTGGCTGGGCGAAGCGCCGGCGCGCACGGCCGAGCTGAGCCGCGCCATCGCCGCGCTGCGCGAGGAGATCAGCCGGCGCGTGCCGGGGAAGTACCCGGCGGCGCTGGAGCGCAACGCACCCGAGTTTCGCGCCTGCGTGGCGTGGCTGCACGAGGAGTGCGGGCTCGATGAAGCGGGCGCGGAGCAGGCGATTGACTACGTCGTGACCGGACGCGCGGTGCTGGGGACGGTGCCGACGCAGCACACGGTGGTCGCCGAGCGCTTCTTCGACGAAGGCGGCGGGATGCAGCTGGTGATCCACGCGCCCTTCGGCGGGCGGATCAACAAAGCGTGGGGGCTGGCGCTGCGCAAGCGTTTTTGCCGGTCGTTCAATTTCGAGCTGCAGGCGACCGCCACCGACGACGGGCTGAACATCGCGCTGGCCGAGCAACACAGCTTTCCGCTGGGCGACGTTTTCCGCTTCCTGAACGCGGAGACGGTGCAGCCGATCCTGGAACAGGCGGCGCTGGCCGCGCCCGTCTTTCAGACGCGCTGGCGCTGGGACGCCGGGCGGGCGCTGGCGCTGCTGCGCTTCCGCGGCGGGAAAAAACTGCCGCCGCAGATCCAGCGCATGCTTGCCGACGACTTGCTGGCCACGGTTTTCCCCGATTCGCGCGCCTGCCAGGAAAACCTTGTCGGCGACATCGAGATTCCCGAGCACCCGCTGATCCGCGAGGTCATGAAAGACGTGCTGGGCGAGGCGATGGACCTGGCGGGGCTGCAGCAGGTGCTGCGCGGCATCGCCGACGGAAGCATCCGGACGGTGGCGGTGGATACGCCGGCGCCGTCGGTGTTTGCGCACGAAATCCTGAATGCGAACCCGTACGCCTACCTCGACGATGCGCCGCTGGAGGAGCGGCGGGCGCGCGCGGTCGAGATGCGGCGCATGCTGCCGGCGTCGGTGCTGGAGGAGGTTGGGGCGCTCGACCAGTCGGCGATTGCGCAGGTACGCGCGGAGGCCTGGCCGGACGTGCGCGATGCCGACGAACTGCACGACGCGCTGCTGACGCTGGTGGCGCTGCCGGAAGAGCTGGCGGGAGACGCCGGCTGGAAGCCGCTGCTCGAGCCGTTGCTGGCGAGCCGGCGCGCGGGCATCGCACGCGTAGACGAGCGGCGCTTGTGGTTTGCGGCGGAACGCGCGGTGGCGCTCGCGGCGATCTACCCCAATGCCGCAATCGAGGCGCAGCCGGGAGAGGTCGCTGCCGCGCCGGTCGAGCACAGCGACGCAGTGCTGGCGCTGGTGACCGGATGGATGCAGCACCTGGGACCGACGACCGCGGTGGCGCTGGGCGCGACGCTGGCCCTGGCGGAGAGCGAAGTCGAGCAGGCGCTGCTGCGCATGGAGGCAGCGGGATCGGTGCTCCGCGGGAAATTTGTGCGCGAGGAAGCGACGCCGGGGGAGGCGCTCGAATTCTGCGAGCGGCGGCTGCTGGCGCGGATTCACCGGCTGACGGTGGGGCGGCTGCGCAAGGCGGTGCAGCCGGTGACGCCGGCGGTGTTCATGCGCTGGCTGCTGGAGTGGCAGCACGTGGCGCCGGGGGCACAGTTGGCGGGCGAGCGCGGGCTGCTGGAGGTGTTGCGGCAACTGCAAGGCTTCGAGATCGCCGCTAACGCCTGGGAGCGGCAGGTGGTGGCGCGGCGGCTGCGCGACTACGATCCCAAACAACTCGACCAGCTTTGCCTGACGGGCGCGGTGGGCTGGGGGCGGCTCTCGCCGCATCCGGCAACGATCGAATCTGCGGGGGAGGCGGGCGGGCCGCCTGCGTCACGGCGCCGGGTGGTCCCGACGAAAGTTGCGCCCATCACCTTCTTCGTGCGCGAAGAGGCGGAGTGGATGGGGGCGGCGCCGCATCGCCTGCACGCCAGTGAGCCGAAACCCGGTCTGCCGAGTACGCCGCGCGACCACGGCGTGGAACTTAGCGGCCTGAGCGCGGTGGCGCGCGAGGTGTTCGGGTTCCTGCAGCAACGCGGCGCGTCGTTCTTCGTGGACATCGTGCGCGGGGCCGGGCGGCTGAAGGCGGAGATCGAAACCGGGCTGTGGGAGCTGGTGGCGGCGGGGCTGGTGACGGCCGACGGCTTCGACAACCTGCGGTCGCTCATCGATCCCAAGCGGCGCGCCGGGCAAGGCGCCGGCAAGACGGCGCGGCCGCGGCACGCCGCCGGGCGGTGGTCGCTGCTCTACGGCCCGGAGCACATCGAGCGGGAGCAGGCGATCGAATCGGCGTGCTGGATGCTGCTGGCGCGCTACGGCGTGGTCTTCCGCGACCTGCTGACGCGGGAGGCCAACCTGCCGCGCTGGCGCGAACTGGTCATGACCTTCCGCCGGCTCGAAGACCGCGGCGAAGTACGCGGCGGGCGCTTTGTGGATGGCTTCCTGGGCGAGCAGTTCGCGCAGCCGGTGGCGGTAGAGTCGCTGCGCGCCATGCGCGATCGCTCACCCCTGCCCGCCGACGGCGAGGGCGCCGAGCGCGCGCCCGCGGGCCCAACCGTCACCCTCTCCGCCGCCGATCCGCTGAACCTGGTGGGGATCATCGTGCCGGGCGAGCGGGTGCCGGCGATCTCCGGGTACGAAGTCGCGTTTCGCGATGGCGTGGCGGTAGCGCCGGAAGAGCGGGACACGCTGCTGCAAGCGGCGCTGGGCGACTGAAACGTCCCGCGCCCCGGGGCGCGGGACGTTTGCAGCGGCATCGCGAGGTGCTACCTTCGTTCTTTCCCTTATTCGAGGTCTGAATGCCTGACAGCAAGCGCGAGCGCGACATCAGCACCCAGGTCGTCCATGCCGGCGAGCGGCGGGAGCCGCCGCACGGGTGGCCGGTCAGCACGCCGATCTACACCACCGCGACCTACACCTATCCGACGATGGCAGAAATGGACCGCGTGTTCGGCGGCGAGGTGCCGGGCTACGTCTACAACCGCTACGGCAACCCCACCAACACGGCGCTGGCCGACGCGATGATGACGCTGGAAGACGGCGCGGCGGCGTGCGTGTATGGCTCGGGGATGGCGGCGCTGCACGCTTCCCTGCTGGCCTGCGAGCTGGCGCCGGGGGCGAAGGTGCTGGCGTCGCAGGACCTTTACGGCGCCACCACCAACCTGCTGCTGCAGGTGATGACGCAGTTCGGGGTGGAGACGACGGTGGCGGACTTCTCCGACCTCGGGGCGCTGAAAGCGCGCGCCATGGAACTGAAACCGCGGGTGCTGCTGGCGGAGACGATTTCGAATCCGCTGCTCAAAGTGTGCGACATCGCCGGGGTGGCGGAGATTGGGCACGCGGTGGGCGCGCGGCTGATTGTGGACAACACCTTCGCCACTCCCTACCTGTGCCGGCCGCTCGCCCTGGGTGCGGACCTGGTGGCGCACAGCGCGACGAAATACCTGAGCGGGCACAACGACGCGACCGGGGGGGTGGTGGTGGCGCGCGACGCGGCGCTGGGCGCGCCGCTGGTGGCGATTATGAAGCTGGTGGGCGGCATCCTGAGCGCGTGGGAGGCGCACGAGATCGCGCGCGGCATCAAGACGCTGGCGCTGCGGGTGGAGAAGCAGTGCGCGAACGCCAGTCGCATCGCCCAGGAACTCCAGCGCGATCGGCGCATCGCGCGGGTGCATTATCCGGGGCTGGCCGAGGGAGCGGCGCAGGAGGTGCTGCGGCGCACGCTGCGGCCGCCGCACGGCGGGGCGCTGGTTTCGATCGAGCTGGCGGAGAACACCAGGGAGGCGGCGTACCGCTTCCAGGACGCGCTGCAACTCTGCGTGCGCTCCACCAGCCTGGGCGACGTCTTCACCAGCGTGTTGCATCCGATGACGGCGTCGCATCGCGACCTGCCGCCGGCGCGGCGGCGGGCGCTGGGCATCAGCGACGGGCTGGTGCGAATCTCGTTGGGGATCGAGAGCCCGGACGACATCCTGGACGACATCCGGCAGGCGCTGGGGTAGCACCATTTGTGATTTGGGATTGGTGATTTGAGGGCGCGAGGCGCTACTTGCCGGGCAGGGCGGGCACCCGCAAGGGAGCGCTGACCGAACCGATACGTCCGCTCAGGTTGTCGCGCACCACGAAGCGGACCAGATAATCGCCGGGAGGGAGAGCCCAAAGCTGCGTGAACGCCATGCCCTCCTGCTGGGCCTTTCGCAGGCCATCGGGGGTGAGGTGGCCATCGACCTGGCGCGCGAACGGCAGGGGCTTGTCCTTTTCGTTGGTGGGACGGGCCCGGGCCGAGATGTCGAAGTTCAGGTGGTTGCGCTCCTCCGGGTCAATGGTGAGCGCCCCGGGACCGACATCAATCTCGAAACCGTTCTCCCGGCCCGAGCCGGCGCCCGGCGAATCCAGCGTCCACTTCACGGCGAGGGGAAGGCCGGTGTAATCCACCGGCGAGCGCGCCGCCACCGCCATCTCCGCATCCAGCGCGGATTTTGGGTCCCCCTTCCGATCCAGCTTCTCGACCAGGAAGCCGGTGCGGGCGCGCACCTGCACGCCGGACTTGCGGACTTTCACCTGCAGGGAGTGCCAGCCTTCTTTGGCGTGGGCGCGGTCGATGTAGAAGCCGAGTACGTAGTAGTAGGACGAGTCGTTCTCCGCCTCTTCAATCGCGGTTTCGCCATCGTTCCGGTTAATGAAGACCCGGCCGCCGGTGGCTTCGGCAATCAGGCGCATGGAGTCCAGGTTGTCGAGCTGGCGTCCGAAGGTCAGCAAGCCGCCGGCACCCACCGGGTAAACCGCGACGTTGGCGTCGCTGAGCAACTGCAAGGTGCGCAGGAGCTTCGTCGACGGACCGGAAAGTTCCCGGCCCGCGTTGGGGCCAGCTTGCGCGACGCTATCGTTGATCGAGAAGCCGGAGGTCAGCCAGATGAGGGACTTGCGTCCGGGAATGCCGTGCAACTGTCGCGCCAGCACCTGCAGAGCTTCCAAGGTGAGGTCCACGCTGACCTTGCGACTGAACTGTGCCGCCTGGTCGCAGCCGTTGAAGAAGTCCGCCACCGCCCCTGGATTCTCCATTTGGCCGTCGCCTGCGCCGTCGGGCTCGGGCTCGTCGCCTTCGCCGCCGCGGGCGGGGAAAACTCCGCTGCTGGCGCCAGTTCTCACCGGGCATACTGATTGCCGAGCGGCATAGGCGTTCGTGATCTGTGGCTTGATGTTCTTCAGCGAGGCGAGCAGGGCATCGGAATCGGTGGTGATGTCGTGCAGGACGCGGAGAATGCCTCCCTCCAGCGTAATCAGGCCGATGGGGGTGCCCGGCCGCAAGTGTTTCAGGAGATATTGGACCATGGTCTGCCGGGCTGCAGCCTGGTACAGCACCGGATTGTGCAGCAGATCCAGAGCGATGATGGTGATGCGCCGCGGCCCGCTGGCGTTCTCGACGGTGTTGGTGTAGTAGCCGCGCACGGTGGCGCGCTGCACCGGGGCGTCGGTGGTCTTGATTTCCTCGAAGGTGGCGATTCTCAGTTCGCTGTCCTTGTCCTGGAGGGTGAAGTCATCGCGGGTGAGGCCGCGCACCGGGCCGGACTTGTCGCTCACCATCACCGGCACCAGGACCAGTTCGGCCCGGGCACGGAAGGTGGCGGCAGTTTGGGGCGGCCGGGACTGCGGCGAGGTCATCGGCGGCGGGACCTGCGGGTCGGAGGCTGCGCCCGGCCGGCGCGCTTGCGGCACCGCCATCGCCGAGAGCAGGACCAGCGTGACTAGCGCAACTCTGAGTATCTTCCCCACCCCGCAAATTATAACGCTCGCCGCGTGGAGCAACTATAGGTAGCGCCGAGGGGACGGATGGGGCGTCAGCGTTCGTGGTACTCTCACCAGAGTTGCACTGACCGCGCGATCCGCATGTCTCGTCGAATCGGTTGGCTCCTCGTCCCTCTGCTGTTTCTCGCGCTGGTGTCGCTGGTGTGGCGCGGAGCTGCGGCCCGGCAAGTCGGCGGCGCAGCACCGGCGAAAGCCGCGCCGGTAGCGGCCAAGACGGCCCCTGGCCCGGCGGCGGCGAACTCCTTTGTCTACACCGTTCCGGCCGCGCTGCCGGTGGCGACGGTAGTGCGGCGGCTGTGGCCCACGACCAGCTACATGACGCGCGCCGAGTTCGAAGCGGCGCTGCGTCAGGCCAACCACCTTGGCAACACCGCCAGTCTCAAGCCGGGACAGCAGTTGCAGGTCCCGGGATACGAGAGTGTGATCGTCGAAAAGCCCATCGCCACCGATCCGCATCTCGAGGTCCGCGCCATCTACCTGACGGGCCTCATGGCGGGCAGCCGGCTGGGGCTCGACCTGGTACGGCGCTGGCGCGAGGCGGGCGGCAATGCGGTGGTGTTTGACGTCAAGGACAGCGATGGCGGCGTCAACGTCCCGTTTCAACATCCGCTGGCGCCGCCGCACTCACCCGCGATCCCCAACCTGCCGAAGTACGTGCGCTGGCTGCACCAGCAGAACCTGTACGCAATCGCGCGGCTCGCCATCTTCCGCGACGGCACGCTGGTGCGCAGCCATCCGGAGCTGGCAGTGCGCTCGCGCCGCACGGGCACGGCGTGGCGGGAGAACGGAGCGCTGGTCTGGGCCGATCCCTCCGAGCGCCGCGTGCAGGAGTACAACCTGGCGCTGGCGCAGCAGGTGGCCAGCGCGGGGGTAGACGAGGTGCAGTTCGACTACGTGCGCTTCCCCGCCGAGGGCGACCAGAAGGACACGCAGTTCGCGTTTGAGAAAGAAAACCCCGCCTGGCAGCGGCACGACGTGATCACCGACTTCGTCGCGCGCGCCTATGCCACGCTGCACCCGCAGGGCGTGCTGGTGTCGCTCGACGTCTTTGGCGTGACCGCGTGGCAGGACCCGGAGGACCTGGCGGAAACCGGGCAGGACGTGGCCGAGCTGGCGCGGCACTGCGACGTGCTCTCGCCCATGATCTATCCCTCGCACTTCTTCCACATGGACGGGTATGCCCGGCCGGGCGACGCCCCGGAGCACTTCATCGGGACTTCGATGGAGCGCTTCCAGAAAATCATGGCGGAAGTGAAGCGGCCGGGGGCGAAGCAAGAGGGCGTCATTCTGCGACCGTGGCTGCAGGCGTTCCGCTGGCGCACCAAGAGCTACAGCGTGGACTACGTGCTGACGCAGGTGCGGGTGGCGAAGGCGCACGGCGGCAACGGGTTTCTCTTCTGGAACGCGGCCAACCTCTACAGCGAGCCGCTGAAGGCGATGGGGATCATGCGGCAGGATCCGACGCAGTATTTCCGCGGCGACGAGATTCCGAAGCGGGCGGCGTCACGCGCGACCAGCACCGGGCACTGAGGATGCGACCGCTGCCGCGCGCCGGCAGGCCTGGCGGTCACCGGAAATGGCGCTTGAAGCGCCGCCGAGGTTCGGCAATAATTCAAAGTTCCACCCAAAGAGCCCCTTATCCTCGGCATCTTTTCTGGAACACGAGCGGCGTGGGGAGAATCCAAACAGACGGGCCGGGCACAGCGGCGAACGTGGTCCAGCCATGCGGCACAAGGAGCGCGCATGATTCAGAAGTCCGAAAAGATCTGGCACAACGGCAACCTGATTCCCTGGGACGACGCCAAGATCCACGTGATGTCGCACGTGGTGAACTATGGCTCGGCGGTCTTTGAAGGCATTCGCTGCTACCAGCTGCCCGACGGCCCGGCCATTTTCCGCGTGCAGGAGCACACCCAGCGCCTGCTGGACTCGGCCAAGATCTACCGCATCGACCTGGAGTACTCCAAGGACGACCTGGTCGCCGCCATGGTGAAGCTGGTGCAGGCGAACCAGGTGTGGCCGTGCTACATCCGGCCCATCGTGCTGCGCGGCTACGGGCAGGTGGGGGTCAATCCGTTCAACTCGCCGATCGAGGTCTACATAGCGAACTACGCCTGGGGGAAATACCTGGGCAGCGACGCCGAGCAGGGCGTGGACGTGTGCGTCTCGTCGTGGAACCGGATGGCGCCGAACACGCTGCCGGCGATGGCCAAGGCGGGCGCCAACTACATGAACTCGCAGCTCATCAAGATGGAAGCCATCATGAACGGCTACGTCGAGGGCATCGCGCTGGACGTGAGCGGGTACGTCAGCGAAGGCTCGGGGGAGAACCTGTTCGTGGTGCGCAACGGCATCCTCTACACCGCGCCCCTCGGCAACTCCGTCCTGCCGGGCATTACCCGCGATTCGGTGCTGCAGATCGCGCGCGACCGCGGCCTCCCGGTGGCCGAACAGATGATCCCCCGGGAGCTCCTCTATATCGCCGACGAGGTGTTCTTCAGCGGCACCGCGGCGGAGATTACGCCCATCCGCTCGGTGGACAAGATCAGCGTCGGCAAAGGCACGGTGGGCCCCATCACCAAGAGCATCCTGCACGACTTCTACGGGATCGTGAACGGCACCGCGCCCGACCGCTTCAACTGGTTCACCCGGGTGCCGGTAGCGAACAAGCAGGCCGTCGGCGTCTAACCATCCGGCAGCAACACGAAGCCCGGCCACTACGGCCGGGCTTTCTTCTTAGTCCCAACTGCAAATCTCCGCATAGACTATGCCGGACTTCGTTCTAAGATGCGCAGGTCGAAACTTGACGCCAAGCGGAGGTCTTTATGCGCAGCGCAGCTGTCCTCTTGACCATGTGTCTCACGGCCGCGAGTTGGGCCGCCACACCAGCACCCACCGACCCGAAGGCGCCGCCGGCAGCGTCCGCCGCGGCCCGCCTGCCGGTGCGGCGCATCGTGCTCTACAAGAACGGGGTCGGCTACTTCGAGCACGTCGGGCGCGTGCGCGGCACCCAGGACTTGACCATCGACTTCACCAGCGCGCAGCTCAACGACGTGCTGAAGTCCCTCACGGTGGTCGACATGGGGGAGGGCCGCATCACCGGCGTGCGCTACGACTCCACCGCGCCGCTCAGCGAGCGCATGAAGACGCTGCGCATCGGGGTGGGAGAGCAGACTTCACAGGCCGACTTCCTGGGCGCCCTGCGCGGCGCGCGCGTCGAAGTACGCGCCGGGGCCGCCGCTGTCACCGGCAAGATCCTCGCTGTCGAACAGCGGCAACGCGCGAACGATAAAGGCGTGGTCACCACCGTCGCCGATCTTTCGCTGGTCACCGATGCCGGCGAATTGCGCACCTTTGAGCTGGGGCCGGCCACCGCCGTCCGCATCATCGAGCGCGACCTCGCGGAAGACGTGGGCCGCTACCTCGACCTGATCGGCTCCACGCGCAGCCGAGACCTGCGCCGCATGGTCATCTCCAGCGCCGGAACCGGCGACCGCGACCTCTTCGTCGGCTACATCAGCGAGGTGCCGGTCTGGAAGAGCACCTACCGCATCCTCCTGCCCGAGAAAACGGGCGGCAAGGCGCGTTTGCAGGGCTGGGCCATCGTGGACAACACCGTCGGCGAAGACTGGAACGACGTGCAGCTGTCGCTGGTGGCGGGTGCGGCACAGTCGTTTATCCAGGAAATTTCGCGGCCCTACTACACGCGCCGCCCGGTTGTGGCGCTGCCGGAGTCGGTGCTGCTGTCGCCGCAATCGCACCAGGCGACCATGCAATTCGACCGGCTGGAGTTGTTCGCTAAGCAGCAGCAGCCGCCGGCGGCGGCGCCGGCATCGCCTGCGGGAATCAGAACCGGGGGCGCCCTTGGCGGTGTCGGCCCCGGCAGTGGGGGCGGCATTGCCGGCGGAACCGCCCGTATCGGCGGCGCTGGGACCGCAAGCAAGACGGACTCCTTCGCCGCCGAAGCGCCGACGATGGCAGACTCGATCTCCCGGCTGGAAGACCTCCAGGCAGAAGCGCAAGGCGCCACCGCCGGCGACTTGTTCCGCTACGACATCAAGCAGCGCATCACCATCGGCAAAAACCAATCCGCGCTGGTGCCCATCATCAACGCCCCCATCGACGCCGAGAAGGTGACGCTCTGGAACAGCGGCGGCGGGGACTCCAAGCACCGTGCGCTGCGGGCGCTCTGGCTGAAGAACACCAGCGACCTCACGCTCGATGCCGGCACCTTCAACGTGCTCGATGCCGCCACCTTTGCCGGCGAAGGGCTGGTGGACATATTGAAACCCGGCGAACGGCGACTGGTTTCCTACGCGGCCGATTCGGCCGTACGCGTCACTTCCGACGGCCAGAGCGAAAGCCAGCCGATCACCCGGGTTCGCATCGCCAGGGGCGTCATGCGGGTGACGCGCGGGGAGCGCCGCACCACCATTTACAAAATCCACAACGCCGACATGGAGGCGCGCAATGTCGTGCTGGAGCATCCGCTGCAAGCAGGCTGGAAACTCACCGACGAGGTGAAGCCGGAGGAGACCTCGGCCTCGTTCTATCGTTTCCGCGTGCCCGTCGAGCCGGACAAGACCACGGAACTCAAGCTCGTGGAGAACCATCCGCAGGAAACCACGCTGTCGCTCAGCGCCCTGACCCCGGACCAAATCCAGGTCATGTTCCGCGGCCGCACCGTGCCGGCGGCGATCGAGGCCTCGCTGCAACGCATCATGGCAAAGAAAAACGAGGTCAGCGGGGTGGACCAGCAGCTGCGCTCACGCCAGCAGGAAATGGAAACCATCGGCAGCGATCAAGCGCGCGTGCGCGAGAACATGAAGGCGCTCAAGGGCAGCGCGGAAGAAAAAGCGCTGCTGCAACGCTATGCCCAGCAACTCAATCAGCAGGAAGACCGACTGGCCACGCTGCGCAAGGAGCTTGCCGACCTGCGGTCGCAGCGCGATCGTCTGGGCGCGGAACTTGACCGCATGGTGGGCGAAGTAACGCTCGACGAAGGGATGTAAGGCTTCGTCGCCAGCGGTTGTCCAACTTAGCCCGGCCACCGCGGCCGGGCTTTTTCGTGATGGCGGGAAAAGTTCGCGCGACTTCCCTGAGCGCGGGGCGTCAGATATTCTTGCACCCTTACTTTCTGAGGAGGAACCCCATGGCCGCTCCTGCTTCCGCGCCCGCCCTGAATCCTGCCACCGCACTGGCCTATCGCGACCTGCTGCTGGGCAAAATCCAGTACGAGCTGAAGGCGACGCGCCGCGTCATCGCCGCGGTGCCCGAAGACAAGAAGAACTACAAGCCGCATCCGAACTCACGCAGCGCGTGGGAACTGGCGCTCCACCTGGCGCAGAGCGAGGTCTGGTTTCTCAACAGCATCGCGGACGCCAACTTCGCGTGGACGGGGGACCCGCCGGCGCCGGCGGCCACGGTCGCCGACCTGGCCGCGTGGTACGAGAAGAACACGACGGCGGGGATCGGCCGGGTGCAGGCCCTGACGCCGCAGCAACTGCTCACCACGGCGTCCTTCTTCGGCATCGCCAACGACCCGGTGGTGCTCTACCTGATGTTTGCGCACGAGCACAGCGTCCACCACCGCGCGCAGCTCTCGGTGTACCTGCGGCCCATGGGCGCCAAGGTTCCCGACATCTACGGTGGCAGCTTCGACGAGCCGTTTACGGGCGCGTAGAACATCCACCACAGAGGCACGGAGACACAGAGAAAGGCAAAATAGATTCTTCTCGGTGACTCTGTGTCTCGGTGGTGGACGTCATGCCCCGGGCAAGTCCGAGCTGCCGGTAATCAGGCGAATGCCGCGCTGCCGGGTGGCGTACGCCCAGGCCCACTCCAGCATCACCAGCACGCGGTTGCGGAAGCCAATCAGATAGAGGATGTGGACGAAGGTCCACATCAGCCAGGCGAGACGGCCGCTGAAGTGGAGCCGCCCCAGCTCGGCCACGGCGGCGGCGCGGCCGATGGTCGCGAGGCTGCCCATGTCGCGATAATGGAAGGCCTCGGCGGCGCGGCCGCGGCTGCGCAGCCAGACATTGCGCGCCGCCCAGCGTCCCTGCTGGATGGCAACCGGGGCCACCCCGGGCAGGAACTTCCCTTCTCCGGTCTTGAATGCCGCCAGGTCGCCGACCACGAAAACCTCGGGGTGACCGGGGAGGCTGAGGTCGGGCTCGACCAGGACGCGCCCGGCGCGATCGGTGGCCGTCCCGAACTGGCGGCCGAGCGGCGAGGCGGCCACGCCCGCGGCCCACAGCACGACGTCGGCGGCCAGCGGCGTTTCCCCCATCCAGACCCGGCCAGGCTCGATGCGCGTGACCTGGGCGCCGGTCCTGACTTCCACGCCCAAGCGGCGCAGTTGCTCCTCGGCGCTGCGGGAGAGGTCGGGGGGATAGCTGGGGAGGACGCGCGGCCCGCCTTCCAGCAGCAGCACGCGGGTGCGGCGCGGGTCGATGGAGCGGAAATCGTGCGCCAGCGCGTGGCGGGCGATGTCGGCGAGCGCGCCGGCCAGTTCCACCCCGGTGGCGCCGGCGCCGACGACGACAAAGCTGACGCTGGGGGCGTCGGGGTGAGGGCTCACGCCGGCGAGCTGCCGCCGCTCCGCCAGTTCGTAGGCGAGCAAAACGCGGCGGCGAATCTCCAGCGCGTCTTCGATGGACTTCAGGCCGGGGGCCAGCGGCGCCCAGTCGTCGTGGCCGAAGTAGGAGTGGGAAGCGCCGGCGGCGACGATCAGGTAGTCGTAGGCCAGTTCGAGGTGGGTGAGGCGCACCACGCGGCGCGCGAGATCGAACCCGACGGCCTCGTCGAGCAGCACTTCGACATTGCGATAGCGGCGGAGGATGCTGCGGATCGGGGAAGCGATGTCGGCGGGCGAGAGGACGGCGCTGGCCACCTGGTAGAGCAGCGGCTGGAAGACGTGGTGGTTCTTGCGATCGACCACCGTGACGCGCAGGCCGCGGCGGGCGGCGTCGCGCGCGGCATAGAGGCCGGCAAAGCCGCCGCCGATGACCACCAGCTGGGGAGCGCGTTCCGGCATAGGACATTCTAAAGGCGGCCGTTGGTCTTTGGCCGAGGGTCTTTGGCTGTTGGTCGTTGGTCGTTGGCAAAACCCTCGGCCAAAGACCAACGACCAACCACCAACGACGCCCTGCCGGGCTTCACTTTGGTCCCGCCGATCGCCGGGCGGGCATCTGCCGAATTGCCTCCAGCGCGCCGCCGTGGTAACTTCAGCCTCCCGAAGCAGTTCTGCGGCGGACCGGGGCGAAAGCTCCGGTGGAGGTGGGGTTGATTCGCCGGCTGGAAGGCCGGTGCTCTCCCTGCCGGTTTTCCGCCGCCGGCGCCCCAAGCTTCGGCAGGACTGACCCATGCAGATTGATGATCTCCTCAAAATCGCGATGGAGCGGAAGGCTTCCGACTTGCACCTGAAGGTCGGCAACTTCCCGCACATCCGGGTGGACGGCGACCTGGCGGCGCTGACCGACCAGACGCGCGTCTCCGCCGGAAGACATGCTGAACATGGCGTTCAGCATGATGTCGAACCGGCAGAAGCAGAAGTTCAAAGAAAACGCCGAGCTCGACATGGCGTACGGCGTGGCCGGGCTGGGGCGCTTCCGCGTCAACGTCTTCCAGCAGCGCGGCAACGTGGGCCTGGTGCTGCGCGTCATTCCCACCAAGATCCGCGCGCTGGACGAGCTCTACATGCCGAAGATCGTGGAGCAGATTTGCGAGGAGCGCGCGGCCTGGTGCTGGTGACCGGGGCGACCGGCTCGGGCAAATCGACGACGCTGGCGGCCATGATCGACCGCATCAACTCGACCCGCGCCGGAGCACATCGTCACCATCGAGGACCCCATCGAGTTTCTGCACCGCGACAAAAAGGGGTTCGTCAACCAGCGCGAGGTGGAGGTGGATACGCCGTCGTTCGGCTCGGCGCTGCGCGCCAGCCTGCGCCAGGACCCGGACGTGATCCTGGTGGGCGAAATGCGCGACCTGGAGACGATCGGGACGGCGCTGCACGCCGCCGAAACCGGCCACCTGGTGTTCTCGCACCCTGCACACGCTGGACGCGGCGGAGACCATCAACCGCATCATCGCCGTCTTCCCGCCGCCGGAGCAGAAACAGATCCGGCTGCAGCTGGCGGGCACATTCGAAGGCGGTGGTAAGCCAGCGCCTGGTGCGCAAGGCCGACGGCGCGGGCCGCGTGCCCGCGGTCGAGGTGATGATCGCCACCGCCTACATCCGCGAGTGCATCATCAACCCCGGAGAAGACGCGCCGATCCGCGAGGCCATCCCGCCGGGCACCTCGCAGTACGGCATGCAGACCTTCGACCAGTCGCTCTACGATCTCTACACGCAAGGGCACATTTCGCTACGAAGTGGCGCTGGAGAACGCGTCGAACCCGGACGATTTCAAGCTGCGGGTGCAGGGCATCGGGTCGACCGCCGACGTGGCCCGCGACTCCATGCAGTCGGCCGGCTACGGCAACAAGTAGTTCTCTGCCCCAACCGGGAGCCCGGCCGCTCAGCCGGGCTCTTTTCTTGTGGCCTGGGACTCACTTGCACTGGAAGCCGGCGGCTTCCAGGTTCTTGACGAGTTTCTCCTGCACGCGGGCGCACACCGCGGTGTCGTGCGCCGCGCTGCCGACTTCCTTGGCCTGGCCGTCGCGGGTGTAGGTGACGGCGCAGCCGCCGCCCTCGCGGTCCTTGATTTCGACCGTGCGCTCGACCTTGCCGGCGGTGCAGACGACCTTCTTCGCCGCGGCCGAATCTTTGGCCGGCTTGGCTTTGTCTTGAGCCACGCAGACGGCCGCCGGCACCAGCAGCGCCAGCGCGAACACGGAAATGACGTTCAGCCTCATCTTGCCTCCTCGGGGGATTGCGAAGCACCAGATTGTCGCACGTTCAACCGGAAAGCTAAGGGCCTAGGGCTTGCCGCCGAGCGCGGCCAGCGCGGCGCGCGCCTTGGGGGCCTGCGGGCTATTGGGAGCCTCTTTCAGAAAGAGGGCGTATTCCTGCATGGCCTCGGCGGGCTTGTGGTCCTGCTCCAGTGCGCGGGCCGCCACGAAGTGGCCGAGCGCGTACTTCTCGTGGGGCACGGTATGGAGGGTACGGACGGCGGCGGCGGCCTCCTGGTAATGCCCCAGCAGCACGGCAGCTTCGGCGGCGTACAGCAGGGTTTCGGGATTCAGCGGATCGCTGGCCAGTGACTTGCGCAGGTAGTCGTTGGCGGCGTCGAACTTGTTCTCCTGCAACGCCAGCTTGCCCAGGTTGGTGTAGGCGCGGCTGAAATGGCCGTTGAGCTGGATCGCCTTCTCGAAGTTCCGCCGCCCGCCTTCGACGTCGCCTTGCTGCATCAGGACGACACCGAGGTTGTTGTAGGCGAGGTCGTAGTCGGGATAGAGCTCGAGGGCCTTGCGGAAATGCTCTGCCGCCGCCGCCAGGTCGTTTTTTAACAGCGCTTCATTGCCGCGGTCGACTTCCTTGGCGGCCTTGTCGGGGGCCTTGAGGCGGCCCAGCGAAACCGTGGTGCCGGCTTTGACCGTTGCTTCTCCCCTTTTCTTGAGCGCGACCGTGACCATAGCGTCGCCGCGCGCGGGGAGCAGCCCGTCCACCATGACTTCCTCGTAGCCGCCGCCGTTCACCAGCAGGCGATAGGTCACCGCGCGGGGCACGCCGCCGCGGGCAAGCACGGTTCCGATGACCTGGAAGTTCACCTGGCCCTCGCCGTTGGGCACGCCTTCCTTGACGGTGGCGCCGGATTCATCCTGGAGCTGCACGTGAATCTGCAGGGCGTCGGGCCCAGTGAGGCGCAGGGGAGTGCCATCCTCCTGGGTGAGGATGATTTTCATGGGGACCGACTGCTGGGCGGCGGCGAACGCGCTCAGCACCAGGAGAACGACGACAGCAACGAGAGACTTCATGGACCGTCCGGCTCCCTCCAGCCTATCAAAAAGCGGGTTGCGGCATGCCGGCGTCGCGCCGGCATGCCGGCCGGAGGCCGGCGCTGCCGATGTCCGCGAGCAAAAAAGCGGGGCCGGTTGCCCGGCCCCGCGAGGTTCACACTGCAATGGTCAGAAGGTGAAGCGCGCTGCCAGGCGGAACTGCCGCGCAGTCTGGAAGATCTGCGGCATGCCGTAGCGGCTAGCCAGCGTGAGCTTGGTCTGAACACCGGTGAATGCGCCCGTGGCGTTGAGCGCATCCTGGATGTTGAAGGCGGTCATGACCTTGTTCCAATCCACGTTCGGGTCGCCGGAGAAGCGGGAGGCCCGCGACGGGCTGATCAGTTGGGTCGGGATGGCAAACTCGTAGTACCCGACCGCGCTGTGCTGGTTGAGCATGTTGTAGCCATTGACCTCGAACACCAGGCGATAGTTCTCGTGCGTCTTGCTGACCTTGATTTCATGCGAGAGCACGAGGTCGGTCTGGAAGAACGCAGGGGTGCGGTCATTACTCTTCACCCCAGTCACGTTGATATCGCCGGTGGCGGCGCGGCTGAGCTGGAGGAATTCGCCGCGTCCATTAGCCCACTGGCAGGCCGACGAAGTGCCGACGACCGGCAAGCAGGTGTTGATGGGAGAGCCCTGGAAGGCCGACTGGATAGCGCCGATCATGGTGTCCATGCCCAGCCAGTGCAGCCGGTAGTAGCCGTAAGCGTTAACGGTGTTCGGGCGATCCGTAGACAGCGGGCCGCTATCGATCTTGCCGTTGGCGAGATAGGTCATGTTGGGCAGGTCGAAGAGACGGCTGTTATTGGGCGAGTGGCGGCCACCGCCACCGTCCGTGGGATCGGTGTTGGTCAAGCCGGGGTAGTTGCCCCGCAGCTTGCTGTAAGTGTAGGAGGCGGAGCCGTACCACTTGCTGCCGCCACGGCGGGTGAGGCGGAACTGCACCCCGTCGTAGTTGCGGATGGGCCCTACCACCCCGGGGCACTCGGCGCAGAACGGCACCGTGGTCAGGTAGTTGACGCCAGCCGCGTTGGGGATGACCAGCGGGCGATGCAGCAGGTCGGCAAAGCTGCTGCCCGGGTTGCCAATGTAGAAGCCCAGGTTGTCGGTAATCGACATGTCCTCGATCACGTTGTCGAGGCGCTTGCGCGAGTACCGGGTTTCCAGGCCCCAGTTGGGAGTGATGGCCCAATCCACACCGGTCACAAACTCATGCTGTGACAGGGGCTTCATGTTGGGCTGAATGGCCGGGTCACGCGGGTCCGTCTTGGTAGCGCGGTAGTCCACGTTTTCGATGAAGCGGCCAACGGTCACGCCCGGAGCGGGACCGGAGGGCGGGCAGCCGGCCGGAGCGGCGGCGCCGCCGGTCGGGGTGATGTTGGTGAAGGTAGGATCGTCCAAGGCATAGACGCACTCATGCCAGTAGTCGGACCCGAAGGAGCCGCGCGCCAGACCCATCTTCATAATGTCATAGAACTTGCCATAGCTGGCATAGATCTTCACTTTGCCATTATGAAGCAGGTCGTAGGCAGCGCCGAGGCGCGGAGCAATTTTGTCGCTCCAGCCGAAGTGAACCGAGGGGAAACGGATCGGATCGTACGGCGGCTGCGTCTCTTCGTCGAAGCGGATACCCAGGTTCAGCGTCAGGCCATGGCCCACAGTCCAGGCATCCTGGAAGTAGTAGGCCTGGGCGGTCTGGGCGCTGAAGCCGGAGTTGGAGGTTTGGGTGCTGCCGGTGAAGAAGTAGCCATAGCGCCCCTGGCAGACACTAGGCATGCCGGCGGCGACATTGGCGGCTTTGATCGCGTCGCAGGCCGTGGTGCTGGTGACCGGGGAATACGCGATGCCCCAATCGATGTTCACCTGGGCGGGATTGGCGGTAAGGCTGACGTCGTTCCGCTGGCTCGACCAGGAGTACCCAGTTTTGAGAGTGTGGGTGCCCCAGGCATGGCCAACAAAGTACGAGGCGTCAGCGCTCCACTGCTTGCGCCGGTAGGGGTTGAACAGGGTAGCGAAGTTGCTGGGAATGTTCGCAAACCCCGCATTGTTAATGGTCGAGGCCGGGAAGGCGGCCCCGGTCAGGTCGCGGCTGGCAGCGTTGACGGTGGTGTCGTAGAGGTAGCGGATGCCCGTCGGCGCACCGCGGGTTTCGCCGTTGTTGAAGAAGTAGCCGTAGCGGGAGCTGACCACCAACTTGCTGGTCGGGGTCCAGTCACCACCAAAGCCAAAAACGGCGTTAGGGTTAACCGAGCCGGAATCCGCGCGCAGCGTGTTGGGGTCGGTAGTACGGCCGGTGTTGACCTGGCCATACGGACTCTCCAGACCACCCAGGGCGCCGGTGGTGCGGTTGTAGGAGTAGTTCCAACTGGCGAACAGGCGCAACGCGTTGAACGGGCCGTAGTCCAGCCGGTTGTAGGCGTTGTGCGTGATGCTGGAGTTGGTCAACGTGCGCGGCCCGGGGTTGGCGCCGGTAAAAACAGTGGTGCGCCGCGTGGTGTCGATTCTCGGAATATAGCTGCTGTAGAGCCACAGCCTGTCCTTGAAGATGGGGCCGCCGATTTCGTACCCGGGCTCGATGATGTGGCGGTTGTCCTTCTTGGGCACGAAGTATTCGGGGGTACCATCCAGACGGGTGGTGGTGTTGAGCTGGGTCAGCGACGGGTTTAGGCGCAGGCCGCACACTGCGCTGCCGCCGATGGCGGAGGTAAAGCCGCTGGAACAGGCATCGTTGGCGTCCAGGGCCGAGCTCTGGAAGTAGGTGAGGAAGCCGCCGTGCCAGGCATTGGAACCGCGCTTGGGAATGGCGTTCACGTAGCCGCCCATCGCGCCGCCGAATTCGGCTTCGAAGCTGGACGACTTGATCTGCACTTCCTGGATGAAGTCGGTCTGGAAGTCCTTGCCGACGCCGCCGTTCTGGATGTTGGTGATGTTGACGCCGTCAATGGCGTAGACGTTTTCCGAGTCGCTGGCGCCGTCCACCTGGAAGCCGTTGGTACGGCCGCCAGCTGCGGCGCCCTGCAAGGGCTCCATGCGGGCGCCGGGAGCGAACGGGATGACCGACTGGAACGACCGGCCCTTGGGCATGGCCATGAGTTGGTCGTGCTCCACGGTGACCGCCACCTTCGACTGCGTGACGTCCACCATGGGCGCCGCGCTGGTGACCTCGACCGTCTCCTGCACCGTGCCCACCTGCAGAGCGATGTCAATCGTGGGCAGGCGGCCGGCGCTGAGCGCGATCCCTTCCTGCTTGGCGGTACGGAAGCCCTGCGCGCTTACGGTCAGGGTGTACACGCCCGCGGGAAGCGAGGAGAAACGGAAATAGCCCGAGCTGTCGGTGGTGGTCTTCTGGCTACCGAGCAGCGACGTGCCGGTCGCTTCTACGGTGGCATTAGCAATCATTGCTCCCGCCGGGTCCTTTACGTGACCTTCGAGGCCGGCGTTCGTTTCCTGCGCTATCGCGCCGGAAACGAGCAGGCTGAAGACCACGGTCCCGAGGAGCAGGTAGCGAGTGAATTTCTTTGTGAACTCGTTACTCAATGCACCCTCCTTTGAAGTCGCACTTACGATTACTTCCTGACCCGCCGCCTTCCCCCGGTCGTGCTGGGGGAAGACAAAATCGAACTCGCACTGGAAGCCCACGAAATCAGCGATCAGACTGCCAAAAAACAGAGCCGAGACATATAGCGGGCAAGGTTCTGGTACTGGATTTCCAAGCAATCTATGTGCACGCCGAGAACCGGACGAAGCATGATGTAAAGTACTGAATAATAAAGGCCTAATTCGTTCGCGGCGACCAGTCTATTAAAATCGGTAGAAAGCCGGCGCAGCAACTTCCAGTTTTTGGTATTTTACTTCCGATTC
This sequence comes from Terriglobia bacterium, assembly GCA_963739375.1. Classification (GTDB taxonomy): domain Bacteria; phylum Acidobacteriota; class Terriglobia; order Terriglobales; family Acidobacteriaceae; genus CAVUAF01. Next base: position 117,944 of record CAVUAF010000014.1, read on the forward strand.
ACCAGAGCAACCCGCGTAACGCCGTGCATTATCATGGGGCGGCATGCTGGCCGAGTTCACCGTCGAAATGGGCGCGGAGGCCCCGGCGCTGGAGCTGCCGTGGGTGTCGGCCGACGGGTCGCGGCAGTTCATCGATCTGCGCACGGAACCGCAGCGCATTCCCGAAATCGAGGAAGTACGAGCGTATCCGCCGCTGCGCGAGTTTCTGCTGGCGCTGAACGCGCGCTCGTCGCCGCTGGGCAGCGTGAAGTGCGACGCGTGGAGCACCAGCGAGCTGGCGGAAGAGGAGCTGCTCTTCGGGGCGCCGCTGAAGTTCGTGGCCTACGTGGACGTGGTGTTCCAGGAACCGGCGCTGCAAGCGTCGCAGGCCCACCACGAGCAGTTTGGGCGGGCGCTGTGCGAACTGCTGGCGCGGGCGCCGGAACTTCCCTGCGCCGCCGAGCTGGTGCTGCGGCGCTGCTACTTCCACGACCCGGTGGCGCCCGGCGCCTCGCGCGCTGGCTACTGTCTGACGCTGTACGTCACCGGGTATGGCGAGGAAGAAGAGCAGGCGCGGCAACGCGGGGGCATCGCGCTGCGCCTGGTGCAGAACGCGATGGCGCAGATCTTCGCGCGGCGCGCCGCCAGCTGACGGCACGCGGCATTCGCGGCGTTAACGGCGAGAGCGCTGCGGTTGGATAGAATGGAAGCAGGGCCCGTAGCTCAGGTGGATCGAGCATCTGCCTTCTAAGTTGAGGCGGTTAGCGGGCGTGAGCGACGCGCAGCGGAGCAGGAGCCCGCTGCCGAAATCCTGAGCGCCAGCGAAGGACCTCGCGCATAATGGAGCAAAACAGACCGGGCCCGTAGCTCAGGTGGATAGAGCATCTGCCTTCTAAGTTGAGGCGGTTAGCGGGCGTGAGCGACGCGCAGCGGAGCAGGAGCCCGCTGCCGAAATCCTGAGCGCCAGCGAAGGACCTCGCGCATAATGGAGCAAAACAGACAGGGCCCGTAGCTCAGGTGGATAGAGCATCTGCCTTCTAAGCAGAGGGTCGCACGTTCGAGTCGTGCCGGGCCCGCCAGTTATCTCGTTCTTCTTGCGATTGCGGCGCTTCGCCCTGAAGTTCGGGAAGCGCCTTTGCTTGGCTGTGCCCAGATTTGTGCCCGCCCAGCGAAAAACCAGCGCCAACATGCGAGGCGGTTACTTACGCCAAGGGCTGTTATCAACAACGATGTGCTTCAGGACCTCCTTCTGAGCGATTGCATCGAGCGGCTTGAGCCCCGGTTCTGTCACTCCGGAACGTCGTCACCAATCCCGGTGTCCCGCATCACCGCAAGCGCGGTTGCGTTTGGCGCTTCCTTTCACTGCCAATCCGTTCGCCACTGAGAGAGAGGAACTCCGGATGAAACGTCTGTTTGCACTGTCCCTTGTCGCTGTTTTGCTGTGTGGCGCCGCCCTCGCCGACGAAGGCATGTGGCTCTACAACGCCTTCCCCAAGGACCGGGTGAAGGCCAAGTACGGGTTCGAAGTGACGCAGGAATTTCTCGACCACCTGCGGCTGTCGTCGGTGCGCATGGGCGCGTCGGCATCGTTTGTCTCGCCCGACGGGCTGGTCTTCACCAATCACCACGTGGGCGCCGGCTGTATCCACAACATCTCCACCCCGCAGAAGGACTACATGAAGCTCGGCTTCTACGCGGCAACGCGCGCTGCCGAAGCCAGGTGTCCCGGGCTGGAGATCGCCGTGCTCCAGGAGATCAAGGACGTCACCGAGCCCGTGCAGGCGGCGGCGAAGCCCGACATGACGCCGGCACAGGCGGCCGCGGCGCAACGCGCCATCATGGCGCGGATCGAGAAGGAGTGCTCGGCCAGCGGCGCGCGCTGCGACATCGTTACGTTGTACGCGGGCGCGATGTATCACCTCTACCGCTACCAGCAGTACCACGACGTGCGGCTGGTGTTTGCGCCGGAGTATGACGCCGCGTTCTTCGGCGGCGATCCCGATAATTTCACCTATCCGCGCTACGACCTCGACATCACCTTCTTCCGCATCTACGAAAACGATAAGCCCATCCACGCCGATCACTACCTCAAGTGGTCCACCACGGGCGTCAAGGAAGGCGACCTCATCTTCGCCTCCGGGCACCCGGGCTCGACGGGGCGCTTGCTGACGATGACGGAACTGGAGTTCCGCCGCGACGTGCAGTACCCGTTCACCCTGAAGAGCATGGCGCACCGCATCGGCGTGCTGAAGAAATTCAGTGCGGAGTCGGAGACGAACACGCGCATCGCGGAGCGCGAGTTGTTCGGCCTGCAGAATTCCTTCAAGGCGACCACCGGGTATCAGTCGGGCCTGCTCAACCAGAAGCTGATGGCCGGCAAAGCGGCCGAGGAGAAGCAACTCCGCGCGTTCGTTGCTGCCGATCCCAAGCTCACGCAGCAGTACGGCGATCCCTGGGCCGAGATTGAGCGCACCGAAAACATCCATCGCGAGCTCTTCGTCGCCAACAGCTACATCGAAGGCACGCTGGGCCTGCGCGGCACGATGGCGCAGAACGCGCGCACGCTGGTGCGCGCCGCCGACGAGCGGCTCAAGCCCAACGAGCAGCGCCTGCGCGGCTTCCAGGACGCGGCACTCGCGTCGATGGAGCAGCGGATCGCGAATCCCGCACCGGTGTTCAGGGCGCTGGAACTGGCCAACCTCAGCGATGGCTTGACGGAGATGCGCGACGCGCTGGGGGCGAATGACCCGGTCGTCCAGAAGCTCCTCAGCGGCCGGCAGCCCGCCGAAGCCGCCCGGCAGATGATCGAAGGCAGCCAGCTCGACGACCCGGCGGTGCGCAAACAGCTCTTCACCGGCGGCAAGGCCGCGATCGACGCCAGCACCGACCCGCTGATCGTGGCGATGAAGGCGATCGATCCTGAGGCGCGCGCCATCCGCAAGCGCATGGAAGACGAGGTGGACGCCGTGGTGCGGCGCAACAGCTCCGCCATCGTCAAGATCCGCTTCGCGAAATACGGCGCCAGCCAGGCGCCCGACGCCACCGGCACGCTGCGCCTCAACTACGGCGTGGTGAAGAGCTACACGCTCGACGGCAAGAAGATTCCGTGGCACACCACGTTTGCCGGCGCCTTCGAGCACGCCGCCGAGCACCACAACCAGCCGCCGTACCAGCTGCCCGAGAGCTGGCTGAAGGCCAAGTCGGCGCTCGACCTCAGCGTTCCGCTCGACACCGTGAACACCGCCGACAGCATCGGCGGCAATTCCGGCAGCCCCACCGTCAACACCAAGGGTGAAATCGTCGGCATCCTGTTCGACGGCAACATCCAGTCGCTGCCGTGGAACTTCTTCTTCGACGACACCGTCGGACGCACCGTCATCACCGACAGCCGCGGCATCCTGGAAGCCTTGCGCAAGATCTACAAGGCCCCCGGCCTCGCCGACGAGCTGACCGGCAAGACCGCCTCCGCCGGCGGATCAAACTAGCTGCTGGTCCACGTCTGTCCGCTTAGGGCGACGTGCGTCCACCGTACTGCCGCGCAACTCGTGAAGCCCGCCACCAGGCGGGCTTCACGGGTTAGTCTTCAGCAGTGCCGGCCAATTCGTAAGCGGTGCCGGTGGGGAGCGGACATCCGTAAAACGGTCGTTGGTCGTTGGCGCTCCCACACAGCAAAATTTGCTCGTGTGGGGTACCGAAGGGTATCGCCGCGCGACGCGCGGGCGTCCGCGCCACTTCGGCGGTAGCATGCTTGCCGATAAATCCCCTTCTCACCAGTGTGCGCTTTCTATTCGCCCTTACGCGGGGTGACAAGCAAACGTGGGCGGGCCGCAGGCGTTTTGAAATTTCAAAAAAAATCCGCGCGGGGCCAAGCCCTTGTAACGCCCCCCCCCGGCCACCCTCTAAGACAATGCAGGCGGGAGATCGCGGCGGGAATTGTGCCCGAATTTGTGCCCACCACCAAACCCGACCGGCTGTGACCGGTTGCTACGCGACCGCTCGCAAGCTGCTGAAATTGCGCACTTGAGCGCAATTCGTCGCTGCGCGTCGCATTCGGTCTATGTTGTTGATTTGCCGTGCGGGCTTTCCTTCTAAGCAGAGGGTCGCACGTTCGAGTCGTGCCGGGCCCGCCATGCCCCGGCCGTCGTCTGGCTCTCTCTCAGCGACGCTCCGCGCAGGTGGCGCTCAGCGGCCTCCCAGCAGCAGCTTGGCGATGGTAGCCAACTGCATGTTGCTGGTGCCCTCGTAGATCTTGCCGATCTTGGAATCGCGCCAGTATTTTTCGACCGGGTAGTCCTTGGTGAAGCCGTAGCCGCCGTAAACCTCGATGGCCAGCGAGGTGACGCGCTCGGCGACCTGGGAGCAGAAGAGCTTGGCCATGGCGGCTTCCTTGACGAATTTCATGCCGGCATCTTTCATGCGGGCGGCGTTGTAGACCAGCATGCGGGCGGCCTCGATCTCGGTCGCCATCTGGGCCAACTCGAACTGGACGCCCTGGAAGTCGGCAATGGGCTTGCCGAACTGGGTGCGCTCCTGGGCGTACTTGACGGCGCATTCCCAAGCGCCCGCGCGCCACCCCGACCATCTGGGCGCCGATGCCGATGCGGCCTTCGTTCAGGGTCTCGATGGCGATCTTGTAGCCCTTGCCGGGCTCGCCCAGCACGTTGGCGCGGGGCACGCGGCAGTCTTCCAGGATCAATTCGCAGGTGGAGGAGGCGCGGATGCCGAGCTTGTCTTCCTTCCTGCCGACGGTGAAGCCGGGAGCATCCTCGCTCGACGAGAAACGCGGTGATGCCCTTGTAGCCGGCGGCGGGATCGAGGGTGGCGAAGATCACGAACAGGGCGGCTTCCTTGGCGTTGGTGATCCACAGCTTGCGGCCGTTCAGGAGGTACTCCTGGCCGCGAAGTTCGGCGCGGCATTGCAGCGCGAAGGCGTCGGAACCGGAGGCCGCCTCGCTGAGCGCGTACGCCCCGACCCACTCGCTGGCCATGCGCGGCAGGTAGCGCTGCTTCTGCTCGTCCGTGGCCCAGCGCAGCAGCGCGTTGTTGACCAGCGTGTTCTGCACGTCGACGATGACGCCGGCGGAGGCATCCACGCGCCGACATCTCCTCCACCGCGAGACATGCCTCGAAGAAGGTGCCGCCCCCGCCGCCGAACGTTTCCGGGATCTCGATGCCCATCAGACCCAGCTGGAAGAACTGGGCCAGCAGGTCGTGGTCGAAGACCCCTTTCTCGTCCATCTCGCGCACGTGCGGGCGGATGCGTTCCTCGGCGAAATGGTGGACGGTATCGCGGAACAGGACTTCGTCTTCGCTGAGTGCCACCAGCGGAGCGGGCGCGCGTTGCTGGGCGAGTGCTTCCGGCATGGCAGTATTCCTTCGGGAGGAGAATGAGCGTTGGAGAACCCGCGATTCTAACACCGGCGGGCAGCCCCGGCGGGACCCAGCGCCGGCAGCACACGCGCCCGTGACGCTCGTCACCGAGAGCGGGCCACACTCCCGCTAGGTTCAAGGCATACGCCCCGGGGAACACGAACCCGCGGGCGCGGGAGAGGCTTCATGGCTTTCGTTATCGTCGAAGGTTGCAGCAAGGACGAGTTGTGCGTGGAAGCGTGCCCGACCGACTGCATTCATCCCACCAAGAGTGAGCCCGAGTTCGCCAACGTGAACCAGATGTACGTCGATCCGGAGGGATGCATCGACTGCGGCGCCTGCGTTCCGGTGTGCCCCACCAACTCCATCTTCCCGGCCGAAGAGGTCCCGGCCGACAAGCAGCAGTTCATCGCCGAAAACGCCGGATTCTACGCGGGACGCGCTTCCGGCTAACGCACCGAGCGCTAGGAATAGCGGCGCCCGTTCCATCTGCCCCCGACCGTGCCGGCCCCGCCCGCCCGCGGCCGGGCCTGCCTGCCTGGCGGCGTGAGGTTGCCGGCGTCGCCACTCGCCGCTCGCACTGCGCCACTCGAAACTAAAGGACAAGCCCACTCCGTCGTACATGCCCCTTCCACATCTTGTGCGGTGCCCGCCCCCGAGCTACAACTTAAGGTTGCTACGGTTGCTCTGGAGGTTTTATGCATCTTGGTGTTTACGGCTCGGGTTACCTGGGCACGGTGGTCTCAGCCTGCCTGGCCGACTTCGGAACCCCCGTTACCTGCTTTGACCAGGAAACAGCGCGCATCATGGCGCTCGCCGAAGGCAAAGCCGCGTTCTACGAACGTAACCTCAGTGATGTGATTCGCCGCAACGTACGCAGCGGGCGCCTGGTGTATTCCACCGACCTGGAATCGTTCGCCGGCCGCGCGAACATCATCTTCATCGCCCAGGACCTGGACCTGCGCCTCGAAGACGCCGTCGCGAAGCTCGCGCCGCTCACGGCGAAGTCCACGGTGCTGGTGATCATGACGCCGGTGCCGGTGGGGACAGCCACCCGCATCGAGGCGCGGCTGGCGGCGATAGGACACCCGCGCGCCGTGGTCTCGCAACCGCTGTTCCTGACCGACGGCTGTGCGGTGGAAGACTTCAACTGGCCGGACCGCATCGTGTTCGGCACCAACTCGCCGGAACCGATCCTGATGCTGAAGCAGATTTACCGCTCGCTGGTGATGCGCGGCGTCCCCGTGATCGTGACCAGCCATGAGACGGCGGAACTGGTGCGGCAGTCCTCGACCGCGTTCGTGGCCACCAAGATTTCGTTCATCAACGAAATTGCCACGCTGTGCGAGCGGGTGGGCGCCGATGCGGTGGACCTGGGGCTGGCGCTGGGCCTCGACAAGAAGATCTCGCCGCGCTGCCTGCAACCGGGTTCCACCATGGGGGGCGCGTTTGTGGAGCGCGAGATGGAGTCGCTGGCGGAGCTGGCGCAGGGCTCGGGCGTCGACCTGCGCATCCTCACCGCGGCGCGGGAGGTGAACCGCACGCTCTGCGACACCGTGGTGGCCAAGGTGGCCGCGATGGTGCACTCGCTGGCGGGCAAAGAGGTCGGGATCCTGGGGCTGGCCTTCAAGCCGCATACCAGTTCGGTGGCGGGCTCGGCGTCGCTGGGGATCGCGCACAAGCTGGCCTCGGCGGGCGCCCGAGTGCGCGCCTACGATCCGGTGGCGCTCGACGAGGCGCGGCACCACCTGGATGCCGGCGTCCGCTGCTGCGAGACGCCGTATGCCGCGGCCCTGGGCGCCGACGCGCTGGTCGTCGGCACCGGCTGGCCCGAGTTCCGCGCCCTCGACTTTGACCGCATCCGCCGCGAACTGCGGCAGCCGGTCATCGTGGACACCAAGAACCTGCTGGACGGGCTGCGGCTCAGAACCATGGGCTTCCGCTACGTCGGCATGGGCCGCCCCAGCGCGGCATAAGCCATGCAGGCGAAGCCCGGCCGCCCGCGGCCGGGCTTCGCTTTTCCCTCCGGGCGCGGCGCCCCCGGCGTGAAGGATTTTGCTGCTTCAGTGCAGCCCCTGCACTGAGGACCTGGCGTGCGACCGGTTCCAGTTCTGCCCCTCCTCGGTCGCACGCTTTTTTTAGTCCCGCCGTGCGCAAGGTGGCTGTGCCGTTGGCGCGGCCCGCGCCGCCGCGACAACCGCGTTCTCCCGTTGCTATAATGAATGGCTGCGGCGCATGCCGCGCGCCGCGTGGTGCGAGTGCATCCCTCGCTCTTCCCTCCAACATGGCGGGCGTAGTTCAGCGGTAGAACACCGGACTGTGGCTCCGGCTGTCGTGGGTTCGAATCCCACCGCCCGCCCCAGCAGACTCCGACCGGCTGGCTTGGCCTGGGTTCCGCCCGGGCCTCAGCTGTGCGACTTGGCGCCGATGGCCCTGACCTCGGAGGCGAGACAGATGAGGAAGAACAGCAGGCTGGTCTCCAACAGATTCCTGCCCCTGAAGCGAGCTACCGCCAGCAACCAGTTCTCCAGACTCCCGACGTGGACGGCTGCCGCAGCGACGGCTGCAATCCAGCCAAGGTAATAGCAAACCCTCGATGTCATCGACAAACGCTCGGTGCGAGTCATCATCCGCCTCCCGATTGAGATTTCATTCTGAGCCTATGGTACCCAGTAGAGCCTGCCATTATTGCCGCAAGCGAAGCGGGGAGCAATGGTTATGCATGATCCATGCGAGAATGTGCGGCGCGCATGCGGAGGGCCCGCCGTGAAACGTCTCGCCCTGCTCCTGCTCATCTCGATCGCCGCGCTCGCCGCGGATTATCCCACGCCGGCGGAAAACGATTACGTGGTGCGCGGCTTCCGCTTCCAGACCGGCGAGCAGCTCGACGTCCGGCTGCACTACACCACGCTCGGGCAGGCACAGCGCGACGCCAGCGGGCGCGTCACCAACGCCGTGCTGGTGCTGCACGGCACCGGCGGCTCGGGCCGCGGCTTCCTGAACGCGACCTTCGCCGGCGTGCTGTTCGGCGCGGGACAACTGCTGGACGCAACGAAATACTTCATCATCCTGCCCGACAACGTGGGCCACGGCCGCTCGTCGAAGCCGAGCGACGGGCGGCGCATGAAGTTCCCGCGCTACGACTACGCCGACATGGTCGCGCTCCAGCACGCGCTGCTCACCGACGCCCTCCAGGTCAGCCACCTGCGCCTCGTCATGGGCACTTCCATGGGCTGCATGCACGCGTGGGTCTGGGCCGAGACCTACCCGGATTTCATGGACGCCGCCATGCCGCTGGCCTGCCTGCCGGTCGAGATCGCGGGGCGCAACCGCATGTGGCGGAAGATGCTCATGGATGCCATCCGCCAGGACCCGGCGTGGAACCACGGCGATTACACCGAGGAGCCGAAGCAGGGGCTGCGCGCGGCGTTGGCGATCGAGAGCTTCGCTACCGGCGCGCCGCTGGTGCTGCAACGCCTGGCGCCGACACGGGATGCGGCGGACCAGCTCGTCGAGCAGCGGCTCAGCACGCAGGTCGCGCGTGCCGAGGCCAACGACATGCTCTACCAGTTCGACGCCTCGCGAAATTACAACCCGCAGCCGAAGCTCGATTCGATCAAGACGCAGGTCATGGCGGTGAACTCGGCCGACGATTTCGTCAATCCGCCGGAACTCGGCATCCTGGAACGCGAAATCAAGCGCGTGCCCCGCGGCAGCGCTGTCGTCCTGCCGATCACCGAGCAGACCCGCGGCCACGGCACCCATTCCCTGCCCGCCATCTGGCAGGGCTACCTGCAGCAACTGCTGGAACGCTCCGCCCCGGGGGCGGCCGCCGCGAATCCAGAACGAATGCTGACCGTTGTGCCGAATACCGTGGGCGTGGCACCCGGTGGTCAGGTGCCGCCGGGTGCGATTGGCGACCCCGCGTTGGGACCTGTTTACCGCGTCGGCAATGGCGTGATGCCGCCGCGCCAGCTCTACGCCCCTGATCCGCAATACACCGAAGCGGCGCGCGAGGCCAAAATCGCCGGCACCGTGCTTCTCTTCGTGGTAATTGGCGCCGACGGATTGGTGCACGACGTGAAGGTGCAGCGCAGCCTGGAGCCGTCGCTCGACCAGAAAGCGGTCGATGCCGTGCGGACTTGGCGCTTCGAGCCCGCGACGAGGGACGGGCGCCCCGTCCCCGTGCAGGTCACCATCGAGGTGAACTTCCGGCTGTACTGAGCTTGGAAGAGCCACACGAAGGACACGAAGTGGCAGCGGGTTAATCCAGCGCGCAGGCACCGGGGCCTCGCGGGTCGCCGCAGGAGCCGCACGGGCCGCCCGCCCGTGCCGCCGGCTTGCCGGAGGCCGAGTGCGCGGCGAAAACCGAGAGTTGCTGTTCCAGGCGCGTGCCCTGGCAGCCGGGACACTCAGGCTGCTGCTGGCCGTACACCAGCGCCTCGAACTTGCGCGCGCAGTCGGAGCAGACGTATTCGAAGATAGGCATGGTGGTGGCAGTGACCGCCTACGATTCTAAAACAAAAGCGCTGTCCGCCGTCCGCCCTCCGCTGTCTCAGGGGAGAAAGCGGAGGACGGAGAGCGGAAGGCGCTCAGCATGAACTATCGCACGCTCGGTCGCACCGGCTTCGACGTCAGCGAGATCGGCCACGGGCTGTGGGGCATGAGCAACTGGTCGGACTCCGACGACGCCGCATCGCTCGCCGCGCTGCAGCTCGCCGCCTCGCTCGGCTGCAACTTCTTCGACACCGCCTGGGCCTACGGCGACGGCAAGAGCGACGCCTTCCTGGGCGAACTCCTGCAACGCCATGCCGGGCGCCTGTACGCGGCGTCAAAGGTGCCGCCCAAAAACCGCCAGTGGCCCGCCACCGCCGCGTACAAGTACGGCGACGTCTTCCCGGCGGCGCACGTGCTCGAGTACGCCGAACGCATCCGGCAAACGCTCGGCGTCGCCACCATTGACCTGCTGCAATTTCACGTGTGGGACGATTCGTGGGCCGACGAACCCGAATTCCGCGCGACGGTCGAGCAACTCAAGCAGCGCGGCCTCTGCCGCAGCTTCGGCATCAGCCTGAATCGCTGGGAGCCGTGGAATGGCCTGCGCGCGCTGCGCACCGGGCTGGTGGACGTGGTGCAGGTGATCTACAACCTCTTCGACCAGGCGCCGGAGGACGAACTCTTCCCCGCCTGCCGCGAGCTGAACGTGGGGGTGATCGCGCGCGTGCCGCTCGACGAAGGCAGCCTGGGCGGAAAGCTCACGCGCACGACCGAGTTCCCCGCCGGCGACTGGCGCACCATCTACTTCAACCCGGAAAATCTCGCCGCCACCATGGACCGCGTCGAGAAGCTGCAAGCGCTTCTGCCGGAGGGCATGACGCTGCCGGAGATGGCGCTTCGCTTCATCCTCTCGCACCCGGACGTCAGCACCACCATCATCGGGATGCGCCGCGCGGAGCACGTGCGGAACAACCTGGCTTGCAGCGGCCGCGGGCCGCTCCCGCCGGAGCTGCTTCGGGAATTGAAGCAGCATCGCTGGGATAGGAAGCCGCGGCCCTGGTCGGCATGAACCTTGAGTCATTGGGTCATCGGGTCATTGAGTGATTGAAAAACCGGCCCCTGATCTGGCAGTTTCATCAATGACGCAATCGCCCAATGACACAATGGCCCAATGAATTCGTCCCTCGCCGCGGCATGCGCAACCCGCACGCCCAGACCATCTTTGGCTGGCTGCTGACACGCCCGAACCGCATGCCGGCTTCCGAACCGCGATTGTTCCGCGTCGCCCCGGAGGTGCAGGTGCTCTGCCAGTGCAACTGGCAGGCGGAACGGCAGCGCGCGACCACGCTGGTCCTGGTCCACGGCCTGGAAGGCTCGACTGAATCGCAATACATCCTGGGCACGGCCAACAAGGCCTGGGACGCGGGTTTCAACGTGGTGCGCATGAACATGCGCAACTGCGGCGGCAGCGAGCAGCTGGGCCCCACGCTCTACCACAGCGGACTCTCGGCCGACGTCGGCGCGGTGCTGCGCACGCTGGTCGAGCACGACCAGCTGCCGCGGGTAGCGCTCTGCGGCTTTTCCATGGGCGGCAACCTGGTGCTCAAGCTGGCCGGCGAACTGGGGCGCGACCACGCCGCGCCGCGCGAGCTGATTGCCGTCGCCGGGGTGTCGGCGGCGATGGACCTCGGGCCCTCCGCCGACGCGCTGCACGACCTCGCGAATCGCGCCTACGAGCTGAACTTCGTGCGCAACCTGCGGCGCAGCGTGGAGCGCAAGGCGCGCCTGTTTCCCGGACGCTACGATCTCGGACGGCTGCGCGGGGTGTGGAGCGTCCGCGGCTTTGATGAGTACATCACCGCCCCGTACTCCGGCTTCACCGGCGCCGACGACTACTACCAGCGTGCGGCGGCGGCGCGCGTCCTGGAGCACATTGCCGTCCCGGCGCTGGTGATCCATGCCGCCGACGATCCCTTCATCCGCGTGCTGCCGGAGACGCGCGCCAAGCTCGCCGGCAATCCCCACATTCACTTTGTCGAGAGCGCGCACGGCGGCCACTGCGGCTTTCTCGCGCTCCCCGATGGCTATGACGGCCGCTGGGCGGAGCGGGCGGTGGTGGAGTTCGTGAAAATCCAGGCTACCGGATAAGCCCTTCTCCAAACATCCCGAGCGAAGCGAGGGAGCCCTACCGTACCCAAGTACCTCGGGGGAGATAGGGCTCCCTCGTCGCTGCGCTCCTCGGGATGTTTTCAAAAGCGGCCCTTGCAAGCATCCCGAGCGAAGCGAGGGAGCCCTACCGTACCGAAACATATCGGGTGAGATAGGGCTCCCTCGTCGCTGCGCTCCTCGGGATGTTTCAAGAAAGCGAGGCGTTATGATGTTCCCGCCATGCCCCGTGGTTCGCGCCCCCGCAAGCTCGCCGACGAAGCGGCGCTCTACGACTACGCGGTCAAGGCGCTGGGGCGGCGCATGCGTTCGGTCGCCGAACTCAAGCGGCTGCTGCGGCAGCGCGCCGGCGGCGACGACGCGCCCCGCCTCATCGAGCGCGTGGTGGCGCACCTGAAGGAACGGAAGTACCTGAACGATTCCGCGTACGCCGCGGCCTACACCAGCTATCGCAAGGAAAACCAGAAGTTCGGGCGGCTGCGCGTGATCAGCGACCTCAAGGCGCGCGGCGTGCATGGCGAGGTCATCGCCCAGGCCATTGCCGCCGGCTTCGAGGGCACCGACGAAGAGCAGGCGGCGCGCGGCTTCCTGCAGCGCAAGCGCATCCGCAAGCCCGCCGACGATCGGGGCGCGGCCCGCATCTTCCGCACCCTGCTACGCGCCGGCTACTCCAAGCGCGTCGCGCTGCGCGTGCTGAACCAGTGGAACGTGGACGAGGAAGTGCTCAGCGCGCTGGAGACGGAAGAGGAGTAGGCAAGCACTTAGCACCTAGCACTTAGCACTTAGCAGGCTCTCAACGGCCAAATGCTAAGTGCTAACTGCCAAGTGCTTCCTGCTACTTGGGTTCGCTTCCCGTCTTCAGCGGCACGGTGTAGGTGGTGTGGCAATCGTTGCCCGGGTCCCAGGTGTAGCGCGCGCGCTCGTCGCCGTTGCGCACGATGAAGATGAGAGGATTCTTCACCTGGTTGGGGAGGTGGACGAAGCGCACCCGGCCGTCGGCATTGCTGGCGGCTTCCAGCTCCAGCTTGCGCTTGTTGAGGAAGCCATACCGGATGGTGGTCTGGACCTTGGCGTTGTAGAGCGGCTTGCCGGCCAGGTCGGTAATGCGGAACTCCACCGTGCACGCCCCTCCGCCGGCTTCTTCCGCGCTCATTTCCGGCACGATGGCCCCGCCCGACGGCGGCTGCTGGGTGGGTTTTTCGGCACTTGGCTGCTGCTGGGCGGCGGCAGCCAGCACCAGCGGCAACACGATCATGGCGAGGCAAATCTTCCGCATAGCTTCCTGATGATACTCCTCCGTGCCCGCGAGTCGATCGGGCCGAAGACCGACGGCCGATGACCAATGACGTAAAATACCCCGATACTCACCCCATGATGACCGGCTCTGAGATCCGCGAAACCTTCCTGCGCTACTTCGAGCAGCAGGGGCACCGGCGTGTGCCCTCGTCGTCGCTGGTGCCGCCGGCCAACGATCCCACGCTGCTCTTCACCAACGCCGGCATGAACCAGTTCAAGGACGTCTTCCTGGGGCTGGAAAAACGCGACTACACGCGTGCCGCCAGCTCGCAGAAGTGCGTCCGCGCCGGCGGCAAGCACAACGACCTGGAGAACGTCGGCTTCACCCGGCGCCACCACACCTTCTTCGAGATGCTGGGGAACTTCAGCTTCGGCGACTACTTCAAGCGCGACGCGATTCGCTTCGCCTGGGAGCTGGTCACGGCGCCAGCGTGGTACGCGATGCCCAGGGACAAGCTCTACTGCACCATCTTCAAAGGCGAGCAGGGCGTGCCGCGCGATGACGAAGCCTTCGACTGCTGGCGCGAGCAGGGCGTCGCCCCGGACCGCATCTTCGAGCTGGGGATGAAGGACAACTTCTGGGCCATGGGCGACACCGGCCCCTGCGGCCCCTGCTCAGAAATCCACTACGACATGGGTCCGGCGGCCAGCGACCTGGGGCACGCGGACTGCAAGTTTCCCTGTGACTGCGGGCGCTACGTCGAAATCTGGAACCTGGTGTTCATGCAGTTCGACCGCGATGCCGGCGGCACGCTGAACCCGCTGCCCAAGCCCTGCGTGGACACCGGCATGGGCCTGGATCGCACCGCGGCGGTGCTGCAAGGCGTCGTCTCCAACTACGACACCGACCTGTTTCAGCCGCTGATTGCGCGCGCCGCGGAGCTGACCGGCACCGACCTGAAGCGCGAACTGGAAGAGGAAGAGCACAAGCGCTCGGCGGCGTCGCTGCGCGTCATCGTCGACCACGCCCGCGCTACCACGTTCCTCATCGCCGACGGCGTGGTGCCGTCGAATGAGGGCCGCGGCTACGTGCTGCGCAAGATCATCCGCCGTGCCATCCGTCACGGCCGCCTGCTCGGGCACGACAAGCCCTTTCTGCACGAGATGGTGTACGCCGTGCGCGACCTGATGAAGGACGCGTACCCGGAGTTGGTCGAGTCTGCCGACCGCGTCGCGCAGATGGTCAAAGGCGAGGAGACGCGATTCGCCCACACGCTGAAGATCGGGCTTCAGAAGCTCGAAGAAGCTCTGGAGTATCCGTTAAAGGAAAAGCAGCGTATCGGATTTGGCTGGTTGCTGGGCGAGGAGGCCTTCCGGCTTTACGACACGTACGGTCTACCCCTTGATTTCATCCAAGACGCCTGCCGCGACCTTGGAATCGACTTGAACATTGAGGATTTCGAGAGCGCGATGGCTGCGCAACGCGCCCTGGCGCAGGCGTCCTGGAAAGGCACTGCAAAGAAAACCGCGAGCCCCGCTTACACCAAGTTTCTGGATGAGTTTTACAAACCAGTCGCCATCGGTACAGGCAAGATGCATGGCGAAACAGTGGATGTGTACTCATCGTCCTTTCGCGAGCAATCGGAATTCGTGGGCTACAAGACAACCGAAGCGAGCGGCTGCGAAGTGGTGGTGATCCTAAAGAACGCGGGCGAGTCGCCCGCGTCCACCCAGGTGTTAAAGGCCGGCGAGCAGGGCGAGCTCGTGCTGGACGAGACGCCCTTTTACGCCGAGGCCGGTGGGCAGGTCGGCGACGTGGGCTGGCTCTACAGCGACGACCGCAACACGCTGGTCGCCGACGTCACCGGCTGCTATGCGCCGGTCCAGGGAGTGCGCGCGCATCGCGTGACGGCGCGGCAGAACCTCGTGGTGGGCGACCGCGTCACCGCCATCGTCAACGCCGACGTCCGCCGTGAGACGATGCGCAACCACACCGCCACCCACCTGGTCCACGCCGCGCTGCGCAACGTGCTGGGGACGCACGTCAAGCAGGCGGGCTCGCTGGTTGACCCGCAGCACCTGCGCTTCGATTTCTCGCACTTTGCCGCGGTGGAAGACGAGCAGTTGCAGGACATCGAGGACTTGGCCAACCGGCAGGTGCTGGCGAACCAGCGCGTCGAGGTTATCGAGGACGTCCCCATCGACGTCGCCATCAACGAGTACAAGGCGATGGCGCTCTTTGGCGAGAAGTACGGCGACAAAGTCCGGGTGATCAAGATCGGCGACTTTTCGACCGAGCTGTGTGGCGGCACCCACACCGCGGCGACCGGCGAGATCGGGCTGGTGAAGATCCTGCGCGAACAGAGCGTTTCGGCCGGGGTGCGGCGCCTGGAAGCGGTGACCGGCGAGGGCTCGCTGCGCCACTTCCGCGCCGACCACGCGCTCGAGCACGTGGCGCGCGCCCTGGTGCGCCCCGGCGAACAGGAAGGTTCGCTGGCCACGGCTCTCCAGCGCGAAATGGATGGCCGCGACGAAGAGATCAAGCGGCTGCGCCGCGAGCTGGAGCAGGCGCGCATGAAGTCGGCGGCGGCGGGCGCGCAGAACATTGACGAAAAAATCCGCGTCATCCACGGCGTCAAAGTGCTGGCGCACCGCGCCGACAACCTGGAGCGCCCGCAACTCCGCACCTGGTAGACAACCTGCGCAACAAGCTCGGCTCCGGGGTGGTGGTGCTGGGCTCGGCGCAGAGCGCAGACGGCCGCGTGGCGCTGATTGTCGGCGTCACCAAAGACCTGACGTCGCGCCTCCAGGCGGGCAAGATCATCGGCCCGGTGGCGCAGAAGGTGGGCGGCTCCGGCGGCGGCCGCCCGGACATGGCTGAAGCCGGCGGCAAGGATGCCGGCGCTCTCGATGCCGCACTCAGCGAGGCGTACGCCGTCGTCGAGAAGCTGCTGGCATCGTAAAGCCAGGTCAGCCCAGGTCCCTAAGAACATCCCGAGCGCAGCGAGGGAGCCCTATCGCAACCCCCCATCTCAGGTCAGGTAGGGCTCCCTCGTCGCTGCGCTCCTCGGGATGTCCTAAGAAGCACGACTTGTAAGACGAGCGCTTCTACGCCGCGGGCCGCGCCGCCACCGGCGGCGCGCCGAACTTCTCCGCCCAGCGGATTTTGCCCGTCAGTTGCATCACCAGGAACAGCGTGATGATCGCGCCGATGGTCACGGCCAGCGCCGTGAATCCCTTGAGGAAGAAGGCATACGAGAACAGCACCAGGTAGACGAACTGCGCCAGACCGGCTTCCACCAGCGCAAAACGCAGCCCTACCACCAGCCGCAGATAGGTCACGACGAGGAAAATCGATACCGCCGAGCAGATGAGGAACGCCAAGTGGATCGAGATGTGGTCCACCAGGTACGCCAGCAGCAGGTGGAAGGCGAAGAACGCCGTTGCCAGGAAGAAGTAGTTCATCGGGTGCAGCTCGATATTGCGCAGCGTGGTGATGATGAACATCAGGAAAAAGAAGAAGAACAGCGACACCGGCGCGAAGAAGCTGATGCGCCCCGCCAGCGGCCCGGGCTGCAGCTTCTCCGGCATGGCCACGCCGATCTGCATGCCGGAAACCAGGTTGGTGTAGTCCCAGGCGAGCTGCCAGCCGCGCGCCGTTTCGCGCTTGCTGGTCGGCGACAGCGTGTTGGCGGGGAAATCCACGTCCTGAAAATCGGTGTTGACCTGCAGATGGAAGTCGCGCACCTGCGCCACGTCGCTGCCGAAGCTGTACACCCAGCGGTCGAGCCCGTGCGAGCGATACCCGACGTGCAGCTTCAGGGTTTCGCCCTCCGGCATGAACAGGCTGGCGCTGAGGGTGTCGCCGCCGATCCTGGTGGGCACCGGCGCGCCGTTTACCGTGACTTCCAGCGCGTCGTAGAGCGCCTGCGCCGCCGGCAGCTTCAGCGTGACGTGGAGCGCGCCCACGCGGCTGGCGGGACTGCGGAAGACGTAGTCCCCGCCAAACGCGACCGTGTAGGTGCTGTACCAGAGCAGGCCTTTCTGGCGATAGTCGAGGCCCAGGTCGGCCTGGACCCGGCTGCTCTCCAGCGCCAGCGGCGTCCGGCGCTCGAAGTGCTCCTGGCGGGTGGTCCGCTTGCCGTCCTCCCGCACCTCGACGGTGCGCACGTCGGCCGTGGCCCAGTCGACGCTGGGCGGCGTCTGCGTCTGCGGCGCACCCCAGTTCGACGTCACTTTGCCTTTCAGCTCGTTGTCGGAACTGTAGGTGCGCAGGAAGATGGTGCCGCCGAGGATGCACCAGGCAATGGCGGTGCAGATGAAGATGAAGACCAGGGCAAGAATGCGTCGCCCCATGGGTGACCTCCTCCGGAATGGAGGCACTATGGGCCAAGTACGCGTCATTGTCAAGTACTTTGTTGTGCAAAGCTCACCGCCCACTTTACGGGCGGGGAGCGCGGGCGTATGCTTTGCCACCGCCGGAGGTGGGGTATGGAACGCGTGCGTTTTATTGAGCATCGCGGCCAGCAAGTCTTGTTCCTCGACTACGCCAATCTCCAGGATGAAGCCGAAATGCTGGAGATGGTGCAGGAGCGGCGCGACATCGTCAGTTCCCAGCCACCCAACAGCGTGCTGACGCTCACCGACATCACCGGCGCCCGCTTCGGGCGCAACGCGTTGGCCCGCATCAAGGAAGCGGCCGTCTTCGATCGGCCGCACGTGCGCCGGGCCGCGCTCATCGGGGTCGAGAACCCGGCCAATAAGAGCGCGCTGGAGTCGGTGAGCATCTTCTCCGCGCGGCAGTGGAAGATTTTCCCCACGCGCGAGGAGGCGCTCGACTGGCTGGTCAGCGAAGAGGCCGTTGCCGAGGCGGCGGGCGCCCGCGCCAGCTAAAGGCAAGACGCCGGCTTCCACTCGGCGCGCAAGGCCGGTTTTGCCGGTCTTCTCCCGGGGCGTGTACCGCTGGCATGCGGGTTTTGCCGGCCCGGTGGTACCTGTACTTCCGTTGTACTCCGGTGATTCTCCGATTGTTTCCCTATCCGTGAACCGCGTAGAATGGAGCCACTCTGGTTAGTTCTCCGCCTGAACGCGGGGCTGCGCTTTGGTGTGCCCCGGGGAGGACGCGCAGGTAGCGCGCTTCCCAAGCGGTTCGGGCGAGTCGTGCTGATGCGGAAACACTCCCAATCCGTGCGCTTCGCGTTCGCCCTCCTGCTCCTCGCCGCCCCGGCGTGGGGACAGGCGATTGTGGCCGTGGAAGAGGACGGCCGCCGGGTCTACGTGAACGATGTGGCGGCAGCGCCGGCTCCGTCGGCGGCCCAGGCCCTGCCGCGCTACCGGCTCGTCTACTGGAGCCAGACCGAGAGCCGGTGGAAGCCGGTCCCGGGCGCCAGCGGGATGCGGGCGGCGCGCTCGGCCGTGCGCGAGGTGCAGCAGTTCCTGGGGATGAGCGGCGTGGCCGTACCCAGGCTCCGCAGCAACACCCCGCCGCCTGCGGTCGCTCCGGCGGCCCAGGCCAAGCGCTTCAGCGAGGCCGAAGTGGACGCGGCCATCCAGGACGCGGCCACGCGCCACAACGTCGATCCCAACCTGGTGCGGGCGATGGTGAAGGTGGAGTCGAACTTCAATCCGCGGGCCATGTCCCCGAAAGGCGCGATGGGGCTGATGCAACTCATGCCCGGCACCGCGCGCGAATTGAACGTCGCCAACCCCTACGATCCGCAGCAGAACGTGGAGGCCGGGGTGCGCCACCTGAAAGGCCTGCTGGACAGCTACCACGGCGACGTGCCGCTGACGCTGGCCGCCTACAACGCGGGCCCCGGAGCGGTGGAGCGCAACAAGGGCATTCCGCCGTACCGCGAGACGCGCGACTACGTGCAGCGCATCACGCAACTGTACGGGGGGACGACGGCCCGGACGCTGGGGCCGGCGAATGCGCCGATTCGCGTGGTGCGCGGGCCGAACGGGGTGTTGATCATCAGTAACACGGATTGATGCACCAACCAGAGCGAACCCGAGGGTGGCAGCGGATCGCGGCGCTGGGGTTGTTGATGGTAGTGGCCGCCGGGCCTGGCTTCGCCAAGAGCGTGCGGGCGAAGAAGCAGGTGGCGCGCAGCGCCTTCGAGCAGGCGGAACGCAGGCGCGAGGCGCTGAACGGCCGCCCGCTCGCCGCCCGCACCCGCAAGGAATATCTGCAGCTCATCGAGGCCTACCGCAAGGTCTACTTCACCGCTCCTACCTCCTCCAAGGCCGACGTCAGCGTGCTGGCGGTCGCCGAGCTGATGGCCGAAGCCGGGCAGCGCTTCGACGACGCCAAGCTGCTGCGCGAAGCCATCGCGCAGTACGAGTTCCTGCGCCGCGAGTATCCGGGGAGCAAACAACGCTTCGGCGCGCTGCTCGCTATCGGGCAGATTTATCAGGACGACCTGGGCGAGCCGGCGAAGGCCAAGGCCACCTTCGAAGAATTCCTGCGGCGGTACCCGCAGCATCCCTCCGCCAGCGACGCCAAAGACGCACTGGCCGAGATTGCCAGCCAGGGCAAGCGCAAGCCGGAGGTCGCAAAGACGAAGCCGGAGGCCAGGCCACAGCCGGCGGCGAAGAAGGCCGAGCCGGAGCGCGCGGCGGCCAAGCCGCAAAAACCGGCGGAGGCAGCCGCCCCGGCCGAGGCCGCGGCCAATGCGCCCGCTGATGAGGATGCCACCACCCGCGTCCACGTGACCGGGGTGCGGCACTGGTCCACCGCGGAGTACACGCGCGTCGCCATCGACGTGGACGCGGAAGTCAGGTACGACGCGGGCCGGGTCGCCGCTCCCGACCGCATCTTCTTCGACCTGCACGGCACGCGGCTGGCCGCGGGGCTGATGGGCAAAGAGTTCCAGGTCGAGAATGGCCTGCTGAAGAAGATCCGGGTGGCCCAGTTCCAGCCGGGCGAAACGCGCGTCGTGCTCGAGGTCGACGAGCAGGTGGACTACTCGGTCTTCTTCCTGCCCAACCCCTACCGGCTGATCGTGGACATCCGGGCAAAGCGGGCGGCAGCCGTCGCCCGACTGAAGCCGGGCGAAGCGGTGGAGCGAATCGCTTCCAGCAAGCCGGAGAAGACACCCACCGAAGCCGCACCGGCAGCGACCAGCCCGTCGAGCGCGGCGCAAAATACCGTTTCCGCACGCGAGAACAGCGGCGGCAAAACCAGCGCTGCCACTCAGGCGAAGAAAGCGGCCGCCAGCGATGACGCTGCCACGAAGGTAGCGGGGGACTCGTCGGCAGGCGAGGCCGCGACGTCCGCCACCAGGACCAGCTCGCCGAAGGGCGCCGTGGCGCGCAAGGACAGCCGCCCGCGCGACGCCGCAACGCATGAGGCGCGGCCCACGGCGAGCGGCGATCGCTCGCTGATCCGCGCGCTGGGCCTGAAGATTGGACGCATCGTGGTGGATGCCGGGCATGGCGGGCACGATACCGGCACCATCGGCCCCAGCGGCTACGCGGAAAAGGACCTGGTGCTCGACGTGGCGCTGCGGCTCGGCAAGCTGCTGGAGAACCGCATGGGCGCCGACGTGGTGTACACCCGCGACGACGACACCTTCATCCCGCTGGAGACGCGTACCGCCATCGCCAACCGCGAGCAGGCCGACCTGTTCATCTCGATCCACGCCAACTCCAGCCAAGACGCCGCGGCGCGCGGCGTCGAAACCTACTACCTGAACTTCACCTCGAATGCCGACGCGCTGGAAGTGGCGGCGCGCGAGAACGCGGTCAGCGAAACCTCGATCCACGAGCTGCAGGACCTGGTGAAGAAGATCGCGCTCAAGGAAAAGATTGAGGAATCGCGCGAGTTTGCCTCCGACGTGCAGCGCTCGCTGCATGCCGGGCTCTCCACCCGCAGCAGCGCCATGCGCGACCGCGGGGTGAAGAAGGCGCCGTTCATCGTGCTCATCGGCGCCAATATGCCCTCCATCCTGGCGGAGATTTCCTTCGTCTCCAACCCGGGCGACGAGCGCCGCCTCAAGACGCCCGAATACCGGCAGAAGATCGCCGAGTCGCTCTACCGCGGCATGGCGCGCTACGTCAGCGGGCTGAGCGGGGTGAAGGTCGCGGCCGTCCCCAAAACCGCCGACCAGTAATCTCCCGCACCGGACGCTGCTTTCCGGAACTTTTCCCCCCATTGCGGTAGTCTAATAA
Organism: Terriglobia bacterium; assembly: GCA_963739375.1. Taxonomy (GTDB): domain Bacteria; phylum Acidobacteriota; class Terriglobia; order Terriglobales; family Acidobacteriaceae; genus CAVUAF01. The sequence goes on from CAVUAF010000014.1 coordinate 139,364, forward strand.
GCAGGCGGCGTTCCCTTTTCTCGCTTGCCGCCGAGGCGCTGAATTTGCCGTGGTATTCATGAAGCGTTTTCCACTCTACGTAGCCGTGCTCGGGCTGGCGCTGGCTGCCGCGCCGGTGGCGGCCGCGCAGCAGGCGGTCGAACTGGTCGACCCCGCGGCGCCAAAGAACGCCAGTGCCGGCCTGCTGCCGGCGCAGTTCAGCGGCTGGCAAAAGACCGCTGCGCAGGCCGGGAAGGACCCGGCACAGGTGGACGGGGCCAACGCCGAGGTGCTGCGCGAGTACGGCTACACCGACTCCGAGCAGGCCACCTACACGCGCGAGGGCCGCACCATCGCGGTGAAGGCCGCCCGCTTTGCCGATGCCGGCGGCGCCTACGGCGCCTTCACGTTTTACAAGCAGCCGGAGATGCTGGTGCAGAAGATCGGCGACCAGGCCGCTTCGGCCAGCGAGTTGGTGCTGTTTTACAAGGGCAACGTGCTGGTGCAGGCGCGGCTCGACCAGCTCACCGCGATGTCGGCCGCGGAGTTGCGCGAGCTGGCCAATGCGCTCTCCCGCCCCAGCGGCGCGGCCGCCAATCTCCCTTCCCTGCCCACCTACTTGCCCAAGCAGGCGTACGTGAAGAGCTCCGCCAAGTACGTGGTGGGGCCGCACGGGCTGGCGCAGACAGGATCGCCGGTGGCGGCCGACCTGGTGCGCTTCGACACCGGGGCGGAGGTCGTGCTGGGGAAGTACACCACCGACCGCGGCCTCGCCGACCTGGTGGTCATCTCGTATCCGACGCCGCAGATCGCCGGCGAACGCCTGCGTGCGTTCGAGGCTGCGATCCGGCAGGCGAACGCCGCCGGTGCGGGCGCGACCGGCCTGCACCGGGTGCGGCGCACCGGCCCCATGCTGGTGGTGGCGGCGGGCGCGATCAGCGATGCCGACGCGCGCTCGCTGCTCGAGTCGGTGAACTACGACGCCAACGTCACTTGGAGCGAGCCCACCTTCCTGGGGAAAAAGAACAACGTTGCCAATCTCGTGGTGGCGGCGTTCGCGCTCTGCGGCCTGGTGCTGTTGCTGGCGTTGGCTGCGGGCATCGCATTCGGCGGGGTGCGGCTGCTGGTAAAGCGTTTCTTCCCCGACCGCGTCTTCGACCGCAACGCCGACATGGAGATCATCCGCCTGCACCTCTCGGATTAGTGCAAGCTACTGATGGCATGTGCTTTAGGCTCCCAAGAGGCGGCGAAAAGGCCGCACTGCCCATTTTTCGGGCGGTCTGGCGATATCGCCTAAGTCATTGATAAATAAGTGATTTTCCCAATAAAAATTTCTTGACACCCCTTTCCCCGGCCCATAAGATTTCGCCATAAGTTCTGACGGATTCACCTCCGCTGGAACTATTCTCCCTAAAAGAAAATGCCGCCTGCGTTGCCTGGGCGGCATTTTCGTTTGCGCGGCGCGCGGCATGGGCGCGCGCTTTTCCACAGCGCCGCAGAAAAGCACCAACAGGAAGGAAAGCTGGAGCCGACGATCGGACTTGAACTTGAGCCGCGTTGCGGGCGTGAAGCTGAGCGTAGCGCAGCTGGGAGCCCGCCGGCGAAATCCCGAGCGCGCGGCGGCGCAAGCGCAGCGCCGCAACGCCAAGTCGAGGGACCTCGGGCAAGAGCTGGAGCCGACGATCGGACTTGAACCGATGACCTGTCGATTACGAATCGACTGCTCTACCAACTGAGCTACGTCGGCTCGGTGTGGAATGTTGAGCGCGGAGCTGCGAATGCGCGGAACGTCTGCAGCAGCCGCTGTCATTCTAAATGCGAAGCGAACCGGCGTAAAGGCGGCAGCGCCACGCGCGGCGTAGTGATGGAAGCCGAAGTCCTGGCGTCGCGTGCCAGCCTCGCGCCGGCCCGGGCCGGCCGCGGACAAGTCGCGGCGGCGGAATCCACAGGGGCCCGGTCATTTGCACAGGGGCATCCTCAAGTAACTGATCCGACAGCGACTTTCTCCTTGCGTGGCGGAATCAGAGGCCGCGATAATGGGCGCCAACCGCGGGCAGAATTCGCGGACACGATATCGTGCAGCGTTACCACAAAACTGACGTTCTGCGCATCCTCCGCATCACCGTCCAGCAACTGGCGGGTTGGGAGAAGGCCGGGTTGATCGCGCCCACCGAGGGGTATTCCTTCTTCGACCTGCTGCAACTCAAAAAAGTGCGCGACCTCCGGGCCAAGCGCGTGCGCTCTGCGGTGATTCGCGCCTCGCTGGTGGCGATGCAGCAGCAGGTGGCGGGGATGGAGAATCCGCTGCTGGAGGCGGGCACCTTCACCTCGGGCACGCGCATTGCCTTCCGCCATAAGGGGGCTGCCTACGAACCGCTGGCGGGGCAGTTCATCATGGATTTCGACACCCGCGCGGGCGTCGTGCCGGCCAAGGTGCGGCGCATCGCCACCGTCGAGACGGCGACCGAACTCTTCGCCCGGGGAATTACGCTCGAGGATGACCCCAACAGCCAGCTGGAGGCCATCGAGTGTTATCGCCGCGTCCTGGAACTCGATCCGGGCCACGCGGCGGCGCACATCAACCTGGGCACGCTGTATTACAACCGGCAGGACTACGCGCAGGCGGAGCGCCACTACCGCAAGGCGGTGGAAGTGGATCCGCGGTACGCCCTCGGTTACTTCGACCTCGGCAACGTGCTGGATGAAACCGGGCGGGTCCAGGAGGCCATCCAGGCGTATCGGGCCGCCGTGGCCCTGGCGCCCACCTACGCCGACGCGCATTACAACCTGGCCCTGGCCTACGAGAAGACCAGGCAGCCCCGTAAGGCGCTGGCCCACTGGCGCGCTTACGTGAAACTCGACAGCAGCGGCCCCTGGTCGATCCATGCCCGCAACCAGATGCAGAAGATCCTCGCCGGCGAAGGATTGCGGGTGGTGCGGCGCAAGTAGACTGGCTGGTGAATGGAGCCCGGCCACCCGTGGCCGGGCGTTCGTGTCTCGGTAGGATGACCGTCCGATTAGTCGCCGGCGCTCTGGGCCGAGGCCAATGCCGGGATGCGGGTGGTCGGCTGGGAACGCGGCGGCCGCGGGTGGCGTCCGAACAGGTTCAGGATGCCGACAATGACGGCGTAGCCGAGGCCGACGCCGAAGGCCATGGCCGCAGGAATGGTGACGAGCAACACGGTCGAAAGCAGCAGAGCCCTCATGGTCCCACCTTGTCCGATGCCAACCAGCCACCAGCCTTGGCCGGTGGCCGCCTGCGGCGCGCCCAGACCGCGGCGCCGCATCATGTCTTTAGCGCCGCGTTGACGTTCGGCGCAATTGGCAAATAAGATACGGGAGTAGCATTGCGCTCTCTCACTGTCGAACTTTTCTGTGCCCCCGTCCACATTACCGAAGGGCGTGGCCTGCGGTAGGAGCGGCTTTCCGGGAAGCAATCCTGGGGCCACGGGGCGCAGGGTGGACCCGCTCGTAGTAACCCATGGCGATTACCAAAATCACGGTTCGCGGCGCGCGCCAGCACAACCTCAAGAACATCACGGTTGAGATCCCGCGCAACACCCTGACCGTCATCACCGGCCTGAGCGGGTCGGGCAAATCGTCGCTGGCCTTCGACACCATCTACGCCGAGGGGCAGCGCCGCTACGTCGAGACGCTCTCCGCCTACGCGCGCCAGTTTCTCGACCAGATGGAGCGCCCCGACGTCGATTCCATCGACGGCCTCAGCCCCGCCATCGCCATCGAGCAGAAAACCACCAGCCGCAGCCCGCGCTCCACCGTGGGCACCATAACCGAGATCTACGATTACCTGCGGCTGCTGTACAGCTCCATCGGGGTGCCGCACTGCCCGCGCTGCGGGCGCGAAATTACCCGCCAGTCGGCGGAGCAGATTGTCGCCGGGGTGATGTCGCACCCCGGCGGCAGGCCGGCGGGGAGCGGCGCCGACGAAGAGCGGGTCATGATCCTGGCGCCCATCGTGCGCGGGCGCAAAGGCGAGTTCAAGGTGGAGCTGGCGAAGCTGGCGCAGCACGGCTTCACCCGCGCGCGCATTGATGGCGAACTGCGCAGCCTGGACGACGAGATCGCGCTCGACAAGCGCAAGAACCACACCCTCGAAGTGGTGATTGACCGCCTCCTGCTCAAGCCCGGCATCGAGAAGCGGCTGGAGCAGTCGGTGGGGCTGGCGATGAAGCTGGCAAGCGGCCTGGTGGGAGTGTCGTTTGTCGGCGGCGGAGGCAAGAAGGGCGAAGAGCGCCTGTATTCGGCGCGCCTGGCGTGTCCCGACTGCGGCATCAACGTGCCGCAGCTGGAGCCGCGCTCCTTCAGCTTCAACAGCGCCTACGGCGCCTGCCCCGAGTGCCAGGGCCTGGGCAGCCGCTACGACTTCGATCCCGCCAAAATCATCGTGGACTGGTCGAAGCCCCTGCTCGAGGGCGGCCTGGGGCCGGGCTCCGGCTCGCAAAACCTCATCCACACGCTGCAGCTCGCCGCCGCCGCCTATCAGTTCGATCTCGCGACCCCGCTGGAGCAGCTCCCCGTCAAGACGCAGAACCTCCTCCTCTACGGGCCGGAATCCAACGGCAAGAACCGCACCGGCTTCCGCGGCGTGATTGCGTATCTGAAGGCAGCGTGCGACGAGAGCACCAGCGAGAGCTATCGCGAGTGGCTGTTGAACTACATGTCCGCCACCCGCTGCCTGGCGTGCCAGGGGCAGCGGCTGCGGCCGGAGAGCCTGGCGGTGAAGGTCGGTGGGCGGTCAATCGCCGAGTTCACGGCGCTGCCCTTGGCGCGCGCCCTGCCCGCCATCAGCGGCGTGAAGCTGAGCGGGCGCGAAGAGGCCATCGCCGGGCGCGTGTGCCGCGAGATCCGCGAGCGCTTGCAGTTCCTGAACGCGGTGGGGCTGAACTACATCGCGCTGGACCGCAGCGCGGCCACGCTGAGCGGCGGCGAGGGGCAGCGCATCCGGCTGGCCACGCAGATCGGTTCCAAGCTGCGCGGCGTGCTCTACGTGCTCGACGAACCTTCCATCGGCCTGCACCACCGCGACAACAGCCGCCTGCTGACGGCGCTGGAGCAGCTGCGCGACCTCGGCAACACCGTCCTGGTGGTCGAGCACGACGAGGAGACCATCCGCCGCGCCGACTTCGTCATTGACCTCGGTCCCGGCGCCGGCCGCCACGGCGGCTACCTGGTGGCGCAGGGCACGCCCGAAGAAATCATGCAGGCCCCGGAATCGCTCACCGGGCGCTACGTTTCCGGGGTGGCGCACATTGCCAGCCGCCACCAGCCCCGCCAGCCGACGGGCGCTCTCGCCGTGCTGGGCGCGCGCGAACACAACCTGAAGAACCTCGATGTCGCCTTCCCCCTGGGGGTCATCACCGTGGTGACCGGCGTTTCCGGTTCCGGCAAATCCACGCTGGTCAACGACATCCTGTACCGCGCGCTGGCCAAAAAGCTCTACCGCTCGCGCGAAGAGCCCGGCGCGCACAAGCAGATCACCGGCGGCGAGCAGATCGACAAGGTCATCCAGATTGACCAGTCGCCCATCGGCCGCACCCCGCGCTCCAACCCGGCCACCTACACCGGCGTCTTCACCCACATCCGCGACCTGTTCGCCATGCTGCCGGAATCCCGCGAACGCGGTTACAAGGCGGGGCGCTTCAGCTTCAACGTGCCCGGCGGCCGCTGCGAGGCGTGCCAGGGCGAGGGCCAGCGGCGCATCGAGATGAACTTCCTGCCCGACGTGTACGTGGGGTGCGAGGTCTGCAACGGCAAGCGCTACAACCACGAAACGCTCTCCGTGCGCTACAAGGACAATTCCATCGCCGACCTGCTGGAGACCCCCGCCAGCGACGCCCTGCCCGTCCTGGAAAACATTCCGCAGATCCGCCAGAAGCTGCAGACCCTGGTGGACGTCGGGCTCGGCTACCTCCACCTGGGGCAGTCGGCGGTGACGCTCTCGGGGGGCGAGGCGCAGCGCATCAAGCTGGCGCGCGAGCTCTCCAAGCGCCAGACCGGCCGCACCCTCTACCTGCTCGACGAGCCTACCACCGGGCTGCACTTCGAGGACGTCAAGAAGCTGCTCGACGTGCTGCACCGCCTCACCGACCTGGGCAACACCATCGTCATCATCGAACACAACCTGGACGTGATCCGCAACGCCGACTGGATCATCGATCTCGGCCCCGAGGGCGGCGAGGACGGCGGCCGCATCGTGGCCCAGGGTCCGCCCGAACAGGTGGCGCGCAACCGGAAGTCCTACACCGGGCAGGCGCTGGCGCACGCCCTGGCCCAGGCGAAATCGAACGGCCAACGCTAGGCATTTGGCGATTTCGCGATTTGGTGATTTAGTGATTGGGGACGTTGGGCAAATCACTCAATCACAAATCACCAAATCACCAAATTCCTTGTCTTCGCCTGACCATCCCGAGCCCTTCCTGAGCGCGGCACCGGCGCCGCCCGCGCCCGCCGCCGCCGAAGACCCCGTCTGGAGAGGTACCGACGTGGTGCTGATCGGGCTGGTGGCGCTGGTGGCGATCCTGGCCTTCAGCATGGTGGGGATCGGGGTGGCGCGCCTGCTGCTGGGAAGTGCCGCGGCCACTGCCGACTTCTCCCGCGACGCGCGCATCCTCGTGCCGGTACAGGCCGCGGCCTACCTGGTCGTGGTCGGGTTCATGTACGCCCTGGTGGTGCGCCACTACCGCCGCCGCTTCCGCGAGGCGGTGCGCTGGAACTGGCCCGGGGGCGCCTGGCCGGGACTCGTCGGCGCCGGCGCGGCGCTGGCATTCGCGGTGCAGTTCGCCTCGCGCTGGCTCCCCATCCCCCCGCAACTGCCGATTGATGAGTACTTTCGGAACTTGCCGGCGGCCTACACCATGGCGCTGTTTGGCATTGTGCTGGCGCCGCCGGTCGAGGAACTCTTCTTCCGCGGCTTCCTCTACCCGGTGCTGGCCCGCAGGATGGGCCTCGTGGCCGCCGTAGTGCTGACGTCGCTCGCCTTCGCGCTGATTCACGCCTCGCAGCTCGCGCAGGCGTGGGGACCGCTGGCCCTGCTGTTCGGCGTCGGGGTGGTGCTCACGCTGGCCCGCGCGCATTGGCAGTCGGTGGCCGCCTCCACCCTGGTCCACGTCGGCTACAACCTGACGCTGTTCACCATGGTCTGGTTCACCACCGACCACTTCCGCCACCTGGAGAAACTCAGCCAGTAGCGGGGCGCGACGGCAAACCTACTGCGGCGGCTTGGGTGGGAGTTTTTCCAGTTGCTGCTTCTTCTGCTGCTGTTGCGCGTCCATGCGCTTGATCTCTTCCAGCAACTGCTCCGGGGTTTTGACCTGCGGCTGCGACGGCTGATTGGGCTGCTGGTCGGGCGGCGGCTGCATGCCGGGCATCGTGGTGGGGAATTGCGGCGGCGGCTGCCCGGGATTCGCCGGCGTCGGGACGCCCATGGGCTGCTGTCCCGCCGGCACCAGTTGCGGCTGCTGCGCGCCTTCAGCTTCGTTCTCTTCCTCGCTTCCCCGCTGCGGGCGCATCGCGTTCTGCGCCATGCCGGCAGGTGCGGTGCCGCCGGCCTCCGTCTGCCGAGCGCTCACCATGACGCGCGTCACCGCGTTCGGGTCCTGTTCGCTGCCCACGATGACGTAGTCCAGGTTGGTGCCGTTCAGCAGCTCGGCCAGGACATCGCGTGGCGGCGCCGGCCCGAGACGCACCACCACCCGCTCGTTCATGCCCGCGGGCAGCGGGTCGAGGCTGGCGCCGGTCGCGCGGCGCACGGCGTTCAACACGTCCCCGAGCGTGGAATTCGGTGTGTCCACGGTGAGCATGCCGTTGCGATACACCACCTGCGGCGGCATGGGCGGCAGTTGCTGCAGCGTGGGCGGGGCGGTCGCGCCCGCCGACGGCGGCGGAGGCGGCGGGAACTGCGAAGTCTTCTGGCCGGCGCGGTTTGCCGGAAGTTGCGGCGCGGCCTTGACAGCGGCGGGAGGTGCGACCTGGGGTGCCGGCGCCACGCCCGCCGGCTGCGGCGGCGCCAGCAGGTCGGGCGGCATGGTGCGCTCGACGCGCGCCTGCCCCGCGGCGCCCAGCGCCACCGCGAGTACCGCGAAACTCACCCACAATATGCTGCCGCTTCGCACCATCGCCCCCCACTTCTGCGAAAATTGTAGCATCGTTACGTTCCGGGACCGGCGACGATCGCTTTTGCATCGGCTGAGCCGCTGCTCAGCATCCAATCGCGTGTCCACCGGAATCGGCGACCCGATCACTATGCTGCGTGCGCGGCAAACCCGGGCTCTGCTCCTCTGCCTCGTGCTCGCCGCGGCCCCGGCCGCGGCCCAGTCCTGCACCCCCGGGCCGGAGATGGAAGCGCCGCTGAGGTCCGCCCTGGAGAGCACCGCGCTGCAGATCTTCCAGGCCGCCGCCGCCGGCAATCTCGCGGTGCTGCGCGGCAGCCTGGCCCCGACTCTGAATGCGAGCCTCCTCGAGGCGGCGGTCAGCGAGAACAAGGGCGATCTGGCGGGCGCCACCGGCGCCCTCCGCGCGGTGTTTCTCCTGGACGCCGGCAGTCTCTCCCAGACGCAGACGGTGGAGTTCTTCTGCGGGGTCATGAATTCGTCGGCGTACACCGCGTTCCGGATCGAGGAGCTCGCGCCCGGCCGCTATGCCTACGCACTGGTGGACGGCGCCGGGGGCAAGGGGCCGATCATGATGTCGCAGGTTCTGCAGGAGATCGGCGGGCAGTGGAAGCTGGCAGGCTTCGTGCTGCGACCCACCTCGCTTGGCGGGCACGACGGCTCCTGGTACCTGGGCAAGGCGCGCGACTTCAAGACCAGGGGCCAGCGCCTCGACGCCTGGTTCTACTACATGACGGCGTGGCGGCTGACCGCCCCCGCGGATTTCATGTCGTCGCCCAACCTGGACAAGCTGAGCACCGAGGTACTGGCGGCGCGCCCGGCGGAGCTGCCCACCCGCGACCAGCCGCTGGCGCTGGTGGCCGGCGGCAAGACCTATCCATTGATCGACATGTTCGCCGCCCCGGCGGCGGATGCCCTCAACCTGGTGGTGAAGTACCAGGTGGCGAGCGTCGCCGACCCGCGCCAGGCCTACCAGGACAACCTGGCGGTGATCAAGGCGGTGGTGGGCCGCTTTCCCGAGCTGCGGGAAGCTTTCAGCGGCGTGGTGGCGCGCGCGGTCGCTCCCAGCGGCGAGGACTACGGCTCGCTGCTGGCCATGAAAGACGTTAAGTGATTCCACCCTGGGGTAAAGACGCGGGCGGCGGGCCCGCGTTTTGCTTTTGCGGGGGCCGCTGCGCCCGGGCCGCCACCCGCGCGGCGCTATAATGGCCTCACTGATGACGCCGCTTCATTACGCGCTGGTCGCGTACATTCGCAATCCGGTCTCCGATTTCGTGCATGAGCTGCGCCGCGAGCTGCAGCCGGAAGCGGCGGACACTCCCGTCCACCTCACCATCCTGCCGCCGCGCTTGCTCTCCGGCACGGTGAGCGAGGCCACGGAGCTGCTCGAGAGCGTCTGCAGCGGCGTGCCGCCCTTCACCATCACTCTCGGCGACGTGGAAACGTTCCTTCCCAGCTCCGCCACCGTCTTCATCCAGATAGCGCATGCGGCCTACCGCCTGCGCGAGCTGCATGACCGCCTCAACACCGGCGTGCTCCGCGATGACGAGGAATGGCCCTACATGCCGCACTTCACCATCTTCCGCATGCAGGAGATGGAGCCTGCGCGGGCCGCCTTCCCCAGGGCGCGCCGGCGCTGGGACCAGTATGCGGCGGCGCGCAGCATCCGCATCGAAGAGCTGACCTTCGTGCGCGAAGCCGCCGACAGCCGCTGGATCGATCTCGCGCCCGTCCCCCTCGGCCGCACCCTGACTCCCGCCGGCTCCCCCCGCTGAACTGCGCGCTGCCCCGAGCCACGGGACGCGTGCTATGGTGATGTCCATGGCGTCGGCGCGCCAAGAACTGCTGCGCATGCTGGCGGAGAAGTCCTTTCGCCTGGGGAGCTTCACGCTTGCTTCCGGCGCCGCCAGCGACTACTACATTGACTGCCGCGTCACCACGCTTTCGGCGGCGGGCGCGCGTCTTACCGGGCGCGCGGTTCTGGAAGAGATCGCGCAGCGAGGCTGGAAGCCGCAGGCCATCGGCGGGCTCACCTTGGGCGCTGATCCCATCGCCGTCGCCGCGGCGGTGGTGAGCGCCGAGTCGCACGCGCCCCTCGCGGCGTTCCTGGTGCGCAAGGCGGAAAAGCAGCATGGCACGGGGCAGCGCATTGAGGGCTTCTGCGAACGCGGGGCGCGGGTGGTGATCGTGGACGATGTCTGCACCTCCGGCGGCTCGACCATCCAGGCCATCGCCGCCGCGCGTGCCGCGGGGATGGAAGTCGCCGGCGTCCTCTGCCTGGTGGACCGCGAAGAGCAGAACGGTCGCGCCAACGTGGAGCAGGCGGCGGCCCCGGCGCCCTTCGTCGCCCTGTTCACCACCAGCGAGATTCGCCGCGAGCACGAGTTGAGGCAATCGGCAAGTTCCAAGAACATCCCGACGCGCGCAGCGCGGAGGGAACCCTGCTGAACCGATACAGCCGGGTGGAGGTAGGGCTCCCTCGCTCCGCTCGGGATGTTTAGACTGGAGGTCGCATGATCGGCAAACTGGGTCTCATCATGGTCGTGGTCAGCGACATGAAGCGCAGCACCGCTTTCTACCGCGACGTGCTGGGGCTGAAATTGCAGTTTGAGTCGCCGGAGTGGACGCAGCTCGACGCCGGCAATGTCAGCGTCGGCCTGCATTCGTCTTCCGAAAAGCTGCACCCGGAACGCACCCACGCCGTGCAGTTCGGCTTCTACGTCGGCGACATTCACCAGACCGTGGAGGAACTCAGGAAAAAAGGGGTGCACATCGTGCTGGAGCCCAAGCTGGAAGACTTCGGCTGGTTGGCGATCTTCGCCGACCCCGACGGATACCACATCCAGCTGGGGCAGATGGCACAGTACAAGCAATAAGCCATAAGCTGTAAGCGATCAGTGAGCTGCCACCGCGGTCTCGCTTATCGCTGATCGCTTATTGCCATGGTTGAAACCCTGGAATGGACGGACGGCGGCGTGCGCTTCATCGACCAGACGCGGCTGCCAGCCGAGGAAACCTACGTTACCTGCCGCACCTGCGAAGAGGTCGCGCAGGCGATTCGCGACATGGTGGTGCGCGGCGCGCCCGCCATCGGCGTGGCGGCGGCGATGGGCATTGCGCTGGGCGTGCAGCAGTCGCGAGCCGGTTCGGCCGCGGCGCTGCGCCCCGAGTTCGACCGCATCTGCGAAACCCTGCGCGCCACCCGCCCCACCGCCGTCAACCTCTTCTGGGCCATCCGCCGCATGCAGGAGAAGTTCGCCGCGCTGGCGCACTTCCCGGTCGATCGCATCCAGCGCGAACTGGTGCAGGAAGCGCAGCGCATGCACGCGGAAGACGTCGCCGCCTGCATGGCGATGGGCCGCAACGGCGCCCCCCTGATGCCGGCCAGCGGCGGCGTTCTGACGCACTGCAACGCGGGCGCGCTCGCCACCTGCGGCTACGGCACCGCGCTGGGCGTGATCCGCGCCGCCATCGCCGCCGGCAAGCAGTTGCACGTCTACGCCGACGAGACCCGCCCCTTCCTCCAAGGCTCGCGCCTGACTGCCTGGGAACTGATGAAGGACGGCATCCCCACCACCGTGATCTCCGACAACATGGCGGGCGCCATCATGCGCCAGGGGAAGATTGGCGCCGTGGTGGTGGGCGCGGACCGCATCGCCGCCAACGGCGACGTCGCCAACAAGATCGGCACCTACACCGTGGCAGTGCTGGCGCACGCGCACGGCATCCCCTTCTACGTGGCCGCGCCCTGGTCGTCGGTCGACCTCGAGACCCCGACCGGCGACGAGATCCCCATCGAGCAGCGCTCGCCGCGCGAAGTCACGCACCTCGGGGGACGCCAGGTTGTCCCCGACGGCGTCGCGGTCGAGAACCCGGCGTTTGATGTGACGCCGAACAAGTACGTCAGCGCCATCATCACCGAGCGCGGCGTGGCGCGCGCCCCCTTCAGCGACTCCCTGCGCCAGATGGCCTGAGACTCCTGGTTTGTCATCCCGAGCGCAGCGAGGGATCTGGGTTTTCCGCCAATAGCTAGCAGCCAGCAGCTAGCAGCCTGCTCAACACGACATCGTCTTCAGCGTGGGGCTGAGGATCAGGGTGGGCTCAGTGGCTTTCTGTACATCGTCGGCGGTCAGGCCGGGCGCGACCTCTTCCAGCACCAGCCCGGCGGGCGACACCTTGATGTAGGCCATCTCGGTCACGATGGTGTCCACGACCTTGGCGCCGGTGAGCGGCAGCGAACAGCGCTTCAGGATTTTCGGCGCGCCGTCGCGCGTGGTGTGCTCCATGGCGATGATGGTGCGGCGGGCGCCCGCCACCAGGTCCATGGCCCCGCCCATGCCCTTCACCATCTTGCCGGGGATCATCCAGTTGGCGAGGTTCCCTTCTTCATCCACCTCCATCGCGCCCAGCACGGTCAGGTCCACATGGCCGCCACGCACCATGGCAAACGAATCGGCGCTGGAGAAGTAGCTGGTGCCGGGAATCTCGGTAATGGTCTCTTTCCCGGCGTTGATGAGGTCGGGGTCCTCGCTCCCTTCGAGCGGGTAAGGTCCGATGCCGAGCATGCCGTTCTCGCTTTGCAGCACCACGTCCATGCCCGGGGGCACGTGGTTGGCCACCAGCGTCGGCAGCCCGATCCCGAGGTTCACGTAGAAGCCGTCGCGCAGCTCCTGCGCCACCCGGCGCACAATGCGGTTGCGCTTTTCCTGGTCCTTCGTCTTGTCGGTGATTGGGGTCGTCATAATCGGCTCATCGGTTGCGCACCGTCCTCTTCTCGATCCGCTTTTCGTAGTTGCTGCCCTGGAAGATGCGCTTCACGTACACCCCGGGGGTATGAACTTCGTCGGGCGCGAGTTCGCCGACCTCGACCAGGTGCTCGACCTCCGCAATCGTGCAGCGCGCCGCCGTGGCCATCACCGGGTTGAAGTTGCGCGCCGTCTTGCGAAAGACGAGGTTGCCCCACTTGTCGCCCTTCCACGCCTTGACGAAGGCGAAGTCGGCAGTGAGCGCGCGCTCCATGATGTACTTGCGGCCGTCGAAGACGCGCTCTTCCTTGTTCTCGGCGATCACGGTGCCCACGCCGGTGGGCGTGAAGAAAGCCGGGATGCCGGCGCCGCCGGCGCGAATGCGCTCGGCAAAGGTGCCTTGCGGGCTCAGCTCCAGCTCCAACTCGCCCGCCAGCACCATCTTTTCCAGCAGCTTGTTCTCGCCGACGTAGGTGCCGATGTGCTTCCGCACCTGCTTGGTCCGCAGCAGCAGCCCCAGGCCGAAGTCGTCGACCCCGGCGTTGTTGCTCATGGTGATCAGGTTCTTGATGCCCTTCTGGACCACGGCGCGGATCAGGTTTTCGGGAATACCGCACAGCCCGAAGCCGCCCACCATGATGCTGGCGCCGTCCTCGACATCGAAGATGGCGGCCTCGGCGTTGGCAAAGACTTTGTTCATAAGCGCGCTGTCCGCTTTCCGCTATCCGCTTTCCGTTAAGACGAACCTGTGATTCTAGAGTTGCGGCGCGAGGGACGCAAACCGGCGATTCAGTAGATCACATACGCCGGCCCGGGATGGCGCACGTCGGGCTTGCGCGCCGTCAGCAGCAGCGCCCCGATGCGCTTGAAGTCGCGCAGCTCCTCGGCATTGCGGAACCACTTGCCACTGTACTCATCGGGGGTGGGGGTGTCGTCGGGAATCTGCACCGCCTCCACCTCCTCGAAGGCGTGCGCGCGCAGCAGTTGCACGTACTCGTCCCGGGAGCGCGCGTGTACCGGGACCTGGAGTTCCTCCACCCAGCGCAGCGAGTAAGGGTTGTCGCGGTAGAGATTGATGAGGATGAACAGCCGCCCGTGCGGCGCCATCACGCGGAAGAGTTCGGCGAGCACGCGGTCCTGGTCCGGGTAGTAGTAGAACGACTCCACCGACAATACCTGGTCGAAAAAATTCTCCTCCCACGGGATCTGCTCGGCCGAGCCCCAGACGAACATCACGTTCTCGAAGTCGCGGCTGGCGGCGCGGGCGCGACGAATCATCTCGTCGCTGATGTCCAGCCCGATGACCTGCCCGAATCCCTCCGGGCCCTCCCCCGCGAGCCGCGCCAGGATGCGGGTGGCCCAGCCGGCGCCGCAGCCCAGGTCGAGCACGCGCTCCCCGGGGCGCACCTCCATGCGGCGGATGGTCTTTTCCGTGATGTCGAGGTGATGGCGCTCCATCTCCTCGCCGCGGCCCTGCTCGGCCCAGCGGTTGAACTCCGCGCGCAACCAGTCGTCGGCGTTGGACATCGGGACCCCAGTCAAAATTGTTCCACGTGGAACAATTTGGCGGACCGTCGCCCGCCCACAACCGGCTGCGTGCGGCGGCCCGGCTACGCACTCTATGCTACAGTTCCGCCGCGATGCCTGAGAACCGCGAAGGCGCAGGCGACCCGCCGGTCTTCTATTGCCCGGTGTGCGCGCGCGAGGTCACTGACCCGCTCACCTGCGGCGACTGCTCGGCGGTGATCTGCCGCGTCTGCGGCACGCCGCTGGAAGCGGCCGACGACCTGGCGATCGGATGACACGGAGCGGAGACAACCTATGGACCTCCTGGTAATCGGCGCCGGCATGATGGGTTCGGCCGCCGCGTACGACATGGCGCGGTCGGAGGGCGTGGGCGGGGTGACGCTCGCCGACGCGGACCTGGGCCGCGCCAAGCAGGCTGCCAGCCGCGCCAACCAACTGGCCGGCAACCGCAAGGTCCGCGCCGTGCGCCTCGACGCGGGACGCGAGAAGGATGCGCGCAAGCTGATGCGCGAGCATGCCGCCGCCCTCTCTGCCGTCCCTTACTTCTTCAACCTCGGGCTGGCGCGCGCCGCGGTGGAGGCCGGGTGCCACTTCGCCGACCTCGGCGGCAACAACACCGTGGTGCGCCAGGAGCTGGCGCTGGCGCGGAAGGCAGAGCGGCGCAGCGTGGCGCTCGCCCCCGACTGCGGCCTCTCCCCGGGCATGGCTTCCATCCTCGCGGGCGAGCTGATGCGGCGCATCGGCGGGCGCGCCGACGCGCTCAAGATCTACGTGGGCGGCCTGCCGGCAAAACGCAAGCCGCCCTTCGACTACCAGCTGGTATTCTCGGTCGAGGGCCTGATCAACGAATACGTGGAGCCGGCGCGCATCCTGCGCGGCGGCAAGGTGCGCGACATCGAGCCGCTCACCGAGCCCGAGCCCTTCCAGCTCCGCGGCGGCGACAAGATGGTGGCGTTCCACACCTCGGGCGGCACCTCCACCCTGCCGGAAACCTTCGCCGGGCGCGTCGGCGAGTGCTTCGAGAAGACGCTGCGCTATCCGCAGCACTACGAGATGATCCGCTCCCTGTACCAGCTGGGGTTGTTTGCGAGCGAGCCGCGCCGGATCGGCAAGGCGGAGGTGGCGCCGCGGGCGCTCATGGCGCAGGTGCTGGCGGAAAAATTCGCCGGCCACGACCCGGACATGGTCATCCTGCGGGTCGAGGCGCACGAGGTGCGGCCGAAGCGGAGCTTGCGCGCGCTCTTCCGCCGCGAGCCGGAGGCGCCGCGGCGCCGGCTGGCGTTCACCCTCGTCGACTACTACGATCCGCGGACCAAGCTGACCGCCATGATGCGCACCACCGCCTGGCCCGCCTCCATCGTGCTCCAGATGCTGGCCACCGGCGAGATCGAGCGGCGCGGCGGCATTCGCCAGGAACTCGACGTCCCGGCGGAAGCCTTCCTGCAGCAGATGGAGCGCCGCGGCATCCGCATCGCCTTCACCGAAGGGCGATGCGACGCGTGAAGAGATGAGCTTTCTCCCAGGTTAGCGCCCAAAACCCGGGCGCGAACCTGGGGCACCCGGCGATTCAGGAGGTTTTTTCTTGAGGCACGTGGCAGATGTTCTGTTCGCTCTGGCGATGTTCGGCTTCGCAATACTAGGTATAGTCCGCCCCGTTGTTATCCTGCGGTGGGCAAGGCGGGCGCACCCGGAGCTTGCGGAGGATGCCAAGGCCGCCCTGCTCGTTGCCAGACTCGTAGGCACTGGGGGCTTCTGCGTTGCACTCTATCTTTTGATGATCATTATCAGATCGTTTTAAGATGAGCGGGTGCCCCAGGTTCGCGCCCCGGTGTTGGGCGCTAACCTGGGAAAAGGAATACTCGTCGCGCCGGAAGGGCCGGGTGTAGGTTAATCCCATGCCCCGAGGTCTGCGACGCTTCCAGGAATCCGGGCAGTCCCACTTTGTAACCTTCAGCTGCTATCGCCGCCAGCCCTATTTCGCGACGCCCCCACCGCGGGACCTGTTTCTTGCCTGTCTGGAAGACATGCGCCGCCGTTTCGAACTGTGCGTCTACGGGTATGTGGTGATGCCGGAGCACGTGCACCTGCTGTTGGGTGAGCCGGCGAGAGGCAAGCTGGCCGAGGCGATTCACTACCTGAAGCTGTCCTTCGCCAAGCGGGTACGCAGCCTGCGACCTGCGGGCCGCGCGGGGAGCTTCTGGCTCAAACGGTACTACGACCGGAATGTGAGGAGCTACCGCGAGTTCACCATCAAGCTGCGGTACCTGCACCGCAATCCGGTGGAGCGCGGACTGGTGGGCCAGCCGGAGGAGTGGAAGTGGAGCAGTTACCGGCACTATGCGCTGCGGGAGGTGGGCCCGGTGGAGCTCGAATCGGAATGGACCGCGAGAGACCGTGAACCGGCGGGGGGCGAGAGGATGTTTCTTCGCCCAGGTTAGCGCCCAAAACCGGGGCGCGAACCTGGGGCGCCCCCTGGGGCACCTCCTGACGAGGTGATCGCTTAGAAGCGCGCCAGCTCCAGGATGGCGTGCAGCACGTCGCCGGCCTGGGGCAGGATGGCGTTTTCCAGGAGCGGCTGGTAGGCGACGAAGGTGTCCGTGGCGGCGATGCGGCGCACCGGGGCCGCGAGATCGTCAAACAACTCGTCGGCGATACGGGCGGCGATTTCCGCGCCGTATCCCCAGCTCAGCATGTCCTCGTACGCCACCAGCACCCGGTTGGTCTTCTTCACCGAGGCCGCGATCGCTTCCATGTCAAACGGACTGAGGGTGCGCAGGTCGAGCAGCTCCACGCTCAGGCCGTGTTCGCGCTCGGCCTTCTGCGCCGCCTGCAGCGCCCGCGGCACCAGCGCGCCGTAGGTCACGACGGTGAGTTGCGTGCCCGGCTTCACCACCTTCGCCTTCCCAAAGGGAATCATGAAGTCGGGCCCGGGGTAGGGGGCGCGGCCAAAGGTCTCGCGGTAGAGCCGCTTGTGCTCGAGGAACATGACCGGATCGTCGCAGCGGATGGCGGTGCGCAGCAGGCCGTTGGCGTCGAGCGCGTTCGAGGGAAACACCACGCGCATCCCCGGGGTGTGGGTAAAGATGCTCTCGCCGCACTGCGAGTGGTACACCGAGCCGCCGGTCAGGTAGCCGCCGATGGCCACGCGCACCACCGCGGGACACGAGAAGTTGCCGTTGGAGCGCCAGCGGATGAGGGGCAGCTCGTTGCGCAGCTGGTGCATGGCCGGCCAGATGTAGTCGAAGAACTGGATTTCGACCACCGGCTTCATCCCGCGCGTCGCCATCCCCACGGCGCGGCCCACGATGTTGGCTTCCGCCAGCGGCGAGTTGAAGACGCGGTCGGAGCCGTACTCCCGCTGCAATCCCGCGGTCAGCTTGAAGACGCCGCCCTTCCCCTTCACCGATTTCTGCTGCAGGTACTCCTCGCGCGAACAGTCGGCCACGTCCTCGCCGAAGACGACGAGGCGCGGGTCGCGGCGCATTTCGTCGCGCAGGCAGGCGGTGATGAGGTCGGCCATCGTCTTTTCCTGCCGCGGGGCGTCGGCGGCCGGCGCCGCCGCCGCGGTGGCCAGGGCCGCCGACGTGGGATCGAGATCGGGCGAGTACACGAAGCGGTGGATGGAATCCGGCTGCGGCAGCGCGGCTTCCAGGGCGCGGTCGATCGCCTCCTGCACCTCGTCCTCGACCTCCTTCTGCAGGCGGTGGATGCCCGCTTCGTCGAGGATGCCTTCGCGCACCAGGAACACCTGGAAGCGGGTGAGGGGATCGCGCTGCGCGTCCTGCTGCCGCTCGGCCTCGGGGCGATAGAGCCGCTCGTCGTCGGTGAGCGAATGCGAGTAGGGGCGGATGACGTGCCCGTGGACGAACGCGGGACCGTTGCCGGCGCGCACGTGTTCCGTGGCCGCCCGCAGCGCCGCATAGCTGGCGAGAGGATCGGTGCCGTCGATTTCCGCGAAGTGGAAGTTGGGGAAGTTGGCCACCAGGCGCGAGATGTTGCCGCCCGCCGTCTGCACCTCGACGGGAACGGAAATGGCGTACTCGTTGTCCTCGACCACGAACAGCACCGGCAGCTTGCGCACGCTGGCGGTGTTCAGCGCCTCCCAGAACTCGCCCTGGCTGGTGGTGCCCTCGCCGTTCGAGACGTAGACGACCTCGTCGCCGTGGAAGACAACGTCCTTGAACTCGGAGTAGTCGCCACGGCGTTTTTCCGCGGCTTCCGGATGGGTGGTGAAGTAGCGCCCGGCCTCGGCGCAGCCCACCGCCTGCAGCAGCTGGGTGCCGGTCGGCGACGACTGGGTCACGATGTTCAGCCGGCGGTGCCCCCAGTGCGAGGGCATCTGGCGGCCGCCGGAGTTGGGATCGTCGGCGGCGCCGACCGCCTGCAGCAGCATCTCCAGCGGCGTCATGCCGAGGGCGAGGCAGAGCGCGCGGTCGCGATAGTAAGGATAAAACCAGTCGTAGCCGGGCTTGAGCACCAGGCCCGCCGCCACCAGCAGCGCTTCGTGCCCGGCGCCGGAGATCTGGAAGAAGGTCTTCTGCTGCCGCTTGAGCAGGATTTCGCGATCGTCGAGCCGCCGCGAGAGGAACATCAGCCGGTAGATCTGGATGAGCTGCGGGGGTGTCAGGCCCTCGTAGCTCTTCTCGACCCCCGCGGCGGCGGGCTTCGGCTTGGGCTCGACCTTGGTGGTGGCCATCCCTCTCCTCGTGGCGCAACTTTACATTGTAAATGGAGCCGGCGGAATGGCCTCCCGGCGGCTAACGCGCCGCGAGTTCCAGTTCGGCGCCGCGTTGCGCGTAGCCGGCCGGCGGCGGCAGGGCGCGATAATGCTCGACCAGGACGCGCAGGTAGTCGGGCGCCGGGGTATAGCGCATGCCGAGCTCGCGCTTGCTGCTCGTGTTGTCGAGCGCCGACATCCAGGGATCGCTGAAGGGGGAGCACGCGGGCAGCAGGCCGCGGGCGTCGAGCTCGGCGCGCGGCACGCGCACCAGCCGGGGCACCACGCCGGCCTCCGCGGCGAGGAGGGCGAGGAATGTGGGCACGCTGTAGGCGTCGTCCTGGCCGATGTTGTAGGCCTGGCCGGCGGCCGCGGGGAGCGCGATAGCGCGCAGAATCGCCGCCACCACGTCGTCGCCATAGACGTGGCGCACCGGCAGCTCGGGTCCATCGGCCAGCAGGAGCGGGCCGCCGTCCCACAAGCGTGCCAGGTAGTTGTGGAGGCGGGCGTAGTGGTCGCGCCGGCTGTTGACCATGGGCAGCCGCAGGCTGGTGAACGGGAAGGCACCGGCGGTGGCGCGAAAGACGTCTTCCGCCGCGCGCTTGCCGTCGCCATAGAGCCAGTTGCGGTGGTTGAAGTCGTCGGCGGGCGGCGGTTCGGGCATGACGGGGCCGTCGTAGGCGTCTTCGCGAAAGGGGCGCTGCGCGCCGACGCGCACCAGGTAAACCTGGCCGGTGCTGAGAAAAATGTACCGGCCAATGCGGCCGGAAAAAATCTCCACCGCCTCCCGCGCCTCGCGGCCGTTATAGAGCGTGGTGTCCACCACCACGTCGAAGCTGCGCTCGCGCGTCGCCTGCCGCAGCTCGGCCGCCTGTGTGCGGTCGGCGAACAGCTCTTCGACGTCCGCCGGCAATGCCGCGGGCGTCTGGCCGCGATGCAGCACGCTGACGCGGTAGCCATGCTCCCGCAGCGCCGCCACGATGCCCGGACCCAGGTTGCGCGTCCCGCCAATCACCAGTGCGTTCATTCCCATGTCCTGTCCTCGCTATACTGACCCCTGATGATACGCAACCGGGCCATCCCCGCCGACCGGCTCAAGCTCCTCATCTTCGACCTCGACGGCACCCTGGTCGATTCCCGGCTCGACCTGGCGAACTCGGTCAACGCCATGCTGGACCACTACCAGCGCCCGCAGCTGCCCTGCGACGTGGTCGCCAGCTACATCGGGGACGGCGCGCCCATGCTGGTGCGCCGGGCCCTGGGCGACCCGCAGGACGAGCGCTTCGTGGCCGAGGCGGTCAATTTCTTTCTCGCCTGGTATCGCGAGCACAAGCTCGACCACACCCAGGTTTATGCGGGCGTGGCCGAGGCGCTGCGGCAGCTCGCGGCGCCGCGCAACGGCCGTCCGCCGCTGCGCCTGGCGGTGCTCAGCAACAAGCCCGTCAATCCCTCGCGGCAGATCGTGCAGGCGCTCGGGCTGGGCGATTTCTTTTTCCAGGTGTACGGCGGCAACAGCTTCCCCACCAAGAAGCCGGACCCGCTCGGCGCCCATACCCTGCTCGCCGAAGCCGGCGCCCGCCCCGACGAAGCGGCCATCATCGGCGACTCCGACATCGACGTCCTCACCGGCCACAACGCCGGCCTGTGGACCTGCGGCGTCAGCTACGGCTTTGCCCCCCACACCCTCGAAGCCGCGCCTCCCGACGTGCTGGTCAGCCGGCCCGCCGAGTGGCTGGAAGTCTTTGGCTAGACGGCCCCGTTCGCTATCGATGTGAGATATGTCTCAGACTGAGACTGAGACCCTCCCGGTGCGGCCCGCCACGGTTTTCCCAAGTCGCTGAAAAATCGACGTTTACAAGCTCGCTTCGCGGCCCGAAGTTTGGCTGTCGTCGTGCATCTTAAGCTGCCGCACGGGATCGTTCCCCGTGCGCCCGGAGGCTCTGGTGCCCGCTACCTCTCTCTCCCAACTCGCTCCTTACTCGGAAGTGCCGGCGCTGGCGCGGTTCTTCCCAGCGGGCGTGCCGGTGCGTTTGCCGGTCGCCGTCTGGGCCACCGACGCGCAGGGCCGCGCTTTCGTCGAACACACCACCGTGGAGTACGCCACGCCGCTGGAGGTCGTGTTTGCCTCCGCCATGCCGTTTGCGCAGGGTGATCAACTGCGGCTCACGCTGCGCGATGGCGGCCTCGACGTGACCATGCACGTGGTTGCCTGCCGCGCCGGCCATGGCAAAATAGCCGTCGCCGCGCGCGTCAGCGACCCCTCCACGACCCTGCCCATTCGTAAGGTGCAAGGCATGGGAGGCATCACTTAGCGCTGGAGGAATGCCGTGAATCAGCCGAGTGTGTTGCTGGTTGCCGAAGATCCGGAGTTCGCGCGCGGCCTGATGGCGCGCTGGCAAAGCGAACGCGTGTTGCCCGGGTTCGTGGTCATGGCCGGCGAGCCGGCCCTCACGCCGGTGGCGGCGTTCGACGTGGCCGTGGTCGGGCCCTACCGCGCCCCGCACCTGGAAGCCGTGTTGGCGGGCCTGGACGCGGCCGGCCGCCCGCTGTTGCACCTCTACCGCGACGAGCGGCAGATCGCGTCCGCACGGCAGCGCTACCCCCAGATTGTCTTTCTGCGCGAGCAGGGAGACTGGCCCGAGATGGTGGTGCTGCTGGTGCGCGAGATGCTGCGCCGCGCGGAAGCCGTGGCCCGCGCCCGCCGCGCCGAGCAGGCGGCAGAAACCAATCAGCGCGATGCCGCCCTGGGCCGCTATCTCACCCAGATGCGGCACGGCTTCAATAATTCCCTGACTTCGGTGCTGGGCAACGCGGAACTCATCCTGCTGGAACCGCACTCGGTCGCTCCGGAAATTCGCGACCAGATCCAGACCATCCACAGCATGTCGCTGCGCATGCACGAGATCATGCAGCGGCTCAGCTCGCTGGAAAGCGAACTGCAGCTGGCCGAGGGCGCGCCGCGCCGGGAAGTGGCGCCCGCCGCCAGCCACTAGGCCGGCCGTGCAGCAGCTCCCTCTCATTGGCGATGCGGCGTCCGCTGCCCCGTTGGTAATCTTCCGCGCCGGCGGGGACTATTGCGTGCCCGTGGCGCAGGTCGCCGCGGTGGTCGCATGGCCGCCGCTCACGCCGGTGCCGCTCGCACCCGGCTTCCTGCTCGGCATTTTCGATTGGGACGGCGCCATCGTTCCCGTAATCGACCTCTCCCGCGGCCAGGGCGGAGCGGACCGCCGCGAGTCATCGGTGGTGATCGTGCGCGCGCCCCGCGCCGAGCGCCCGCTGGTCGGGTTGGCCGCGGCCGCGGTGCGCTCCGGCTCGGTGGTCGCTACCCGCAAAGAGCCGGGCGGCCCGGCCTTCGCTCCCGAGGTCGTGGACGTCGGCGGCGGCCAGCACGCAAATTTGCTCAACATCGAGGCGCTGATTGAGGTATTTTGCATTCCATCAATCTAGCCAGGAATTGTCCCTGGCGCCCGACCCCGCGACGGAGCTCCTGCGCGCCTTCCCCGCCGCGGTGTCGCCGCCGTCGGCGCCGGACGAAGGAGTCGCGATGAAGGGCCGCATGGGTTCGATCTTGTGGGGCCTGGTGGCATTCAACGTGGTGTGCGTCGCCGCGGTGCTGGGGCTCGCCTACAGCGCGGGCATGCACTCCGGCGGCCTCTCCCTGCTTGATTTTGGCGCCCTGCCCGCGAGCGCCGGCCTGCGGCTGTGGATTGCGGCGCTGGCCCTGGTGCTTTCGATTTTCTCCCTGGCCTGGGGAGCGACCCGCGTGCTGAATCCCCTGAAGTCGCTCGCCGATTACTCGGACCATCTCGGCAATCCCGACACCGCGCCGCTGCTGCGCGTGGAGAGCGATGACGACTTCGGCTACATCGCCGACCAGCTGACCCACGCTTCCGAGACGCTGGCGGCCGCCAAGCGCGACCAGGAGGCGCTGGAGGCGCTGCGCACACGCGTCTCCGCTTTGACGGAATCCGCCACCCACGCTGCGCGCGGCAACCTGGGCGTGCGTGCCGACGCCGGTGAGGACGACCTCGGCCGCGCCGCCGCCGCGCTCAATACCACCCTCTCCGCCGTCAGCGCCACGCTCGCCAGCGGCCGCGACGCCGCCGAGCAGGCCGCGGCTGCCGCCGGCGATGCCCTGGCCGCCGCCCGCGCCACCGACAATGCCCTGCTCGAGCACGGCGTCAACGCGCAGCGCGCCGGCGAGAATCTCGCCCAGTTGCCGCCGGCCATCCAGCAGGTGGCCGATAACGCCGCCGCCATCGCCGCCGCCGGCCAGCAGGCCGCCACCGCCGCCGAACAGGCCCACCACTCCGCGGCGGCTGCCGCCCTCGAACTCGAGCAGGTGCGCGCTTCGCTGGCGGTCGATGCCGATGCCCTCACCCTGCTGCGCCACACCGCAGAGCGCCTCGAAGCGCGGCTGCGCGAGCTTTCGCTGGTCGCCGAACGCGCCAACATCCTGGCCTTGAATGCCGCCGTCGCCGCCGTCCGCGCCGCGGAGGCGACGCGCACGCCGCTCACGCTGGTCGAGGAATTCCGCACCCTGGCGCAAACTTCCAGCGATACCAGCGGCGAACTGCAAAGCCTGATCACCACCGTGCGCCACCACTGCGATGAGCTGTTGCAGGCGACGGCGCAACAGCAAGCGCGGGCCGGCAGCGCTTTCGAGCGCTCGCAGGCGGCGGCGCAAAGCGCGGAGCAGGCGGCGGTTTCGGGGCACGAAGCCGCGGCCCGCGGCGAGGTGATCGCGCTGGCCGCCGGGCGGCAGCACGACGCTGCCGCGGCACTGCAATCGCTGCTGCGCTCGCTCGGGGAACTGGGCCAGTCGGCCGCCGGGCACGCGCGCCGCGCCGCCGCGGCCGCCGAACGCAGCCGCCGCCTCGGCGCCGAAGCCTCCCAGGCGCTGGGCGCCCTGCGCACCCAGGCTGCCGCGGAGGAAGCGCCCCCGCCGAGTAAGGCCGCGGCCGCCTCCGTCGGTGATTGAGTATGACCCGCGACGCCCAATTCGGCTCCATCGCTTCCCTGCTGCAGGCGCGCTCGGGGGTTGCCATTCCGCCGCGCGATGCCGAAGTTTTCGCCGCGCGCCTCCGGGAATACATGGAGCGACGCCGCCTGCGCAGCGAAGCCGACCTGCTGCAGCTGGTCCGCAACTCTGGCGGCGACTACGAGGACCTGCTGGAAGCGCTGCTCGCCGCGCCCTGCCAGTTCTTCCGCTCCGGCAGCGTCTTCGATGCCTTCCAGCGTCGCGTCCTGCCCGAGATGCACATGAAGAAGTTCTGGGACAAGCCGCGCAGCCTGCGCCTGTGGTGCGCCGGGTGCGGCCAGGGCGAAGAAGCGTATTCGCTGGCGCTGCTGGTGGCGGAGGCCCTGGAACTCAGCAACGTGTGGAACGTCCACCTGCTGGCCACCGACGTGCGCGCCCGCGCCATCGAGCACGCGCAGCGCGGCGTCTATCCCGTCACCGCGATCGAGCACTTGCGGCCCGAGTGCGTCGAGCGCTACTTCGCGCGCGTCGGCAACGGCCATGTGATGGTGAAACCGCGGCTGCGCAGCCTGGTCAGCTTCGCGCGCATGAACCTCGCCGAACTCGATTACCCGGGCCGCTTCGACTGCATCTTCTGCGTCGACGTCCTGCCCTACCTGCTGCCGGAATGCGCTGCCGGCTTCCTGCGCCGCTGCTTCGAATATCTCGAACCCGGTGGCTACCTGTTCCTCGGCCCGGAGCCGTTTGACTCGCCGGTACGCTTCGCCGCGATCAAGGGCGCGGGCACGGTCCTGTGGCAGAAGCCGGCGGCGGCCACGCTGCGCTCGTCGCTGGTGGGAGTCGCGTCGTGAGCGCTGCGGGAGCGGCGGGCGACTCCGACCTCCAGCGCCGGTTCGACGAACTGCTCGCGCAGCGCGTGCTCCTGGAACGCCGTTACGCCGAGCTGCGCGGCTGCGTGACGCAACTGAACTCGGCGGCGCTGCCGGCGGCGGCCGCAGCCCAACTCGCCGCCGCGACCCAGGCGCTGCGGCAGTTCGATCTCGACCTCTCCAGCCTGGCGGACGCGCTGCACGGGCTGCGCACGCAACTGGAATCCCGCGGCGAACTCGCTGCCGGCAGCGTCCAGCAGGTGCTCTTTGTTCGCGCCGGCGGGCAGACGCTCGCCGTGCCGCTCGCCCAGGTAGAGGAAATCCGCGGGTGGGGCCACGCCGGCGGGTTGCGGGTCGTCGATCTCGCGCAGCGACTCGGCTTCCCCGCGGTGGAGGGGCCGCTGGCACGGCTACTGGTCGTCGCCGGCGAGCCGCCGGTCGCGGTGGCGGTCGCCGAGGTCCTGCGCCAGGACGAAGTCGCCGTCCGCCCGCTGGGCTCGTATTTTGCGGGAATGCCCCTCTTCACCGGTGCGGCGGTGACGGCCGAAGGCCTGGTGCTGGTGCTCGACGCGCGCGCGCTCGCGGCTGAATAAATCCACCACGAAGACACGAAGCCACGAAGAGGCCGTTGGCACTTGGCAGTCGGCATTTGGCCCGACACCAGTGAACTCGCAGTGGCCAAATGCTAAGTGCCAAATGCTAGATGCTCGTCTTCGTGTCTTCGTGCCTTCGTGGTGAAACCGTTCAGCTGACCATGAATTCTTTCGTGCGCAACTCCCGAATGCGGTCGCGCAGCTTGGCCGCCTGCTCGAATTCGAAGCGCCTGGCGGCCTCGCGCATCTCGGCTTCCAGCTTCGCGATGTAGGCATCCAGCTCTTCCTGGCTCTTGACCTCGGGCATTTCGTCGGCGGCGCTGGCCACGTCCACGTAGTCGGCCTCGACGATGGCCGCCAGCGTCATGCTCAGCGGGCGCACGATGGATTCCGGCGTAATGCCGTGCTCCTCGTTGTACGCCCGCTGGATGGCGCGGCGGCGGTTGGTCTCACCCAAGGCTTTCTGCATCGAATCGGTCATGCGGTCGGCGTAGAGAATGGCGCGCCCGCTCACGTGGCGGGCGCAGCGCCCGATGGTCTGGATGAGCGAGCCCGCCGAGCGCAGGAAGCCTTCCTTGTCGGCGTCGAGGATGGCCACCAGCGAGACCTCCGGCAGGTCGAGCCCTTCGCGCAGCAGGTTGATGCCGATGAGCACGTCGAACTCGCCCTTGCGCAGGTCGCGCAGGATCTTGACCCGCTCCAGCGTCTCGATCTCCGAGTGCAGGTAGCGGCAGCGCACCCCGACCTCGGTGTAGTACTCGGCCAGGTCTTCCGCCATGCGCTTGGTCAGGGTGGTGACCAGGACGCGCTCGTGGCGCTCGGCGCGGGCGCGGATTTCGTGCAGCAGGTCGTCAATCTGCCCCTTCACCGGCCGCACTTCGACTTCGGGATCCACCAGCCCCGTCGGGCGGATGATCTGCTCCACCACCACGCCCGCCGCCTTGGTGAGCTCGTACGGTCCCGGGGTCGCCGAAACGTACACCGCCTGGTTGACGCGGTGCTCGAACTCCTCGAAGGTCAGCGGCCGGTTGTCGAGCGCCGAAGGCAGGCGGAAGCCGTAGTCGATGAGCGTCTGCTTGCGCGAGCGGTCGCCGTGCTACATGGCGTGGAGCTGCGGCACCGTCTGGTGCGATTCGTCGATGAACAGCAGGAAGTCGCGCGGCAAGTAGTCCAGCAGCGTGGGCGGCGGCTCGCCCGGGAGGCGCCCGGTGAAGTGCCGCGAGTAATTCTCGATGCCGTGGCAGTAGCCGACTTCCTTGATCATCTCCAGGTCGAAGCGCGTGCGCTGGTGGATGCGCTGCGCCTCCACCATCCGCCCCTGCTTCTCCAGCTCCGCTTCCCACCACGCCAACTCTTCCAGGATGGATTGCGCGGCGCTGGTCTTGGCCTCCGGCTTCATGACGTAGTGCGTCTTGGGATAGATGGGCAGCCGCTGGTACTGGTGGCGCACCGTGCCGAACAGCGGATCGATCTGGCTGAGCGATTCGATTTCGTCGCCCCACAGCGCGATGCGGTAGGCGTAGTCGTCGTAGGTGGGGAAGACTTCAATCACGTCGCCGCGCACGCGGAAGGTGCCGCGCTTGAAGTCGTCGTCGGAGCGTTCGTAGAGGATTTCCACCAGCTTCGACAGGATGGCCTTGCGCGCGATCTTCTGCCCTTTTTCCAGGAATAGGAGCATGCCGTAATACGCTTCCGGCGAGCCCAGGCCGTAAATGCAGCTCACCGAGGCCACGATGATGCAGTCGCGGCGCTCGAACAGCGACTTGGTGGCCGAGAGCCGCAGCTTGTCCAGCTCGTCGTTGATGGTGGCTTCCTTCTCGATGTAGACGTCGGCCGCGGGCAGGTAGGCCTCGGGCTGGTAGAAATCGTAGTAGGAGACGAAGTATTCCACCGCGTTCTGCGGGAAAAACTGCTTGAACTCGTGGAAGAGCTGCGCCGCCAGCGTCTTGTTGTGCGCCAGCACCAGCGCCGGGCGGTTGACCGCCGCGATGATCTTGGCCATGGTGAAGGTCTTGCCCGAGCCGGTGACGCCCAGCAGCACCTGGTGCTGCTCGCGGTCGGCCACGCCGCGCAGCAACTGCTCGATGGCGCGCCCCTGGTCGCCTTGCGGCTGGTAATCGGAAACAAGCTTGAAGTCCATGGGAAAGATTCACCACAAAGACACTAAGGCACGAAGGTCGATTCCCTTCTTCGTGACTTCGTGTCTTCGTGGTGAACGCGTCTTTCTCGATTATAGCGGCGTGGGAGGTGGCGGGGGAGGCGGCGCAGGTTCTTCCACCACGCCCAGCACGCGCGAGTCGCTGCGGAATTTCTTGTAGTCCTTGTACGCCACCTGGATCTGCTCGTTGAAGCCCTTGACCAGCAGGACACGCGCGCTGAAGCGCGCGCTGATGGTTTGCGGCAGCCAGACTTCGTCGTTCACGCGCACAAACTCGAAGTGCGCGGTTGAGCCTTTGTGGATGCGGGCGACGACGAAACCGAAGGAGAGGTCGTCAATGAACTCGATATCGCCCCTGACGAACTGGGTTTCTTCCTTGTCAATCCATACGGTGCCGCGCAGCTTCGGCAGGATGCGCGCTTCCTTGAGCTTCGGCTGGTAACCCGGGCGCGGCTCGCCGTGGATGATCCACGCGGGGCGGCCGTTCACCAGTTCCTCGCCTTGCAGCGTGAAGTCGAACGCGTCGGCAATTTCCTTGTCGAAGGCGCGTTCCTGCTGGCGTTCTTTTTCTTCCCTGGCCAGCCGCTTCTGCTTGTCCTCGGGCGACTCGTTCTTGCGCTTCTCGGCAATCTTGTTGACGCGCTCTTCCTCTTTGGCGGCCTCCTTCTCCGAGAGCGGCTTGTCGTCCTTGGCGATGAGGCGGCCGACGGGCCCGCCGTACAGGTTGATGATCTCGCGCGTGCGGGTTTCCACCGACTTGGTATTGCCGCTGCCGTCGAGCTTGTGCTCCTCCACGCGCTGGATGTAGGTGTAGTTGCGCAGCTTCTTGTCGTTGAGCTCGTCGTTCTCCGAGGCCTTGCGCAGCAGCTCGCGAATATCGGGCAGCTCTGCGCTCTGGGGAGATGCGACGCGTGCGGTGGAATCAACCGGCTTGGCGGGCTCCGCCGGCGCCTGCGCCCACGCGCAGGGCGCGGCAAGCAGCAGGAGCGTCAGAAGCGCCGCGCAACGCGCACGCTGACCCCGGTTCATATACCTAGAGTACGACCGGGCCGGTGGAACTTGTTCAGTTTTTCTTAGGGCGTAAGGGCGCTACCAGGTGCCGTTGCCCAGGTACTGATCGATCGCCGCCGCCGCCTTGCGTCCCGCGCCCATGGCCAGGATGACGGTGGCCGCTCCGGTCACGATATCGCCGCCGGCAAAGACCCCCGGGCGCGAAGTGCGCAGCGTCTCTGGATCGGCTTCGATGTAGTTCCGCTTGTTGGTCTTCAGGCCCGGCGTGGTGGACTGGATCAGGGGATTGGCGCTGGTGCCCACGGCAATGATGATCGCCGTCACCGGCAGCTCGAACTCGGAGCCGGGAATCGGCACCGGGCGGCGGCGTCCGGAAGCGTCGGGCTCGCCGAGTTCCATGCGCACGCAGCGCGCCGCGCGCAGCCAGCCTTTTTCGTCACCCAGCAGCTCGACTGGGTTGGTGAGCATGTGGAACTGGATGCCCTCTTCCTTGGCGTGCTTCACTTCCTCGAGACGCGCCGGCATCTCCTTCTCGCTGCGGCGATAGACCAGGTAGGCGTTGCGCGCGCCCAGGCGCAGCGCCGTCCGCACCGCGTCCATGGCGGTGTTGCCGCCGCCGACCACGGCCACGTCCTTGCCGCGGCAGTCATAGATCGGCTGGTCGAATTCGGGAAAGCGGTACGCGCGCATCAGGTTGATGCGGGTGAGGAACTCGTTGGCCGAGTACACGCCGTTCAGGTTCTCCCCGGGAACGCCGAGGAACTGCGGCAGCCCCGCGCCGGTGGCGATGAACGCCGCGCCGTAGCCTTCCTGCTCGAACAGCTCGTCGATGGTGACCGTCTTGCCCACCACCACGTTGGTCTCGAACTCCACGCCCATGCGCCGCATGTTGTCGATTTCGCGGCGCACGATCGCTTTCGGCAAGCGGAACTCGGGAATGCCGTACACCAGCACGCCGCCAAGTTCATGCAGCGCCTCGAAGACGCGCACCGCGTGGCCCTTCTGGATGAGGTCGCCGGCGCAGCTCAGCCCCGCCGGCCCGCTGCCGATGATGGCGACTTTCTTCCCCGTGGGCGGCGCGATTGCCGGCAGACCCACCTGGCCGGTCTCCATCTCCCAGTCGGCGACAAAGCGCTCCAGGTGCCCGATGGCCAGCGACTCGCCCTTCTTGCTGAGCACGCACCCACCTTCACACTGTTCTTCCTGCGGACAGACGCGCCCGGTGATGGCGGGCAGCACGTTGTCTTCCCGCACCTTCGCCGCCGCCGCCTGGTACTCGCCGGCGACCACCAGGTCGACAAATTCCCGCACCTTGACGCTGACCGGGCACGTGGTCACGCACGTCGGCTTCTGGCACGCGATGCAGCGCTGCGCCTCGGTGCCGGCGAGTTCCGGGGTGTAGCCGAGATTTACTTCCTCAAAACAGGTGCCGCGCTGCTGGGGATCGCGTTCCCGCATGTGCTGGCGCTTGATCTTCATGCGCTCGCGGTTGGGCAGCGTGTTGTGGCTCATCGCTTCCCTCCCGCCACCAGCTCCGGCTGGCACGCGGAGCGCGGCGCCGCGCCGTGGTCCCCGGCAAGCTGTCCCGCCGCCTGCATGATCTCGTAATCGCGCTGCGGGTTCTCCTTGAACTCGGCCAGCGCGCTGGCTTCCATCTCACGGTAGGCGCGATTGCGCTGCATCAGGATGTCAAAATCCACCTGGTGGGCGTCGAACTCCGGCCCATCGACGCAGGCGAACTCGCTCTTCCCCTTGACCGCCACCCGGCAACCGCCGCACATGCCCGTCCCGTCCACCATGATGGAATTCAGGCTGACCAGGGTGCGGATGCCGAGCGGCCGGGTAGCTTCAGCCACTGCCTTCATCATCGGCACCGGCCCGATCGCCAGCACCAGGTCCACCGCCTCCCCGGAATTCATGAGCCCGCGCAACGCGTCGGTGACCAGGCCCTTCTGGCCGTAGGTGCCGTCGTCGGTGGTGATGAGCACCTGGTCGCTGACCTCGCGCATCTGCTCTTCGAGAATCAGGAGTTCCTGGCTGCGGGCGCCGATGATCCCGATCACGCGGTTGCCCGCCTGCTTCATGGCCCGCGCCGTGGGCATGGCAATCGCCGTCCCCACGCCGCCCCCGATCACCACCACCGTGCCGTAGCGCCGCACCTCGGAGGGCTTCCCCAGCGGCCCCACCACGTCGAGCAGGCAGTCGCCGGCTGCGAGCGAGTTGAGCAGGTAGGTGGTCTTGCCCACCGCCTGCACGATGAGGGTGATGGTGCCGGCCTGCGGATCGGAGTCCGCGATGGTGAGCGGGATGCGCTCGCCGTGCTCGTGGATCCGCACAATGGCGAATTGTCCCGCCTGCTGCTTGCGCGCGATCCGCGGCGCAAACAGCTTCAGCAGCCTGACTCCCGGGCCGAGGGTGCGCGCTTCAGTGATGGGAAACATGCGGCAGTGCTCTACCTCAGGTTCTATTCTGGGGGGTGGCTGCGGACCCGGGCAGTGATGCCAGTCACACCTCTAAGCCGCTGAAATCACGGCTTCTTCTGCAGCCCCAGGGTCCCGGCATCGAAGCTGCGCTGGTCCAGGAGGGTAAGCCGTTTCTCCATCCACGGCCGGAGCAGCGGATAGTGCGGGATGCCGCACAGGTGCTCGGCGATGCACCACACGCTCTTCTCCGCCGTCATCCAGTCGAGGTGGTCGAAGCGCGCCAGGTTCACCGGGCGCGAGAAGCGGCGCAGGGTGCGCTGCCCGCGCAGGTTGAAATAGACGTCGAAGTAGCTCAGCGCCAGTTCGCGCAGCGAGCGGTAGACCGGCTCGCGATACCGGCAGCCGGTGTAGTTCGACTTGGCCAGCGCGCCCCAGTGGCCGCGCACCTGGTAGATGGCCACCACGTGGTCGGTGTCGTTTTCCGCTTCCAGATCGATGACCAGCGGGGGGAAGCCGAGCACGCGCAGCGCCGCCGCCCCGAAGATGGCGCCTTCCAGGCAGTGGGAGGTGTGGTGCCGCAGCACCAGCCGCGGCGACCACGAGGTCCCCGCCAGGTGGTAGGGCATCGCGTCAATGAACTTCTGCACCCCGTGCGGCGTCTTGAGCGCGCGCAGCTCGCGCCACTCCTGCGGGGTGAAACCAAGCGTTCCGGCCATTACTTTTTGAAGATCCCCTTGGGCATCAGCGAAACGCGCATCCTATCACTTCCCCCTGTGATGTCCGTGCTGGTGGAAGGCCCCAACCTGC
Source organism: Terriglobia bacterium (assembly GCA_963739375.1). Taxonomy (GTDB): domain Bacteria; phylum Acidobacteriota; class Terriglobia; order Terriglobales; family Acidobacteriaceae; genus CAVUAF01. The sequence continues at coordinate 171,303 of CAVUAF010000014.1, forward strand.
GGTGTAGAATCCTCGGTTCGCTCTTCATAACCGCTTATTCGAGGCCCTCATGCCCGCCACCATGCTTGCTGTGGTTAAGCCCAAATCCGCGCCGGGCGCGGAAATCCGCGACGTCCCCATCCCCACCTTCGGGCTCACCGAGGTGCTGGTGAAGGTCAAGGTGGCCTCGGTTTGCGGCACCGACCTGCACATCTACAACTGGGACCGCTGGGCCAAGGGCCGCATCCATCCGCCGCTGATTCCGGGGCATGAATTCTGCGGGCATGTCGCCGCCATCGGCGGCGAGGTGACCTCGGTCAAGGAAGGCGACTTCGTCTCCGCCGAGATGCATGTCGCTTGCGGCAAGTGCCTGCAATGCCGCACCGGCGAAGCTCACATCTGCCAGCACGTGAAGATCATCGGGGTGGACGCCAACGGCGCCTTCGCCGAGTACGTGGTCATCCCGGAATCGAATATCTGGAAGCTGGACCCGGCCATTCCCACCGAATACGCCTCCATCCTCGATCCCCTCGGCAACGCCGTCCACACCGTGCTCGCCGGCGAGATCGCGGCCAAGAGCGTGGCCATTACCGGCTGTGGCCCCATCGGGCTGTTCGCGATTGCGGTGGCCCGCGCTGTCGGCGCCACCAAGGTGTTTGCCCTCGAGGTGAATGAATACCGGCGCGCCATCGCCAGGAAGATGAAGGCCGACCTCGTGCTGAATCCCGCCACCGACGACGTGCGCACCCGCATCCTCGACGAAACCGGCGGCGTCGGCGCCGACGTGGTGCTGGAGATGGCCGGCCACCCCGACGCCATCCGCCTCGCCTTCGACATCGTCCGCCGCGGCGGACGCATTTCCCTCCTCGGCCTCACCTCCAAGCCCATCCACCTCAACTTCTCCGAAGACATCATCTTCAAGGGCATCACCGTCCAGGGCATCAACGGCCGCCGCATGTACCAGACCTGGTACCAGATGACGGCGCTGCTCAAGGCCGGCAAGCTCGACCTGCATCCCGTCATCACCGACCGCCTCTCCATGCACGATTTTGCCAAGGGCATGGAGCGCCTCAAGACCGGCGAGGCCAGCAAAATCCTGCTCTATCCCAACGGCATGAAATAAGGCCTGCCTCAGGGTCAGCCGAGCGTGCTCACGTAGAGCGTGTAGCCACTCCCCTGGTGGACGACGTGCAATGCCACCGCCGGAATGGCGACCAATGCCCCGAAGACGACCACGCTGTCGACCACGACATTGGGCTGGCCGATGGCGCTGCAGGACGCCAGCAGCGCGACGCCGGCCGCAACGCCGGCGGCCAGGCCTCCGATGTTGCGCCGCGCCGAGGCGGGATTCTTTTCGACTCGCGTGGTGTTGGCGGCGCGCACCGTGACCAGCGCCCCCGCCGTGCCGCAGCGCGAGTCCTGCGCCAGCTTCACCGCGAGCTGCGTGCCGTTGCGCTCCGTCACCTTGCCCTCACACTGGTCGCTGTTGGCGAGCACGATGCGCACCCGGCTGCCTTTCTTGATCTTCGCGAACTCCGCCGGCGTGGCGAACCCTGGTGCAACCAGCGCCCCCAGAACGAGCAGAACGAGAAGCTTCTTCATCTCAACCTCCTTCTTTCTTTGCAGCCCGTATCCCTACCAACGCCGGCACGGCGCATTGACCGGTCCCTGGCAGCCCTGCGGCGCGCGCGTCTGCAATAGCGCCATGAGCATCTGCGGCATTTGTTTCGGCACCTCGAAAACGGCGGCCTGCGCCACCCCGGCGGCATCGCGGTAGGAGATGCGCACAAAATGCCGCCGCTGCAGCCGCTTGACCATGGCCACCGCGAGCGTAGGGGCGATGCCGAGGTTGTGCGCCAGCTTGCGCGTGTAGTCGTAGGAAATGACGGAGGCGTAGGGGATCTGCACGCTGCTTTCGCCGGCCTCAAAGCGCAGCCACTTCGCCGCCGTCGTATCCAGCTGCCCGGCCGTGCCCGCTTTCAGATTGGGAACGGTGCCGCCCACGTAGGTCACCTGGCCGTCCTCCACCGCCATCGCCGGCACCGCCACGGCGACCGCCAGGATTAATACCAACATTCTGTGCATGGCTGCCTCCCGGACTTTCACAAGGCAGGATAGGGAGCGGCGAGACGCGCTGGTGGCGGGGTTGTGACACTTTCCCGAATGTCACAATCTCAGGCCAGCGGACGGGTGATGAATTCCTGGTAGCGCTGGAGTTCGGCCAGGGAAGATTCGGCGAGCAGCGGAAACGGAATCGCGAGGCAGCCCTTCGGCAACTGCTTCGCGGTCAGCGAATCGCACACCACCGCCGCCGTCTCGCGCAGCCCTTTTTCCCAGCCGCGCTGCCGGGCATCGCGAAACACCAGGCCGTCGGGAGCGAAGCCGGCGGCCACCAGCATGGTGCGCGCCTGGCGCAGAAAGTCTTCCCAGCGCGAGGCCACGCCAATCAGCAGGTCGCGCTTCACCGCCAGCCAGGGGGCCAGCGATGCCGGCACCGAGCGCACGCGCAGCGCGAGAAACTCCGCCCCGGCCGGCAGCTCCTGCCGCGTCCGTTCCACCTTGCTCGGCAGTACCAGTGGGACCGCGCCGGCCAGCGTCTCCGGCTGTCCGCACTCATCGAAGCCGCATGCCGCAACCGGGAAGGTCAGCGCCTCCCGCAGCTCGGCCAGCACGATGCGCCGCAATTCTTCGTCGGGCTCGAGCAGCAGAAAATGGTCCGGCGGTTGCACCGTCAGGCACTGCCGCAAACGCGACCGCACTGCGGCCAGGGGCAGGCCGCTCTCCCGCGCCGCGCGGAACAGCCCCGCGATCAGTTGGTCCAGCGCCAGCGAGGGCGCCAGCGGCTTCTGCGGCCGGTTGCGGCGCACATACACCCCGCTGCCGCGCCGGAACTCCAGCCAGCGCTCCTTCTCCAGTTGCCGGTAGGCGCCGCTGATGGTGTTGGCATGTACCTGGAAGCGCCGCGCCAGTTCGCGCGTGCTGGGCAGCCGCTGCCCCGGCCGCAGTTCGTCCCCCAGGATCCCCAGCACCACCTGGGTCACCAGTTGCTCGCGGATCGGGACCTCGCTGCGCGGCGCCAGCCAGAATCGCATGGGAGCAGTCCTCGGTTGCCGGTTGCCAGTTTTCCGTTGCCGGTTATCAGTTGTCAGTTTTGAGTTCCGAACCGCCGCCGGCCGCTCTTCTGAGAACTGAGAACCGAGAACTGAGAACTGAAACCCTACTTCGCCACTTCCAGGCTCACTCCGATTCCCCCGCCGACCTTCTGTCCCGGCGCGGGCGTTTGCCGCACCACGGTCCCGGTGGGGGCACTCGCTTTCACGTCTTTGATGCCGGCCTGCTCCAACAACTTCAACACCTCGACCACCGGCCGGCCGACGAACTCCGGCATCACGTATTCGGGTTGCGCCTCGGCGGCGATCAGCAGGCTGACGCTCGGGGACGAAGCTTCGGCATTGGGCGTGGGACTCTGGGCCACCACCTCGTCCGCCGCCGCCCCGGGCAGCGTGACCACCGCCTCGCTGCCCACGTCCAGCCCGCGGCGCCGGATGTTGATCTCGGCGGCCCGCTGGCTCGCCCCCACCACGTTGGGAATCGTCCGCCGCTGCGCTCCCAGGCTCTCCGCGACGCGCACCGGCCAGCCGCGCCGTACCCGCGTCCCCGCCGACGGCAACTGCGAAATGATGTGCCCCGCCGGGGTGTCGGAGTAGAAGCGGCTCTCCACCTGGATCAGCAGGCCGCTGGCCTGCGCTACCGGCTCGGCCTCCGCCGGCGTCATCCCCACCAGCTTGGGCACCGTGGTTTCGCGGCCGTGGATGGCAAAGCGCATCGCCGTCAGCGCCGAAAACGCCGCCACCAGCAACAGCACCAGCCCCAACAGCGCCAGCCGCAGGAAGGATCGCATCGCCGCCATTGTAACCAGCGGCTCTCCCCGTGTCCCGGGTCGCGGCCTGGGGGCCGGGTGGTTTGTGTTCCCAGTCCCGCGTGCACCCGCGAAAAACGGCTGGTTTCAGACGCTGGCTGGTTTATAATCCGCGCGCTGACTCCCCCGGCGTAAGTGTCTCTCAGGAGGGCCCATGGCCAGCAGTCCCGCGCCTGCACCCGTACCCGCACCGGCCGCCGCACCGGCCGCGGCGGCGGCGCAGCCGCAGCATTTTCTCCAGCGCATCAAGCTGTTCAGCGCGCTTTCGGTGCCGGACTGCGCGGAAGTCGTGAAGCGCATGAAGCGCCGCGACTTTCCGCCCAACCAGATCATCGTCCGCGAAGGCGCGCCCGGCAATTCCATGTTCTTCATCACCGCCGGGCTGGTCGAAGTGCGCAAGAAGGACCTCGCCACCGGCATCGACTTCCTGCTCACCGAGATGGGGCCGGGACAGAGCTTCGGCGAGATGTCGCTGCTCACCGGCAAGCCGCGCACCGCGTCCGTGATGTCGCTGCAACCCACCACCTGCGGCGTGCTGGAACAGGCGGATTTTCAGGCCCTGGTGCTGCAGTATCCCAAGATCGGCCTGGCGCTCACCGCCGAGCTCGCCGAGCGCCTCGAGCACGCCAACCAGCAGGTCGGCATCGAGTTCATCAACCTCGGCAAAATGAGTTTCGACCCCCGCGTCCTCGGCCTCGTTCCCCTGCCCATGATCAACCAGCACAAGGTTCTGCCGGTGGCCTTCGTCAACAACCGCCTGACCCTGGCCATGGTCAATCCCAACAACATCGTGGCCCTCGACGACGTGCGCCGCGTCATCAAGGGGGTGATGGTCGAGCCCGTGGTCACCACCGAGGACGACTTCCGGAAGTTCATGAACTCGACCTACCTGCAGCTCATGAAGAAGGACGAGCCCGTAGAACAGCCCGGCGCGGCTGGCGCCGCCCCCGCCACGCCCCCCAAGTCCACCGAAGCCACCATGGACCTGCTGCAATCGGACATCCTGCGCGAGCTCCAGTTGGCCCAGGATGGCGCCGAGGGCGCCGGCCCCGAGAGCAAGGCCGAACTGATGAACGCCTCCGAAGACGCGCCCATCATCCGCCTCGCCAATTCCATCCTCGCCCTGGCCATCAAGAAGGGCACCAGCGACATCCACGTCGAGCCCATGGAGAAGGAAGTGGTCATCCGCTTCCGCATGGATGGCCAGCTCACCATCATTCAGGCGCTGCCCAAGAAAGTGCAGATGGGCCTGATTTCCCGCCTGAAGATCCTCTCCAAGCTCGATATTTCCGAGAAACGCCTGCCCCAGGACGGCCGCATCAGCGTCAACATGGAAGGCCGGCCCATCGACTTTCGCGTCTCCACCATTCCCGGCAAGTGGGGCGAGAAGGTCTGCATGCGCATCCTCGACAAGTCGAACACCATGCTGGGCCTGGAGCAGCTCATCAGCCATCCCCCCACCCTGACCCTGGTGCGCGAGCTCATCAACCAGCCCTACGGCATCATCTACGTCACCGGGCCGACCGGCTCCGGCAAAACCACCACGCTGTATTCCGCGCTCGCCGAAATCAACGACCCGGCCATCAACATCTCCACCGCCGAAGACCCCATCGAGTACGACCTCGGCGGCATCACCCAGGTGCAGGCCAACAAGGACATCGGGCTCGATTTTGCGCGCATCCTCCGCGCCTTCCTGCGCCAGGACCCGGACGTCATCCTGGTCGGCGAAACGCGCGACAAGGAAACCGCCCACATCGCGGTGGAAGCCGCGCTCACCGGCCACCTCGTCTTCACCACCCTGCACACCAACACCGCCGCCGGCTCCTTCACCCGCTTGGGAGAAATGGGCGTCGAGCCCTTCCTCATCTCCTCTTCCACCATCGGCATCATGGCGCAGCGCCTCACCCGCCGCCTGTGCAAACACTGCCGGGAGGAGTTCACCGCCGACGACGCCACCCTCGAGTACATGTGCATCAAGCACAAGCCCGGCGAACAGGTCACCCTGTTCAAGAAGCGCGGCTGCGACGCGTGCAGCGGCAACGGCTTCAAGGGCCGGGTGGGCATTTACGAAGTGCTGAAGATGAACCAGGAGCTGCGCAACCTTGTCGCCCGCGGCGCCAGCACCGAAGAGGTCACCGCCGCCGCCCTCAAGGCCGGCATGATCGACCTGAAAACCTATGCCGCCATCCTGTTGCGCGAAGGCCTCACCACCGTCGAGGAAGTGCTGCAGGTGGTCAGCGTGCAGGAATAACGATTTCCGACCAACGAAGCCACTCGGGCCGCGGCCACCACCGCGGCCCTTTTTCTTTGCTCGTGTAGGGATGGCCGGCCGTATCGGGGCACGACTTTAGTCGTGCCGTCCCGCGCTCTTCCAATGATCTCTCATCCTGAGCGCGCGCTGACTCGGGAGAGTCAGCGCCAGTCGCAGGATCCCACCCCACGCTGCGCCACCCCGCCGCGCGTCACGCTCCCGCCAAACTGCCCTCACTTCGGCAATTCCGCACTTCGGCAATTCGGCAATTCGGCAATGAGGACTTTACTGGCAACTGAGAATTTACAACTGCTCCTGATTTACACTCTCTCCCGTGTCCTCCTCCGACCAGCTTGGCCTGCACTTCGAGGTCGCCCTCCAGCGCCGCATCTGGACGGTGCAGGACCTGGTCGCCGCCGTGCGCGCGCAGCTCGACGCCAGTACCCGGACGTCTGGGTCGAAGGCGAAATCTCGAACTACCGTCCCGCCGAGTCCGGCCATCTTTACTTCACTCTGAAAGACGGCAGCGCGCAGCTGCGGGTGGTGATGTTCCGCGGCCAGGCGCGCCTGCTGCGGTTTCGCCCGGAGAATGGGCTCAGCGTGGTGGCGCGCGGCCGGGTCACCGTGTACGACGCGCGCGGCGAACTGCAACTCTCCGCCGAGTACCTGGAGCCTAAGGGCGCGGGCGCGCTGCAGCTCGCCTTCGAGCAGCTCAAGCAGAAGCTCGCCGCGGAAGGGCTGTTCGATGCCGCGCGCCGCAAGCCGATTCCCGCGCTCCCCCGGCGGATCGGCATCGTGACCTCACCGCGCGGCGCGGCCCTGCATGACATCCTCAACGTGCTGCGCCGGCGCCACGAGAACGTCCACATCGTCATCTACCCGGCCCAGGTGCAGGGCGAGGCGGCGGCCGCCGAGGTCAGCGCCGGCGTGCAATACTTCAATCGCCCCGCCGCCGCCATCGACGTCATCCTGGTGGCGCGCGGCGGCGGCTCGGTGGAAGACCTGGCCGCCTTCAACCACGAAGGCCTGGCGCGCACCGTGGCCGCTTCGCGCGTCCCGGTCATCAGCGCCATCGGGCACGAGACCGACGTCACCATCATCGATTTTGTCGCCGACCTGCGCGCCCCCACGCCTTCGGCCGCGGCCGAGCTGGTGATCCGCAGCCGCCAGGAACTCGACGACCGCCTGGCCCACCTCCACACGCGGCTGGCGCGCGCTGCCCATTATCGTCTGCTGGTGGCGCGCCAGGCGCTTGGGGAAGCGGCGCAGCAGGGCGCTTTTGCGCGCATGCGCGAACACCTCGGGCGCCGCCATCAGCAACTCGACGAGCTCAGTTTCCGCCTGGCCACCAGCGCGCGCCGCCACCTGCAGCAGCAGCGCCAGCGCGTGGACTACGCCCGCGCCCGCATCCAGCACCACGACGTCCGCGGTCGCCTGACCGCGCTGCACCGCGAGTTGTCCAGCCGCTCCGCGGCCCTCGCCGCCTCCGAGCGCCGCCTGCTCGAGTTGCGGCGCGCCCAGGTGGACGCCGGCACGGCGCGCCTCGAGGCCCTCTCGCCGCTCAAAGTGCTGGACCGCGGCTATGCGCTGGTGTTTGACGTCACGGGCAACTTAGTGAAAGACGCGGCGCAGCTCCGCGCCGGCGACACCATCAAAGCTCGCTTCGCCCGCGGCTCGGCCGAGGCCGAGGTGCGTCGCCTCCTGCCCGAAAAGCCCCGCCGCGCTTAGGGGGATGAGGCCGCAATCTTTCCCGCTCGGCTGCTGAAGTCGGAGCTGCGGCGGCGCTTCGCCGAATGGAAGTGGAACACGGCGCCGGCCGATGGGCCGATCGTCCGATGAGCCGATGACCCGATCAGACCGGCTTCCCGTACACGGTGTTGTAGTTCAGCTTGATCTCGCCGCACTTCTGCTGTTCTTCCGAGTACACCACGCAGCTGTCGAAGGGGCGTGAATAGACGTGCAGGCTGACGGCGCGCGCCCGGAACTCGGCGGGGTTGTACACCTTGTGCACCGGCTCGTGGGGATCGACGGCCAGCGGCGCCCCGGGATTCATCTCCACCTGCGATGACGGCTCGAGGCGGCACGAGCCCGCCGCCAGGTCCTGCTGCAGCACGCGGTAGTTCTGCACCAGCAGGCGTCCGATGGGCACCGCCATCCAGCAGTTCTGATCGCGGTGATTGTGAATCGAGCTCCCCTGCCCCACCTCCCAGCAGATGGCGATCAGCTCGTAGAGCGGCGTCTTGTCGATGAGGTTGCGCGTGTAGTGCTGCGGGTCCCACGACAGGTAGGGGGCCAGTGACTCCGGCGCCACCGGATGCTGGCGCAGCACGCCGCGGATTTCTTCGAGCGATGAGAAGTGCTGTGGCGGTTGCGCTCGCAGCGCCTCGACCAGGGTTTGTATTTTCGCCGTCTGCATGCTCCCTCTCCCGGCGCCTACTGCGGCGCCAGTTGCTCGATCTTGGCCGCCAGGATGAAGTCGCTTTCGGTGAGCCCGTCGATCTTGTGCGTCCAGGTCGTGACCTCGACCTTGCCCCACGACAGCAGGAGGTCGGGGTGGTGCCCCTGCTGCTCGGCCAGTTCGCCCACCTGGTTCACGAAAGCCAGCGCGCTGCGAAAATCGGGAAAGCTGTACACCCGGTGCAGGTGGTGCTCGTTCTGCACCTCCCAGCTCGGGACCTGGGTTTGGTATTGGCGAAGCTCTGCGCCCCCGAGTGGCGGCACGCCGCCCCGGCAGGGTACACACGTTTTGCTGGCAAGATCGCTGGCGCTCATGGCCGCAACATTGTAACGGAAGCGGCGCGGCGCCGGGCGGAGCCGACCCTCCGGATGAATCCTTGGCGCGGGAGCAGCCACGCCGACCAGATTGCGCTGCTGCAGAAGGTCTTCGGCGCCTAGCAACCGCCCTCCCCGCCCTTGTGCACCAGCTGCCACTTGCCCTGGACCAGGCGGTAAACCGAGAAGGATTCGCTTTCGTATCCGCGCGTTTCTGTGACCAGCTCATCGTCGCCGTCGCCGTCAAAATCGAATTGGTCGACAAAAGACTCGGCGGCTTCGTCCTTGAAATCTTCAAGATCGGTGACCCGGTGGTAGTTCGCCAGTTCGACCGTCGCGGCGCGGCCGGTGGTTGCGACCACGGCGAATAGACGGTGCATTGCGGCCGGCGTCCGCAGGGAAAATCGGCCCACCAGAACCGCGTGCCCGCCGTCGGCGCGCGTTGCCGTCGCAATCAAATCGTCTACTTGCGCCGAGGGGAGCGCCGATTCCGAAACTCCTCGCGCCCGGAACTCGGCGCGCACAAGCCCCAGGACCCGCGAGCGCTCCGCCGCGGTTGCCTGCCGGCGATAGCTGCGATGCGACCTCCTCGGCGCGTTGGTCGCAATCGCGAACCCCGCCTCCGCGAGCGGGACGTTCGTCGAGACTACGGCGGCATGCGACGTGCACTCCAGGGGACGAGAATCCAGCACGGTCGCGCTGCCCACTGCTTCGCCCGCCTGAAACACCTGATATCGCATCCCGCGGCGGTAGTAATTGTTCACCCAATACTTGTCCGCCGCCCGGCCTTCCGCTGTGCCACCGGCTCCAGCCGAAGTCGCCCAAATGCCGATCAGAATGAGCTCACCGAGTTTCGGAGTACGTCCTTCGGGGGAGAAACCCTCGGCGTAGTGATTGCGGGTCAGCACCAGGAACGCAGGTGCCGCCGAGCCGTTGCCCTGCTGCTGGGGCGCGGCTGACAATGCCGCCGCGAAGATTACGGCCAGGCATGCCACCACGTGCTGCCGCATGCGCTTCTTTAGAAACACCTCGATACCAACCGGTTCAGATGGCAGGGAATATACCCGCTTCGGGTGGGATTGGGAGAGAATATGCAGCGGAATTGCCGAATTGACGGGGCGCAAAGATCCCACCACCGCCAAACCCGGGGGGGGCACCCGGCTATTTGAAGACCGACTTGAAGTTGACCGGTATAGACACGCCAAAGACCGCACCGCCCCTGTAATGCACGGTCAAGGGATTCCCTTGGTAGATCAGCTTTCCGGTGGAATCCGTCACCGAAAACCCATCGAAGGCATTTTGCGAGTTTCGGAGCATAGCATTGGGATCGAAATTCAAATCGCGACCTTGCTTCTGCTCATTTGTTACGAACTGCGCTGCCGTGGTTCTGAAACCCGGAGACGGCTCGTTGACGGGAGTCAGAGCATATCCAATGAAGGCATTCAGATAGTGCGCAATCGGGTAAGTCCCCCCGATAACATAGCCGTTGACCGTCTGACTCGCACCGGGCGCAAACTTTAAACTCACGAAACCGCTCCACGGACGCTGTTGCCAGAGTTCGCAGTCTGGCACGCAATTCCTTGAAAAGTGCCGAAAATTCGGGATCTTGGATCTAAACGAGATACCGGTCAGGAGTTGTGGCGTAGCTCGACCAAGATTGGCAGAGTGGATCACATTCGACTGGTTCTCGTAATCCGTGACCCCGGAGTTCACGACAAGCGAGCCAATGCCAAGCACGAGAGCAAAGTCCGGATCTTCGGCATTGAGGGCTTCCTTCATTTTTGCAATCTCTGCTGGGGTCAGGGTTTGAGTGCTAGGGGCGGCCGTGGACTGAGGGCTAGGGGTGGCCGTGGGCTGAGTGCTAGGGGTGGCCGTGGGCTGAGTGCTAGGGGCGGCCGTGGGCTGAGTGCTAGGGGTGGCCGTGGGCTGAGTGCTAGGGGCGGCCGTGGGCTGAGTGCTAGGGGTGGCCGGAGTCTGAGTGCCAGCGGCGGCCTCGTCGGTGCCTCCGCTTCCGGATGGAGTACCAGACTTCTTAGTCACGCTGGCAACGGTCGCTTTCCACATAGCGTCGAGCACGTTCGCGCGAACACCGGCTTTCGACAGCGCGGCAACGTCGTCGTGGGACAACGAGAACTTCGTATTCGATTTGTTGCGCTTGATGATCGATATGATGTCCCCCGGCGTAGCCTTCCACTGCACCAACTTGACGACAGAATCGTTCGTGAGCGGGGCGGACTTTGGCTGCTCAGCAAGTGCGGGAGCGCCGCAGTGCACAAACAGAACGAGTAAGCTTATCGCGCGGGTTACAGTCCGCATGCGGCTACCTCCCCCATTAGTCACGATTTAGCCGGCATTCCCTTTTTCGATTCCCAAGCGGTCGGCATTGTACACCCAGTTGCATCCTTTCGCGTCAATCTATACAAGTAAATGCCACTCCTACAGTCTTCCTGAACGGGAAGCGGCTTAGGGGAACACCGACGGTCGCGGAGCTGCAGCAATTGTTGCACCCGCAACCCGAATGAGAACAGTAGGAACGAATCTCATCAGGACGCCTGCACGGAGAGATGGTGAGGGTGCGAGTAATGAAGATGTCTTCACGGCTTCTCGTGACTGGCGCCCTCACGATTCTCGGGTTCCTGCTGCTCGCCGTTCCCCTCTCCTCGGCCAAAGGAATCCAAAAGCAGCACACGATGTTCGCCGGCAAGAAGCGCACTGTCTATTTGTATGTGCCGGCGAGCGCCCCCACGCCTGCTCCTTTGCTCCTGCTGCTGCACGGCAACGGGGTTGACGGTTCGGTGATGATTACGCACTGGCGGTACTTGGCCGATAAGGTCGGGATCGTGCTGGTGGCGCCCGACGCCCTCGATTCCGAGCACTGGCGGATGCCCCGGGACGGTCCGGAGTTTCTGAAGGCAGCGGTCGAAATGGCGAAGGGCGCGGCAGCCATTGACGACCGGCGAATCTATCTTTTCGGCCACTCGGGCGGAGCCGTATTCGGCCTGTTCATGGCGTTGCTCGAGTCAGAGTACTTCGCCGCCGCGTCCCTTCACGCCGCCGCGTTGCGCCCTGAAGACTACGCTGCTCTCCAGGACATGCGGCGCAAGATCCCCATCCAACTCATTGTCGGGCAGCAAGACCAGCTATTTCCCCTGGGGGTTGTGCGCGCGACTCGCGACGCCATGAAACAACAAGGCATTCCCGTTGATTTACTGGAAATAGCTCATCACGATCACAACTATTACGCTATTTCGCGCCAGGTCAACGAATACGCTTGGAACGCCCTCAGCGGCCATGCTCTGAGCGAGAAACCGCGCTTTGCGCATTACGTTCCATAAGGGGGAACGGATGCCGGGCGAATGCGGCTTACGCCTATCTTCTAGGCGCTGACCTGGCGGCCGTGGCCCATGCTGGCCCGACGCGTGCGCAATCGCAAGTCAGCGGTAACTGCCCGCCCAGCGCGCCGCCCGCCTCGAACCCATGTCCGCCCTGCGCGAAGAATAGACCTCCGCCACGAAGACGCGCCGCCGGCGCAACCAACGCGCCAACTAGAAACTCGAAACTAGAAACTAGAAACTTTGCCTTGGTTCCTACCCCGAGCGCAGCGCGTTGGTGATGGACATCCGCGCCGCGCGGAAGGCCGGCAGCAGCCCCCCGGCAAACCCCATGGCCGCCGCGAAGATCATCCCCACCATGACGTCGGTGCCGGTGATGCGGAAGGCAAAGGCAATCTCGCTGAAGCTGGCGGTCTGCCCCGTGCCGGTGGAAAAGCCGTTGGCGGGAATGGCAATCAGGCAACCCAGCGCGCCCCCCACCAGCGCCAGGAACACCGATTCCAGGACAAAGGACACGAGCACGGCAGTGCGCGAGAAGCCCAGCGCGCGCAGCGTTCCGACCTCGCGCGTGCGCGCCGCCACGATGGCGTACATGGTGTTCATCGCCCCAATGACGGCGCCGATCCCCATCACGATGGCCACGAACCCGGCCAGCGCCATCAGCGGCCCGGCCACCGGCCCCGACTGGTCTTCGTAGTACTTGATCTCGGGTTTGGCCTCGACCTGCATTTGCGGGTTCGCGCGCAGGTCGCGGTCCAGCGCCCCGATCAGGCTGGCATCCTTCATGCGCGCCGTCACCGATTCGCACCCGCCGCGGCGCCGCAGCGTCCCCGCCAGCACGTCCAGGTCTCCCCAGATCTCGCTCTCGAACGAGCTGCCGTTGGCGCTGAAGATCCCGACCACCTCGAAATCGTGCCGCTGCATGGGAATCTTGGAGCCGACGGTCACGCCCTGGACGCGGTCGGGCAGCCGCTCCCCGACGATCACCTCGCTCAGCCCCGGCCGGAACATGCGGCCCTGCGCCAGCTTGATGCCGTTGCGCACTGCGAAGGCGCGCGGCGTCACCCCGCGCACGGTGATGTTGGCGGGCGCGTTTACGTTCTTCTTCGGCAGGCTGGTCATGACCACGATCTCGCACGAGGCCAGCGGCTGGCCGTCTTTGCCGCGCGCGAAGCGGTCGTCCACCATGATGGTGTTCGCATTCTCGGTGGAAAACCACGAGGTCAGCTCCGAGAGCGAGCCGCGCTGCGTGATCATGGCGTTCTGCGGGCTGCCGGTAGAGCGCAGCACCGTCTGGAAGCCGCTGATCATCGCCAGCAGCACTACGATCACCGCCACCACCAGCCCGATGCCGCCCAGGGCCAGCAGCGTCACTCGCCAGCGCGCGATCAGGCTGCGCAGGTTGTAGGAGATCGGGATCGCCATCAGACCTCCCTCAACATTTCGGTGATGCGCGCGCGATACGCGGTGAACGCCGGCATGAAGCCCGCGGTGATGCCGATCCCCATGGCCAGCCCCAGGCCGAGCGCCGCGGTCCCCGGCGACAGTCCCAGGTCCGGGAAGCCGCGCACCGCGTCGCCGAGAAACGGCACGCTGGTCAGGTTGGCGATCATCCAGTGCCCGAACAGCACCCCGACCCCCCCGCCCAGCAGCCCGATCACCAGCGCCTCGCCCAGGATCAGCGCCATCACCAGCCCGCTGGAGAAGCCCAGCGTCTTCAGCACCGCGATCTCGGTGCGCCGCTCGCGCACCGCCATGCTCATGGTGTTGGCCACCACCACGAGAATCGTGAACGTGACCGCCAGCGCGATGATGTTCAGCAGCAGCGCCAGGTTCCCCGCCATGGCCACGAAGCCGGCCGCGAACGCCGATTCCGTCTCGGTGCGCGTCTGCACGTCGCTGTTCTCGAACAGGTCGTCGATCGCCTTGCTCACCTGCCCCGCCTTGCTGGGATCGTCAATCTGCACGAAGTAGGTCCCCACCGAGCAGCGGTGGTTGGTGGCTTCGTCGAGATACTTCCAGTGGAAGAAGAAGTTGTTGAGATCGGTCCCGGGATATCGCACCTCGTCGGTGTAGTAAATCCCGCGGATGATGAAGTCGAACGGCTTACCGATGCGATACGGCGGGATGAAGCTCTCCATCGAAACGATGTCGCCGACCTTCCACCCGAAGCGTTTGGCCAGGTTCTTGCCCACGATGGCGCCGCGCGCGTCCGCGAAGTAGGCCTGCTTCTGGTCCTCCGGCAGCATCATCTCCGGGTACATCGCCAGCTGCTCTTCCGGATCGACGGCCATGTTGTTGAAGAAGTTCGTCATGTCCTTGTACACGCCGCCGAACCAGTTGGTCTTCATCACCGCCTTCACCCCGGGAATGCCGGCAATGCGGTTCTGGTAGGCGACCGGCATGTTGAACACCAGGCTGACGCGGTGCCGCGTCGCCAGCCGCGACGCGTTCTGGTTCTGCAGGTTGAAAGTCACCGCTTTCACGAACGTCTGCAGGGTGCAGAACAGGAAAATGCACACCGACATGGCCGCCACCGTCGAGGCGGTGCGCACCCAGTTGCGGCGCAGGTGCTTGAGGATGAGCGGGGCGAATTTCATGTCAGTGGTTCAGGACGCCTTTCTCCAGGTGCCGCTGCGTGTGCGCGTGCACCGCGGCCCGGGGATCGTGCGTGACCATCACGATCGTCTTCTTGAACTCCCGGTTCAGCGTGACCATGAGCTGCAGGATCTCTTCCGCGCTCTTGGCGTCGAGGTCGCCGGTGGGCTCGTCGGCGACGATTACGCCCGGATCGGTCACGAAGGCGCGCGCGATGGCTACCCGCTGCTCCTCGCCGCCGGAGAGCTGCCGCGGATAGTGCTTCGCGCGGTCCGTCAGCCCCACGATGCGCAGCGCCGTCAGCGCCCGCTCCCGCCGCTGCTTCTTCGACAGGCTGGTGAGCAGCAGCGGCAGCTCCACGTTCTCCTGCGCCGTCAGCACCGGAATCAGGTTGTAGAACTGGAACACGAAGCCCACGTTGCGCGAGCGCCATTTCGCCAGCGCGCTCTCGTTGAGCTTGGTCACCTCGGTGCCGCTCACCAGCAGCCGCCCCGAAGTCGGACGGTCGATGCCGGCAATCAGGTTCAGCAGCGTCGTTTTGCCCGAGCCCGAAGGCCCCATCAGCGCCAGAAACTCGCCCTCCGGCACCTGCAGGTTGATGCCGGTCAGCACTTCGATCTCCAGCGCGTCGCGGTGGTAGACCTTGCGGACGTTCTCCACCCTCACCGCCATCTTCACTACGATGGTGGCGTCCATGTCTGAAACTGCGTTTCCAGTGGCCATGCGTAATCCTGGGTTTCCTTAATAAGGTAGGGACGGCCGCCCTCGACCGTCCAGCCCACTTCTGTGTAGGGACGGCCGCCCTCGGCCGTCCAGCCGGAGCGAAGCTCCGGAGATTCGTCCCCTGTATCCGGCCCGGCTCTGGTAGGTCAGGGCTTCAGCCCTGACTCGCGAAGCGACCGTGCCGCATGACGTCCGGAATGTCATCCTGAGCGAGCGCGAGGGAGCGCATGCGACTAAGCGCGAGTCGAAGGATCCCTACCTCGCCAGCGCCGCGGTGCCGCTTGCCCCTTTTCCTGGTGCTTGGCTTTCACTGACAACTGACAACTGGGAACTGCCTTCTGGTCATCCCGAGCGCAGCGCCCCGGCTTCTTGCCCCACTAGCTCTTGATTTTCACCGGGTCGCCATTTTTCAGCTTTTCCGGCGGATTGGCTACTAGAATCTCCGACCCCCCGAGTCCCTGCCGCACGGTGGCATGCCCGCGATATTCACCCGCGGTTTCGATGGCGCGCTCCACCGCCTTCCCGTCCACGACTTCAAACACCACCGGCTTGCCGTGGCGCGTGGTAAGCGCCTCGCTGGGCACCGTCACCTGGCGCGTGGCTTCGCGCTTGGCCGCGGTCTGCTGCGGTTTCTGCCGCTCCAGGAAGGTGACCTTCGCGCTCATCTCCGGCTTGAGGTTCCGGTCTTTGTCGATAATCGTCACCTTCACCTGCACCGTGGCCTTGGTGCGGTCGGCGGTGGGAATGATCTGCCGCAGCACCGCGCGGAAGGTCTTGTCCGGCAGCGCTTCCACCGAGACTTCCGCCGGCTGGCTGGGGCCCAGCCGCGCCACGTTGGCCTCGGCCACATCAACTTCCACCTCCAGCGTGGCCAGGTCGGCGAGCGCCACGATGGCCCCGGACGCGGTCGAGATGTTCACTCCCGGCGGAATCGGCGCCACGCTCTCCCCCACCTCGGCCATCTTCTTCACCACCACTCCCGAGAAGGGCGCGGTGATGTAGGTGTTGCGCAGTTGCGCCTGGTTGTAGTCGAGGTCGGCGCGCGCCTGCGCCAGCGCCGCCTCCGCCAGACGCACCCGGCTCTGTGCCGCTTCCGCCGCGTCGCGCGACCCCACCTCCTGTCGCGCCAGGCTGTCGGCAATGCGCGCCTGGCGCCGATATTCCGCCAGGTCGGCTTCGGCGTGCTGTACCGCCGCCCGCGAGCGCTCCACCGCCGCTTCGTAGTCCGTGCTCTCCAGCCGCGCGAACACCTCGCCTTCCTGTACGCGGCTCCCCTCTTCCACCTTCAGCGACGCCAGGCGCCCCTGGATCTTGGCCGAAACCACCGCCTTGCGCCGCGCCACCACGTACCCGGAAGCGCTGAGCAGCGGGCTGCGCGCCGACGGATCGTCGCTCGTGACCACCGCCGCATTCACCGTCTGGACCTCGAGCGCTCCATTGCCCGCACGCAGCTTCCAGTACCCGGCGCCCCCCAGCGCCAGCACTACCAGCAGCGCCAGCAGCCACAGACGCCCGCGGCCCCGCGGCTCGTCTCCGCGCCGCAGCGATTCCAGCTCTTGTTTCAAGTCCGGCATGGCGAGAACCCACGATTATACGGCGCTGAATGGATTTTGCTTCCCGCGAGGATGCTCCGGAGATTCGTCCCCTTCTGTGTAGGGACGGCTGCCCTCGGCCGTCCAGCCGGAGCGAAGCTACGGAGATTGTCAGCTGTGCACTAAGGCTGTGCCCACGTTCGGTCAGCACACCTCTTACATCAAACCGCGCGCCCGTCCTGAGCGCAGCGAAGGACCTACTCCGTCGCTGATCGCGCCGCAGCCACCCCTCCGTGCCTCCGTGTCTCCGTGGTGAATGGAAGAGAAGGAGCCGGGCGATCTTCAGCGTGTAGGGACGGCGGGTGCCCCAGACGAGCAGCCTTTGCTCGTCTGGGATTCTTCGGCCGTCCCGCCGCGCGCTACCGAATCCGCCACCCATTCACCGGCCCGCCGTGCAGAAACTTCTCCGGCGTCATCACCCCGTCGCGCTTGAACACCAGACCGTCTTTCATGACGAAGCTGACGCTGCGCAGCGCGTCGATGTTCTCCAGCGGGTTCCCTTTCACCGCGATCAGGTCGGCCGGGAACCCCACCTTGATGGGCCCGCGCTTGTTTTCCAGTTCGCTCACCCGGTACCCGTTCACGGTCATGATTTTCAGGATCTCTTTGTCGGGAATGCCCGCCGCCTGCCAGCTTTTCAGGAAGTTGATGACCACCTCGCCGCGCGTCATCCCCGGCACGTAGTAGTCGGCGTCGGTGGAGAACGCCATCTTGACCCCGTGGGCCCAGGCGCTCTTGATGCCGGCGACGGTGCGGTCAAACGCCGCCTGGGTCCCGCGGTATTCGGTGAACGGCGTCTCCGTGCCCACCCGCCAGATGCCCTTCGCCGCCATCTGCCGGTGCAGCTCGTCGGTGAGCGCGTTGCCGTGCTCGATCGACCAGATGCCCGCCTCGATCGCCCGCCGCGCGCCCTCTTCCGTCTGCACGTGCCCCGCTACCTTCATCCCTGCGTTGGCCGCCTCCTGGATGAACAGCCGCAGGTCCTCCACCGTGTACGGATACGGCTTGCAGTCCACGCACACCTTGATCACCTTGGCGCCAAACAGCGCGTTCTGCCGCACCGCCTTGATGATTTCGTCGTGCGTGTCGGCGTCCAGATACTCGGGATAGACAAGGTTGTGCTCCTTCACCATCTCCGGGGTAGGGAAAAACTGCCCGCCCATCCCCCCGATGATGATCCCGGAGTTGATCAGCGTCGGCCCCGGCACCCAGCCCTGCTCCACCGCCACGCGCAGCGCCGTGTCCGCGTACAGCCCGTTGTTCCCAAGGTCGCGCACCACGGTGAAGCCAGCCGCCAGCATCTGCATCCCGTTCGACACCGCCTGGATCGCCCGCAGCGCCGTCGACTCCTGCACGTAGGTGTAGTAGTAGACGTCGTTCTCCGGCTCTTTTTTGTAGGTGAGTGCCAGGTGGTTGTGGGCATCGACCAGGCCGGGCAGCACCGAGTATTGCGAGAGGTCAATGACCTCGGCCTTGGGCGGCGCCGTCACGTTCGCCCCGATGGCGACGATCCGCCCATCCTGCACCGCGATCATCTGGTTGGCGGCCGCGGTGCCGGTTTCCGGGTCAATCAGCCGCCCGGCCTTGATGACGTACGCCGTGCCCGCACTCGACGGCAGCGGCCGCGGCGCTTGCGGCTGGGCGAGAGCGACCATGGAAGCGAGGGCGAAGCACACGAGGGAGAGCACGCGGCGGGTCATTTGATCCTCCTGGGTGAATATGGCGCGGGAATGCTCGCAGGTAGGCGCGCGCGCGTCAACAGCCCGACGCCTGTGTAGCCCGGCCGCCCTCGGCCGGGCTCTGCGAGGTCACCCTGAGGAGCGAAGCGACGAAGGGTCCCGACACTGTCCGCACAGCTCCCCGGCATCGAGCTTCTCGACGAAGCGTTCGGCCCCAGAAAGCACGGCACCCTTTCGTAAGGGCACGGCTTGGTAGGTCAGGGCTTCAGCCCTGACTCGCGAAGCGACCGGCCCATTCTGAGCAACCCATTACCGCTTGCTCAACCGCAGGCTTTGCCAGCTGGCGTCGGCAGTCCACCCGCCATCCACCACCAGGGTGTGTCCGTTGACGAAGCCGCTCTGTTCCGGATCGGCGAGAAACGCGATGGCGCGCGCTACGTCGTCGGGCGTGGCAAAGCGCGCCATGGGGATGCACCCGGTGATGTCGTCGTCGCTATAGGTGCCGCGCGCCTGGTCGGCGGCGTCCATCTCGGTCTTGACCCAGCCCGGGCAGACGGCATTCACGCGCACGCCGCGCCCACCCCATTCCGCCGCCAGGGTGCGTGTCAGGCCCACCAGCCCGTGCTTCGACGCGTTGTACGCCGCGCGGTCGGCGACCCCGCTGAGCCCGGCAATCGAGGCGACGTTCACGATCGTCCCCGCCCGCTGCGCCAGCATGATGGCGCCAAAGGCCTTGGCCAGCAGGAAGGGCGCCACCAGGTTTACGTTGAGGACGCGGCGAAAATCGCCGGCGCTCGTCGTCTCCCCCGGCGCAATCAGGCTGATGCCGGCGTTGTTCACCAGCACATCCACCCGCGCCCAGCGCGCCATGACCGCGGCGGCGAAGCTCGCCACCACGCTTTCCTCGGCAATGTCGCCGACAAACTCTATCGTCTCGGCGCCGCGCTTCCGCACCTCCGCCAGCGTCTCCGCCGGCGGGCGCAGGTCGTTCAGCGCCAGCGCGTAGCCGCGCTCGGCGAGCGTTTCCGCAGTGCGCCGCCCGATGCCCTGCGCCGCCCCGGTAATGGCTGCGACCCGCGTCATCACATGCCCGGCGGCGGGCCAAAGCCCCCGCCCGGCGGCGGTGGCGGCTTCAGCTCGTAGTTCGCCGGCGGCTCCGCCCCCAGCAGGTAGCGCACGAAGTAGTCCCAGCGCCGCCGCGTCATGTAGTTCGACATGTTGCCGTAGCCGTGCCGCTGGTTGGGCAGCAGCAGCAGGTCGAAGTCCCGGTTGGCCTTGATCAGCTCCTCCACCACCAGCAGCGTGTTGTAGGGCGGCACGTTGTCGTCGAGCGTGCCGTGCGCCAGCAGCAGGTGCCCCTTCAGGTTCTTGGCCAGCGACTGGTTGGCCGACCGCCGTAGTTGTCGCTCCCGTCCGCGTTCTTCACCAGCAGCCCGTGGTAGCGCTCCCCCCAATCGTCTTCGTATTCGCGATTGTCGTGGTTGCCCGGATTCCGAGATCCCCACCTTGAAGAAGTCGGGATAGCGGAACATGGCGTCGGCGGTGGCGTAACCTCCGCCCGAGTGTCCGTAAATGCCCACCCGCTCCAGATCAATGTACGGATACTTCTGTGCCAGTTGCTTCATGCCGCTGATCTGGTCGGGCAGCGTGTTGTCGCCCAGGTTCCCGTAGTAGGCGTCGTGAAATTTCTTCGACCGCGTGGGGTTCCCCATGCCGTCAATCTCCACCACGACGAACCCCAGTTCGGCCAGTGCCTGCACGTCGCCGCGCGCCGCGCTGAAGCTGCGCGTCCCCACGCTCCCGCCCTGCGGCCCGGGATAGATGTGGTTGACGATGGGGTACTTCTTCCCCGGCTCCAGCGTGGTCGGCGGGAACATGAGGCCGTAGACATCGGTCACGCCATCCCGCCCTTTCAGCGTGACCGGGATGGGCGGCTTCCAGCCCGTGGCCAGCAGGCGCGCGATGTCGGCCTTCTCCACCACGGCAATCTGTTTCCCGCTCGCGTCGCGCACCACGGAAACCGGCGGCACGTCGGGCTTGGAGTACGTGTCCACGAAGAAGCGTCCCGAGGGCGCCAGGTTGATGTCGTGGTTCCCGTCTTCGAGCGTCAGCAGCGTGAGGTTCTTGCCGTCGAAGCCCACGCGGTAAAAGTGCGTGAAGTAGGGATCGCGCCCCGCCTCCCGCCCGGCCGCGAGGAAGTAGATCTGGCGGCTCTTTTCGTCCACCCGCACCACCTGCGTCACCACCCACGCGCCGCTGGTGATCTGGTTCTTGAGCTTCCCGGTGCTCAGGTCGTGCAGGTAGAGATGCCCCCAGCCGTCCTTTTCCGAGTACCAGATGAACTCGTTCGACGCCGGCATGGCGTGCCAGTTCACCCGCCCTTGCCCCGACTCGAACTGCGTCGCCGCCACCTCCTGCATGACCTCGCGAATCGCGCCGGTGGCGGCGTCGGCCACCCGCAACTGCTCCTGCTTGTGGTCCCGCGAGGTGGAGACGAAGGTCAGTTGCCTCCCGTCCGGGCTCCATTCCACGTCCGCCCACTCACTCCCGCGGCAGATCACGTGGTCGCACAGCGTCGAGCGATGCTGGTCGGGCGGCATCTGCAGCCGGATCACCTTCGGCGTCTCCACCTCGATGATCACCCGCTGGATCATCGCCACCACGTCGTCCCCGGGCAGCGGATACTTCCACGCTTGCAGCACCGGATGCCCCACCTTGGTCTCCACCAGGTACATCTCCCCGACGTTCCGCTGGTCCTGCTGGAAGGTGGCAATCTTCTTCGAATCGGGCGACCACAGCACGATGGCGCGGTCGCTCTTCACCCAGCCGGCATTGTCGGTGGCGTAGCCGAAGTCCTTCACCCCATCGCTGGTGAGCTGCGTCTCTTTGCCGCTGGCCACGTCGCGCAGCCACAGGTTCCAGTCGCGAATGAAGACCGCGCGCTTCTTGTCCGGCGACAGCACCTCGTTGCGCGCCGCCGCGCCGCCGCGTGCCCCGGGTGCTCCGCGCTGCCCGCCGCCGTCTGCGCGCGCCTCCGCCGTGCACGCACTGCCCGCGCGATCGCACTTGAAGCGCCGCGGCCCCAGGTTGAACAGGATCGCCTGCCCGTCCTCCGAGAACTCGATCTCGGTGAACGGCAGCTTGGCCGCGTCGAACGTGCGCCCCGCCGCGGTGGCCAGCGCCGCCGCCACCTTGGCGTGATCGAAGGCGGGCTCCCGCTTCCCTGTCGCCGCCTCCACCAGCACAAACTGGTTGCCGGCGGCGTCGGTGCGGCGATACCAGAAGCGCTCTCCGCCTTGCCCTGTAGCGCCCGCGGGCAGCCACGTGGCGCGCACCGTCCCGAAAACCAGCGGCGTCGTGTTGTAGCCCATGAATTTCTCGGCGCGCGCGTAGTCGGCGGCCGTCAGGGCGCGCGGCGCGGCGCTCTGCGCCACCCCGCTCACCGCCACCAGAAGAAGGATGAAAACCGGCAGAAGCAACGCAGAAACGCGATAGCGGCTGAAATTTTGCTTGTTCATGGTTGTGCGCGCCAGCCTACCGGTGCCCGTGCGCCCCGTCAACCGCGCCGAATTGTCATTCCGGGCCTAGCGAGGGACCTGCTGTTCCTGAGCTTTTGCTCGAAACTCGAAACCCGAAACTCGAAACTTGTTCTTGTTGTCATCCCGAGCGCAGCGAGGAATCTGGGTTTTCTGAGAACTGCCAACCGAGAACTGGGAACTGCAGTTTTCCCGTTGCTCGTTCGGATTCGCCCGACTAGCATGGGCCCCGACAAGCAGCGACTCTCATCTGCTTGGCAAAGAGGAGATCACATTGAAAACAAGGACGATCCTGTTGCCTCTGGCGATGCTGTTCGCTGCTGCCGTGGTGTGCTTCGCCGCCGCCGACGTGAACATGGGCACCTGGAAGCTGAACGAGGCCAAGTCCAAGATCAGCCCCGGAACCGCGAAAAATGTCACCGTCGTCTACGCGGCCGCGGGCGACAGCGTGAAGGTCACCGTGGACGGCGTCGACGCCGACGGCAAGCCCGCGCATAACGTATGGACGGGCAAGTTCGACGGCAAAGATTACCCCTTGACCGGTGATCCCGCGTCCGACACGCGGGCCTATACGCGGGTCAACGATCGCACGCTGGGCATGACGATCAAGAAGGGCGGCAAAGTAACCATGACCGGTCAAATCGCCGTCTCGCCTGACGGCAAGAGCCGCACCGTCACCGTCAGCGGAACCGATGCCAAGGGCAAGAAGTTCAGTAGCACCTCGGTCTACGACAAGCAGTAGCTGGCAGACTTTGCTAAGTTCCGCCGGGCCGCGGATTCCCGCGGCCCTTTTTCTTTGCCGTGACGGCGCGCGACCGCGCTCTGCGAATGGCCGATCTTCGGCCAGCGGCGGCGAACTGGCCTACAAATCGCCCACCTTGTGCCAGAGCAAGGTGGAGTAGCCGTTTAAGTCGGCGTACAGGTCAATGTGGCTCTCGGCGGCATCCTCCCACTTCAACTCTCCCTACTGTTCGCAAAACCTTCCTGTCCCCGCCGAATGCTCCTTCCGGCCGAATTGTCATCCCGAGCGCAGCGAGGGATCTGCTGTTCCTGACCTTCGCTCGAAGCGCGTAACCCGAAACGCGAAACTTCTTCTTGTTTCTTACACGCGCCAGTCTATAGGTGAAAAACGGGTGCAGCTCACTCGTCCTTTGAGTAGTGGAATACGCTTTCGAGCGGTTTGCCGAACACCGCAGCGATTCGGAATGCGGCTTCCAGTGACGGCGAGTATTTTCCCTGTTCGATTGCGTTCACCGTTTGGCGAGTGAGGTTGATCTTTTCAGCTAACTCCTGCTGCGTCATCTCTTCATGCTCGAAACGCAGTCGCCTGATTTCGTTGCGGATCGTTCCCATGTCAAGCACCACGCCGGTATTGGATGATCTGGCAGGCCGAGCGCATGATCTCGGCGGTCACCAGAATGAACAGTAGAGCGTTCGTGTTGAAGAGGATCGGGGGATCGAAGGCGCCGAAAAAGCAGGCGAGCGCCACGCTCGTCGCCAGCCCGGCATAGGCGACACGCATCGCCCGGAGCTCGATCAGTTTGTCGCGCTCGTCCCGCGGCGCCTTCGCTTCGCGGGGCGTGAAGATGGCGACTGCGACGGTCAGCGCGACCTGCACCACCACCAGCACGATGATCGTCCCGAGCAGTCCGCCGAAGCGTGAGCCGCCGCCCTTCGGCCCGGCGTGAATGACCGACCAGAAGTAGAAGCCATAGATGCCCGAGATCGATAGCAGCGATATCCAGGCGCTCTTTTCGCGGAAGGACATTGAAAACCCCTCACTGTGTCTAATTTTCATGACATACTGTATTGTATTACGTACGCTATGTCAAGTATTGTTTACATACAGGAAAGCGCCCTTCCGCGTGTCTTCTCGTCAAAATTCCGTTCTGCTTCTGGAAAACAACTGGCCTGCCCGCGCCCCTTAGGTCTGCGCACAACCAAGCACGACAATCCCTGAACAGCATTTGGCGTTTGCCTCGGCGCTGCCGTCGAACGTGCTGGTTCCCCAGGTCACGGGCAGCGCGGCAGAGATCTTCCGTACCGATTTCAACGGCGATGGCACTTGTCGGCGGTCCACTGCCGGCACCAATCGTGGCCGTTACGGGCGCGACATCGGTTGTGCCGGCGCGCGCCTTCCGTTAGCCTCCTCCGGAAGCCCAACATGGCGTCGCGACCTCAGTCATCGCTGGCCAATTCTCGCCGAGAGCCGAGCATGAAGCGGGCTGCCACTGCGACCGCCGCCGTCTGCCTTGCGTCAGCTCTGTTCTTTGGGGGCAGCGGATTGCACCCCGTATGGTGGCTGGCCTGGTTTGCGCCGGTTCCCGTGCTCCTGATCAGCGCGCGTGCGAGCCGTCGCGCTGCCTTCGGACTCTCGGCTCTGGCATGGTTTCTCGGCAGTCTCAACATGTGGCACTACCTGCTGCGGGCCATCGAGGTTCCTTTACCGCTGGTGCTGCTGCTTTCGCTGGTTCCGGCGTGCCTGTTCGGTCTCGCCGTGTTGCTGTTCCGGGGGTTCGTGTTGCGCGGCGCGCTCTGGAGAGCGGTCCTGGTTTTCCCGGCTTTCTGGGTGACATTCGAATATCTGAACAGTCTCGCTTCGCCCCACGGCACCTTCCCGAACATCGGCTACACCCAAATGGACTTCCTGCCCGTGTTGCAGGTGGTCTCCGTTACCGGGATCTGGGGCATCGGCTTCTGCCTTTTCCTGCTGCCGGCCACGATGAGCGCGCTGCTGAGCCAGTACGGCACGCGACGCGACAAGGTCCGCCTGGCGATCGTCATCGGCGTGTTCTTGGCGCTGCTGCTCGGGTTTGGATCGTGGCGGCTGATCGCTACTCCTTCTCCGGAACACTCGGTCAGGATCGGCTTGGTGGCAACTGGCACGGGCACGACTTTCCCCCACGACGATCGTGCCGCGTTAGCTCTGTTTCAGGATTACTCAGCGCAGGCCGCTGGCCTCGCTGCGCAGGGCGCACAGCTCATCGTGCTGCCGGAGAAGATTGCGCTCATCTCCGATCCAGCCACCAGCCAGGTTGACGCGATGTACGCCGCCGCCGCCGCGCGTGCGAAAGCGAACATCCTCGTCGGCCTGGATCGGGGCACCATCGCCCGGCGGGTCAATGAGGCGCGCCTGTACTCGCCCGCTGGGACGCTCTCGGCAATCTACGTCAAGCACCACCTGGTTCCGGGCTTCGAAGACGCCGATCAGCCGGGGACGAAAATCACCGCACTCGATCAGCCCACCGGTACTTGGGGCATCCAGATCTGCAAGGACCTGGACTTTCCCGGCTTGAGCCGGCAATACGGCGCCCGGCGCGTTGCTCTGCTCCTCGTACCCGCGTGGGACTTTACCCTGGATGGATGGCTGCACGGCCGGATGGCCGTCATGCGGGGCGTCGAGAGCGGCTTCACCATCGCCCGCGCTGCCAAGCAGGGCCTGCTGACCATCAGCGACGCCCGGGGGCGCATTCTCGCGCAGCAGGACGCGGCCACGGTTCCCCTGGCGTCGCTGGTGGCGACCGCTCCCCTCCGCCATGACGACACCCTGTACGTCCGCTGGGGAGATTGGTTCGCGGTGCTGAATGTCGTCGGGCTCGGAGTGCTCCTGCTCGTGCCAGCCCAGAAAACCAAAGCGACGGCACGGGGCCAATCGGCGTCGCCGGTGCGCTGAGGCGGCGTCGATTCGAAGGCGGCCTCCAGAGCACCTTTGCAAAGCCGGGGAAACTCAACTACGCTGAACTTCTCAAATGGTTAGCCACCGCGCCGGGATGGCGGAACTGGCAGACGCAGCGGACTCAAAATCCGCCGGCCTTCGGGCCTTGGGGGTTCGACTCCCCCTCCCGGCACCAGCACCTACATCGCTGATGCCATTCCCCTTGAGGGCTCCCCGTCCCCTGCCTTCTCGCGCTCCCTTCTACCCGGCTCGAATCGTGCCGGCGAAAAACTCAGTCCAGAGGAATTGGAATCGTTGATACCCTTGAGCCCTTCATACGTCTAATCCACACCGCGACAATTTACTCGAGAATTCACCGGGGCTTCATCTTGTATTCATGCGCGCATGAGAACTTGTGGGACAGTTCCTGGAGGACAGAGTGTTTACGCTGGAAGTGCAGGATCATCCTCACCTTGTCATCCTTCGGTGCACCGGGCGGGTCATGCGGGGCGCGGGCGCCGATGTGCTCCGGCAGGCAGTGATGGGCCAAGGCAAACGCCGGCTGGTGATCGAACTCAGCGGAGTCGAAAGCATTGATGCGGGCGGCCTGGGGGTTCTCGTCGAATTACACAATTGGGCGCAGGACCGGAACCAATCGGTGCAGCTCGTGAACCCCACGCGCCGAGTACGCGAGCTTCTGGAGATGACGCGCCTGCATTCGGTGCTTCAGGTTTCCCCGACTACTCAGAATTGCGACGAGGCAGCCTGACTCGACGCGCAGACCTGCAGCACGCCTTCTGGGCAAGGGGAGCGAGGCGGTCTGCCCGGCGGCGGACGCCGGCAGTGTCGCTGCGCGCCTCCTCTGGCTGCCCGCTATGCCCGAACTTATGCCCGTTTCGCTGCGGCTCAAGCCGCAAAGCAGTTTCGGCGAACAGTCGAATCCGTTCTGAACAGCCTCATCAAGGCCACCTACTCGCCGTAGGGCACCCAAATGTCCCTGACCTGGGCCTGGCGCTCTGGACGAGAAGGAATTTAAGAGAAGGAGAAGGGGCCCGAGGACCCCTTCTCTTCTTGTCTGCCTCCGCTGGTTCGCATAACGCTGCCCCTGCGGCTCACAAAGGCCTCGCGAGCACCAGCCTGTACAGACCCTGCGCTCCCGGACCTCCCTCGCACTCACGGCACCGGGACCGTGCTCCAGTTCGAGAACACTTTGTATCCGCTGCACTTGGCCCCGGCGCCGACGTCGAGGGTAAGCCGCGCGGCACCCGGGGAAGTGGCAAGCGCGGAGTTGCCGAGCAGGTAGTAGTTGAGCGAGTTGCCCGCGGTAACGTCGAAGCCGCTGTTGGCGCTGGTATCGCCGTACCAGAGGCGGGCGCCACCGGAGTTCTTCCCGCTTCCGGAGCAGGCGTTGCGAACCAGGAGTACGAAGGCGAGAGTGTCGCCGGGAAAGAAGCTCGCCCCGCCGGTCATCGGCACCTGGTACAGATTGGCGTTGTTGAAGCCGCTGCTGCCACCCTTCACGCTGGCCACTTCGCCCAGGGCGACTAACTGCGTGCCGTTGCGGTAAGCCTCGGCCCGCAGGTCGAAGCGGATACCGATGTCATCGCTGTTTCTCAGGCCAATCCAGGCCCTTGCTCCCGGGATAGAGACGGCAATCGGTTTTTTGATCTTGACCGTTACTGAGTTGAAGTTCGACAGGCCGGCGCCGTTGGTGGCTGTACAGGTCAGCGTTGTGCCGGGCGTATCGTTTGTCAGCGTGATGCTCTCGCATCCGGAAGAGATCGTAATGCCCGAGTCCGGATCGGTCACACTCCAGCTTACGGTGACGTCCGTGTTGTTCCAGCCCGCGCCGTCGGGTGCGGGTGTAACCGTGGGTGTAACCAGCGGCGGCGCCTTGTCGAGCTTGGCGGTTACCGACTCGGAGTTCGTCAGGCCGGCGCCATTGGTCGCTGAGCAGGTGAGCGTGGTGCCGGTGGTGTCGCTCGCCAGCGTGGTGCTCTCGCATCCGGAAGAGGTCGTGATGCCCGATTCCGGATCGGTCACGCTCCAGGTGATGGTGACGTCGGTGTTATTCCAGCCCGCGGCATTGGGTGCCGGCGTAACCGTGGGTACAATCACCGGCGGTGTAGTGTCGGCACCGGGCAACCCGGTGATCTTGGCGATGAACACGTCGTACGGGCCGCCGCCATAGTTGGTTTGGAACGCGCCCGGCGTCGTCAGAAAATTGGTCGAGCCCGTGTCTCCGGTAACGTAGGCGTTTCCCGCAGCATCGACAGCGATGCTATTGCCCCGGTCATCTCCGCTACCGCCGAGGTAGGTAGAGAACAGGAGCGTAGAGCCGGCCGGATCAAGTATCGCAAGGAAGCCATCGAACGGACCGCCGCCGTAGGAGGACCGCAAGGCGTCCGGCGTAGTGGGGAAGTTGGTCGAGGCGGTGAGCCCGGTCACGTAGGCGTTGCCGGCTGCGTTCACCGCTATGCCCCAGCCTCCGTCTCGGCCGCTGCCGCCCAGGTAGGTGGCATAGACCAGAGCAGAGCCCGCCGGGTTCAGCTTGACTACAAAGCAATTGTCCGAGCCGTCGGAGGCAGTCTGAAAGGCGCCTGGCGTGACCGGGAAATTGACAGACGT
Organism: Terriglobia bacterium; assembly: GCA_963739375.1. Lineage (GTDB taxonomy): Bacteria > Acidobacteriota > Terriglobia > Terriglobales > Acidobacteriaceae > CAVUAF01. The sequence goes on from CAVUAF010000014.1 coordinate 199,967, forward strand.
GGTGTTCCCTGCCACGAACGCGTTGCCAGAGGCGTCCACGGCAATGCTGGCGCCGGATTCATAGTAGCCACTGCCACCCAGGTAGGTGGAATAGATCAGGGCCGAGCCCGAGGGGTTCAGCTTGGTTACAAAGGCATCATAACCGCCACTGTACGTGGTCCGGAAAGCGCCCGGGGTTGTCGGGAAGTTGCTTGCATTGGTTTCGCCTGATATGTAGGCGTTGCCCTCCGAATCGACCGCGATGCCGTGGGGAGCGTCGTCACCGTTGCTGGCAAGGAACGTGGAGTAAACCAGGGCCGAACCCGCGGCATTCAGCTTTGCTACGTAGGCTTGAGAACCACCGCTACCTCTGGTGGTCCGGAAGGCGCCTGGCGTCGTGGGGAAGTTGCCCGAGCCCGTCGGTCCCGTCACGTACGCGTTCTCTGCGGAATCGACCGCTAGGCCCCACGCATGGTCATAGCTGTTGCCGCCCAAGTACGTGGAGTAGAGCAGCGCGGAGCCCGTCGGATTCAGCTTTGCCACAAAGGCATCGTCCGAGCCGCCGTTGAATGTCGTCCGGAAGGCCCCGGGCGTCGTGGGAAAGTCTGACGCGGATGATTGTCCGGCCACATATGCGTTACCTTCGGAATCGATAGCGAGGGATTGACCCACGTTATAGCCGCCGGAGCCGGACAGGTAAGTCGAGTAGACGAGCGCTGAACCCGACGGGTCCAGCTTGAGCACGAAGGCGCTGGGCGAGGCCCGGAGAGAGGGTTGCAGGGGATTGACGGTTGGGAAATTGGCTGACTCCGTCCGCCCCGTCACATAGACGTAACCGGCCGCATCAACTGCCATGCCCCGCGTGGAAGAATATGCCGCGACGTCCAAGCCGCTGCCGCCCACGAAGGTGGAGTAACTGAGCACCGGATCGACAACCAGAGGTCTGCCTGGGTCGTAGTCGCCGATCTCGAAGCCAGCGCGGTGCTGGCCGCGCAGCACCCAACGGCCAGAAATGGTTTGCCTTGCCCCTCCGGACTCCTGGTAGATGAGCGGCTTTTGCTGGCGAAGCTCGCCTCCCGCAACGTGCAGAACAAGATCGCCCTGCCCGTCGACTTCCAAGCGGTTGACGCCCTGGAAGCCCAGCGCAATGGCCCGCGGGTCGGCGCCAGGAGCAACCACAAAGTCGTACTCCAACTGCCGCTGCCGGCCATAGTAGGTAAGATCGATGCCGGGGTAGACGTTCTCAGCGCGCACTTTCCCATAGGTAGGCACGTCGGTGCGCCATCTCCCGGGGCTATTGCCGATGAAGTAATTGGCTTTCCCCGGCAACTCGTCGAGCCCGGTCATTGTGGCTCGCGGGTCGGCGCCCAAGAGCCTCACCTGGACCATAGCCCCTCGTCCTTTCGGCCGCAGCCCGAGGACGCTTTCGGTGGGACTCAGCAACAGGCTGTACCCGTTGCCGCGGGCCACGAACTTGACGTCGGCGTCGGCTTGCCCCTGATTCGCTTCAAAACTGAGTGGCAGCTTGCCGTAGGCAATCAAGGCCTGTTCCTTCGCCACCTCAGGAACATTCGGCCACCAGTTAACGGGAGTTTTCTCGCTAGTGCGGGATGTCTGTGTCGCTCCCGGAATGGGTGTCGTCAACACAAACAGAAGAACCAGTCCTGCTAGCAGCCAGGGACTGAACAACACTGCGGTCTTGCTTGTTTGTTGCATGGCACTCTCCTCGTCAGGACGGTGCGCGCGCCGCACCTCCTTTGCGCCTCAGAGAGATTGGACTTGGGACACGTTGGGCCGAGGGCCTTGCGGCGCTGGGAGGGTGGGTGCTGGGTGCGCACACTTTCAAACGGCGGCGGAGCTTAAACACACTCTAGGTTCGTTTGCAGTGATGATAGTCACATTACTGCGTGACGGTCCGCTACGTTGGCACCGGCGTTGCAAGTTGTCGCCGGCAGCGACGTGAACGCAAAGCAACGCTGCTGAAAGAGTGCGCGTCTGTCGTCCCGCGAATCCTGTCGTGTACGGGATCGGCCGGGAAGCGGCTGCTACTCTGCCCAAATTCTGACCAAAGCCGGTCGCCGGCAGTGTCGCTGCGCGCCTCCTCTGGCTGCCCGCTATGCCCGAACTTATGCCCGTTCTGCTTTGGCGCTCTTCAGGTGATCTGCCATCCTGCTGTACGCCGACAGCTCCTGGGTGTGCAGCATGTCGTCGGCGTCCTTGCAGTTGGGATCCACCTGGAGGGTTTGGCGAAAGGCCGCCACCGCTTCCTGGTAGCGACAGTCCTTAAAGAAGATCATGCCCCGGAAAAGCAGCAGCTTGGGATGATTCGAATTCTCGCGCAGGCCCGCGTCCACATGCTGCATGGCGGTCTTGAGGTCACCGCGGCCAAGGGCGCTCATCGCGTCGGTGAGAAAGAGCAGCGCGGTGTCTCCGGTCTCTCGTTTGAGGACCTCCTTCAACTCATCCACCGGCCGGTGGCGAAGGCGCCTCAGGAATCGCCCAATGAAGTTCATCACGACACCCCTCGCCTCTTGCATGCTTCCATCAACGGATGACTCTACAGAAGAGCGTCAGCAGGAGGCGGACCGGGCGCAAAAAAAGTGGCCGGCCAGCAAGCACGCGCGCGAGCCCCGGGCCCCAGCGGTAGTAAAGGCGCGCCAGGGCTCTTCCCCACGGATTGGGGAGCAGGCGGTCATCGCGCCAGTTCCGCAGCCTGCCGACTTCCGGAGCGAACGGCGACGGAAAGGCCACGCTGGCCACGAAGCACCCCCCCGACTTAGGGGCGCCCAGTTGGTCGGCAACTACATCAAACGCGGCGATCCCTTCAATCAGCGTGCTGCGATGCAGGGCCTTCAGGGCCAACACTCCGCCCGGCCGCCCGCCCGTGGGCATGATGCCCTTGCTTTCTTCGTACATCCTCTGCATCTCGAATTCGTTGAAGTTGCCTCCGGTCAGGCGATTCATCTCCCGGAAATTGTCGAGGGTGTATCCCGGACAACTGTCCAGGTACTTCACTCCTTTGCGATAGTTGTCCGCCCGCTGTCTCGCCTCTTGTCCCACATTGCTGGCCATTCTCATGCCTCCTGAGCTGCAGGCCCTGGTCCTGACAAGGTAAACCGGAATTTCTTTGTTGACTTCGCAGCCGTCACCCTGTGCGACCCTACTTGGGGTTGCGTATTTCGGGCAGGATTGCCGGGTCGGCGTCGAACGCCAGCGGCGGACGATCGCCCAGGTACAAGGTGAAGTGCAACGCCGAGCGCGGCACGCTGGCCACCAGCAGCACCGAGCCGCCAGCGACCTTGCCGGCGGAGTCCACAATCATCGACGACTGTACATTCTGCAGCTTGAATCGCTGGTCGCCGGCTGCCAGATACACCTTCTCCCGCGGGAGCGCGTCGAACTCCTGCATCGTGAGGCCGTCCAGGTCGACGACCAGCAGCAGGTGGTCCTGGGGATTACTGGCGGTGAGTTCCGCCTGGCCCACGGCCTTATACCTCTCGGCGCGGAGGGCGGAGGTGACCTTCAAGCCCTTGCCGCGCCCGCAAGCGGGCAGGGTCGCGATAGCCACCAGGCAGACCGCGAGCAGCGGGACGATCCGGTTTCTTCGTGGGTGCATCATCCACCTCGCTGGTGTGACCAGGGGCCGAGATGCAGGAAGAGGGACCGGCTCTACGCGGAAGGCCGCAGGTGGGCAGCCTGGAGCTGGCGAATCCACACCACCTCCTGGCCCATGAACTTCAGCACTTCCATGCACACGTCCACGTGCTCGCGCAGGTAGGCGAAGGCGGTCTGGGTATCGACGAAATCGAACTCGCAGGCTTCCAGGGTCTCCGCCGTCAGGCTGTACGGCCCCTGGCGCACGATCGCCGGCAGTCCCAGGATGTAGCGAGGCCCGACCGTGCGGTAGGTGATCGACCGCCGTCCGACGGCAATCGAAAGCCGCACCCGCCCTTTGCGCACGATGTACAGGCCGTTGACCGGATCGCCTTCCCGGAACAGCAACACGCCCTTGCGCACGCTGATCGGCGTCGCCACCGGCTTCAGCCGGTTCCACAGTTGCTGCTGGACGGCCGCCCGTTCTTGCGGAATCTCCGCGACTTCCTTGCTGGATACGTTGGTTGCCATTTGCAACCCACTGATATCCCATTGCCGGGGGGGCGTCCTGTGATGGCGGTCACGCGAAGCTGTGAGCGCCGCCCCCCCTCCCGGTGACGCCGCAGCCCAACCGGTTGTCCCGGGCGGGCCCCGCGGCGTCTGGACCGCGCTAGAATAGGCCCGTCTGCCAGGATCCCAAGGTCGTCGGCGACGCCCTCGCCGACCCCGCGCGCCTGCTCAACCTCGCCACCGCCCTCCTCCTCGGCTCCCCCGAGTTCCAGCGGCGCTGACCCCCTCACACGCCGCCCCCTGCGGTCCTCTCCACTCGTCATCCTGACCGCGCCTGTGTTGCGCGCGAAGGCCTCCGGGCTTTGACTGAGAACTGAGAACTGGCAACTGACAACTGCTCCCGAGCGCGAGTCGAAGGATCCCTACCCTGCCGGCCCCACCGCGCCAGCTTGCCCCTTTCCCGCCACCACCCAAACTGCGTCATCCTGAGCGCGCCGGGATTGCGCGCGAAGGATCTCTGCATTTCGCGTGGCGCGGGCGCCCTCACCCGCGTGCGGTGGAAGCGCCTGCCCCTCCCGGCTTTCACTGACAACTGGCAACTGACAACTGCTCCTCCGTGCCTCCGTGCCTCCGTGGTGGCCCCTGGGGCCGATGATTTGCCCCCTTTCCCCCCGCTGTGCTAGGTTTCGCTGCACGCCATCACTCGTTGCGCGGAGGCATGATGCCTGGCTTCTGGATTCTCCTCCTGGTCATCTTCGCCCTGATCGTCTGGGCCATCGTGGCTTACAACGCTCTGGTGCAGTTGCGCGTCCGCACCGACGGCGCCTGGAGCGACATCGACGTGCAACTCAAGCGCCGCCACGACCTCGTCCCCAACCTCGTTGAAACCGTGAAGGGGTACGCCGCCCACGAAAAGGGCACCTTCGAGAACATCGCCAAGTTCCGTTCGGCGGCCATGCAGGCCAATACCGTGGACCAGAAGGCGCAGGCGGAAGGCCAGCTCACCGCCGCCCTCCGCGGCCTGCTCGCCGTCGCCGAGAACTATCCCGAGCTCAAGGCCAGCGAGCAGTTCACCCAGTTGCAGGGCACCTTGCGCGAGATCGAGGACGCGCTGCAGAATGCCCGCCGCTACTACAACGCCGTGGTGCGCGACCTCAACACCAAGATCGCCGTCTTCCCCACCAACATCTTTGCCGGCATGTTCGGCTTCCAGCCCCGGCACTTCTTCGAAGTCGAAACCTCCGACCGCGAAAACGTCGCGGTCAAGTTCTGAGCGCAGTTGCTCGTGGACATTCAGTGGCTTGCAAAAAACATCCCGAACGCAGTGCGGGATCCCTACCGGACCAGGGACTCTGCGTTACCGTAGGGTTCCCTCGCTTCGCTCGGGATGTCTTCTCGCAGGCCGCTCTCTTACTTCTGATAGCCTGTCTCCCTGCCTTCGCCCGCTCCTGGCGCATCGCTGACTACCGCGACACCATCTCCATCCAGGCCGACGGCGGCGCCCTGGTCACCGAACACATCTCCGCCGTCTTCCTCGGTTCCTTCCAGGGCATTTATCGCAAGATTCCCATCGAGTATCCCGGCCCCGGCGGTTCCAACTACACCCTCTTCATGAAGGTGCTCGCCGTCAAAGACGGCGACTCCGGCGCCCCGCTGCGCTACGAGCAGACGCTCCAGGGTGGCTACCGCGTCCTGAAGATCTACGTGCCCGGCGCCAACGACGCCAGCCGCGCCGTCGACATCCAGTACTTGGTCGAGAACGGCACCCGCTTCTTCGCCGACCACGACGAGTTCTACTGGAACGTCACCGGCAATGACTGGCCCGTCCCCATCGACCACGCCTCCGCCTACGTCATCTTTCCCGACAAGGCCGCCGGCAGCCTGCGCGCCCAGGCCTTCACCGGCGCCTACGGCTCTCAGGCCCAGGAGGCCAGCGCCAAGGTCGAGGGCGCCAAAATCGAGTTCGAGACCACCAACCCGCTGCCCATGCGCGGCGGCCTCACCATCGACGTTTACATCCCCAAGGGCATTCTCGACCAGCCCTCGTCGTTCATGTGGGGGGTGTGGTTCGTGCGCAGCAATCCCGTGGTGTGGTTGCCGTTCGTTTCCTTCGCGGTGATGTTCCTGCTCTGGCGCACCAAGGGGCGCGATCCCGACGTTGGCCGCTCCGTCGCGCCCATGTACCAGCCGCCCGCCGGCCTCACTCCCGCCGAGGTCGGCACCCTGATCGACGATTCCGTCGACCCGCGCGACATCACCTCCACCCTCATCGACCTGGCGGTGAAGGGCTACCTCAAAATCGAGGAGACCACCAGCACCGTCCTCTTCTTCAAGAACCGCGACTACCTCTTCCACCTGCTGAAGCCCATGGACCAATGGCAGCAGTTGGAGCCGCACGAGCGCGTCATCCTGGAGAAAATCTTCGGGCCGGGCAGCCAGCAGACCCGCCTCTCCGACCTGAAAAACCACTTCTACACCGCCATCCCCATGATCAAGAGCGATATCTTCACTTCGCTGAAGACCAAGGGCATGTACAGCCTCGATCCCCAGACCGCCCACCTGTACACCTTCGGCGGCGCGGTTTTGATCGTGCTCATCGTGTTGGCGCTGCAGTGGGGCGACGTCGCCGCGCTCTTCCTCAGCGGCTGGATCGCCTTCCTCGCCCTCGCGCTCTCTCTCGCCATCGTCGCCTTCTTCGGCAAGTTCATGAGTGCCCGCAGCCTGGTGGGGATGCGCACCCTCATCGAGATCAAGGGCTTCCAGGAATTCATGAACCGCGTCGACGCCGACCGCATCGCCCGCATGCCCAGTGACACTTTCGAGAAGTTCCTGCCCTTCGCTATGGCCCTGGGCGTCGAGCGCCGCTGGGCCAAGGCCTTCGCCGACCTCATCAAGGACCCGCCTTCGTGGTATGTCCCGGCCTCGCCCTACGGCCCCAACTTCATGTTCAATCCCATGATGTTCACCGACCATCTTGGGGCCATGGCCTCCAGCGCCCACCAGACCTTCGTCTCCGCTCCGCGCGCCAGCTCCAGCGGCTCCGGCTTCAGCGGCGGCGGCTTTTCCTCCGGCGGCGGCTTTTCCGGCGGCGGCTTCGGCGGCGGCGGCGGCGGCGCCTTCTAGGTCCTGCTCGAAGCCCGCTTGTTGTCATCCAGCAGCCAGAGGCTAGCAGCCAGCAGCCAGCCACCGATCTTCGAGCCCCGTCAGGGGCGGCCGAAGGTAGCCCGGCGTTTTAACGCCGGGTAAGCGTTCCCAAAGTTGAGCGCGCGAGGGAGCGCACTGCGACCGAGCGCGCCCGGCACTTCCCCTCGCGCGGAATCTGCTTTCCTACGCTCTTGCTCGAAACTCGAAACCCGAAACGCGAAACTTTATGATATAAGGACGCGCAGCACCCCGGTCCCTGGACGCGCTCGCGTTTGCTGGCCGTGTGCCTCCGGGCAGCTTTAGGGAGGGTTTTTGCCTGACGCCAGAAGCGGTCAGCGGTTTCCGCTGCGCTTGCCGATCGCCATCGAAGGGCGGCGCAAGAGCGCGGCGTTTACCCACGACCTGAGCGCCTCCTCCGTCTTCATCTCCGGGGTGAAGCCGCTGAAGCTGGGCTCGCGGCTCAAGTTTCGCATCACGCTGCCCCGCGAAATGCTGGGCATCAAGCGCGCGGTCACCGTGCTCTGCCAGGGCCGCGTGGTGCGGATCGACGAAGGCAGGACGCAGCGGTCCAGGCGCTCAGCGCCGCTGCGCCAGATGGGGATCGCGTGCGTGATTGACGATTACCGGTTCGTGCGCAGCAACTGAAGAACAGCAATGCTGAAAATCATCCTGGCGGAAAATCAGGCCATCTTTCGGGCGGGCGCAGCCAAGGTGCTGGCGGTCGAAGATGACCTCCGCGTGGTGGCCCAGGTGCAGGTGGCCGACCAGCTCCTGCCCGCGCTGGAAAAGTTCCGCCCCACGGTCCTCCTGCTGGCCGCCGATTTCCATCCTGAGCCGAAGAAAATTGTCGAGGCCGCCGCCAAGATCAAGGGCCGCGTCGTCGTCGTCGCGGAAAACGGCGACGACTGCCGCAAGTGGGCCGCCATGGGCGCCGCCGGCGTCGTCTTCCGCAGCGTCACCGGCACCGAACTGGTGCAGTGCGTGCGCAAGGTCGCCAAGGGCGAGGACTACATGCCGCAAGCCGCCACTTCCAAGACAGCGGCGGAAAACGACCTGGTCGGCGCCCGCGTCCGCGACCGCCTTACCCACAAGGAACTCAAGATCGTCGCCCTCATCGTGCAGGGCTACAAGAACAAGGACATCGCCACCGAACTGGGGACCACGGAACAGGTCATCAAGAACTACCTGCGCAACATCTACGACAAGATCGGCGTCTCCGACCGCCTCGAACTGGCCCTCTTCACCATCCACCACCGCATCCTCGCCGACGCCGCCGCCGCCGTCTCCAGCCCCCCGCCACCCGAGCGCCCCGCGTAACCTCCGTCTGCTACGGGGTAGCGCGCCACCGCTCAGCTCCGCGATTCGATGAGCCGATGAGCCGATTACGTCCGCTCCCCAATCGCCTTCGCCTGCGTGAACAGGTAGAGATAGTCGGGGCCGCCGGCCTTGGAGTCGGTGCCGCTCATGTTGAAGCCGCCGAAGGGATGCGCCCCCACCATGGCCCCGGTGCACTTGCGATTGAGGTACAGGTTCCCTACGTGGAAGTCGCGGCGCGCGCGCTCCATCTTCTCCGCCGAAGTGGTGTAGAGCGAGCCGGTCAGCCCAAACTCGGTGCCGTTGGCGATGGCCAACGCTTCCTCGAAGCCCCGCGCTTTGGTCACCGCCAGCACCGGCCCGAAAACCTCTTCCTGCTCGATCCGCGCCCCGGGCTTGACGTCGGCGATGATGGTGGGCTGGACGAAGTAGCCGTCGCCGGCATCGCGCGCGCCCCCGGTGAGCAGCCGCCCTTCCTGCTTCCCGATCGCGATGTATTCCAAGATCTTGTTCATCGCGCTCTCGCTCACCACCGGGCCCATGGGGCAATTTTCCGCCGGGTCGCCCACGGTAATTTTCTTGGTGCGCTCCACCAGCCGCGCCAGGAATACGTCGTACACCTTCTCGTCGAGGATGAGGCGCGAGCACGCCGAACACTTCTGCCCGTTGAACCCGAAGGCGGAAGCCGCCACGCCTTCCACCGCGGCATCCAGGTCGGCGTCGGCGTCCACGATGATCGCGTCCTTGCCGCCCATCTCCAGGATGGTGCGCTTGATCCAGATTTGCCCCGGCTTCGTCTTCGCCGCGCTCTCGTGGATCTGCAACCCGACTTCCTTCGACCCGGTGAAAGCGACAAAGCGCGTCTGCGGGTGGTCCACCACCTTCTGCCCAAAGTCGGCGCCGCCCCCGGGACAGAAGTTCACCACCCCGTCGGGCATGCCCGCTTCCTGCAGTAGCTCGAAGAATTTCGCCGCGATGGTGGGCGACTCCGACGAAGGCTTCAGGATGACGGTGTTGCCCGCCACGATGGCGGCCATGGTCATCCCCGCCATGATGGCCGCGGGAAAGTTCCACGGGGAAATCACCGCCCCCACCCCCAGCGGGATGTACCACAGGCGGTCGCGCTCCCCGGGAAGCTGCACCGGCGGCTCCACCCGCGCCAGGCGCAGCGCCTCGCGCGCGTAGAACTCGGCAAAGTCGATGGCTTCGGCGAGGTCGGCGTCGGCCTCGGCGTAGTTCTTCCCTACCTCGAAGACCAGCCACGCTCCCAGCTCGAACTTGCGCTGCCGCATCAGCGCGGCGACGCGGAAGATGAGCCCCGCGCGCTCTTCCGCCGGCACGTGTTTCCAGCTCGCGAAGGCGGTGAGCGCCGCCGTCATCGCCGGCCCCACGTGCTCCGCCCCGGCCTTCTGGTGCAGCCCCACCAGCTCCGCCGGACGCGCCGGGTTGAGGCTGCGGATCTTCTTCTCGGTGCGGACGCGCTTTCCGCCAATCACCAGGTCGTACTCGCGCCCCAGCTCGCCGCGGACGCGCTCCAGCGCCTCGCGCATGCGGCGCACGTTTTCCGGCTTCGTGAAATCAACCGCCGGCTCGTTGCGGAACGGCGCAACACTGGACGGGACGTGGCTGGGAGCGCGGCTCGTGGCCATGGGAAGGGTCCTTTCGCGGTGGCGAACCGTTGATTTTACGACACTTCCGGGGACCCCACTCTGGCGTATCTCGGATCGCAGAGCTCAGAAGGATAGGCTGGGGTCAAAAGGGATTTCGAAGCTCTTCGGATGCCTCGGGTGGTGCTGTTCACGTAGGATTGCGCGCGCGAGGCGGCGGTGTGGCTCAACGAAGCCCACCTCGACATTGTTTGGCACGTAGAACCAATACTGCTCGCGACATCCTTCCACGCATTGAAAGCCGCGAGCACGACTGAAGAAGCGCGTATCTGGGAACTGCGGGTCTCCCTCTTCGGGCACGTATCTCGCCCGCAACGCAATGAAGTTCATTCTTCCCCCGCGGGCTTTGCCGCCGCCGTCGCTTGCAAATCTCGCGCCGTGTCGCTTCTCCCTGTCAAGAGCCAAAAACTCTCACTTTCCCGACACCCCGCTGATTCGGCAGCAAATATACTTGCGATTGTGCACTTCACACACAGTTAGGTGAGATGTGGTGCCGTGACAGGGGACGCGATATATAGGGGTTATCTTGTTAGTACCGGCACTAAGGATTTTTATTTGACATTTGGGGGTTGACTCGTTCTAGGCGAGCACATCTAATATGCGTGAGCCTCGAATGCGGCGTAGGTCTCGGGGGTGCGTTTAGCACGGACTGAGATCGCTCGAAACCGCATCTCTAGGCTTGTTTCTTTGCACCCGGCTTCCAAAACCACAACCGATACTTGTGGTGGGTCGCCTTCAGATATTGCTCCATTGTCACTCGCGAGCGATATTCCTTGGCATACAACTGATTCAGGGGCTGCCAATAATTTTTATCGAGGCTCGGCAACCCCAAGATCTCAGTCATTTCCTGCGTGGTTTCGTTCTTGTAGGTCATCCCTGGCCCCTTGGCTAATTTCAAGACGCCATTGAGCGTCGCGCCTAAAAGCACGTCGCAGACTTGCAACAATGCATACTTGTCGTGCGCGGAGCTGACTTCCGAAATGTGCCGGAGTTTGCGGCGCTCTCCCGTGATCTGCTCCTCGTAGATGCCATATTGGAATCTCTGGCGCATTGCCTCCAAGAACTCGTCGCCCGAGCTAATGATGCTGCCCTTGCACCGGCTCAGATCGTCTGCAAACAAAACAGCATCGCGAACGCCAGGCGTATTGTATTCAATGAGCATCTCTGCGAATTTCTTGTAGGCGCGCGCTCGCTTGATTTTCTCCGCTTCGTAGCGTTTGCCAAAATAATCCAGATCAAACTGGCTCTGTGGAATGATGACTGCCCGAAAATAAGCGGGCTGCGCGTTGAACGCGCGGATTGCTTTTAAGGCGAGGCGCTTCGTTTTTGGATTCTTGATCTTTACGTACTTCAGTTCGCGCGGCTGGCCGCTGGGAGTGCAGAATTTCTCCTCCAATTTTAGGCTAGTGAAGGACTGGAGAAAGATGTCGTGATCCTCCCGCACGAACAATGCTCCCAGCAGAAAATACGTTCCCTGCCAGTCGTAAGATTCATCCAGGTAGATGATCACTCTCGTATACCCCCGCACTGACGGGAACACAGGGCTCCCAAAAGTTCAAGGGCTTACATGCGAGAACCCGCTTTTCCTGTCAAGGGCCGAAGAGCGCCACTTTCCCGCCACCCCGCTGATTCGGCGGCAAATATATTGCGGCACACTTTTTCCCATTGCCCCCCTCGAATTTGCTACGCTGGTAATTGCAGCGTGCGCGCAGGCGCCTTCCCCCGGGCTGCTTTCCCCTGTGCCCTTCGTGCGTCCCTTGTGCCCTTTGTGGTTCGCTTTTTCTGGTGCCAGCGGCCAACAGCCAGCAGCTAGCAGCCGTGTTTTCAATATTTTGCCCGCAACTCCCCTGAACTCAAGAATCTAGCGCCCGTTTCTCCCTAAATCATTGATTCCAAAGAATCCCCCCCCGGGGGGAGGGGGGTACCCCTGGGTCGAGAAACGGGCCACAGAAACGAGACACCCGTGTCTTCCCGTCTTGCCGAGGACCTGCGCGCCTACGTCCTGCGCGCCCTCTTCACGCCTCCCACTCCCGCTTCCCTGGAGCTGCAATCCATGACCGCCTCCGCCATCCCGCGTTGCCACCACGTCATGCTCAACGGCAAGCAATGTGGCTCGGCCGCCCTGCGCGGCCAGCACTTCTGCTATTTCCACGACGGCCTGCGCCGCCGCCTCGCCGCCGCCCCCGGCCCCATCCCCGGCCGCCCCCACCTCGGCCTCGATCTTCCGCCGCTCGAAGACGGCGCCAGCGTCCAGGTCGCGCTCATGGACGTCATGCGCGCCCTCATCGACGACCGCATTGACTCGCGCAAGGCCGCCCTCCTCCTCTACGGCCTCCAGACCGCCTCCGGCAACCTCAAGCGCGCCAACTTCGATCCCTGCAATCCCGTCACCACCCCGCCCGAAGAAATCGAGGCCGCCATCGCCGCTCCCTTCGATCCCGAGTCCGACGACGAAGCCGACGACGAGTCCGACGACGAAGTCGGCGACGAAACCGATCCCGAGTCCGACGCCCCACCCGCGTCCCATCCCGAACCCGCCGCCGATCCCGAGCCCGCCGCCCATCCCGAACCCGCCGACTCCGCTACCACCGCCGATCCCGAACCCGCTTCGCTTCGAGCCCCGCCAGGGGCGACCGAGGGTAGCCCGGCGTTTTAACGCCGGGAGACGCCCCCAGGAATGTCATCCTGAGCGAGCGCGAGGAAGTCCGCCACGGCGGACGACTGAGCGCGAGTCGAAGGATCATCCCTACTCCGCCGACGCCACCCCGCCGCTTGCTCCTTTTCCACCAATGCCCCCGTCGCCAATCTCAATTCGGCAATTCCGCACTTCGGCAATTCGGCAATGGGGAAGGTCTCCACGCTTCGGCAATTCGCTGTACCGCTGGCCCGACATTGGTGGAACAATCGTCTCGTTGCGCCGTCTACTCGGTCTAGATGGTCAGGCCCGCTCCCAGGAGGCGTTATGAAAGTTGCTTCCTATGGATTGGCACTTGTGCTGCTGGTTTCGTGTGCAGCGGCGCAGCAAGCGCCGGCGGCGCAAGAGCAGCCGGGTTCGATCTCCGGCGTGGTGGTGAACTCGGAGGATAAGCCGTTGCTCAAGGCCACGGTCACCCTCGGGTCTGCCGGCGGAACGCAGACCGCGGTCACGGACGAGAGGGGCCGGTTCGCGTTCGCCAACGTCAAGCCCGGCCCCTATTCCCTGAAGGCGGAGAAGCGGGGCTACACGGTGGCTGAGCCCAACCTGCCCGGCCCGCAGCTACCACTGGCGGCGGGTGAGCGCAAGGTGGACGCCGTGGTGAAGCTGTTCGCGGCGGCGGTCATCACCGGGCGCGTGGTGAACGAGAAGGGCGAACCGGTGGTGGACGCTTTCGTTTCCGCGGTGCGACGAGCGGCTCCCGGAAGCGTGCGGACCGTGCCGCCAGAGGTGGCCACCGGGGCCGCGCCCACCCCCATCGGGGAGGCGCGGGCTGGCCTCGTGCGCGCCGACGATCGCGGCGAGTTTCGCCTCTACAGCCTGCCGCCCGGGCGCTACTACCTGAAAGTGGTCGGCGTCTCGCGGTACGCGGACGCGTTCTACCCGGCTGCGCCGCCGCTGGAAGAGGCCGCGATGCTGCTGGTCAAGCCGGGCGATGAACTGGTCGTCAACTTCGCGATGCAACCAGCGGTCCCAGCCAGGGAGGCCGCAGCGGCACAGGCAAGCGCGGCGCCGGCGGGGGAACCGGCAACGCTCGCCGGCCGGGTGGTGTCGTCGGAGGGAACACCGCTGGCGCAGGCCACGGTAATGCTCCGCTGGAACGCCGCGCGGGAGGTCGAGAACAAAGTCGCAATCACGGACGACAAGGGCCGGTTCGAGTTTGCCAACCTCCGGGCCGGTTTTTGCTCGGTCCGTGCCCAAAAGACGGGATACACGGGGATATTGGGCTACGACTACGTTTTCCGGCAGATCTCGGCCGGCGAACACATCGACGACGTGGTGATGAAGCTGTACGGGTCGGCGGCCATCAGCGGACGCATCCTCGATGAAGACGGGGAGCCCATGGAAGGCGTGGAGGTCTCTTTCTATCCCCTGGACGACATTACCGGAAAGATCACCAGGGCACCTGGCAGCGTGGTCACGGATGATCGCGGCGAGTTTCGCATCCACAGCTTGTGGCCGGAAAAGTTCTGCGTGAGGGCAGTGAGCCCGCGCAACCGGGGAGACAAGATCTACCCGGCGGTGTTCTACCCGGGCACACCCTCGCTGGAGGCGGCCACCATCTTTCAGGTAAGACCTGGCGATGAACTGACCGCCAACTTCACCCTGCGGCCGGTGAAGGGAGTCGCGGTGCGTGGCCAGGTGCGCGGCGCGACTGGCGGCAGGCCCTCGGTCACGCTGCAGCAGCGGGCAAGCGACCTCATCATGATGGGGAGTAACTTCCCCCTGCCGAGCGCGATCTCCATCGCCGCGGACATAAAGGCGGACGGCAGTTTCGAACTGAAAAATGTCCCGCCCGGCAAGTACACGGTGAGGGCCATGGATCTGCCTGCGCCTAGTCCCCAAGCCACTCCGCCCCCGGCCGGCCGCCCTGTCAGCCGCCCCGTAGTCAGGGAAGGCCGCGCCGAGGTTGAGGTTGATCAGCAGGACGTGGAGGGCGTCGCGATCACGCTGGCCGAGCCGCCGGAAACGGTCACGATCAAGGGCAGGGCGCGCTGCGACTGCCAGCCGGGAGAGAAGATTCAGGTCGGGAATTTTCTGCTATCCCGCGTGGAAAGGTCCCCGTCGGGGGGGCTTCCCGGGTTTGGCATGTCGGTGCGCACGGACAACGACCTCAACTTCACGGTGGAAGCTCCGGTGGGGGCGCGGGTCTTTCTGAGCGGGCTCGCCACCGTAACCTCCGCGGCGGGGGAACCCGTGCAGGCGTACATAAAGTCTGCCTCCCTGGGAGACGAGGATGTAGGGCAAGCGGAGTTCACGATCGCCCGCGGCATGGCCGCCACGCCGCTGGACGTGGTCTTCAGCCCGTCCTGCCCCCGGATCGACGGCGTGGTGGTAGATGCGGACAACAAGCCGGTGGCGAATGCCCAAGTTACCGGCGTCCCGGAGGAGCGTTTCCGCAACCGTTTTGGCAGCTCCAGCTATTACCTGACCGAGCAAACCAATCCTAAGGGCGAGTTCAGCATAAGGTACGCACGGCCGGGCGAATATACCCTGTTCGCGGTGGAGGGCGAGCCCGGACTCAAGTTCGTGCTCGTCAATGACGCCTTCGCTAAAAAGCATGCCGGGGAGGGCAGCAAACTCAAGGCCGAGGAGCGGCAGCGGTACAGCGTCGTGCTCCACCTGGTGAAGCTGGAAGAGTAGCTACTAGCTGCTGGCTGCTAGCTGCTAGCTACCCATTGCCGAATTGCCGAAGTGCGGAAGTGAGAGTTTCGCGTTTCGAGTTTCAAGTTTCAAGTTTCGAGTTTCAAAACCCAGATCCCGAGCGCACAAGGGATCTGGGTTCCGCTCTTTCTGAGAACTGAGAACCGAGAACTGAGAACTGCCGTTTACGTCCGTGGCGCCGAGGCGCCGGCGTAGGACATGCGGGCGGTGCGTTCCAGCTTGTCCCAAGCGAAGGACTTGCCTTCGAAGGCGCGCTTCAGGGTGCGGAAGAGGACGACGCTGAAGAGCTGGCGATAGACGAAGCGCTGCAGCCAGACGTCGCCCAGCAGCCACACCTGCTCTTCGGAATCGGCGCCGCGGCGTTCCAGCGCGAAGGCGATGGCGGAGGTGACGAAGTCGATGATGAGGAAGGTCAGGAAGTAGAGCAGCAGCTTGTGGAAGCTGGAAGCGTCGGCGGAGAGCGGGTGGAAGTAGCGGTCCCCGAGGTAGCTGAGGACGCCCACCACGAAGAGCAGGTCGATCATGGGCGAGACCAGGGGCAGCAGGATCTGGAAGATGAGGATGTTGGGCAGCGCCACCAGTCCCAGCACGCCTTTGCGCGCGAAGACGCCGCGGTGCTTCCACACCGACTGCAGGATGCCGAAGGACCAGCGGAAGCGCTGGCGCATGAGGCCGCGGGCGTTGATGGGAGCCTCGGTAAAGGCGAGGGCGCGGTCCTCGTACTGCACGCGATGGCCGCGGCGGAGCAGGGCCATGGTGAGGTCGGCGTCTTCGGCGACGGTGTCGAGGTGGAAGGCGCCGGCCTCGCGCACGTAGGCGGTGCGCCAGGCGCCGAGCGC
Source organism: Terriglobia bacterium (assembly GCA_963739375.1). GTDB lineage: Bacteria > Acidobacteriota > Terriglobia > Terriglobales > Acidobacteriaceae > CAVUAF01. The sequence continues at coordinate 216,373 of CAVUAF010000014.1, forward strand.
GCCGGGCACCACGCTGACCGAGCTCAGGGTGTTGAGGGCGCGGCGCTCGAAGTTCTGGCTGGTGATGTATTCCAGGGCCTGCCAGCGGGTCCAGACGTTCACCCGGTTGCCGACCTTGGCGTTGCCGGCGACGGCGGCGACGCGCTGGTCGAGGAAGTGGGGCACCAGGCGGGCGATGGCGTGGGGGGCGATGACGGTGTCGGCGTCAATGCCGATGAAAATCTCCTCGGTGACGAACTGCAGGCCGTAGTTGAGTGCCTCGGCCTTGCCGGCGTTGGCCTGGGTGAGCGCCACCACGCGCCCCAGGGCGATTTCCGGCGCAAAGGCGCGCTGCACCACGTCGAAGGTGGCGTCGGCGGAGCCATCGTCCACCACCACCACGCGCAGGCGCGGGTAGTCGGAATCCAGCGCCGCCCGCACCGTGCGCTCGATGACGGTCTCCTCGTTGAAGGCCGGAATGAGGACGGCGACCGCGGGCTGGTAATGCGCGGCCCCGGGGCCCGCGGCCGCGCGCCGTTGCCCCAGGCGGTCCAGGATGGCCGCCGCTCCCACCACGAAGAAGCGCAGGCTCATGAGCGCGTCGCCGACGAAGAAGACGAAGACGATGAACTGCACGATGGTGCGCATGCCCCAGAAGCCGGGGGCGATGAGCCACGCGGCCCAGCGTTCGCGGGCGGTGGCCAGCGGCGGCATGACCTCGGCGCGCGTCTTGTGCAGCAGGGTGGAGACGGGAACGATGGCGAAGCCGCGGGCGCGCAACTGCGCGATGAGGAGGGGAAGGGCGCGCAGGGTCTCGCTGCGGTCGCCGCCGCCGTCGTGCAGCAGGATGATGTTGCCGCAGTGCTGGTCGAGCGGCCGGCAGGGCGGCAGATGGGTGAGGACGCCCCAGTCCTTGTCGTAGAGGATTTCGTTGGTGCTGCGGCGGTGCGGGTACTTCTGCCAGTCGTGGGGATCGAGCTTGGCGCCGACCGAGGTGTAGCCGAGGTCCTGCACGATCTCCAGCGGGCGCACCTGGTCGTCGGTGTCGGGCTCCTGGTCCACGCCGTAGGGCGGGCGGAAGAAGACCGGCTTGGCGCCCAGCTCGCTCTCGAAGAGGCGCTCGGTGGCGTTGACCTCCAGGCCCATCCTGCGGCGCGTGACGTCGCTGATGTCGGGATGCGAGAAGGTGTGGTTGCCGAGCTCGTGGCCCTCGGCGTACATGCGCTCCAGGATGGTGTGGTAGCGCTCGGCCTCTTCGCCGATGACGAAGAAGGTGGCGGGGGCGTGGTACAGCTTGAGGACGTCGAGGATTTTCGGCGTCCAGTTCGGGTCGGGGCCGTCGTCGAAGGTGATGGCGACCTGGTCCTTGCTGGCGCCGTAGCGGGCAATCTGGTAGGGCAGCGGGTAGGCGGTGAAGGTCTCGTCGTCGATCTGGTTGGTGGTGGGATCGACGTGGATGGTGCGGGCGCCCTGCACCGGGCGCTGCTCGATGCGCAGCACCTCGCCGTCGCCTTCCATGTCCACGTCATGGCCGGGAGGGACGTCGCGCAGCAGGTCAGGGGCCTTGGGGTCGAGGGGCGCGTCCCAGATGCGCCATAGGGAGCGGTCTTCGGCGCCGAGGCGCCACAGGGCGAAGGTCTGGATGCCGAGGGCGCGGGCGGCGCGCATCTGGTTGAGCGCGGTGACGGCGTCGACGAACCACACGTCGTGGCGCACGTTCTGCTCGTCGAGGTAGGAGTAGTGCGGGTTGAGCGAGTCGGGATCGAGCTCGACGTCGGCCTCCGACTCCTGGGCGTCGAGCCACGCCTGCTGCACCGTTTCCTGGCGCGTCTCTTCCGCCGGCTGTCCCGGCGCGGGGAGGGCGAAGTTGTAGCCGTAGTTGGCGATGGAACAGATGATCTTCTCGCGCGGGGCCAGGGTGAGAGCGCGCTTCAGGGTGTCGACAAACCAGTCCTGGGCGGCGACGGGGCCGGGGGGGCCGCCGGGAAAATGCTGGTCGTAGTCCATGACGATCAGGCCGTCGGCCTGGGCGGCGATGTAAGTGAAGTCGAAATCCTCGTTGCGCGCGGGCACGCTGACGTAGAGCTTCATGCCCTTGGCGTGGAGGTCGGCGGCAAGCTCGGCAATCAGGGTGCGGTAGCCGGACTGGTTGGCGAAGGGGAAGCCCTCGAAGTCGAGGGTGAGGCCGCGGTAGGGGTCGCTGGCGAGAAAGGTGGCGACTTCCTGGCGGAGACGCACGCGGGCCGCCGGATTCATGACCACGGCGCCGACGTCCGCGTCCCAGTCGTTGGCGATGGGGTCGAAGTTGTTGAGCAGCGGGAAAACTTCCGTCCCCAGTCCTTCATCCCGGATGAGCTTCATCACCCGCTGGTCGAGAGGCACGACGCGGCCGTTCTGGATCACGTCGTAGAGCTTGACGTCTTCATCGACCGCCTGCAGGCGGCCGTCGGGGGTGAGCATGTGCAGCCACTCGGGAAAGAGCAGGTCAATCTGGTGGCCGTATTCCTTGAGCGAGGAGTAGCTGCCGGCGTCCCAGGTGACGTAGAAGGCGGCGCGGATTCCCTCCCCCGAATTCAGCACCACCTGGGAAGGGGCGGTGGCGGTCTTGCGGTGGGTGGCGGCCTTGCGCAGGTAGCGGTGCTTTTCGCTCTCCTTCAACGGGCGGTAGAGCGGGCGCTCCTCGGGCAGGTTGAGGCTCTCGACCTTGGTGGCGCGCACCATGCTGACGGCAAAAAAGGCGACTAGCGCCGTGGTGAACACACCCAGCACGTTCAGGGCGAGGCGCAGACGCTTCCAGCGCTTGCGCTCGGGGTCGAAGAAGATGGGTTTCGCCATCGGGGGGACTAGAGGCAATCGTAAGCTGGGCGCGGAGTTGGCGTCAAACCAAGAGGCAGTTCTCAGTTCTCAGTTCTCAGTTCTCAGTTCTCAGTTCTCAGTTCTCAGTTCTCAGTTCTCAGTTCTCAGTTCTCAGAAAACCCAGATCCCTCGCTGCGCTCGGGATGACAAAACCTAGGGGGGCGGCCGGGCTACACGTCGCGGAGCCAGCAGTCGGAATCTACGACGGCTCGCCCAGGGGGGAGTCGGACATGCGGAAGCGGGTGCGGAAATGCTCGCTCAGGAACTCGATGGCGGCGCGATTTCCCTGGGGGTCTTCCTGGGTGAGATAGCGCATGGCCTCGACCAGGAGGCGCTGCCCTTCCAGGTAGCGCGGGTCGGAGTTGCGCGGCTGGCGGGGCAAGGCGCCGGGGCGGACCGGAATGGTGAAGACCTTGGCCATCCTGGTGTCGGGAAAAGGTCGTTTCCCGCAGCGCAGTATAGCGAGGCGCCAATTCTGGTTCTAGAAAAAAAACTCATGGCGGCGGGCAGCGGTGCCCGATAGCCGGGCCCATCGCGAAGGCTGATTTTGGGCGGGCGCGGGGGTTTTTAAGCTTGCCGCCAGCGGGTTGCTGCAACATAATCCTCGGACCCAAGGCGCCGGAAGATCGGTAGCATGGATGGGGTTCCGCCCGCCGCGGTATGTCGCATGACCTGCCCAGTTTGCCAATTCGCCAACCCGGAAGGGGCCGTCTTCTGCAACTCCTGCGGCGCGCCGCTGCGCGTGGCGGCGGCGAAGGCGCCCGATCCCAACCTCACGCTGGACGCGCCCGGGGGGGCGCAGGATCCGGCCGCCGCCCTGGACGCTCCTATCCCGCCCGCCGCCGATCCGAGCACCACCATGGATGTGCCCGCCGCCCGGGCAATTGACCCCAACGCCACGCTGGACACGCTGCCGCAGCCGCATCCCAAGCGCAAGGTACTGAACACGGACGCGATGGCCACGGTGGACCGCGCCGTGTTCGCGCCGGCCCAGGCGCAGCCGGCGGCCGCGGACGCAGAGACGGTCAAGGTGGCGGCGCTGACGCCGCGGCCGGCGTCGCCGAGCTTCTCCATGTCGGCCAGCGGGGTGATGATTCCCGACTTCGGCGCGCGCTATGAGGTGGAGAAGGTCCTGGGGCAGGGCGGGATGGGGGCGGTGTACAAGGCGCGCGACAAGGAACTGGACCGCACGGTGGCGCTCAAGCTGCTGCGCCCCGACATCATCCCCGACCAGAACGCGATTGCGCGCTTTAAGCAGGAGCTGCTGCTGGCGAGCAAGGTCTCGCACAAAAACATCCTGCGCATCCACGACCTGGGGGACGCCAACGGGCTGAAGTTCATCTCCATGGCGTACATCGAGGGGGAGGACCTGCACCAGCTGCTGGAGCGGGAAGGGGCGCTGCCCATCGAGCGCGCGGTGAACCTGGCGCGGCAGATCGTGGCGGCGCTGGAGGCGGCGCACGCCGAGGGGGTGGTACATCGCGATCTCAAGCCGCAGAACGTGCTGCTGGCGGCGGGCGACGCGGTCTTCCTGAGCGACTTCGGGCTGGCCAAGTCTACCGGCACGGAGAACGTGGCGCAGACCATGAGCGGGCAGTTCGTGGGGACGCCGCAGTACATGTCGCCGGAGCAGGTGGAGGGGCGGCCGACCGACCACCGCGGCGATATCTACGCCTTCGGGCTGCTCCTGTACGAGATGCTCACCGGGAAGGTGACGTTCAGCGGCAGCTCGGTCTTCCAGATCATGTACCAGCGGGTGCAGGGGCGGGCGCCGAACCCGAAAGTGCTGCGCGCCGACATTCCCGATTACCTGGTGCGAATCATCGATCGCTGCCTGGAGCGCGACCCGGAGCTGCGCTACCAGAGCGCGCAGGAGATCCTGCGCGACATCGACGCGCAGCGGCCGCCGGAAGGGTCGGGGACCTTCGAGCGGCGCGCCAAGCGCCTCCTGTACAGCGCGCGGCACTCGCGCGGCACCTGGGCGGTGGCGGGCACGCTGGCGCTCGTCCTGGTGCTGGCGCTGGCGGTGCCGGCGTCGCGCAACCTGCTGCTGAGCGGGCTGCGCCGCGCACTGGGCACGAGCGAGGTGAAGCCGTCGAAGTACGTGGCGGTGCTGCCGTTCAAGGTGACGGGGGAGCAGCCGGAGCTGCGCTACGCCGCCGACGGCATCGTGGAAGCCATCACCGGGCGGCTGTTCCAGGTGAAGAGCATCCACACGGAGACGACGTCGTCGCTGCAGAAGTTCAATCCCGACGACCCGCCGGAAAAACTGGGCAAGGCGCTGGGCGCGAGCGTGGTGATTTCGGGCACGGTGCAGGGGCAGGGCGACAAGCTGCGCATCGTGGCCAAGCTCTCCGAGGTCAAGAGCGGGCAAGTGCTGTGGACGCAGGAGTTCCCCGGAGTGCAGAAAGACCTGCTCACGCTGGAAGACCAGATTTACGCCAAGCTGATCGCGGCGCTGCAGGTGAAGCTGACGTCGGGGGAGATGGCGGCGTCGAGCCTCCACCCGACGGAAAACGTGGAGGCGTACCAGGCCTACCTACGGGGGCGCAACCTGATGCGCGGGCAGCTGGACGTGGAGAACGTCAAGCAGGCCATCGCGGTCTACGAAGACGCGCTGAAGCGCGACCCGAACTTCGTGCTGGCGTACACCGGGATCGCCGACGCCAGCATGCGCATGTACAAGGAGACCAAGGACAGCAAGTGGGCCGACCGGGCGCTGAGCGCGGGGCAGCAGGCGGCCACGCTGAATGACAGCCTGCCCGAGGTCCACGTGGCGCTGGGCAGCATCTACAGCCAGACCGGGAAGCAGACGGAGGCGATTGCGGAACTGCAGCGGGCCACGGCGCTGGCGCCCAACGCCGACGAAGGCTATCGCCGGCTGGGCGACGCTTACCTGGCGGCGGGGAAGAAAGCGGAGTCGCTGGCCGCCTACCACAAGGCAATCGAACTGAACCCGTACTACTGGTTCAACTACAACGTGCTGGGCACGGCGTCGGTGAAGTTCGGAGACTACGAGGCGGCGCTGGCGGCGTTCCAGAAAGTCACCGAGATCGATCCCAACAACGCGGCGGCGCAGCGCAACATCGGGGCCACCTACATCCGGCAGGGGAAATACGCGGAGGCGGTGCCGGTGCTGCAGAAGGCACTGACGCTGGAGAAGCACCGCACCGGGTTCCTGAACCTGGGCACCGCGCTGTTCTTCCTCAAGCGCTACCCGGAGTCGGTGGAGCAGTTCCAGCACGCGGTGGAGATGGGAGCGAACTACGAGCCGGCGGTGGGGAGCCTGGCCGACGCGTATCGCTGGTCGGGCAAGCCGACGGAAGCGGCGCAGACCTACGACCGGGCCATCGAACTGGCGCTGCAGCAGCTGCAGACTAATCCCAAAGACGCGCAGGCGATGGGGCGGCTGGCAACGTACTACGCGAAGAAGGGCGACAAGGCGCGGGCGGAGCAGTTTATCCGCCAGGCGCGCACCGTCAATCCCGGGGACAACTGGCTGATGTACACCGAGGGCGAGGTGAAGGCCATTCTCGGGGATGAGCCCGGCGCTGTGAGCGCGCTGCAGGCCGCGTTCGCGAACAAGTATCCCCGGCAGGAAGCGCAGAACGATCCCGAGTTGGCGAAGCTGCAGCAGCGGGCGGACTACAAGCAGATGATGGCGAAGTAGGAGTGCTGTCCGCTGTCCGCGACGGCAGTTCCCAGTTCTCAGTTCTCAGTTCTCAGTTCTCAGTTCTCAGAAAACCAGGATTCCTCGCTGCGCTCGGGATGACAAAACTCTGCGGCGCGGGCGGGCATCAATGCAGGGACCGGCCGGTGGTAAGGCAGTCGCCCTCGTCGGCGCCGATGGAACGGAGGGTGAGGGTCTGGTCGCTGCACAGAACCTGCCAGCCGCGATTCACCGGGCGGGCGAGGATTTGATATTGGGTCACCGGGCCGCCGCTCTTGTCCTCCCGGCAATTGCGCAGCTGAAAGCGATAGCCGTTGCGCACGCCGTAGGCCAGGTCGCTGCTGATGAGATTCGCGCGCCGCAGCGTGTACAGGTCGCAGGTGAAGCCGACGGCGGGATAGCGCTGGGCGTAGAGGCGTTCGGCGTTGTGAAGCGTGCCCAGCGTGTTGGCCGCCATGCTCTCGGAGTTGCGGCGGCGCTCGGCGAGGAGGTCGGGCAGCGCGATGAGCGCGCACAGTGCCAGGAAAGCCACGAGGGCGATGAGGCAGCCCAGCCCGGCCCGCGACTTTTTGGCGGGAGGCGCCGACGCGGCGAGAGGCTGGCCGCAGTTGGGACAAAAGCCGGGAGCCTGGGTGAGCGCGGCGCCGCAGTGGGAGCAGAACATTGGGGCGGAATGTACGGCGCGGCGCGGGCGGCGTCAAGGTGTTCGCGGGGAGAGCTACAGAGAGAGAGAAAATCCGGCCACCCCCCGGTTTCGGGCGATGCGCGGGAGACAACGTCATGGCTTGGCGGGTGTGGAAACGCGGCGGCGCTTCGGAGGGCGAACAGACGGCGCAAACTTACGATAAGGGGATTTCACAACAGTTAGCCCCATCTGCGCTTGCTTTCGGAGTGCTCCAGGCGCAACATAAGCCCACACAGCCGCAAAGGGAGGCGGGCCGGAGCGGATGAGACAGTTATTCAAGCGGCATCCTCTGCCGCTTTTCTTCCTGCTCGCTTTTGTCGGCTTTTGGAGCTGTCTCGCACTCAACCGAGTGCCACGCCTTCATTTTTGGGTGCCAATGCTCGGTGTGTTCGCTCCCGCGGTCGCCGCACTTACCGTTACCGGTATGTGTGAAGGCGAGGACGCGATTCGCAAGCTCCTTGGCAGTCTTGGGCGGTGGCGCGTCCAACCGCAGTGGTACGCGGTCGCGATAGGACTGCCGGTCGCCCAAGCTCTGGTCGGCATCGCGCTCGCGCTCCCTCTACATAAGTTCAAGAGTTCCAACCTGGACAATCTGGGCGCGGTTCTGCCCTCCATGTGGATCTTCTTCTTATTCGCCGCCGGCGAAGAGCTCGGCTGGCGCGGGTTTGCACTGCCACGCCTCCTGGCGCGCTACGGTCCGGTCTACGCCAGCATGATTCTCGGTGCGCTCCATTCAGTATGGCATTGGCCCCTGATCCTGCTGCCAAACGGCTTGATGAGTGATCTTCCCCTGCTCCCTTGGAGCGTGGCTGTACTCTCGGAAGCCCTCGTTTTTACTTGGCTATTCCAGAGCACGAACGGCAGTGTGTTGATTGTTGTGCTCTGGCACGGGATGGTGAACAGCTCCATGCTGCTCTTCAACGCGATCGATGCCGCTTCCATGCCGTGGATTAAGTCAGGTATCTGCATCGTCACCGCCGCGGCGGTCGTGCTTGTAGCCGGTTCCGGTCTAGGCCGCAAGAAAGTCGAATCGCGGACCGCTTCGGCTGGTTGATGGGCAAGGTAACTCTTGATAACAGCCCTTAGCGTAAGCTTGCGCCATCTGTTCGCCCTCCGACCCTCGATTCGGCTTCGGGCGCGGCGCTTCCTCAGCCTCGCTGGGGATGACAGAGAAGACGAACGGCGAGGAGCGGTGGGGGACCGTCCTCGACGTTCGCTGTCTGGCGGCCTGGCTGGCGTCGGGTTCAGTCCACCTCGACGCGGGTGCCGGAGATCGTGCCCTGCTCGCTGCCCTGCGAGTTCCCCGCCAGGTCGAAGAACTCGACGGTGGCGGTGCCGTGGAAACGGTTGCCGTCGTTGGTGAGGGTGACCGTCTCGCGGATCATGACCGTGCCGACCAGATTGCCGGCGGGGTCAAAGGCCCACGAGGGGTGCTTCAGGCGGAAGGTGCGGGGGCCGCTCTGCGTCCAGACGCCGAAGCAAACGTTGCCTTCGGCCGGCGGGGTGGTGTCGTTGAGCACCTCGGTGCCGTCACCGTGCCAGATTTCGAATGCCTGGTCCACGGTCTGGCCGCCGGAGTTGAAGTCCACCTTCCACAGGCCGACGATGCTGCCGGGGTGGACGTCGCGCGAAGCGGGCGCGTTGGATTCGTCGGCCGCCGGGGATGCCTCCGCCTCCGGGGAGGCCTCCGCCATGCGCCCCGACTGCGAGCTCGCCCCGGGAAGCGCGGTTACGCGCCCGAAGCGTGGCACATGGCAGGTGGCGGAAGCACTCGGCGCGAACAGCGAGCAGAGGAGCGCTGCGGCGAGCGCCAGGGCCACACGGGTGAGAGGTTGACGGCGCTGGTCCGCCGCAGAGAGGTTGCGATACCGGGAAGCGATGCTAGTCATTTTTCTTGTCCTCATCGTGAATTGGGTTTCGCTGGGTCAGCAGCGGGGTGCGCGAACGCACCTGGTGCAGAAGTGAATCCAGCCACGTCATTCCTTCTCCCGGGCGCGACGGCGCGAGCGAGCCATCAGCGATGCGCTGGCACAGATGCGCGAGCGGCAGGCTGTCCGGGGGAGCGAGTTCCGCGCCCCCGGCCGGCGGGAGCGGCTGGCCACACGCCGCACAACGCGGCCCATCGCCAGCCTGGGACTTGCGCAAAAACCACGACTGCTGCACGCGCAACACAATCCTGGTTCTTCGGGTCAACGTCCGCCTCCACGCACCTTGGGAGAGGGGATGGTTCGTGGTAGATTCCCCTCCACGGCCCGGGGAAACCTGCTCCCGGTCCGTTGCGGCGCAGCATGGGGCGAGTGGGGTTGAAAAGTCTTTAGCCGGGCGCTGAAAGCTTCTAAGAGGATCTAAAACGCGGCGCGGCGCGGTGTATGTCCCCGCAAATCAACGAGATCTACGAATTCGACGATTTCCGGCTGGACCTGGGACGGCGGGTCCTGCTACGCGCCGGAGAGGCCGTGCCGCTCACCGCGAAGGTGTTCGAGACGCTCGCCATCCTGGTGCAGAACGCCGGGCGCCTGCTGGGCAAAGACGAACTGATGAAGGCCATCTGGCCGGACAGCTTCGTCGAGGAAGCCAACCTGGCGCAGAACATCGCGGTGCTGCGCAAGCTGCTGGGGGAGAAGCCGGGGGAGAACCGCTACATTGTCACCGTCCCGGGGCGGGGCTACCAGTTCGTGGCCCGGCTGCGGCGGGTGGAGGAAGCGCCGGCGGACCTCGTCATGACGCGGCAGGCCACGGCGGAACTCGTGATCGAGCAGACGGACGAGGCGGTGGAGGCGACGCTCTCCCGGCCGGCGTTGACTGCCGGCGGGTGGCCCCACCGGCGCATGGCGGTGGCGGCAGGCGCGGTGGTGGTCGTGGCGCTGCTGGCGCTGGCGGGCGTCCTGGTTTGGCGGGGGCGCCGGGAGGCAGCCGGAGCGCAGGTGACCAAGTCGCTGGCGGTGCTGCCCTTCCAGGCGCTGAACGCGGCCCCCGGCGAGGAATACCTTGGGGTGGGGATCACCGACGCGATCATCACGCGCCTGAGCAACGTGCATCGCCTGGTGGTGCGGCCGACCGATGCGGTGCTGGGTTATGCCGGTCCGCAGCGCGACGCGCGAAAGGCGGGGCAGGCGCTGGGGGTGGGCGCGATCCTCGACGGCACGGTACAGAAATCCGGCGACCGCATTCGCGTGACCGTGCAACTGGTGCAGGTGTCCGACGGACGGCCGCTGTGGGCCCGCAGCTTCGACGAAAAATTCACCAACGTCTTCGCGGTGGAGGATTCCATCTCACAGGACATCGTGCAGGCGCTGGCGCTGACCCTGGCGGCGGAGGAGCGGCAGCAGCTCTCCCGCCACTACACCGAAGACATCGAGGCCTACCGCAACTACCTCCAGGGACGCTATGCGGAGCTCCAGTTCAGCCGCGCCGGGCTGGATAGCGCCATTCGCTACTTCGACCGCGCCATTGCGCTCGATCCTGGATACGCGCTGGCGTACGCCGGGCTGGCCGACGCCTACACCACCGCGTCCGATTGGATTCTGCCGCCGCGGGAAGCGCTGCCGCACGCGGAGGCGGCCGCGCACCAGGCGCTGACGATCGACCCCAACCTGGCGGAGGCGCACGCCTCGCTGGGGCACGCCTACCTGCATCAGTGGAAGCTGGACGCTGCGGGGCCGGAGTTCGACCGCGCCCTGGCCCTGAACCCCAACGATACGTCCACGTACTTCGCGTACGCCGAGTACCTGTCGGCGCGGGGCGAGGAAGACCGGGCGGTGGCGGCGTCGTGCAAGGCGCTGGAGATCGATCCGGTGTCGCCGGACATCCTGTGCTTCATGGCGTGGCCGCTCTACCTGAAGCACGACTTCGATGCCGCGCTGGTCACGGCGCAGAAGGGGACGCAGCTCTATCCCGGGCTGTGGGTGAGCCATTACTCCGCGGGACTGGTGTACTTTGCGCGGCGGCAATTCGCGGAGGCGGCGGCGGAGTTCGAGAAGGCGAGCGCGATCAATCCGGAGTCTTCGGTGCCGGTGGGAGCGCTGGCAGCGGCCGAGGCCGCGGCGGGCCGGAAGATGGAGGCGCTGCGCCGGGTCGCGGAGCTGCAAAAGCGCAGCGCCAGCGAGTACGTCTCGCCCATGGTGTTCGCCGACATCTACAACGCGCTGGGCGAGCGCGACCGGGTCTTCGAGTACCTGGAGCGCGCCTACACCGACCAGTCGGAGCGGCTCATTTTCCTGAAATACGACCCGGTGTACGACAACCTGCACGGCGAGGCGCGCTTCCAGGCGCTGCTACGCAGGGTGCAGTGAAGCAGTTTCGCGTTTCGCGTTTCGCGTCAGAGCGCAGAATTCACAACAAAAAAGAAACGCGGGCGAGTCGCCCGCGTCCACGATTGATCTGATCTGCGTTGATTCGCGTCCATCCGCGGATGCTAGTCGTGCACGCCGTCCATGAAGGCGCGGAGCTTGCGGGAGCGCGAGGGATGGCGGAGTTTGCGCAGGGCCTTGGCCTCGATCTGGCGGATGCGCTCGCGGGTGACGGCGAAGGACTGGCCGACTTCCTCGAGCGTGTGCTCGGAGCCGTCTTCCAGCCCAAAGCGCATCTTGATGACCTTTTCCTCGCGCGGGGTGAGGGTGCGGAGCACCTGGCCGGTGCACTCCTTCAGGTTGACGTTGATGATGGCTTCCGCGGGTGAAATGACGGCGCGGTCCTCGATGAAGTCGCCGAGGTGGGAGTCTTCCTCCTCGCCGATGGGGGTCTCCAGGGAGATGGGCTCCTGGGCGATCTTCAGCACCTTGCGCACCTTGGCCACGGGGATGTCCATGCGCTTGGCGATCTCTTCGCTGGTGGGCTCGCGGCCCATCTCCTGCACCAGCTGGCGCGAGGTGCGGATGAGCTTGTTGATGGTTTCGATCATGTGGACGGGGATGCGGATGGTGCGGGCCTGGTCGGCGATGGCGCGGGTGATGGCCTGGCGGATCCACCAGGTGGCGTAAGTGGAGAACTTGTAGCCGCGGCGGTATTCGAACTTGTCGACCGCCTTCATGAGGCCGATGTTGCCTTCCTGGATGAGGTCGAGGAACTGCAGGCCGCGGTTGGTGTACTTCTTGGCGATGGAGACGACCAGGCGGAGGTTGGCTTCGATGAGCTCGCGCTTGGCCTTCTCCGCGTCCATCTCGCCCTGGATGATGTCGCGCTGGGTGCGCTTGAGTTCGGGGAAGCTGACGCCGGCTTCCTGCTCCAGCTTCTCCATGTCGGAGCGGATCTGGCGGGCCTGGCGGCGGATTTCCTTTTTCTGGTCCTCGTTGCGGACGATATCGGCCTTGCGCTCCAGCGACTGGATCTGGCGGTCGAGGCCGCGCAGGGTTTCGATGGTCTTGAAGACGCGGTCGGTGAGGCGCTTGCGTTCGGCGTTGGTGAAAGCGATGCCGCGGATGTTGCGGGAGACGGCCACGATCTCGCGCCCCAGGTTCCAGCGGCTGCGGCGGTAGCCGCGCGGGTTCTTGGTGCGGGCGATGTCGGCGAGCTTGTCGGAGAGCTGCTGCGCTTTCTTGTAGTGCCGGGCCAGGCCGTCGATTCCCCCGGTGACTTCCTGCAGGCGATGCAGCAGCACCTCTTCGGTGATCTCTTCTTCGTCGCCGAGGGTGACCACTTCCTTGATGGAGCGGACGCCCTTCTCCAGGTCGCCGCCGGTGGCCATGATCTCGCGAATCACGATGGGGGAACGCGAGATGGCCTTCAGCACCCGGAGCTGGCCGCGCTCGATGCGCTTGGCGATTTCCACTTCGCCTTCGCGGGTGAGCAGGGGGACGGTGCCCATCTCGCGCAGGTACATGCGGACGGGGTCGTTGGTTTTTTCGAGGGCGCCGGGGGTGAGGTCGAGTTCGACTTCTTCGCCGGCCTCGGCGGCGGCGGCCTCCTCGAACTTCTGCGAGGGCAGCTTGGCCGGGCCCTCGAGCACGTCGATGCCCTGCGTGCCGATGGTGGTCAGCAGGTCCTCGAGGTCCTCGGGCGAGTGGACGTCGTGGGGGATGAGATCGTTGACCTCGTTGTAGGTCAGGTAGCCCTTTTCCTTGCCGACGGAGATCAGCTTCTTAATATCGTCGTATTTATCTTCCAGGATAGCCAAAACGGGACTCTCCCCTGCAATAAGTCAGATGCGCGTCACAGACGGACCTGTACGGATTCGCAGTACTCGGCGGGATTGGCTTGAGCCGGCAAGCCAATCGTTGATTATAACAGACTCTGCCGCCCCGCCCAAGGCACCGCGCCCCCGGGCCTGCGGATTAGATGTCCGGCGGCGAGGTTTGGTTTCCAGAATCAGCCGCTTACGGAGCGAGGGGAAAGGCAGCCGGCAGCGGCGCGGCGTAGTGCGACTTCTAAGGCCGGCCGGGGGGGCAGGGCCAGGTAGCGAAAAAGGTGACGCAAATCACTGGCACGAGCGCGAAATCGGTCCTAAAATGTGTCTGCGTGGATTACGAAGCCCAAGATTCCGGGTCCTTCGACGACACGGCGGCATGCTCCGCGCTCCTTGACCCGCTGCCGCACCCGAACCTCTCCGCCCAGATCAATCACAACCTCGTGCAGTCGGAAATCGAGGGCGGGGTGCACCTGCAGCAGGTGCCGGAAGGCACGGTGCTGATTGTGCGCACGCGCAACCACGAGTACACCGTGATCCACCTGGGACGCGGCGAGGCACTGATCTGCGGGCATCCGGAGTTCTGCCCGGAGCCGGTGAGCGTGCGCATCGCGGGCTCGACTTGGGGCGGCTCGATGCTGAAGCGGCGCTTCATCGGGCGCGGCATGCACCTGGAATTCTGGGACCCGGCGACCCGGCGCCCGATCCTCACCTCGCGCATTCTGGCCATCCACGAGGCCCGGGAAACGCGCGTCACCGCCACCCTGCCCGATCCGCGGCTGCCCGCCGACGCGTAAGCGCAGTTCTCAGTTCTCAGAAAAACCTAGATCCCTCGCTACGCTCGGGATGACAAGAGGCAGGTTTCGAGGTTTCACGTTTCACGTTGCGGCACGCGGGAGTCGGTTGAAAAAGGCGAGCGGCAGGGTAGCGCGGAGGGAGTAGGGATCCTTCGACTCGCGCTCAGTCGCATACGCTTCCTCGCGCTCGCTCAGGATGACAATCCTGGGGGGTGTCTCTGATGCAGGCCTGAAGGCCTGCGCCACCCAATTCACGCTGCGCTGGGGAGGACAAGAGGCAGTTCTCAGTTCTCAGTTCTCAGTTCTCAGTTCTCAGAAAACCCAGATCCCTCGCTGCGCTCGGGACGACAATTCTCTAAGGGAGTGACGCCGGCGGGACGCCGGCGCTCCCACTGCTGCGTTGCCGGCGGGACGCCGGCTCTCCACTCCTGCTCCCAATCGTCTAGGGGCCGACGCCGCCGGTGTGGCAGTCGGTGCAGGTGACCGCGGTCAGGTCGCCGAGGTCCACCGGGTGTTTGAAGTTCGGCCCTTGCAGGGTGACCGGGTTGGAGCTGCCTTCCTCCTGCGCCAGGATGGCGTGGCAGATGTTGCAGTCCTTGCGGAAGGACCTTGCCGTTCGGCGCGACGTGCTTGCCGTCGTGGCAGCGGAAGCAGCCGAGGAAATACATGTGCCCGATGTTGTTCGGGATGGGTACTTCCAGTCCGCCTTCATCTCGCGGGAAGTAGTTCTGCGGTAGATGCGCCTGGACCTCGGTGATCATCTGGTCGATCGCGTTCGCGTCTGGTCGTCTAGACCGGCCGGGAAGTTGCTGCGATAGAACTCCTCGATCGTCAGCTCTGATGCTGTCCAGCGCCTCGGGTGGTGGATGTACGGCGTCTTGAGCACGAAGACGGCGAGTTCCTTGACGCTGGGCAGCGTCGCGTCGATGGGGCCGAGAGTCAGCAGCAGGTTCACCGACCGGGCCGGCGGCGTGTAGATGTGGGACGGGCGGTTGTGGCAGTCGATGCAGTCCATGCGCCGGGCGGGCGGTTCTCGCGAGTCTTCGCGCTGAGCGTCGTCTCGGTGCTCCTTGAGTATGTACTCGGTGACGTGGCCATCGGCGTGCTTCCTGGCGTACCCAAGGAATGGTCTGGCGCTGCTCGTCGGTGGCGATGTAGGTGACCTTGTTGGCGATGTTCATGTGCCAGTGGATGCCGTCGGTCGGCCCGGCTGCCGTGTTGCCGCCCGCCGATCTTGATCAGCAGGTCGAGTTCCCAGTGGGTGTTCTTCTCGTCGCGACGTGAAGTACGTGATGCTGCGCAGCTTGGCGCTGTAGAACTGCTTGGGCCAGTGGCACTGCTCACAGGTCTCCTGCGCCGGGCGCAGGTTGTGGATCGGTGTCGGGATCGGACGCGGGAACTTGTTGAAGGCACGGCGTAGAGCTGGTAGGCCCCGAGAGCTTGGAGCGGACGAACCAGCCGGCGCCCGGGGCCGATGTGGCAGTCCACGCAGCCCACCCTGGCGTGGGGGGAGTGCTGGTAGGCGGTGAACTCCGGCTCCATCGGCCGTGTGGCAGGTCTGCCCGCAGAAGTTGACGGACTCCATGTGCTCGTAGGCCTGAAGCTGCCGACGGCACTGAACATCAGGAAAAAGAGCGCGGAGACCAGCACCACGGTGAAGCGGCGGCGCAGGGAGGCCTGGTTGAAGTCGAACAGCGGATAGGGGTGCAGCTGGTATCCCAGGCGGTGGCGGCGCCGGCGCTCCAGGGCGATCCCCAACAGGAACAGCACAATACCCAGGGTGAAGAAGGCGGGGAAGATGACCCAGGTGAAGATGCCGACGTAGGGGTTATTGGTCTTGGAGAAATAGCCGACGATCAGCAGAAAGATGATGTTGCCGAGCGACCAGAAGGCAACGATGCTGCCCGCCCAGCTCAGCCGGTTGTGATGCAGTCCCGGCGGCGCCATGCGGGGAGATTGCGGAGACTCCTTTTCCTGTTCAGCCATAGACCGTCCTCGGATGCGGAGATGCTACTCCCACGGGTCAGTGTCCCTCGGTGCCCGGCGTCACATCTTCTTCGGCCGCTTCGGGGGCATCGAAGAGCCCGGCATGATGCTGGCGCAGGTACGCGTCGGTGACCTTGCCGTCCCAGAACGCCCAGTTCACCGGATAGACGTCGGGATCGAAGATGACGAAGTAGAAGTGCCACACCACGATGGCGGAAACCGCCAGCACGGCCTCGTAGAAGTGGAGGGCGGCGGCGATGTCGAGCCACCAGCGCGGCAAGAAGTGCATGATCGAGCACCGGGAACCAGAGCACCAGGCCGGTGATCGGCCATCAGGATGGTGCCCCAGATCAGCGACAGGTACTCCGCCTTTTCGGCGTAGCTGAAGCGGCCGTAATGGGGATGCCGGGAGCTGCGGCCCAGGTTGTAGAGGAGGGTGTCGCGCAGGTCGTGCAGGTCCTGCAGGCGGGGCAGGAAGTCGCGGAAGAGCTGCCGGCCCTCGCGGTAGCGGCCGATGTACCACAGGTGGTAGGCGCCCACGCCGAGCAGGACCACCGCCGCGATGCGGTGGCCGAGACGGCGGATGCGTTCGCTCTCGCCCAGCAGCGCCGCCAGCCAGGAGTCGGGATACTTGAGGGCAAAGCCGGTAACGGCCAGCACGAAGAAGCTGATGAGCAGCAGCAGATGCTGCACGCGCTGGCTGCGAGTCATGCGCAGCGCGGTGCGCGCGGGGTTGAGGCGCTGGCGGCGGGCACGGCGACGCCAGAGGAGGAAGTTGTGCAGCAGCATGCCGCCGATGGTGAAGGCGATGAGCAGGGTGTAAGCGCTGCGGATCCACATGGTCCCGATGCTGCCGGGATCGCGGGAGACGGGCGCGTCCACGTGGACCTTGCTCAGGACAAACCTGGAGCTGGCCCCGGGATGGCAGCGGCCGCAGGTTTCGACCAGGTGCGCGGGATTGACGGTGGAGCGGGGATCGGAAGACGGCAGGATGTTGTGGACGCCGTGGCAACTGGAGCAGTTGGCGACCACCGTCGAGCCCAGCTTCGAGGCCAAGCCGTGGTAGCTGTCGAGATAGGTGGTGGCGCGGCCGGCGGCGATGCCGAATTCCTGGGTCAGGCGCACGCCTTCATGGCACTGGCCGCAGGCGCTGCGCGCCAGGTTCTGCGCCGCCACGCTGGAGCCGGGGTCCACGTGCTTCTTGATGGCGTGCATGCCGTGGCAGTCGGTGCAGACCGCCGCCAGCCCAGTTGCCGCGCGCCAGCGCCTGCCCGTGAATGCTCTGCTGGTACTGGCCGGCGATCTCCGCGTGGCACTGGCCGCAGGTGCGGGGGAGATTGAACCTGAAGATCTTGGAGCGCGGGTCGCGGGCGTCGAGGATTTCGTGGCTGCCGTGGCAATCGGTGCACACGGCCGCCTTGTCTAACCCTCCGGCAACGGCGCGGCCGTGCACGCTCTGCGCGTAGGAGGTGGCCGGCTGGGTGCTGCGCCCGGTCCCCTCCATCACCAGCTTGACGGCGTGGCAGCGGCTGCAGGTCTGCGGGATGTTGGCGCGGAAGATGGGGGATTCCTTGTCCGACGACGGCAGGACCTGGTGCGGATCGTTATGACAGGAGGTGCAGGTGGGCGCCTGCTTCCCGACCGCGCCTCCGCCCCGGACGGCCCCCGCGTGCACGCTGTGGGAGTACGCCTGGTCGGCTTCCTGGTGGCACTTGGCGCACAAGACCTTGGCCGGCGTGATGGTATGGGGCGCTTGCTTCAGGTCGTCGTGGCAGTCCACGCAGGTGAACAGGCCCCCGTGGATGGAGGCCTTGAACTTGGCCTCGTCGACGCCCAGGCTGACCTGCTTGCCGTCGACTTCGCGGGTCAGGGTGGCATCGGCGTGGCAGGCGAGGCACTCGGCGTTGCTGGGCTTTTTGGCGGCGGCCCAGGCCGGAACGGCCAGCCCCATGAGAGCGACCAATGCCAGCCCTGCGGCACTCCGCCGGGCTTGGTGCATCACGCTCATCGTCGACATAGGCCTACTCTCCCTTAACCACTTACCGGTACGCGAAGACCATGGCGTAGATGATCCAGACCACGATGCTGAAGCCGATGCCCAGCGCGGTCCAGGCAAAGGCGCGGATCGTCTTGACCACGATGGGGGGATGAGGTTCCGCCAGGTGCTCTGCCAGGCGGCCGCTGGCGACCAGGGCCTCGTACTCGCGGGGCTTGTCGCGCTGCAACTCCGCCAGCGGCATGTGGCCGGTGAAGATCACGGTGTCCATGGGGAACTTTTCCGGTCGCAGGTGGGTGTTGAAGAAATGCACGGTGAAGATGAAGCCGGTGGCCAGCAGGGCCTCGTCGCTGTGAATGATGGTGGCCACGTTGATGAACTAGCCCGGCAGGAAGCGGGTGAAAAAGACCGGGAACCAGAGGGCGAGGCCGGTGGAACCGATGATGGCGATCCCCCAGAAGACGGCGAAGTAGTCAAACTTTTCCCAGTAGGTCCAGCGCCCGTATTGCGGCCGCGGCCCCTGCCCCAGGAACCACTTCATGGTGGCCCGCAGTTCGTAGAAGTCCTGCGGGAGAGGGAGAATCGTGTCTGGTCCGAAGAGGAAGGAGCGCCAGGAAGTGCGGCGGCGCTGCTTTTGCCGGTAGACGTCCACCAGATGGGCGGCGAAGATGGCGAACATCAGCAGGGCGGCGGTGCGGTGGATGAAGCCGGCGGTCTGGAATCCGCCCAGGAGCCGCGAGAGGGTGGCGGCCCAGGCGGTGTAGGAGAACTTGAGCGAGAGCCCGGTGAGCGCCAGGGTGATGAAGCTGATGATCATGCAGGCGTGCAGGGTGCGGTGGAAGCGGGTAAAGCGGACGAACTCGCGGGGCGGCAGCGCGGGCCGCGGTCGCTGCGCTTCGATGGCCGCGGCGTCGGGGACCGTTGCCGGCTCGCGCTCCGCGGCCGGGCGGGCATCGAGTGGGCGGTCAGTGGCGGCCATCGTCATCCTTCTCCGCGGGCGGGGGCGGTTGCGCTGCGGCGACGGCGGCTTCCGCCAGCGCTTCGGCGGCACGCAGTTCGCGCCGCATCTGGAAGGCCCGCGGGAGCCACAACAGGGTGTGGATGCCGCTGACGACGAAGGTGCCGACCAGCAGCGCGGTCATGCCCCAGAAGGTCCAGAACAGGAAGGGATACTTCCTGGGATCGTGGTGGGTGGCATGGGTCAGGTAGCCGGCAAAGCGGCGGGTGGCGCCGTGGTGGCACTTTTGGCAGGTGGCCACCACATTGGCGCGGCTCAAGTGGGAACGCGGATCGGCCACCCGGTAGATGTCGTGGGCGCCGTGGCAGTCATAACACTTGGCGGTGTTGGTGTAGCCGAGGCGCGAGACCTTGCCGTGGTAGGTGTCGAAGTAAGTTTTCGCGATCTCCTCGTGGCAACGGCCGCAGGTGTTCATGATTTCCAGCTTGAACCGGTCCTGATCGGCGCGCTGAATGGCGTGGGCGGTGTGGCAATCGCTGCAGATGGGCAGGGGGCTGGCCGGAGTTGCTCACCGTCGCCGAGTGCACGCTCTGCACGAACTGCTCCTGGATGCCGTGATGGCAGACGCCGCAGGTGGCGGGCACGTTTTTCCGGTTCACCGTTGAGGCGGGATCGGAAGCTGGCAGCTCGCCGTGCGCGGTGTGACAACTGGTGCAGGTGGCGGTCACGGTGAGACCGCTCTTCAGCAGGCCCTTGCCGTGGATGCTCTCGGTGTAGCGGCGGATGATCTCGTGCTGCATGCCGGCGTAGCGCACCGCCGCCTTCTGTCCTTCGCGGTGGCAGCGCGCACACAGGTCGGGCACGTTGGTGGGAAAGGTCAGGGATGCGGGATCGTGTTTGCCGCAGGACGCGGTGGGTGCCGTGACACTCCTTGCAGGAGGGCGCGTTGGGTTCGCCCTGGGCGAGCAGCTGGCCGTGCTTGCTGCGCAGGAACTGCTGCCCGATTTCTTCGTGGCAGGCGGTGCAGTCCACCTTGCGGGTGATGGTTTCGCAGGAGCGCACGCGCGAGGCGTTGACCTCGGAGTGGCATTGGCTGCAGGCCACCTTGGCGTGGCCGGAAGCGGCCAGTTCGCCGGCGTGCACCGCCAGCGGCCGGCCGTCGGCCGCCCGCAACTGCTCGTTGGCGTGGCAGCGCAGGCAGTCGGCATCGGCCATGCCCTGGGCATAAAACACGTTGCGTATCTTGTGCGGCTGGTGGCAATCGACGCAGGCGGGCAGGATGTTGGCCTGCTTCTCCCAGAGTTCGCCGCGAATGGTCTTGCGGTGCACCTGCTCGATCTCGGCGTGGCAATGGGTGCAGGTCTCGGCGATGTTGCGGCGGGCAATCGAAGAGTTGGGGTCGGTGTGCGGCAGGATGGCGTGGGCGGTGTGGCAGGAAATGCAGCTGGGGGCCACGATCAGTCCCTTCCGCAGCAGCGCCTCGCCGTGAATGCTCTCCGAGTAGTTCTCCAAAATGTTGTGCTGCCCGATGCCGCGATTCATCTGCACCGGCGTGCCCTCACGGTGGCACTGCCCGCAGAGCAAGGGGACACGCAACGGGGCGACGGCGGAACGCATGTCCTTGACCGGCAGGATTTCGTGGTTGCCATGACAGGTAGTGCAGCGCGGCGCCAGCGCGTCGCCGCGGGCCAGGGCCCTGCCGTGGAGCGAACGGGAATGCTGCTCCTGTTCCGGGGTGTGGCAGGCGCCGCACTTCACCTTGGCCAGGGGGGTGGAGTGCGGCAGGTCCTTGCCTTCCAGGTCGGCGTGACACGACGTGCACAACAGCGGGGCGTGCACCGAGGCGGCAAACTTCTTGCCGTCGACGAAGAGGGAGACGGTGCGGGTGCCGCGCTTGGTGGACAGGGTGCGGTCGTCGTGGCAGACCAGGCAGTCGTCGTTGGCGGCGGGCCCGGCGGCGGGGCGCGGGGGGGCGAGTTCCCGGGCGGCATGTGCGGGCGCCAGAAAGCCGAGGATGAGTAAAAGAACGCCGTATTTGGAGAGATTCCGCAACAGGTTATTGTTGCGGAACCTCACACCGGAGGGGCATGACGCGGGTCACAGGTGGCGGTGACGTGTGACGCACGGGGCTGGGAGGGCCTCTGCGGCTGGTGTCGCCCGCTAAAGCGGGCTCGGGGTCTGGGGCCACCTGCACCCACGGCTTACGCCGTGGGCTACAAATGTGCCGCGCGCTACGCGCGCTGATGCTTCCAACGAGAGAGCGCGCTATTTCTTCTGCGGGCGCTCCAGTTCGCGGACGAAGAGCCACAGGCCGATGAGCACGACGAAGATGGCGAGGACGGAGAAGCCCAGCCCTTTGCGCCGGTACTCGCGCTCGGCGAGCGCCTTTTCCCCGGCCACGCGGCCGGCTTCGGCGATCTTGAGTCCGGCCTTGATGTCAGGCTCGAGAGCGGCAGGCCGGAAGCTGTGGATGTTGACGCGGGCCTTGGTCAGCGTGTCGTGGGCCTGGGCCTGCTCCAGCTTGGCGGCACTCACTTCCATCCCGGAGCGCTCGGCGCGTTCCAGGAGGTCGTCGGCGCCGGCGATGGCGGTGGAGAGGGTGATCAAGTGCTGTTGCAACTGCTGCGCCGCCTTGTAGCCGGCGTCGCCCTCCACGTGGCAATTGGTGCAGACGGATTGCGGCCCCACCCCGAGCTTGGCGTCGGTGGCCTTCTCGATGCGGTGGTTGCTGTGACAGGTGACGCAGCCAGGCAGCTTGGCGGCGGCGAAGGCGGCCTGGTGGGGACTCGCGGCGAACAACTGGGCCTGGAAGACATGGCAGGTGGAGCAGACATTAGCCACCGAGGCCACGCCCGGCGGGGCGGCCCCGTGATTGCCGTGGCAGGTGGTGCAGGTGGGAGCACTGAGGTCGCCGCGTTCCATCAAAGCGGCGTGATGCACGCTGACGCGATAGCCGGCGTACTGGTCGGTGGCGATCGGGTAGGGCTTCATGTGCGCGGCGTCGGCGTGGCAGCGCGCGCAGGTCTCGGCCACATGGGTGGGGTGGACCTGGGAAGCCGGATCGCGCGCCGGGAGGATGCCGTGCAGGCCGTGGCAATCGGTGCAGACGGCGACCTGGTCGTCGCCGGCGAGGCGCCGCTTGCCGTGCACGCTGGTGAGGTACTGGCTGAGCTGGTCGGTGCGCAGCGAGGGATTGTAGCGCCGCATGTAGTCGGCGTTGGAGTGGCAGCGGGCACAGAGCTGCGGCACGTCGGCGCGCTTGATCTTGCCGCGGAAGCCGGCCTTGGGACTCATGGCGTTGTCGGGCGAAGAGGGATCGCCGCCATGGCAATCGGCGCAGGTGAGGCCCTTCTGCACGTGAATGTCGCGCGCGTAGTCCTGGGGCTTCACCTGCAACGGCCCGTCGAGCGCGGAATGGCAATCGAGGCAGGTGTTGGCGGGCGGCGGCGCCTGCGCCCGGGCAGCGGGCGGCAGGGTGGCCAGCATCAGCAGGCCGGCCGAGAGGGCGAGGAAACTCGCGGTGCGCTTACTTGGCGACATAGCCGTATACCGTCATAGCGAGGAAGTAGCTGAGGGCGAAGACGCCCAGGCCCAACATCAGCCCCGCGCGCCGAGTGCCGCGCGCGGGAAGTAATGGCAACACGGTCCAGGCGAGGCCGGCGCCCGCGAAGGCGAAGATGCCGAGGAGTTCGCCATCAATGATCCAGACCTTGGCGGGGATGAGCTTCAGGGTCTGGAACATGAACAGGAAATACCACTCGGGCTTGATGCCGGCGGGCGCGGGCGCGAAGGGGTCGGCCTTGGCGCCGAGCTCCCAGGGAGAGAGGGCGGCCAGGGCGCCGAGCACGCCCAGCGCCACGTACCAGGCCATCAGCTCGCGCAGGAAGAAGTTGGGGAAGAACTTCATTTCGCGGCGCGCGGAGGGGTCGGCCGCCCAGGCCTTCTCTACCGAGGGCGGGACACTCATGCCCTGGCGCTGGATGAGCAGCAGGTGCATGAGAACGAAGAAGGTGGTGAGCATGGGCAGGACGGCGACGTGGAAGCCGAAGAAGCGGGTCAGGGTGGCGCCGGTGACGTCGTCGCCGCCGCGCAGGAAGATCATCATGCTGTGGCCCACCAGCGGTATCTGGCCGGTGATGTCGGTGCCCACCTTGGTGGCGAAAAACGCCAGCGCGTTCCAGGGCAGCAGGTAGCCGCTGAAGCCGAAGCCCATCACCAGGAAGAGCAGCACCATGCCGGTGATCCAGGTGAACTCGCGGGGCTTGCGCTAGGCGCCGAGGAAAAAGACGCTGAACATGTGGGCGAAGGCGGTGAAGATCATCAGGTTGGCGGCCCAGGAGTGGATGGAGCGGATGAGCCAGCCGAACTGCACCTGGGTCATGATGAACTGCACGGACTCGAAGGCGTCGGTGGCGCTGGGCCGGTAGTAGAGCAAGAGCAGGATGCCGGTGCAGACCTGGAGAACAAAAAGAAAGAGGGTGATGCCGCCGAGGAAATACCAGTAAGAGAGGCGATGGACGGGGACGGTTTTATGCTCTGCCAGGTGGAGCAGGTCCTCCAACCCGATCCGTTCATCCAGCCAGGAGCGTACGCGGTTGAGCATCGTGGGCTAGGCCTCCTGGTGGCGGCGGACGACGATTTCGTTGCCGCGGACGTGGACCTCGAAGGGCTGCAGCGGGCGCGGCGGCGGGCCGGAGACGTTGCGTCCGTTGAGGTCGTAAGTGCCGTTGTGACAGGCGCACCACACCTGGTGGAGATCACTGCGGTACTGCACGGTGCAGTCCAGGTGAGTACAGATGGCGGTGAGCGCCTTGTACTCGCCATCGGCGGTCAAGACCAGAAGGCCGGGCTTGCTGCCGAACTTGAAGATGCGGCCGCTGTTGGGCTTGAGGTCGCCCACCTGGGCGGCGACGACTTCGTCGGCGCCGAGGTCGGCGGAGGGCGGCGGCAGGACGTAGCGCAGCACGGGATAGAGGAACGATACCAGCGAGGCCAGCACGCCGCCGCCCAGCAGGGTGCCGATAAAGAGGCGGCGGCGCGGCTGCTGCGGGGAATCGAGGGGCGCGGCCGGCGCCTGCGCCACCGCCATCAAGAACGAAAGCAGGGTCCACTTCATCATCCGATTTGCGCTCCGGGGTGTGATCCGCCGGGCCAACCCAGCCGCGCCACATCCTCTGCCGTTTGCCGCTCGCTGGCAAGAGGCAAGTCGCAGGGGAGGTGGTGCGGCGCGCGGGCCCCGGCAAATTGAAATCAACCGGGGATGGGCAGGATTTTACCCATCCCCGGCACCAAGGAAATGAATTCGTATTGCAGTTGCGCCGGGCGACGCTGTCAAACAGCGTGCCCGGGGGTTGGATGTCAAGTTTCGAGGCGGGCGATGGCGGCGCGCAGCCACTTGCCCACGGACTCTTCGAGTTCCTGCTGCGTGCGGTTGCCGAAGTCCGCCACCGACCGTCCCTGCTCGTCCAGCGGAATGTGGTGGCAGGGCATGTCGGCCTCTTTATGATCGGCGGGGACGAAGTCCATCAGCCAGCACTCGGAACACGGGTGCGGACGGGCTTCGTCGTCAAAGTTCAAGCAAGAAGGCGAATCGCGGAAGATGCTGGTGGGCTTCCACGGGGTACGCACCGAGCGCCCGTAACCGCCGTCCTCGAGATACGCGAGTTCGTCCTTCAAGATCCCCAACAGCGCGCTTTTGTCCTGCGCCATAGTGATCTCCTTCCCCACTCGGTGGCAGTCACACGATGAGAAGCGTTGCCGCAACCGCCGGGTCCAGAATAATCCCCAGGGGGGAACTTTGGATAGCGCCCGGCGGAGGAGCGATTGTGATGCTCCATCCCCGGTGAGACCCGTGGTTGTATAGCGTTCCGCATGTTCTGCCGCCACCACGATTTCGACTATGCTTGAAATGACGAGGCCTGGTATGTGATAGTCATCACACAGGGGGTCGGCCTGACGGCACAGCCGGGCCTGCGCTGGAGCCTGACCAACGGTTGTGATGGGCGTCACAGACCGATGTGCGCAGGCGCGCTCAACTGTAGGGTTGGAGGAAGGATGCCCCCTACAATGGCCCCGCAGATCGCGCCCCGGCGGAACCTATCCGAGGACACATTCATGCGCTCGCCTTATGGCCTGGACATCATAGAAAGCTGCCTCGGCTGCAAACTGCGCGAAGATTATCTATTCTGTAATCTTTCTAATCAGTCATTGAAGGACCTGGAGGCCATCCGGTCGGTGGCCGCGTATCCGCGGGGCTCCATCCTGTTCCTGGAAGGGCAGCCGGCGCGCGGTATTTTCGTGCTATGCACGGGGCGGGCCAAGCTCTCGACGTCTTCCAGTGATGGAAAAACCATCATTCTGCGGATTGCCGAACCCGGGGAGGTGCTGGGCCTGAGCGCCACCGTTTCCGGCAAGCCCTACGAAGTGACGGTGGAGACGCTGGAGCCGGCGCAGGCGAATTTCGTGGCCCGGCAGGACTTCCTGAACTTCCTGCGCGATCACGGGGACGCGGCGCTGCGGGTAGCGGAAGAACTCAGCAACAACTATCACTCCGCGTATAACGAGGTACGCGCCCTGGGGCTCTCCACCTCGGCGTCGGAAAAGCTTTCCCGCGTGCTGCTGGAATGGTCGGAACGCGGAAAGCACACCGCAGCGAACGAAATCCGCATGAAGATCAGCCTTACCCACGAGGAGATCGCACAACTCATCGGCGTGTCGCGGGAGACGGTGACCCGCACTTTTGCCGAGCTGAAGCGCAAACAGCTCATCCAGGTAAAAGGTTCCACGCTGGTCATCCGCGACAAGACCGCCTTACAGAGACTGGTCGGCTCCTGAGCAATCACACCATTTCGTGACGGTTATCACGGTGGATGCCTGCGGCCGCGCGTATGAACAGCAGTATGGGTGAGGCGAGCCTAGCCGCGAATCGCGCGTACGCCAGCGAGTTCCAGCGCCAGCCGGCCTTCGCTACCTGGCCCAGCGAGGCCCTGCGCCGGCTGGACACCATCGCGGTGCGCAAAGACGTTTTCCCGGGCGCGAAGCTGTTCCTGGCCGGAGAGCCGGCGAGCGGCCTGTTTCTGGTGCGCCAAGGGCGTATCAAACTCTCGTTGCCCGCCGCCGGCGAGCACAAGTGCCTGGAAGAGCGGGTGCTGGGTCCCGGCGCCATCCTCGGCCTGGAAGCGGCCATTTCAGGGAAGACCTACGAGTTCACCGCCGAAGCGATGTGCGCCTCCACCGTGTGCTTCTTTCCACGGGTGGATTTTCTCACCGTCCTACGCCAGTACCCGCAGGCGACGCTGTGCGTCACTTGCCTGCTGAGCAGTGCCGTGGACAACGCCTACGCCAAGCTGCTGTCGCTGCGCACCTGAAGGACGGCCGGCCCGCGCACCCCGGGCCTGGCCGGCAGAGCAAGAAAGACCCGCCGCAAGGGCGGGTCTTTTGCTTTCAGGGAGGGGAGAAAGGCTGCGATGCGCGCTCGGGCGCAGAAGAAAAACGCGGACGAGGGCGTCCGCGCCACATGGTTGTCCGGGGGTTATCTCAGACGGCTTCGGAGAGCGCCGCCTGCGGCTCGTAGCAGCACAGCGGATCGGAGGCGAAGGGGTCGCGGGAGACGGCGAAGGCGCGGGCGCGCGAGCCGCCGCACACGTTGCGGTACTCGCACAGAGCGCACTTCCCTTTCAGGCAATCGGGATCGCGCAGCGCCTGCAGCAGCGGCGAGTTGCGATAGATATCGGCCAGCGCCGCCTCGCGCACGTTGCCCACGGGCAGGGGCAGGAAGCCGCTGGGGAACACCTCGCCGAGGTGGGAGATGAAGATGAAGCCCTTGCCGTCGTTGACGCCGGCGCGTTGCGGGACGCGGCCGCGCTTTCCGGAATCGATGCCGGCGGCGGAATTGGCGGCGCGCTTCTGCAGCAGGAAGCGGCGGTAGTGCTGGCCTTCCGTGGTCTTGATGTGGAAGCGCACGCCCTGCGCGATCTGGTACAGGGTCTCGAACACCTCTTCGGCCTGCTGGGCGCTGATCAGGTCTTCCTGCTTGCCGCGGCCGGTGGGGACGAGGAAGAAGACGCTCCACAGCACCACGTCCTGCTCGCTGAGCAGGGTGGCGATGTTCTGCAGGTCGTGGCGGTTGCGGGCGGTGACGGTGGTATTGATCTGCACCGGCAGGCCCACCTCCCGCGCCCAGGCCACCGCCTCGAGGGTGCGGCTCCAGGAGCCGCGCACGCCGCGGAAGGCGTCATGCAGGTCGGGCACGGAGCCGTCGAGGCTCACGGCCAGCCTGGCCAGACCGCGGTCTTTGAGCGCGCGCAGTGCGTCGCGCGTCAGCAGAGGGGTGGCGCTGGGCGTCAGGGAGGGACGCACGCCCTGGTGGGCGGCGTGTTCCACCAGATCGTAGATGTCGCGGCGCTTGAGGGGATCGCCGCCGGTGAGCACGAAGATGGGGGACTGCATCTCCGCCACCTCGTCGATGAGGCGCTTGCCCTCGACGGTGGTGAGTTCGCGCAGGTCGCGCAGAGGCTGGGCGGAGGCACGGCAGTGGAAGCAGGCCAGGTCACAGGCCTGCGTGACTTCCCAGATGACCACCAGCGGCCGCTCGTTGAAGTTCAGCTGGTCGCCGGGAAACACCAGCTCGGGCGCCGGCGTGCGTGCGGGTTTCGCTTCCTCCATCCCCATGATTGACCTCCTATCCCACCTTGCAAGGCGACCTTAAGTCGGCCGCGGAACCCGGTTCGGTGAGGGGCGTCACAGCGAACCGTGACCCAGGGCAGGGCGGGCGCCTCCTTAGCGCAGCCCGGCCAGTTCCTGCAGGCGCCGCCAGCTCAGCAAGCTAGCGCTTTGTTTCAGGCCAATGCGAGCGCCTCAGGCGATTTCCAGGACCGCGGAAATGGTTGGTTCGGCGACTTCGCTGGTGACCCGCATGCCCAGCTTGCGGGCGATGTTACGCATGCCGAGGTTCTCGGCCAGGTAGGTGGCGGAAACCCGGCGCACGCCCTGGTCGCGGGCGATCTGCACCAGGCGTTGCGCCAACTCCAGGCCCAGGCCATGACGCTGCCACGGGTCGCTGATGACCAGCGCGATTTCCGCGTCGCCGCTGGGCACGCGCGACAGGCGCCCGACACCAATGATCTCCAGGCTCCCGGTCTCCGGGTTCTGATGCTCCGCCACCAGCGCCATCTGCCGGTCGTAGTCGAGGAAGCACATGCGCGCGAGCCGCTCGTGGGCCACGCGGCGCGCCAGTTGCAGCACCTGGAAATAGCGCAGGTAGGCGGTGCGCTCGCTGAGGGATTCGTGGAAGTGGACCATCAGCGGCTCGTCTTCGGGGCGAATGGGGCGGATGGTCACCGCGGCGCCGTCCTTCAGGGCCAAGCTGGCGATGTACTGCGTGGGATAGGGACGGATCACCGGGTGCGAGAGCTGCTCGGGCGGGGTGCCGGGGGCGTGCAGCACGGCGCGCGCATCCAGCCCCACCAGGCGGTCGGCGGAGGCCAGCAGGGGGTTGATCTCGAGCTCGCGGATCCACGGCTGCTCGACGATGAGCTGGCTGAAGCGGACGAGCAGGGACTCCAGGGCGGCGATGTTCACCGGGCGGCGACCGCGCACGCCCTGCAGCGCAATGTAGATCTTGGTGCGCTCCAGCAGGCGCTTGGCCAGGGTGCGGTTCAGCGGGGGCAGACCCACGGCGTGGTCGTGGAAGACCTCGACCAGCTGCCCGCCGGCGCCGAACAGCACCACGGGACCAAGCTGGGGATCCAGCGTGCTGCCGACGATCAACTCGTAGCCGCCGGGTTCCAGCATGGGCTGCACGGTCACGCCGAGGAAGTCGGTGGGCTTGGCTTTGTGCACCACGCCTTCGCGGATGCTGCGATACGCCTCGCGCACCGCGGTGGCGTTGCGCAGGTTCAGCTTGACGCCCCCGACATCCGTTTTGTGGGTGATGGTGGTGGACCAGAGCTTGAGCACGACCGGGTAGCCCAGGGCGTCGGCGGCGGCCACCGCCTCGTCGAGACTCCTGGCGGTGCGGGTTTCGACCACGGGGATGCCGTAGGCGGCCAGCAGGCGTTTGGCTTCGACCTCGGTCAGCAAAGTGCGGCCCTGGGCGAGAGCGTCGCGCACCACGACGTCGGCGGCCTCGCGGCAGACTTCGCCGGCGCTGGCCAGGGCGGGCGTCTCATACAGCATGCGCAGGTTCTCTTCCAGGCGGCACATGTTCACGAAGGCGGCGGCCGCGGTGTCGGGGTAAGGGAAGGTGGGGACGCCGGCTTTGTTGAAGACGCGGATTGCTTCCGCCACCTTTTCGCCGCCCATCCAGCTGGTGAGCAGGGGCTTGCCCTTACGATCGCACTTGATGATGGCTTCCGCCATGACCTCCGCCTGCGTCATGCCCTGCGGGGAGGTGAGGGCGAGCAAGCCGTCGCAGTTGGGGTCGTCGGCGGCGAGTTGGAAGGCGCGGGCATAACGATCGGGGCCGGCGTCGCCGAGAATGTCGATGGGGTTGTTATGGCTCCAGTGCTCGGGCAGAAACTCGTTGAGCTTGGCCAGGGTCTCCGGGGCGAGGGGCGCGAGTTCCCCGCCCTCGCTGATCAAGCGGTCGGTGGCCAGCACGCCGGGACCGCCGGCGTTGCTCACGATCATGAGGCGGCGGCCGCGGGGCCGCGGCTGCTTGGAGAGGACTTCGGTCATGTAGAAGAGCTCGGCGACGGTGTTGACGCGGAGCACGCCGCAGCGGCGGAAGGCGGCATCCAGCACCTCGTCGCTGCCGGTCATGGCCCCGGTATGGGAGGCGGCGGCACGGGCCGCGGCTTCGTTGCGCCCCACCTTGATGAGGATGATGGGCTTGGTCAGCGCCACCTCGCGGGCCGCGGAGAGGAACGCGCGAGCGTCGCCGATGCTCTCCATGTAGACCACAATGCTGCGCGTGGCCGGATCATCGCCGAAGTAGTCGATCAGGTCGCCCCAGCCGACGTCGGCCATGGAGCCGGTGGAGACGAAGGCGCTGAAGCCCACCATCTCGCTCAGGCTCCAATCGAGGATGGCGGTGCAGAGGGCGCCGCTCTGGCTGAGGAAAGCCACGCTGCCGGGGAGGGCGATGTCGGCCGCGAAGGTGGCGTTCAAGCCTTCGGCCGGGCTCATGACCCCGAGGCAGTTGGGGCCGATGATGCGGACATGGTTCCTGGCGATGCGCACGATCTCTTCTTCCTCCGCCAGGCCGGCGGCGCCGCGCTCGCGGAAACCCGCCGAGATGATGACCGCGCCGGGAATGCCGACGGAGACGCAGTCGCGAATGACGTCGGCAATGGTCGGGGCGGGCGTGGCGATGATGGCCACATCGATTGGGACAGGGATCTCCTTCAGGCTGGGAAAGGAAGGCACGCCCAGCACGCTGGAACGCTTGGGATTGACGCCGAACAGGCGACCCTCGAACTGGGGCGTCTGCATGTTGCGCAGGATGGCGGCGCCCACGCTGCCCACGCGTTCGCTGGCGCCGACCAGGGCCACGTTGCGGGGCTTGAAGATGTTAGCGAGCGGATGCCGCTTCACGGCTTCGGGCTGCGGCGAGGTGGGGCGGGGTTCGAGGACGGCGGATGCATTCATCGATGTCATGACCTGACCTTAAAGGGCAAACGCGGCAGGCGCTGTGACTGGGGTCACGTCGCGCCGCCAGCGGGCGCGGCGTTTCGCCGTGTGAGCGCTGCCTACGTCGCCAGAGTAAAAAAGCCCGCGCTTGCACGCGGGCCAACGTTGGCAACAGCGAAGTGGCATGTTCAAGCTATGGCATAACGCGGGTCAAACCGGCCGCTTACCAGACCGGCTTGCCGGTCTCGTCGCGGAAACGGAAGATGGTGTTGTCGCGCACAATCTCGCGCGCCAGCATGGTGTCCCGTCCGGCACTGTCTTTCTGCTTCGAGCCCAGGACCTCCAGGTTGTCGCCCTTGGCCAATTCCAGCCCGTACTGCTGAACGAATTTCAGGGGCGCCGTGTGGACCACCACCTCGCCGCCGCTGGTCTTCAACACCAGGTGATTGCCCAGCGCGCGGCTGATGGGGCAATCAAAGTTCTGCACCTCTTCCACGGTACCGTGAATCCGGACCTCGGTGGCCTTGTCATACTTGAGCCCGGTGTAGGCGTCGCCCTGCTTCTGTCCGCTGGCGACGATCCCCAAGGCCAGCACCACCACAACGGCCATTAGTCTGCTTTTCATCGCCGCACCTCCTGCCCCGGCGGCGAGCGCCGTCGAGGGCGGCAGCTTCCGGATTCACACTGCGCTTTCAAAGTGGCGCCAGCAGTGACTGAAGTCACAGCGCGGCGTGACTCCGGGCGCTACCGTGGAGTGTGCCGGTGGAGTGCCGCTGCGCCCCAGAGAGCCGCCGACCGTGGTGCGGTCCGAAGCCGGGGCTGGGCGCGCACCGTGTGACGCGGGTCACACCGCGGTGTGAGTCCCGCAACCGCTCCCGATAACGTTGGCGGCGACACTAGAGCTTCCAGTTTGGTGGGGGACCCCAAAGGTGACG
Source organism: Terriglobia bacterium (assembly GCA_963739375.1). Classification (GTDB taxonomy): domain Bacteria; phylum Acidobacteriota; class Terriglobia; order Terriglobales; family Acidobacteriaceae; genus CAVUAF01. Next base: position 247,927 of record CAVUAF010000014.1, read on the forward strand.
ACCAGTACGCTGCAACCCGTTCTCGCCGAGGAAGCCCTGATCTACGCGCGTCCCCGTGCCACCGTGGCCGCCGCACCCGTGCCCGGGCGGGTGCGCTATCTGGTTTTTCCGCGCGAGCATGGAGCGTGGGGGATGCTGCTGGTGCCGCTGGTGACTGGCGGGGCCATCGGGCTGCGCACTGGCCACGGGTGGCTGCCGCTGGCCCTGCTGCTGGCCGGGAGCCTGGCGCTGTTTTGCCTGCGCACGCCGGTGGAGACGCTGCTGGGGGCGTCGGCGTTCCGCGTCCGCAGCCGCCGCGAGCGCAGCAGGGTGCTGCTGGCCGTGGCGGGTTATGCCGCGATCGCCCTCACCAGCCTGGGGTGGCTGCTGACGCTGGTGCCGCCGGCGGCGGTGCTGGCCATCGGCTATGTGGCGGGCACCGCCCTGCTGGTGCAGCAAGTCATCAAGAAGCTCTGGCCGCGACGCCGCAGCCTGGCGCAACTGGCGGGCGCGATCGCGCTCAGCTCGACCGCGGCTGCCGCCTTCTACGTCACCACCGGAGCGACGACGGCGTGCACGGTGCTCTGGGCGGGCAACTGGCTGTTTGCCGCCAACCAGATTGACTACGTGCAGACGCACATCCGGGCGGGCAACCGGCCGACGCGCGGGCAGCGGCTGGCGAAAGGCTGGGGCTTCCTGCTGGGGCAGGTGGTGGTCATCGCCGTCCTGGCGGTGGCGGTGCGGATGGGGGCCGTGAAGTGGCCGGTGGCGCTGGCGTTTGCGCCGGTGCTGGTACGCGGATTTGCGTGGTACGCGGCGGCGCCACGAGCGCTGCACTTCCGGCGCCTGGGCTTCACCGAGCTGGCGCACGCGCTGGCCTTCGGGCTGCTGGTGATGGCGCTCTTTTGAGCGGTCACAGGAGCCGGTGACGCGGGTCATACCGGCGGTAGCGGCGGGGCCGGAAAGTGAACGGGGAGAATTGCCCTCTGGGGGAGGTCGTGATGACCATCAGCAGCAACACCAGCGTGCGCCAGATTGCCATCCATGTGCCCGGCTCGACACGCGTGTTCGAGCAGGCGGGCATCGACTACTGTTGTGGCGGGCAGCACACGCTGCACGAGGCGTGTCTCGCCGCCAAGGCGCCGCTGGTGGAGGTCACGCGCAAGCTGGAGGCGCTGGCCATCCCGGTCGAGGACGACCTGCACAACTGGCCGATCGAGCCGCTCTTCGTGCTGACCTCGCACATCGTGAACCGCCATCACGAGTACATGCGGCGTGAACTGCCGCGGCTGGCCGAGCTGGCGGCCGACGTCGCGCGGCAACACGGCCCCCGTTATCCCGAGCTGCTGCGCGTCGAGACCCTGGCGCGCGCGCTGGCCCGCGAAGTTACCCTGCACATGACCAAAGAGGAACAGATCCTCTTCCCGTACATCATGCAGCTGGAAGAGCACGACGAGCGCAACGAGGTGCCGCCGCCGCCCCCCTTCGGCACGGTGGAGAACCCGATCCGGATGATGATGGCGGAGCACGATTCGGCGACCGAAATGCTGCGCGAGATTCGGCACCTGAGCCATGGCTACGCCGCGCCGCCGGACGGCGGCACCACTCTTCAGTTGCTCTATGCCGGCCTGCGCAGCCTGGAAGCCGATCTGCACCTGCACATTCACCTGGAGAACAACGTGCTATTTCCCCGCGCTCTGGAACTGGAAGCCAAGAACCAGTTCGCGGTACTGAGCAACATCTAGGTTTTGCAAGAAGCCGGCGCACTGGTCGCGGCGGACCAGGGCCGGGGCGGGTCACCGCGAACCTGCGGTGACCCGCGTTATCGAGGTAAGGAGCAGAGCGAGCAGAACGGCGTCGCCCGCAAGGGCGACGCCGTTGTTTTTCGCTGCCGTCCGCGCGGCTACTTGGTCGCGGCCGACTGCGGTCCATAGAAGCCGGCGGGCGCGGTGCGGGCGGGAAAATCGAGCAGCGGCGTCGCCGGCCAGGCGTCGGGTGCGACGCTGGCTACACTCATGGCGAGGATGCGGATGCGTTCGTTGTTCGGCAGCGTCACCGTCTTCGCGCCCCCGGGCACGGGCAGCTCGTACACGAAGAGGTAGGAGTAGGCGTAGGGATCGTTGGCGCCGTCGGGGGCGTGGCGGTGCGAGGCGTACCACCCGAGCGGCGCCAGCTTGATGAAGCCCGCCGCGAGGCCGGCGTATTCCGGCCGCATGATGGGCCCTTCGCGGCGAATGCGATCGCGAATGCGGCGCGCGCGCTGCGCCGCGGGGCTCATGTCGCTCGCGGCGGGCTCGGGGGGCGGCGGCTGCTCGACCTGCCGCCACAGGCGCGTGTCCCACTGCCCGATGAAGCCGCCCCAGTCCTGCACCTGGAGCGGCATCGCCGCCGGGCCAACTGAGAACGTGGCAACCTGGTCGCCGTCGGCCGCGGCGGCGAGCAGGTACAGGCGATTGAACTGGCCGGCGGGCAGATCGATGGTCTGCCCCTGCGCGGTCACGGCGTTGGGCTTTCCCTCCGTCGCCGGTGCGAGGGCAAAGCGCACGCCGCCGAACTCGACTTCGCGCGGCAGCAGCTCGCCGGGCAACGCGCGCCCCTGGCTGTCGAAACCGCCGAGGGCCGGACGGCCGTCGGGATTGGCGACCGAGCGGTCGTAGGGGAGCGCTACCGGCGCGGATTGCACCGCAGCGACCTGGGCCGTCGCCGGCGCGAGCTTCACCGCGAAGGTGCGCGGCTGGTTGGCGGTGAAGCTGGTGACCAGCTCGCCATCCGTGAGCGTGGCGGCGCCGACCGGCTCTTCCGCCCCGTTGACTTCGCGGGCAGCAGCGATGGGCGCGGCGAAGGCGATGTGAACGTTCGCCTGCGGCTTGCCGTCAAGCTCCACCAGACGCACGATGTATTCGTCGCCCAGTTCCGCCTTCTTGAGCGCGAGGACGCGGGCGCGGCCGCTGCTGACGCGCAGCAGCGAGAAGTTTCGGCCGAGGGTGCCGTCGTGCTTGCTGCTGGTGAAGGCGATGAGCGGCTGGTTGAGGCGCCACGCCTGCCAGTCGGTCTGGCCCTGGCGCCAGTCGCCGGCGTGCCCAGCGAGGCCGAAGACGATGTCGTGGTGTCCCCAGTCCTGGGTGGTCTGGTCGGCATAGTCGCGGCCGTTGCCGGTGCCGATGCCGGGAGTGCGGATCAGCGTGAGACGAAGCGTGTTGTCGTTCGGCTTGTCGGAACCGTTCTTGCTGTCGGAGAGCACGGTGACGCCGTAGGCGCCGCTCTTGTCGGTGAGGTCGAACCACTGGTGCGAGGCGACCTCGTACTTCTTTTCGTCGTCGTTGGCGCGCTGGATGGTGCCGACGTCCCAGTTGTAGGTCGCCATGGGGTTCGGCGGCGGTCAGCGGGAAGACGGCCTTGAGGTTGGCGGCTTCGGTTTTCCAGTCAATGGCGTTGGCGAACTCCACGCGGTTCCCCGCTTCCCCGGCGGCGAGCCGGATGGTCTGCACGAAGCGCGAGCCCTCGGCTTCGCGCGTCACTTCCACCGCCACGCGCACCGGGCCGTTTTCGATCACGCGCACCTTGGGCGGTACCCGCGACATAGGCGCGCGGGGCGCGCTTCTGGTCCGCCCAATCCATGTTCCAGGCCGGCCAGTCCACCGGACTGGTCGGTGCTGATGGCCAGGCGCGCGGGCGCGGCGAGCAGTTCCTTGTTCAGTGATCTTGTCGAAGATGCTGGCGACGTCGCCGTTGGGATCGAGCTGGATGCGGTAGCGCGCGTTCTCGAGCGACGACTCGGTGACCTTCAGCGCCGATGGCTGCGGCGCGGGCGCAGCGCCTTCCCACTGCGGCTGCACGTCGTACACGGCGTAGCCGACGGCGGGCGCTTTGGCGAGGAACAACACGTAGATGCCACGCTGCTCCGCGGTGTAGTCCGCGAATTGCGCGGGTACTTCCTTGCCGTCAGGGCCGAACACGTGCACGGCCTTGGGCGCGAGCTTCAGCTGGACCTCGACCACGTCCTCGCGCGCCACGTTCAGCGGGTTGTACACGACAATCGGCGTGCCGCGGGTCTGCGTGTTCATGCCGGAGGCGATGGCTTCGGTGGCGCTGGTGAGCACGCCGGCAAACTGGTTCATGGCGAGGATGTCGTCGTTCCACGAGTACTCGTAGGCCTTGGGGGTGGAGGTGCCGGGGATGATGTCGTGGAACTGGCCGCCCATGACCAGCGTCCAGGCGTCGTTGAGGCGCTGCAGCGGATAGGGACGCCCGCCCAGCCACTCGGCGGCGACGGAGGCGCGCTCGGCAGCATCGGCCAGCAACTCGTTCTGGCGGTTCCAGCGCTTCATGGTAGGCCTGCGAGGTGAGTGAACCGGCGGAGTGCTCGGTGAGCTCGAGGTCGCCCTTGTAGCGCGGGAGGCGCGCGGCCTGCTCGGGCTTGATGTCGAGGAACATCTGTTCCGCGCTGGTCTGCAGAATGTGCAGCGGCCCGTCGCCGACCAGCACCGGCGGACCGGCGGGCGGCAGCGGCTGCCCTGGCTGGCGGCGAGGCGGAATGACGGCCTGGCCCTTGGTCAGGATGGCTTCCATGAGCTTGACGGAAGCTTCGCGCGGCGCGCCGCCGATGTCGCCCGTACCGTAGTAACGAAAGTCGGTGAAGAGGCCGCTGCCCTGGCCGTTGATGTCAACGCGTTTCGGCCAATCCACCGGATGGTAGCCGGGGCCGCTCGCCGGCGGCGGGCTCTTGCTGATGTCTTCGGTGACGTCGCCGCTGTAGTCGGTGGCGTTCAGCGCGGCGATGATGGTCTGGCCGTCGGTGCCCTCCCAGATCCCGACGTTGAACGGGATGCCGGGCGGCGTCTTCTGCGGCGAATCGGGTCCGCCGACCGGCGCTCCCGAGTGCCACGAGAGTTTCTGCGTCGAGAAACCCTTGATGCCGGTGTGCGCCAGGATGACTGGGCAGCGAAGCGGGGAAACCGAAGCAGTCGGGCAGCATGTACTCGGCGCTGGTCTTGCCGAAATCGCGGCGGAAAAACTGCTTGCCGTAGAGCACCTGGCGGATGATGGATTCGGCGGAAGGATTGTTCACGTCGTTCTCTTCCATGGAAGAGCCCGAGGGGAACCAGCGGCCGGCCGCGACATACTGCTTCAGCTTTTCGTAATCGGCGGGGTAGTACTCCCGCATCATGCGGTAGCGGTTGGCGCCGCTGAAGTTGAAAACGTAGTGCGGGTAGCTCTCGAAGAGCGCGAAGTTGTCGCGCATGGTGCGGGTGAGGTATTCGCGAATGACCTGCGGATACTCCCAGCGCCACTGGGTGTCGAGGTGAGCGTAGGGGACGACGTAGAGGGTCGGCTCGCGCGTAAGGTCGGGCGCACTGGGCGGAGCGGCGGCCGGCTGGGACTTAGCGGCGGGTGCGGGCCCCTGGCTGCGCGCGCCGGTAAACAGCAAGAGCACCAGGACCAGCAGGAACGAAATGCGGCGGAGTTTCTGCGTCATGATTCGCCTCTCAATCGCCTGACGGCGCCGAACTCACAGCTTCCTCGAGAATTCCCGACAACGCTGTCGAATCGGGAGCGTGCAGCAGTTGCGCGCGGAAGGCTTCGTCCATCAACTTGCGCGCGAGCCGCGAAAATACCTGCAAATGACGGTTGCCGGCCGCCGGCTCGCGCAAAGCGAGCAGGATGACCAACTGAACTTTCTCCTGCGCCGTTCCCCACGGCATGGGCCGCGGCAGCCGCAGCAGCGCGATGGAATCGGCCGTGGCTGCCTCGGACTTGCAGTGCGGGATGGCAAAGCCGTGGCCCAGCGCGGTGGAATAGGCCGCTTCGCGGGCCCAGATCGCCTCCTCCAGGCGCGCGCGGTCGCGGGTGCGGCCGGCGACGAAGAGCAGGTCCACAAGTTCGCTGATGGCCTCTTCGGGACTCTGGCTGTCGCTGGCGGGCACGATGAGGTCGTCGGCGATGAGCGGCGGCTCGCCGGCCAGGGGCAGCTCCGCTTCGAGCAAGTGGGTGACCTCGGCCGGGTTGGTGCACGCGAGGGCGCGCGCCAGGAGGTGCTCGCAGCCGGCCGCGCTGAGGCGCGAGACGCGCTCCTTGAGCGCGGCAATGAGCGCCGGCGGCACGCTGATCTCGTCGAGGCCCAGGCCCAGTAGCAACGGCAGGTGCAGGAGGTCGGCCGCCATGTCGCCGCACAAGCCAACCCACTTTCCCTGCGCGCGAATGCCGTCCACGATCTGCCGCAAGAAGCGCAGGAAGGCGGGGTGGCGGGGGCTGGCGAGGGCGGCGACGGAGGGATTGTCGCGGTCGGCGGCGAAGAAATACTGCGCCAAGTCGTTGGTGCCGAGGCTGAAGAAATCGGCCTCACGCGCCAACTCCTCCAGCATGAACGCGGCCGAGGGCACCTCGACCATGATGCCAAGCGGCACCTCGGGAGCGAAGGCGACGCCCTCCGCGCGCAACTCCGCCTGCGCCCGCGCGAGCAGCGCGCGCGCGGAGCGGACCTCGTCGAGGGAGGAAATCATCGGCAGCATGATCCGCACCGGCCCAGCGGCGGAGGCGCGCAGCATGGCGCGCAACTGCACGCGGATGATGTCCTGGTGCAGCGGGTAGAGGCGGACACCGCGGCGGCCGAGGAAAGGATTGGGCTCGCGCGGCAGGGCCAGCGAGGCGAGCGGCTTGTCGCCGCCGACGTCGAGGGCGCGAATCAGCACGGGACGTCCTGCGGCGGCCTGTACCGCCCGCGTGTACACCGCCGCCTGCTCGTCTTCCGAGGGTAGGTCGGGGCGGCCGGCAAAGAGCATCTCGGTGCGGAAGACGCCGATGCCGTCGGCGCCGGCGGCGAACGCGGCTTCCAGCTCCTCGGCCTGAGCGACGTTGGCGGCGATTTCGAGCGGGCGTCCATCGGCGGTGCGCGCCGGCAACTTGGCGAAGCGAGCGAGCGCCTGCTGCCGGCGCGCGAGGGTGGCCGACTCGCGGGCGCAGAAGCGCTGCACCGCGGGAGAGGAACTCGGCGCGACGAAACCGCGGCTGCCGTCGATGACGACTTCCTGCCCGGCGGTGAACATGAGCCGCGCGTCACGCACACCGGTGACGGCGGGAATGCCGAAGGAGCGCGCCAGAATCAGGGTATGGGAGGTCGTCCCGGCCGACTCCAGCACCAGCCCCTTGAGCCACTGGCGGTCGAGCGCGAGGAAGCTCTGCGGCGTCAGGGCTTCTGCGACCAGCACCGCGGGTTCCGTGAGCCGCACCGCGGCGGGCAGCAACGCGGCGCCGCAGATTTCTTCGAGCAGGCGGCGGCCGATGTCCTGCACATCGAGCGCGCGCTCGCGCACCAGCAGGCTCGGCGAACGCTGTAGCGCGCCGGCGAAGGAATCACACGCGGCAGCGATGGCTTGGGCGGCGGAACGCCCGCCGGCGATGAACTCGGCGACACGCTCGTGGAGCGAAACGTCCTGCAGGATGGCGAGGTGCGCACGCAACACTTCGCCGGCGACGGATGAAGCGGCCTGCGCCAGCATCTGCTCCAGGCGCACGCGCACTGCGGCCACGGCGCGCTCCGCGCGCTGCTGCTCGTACGCGGGAGCTTCCGCCTTTCCCTGCGGGAGCACGGGCCGCAGCGCCAGGGCGTCGAGCACAACTACCTTCCCAGCGCCCACGCCGGCGCTCGCCGGCTCTCCGAAAACGGCGCGTACCTCGGCGGCTGGCAGTGTGCGCGGCAGTTGTCCGGCCGCAGCGGGCGGCTGCGTAACCAGCGGCTCGTCATAGGCCGGGAGATCATGCTCCAGGAAGTGCCGCAGAGCAGCGCAGGCGCTCTCGGCGCCGGCGCCCTCCAGGCGCACGGTGAACTCGTCACCGTGGCGCACGTCGGCGGCGATGAGCGCCAGGACGCTCCTGGCGTTGGCAGTGGCGCCGGTGCGCAGATTGGTCAGGGTGCAGGCGGCGATGAACTCGGCGGCACGCTCCGCCAGGTGGCTGGCGGGGCGCGCATGCAGTCCGCCCGCAAGGCGGCAGACAAACCGCAATTCCGTCGAACTGCAAACCTGCTGTGCCATGGTCAGCCCGAGAGCTTCGCAAACACGCCGGCCGGGTCCTTGATCGCCTGCTGCACCGACACCTCGAGGACGCGCAGGCCGGCGAAGCGCTCGCGGCGCTCAATCTCGATGTCGGCGGCGAAGATCACCGCCTGCGCCTCGCGGATGTCCGTCGCCGACAGCTCGTTTTCGATGCCCATTGCGCCCTGGGTCTCCACCTTGATCTGGTGGCCGCGCACCTTTGCCGTCTTCTCCAACTGCTCGGCGGCCATGTAGGTGTGGGCGATGCCGGTGGGGCAGGCGGTGACGGCCACGATCTTCATGCGGGACCTCGCGCGTCCGGGGACTTTGGCCGGGCCAGCGACTTGAGCACGTTGATGGCGAGCGCGGTCACCAGGGTGCCGGCGAGGATGGCGAGCACGTAAACCAGGCGGTGGTCCACCACCGGCAACACGATAGGCCCACCGTGCGGCGCGTGGTCGCCAACGCCGCCCAGCATGGCGATGACGGAGGCGACCATCGAGCCGGCCATGATGCAGGGAATGACGCGCAGGGGATCGGCGGCGGCAAACGGAATTGCGCCCTCGGTGATGCCGATCATGCCCATGGCGAGGCCGGCCATGCCGGCTTCGGATTCCTCGTCGCTCCACAGCCGGCGGCGCAGCAGCGTGGCCAGTCCCATGCCCAGCGGCGGGGTGCAGATGGCCGCGGCGCAGGCGCCCATGATGCGGAAGTCGCCCTCCCGGATCATGGCGGCGCCAAAGAAGAACGCCGTCTTGTTCACCGGCCCGCCCATGTCGAAGGCGATCATGGCCCCGAGCACCAGGGCCAGCAGCACGGCGTTGCCGGCGCTCATGGACTTGAGGACGGCGCCGGCCCAGGTCATCAGGTGGGCGATAGGCGTGCCCAGCAGCTTGAGCATGACGAAGCCGATGATCAGGCCCGAGAGGATGGGAATGATCAGGATGGGCATGATGGGGCGGAGGTGCTTCGAGACCGGGAGACGCTTCAGGAGTTGCACCACGTAGCCGGCGAGCAGCCCCGCCAAAATCGCGCCGAGGAAGCCGGCCTTCACTTCTCCGGCAAGATAGCCGCCGATGAAACCCGGCACCAGGCCGGGCTTGCCCGCGATGGAGTAAGCGATGTAGCCGGCGAGCACGGGCAGCATGAGGGCGAAGGCGGTGGCGCCGATGTCGAGCACCAGCTTCAGGGTGGGGGCGCTGGAAAAATCGGGCCCGGTGGCCGACATGGGGGCGAAGGCGATGGCAATCGCAATCAGGATGCCGCCGCAGGCAATGAACGGGATGGCGTAGGAGACACCGGTCAACAGGTGCTGGCGCAGCTTCTTGATGGCCTCGAGCATGGATGGTCCGCAGGCCGCCGACAGCGCGGTGACCGCCTACTGTAAACGATGGCAAGGCCGATTGCCGCCGCCGGCAGGAGAAGATTGTAGGACCAGGGAGAGGTGTGCGCGTTTTACGCGCCGCCGACGTACTGCCCGCCGTCCACGCGCAGCACCTGGCCGGTGATGCGCGCCGCACCCGGGCCGCAGAGAAAGAGGACGGCGTGGGCGATGTCGTGCGGCTCCAGCAGGGTGTGGAGCAGGCTTTCCTGGCGCGCCGCTTCTTGCAGCGCTTCGGGATAACGCTCGGTGAGCGGGGTACGGGTCCAGCCCGGCTCGACCACGTTGAGGCGGACGCCGAAGCGCCCAACCTCGCGGGCCACGCTGCGCATCAGCCCGAGCAGTCCGGCCTTGGAGGCCGCGTAGGCGCTGGTGCCGGCCTTCCCGCGCGAGCCGTTGATGGAACCAATGAGCACCACGCGCCCGCCGCCGGCCGTGCGCAAAAGCGGCACGGCATGACGCAGGACAAGAAACGCGCCGCGCAGGTTGACGGCGTGCACCAAATCCCAATCGTCGACGGCGAGCTTCCAGATGACGGCGTCGCGGGCCACGCCGGCGGCGTGCACCACGATGTCGAGGCGGCCGCGCTCGGCGCTGATCTGGGCGAGGGCAGCGGCGACGGAGGCATCCTCCCGGACGTCGCACGGGAGGAACGGAACGCCGGGCGCGGGCGGCGGCGTGATGTCGAGGGCAACGGCGTGCGCCCCGGCTTGCGCGAGGGCCACCACAATCGCGCCGCCGATGGCGCCGGAGCCCCCGGTCACGATGGCGACCTGCCCCGCCAGCGGTTGCTCGCTCATGCCACGATCCTTTCCTGGTCCCGGCGCGCCAGCACGCGATGCCGGTGCGCGCCCCAGAGGGCGGCGCCGAGCGCCCCGGCGTAGATCGATTGCGGGTGGGTCACGACCTGCACCGCCAGGCTCTCTTCGGCGATCTTTTCGCGCAGTGCGGTGGCGAGCCCCACGTCGGCGGCGAGGCCGCCGGTGATGGCGACGTCGCCGTCCACGCCGATGGCGCGCAGCAGCTTGGCGTAGCGTCCCGCCATGGAGAGATGAATTCCCTTCAGGATGTCGCCGGCCTCGATGCCGCGGCTCACCATATTAATGACATCGGTCTCCGCCAGCACGGCGCAAATGCTGCTCACCGCCTGGGGCGTATGGGCCGAGCAGGAGAGCGGGCCGACGTCCTCGAGGGTGATCCCCAGGTAGCGGGCCACGTTTTCGAGGAACTGGCCGGAGCCGGAGGCGCACTGGCTGGTCATACGATACGCGAGGACGCGGCTGCGCTCGTCAATGCGCATGGCGCGGGCATGGAGGGCGCCGACGTCGAGCACGGCGCGCACCCCGGGCATGAGGAAGGCGGCGCCACGCGCGTGGGTCGTCATGCCGTAGAAGTGGCCGCGGCGGAAGTCCACCAGCTCGCCTTCGCCGGTGGAGGCGATGTAGGCAAGGTCGGCGGCGGCGAGCCCGGCCTCTTCCAGCGTCACGTCGAAGCCGGCGCGAATCACCTTGCGCAGGTCGCGGCGGCGGACGCGCTCGGTGCGCGTGGCGAGGATGGCGGGCGCGCCGTCGTCGGTCGTGCTCACCAGCGCGACTTTCACCGCGCTGGAGCCAACGTCGATGCCCGCGGTCAGCAGCGTGGTGGCCGCAGGGTTCAGCATGTGGCCCCCGCGCGCTGCGCGAACATGGCGGCGCCGAGCGCCCCGGTGTAGATAGAGTCGGGCGAGATGTTGAGCGCGATCGGGCCGTAGTTCTGCTGCACCAGCTCCCGCAGCGCCGCCACCGCCGCGGGATTGCGGGCCACGCCGCCGGTGAAGGTGAACTCGTTGGCGACGCCGCCGGAGCGCGCCAGCAGCGACATGGCGCGCAGCACGATGGCGCGGTGCAGCCCGGAGAGGATGTCGGTCTGCTTCTGTCCCAGGGCCAGGCGGTCGCGCAGCTCGGCGCCGGCAAACACGGTGCAGGTGCTGCTGATCTTGGTGCTGCAGGTGCTCTGCTGGGCCAGCGGACCGAGCTCGTGCAACCCGAGGTTCATCTCGTCGGCGATGTAGCCCAGGTAGCGGCCGCAGCCGGCGGCGCAGCGGTCGTTCATCTGGAAACTGGTGACAATGCCGTGCCCATCCACCTGGATCGCCTTGGTGTCCTGGCCGCCGATATCGAGCACGGTGCGGGTGGCGGGGAACATGGCATGCGCGCCCAGGCCGTGGCACAGGATTTCGCTGCGGATCTGGTCTTTGGGGAACGGCAGGCGCTGGCGCCCGTAGCCGGTCCCGACCATGCCGGCAATGTGCAAGTCCACCCGGCGGGCGCCGGCGACGGCCGCGCGCAGCTCGGACTCGCGGGCCCGCACCTCGGGCGTGGCGCCGGCGAGCGTAGCGGCGAGCGCCGCGCGGATGTGGCGGTCGAAAGCGCCGTCGGCGCTGGCATTCTCGACCGCGAGGATGGCGGCATCGAACAGGCCGCAGAGCAGGTCGAAGCTGATGCCCTTGGGGTCGGCCAGGGACTCGGCGAGCTGCATGAAGTCGGCGGCGGCGAGGTCGCGGAAGAAGTCGCTCTTGCGCACCGCGAGCGCGCTGAAGTACGCCGCGGCGCGCTCCAGCATCGCGGCGTGGATGCGCTCCAGCACGACGGTAAGTTCGCGGCGGTGCGCGTCGTGGCGGGGGATGGCGGCGGCACGCGCGAGTTCCTGGCGCAGGCGCTCCACCTGCTCGAGATGCTGTTCGAGGCGGAAGTTGCGCAGCAGCGCGGCGAGAAACGGCGCGCGCACCGCGGCGAGCGAGGCGTCGCGCTCCAGCGCCTGCCGCACCAGGCCGAAGCGCGCCTGCACGAAGGCTTCGTCGCGCACGATCTCGGCCGCCACGTCGTAGCTGCTGCGGGTGTTGGTGATGCCGCGGCCGAGGGCCTCGCCCGCGGCGTCGAGCAGCACCGCCTTGGTGGTGGTGGAGCCGAGGTCGATGCCGAGATACACGTGGCGGGAGCTCATCGCGCCACCTCCACCGCGCCCCGCTTCTGTTCCAGCATCTGCAGGTAGGACTCGATGCGGTTCTTGATGTTGGCGGACGAAAAGTAACGCGGGTCGACCAGGTCGCTCTCGATGAAGCCCCCGGGAACGCCGGTGCGCTGCTCGAGTTCGCGCAGCATCAGCAGCTGCCCCACGCTGAACGAGTTGCAGCTCTTCACGCTGTTGATGAGGAAGCCGTCGGCGGCGTAGTCGCGGATGTAGCGCTCCAGCAGCTCTACCCGCGTAGGCAGGCCGAGGTTGGTGTAGCAGCCGAGGCAGTATTCGGCGAGGCTTTCCAACGGCCGCTCGGGATCGTGGCGGAAGCCGCGGTCGTAAAGCCCGCCGACCTTGGTGTAGGAGCTGGCGACCACCACCGCGCCTTCGTCGTAGAACATTTTCCAGAACTCGCGGAAGCTGGTCCAGTTGGGCGGGCCTTCGACCACCAGGCGGTAGCGTTCGGTCGCGACCCCACCCTCGGGGGTGATGGGGCCCAGGCCCGCGGCCAGCCGCGCCGCGATTTCCTGGCGCAGCACGCGGTAATACTCCACGCCTTCCGGAGTGCCGCGAAACGCGGTGAACATGGGCCCGATGTAGTAGACGCCGCCGAAGTAGGCGTCGATGGGCGAGGGGCGCGCCTTGGCGCTCTCCAGCACCCAGACCAGGTCGTCCTCGGCCGCGGCGGAGAGGCGGAGCATCTCGCGCAGGCGGTCTTCGTCGTACTTGCGCCCACTAATGCGCTCCAGCATGGGAATGACGTCGTTGCGCAACTGCTCGACGATGTAGGCGACGTGGTGCGGCTCAATGCGGCCGTCGGTCTGGTAGGGCACGTGCAGCATGGCGACCGGGCAGTCGTACTCCTGGCGCAGCAGCTCGAACCACTTCAGGAAAGTGAAACAGCCGGTATAGGAGAGCAGGAGCAGGTCCGGCCGCGGCAGCGCGACGCCGGTGGGGCCGATGTTGCCGCGCTTCAGCATGCCGAGGTCGCACTTCACGTAGGTGCAGACGTCCTCGCTATGGCCATGCTTTTCCGCTTCCGCGATGTAGTCGGCGGAGAGCTTGCGCATGCCGGATTGCAGCGCGTTGATCTCGGGCAGGATGGGGAGCAGATCGAAGGAGCGCAACAGCTCGGTGAGGTTGCCGGGGACGAAGGTGGAGACGACGCGGCGGCCTTCGGCGGTGGCGCGGCCGAGCGCGTCGTAATAGCCGCCGATGAGCTGCTTCTGCAGCCGCATGCTTTGCTCTTTCTGGATCTCGGCTGGGGCGGTACGCGGGTTCATTGGTCGCTCCACAGGCGGATGGAATCGGAGAAGGTGCCGGCCTGCTCGCGGATGACCGCGAACTGACCGGTATCTTCCGAATACTTGAACTGGGTGTGAGGAATGCCGGCGCGCTCCAGCGCCGCGACCAGCATGGGCTGCTCGAGCAGCGCCGGATCGCAGAAGCTGGGAGCGCAGAAGATGACGCCGTCGGCGCGGTTCTGGCGCACCGACGCGACCAGCGACTTACCGCGATGGCCTTCGGGCGCATAGCGCGAGGCCGTCTCCACGCTGTGCTGCAGGTAGGCGGCGGCCAACGCCGCGATGGGATCGCCGTCTTCAGGGATTTCCGCGGTCAGCCAGCGCAGGCCCAGCAGCAGGTCGTCGTCCACCACCCAGCAGCCGGCGCGTTCGAGGGTGATGAGCAGGCCGAGTGGCGGCTGCTCGCAGAACATGCCGACCAGCACTACGCGGCTGAGGTCCAGGTCGCGGCGCCCGGGTTCGGCGGCGGCGAGTTCGGTGTAGCGCCGCAGCATGCCGGTGTGTTCCTCCGGCGGCAGAACGTTGCCGGCGCGCAACACCGGGTAGACTTCTGCGATCGGAAACGCCCACGGGGTGCGGCTGCGCGCTTCGTACAGCGCGCGCAAGGCGGCGCGATGCCGGTTGTAGACGGTGATGCTGCGGCGGAGATCGTCGTCCGTGACCTCGCGCCCGGCGAGCCGCGCCATGTCCGCGCACAAGGAGCGCAGTTCGCGCCGCCAGAAACCCGCGCCGGCCTCGGTGAAGCACTGCGGCAGGTCGACGTAGCGCGCGTAGCGATCGCGGAAGAGCAGGCGCCACATGCCCGAGAGGTTGCGGATGACGTCGCAGATGGAAGGAAAGAGCATGCCGTCGAGCGCGTCGAGGCGCCCGGAGACGGCGAGCTCGATGGTGCTGCGCGGGATGTGGCAGATGTAGCTTTGGAAATAGGCGTCGCCGCGGATGATTTCCAGCTTGTCGCCGCCGCCGACAATGCCCACCGGCAGCATGCCGGCGGCGTGGATGAGTTCGCGCGGGACGTAAATCGGCAGGTGGCCGATGGCCTTGCGGCCCGGCGCCGCGGCCTTCCATGCCTGGACCGCGCGCAGATCGAGATCGTCGTACAGCACTTGCGCGCGCTCGACCAGGGCGTTGAGTTCGGACGTCACTACGGTGCTCCCGCCAGCGGTCATCGGCCGACCTTCGGAGAGGTCGCGTTCGCCGCCGCCCAGGGAGCGATCTCTGCGACCAGTTCCTCGCTCCAGCCGGCGCCTTCCGCGAGCCGCTGCCGCAGGCGAATGAAATCCACTTCGCGCTGCTGCCGGGTGCCGTAGTGGAAGGCGCGGAAGCCGGCATTGGCCTCGGTCATCATGTTGAGCGCCAGCCAGGCGCGGTTGGTTTCGCGATTCCGGTCCCAGTGCACGAGCTTGTGCTTGCGCACGCTCTCCAGCGTCTTGGCCAGGCAGTCGGGCATGGTGTAGAGGAGCTTGGTGCAGAGCTCCTGCACCGCGGCGTCGAGCCGCGCCAGGTCCACCGTGCCGCGCGCCAGCAGCGCTTTCCCTGCCTCACGATCGGCGCCGGCCTTAAATTCGCCGTAGACGAGGCGGCCGAACTCGTCGTATTCGCGCTCGGTCACCACCAGCGGGTTCCCACACCATTTCCCGTCGAGGCGCAGCGCGGGCACCAGGTCGGTGAGCCCCCCGAAGCGGTAGAAGCGGTGCGCGCTCCACGGCTCGCAGAGCGTGGCGCTGAGCAGGGCGCGCTCGATGCCGACGAAGAGCGGGAGGAAGTCGGTGCTGCCGCCGTCGGGCGCCGAGCCGTGCTTCGGCCCTGCCTGGCCGAAGATGGCGAGGTCGCTGGCGAGGGAGAAGTCGCAGGCCATGCCGATTTCCTGCCCGCCGCCGACACGCATGCCGTTCACGCGGCAGATCACCGGCTTGTCGCACTGCAGGATGGCGGTGACCATGTCGTTGAACAGCCGCATGTACTGGCGGTATTCGGCGGATGGCCGGCATAGACTTCGGCGTACTCGCGGGTGTTGCCGCCGGTGCAGAAGGCCTGGGCGCCGGCGCCGGTGAACACCACCGCCACCGCCGCGCGATCGTTGCTCGCGGCACGCAGCGCCAGGATGATCTCTTTCGCCATGTCGGTGGTGTAGCAGTTGAGCTCGCGCGGATTGTCGAGCGTGATCCAGATGTTGCAGAGCCCCGCGACCGGGTTGCCCTCGCGGTCGAGCGCGGGACGGCGCTCGTAAAGGATGTGCTGCGGCGCGAAGCTCTCCACCAGGTTGTGATCCTTCATGACCGTTCTCCTGCGGGCACGAGGACCGCCCGCCGCCGCAGTTCGCGCCGGTGGACGGCGGCCAGTATTTCCGGCGCCTCTGCCAGCGGATGCATTTCGATATAGGGCGCGAGCGCTACCTTGCCGCTCAGCACCAGGTCGAGGGCCGCCGGATAGCGCTCCGGCGGGCAGCCCCAGTTGCCGCGCGCCGTCGCATCCAGCGCCATCAAGTTGGAGAGCCGCACCTCGACCGCCTTCGCGGTGTAGCCCACCACGGCGAGATAGCCGCCAAAATCCAGCAGGCTGAAGGCGGTCTGCTGCCCGGCAGTGGTGCCGCTGGTTTCAAACACCTTCATCCCGATGCCGCGCTTCCCGCTCTGTTTCGCGAACTTCCGCACCGCCGCTTTGAGTTCCGGAGTGCGGGCGTTGAGCGTGAGCGTGGCGCCGTGCTGCGCGGCGAGTTGCAGGCGCTCGTCGTCCACGTCGATGGCTACCACCGCGGCGCCCAGCGCGGCGGCGATCTGCACGCCGAAGCCGCCGATGCCGCCCGCCCCGACGAATACCGCGACATCGTCGGCCGCGAGCCCGGCGCGGCAGATGGCTTCATAGGGCGTGGTGACCGCGTCGGCGACCACGGACAGCATGGGCAGGGTGATGCCGGGGGGCAGGGCGTCGGGGACAAAACAGAGGCCGCGCGCGGGCACGCGGACGTGCGTGGCGAAGCCGCCGTCGCCGTCGTTGCCCGGCATGAACTGCTGGCGGCAGATGGTGGGCCGGCCGGCACGGCACGCCGCGCAGGCGCCACAGGGCACGACCGCCGGCACAATCACGCCGCGCCCGGCCAGCGCTTCCGCGCCCGCACCCGCCGCGACCACGCGCCCGGCGATCTCATGCCCGAGGACCAGGGGCAGCGGGTGCCGGGTGGGGACTGCTTCATAGGCGAAGCCGATGTCGGTGTGGCAGACGCCGCAGCCGGCGACCGCCACCACCACTTCGTCGGCCCCGGGCTCGGGGAGGGCGGCAGCGCGCCACTCGAAGCGGCCGGGGGCGGCGAGGCTCCAGGCGCCGGTGGCGCGGGCGGCGGCAGTAGCGGCGGTTGCCATGGGGCCCTCCTGACGATTCGTTCGAACGTTCGTTCGGTATATGGAGACTACAGTCTCCCGCCGCGGCGGGCAAGGGGGGCGTGATGGCGGTCACAACGATGCGTGATGCGGAATTGGGTATCATGCGCGGGTGCCGCGACCCGCCCGTCTCCGCTGGCTCCTGTGGGTAACGCTGGGCGCGGTGTTGCTCTCCGCGCAAGCGCCGCGGGGACCGCTGCACGAGGCGCTGCGGACGGCGCTGGCGGGCCGGCCGGGTACGGCCGTGGTGATGGAGGTCGAGAGCGGCCGCCTGCTCGCGGCCGTGGACCTGGAGCGCGCGGCGCGACGGCTGGCGGCCCCGGGTTCCACCGTCAAGCCCTTTGTCCTGCAGGCGCTGCTGGAGTCGGGCACGCTGGCGGCGCGCACGCAGATTGCCTGCCCCCGCCGGTTGGTGGTGGCGGGGCATCGCCTGGATTGCTCGCACCCGGCGGTGGCGCCGCTCAACGCCACCCAGGCGCTGGCTTACTCCTGCAACTTCTATTTCGCCACCACGGCGCAACGGCTGAGTAACGCCGACCTGCGCAATGCCCTGCTGCGCGCCGGTCTTGACTCGCCGACCGGACTGGCAACCCAGGAAGCACGTGGACACGTGGATCTGCCGGCGAACGTCGCCGAGCGGCAACTGCTGGCGCTGGGCGAGGAAGGAATTGAGGTGACGCCGCTGGCGCTGCTGGCGGCATATCGCCGGCTGGCGCTGCGGAAGCGGCACGGCGACGCGGCGCCGGCCATGCAGGTGGTGTTCGCCGGGCTGGAAGGATCGGTGGAGTTCGGCATGGCCTTGCCGGCACGCACGCCGCAGATCGCCGTGGCGGGCAAGACCGGCACCGCCTCCGCCGGCAATGGCCAGACCCACGGGTGGTTTGCCGGCTACGCCCCGGCGGCGCAGCCGGAGGTGACGGTCGTCGTCTACGTCGAACGCGGCAACGGCCGCGATGCCGCTGCCGCGGCGCAGAAGATATTCACCGCGTACGCGGCGCAGCGGGGCCGGCGATGATGCGCTGTCTCCTGGTCGCGCTCGCGCTGTCGGCTCTCGCGGCGCCGCAAACGGCGCCGAACGCGCGGCGCAGCCCCGCGGAGGTGACGGTCCGGCTGTTCTCGCTGCACCCGCCGGCAGAAATCCAGCTGGCGCCCGACCCCGAGGCGACCTGGCGCGCCTGCGCCAGCTGCGCCCCACAGCCGTTGCGGACGGCGACGACGCTGCGCGCCAGAAACGGCCGGGTGGACGTAGCCGGTCGCGGTTACGCGCGGCTGCAAGTCGCAGGCCGCTACCGCATGGGCGTGGCGGATGCGGCGCCGCTGGCATTGGCGTTTCCGCTCGCGGTCGCTGCCGACGGGCGCAGTGGGACGCTGAAGATTGTCGTGCGGATGCCGCTGGAGGACTACGTGACCGCGGTGCTGGTGGGAGAGAGTGGCGGCATGCGCTCCGACGAAGCGCTGAAGGCGATGGCGGTGGCGGCGCGCAGCTACGCCGTGCGCTTCCGCGGGCGGCACGTCGCTTTCGATTTCTGCGACACCACGCACTGCCAGGACCTGCGGCTGGCGGAGGCGCCGGAACGAATCCGCGCGGCCGTAGCAGCCACCGGCGGTGAGTTGCTGTGGTACCGCGGCGCACCCGCCGCCGCCTTCTACCATCGCGCGTGTGGCGGCATGACCGAAGACGCGACGGTGCTGGGCCGCGAGTTCGCCGCACCGTATCTGCGCAGCCACCAGGACCCATTCTGCGAGGCAGCGCGGCGCGAAGAATGGAGCTCGCGCATCAGCCGCGCGGAACTCGGGCGCGCGCTCGGGCTGCCGCACCCGGCCGACGTGACCATCGTCGCGCGCGCTCCCTCGGGGCGCGTGGCGCGGCTGCGGATCGGCGCGAGAGAGACTGCGGCCGCCGATTTCCGGCTGGCGGTGGGCCGGACGATGGGCTGGGAGCGCCTGCGCAGCGACTTCTACGAAATGCGCGTGGAAGGCGACACGCTGGTGTTCCGCGGGCGGGGCGCCGGCCACGGGGTAGGACTCTGCCAGCTCGGCGCAGACGCCATGGGCGCCGAGGGCAAGAGCTATCGCGAAATCCTCGCCTTCTATTACCCGGGAACGCAGGTCGGAATCACGGCGCAAGATCTCGCGTGGCGGGCGCTGGCCGAAGGGCAGGTGGTGCTGCTCTCCGGCGCGCCGGAAACGGACCGCTTCCTGTTGCCGCTGGCCGCACGGCTGCTGCGGGGATTGCGGGATACGACATCTTTGGAACTGCGGCGGCCGGTGCAGCTCCGCGTTTTTTCGCAGACGCCAGCCTTTCGTGACGCCACCGGCGAGCCCGGCTGGATGGCGGCGAGCACGCGCGGCGACACCATACGGCTGCAGCCGCCGGCCGCGCTGCAGCGCCAGGGCGCGCTGGAGGTGACGCTGCGGCACGAGTTGTTGCACGTTTTGCTGCGGCAGAACGCGGGCCAACCCCCGCCCCTGTGGTTCGAGGAAGGCCTGGCACAGGAACTCGGCGGCGGTGCGGCCAGCGCAGGGAGGTGTCCGGCGGCGCCAGGTGCTCTGGATCGAGCGCTAGCGGCGCCGCGCTCACGCGCGGAAATGGCGAGCGCCTACGCCGCGGCGCAGGCGTGCGTGCACGCTGCCATTGTCACGCACGGAAAAGCTGCGGTGCTGGCGTGGCTGAAGACGGGAATCCCGGCGGACATCAGGTCGCGGGCGGCGGCGCCGGCGGCGCACTGAGGGACTTCGTCGCCGACGCCAGGCCCAACACCGACGCCAGCAGGAGCCAGGCGGTAATCGCGATCAGGTAAGCGACGCCGAAGCGCACGCTCATGCTGGCTGCTTCCACGCCCACCGAGCCCTTTACCGGCAGCCACCACACCAGCTGGCAGGGCACTCCTGCACCCAGCCCGAAGAGCACGATGAACGCGACCCAGTACCGCCACGCAACCAGCCCCCGCAGCGCATTGCGCAGGGCAGCGCGCCCGAAGCCGCGGCTGGCAAACTGCATGCCGAACGGCAGCAGCACGAGGGGAACGAGGCCCCAGGCGAGCAGCGAAACCAGCGTGCTCATCCACTCCCACGCGCGGTCGGGAGCGATGCGCGCGCGCAGGGCCGCGGGCAATTTCGAATGCAGGTAGCCGGCGACGCCCGCCGCCTGCTCGTCGAAGCTGAGGACCAGCCGAATCAGCAGCACGGTGACCACGAGCCAGAGCAGCAGCGGCGCCAGGTGGCGCAGCGCGCGGCGGAAGCCGGCAGCGGCGCCGGCGCCCGGATCGGCGTGCGCATCCTCCAGCGCGACCAGCGTCCCGCCATGCAGCAGCAGTGCGGCTAACACCAGCAGCAACGCGAGCACCAGGGAGAAGCCCACCTGCCAGGCGTGCTCATCCGGGATCCACAACCAACTGTAGGCAAGCGCGGCGAGCGCGGCGTTGGCGACCAGATGCAGCAGCCACAGCCGCTTGCGATGCCAGGCGGCACTCACGGCGCGAGCGGCAAAATTGCGCGCCATCACTTCACCTCCAGGATGCGGCCCTCGGAGGTCGAGATGACTTGCGGCTGGTACATCGGCTGCACCATCGCCGGGCTGATGCGGAAGCGCCCCGGGTTCACCACCTTGAGCAGGTAGACGAACTGCCGCTGGTCGCGGAAGTAGCGCAGGAACAGGGCGGCGCGATCGTCGTGGAATTCCCGGCGGTCGAACCACCAACCCCACCACGCGGGCTGCTGCTTGAGTTCGTAGAGGTCGTCACGCTGGATGAACTCCGTGCCCGCGGGAATCGGATCTTCGGCCAGCAGGTATTTCCATTCGCCGCCGCTCACCGTCAGGCGGACCGCGATGACCTGGCCAATGCTGACCGGACCAGACAGCGGGTCGAGCCGGTAAACGATTTTCTCGCCGCTGCGCTCGGGGCTGAGCACGAAGTAGTCGCGCGCGAGGTTGAGCGCGATGGAGCCGGTGCGCACCAGCTTGTCGGCGGTGCTGTAGTACTCGGCGCGCGCCGACCAGTACACCCGGCCCTCGCCGCTCACCTCGACGCGCACGCGGTTGCTGGCGCCGAGGTCGGCGGCCGCGAGCCGCACCGTGGCCGCCGGCTCGCCCAGGCTGGCCGCGGTGAACTGCCTGGTGAGCACGGCCCGGTCATTCACCAGCACGCGCACGGTGAGGTTGGGCTTGAGTTCGCCGCTGCGCTTCAGATACTGCGTGAGGCCGTAGACGACCATCGCGGTCTGCTTGGTCGACGTCCACCAGTAGCCTTCATCGCGGTGCGCGACCAGCCAGGCGGCGGCCTTGGGCAGCAACGGACTGTCGGGCCTGGCGCGCGAGAGGAAATTCGTGACGTGCGCCGTCGCCTCGGGGGTGGCGTCGGTCTCGAAGTCGAGCAGCGGATCGCGCGTCGCCGGCCACCACGCTTCGGTGTCGGTCGTCTTGGCCTGGCGCTCGAGGTCGGCTGCCAACTCGGCGGCGCGGCCATCGTGCCGTTCGACGAGCGCCAGCCCCAGCAGCGCGGCGCCGTAGGGCGAGAGCTGCGCGCGCTCCGCCCAGACCGAATCGGCCAGCGCGGCCGTGTCGGTGTCGCCCGCCACCACCAGCGCGTAGACGCCGTAGGCCCGCAGGTCGGGCAGCAGCGCGGAGTCGCGTTGCAGCTTCTCGCGCAGCCAGTTGCGGGCGCGGTTGATCACGTCGGAGCGCACGTTGTAGCCGGCGGCGGAGGCCTGCATCAGGCCCGCGGTCACGTACGCCGACATGAAGGTGTGGGAATCATCCGTCTTCCACCAGCCCCAGCCGCCGTCGGGATGCTGGAAGTCGTAGAGGCGCTCCAGGCCCGCGCGCACCTTCTTCTCGAGTTCCTCGGGCGAGAGCGCCGGCTTCAAGCCCAGCTCTTTGGAAGCCTGCGCCACGATCACGTTGGGCAGGAAGCTCGACATGGTCTGCTCGGTGCAGCCGTAGGGATAGGAGGTGAGAAATTCGAGCGCGCCGAAGATGGCGCCCGCAGCGGAAGGCGCGGCGCTGACCTCCAGCGTGCGCGACGCCGGCTCGATGGCCGCCGGAAAATCGATTTGCGTCTGCGCCGGCTGGGCGCCGCTCAGCGAACCGGCGCGCGCGATGGCCTGCTTGACGCCGTAGGGCACGACCGGGGCCGTGATTTCCAGCGCGTCGGACTCCTCGTCGGTGAGCGCCTTCCCCAGCAGGCGAACCTCGCCCGGGGCGGGCGCGCGGAAGCGCCAGTCGAGCTTGGCGTCGCCGCGGCTGGGCACTTCCACGCTGCGCACCGAACCTTCCACCAGCTCCAGGCCGGCGGCGTCGAGCGAGACCCGCGCCGTCTTGGCGCCGGCAAGATAGTTGTGGACGATCGCCGAAACCGTGACTTCGTCGCCTTGCCGCAGGAAACGCGGCGCCGCCAGGCGCAGGATCAGGTTCTTGCGCACCAGCACCTTGTTCACCGCGCCGCCGACGCGGGTGTCGAGGGTAGCGCCCCGGACCGTGGTGCGCCACGTGGTCAGCGAGTCGGGGAAGCTGAAGCTGACGCGCGCATGCCCACCGGCGTCGCTCTTCAGGTCGGCAATCCAGTACGCGGTGTCGGGAAACGCTTTGCGCACGCGCGGTTCCACCAGCGGCGCGGGTTTTATCTGGCCGCGCGCGGTCAGTTGCAGGTTCTGCGCCAGCACCGGCGCGCGCTTCCCGGCTTCCCCGCGGAAGAAGTAGGCCAGCGACGAATCGGTCCCCACGCGGTTGTAGACGTTGCCGTAGAAGAAGCCGGCGATTTCGGGGGTCAGCTCCGGCTGCACCGCGTAAATCGCCTCGTCCACTACTCCAAGGCTCAGGTCGGCGGCGACGGGCTTGCCCTGGAAGTCCTTGACACTCACGTCGTAGACCGCCGGCTCGCCCGGCCGGAACTGCTCTTTGGCGGGTGTGATCTCAATCGCCAACTGCCGCTCGACGGCGGGCACGCGCAGGTTGCGGCTGCCCTGGTGGAGCCGGTTGTCGCGGATGAACGCGGCGCCCACGAAGATGTTGGGCTGGTACTCCGTGCGAATGGGAATTTCCACCGTCGCGGTGGCGCCGGCATGCACCACCTGCCGCGTATGCAGGCCATTCCCTTCCGTCGTGACCAATACCCAGGCATCGGGCGCGCCGGTGACGATCATGAGCTTCGCGGTGTCGCCGACCTGGTAAGCCTTCTTGTCGGCGATGAGCTGGATGCGCTCGCCCATCCCCGCCCAATCGTAGGTGCGGCCGGAGACCCATAGATAGGTGTCGCGCTGCACCTCGCGGTTTTCCGGCGTGCGTGCCGTGGCGCGCACGATCCACGAACCCGCCGCCGACAGCGGAACCTCGGCATGCGCCACGCCCTGCGCGTCGGTGGTCACGTCGCCGGACCATGCCACGCCGGGCGTTTCCGCGTTGCCGCGCGCCACCAGCTTCAGTTCGAGGTGCACGCGGGTGCTGACCGGGTTCTTGTCGTAGTCCTTGGCCTCGATGGTGAGACGGGCGCGTTCGCCGGGCTTGTAGGCGAACTGGTCGGACTGTGCAGTCAGGTAGAAGCTGCCGTAGGTGGCGAGGACGGAGTTGTGACCCGCGATTTCGCGGTTGGCGGCATCGGTAACGCGCGCCTCCACGCGATACCGGTAGTCATAGCGATGTCCTTGGTCGAGCGTGGTGGGCAGGGTGATGACCAGCTTGCCCTCGGCATCGAGCT
The DNA here is from genome assembly GCA_963739375.1 of Terriglobia bacterium. Taxonomy (GTDB): domain Bacteria; phylum Acidobacteriota; class Terriglobia; order Terriglobales; family Acidobacteriaceae; genus CAVUAF01. Next base: position 271,684 of record CAVUAF010000014.1, read on the forward strand.
GTCCTTCTTTCTCTTCCGTCTGCTCGCCGGCGTATTCGTCCTCGCCGCCGCCCTCGCTATCGCCCTCCCCCTCCATCTCGTCGGGCCAGTAGTCGAACGCCCAGTAGATGCTGCGGTGCAGAACGTACTTTACCTTGGCGTTGGCGACCGGCTCGCCGAAGTAATAGCGCGCCTCAACGGTGGCGCGGATCGGCTCGCCCTCGAGGAGGCGCGGCTTCTCCGGGGTGACCCGCACCTCGTATTCCGGCTTCTTGTATTCCTCGACATGGAATTCGCCGGTGGCGACCGCGCGCCCGAAATGGACCTGCACCGAGTAGTAGCCGAGCGCGGCGTTCGCGGGCACGACGTATTCGCCGCGCACCGTGCCGCTCGCCGAGACCGGCAGCTGGCGATTGAGCACGGTCTTGCCGTCCGCCGCCGTAATCTCCACCTGCACGGTATGGGCAGGCGGCAGCTGGTAACCCGCCGCGGTCCGCCGCCGCAGGATGCCCTTGAACTGCACGGTGTGGCCGGGGCGATAGACCGGGCGGTCGGTGTAGATGTAGCCGACCAGGTCGCGCTCGGGATCGCTGCTCAGGTACCAGGCGTAGGGCGAATTCACCGCCACATCGCTGCCGCGATGCGCGAGCAGCAGGACGCCTTCGGGTCCGGTGGCGGCCTCCGCTTCCTCGTCGCCGCCGCCCGGCGCGGTCTTCATGCTCACGTCCTGCTCGACCAGGCCGTTCTCATCCGACGTAAGCCGCGCGCGCTCCTGGTTCTTCACCCGGAGCAGCACCTCGACGCCGGCGGCCGGCTTACCGCTGCGGCGCTCGACCACCATGGCCAGCACGTGGCCCGGCGCGCTCTTGATGATCATGGCCAGGTCGGTGACGATCAGCAGCGTGTAGGCGCGCAGGCGGCCGTCGGTGGCCTCCACCAGGTAGACGCCCTTGTCCTTCAGCGGCACGGGGACGCTTTGCGATTCCCACGAGAAATGCTTGGCGTTGGGCAGCTCCTGCTTCCAGCGGCTGACGAGTTGTTGCGGGTTGAGCAGCGGGATTTGCGCGTACTCGGTGGACGGCTTGCGGTTCTGCTCGCCACTGCGCTGGCGGATCTCGGCGCGCGAATCGGTGGTGAACTGCGCGCGCACGAAGTCGCGCACCCGCACCCACCACCGCCGCTTGAAGTTGTGGAATTGCTCCAGCAGCGAGACGCGATGCTCGGGGCGCGGCACCCGCCCCCCGAACTGGTGCAGGTCGTCCAGCTTGGCGAAGAACGTCTCCGGGTTCCGCACCCGATAGACGCGGAATTCCAGCGCCTCGACGCCGCGCGCCTGCAGGCTAACATAAGCCTTTTCGCCGGGCGCGTAGGTGCGGTCGGTCATCACCGCGAAAAACGCGTTGTCGCTCTGCGCGCGCGCCAGGGAAACGAGCGCCGCGACGCAGGCCGCGACCAGCACCACGCGGCGCGCCCTCACGGCGTTACCCCGCGCAGAATGTTCCAGCGATACACGCCGAGGAAGTTCGAGTTCCCGGCGACCGGCCGCCAGCGGGGATCGGGATAGGCGAGCAGCGTGGCCAGCGCCGGGCGGCGGATCTCGCCGCGCGCCGCCCCTTCCGGCCCGGTGTGGTAGACGACCAGGTCTTCCCCGCGATCGTCGAAGCGGCTCCGCCCCAGGAAGATCATGGCGTGAAAGGGCGATGGCTGCTGCGGCTGGCGGAACAGCAGCAGGTCGCCCGGCCGCGCTGCCGCCACGTCGCGGCTCACGCGATGCGTGTTGTAGCGCAGCAGGGTCTGGACGTCGGCGAACTCGGCAAAGGTGCCATCGCTGAGGTCGGTGGGGCGGAAGGCGCCCGGCCGGACGCGAAATAGCGCGGCGCCCAGGGGCGTCGCCGGGTAGCGGTACTTGTGGACTGCGGCCGCTTGCGGCAGACGCGCCAGCCCCAGGGCGGCTGCCCAGGCGCTGTCATGCGCGCGCAGCGCCTCGCGGTAAGCAAAGCGCACCAGCGCCGCGCAGTCAGCGATCTCGGGGGCACGCGCCGGCGCGGGCCGATAAGACTGCTCTTCGGCGAGGAAGGTAAACCACGCCCGGAAGGCGCGCGCGTCGGCGCTGTCGAGGCGCAGGAAGTCCGGAGTGCCGTCGCGCTCCGTGTCGGTGTCGGCCGCGACCAGCGCGAGCGGTTGCCGCAAGGTACCGGCGGGAGATTCGGCTTCGACCACCACCGTGGCCGGCAGCACGCCGGCACGCAGGGTCGCGACCGCCGCCCCGCCGCCGCGGGTCACCGCTTCCACCGCCACGCTGGCCGGATTGCCGGCTATCCGGAAACGCACGCCGGCGGCTTCACTGCCCCGCCAGGTGACCGTAGTCGAGGAGACGCCGTCGGCGGGCAGCGTGGCGCTGGAGATTTCGAGAACCGGGGGCTTGGCTGCGCGTACCCGCCAGCCCGCCAGCGCCACCAGCGCAATGGCGCAGGTCGCGAACACCGTCGCCCGGAAGAATCGGCTCGTTGGCATAGCTGGCGTGCGAAGCGGCGGCATTATACAGGCCGGGACTCACCCGCAAAGAAAACCGCCCGCAGCCAGGTTGCCGGTTGCCTGGGCTGCGGGCGTTGGCCGCTTGCTCCTGCCTTCAGGTGAGGAAGAAGCGGCGGACCGTCTCCTGCCACTGGTTGTCGGGCAGCGTGGCGGTGAGGTCGTCCACCGCCAGGCCGCCGTCCTGCGCATAGGCGTTGGCGGGCATGTCGAAGCGCAGCGAAGCGGCGGCATGCTCCATCCACACTCGCGCCAGCGACGGCTCCAGCAGGTTGCGGAAACCCACTCCCGGATCGGGCGCCTGCACCTTCACCAGCCAGCCCTCGCCATAGGGATCGCGCCGCGCCAGTTCCGGATCGCGCGCCACCGCGTCGTTGACGTCGATGACCGCGCCGTTCATCGGCGCCACCATGTCCACGGCCACGCCGTCGCGCTTCAGCGTCCAGGCCTTCTGTCCCACCTCGAGCCAGCGGCCGCGCTGCGGCAGCTGTACCGCTTCGAGCTTGCCCACTACCCGCGCCGCAAAGTCGTCGAGGCCCAGCCGCACCACGTCGGGACCTTCGCGCATCGCCCACGCGTGACCCGGGTGATACCGCACCGTGTCCGGCAGACGGAAGCCGGCCACGATCGACATCTGCAGGGCGGGCACGATCGCCGGCCGCGGCCGCACCACAACTGGAGCCCGGCGCTTGCCCTGGTAATAATCGATGAGGATAAAGACCGCGAATACGAGCAGCACTGCGAGGACGACCATAACCGCCTCCTTCGCTCCCGGCGTCGCGGCCTTGCTTTGCAGGTGACGCGAGAGCCGATGATTTCGCTCTCTATAAACGCACGCGTATAGCCCTTCCCCGGCGCGGTGGCTGCGGAAGCCGCGAAGCGGTTGAGGCCAAAGGAGATTGAGCGCCGGACGAGGGCGATGCCGAAGCCCGACTGCAGAATCCCGCAACACGCTACTGCTGTATTCCACAACGCTCCGCGCGGACTGGTTTCGCTGGTTTGCTCGCAAGTCTACGAAAGGAAAGGGCGCGAGGGGATGATGAGGTTTTCAGCAGCGCTTTGCTGCGAATCGCATCAGGCGGCCAGCAATCCGGCTCGCGTGCGACAGCCAGCGCAGAACTGCGCTGACTTCAGGTCAATCAGTTCGACCGAATGGCTGGCGGACATCGCGCACTCGTAGCTGGCGCAGTGCGTCAGCCGCAGGGTGTGGCCGACCTCGTGGACCGCTTCCTTCAACAGCCGCTCGTGGGTCAGCGCGGCGTCGGCGGGCAGACCGTAGAACTCCTGCCGCAGCCGGAAGCTGGAGATGACGGCACAGCTGCCCTGCATCTGGGCTTCGCCGAAGACGAAGGTCAGGATGGGGATGTAGAGATCCACCGCCGCCACGCCCACCAGGCGCCAGGTGTCGGGACGGCGGAAGGACTCGAGGCGGGTGATCAGCTCGGTGGAATGGTATTGCTCGCGCTCCGGGTGGAGAGCGAAGGCGGGCTCCAGCTGGGCGTCGGCGACCTGGCACGGCCGCCGGAAGTGGCGGGCGAGCGGCGCGCGCAAGGCCTCGAGCAGCGCCGGCTCGACGTCGCCGATGCGGACCAGATGTAGACAGCTCATTTGGGTTCGAGCGCCGGACGCGTCCAGCCATAGCGCTTGAGCCGGTGGTGCAACGTCACCCGATCGATGCCGAGCAGTTCGGCGGCGCGGCTCTGGTTGCCGTGGCACTCGTCGAGTACATGCAGGATGTGCACCTTCTCCACCTCCTCCAGCGCCTGGGCGCCGGCGGCGGGGCGTGGCAGCGGTGGCGCCAGGAGAAAATCGCCCGGGCGCAGTTCGCTGCCCTGCGCCACCACCATGGCGCGCTCAATGGCGTTCTCCAGCTCGCGCACGTTCCCCGGCCACCGCTCCTGTTCCAGCAGCCGCAGCGCTTCCGGCGAGACGCGCGCAATCTTGCGGTTCATGGCCGCCGCAAACTTGTCTACGAAGTGCTGCACCAGCAGCGGGATGTCCTCGCGGCGGTCGCGCAGCGGCGGCAGGTGGATATTGAAGACGTTGAGGCGGTAATAAAGGTCGGGACGGAAGCGGCCGTCCTCCACCATCGCCTTCAGGTCGCGGTTGGTGGCGGCGACGCAGCGGAAGTCCACCTTGATGGGCTGGTTGCCGCCGACGCGCACGATCTCCCGCTCTTGCAGTACCCGCAGCAGGTCGGTCTGGGTCTTGAGGCTGATGTCGCCGATCTCGTCCAGGAACACCGTTCCGCCCTCGGCGACTTCGAACTTGCCCTTCTTGCGGTACTGGGCGCCGGTGAAGGCCCCCTTCTCATGGCCGAACAGCTCGCTCTCCAGCAGGGTCTCGGTGAGGGCGCCGCAGTGGATCGCCACCAGGGGATGGAAGCGGCGCGGGCTGGCGGCGTGGAGGGCGCGCGCCACCAGCTCCTTGCCGGTGCCGCTCTCGCCGGTGATGAGGACGGTGGTGTCGTTGGGGGCCACCGTCTCGATGGCCTCCAGCACGTGCCGCATGGCCGCGCTCTGCCCCAGCAGCTCGCTGTGAGTGGCTTCCACCATGGCGGCCTTGAGCTGCTCGTTTTCGCGCGCCACCCGCCGGTGCGACAGCGCATTCTTCAGCACGTGCGCGATGTCGTCGGGGTCCAGGGGCTTGGTGACGTAATCGTAGGCGCCGTTCTTCAGCGCCGTGACCGCCGTTTCCACCGAGGCGTAGCCGGTCATGATGATGGTCATCAGCTCGGGATCGACTTCGTGCAGCCGCCGTTGCAGTTCGATGCCGTCCATGCCCGGCATCTTGATGTCGAGCAGCGCCACGTCAAAGCGGTGCTCCGCCACCCGGGTGAGGGCGGCGCTGGCAGTAGGGGCGGTCTCGACCGCGTAGCCTTCCTCGGTGAACCAGCGCAGCAGTGAATCGCGCACGCTGGCCTCGTCGTCCACGATCAGCAATCGGTCTTTTTCCATAGCGCTCATCCCTTCGCGCCCACCAGCGGCGCCTGCACCGCGCGCACGGGCAGGATGACGTGGAAGCGCGTGCCCTGCCCGGGCTGCGACTCGGCCTCGATCCGGCCGTGGTGCCGTTCCACGATTTGCCGGCTGATGGCCAGACCCAGTCCCACGCCCTGGCCTTGTTTGGTGGTGACAAACGGTTCAAAGAGCTGCGCCAGCACTTCGGCGGGAATGCCGACGCCATCGTCCTGGACCTCGAGGCACACCTCGCCTTGGGCATTGAGCCGGCTGTGCAGGGTGAGGGTGCCGCCGTGCGGCATGGCCTCGATGGCATTCATGACCAGCGCCAGCAACACCTGCTCCAGCTGCGCCGGATCGCATTGCACCCGCGGCAAGTCAGGCTGCAGCGCCAGCCGCAACTGGATGCCGCCCAGTTCCAGCTTGTGCTGCACCAGGCGGGTGACCCGCTCGTAGACGTCGTTGAGGTCGGCCCACTCCAGGTTCATGGGCGCCTGGCGGGCAAACATCAGCATGGTCTTGACGATGTCGCCGCAGCGGCGCGTCTCCGATTCGATCAGCTCCAGCGACTCGCGCATCTCCTGGCGGCGCGATTCGTCCAGCGGGCCGCGCTCCACCCAGCGGTGCACCAGCTTGGCGTAGGTGAGGACGCCGGAGAGCGGGTTATTGATCTCGTGGGCCACCGCCGCCGCCAGCTTGCCCATGGAGGCCATCTTCTCGGCCTGCAGCATCTGCGCGTGCGCCGCCTGCAGCTGCGCGGTCTTGGCCGCGACCCGCTGTTCCAGCTCCCGCGCCAGCGCGTTCTGCGCGGCGCGCGCGCTCATCGAGTTCGCTGCTCATGTGGTTGAACGAGGCCGCCAGTTCCCCCATTTCGCCGCGGCCGGGCACCGCAATCTGGTAGCCGAGCGCGCCGTGGGCCAGGCGCTCGGTGCCGATGTGCAGGGCGCGGAGTGGCCGCCCGACCAGGCGCCACACGAATAGCCCGCTGGCCAGCGAGATCAGCGCCGCGCCCAGGAAGATGGCCGCCGCCATCTGCCGGCTGCTCTCCGCCAGGCTGGCGTCGGCCTGCTCCAGGGAGAGCGTCGTGTCCAGCACGCCCAGGATCTGCTGCTGCGGCGGGTGCGCGTGGCAGGGCGCGCTCCAGCACTCGATGCGGTTCTCGATGGGATTGATGACCCCCGCCAGGCGCCTGCCGTTGGCACGGAACTCGCGCAACCGGTCCGGACGATCGAGCCGCGCCAGCGGCTGTCCCTGGGCGTGGCAGTGGGAACAGGCTTCGGCGTCGCGCTGCACCGAGCGCCCGACTTCAGCGGGGTCGGTGGAGAAACTGATGACGCCTTCGCTGTTGAAGATGCGCAGCCGCACGATGCCGGGCTCGGCGCCCATGGTGCGCATGATCTGGTAGAGCGCTTCGCGGTCGTTGCGCAGCATGTAGTACGAGGTGCTGCGCTTGATGACATCGCTGATGCGTTCCGCGCTGGCCTGCATCGCCGTTTCCAGGTGGCGGCGGTGCAGGCGCAGGTTCCATTGCGCAATCAGCACGAAGATGAGAGCGATGGCGGCGAGCAGGAGCGCCGTCAGGCGCACGCTCAGCCGGCGGTCAAAGCGCAGCCCGGCGTCTTCCCGCCCGGAGGGCGCCGCCGGCGACGCTGCGTTTGTACCAGCCATAGCTCACGAGGACATCGATGTGACCAGCGGAGCGTGGTGGCCCCGCTCCTGGAAGATGGCCAGGTAACGCACCGCGAGGGTGAAGACCACAAACCCCATGCCCACGATGCTGGCGGTGATGGCCACCTCGGTCCAGCGCGGCACGTAGTTCACGCCCGAGGAGGCCATCATGCCGGTGATGCCTACATTCATGCGGTTGGTGACGAAGCCGAGCACCACCAGCACCGCGCTCCAGTAGAGACCGTCGGGGCTCTCGCGCACGCGGCGCATGGACAGCAGCACCAGCGGCAGCACCAGCGCCAGGGTGACCTCGACCCAGAACAGCAGGCTCTCCTGCCCCGGCCGAAAGGCCAGCCGCCACGTACCCCGGTGGTAGAGGTCCTGGAAACGGAGTACGGAGTACACCGCCAGCACCACCACCAGGACGCGCCCGAGTTCCTGCAGGATGGGCAACTCCAGCTCGCGCCCGAAATGTTTCGAGCTCTGGCTGGATTCGAAGATGGTCATCGCCAGGCCGACCGCGATGGCGGAGAGAAAGAAGAACACCGGCAGCAGCGGGGTATACCACAGCCCGTGCAGCTTGCCGGGAACGATCAGGTACAGGCTGCCGAGCGACGACTGGTGCAGCGTCGAAAGCATCACCCCGGCGATCACCACCGGCAGGGAGATGGCGCGCACGATCTTGAGCGGCCGCTCCAGGCGCAGACGCTCGAAGACTATGGGCGAGAACTCCAGCGCCAGCACGGTGGTGTAGAGGGTGACGCACCAGCCCTACCTCGAACATCACGGAGCGCGGGTTCCACATCACCAGGGGGTGCCAGATGCGGTAACCGCGCCCCAGGTCGAAGAACAGGGCGAAGATGACCAGCAGGTAGCCGAGGAAGGCGGTCAGGATCGCCGGGCGCACGATGGGCCGCAGGCGCTCCACGTGCAGGATGTAGACGGCGGCGGTGAGGGTAAAGCCGCCGGCCGCCAGCATGACGCCGCAGAGCACGTCAAAGCCGATCCACAGCCCCCAGGGAAACTCGTCGCTCAGGTTGGTACTGCCGCCCAGGCCGCGCACCACGCGCAGCACCGTGGCATAGACACCGGCGAACAGAATCACCACCAGCAGCGTCCGCCAGAAGGTCAGCCGGGGAAGCTTCCACCTCATCGCTCCTCCTTATTCTGATCCTGCGCTTCGCGTGCTCCCTCGACCGCGGCCACCAGCGCGCGCCGCTGCGTGATCCACCACACTCCCCCCAGGAGCACGGTGCCCACCCCGACCAGGTCGGGAATGCGCTCCAGCACGCGATAGGTAAGCATGGGGAGCGCCTGCCCCGAGGCGTCGTGGGGATAGCCGAAGAGGTCGAAGGGGACGGACGAGAGCAACAGCACCGAGGTCCCGCCCATCTCCTTTTCGCCGTAAATGTGAGGCACGTACTTGCCGGGCTCGGCGGCGATGCGGCGCTTGGCCTCGGCCAGCAGTGCGTCGCGTTCGCCGAAAATCGTGGCCTGGACGGGACACGCCTCGGCGCACGCCGTCACCCGCCCCGCCGCCAGCCGCTCCGGACACATCTCGCACTTGCGCACCTTGGGCAGGACCTGGTTCCACTCGTACTTGGGGACACCGAAGGGGCAGGCCAGCATGCAGTAGCGGCAGCCCATGCAGCGGTCGGCGTCATAGACCACCGGCCCCGCCGCCGTTTTCTGCAGCGCGCCCACCGGGCACACCGAAGCGCACGTCGGGTCCTCGCAATGCATGCACAAGCGGCGCATGTACTTGTCCTCATGCGCCAGCACCACGGTGAACTTGTGGTCGGAGGTCTTGACCTCGGCGGCTACGCCGGTGTCGTAGGGCAAATGGTTTTGCTCGGCGCAGGCCTGCTCGCAGGCCTTGCAGTCGATGCAGAGCGTCGCGTCGTACAGGATGGCTTTGCTCACGCCGTACCTCCGAGTAGAGATACCTCTCCCCTCGCGTCTGGAGCCGCGGGGTGTGGCGCCGGCTACTTCTTCGCGAGTGAGCGGATGTAGCCGACCAGCGCCTTCACCTGCTCCGGGGTCACGCCCTTGTTGGCGAAGGCGTGCGTCGGCTTCTTGTCCTTGCCGCCGTCCGCGATCATCCCCGTCAGGTCCGCGTCGGACATCTTCTGCACCGCCGCCGAACCCAGGTCGGGGATGTTCTGCTTCTTGGCCATGGGCGTGTCGCCGGCCCCGGTCGGGCCGTGGCAGGCAGCGCACTTGGTCTTGAAGAGGGCGGCGCCGTCGTCAGCGGCATAAACGGGGGTCACGGCGGCAAGCGCGAGGACCAGGCAAAGCAGGATGACCAGCTTACGAGAACGCATTCGCATGCTCCTGGGCGTGCTCTAGCGCTTACCTCCGCCAGAGCCGCGAGGACCAGATCTACCCGCCGGTCTCGCACTACGGACCGGTACCTTCTGGCCACAGGACATTCTGCCCGCTGTTGCATTTTTGGTCTGTGAGGGTGGTCACGCGCGCCGGTGACAAGGAATTCAGCAGCCGGCTATGTGCTTTTTCCGCGCTGCTGTGTTGATTCTCTGCTGTTTAGAAGCACATCGCGCACACCCGCGGCAGCACCTGCACGCCGGTGAGCTCGATGCTGGGGGTGAGATAGTCGTCGCGCGCCGGCTCGGCGCGCAGCAGGTCAGTGGTGAGGTATTTCTTGTTGTCGTCGGCAAAGACGGTGGCCACCACGGCCCCGCCGCCCATCGCGTCCTGCACCCGCACCGCCGCCAGGAAGTTGCAGCCCGAGGAAATGCCGACCCCCAGACCGAGGTGGCGGGCCAGTTCCTGGGCCATGAGGATAGAGTCACCATCGGGCACCGCGATCACCGGATCCAGTTCAGCGAGATCGACGATGGCGGGAATGAACTCGTCGGAGATGCCCTGGATGCGGTGGCGTCCCACCTTGTGTCCAGCAGAGAGGGTCGGCGACTCGGCCGGCTCGACGGGATGAATCCGCACCTTGGGGTTCACGGAACGCAGGTAGCGGCCCACGCCCACCACTGTGCCGCCGGTGCCGACGCCGGCGACAAACGCTTCCGGCGCCATGCCGAGGTCGCGCAGTTGCAGGTGGATCTCGGGGCCGGTGCTCTTCTGGTGGGCTTCGACGTTGGCGGTGTTGGAGAACTGGCGCGGCAGAAAGACGCCGGGGGCGGCGCCGCGTTGTTCGGCGAGCGCAATCGCCCCCAGGAAGCCGCCTTCTTCACGGCTGACGGGGACGATCTCGGCGCCGTAGCTGGCGATGAGCTGCCGGCGCTCCGCGCTCATCCAGTCGGGCATGAAGATGGTGACCGGATGCCCCAGCGTCCGCCCCAGCGCGGCAAAGGCGATCCCGGTATTGCCGCTGCTGGCCTCGACGATGGCGTCGCCCGGCTGAATGAGGCCCTGGGCATACGCGCGGCGCAGGATGTGCAGCGCCATCCGGTCCTTGATGCTGCCGGTCAGGTTCATCTGCTCGCACTTGGCGAAGACGACCCGTTTGCGGCCGTGGAAACGGAAATGGACAGCCAGCAGCGGCGTGTTGCCGATGACCCGGGAGAGCGAAGCGAACGTGGGTTCTGCTGCCGGGAGTACGAGTAACTCGGCCATCTGCGCTGCAAAGCCTCGCCGTTAGCGGTAGGAATCTTGGGCGCTGCGCCCCAGGGGGTGGCGGCGCCGCACTATTCGGTCGCCACCGTCCACTGCCCGTCCTTGCGAACGAGCAGGGTGGCTTCCCGTTTGGCGTCGCCATGGTAGAAGTCGACGCCGTACTTGGAAATCAACGTGGCGCGGTCCCAGGTATTGAAGCTCTTGACCGCGGCGCTGGCGGCGTCAAAGGTCTCACCCAACTGGTTCGGCACCCACTTCCAGGTGTATTCCACCCGGGCGCTGTTGGGGCCATTCATGGTCACCTTGGTGACCTCGCCGAAACGCCGCTCCGCCAGCGGCGCAATGTAGGTCTGGGTACCGTCGGCATTCTTCACCTGGCGCAGCGCGGGGATGCGGGAGAAGAGCGTCTCGCCCGCGGACGTCACCGTGACTTGCACCGCGCCCGTTTTCTTGTCGGGGCGCAGCGTGACCAGGCCCGCTTTCTCCAGCAACCGGTAGTGCGGGTCCGCGGGATGTTCGCTGACGCTCGGCTTCACGTAGCCGCTGGCAAACGCCACGGTCGCGGGGCCCTGCTCTTTCAGCGCGGCGATGAGCACCTGGCTGGCGTCGGCGGGACTGAGGCCTTTCTTGGCTTCGATGACCATGTACACGATGCCGGAGATCCCGCCGAGGATGACCAGCACGAAGGACATCATCAGGATCATGGGGAGAATCGGGGACCGCTTTTCCATTTCCATTTCGGCTTCAAACATGGCGCCCTCCGGGCAGCGGTGGTTGGTACCGAGTATGAAGCCCCGGGCACAAGGTGCTGTGACTTGAGTCACCCGCTGCCGTGATTAACCGCACGCTTCCCCGCGGCCGGCGGCGGCGGGTGGGGCCGCGGGAACGAGAGATGGGCGCCGGCGCCGACGGTTCAGGGCCGGGGAATTCTGAAGCGGGGGACTTTCTTGGTGGCGTCGGAAAGGGCCTTGGCGGCGTCGAGGATGGCCTTCATGTCGGGCCGCTCGGAGGAGCTGAGGTGCGACCAGCGCGCGGGGTCGAGTTGCGGCAGCAGGTTGGCCACCACCCCCACGTCGGGACGCACGGCGAGGAGGGCCCCGGCCACGGCCTGGAAGGCCGCGCCGCGATTCGCCTTCACGCTCTCGCCGCCGTGCACCTGGACCGGCTCGGCGTCGGGGGCGGGATTTCCCTCGGCATCGCGCGGCGCGACTTCGAGTTCCCCTTCGTTGAGCGTGAACGAGCTTTCGTTCTCATTGTCCACGTGGACGGCGCCCTCGGTGCCGCGCACGCCGCCGACGGCGGTCGGGGTGACGAACGCGGTGTGCTGCGTCGGCCCCTTGGTCACCTTGAACCAAAGATCGCCGACGAACACCTCCACGCGCCGCACCCAGCCGGTGGCCGCCGGGTGCTCGCTCTGGCGGATGGTGATGTTGGTGCCGATATCGAGCACCACGGTGGTGTTGTCGCCGAGGAAGACGACGGTGGTGCGCCCGCGGTCGGTGCTGACTTTGTCGCCGTCGAAGAGCTCGGCCGGGGTCTTGTTGACCAGGGTCCACTTCTCGGCGTGGCGGCGGGTGACGACGCCGGTGAGGTCGGTGATGCGCGCCACCGGCGACTGCGCCACGGCGGCGCCCACAAGAATAAGGAGGACAATCGGCAGCCAGGGCCAGCGGGTCGGAGATTTCATGGCACGCTCCCTATATCACACGAGGCGCGGCCGGGGGAAGCGGCGGGGGCGCGGCGTGAAAAAGCTGATTCACCACGGCGCCGGGTTCACGCGGGCAGGGACGCGGCGGGGGCGCTGAGTACTTCCCGGACCTGCGCCATCAGCGTCTCCCGGGAAAAAGGTTTCTGCAACAGCCGGGAATCCTGCGCGTCGACCGCACTCAGTTGCCGGTCGTTGTAGCCGGAGATGTAGAGCACTTTGATTTCGGGATGCACGCGGCGCACCAGGCCGGCCACTTCCGGGCCGCTCAAGCCGGGCATGACCACGTCGGTGAGCAGCAGGTCGAGGCGGCCGGCGCGGGCGCGCGCCAGGTCGAGGGCCACTCCGCCGTCGGCGGCCGCCAGCACCTGGTAGCCGCCGCTGTGCAAGAGCTCTCCCAGCAGGTTGCGCAGGGGCTCGGAATCTTCCACCAGCAGCACCGTCTCCCCGGCGTGCGGCCGCAGCGCCGGCTTGGCGGGACGGTTGGGGACCAGCACCGGCTCGCGGGCACGCGGCAGGTAAACGTTGAAGGTGCTGCCCTTACCCGGCGCGCTCTCGACCCAGATGTGGCCGCCTCCCTGCTTGACGATGCCGTATACCGTGGCCAGACCCAGCCCGGTACCTTTGCCGGTGTCCTTGGTAGTGAAGAAGGGCTCGAACAGGTGAGCCTGCACCTCGGGCGTCATGCCACATCCGGTGTCGTGCACCGCCAGATGCACGTAGTCGCCGGGATGGCGAAAATACGGGTATTCGCGGCTGAGGTTGTCGCCGAGCTCGGCATTCCCGGTGGTAATGACGATCTGACCGCCCTCGGGCATGGCGTCACGCGCGTTGATGGCCAGGTTCATGAGCAGCTGATCGACCTGCGTGGTATCCGCCTTGATGGGCCAGGTAGAGGGCTCCAGCCGGAAGACCAGTTCCACGTCTTCGCCAAGCAGGCGCTGCAGCATCGACTCGATACGCCGTACGGCGGCGTTGAGGTCGAGGACTATGGGCTGCACCACCCGTTTGCGGCTGAAGGCGAGCAGCTGACTGGTGACGCCGGCGGCACGCTCGGCGGCCTGCTGGATCTCGCCGGCCATCTTGTGCCCGGGATCGTCCGCCGGCAGCCGTTCCAGCAGCATCTCGCCGTAGCCGTGGATCACCATCAGCAGGTTGTTGAAGTCGTGCGCCACGCCGCCCGCGAGCCGCCCCACGGCCTCCATCTTCTGCGCGTGGCGCAGCTGCTGCTCCAGGTGCTTCAGTTCGGTGATGTCGCGATTGATGCTGAGGATGGCGGGCCGGCCGCCGTATTCCACCACCGAGGAACTGGCCAGGATGTGCAGTTCCCTGCCGTCTTTGCGGCGATGCACGGTCTCGAAGTTGTGGCACGCGCCGTCGTGCAGGAGCTTCTGGATCTGCTCCTCGCCGCGGGGCACGTCCTTGGTCAGCGAGCGCAGGCTGTGCCCCAGCAACTCGGCGGCGGTGAAGCCGTAGATTGCGCAAGCTTTGCCGTTGGCGGCGTGGATGATTTCGCTGTCGGGGTCGAAGACCAGGATGGCGTCGTTGGCGGCCTCGAACAGGGAGCGGTAGCTGGCTTCCGACTTGTAGACCGCGTCCTCGGCCCGCCGGCGCTCGTAGTAGGACGAGAACCTTTCGGTGACCGATTGCAGCAGCCGCTCCTCTTCCTCCAGAAACGGTCCTGTAGCCGCCGCCGGCAGTGCGTCGCGATAGGCGACGGCGATCTCCCCGGAGGTACCGTCGGAAGCGGTAAAGCTCACCCCGTGGCTCCAGACCACGTTTTCGAAGCTGCCACTGGCAGCTTCGAGGTCGCCGAAGCGAATGCGGGCGACGGCGCACTCCGGGTACTGCCAGGCCCGGGGGAGGAGTGCCACCAGGCGGCGCGTGATTTCCGGCAGCGGCTGGTCGTCCTCCTGCAACAGGCGCTCCACGGCATAGAGCGCGGCCGTCTCCTTGATCCGCTTGTTGGCGACGGCGTTGGCCTGCTCCAGCGCCGCCGTGCGCTGCCGCACCATGCGTTCCAGCTCATCGTGGACGTGCTTCAGTTCGGTGATGTCGCGCACCACGTGCACCACCCGCGCCACGTTGCCCTCCCCGTCGCAGATGGGGTCGGTGCTGATCGCCAGATGCCGCTGCACGACCGGCTCAAACTGTTCGGCGACGGTCCGGGAGCGGGATTGCAGCGTTTGGGGCAGGGGGCAGAATTCGGGGGCGTGGTCCATGCGGTGCACGATTTCGTAGCACTTGTGTCCGTTGCCGGCCGGGGCGCCGAAGAACTGGTCGAAGGCGCGGTTGCGCAGCACGATATTGAAATCGGGATCGTGGATGCTGAGCGGGTCCGACAGGCAGTTGAACGTGGTCTCCCATTCGTCGCGGGCCTGGCGCAGCTCGCGCTCCAGGCCAGTCTTGGCGCGCAGGTTCCCGATCCGGCGCTCCAGGGTGGCGGTATCCACGTCGTCCCCCAGGAGTTCCTCGGGAGGCTGGTAATAGAAATTGTCGAAGCACTCGGCGCCGACCACCGTCAGCGGATGGGTGGTGAGCATCTTGAGCAGCAGCGGACTGGGGAACCGGCCGCGGTGATATTGGCAGAGGGCCAGGCAGCGGCTGTCCTTAAAGAAGGTGTTCAGCCGGGTTTCGTACTCGACCAGCAGGCGCGGGTCACAGCGGCTGTCGAGCGCCCAGAGCATTTCGCCGGTGACGCGCAAGGCCGGGTATCCCTCGGCCAAGGCGCGGTCGCGTTCCGCTTCCAGGCGCGCGATCATGCGCTGCGGCTCGAAGCTGCCGCCCTGCAGGTAGACGCCGGCGGTAGTGAAGGTTGCCAACTGCCCACGCGCGATCGCGTCCGCGCAGTCGAAGCGCGAGCGCAAGACCGCCAGCAGCGCTTCCGGAGTGCGCGTGGCCGAGAAGCACATCACTTTCTCGCCGCGCTCCACCCCTTGCTGGGCAAAGGCCGTCAGCAGGCGCAGGTACTCATCTTCGGTCTGGTAGAGGGAGCAGACGTGGTCACCGGGCCGCAGGTGGGCGAGGACGCGCTCGGCATCGACATCACGTACGGCGGCGGGGGGCGGCAGTAGCGGGACTGTGGCGGCAGCCATGGGGGAAGCGTGGCACAGGGCGGGCGGGAGGAAGCGCGGAAAGCGCAGCGGAGGCGCACATTGCTGCCGGAATGAAACTGGTGCCAATCTGGAACCCCGGGCCGCGCCCGCCTGTTTACCGTCTCCGGTTGACAAGATCGCGGGCGCGCGGCTCAATGGCGGAGGTGGGGCGAGGAGAAGACATGCCGGAAACCGGGCAACGGGGGACGCAACGCATCGTGGTGGCGCTATCGGGCGCCACGGGAATGATCTACGGCGTGCGCACGCTGGAGATGCTGCGCGCCGCCGGGGTGGAGACGCACGTGGTGGTCAGCCACTGGGCGGCGCGCACGCTGCGGCACGAAACCACGTATACCCTGGAAGACCTGCAGCAGCTCGCCCACGCCTGGTATGGCTACCGCGACATGGGCGCGGCCATCGCCAGCGGCTCGTTTCTCACCGACGGGATGATCGTGGTGCCGTGCAGCGTCCGCACCCTGGCCGCCATCGCCACCGGGCAGAGCGACAACCTGGTGCACCGCGCCGCCGACGTCATTCTGAAAGAACGCCGCAAGCTGGTGCTGGCGGTGCGCGAGGCGCCGCTCACCGACATCCATCTGGAGAACATGCTGAAGCTGTCGCGCATGGGCGCCGTCATCTCACCGCCGATGCCCGCCTTCTACAACCACCCGCGCAGCGTCAGCGATCTCGTGGACCACACCGTCGTCCGCCTGCTCGACCAGTTCGGCATTCATCTGGACGTCACACCGCGCTGGCAGGGCGAGCTTGCGGTGGGCGGCCCCGCAGCGTCAAAACGCCCCGGCGACGCGCTCCCCGACGACGAAGCGGCCGCCGCGGCGCTGGCTGCGGACCGTCGACGGCGGTAGGCACTACGGCTGGTGCCAGAGCATGAGCCCCTGGCCGCGACGGTCTTCCGAGGTCAGCGCATCTCACGACGGGCGGTGACCGGACTCACCGCGCCGGCGCGCCCGATCAACGAAGTTGAGACCCAGCTGGTTGTCCCGGCGTGATCCTGGAGGGTCGCTCCATGCCCGAGCCCGCCTACCTGGCGCTGTGGCGCTCCGGCATCCTGGCCGAGCGTTGCCGGCGCGCGGTCGAATTGCTGGAGAACTGCGCGCTGTGTCCGCGGGGCTGCGCCATCAATCGGCTCGCCGGCGCCCGCAGCGTCTGCCACACCGGACGCGATGCCGTCGTCAGCAGCTACGGCCCCCACCATGGCGAAGAAGCGTGCCTGAGCGGGTGGCTGGGGTCGGGGACGATCTTCTTTGGCTGGTGCAACCTCCGCTGCGTGTTCTGCCAGAACTTCACCCTGAGCTGGCACGGCGAGGGCGTGCCTGCCGACGCCGACACGCTGGCCGGCATGATGCTCGACCTGCAGCGGTTCGGCTGCCACAACATTAATTTCGTCACCCCCACCCACGTCGTGCCCCAGATCCTGGAAGGGCTGCTGCGGGCCGCGGCGCAGAATCTGCACCTGCCCCTGGTGTACAACACCGGCGCGTACGACTCGCTGGCGACCCTGGGGCTGCTGGACGGCGTAGTTGACATCTACATGCCGGATTTCAAATTCTGGGACGCCGCCATGGCGCAGCGCTACCTGCGCGCGCCCGACTATCCCGAGGTCGCCCGCCGGGCCATTGCCGAGATGCACCGCCAGGTGGGGCCGCTGGTGATCGGCGAGGATGGCATCGCGTCGCGCGGCGTGTTGCTGCGCCACCTGGTCATGCCGGGCGACGTAGCGGGGACGGCAGCGATCATGCGCTGGGTCGCCGCCGAGCTGGGGGCCGAGACCTACGTCAACCTGATGGCGCAGTACCGGCCCTGCGGGCGAGTAGCGGGCAATGCCTACCCCGAAATTGCGCGCCGCTGCACGCCCGGCGAACTCGCGCGGGCCGTGGATGGCGCGCGCCGCGCCGGCCTGCGACGGCTGGGCCGCGCGGCGTGAAGCCTCCCGGCAGCGCCGCCAGAATCACGGCACGATGACGGCGGCGCCGTTGATGGCGTCCTGCTTCACCGCCTGGAGCGCTTCGTTGGCCTGCGCCAGCGGGAAGACCGTCACCTGCGGCCGCAGCCCGATTTCCGCGGCGAGCCGCAGGAAGTCGCGGGCGTCGGCGCGCGTCATGTTGGTGACGCTGCGCAGCTGCCGCTCCCCCCACAGCAGGCGGTCGTAGTCAAACTCGGGCATGCGGTCCAGGCGGATGGCGTTGATGGCCACCACGCCGCCTTTGCGCAGGCTCGCCAGCGCCGCCACCACCACCTCGCCACTGGGGGCAAAGGTGATGGCGCGATCGAGCTCAACCGGCGGCCGCTCGCGCTCGGTGCCCGTCCAGGCCGCTCCCAGCGCGGCCGCCAGCTGGCGGTGCGAGGCTCCGCGCGTGGCGACGTACACGCTGCAATGCCAGGCGTGGAGCACGGCGATCGCCAGGTGCGCCGCGGCGCCAAAGCCGAAGAGGCCCACGCGCTCGCCCGGCTCGACGCCGGCGACGCGCAGGCTGCGAAACCCGATGATGCCGGCACACAACAGCGGCGCGGCGTGCAGATCATCCAGGGCCGCGGGAAGCGGGAAAACGAAGTCGGCGCGCGCGACCGCGTACTCGGCATAGCCACCGGGCACGCTGTAGCCGGTGAAGGTCGGGGCATCGCACAGGTTTTCCCGCGCGTGGCGGCAGTACCAGCAGGTGCCGTCGGTGCCGCCCAGCCACGAGACCCCGACGCGCGTGCCCCGCGGCAGCTCGGGCGTGGCTCCAGCGACGATTTCGCCGACAATCTGGTGGCCGGGAATGAGCGCCGGCCGCCGGGGCGGCAGTTCGCCCTCGACAATGTGCAGGTCGGTCCGGCAAACCCCGCAGGCGCCCACCCGCAGCAGCACGTGGCCCGGCGGCGCTTCCGGATCGGGAACCTCGCGCACGCGCAGCGGGTGCTGCGCGATGTCCTGCGGCAGATCCAGGATCGCGGCCTTCATGCGCCTACACCATCCCACACTCCCACGACCCCTGCCAAGCTGCCGCGAGCTGGGAGTCTCGACGCTTCGCTTGTTCTAAAAACGGAACACGCCCGCCGGCGCCACATCAAAAGCCGAGGGGGGATCGCCAGCGGCTGGCGCGCACGGCGACGAGGGCCCGGCAGGATTCGCCAGCCGGCGAGCGCGGACCGGCGGCGTACGCCCGCGGCGTGGCTCGCGTGGTGTCAGGGGATCAGGACTGCAGCTCGCCGCTGCCCGCCTGCCGCCGGCGCGCGCAGGCCGCCGGGAACTCCACCAGGTTGGACAGAAGCGAGTCCGACGGGCGATGGCTTTCCTCCCCGATGCGATCATGACGGCATCGGAGGTAGCGCTCCAGGGCCACCACCAATTGCGAGAGGGAGCGTTGCTCACGCCGCAACGCCTTGAGCTGTTCGCGAGCTGACGGGTTCATGGAGGTATTAATGGCACGACCCGTGGCCATGAACCCGCGCCCGGCGATTTTGTTCTAGATTCGGAACAAGCTACGCGGCGGCCCGCTTGCGCTCCGCCCAGCGCCGCTTCATGCCCGCGGAAATCCGCTTGCGAGCGGCGGCGCTCATGTGACGAGGACCACGGCGGCCGCCGGTCTTAGCTCGTGCACCCCCGCGCCTTGATCTGCCGGACAATCCCTGCAGGGCCGCAATGGCGCGATCCAACCGCGCGCGTTCTTCTTTCAGTTCGGTGAGTATCTGTTCCCAGTTCACGTTTCCCTTCCTCATCATCAAAGTAAGAGTCAGACAACTCACCGAGAATACCACGGCAGGCGGTAGTTCTTAGAAAACCGAGGTCAGGTGGGTCGCCATGGTGGGGTGAGCCAGAAGAGCATAGCGGGTGAAGTGCTCTTTCAGGTTGGCGTAGGCGGCCGCGGCCTCATCCACCGGGTGGTTCAGAGTAGGCCACAGGTAGGCCAGCGACAGCCGCACCATGGACGCGGCCGCGAGCAGGCGCACCCGAATGGCGCGGTCGGCCAGGCGAGCGGCGACCTCCGCCAGCTCGGCGTCACTCATGCGGGCGAGGTCGGCGACGCGGATCAAGACGCCGGCGTTGTGAAAAGCTCTACGCAGATAGACCAGGGTCGCCACAATGCGTTGCCGCTGCACGGTGCGAAATGCCGCCGGTGGCAGGGCCCGGCGCAAGAGCTCCTCATCCTCGGGGCGGGTCAGGTTTTTCAGGGCCGCAACGTCCAGCGGCCGCATCACCTGCAGCATGTCGGAGACGGCATGAATATTCGCTGTGCCGCGCCGCAGCAGACTTACGCCCAGCACCAGCGTGGTCAAGGCCACCAGCACTCCCACCAGGTAGATCATCGCATCATCTCCGCTAGATCGGCATCCCAGCGCTCCAGGTCGGCGCGGGCGTAGGGTATCAGCTTGCGCTCCCCTGCCTTGCTGAACAGGAAGTAGCGCGCCCAAATCATCGAGCCGAGATTGAATCCCACCGCGGTCACGGTCCAGTACAAGCCCGCGGCGTCACGTCCCACATGCCGGCGCATGGTAACGGCCGCGACCGCGACCAGAAGATATATCGCGAACCCCAACATGGTCCCAAACGTGTAGTGCGGCCACTGCAGGCGGAAGAAGATCCCCAGGGACACCAGCAGCAGAATCAAGCCGCCGCGCAGCAGATCGGCGGAATACTCGAAGGAGAGGACCCCGACCACCAGCCGGTCGCCATCCGGACCCTGGGCAACGGCGGCGGCCGTGAACGAGACCACAATCAGCATCGCCATCGCCCAGTTGAACAAGGCGCAGCCGGCGCGGCACAAGGCGGGGTAGGGGGCGAACACCCGCCGGTACACCTCGTGAATGATGGCGATCGTGACCACCACGTCGAAGGCCTGGAAGGCCCAATAGGTAAAGAAATACGCCACCGCATGGTGCCGCAGGTCCCGGTAGAGCGGATAGAGCACCGCAAACCGGACTAGCTGCAAGCACAGGTAGCCGAAGAAGAGCGCGTGTTCACGGGTGAGTCGCATGCGCAGCATGCCCCCGATGAGCACCACCGCAATGATTTGCGGCAGCACCCACAATGCGTACTGAAGAGTAGAACCGGTGGGCATGGCGGACGAAGGCAAGCATAGTCACTCTCGTCCGCCAGCACAACCGTTCAGTTGACGTGCGGAATGCAGCCCGGATCGAAGGGGTTGCACGTCGGCGGCGGGTCCGCTCCCGTCAGCGAAGTTGAGGTGGCCACCGGGGTGACGAGTAGCAGCGCGACGAGTAACGCTCGCAGAGTTCTTTTCACGGCGCATCTCCTTTTCTGTGCGGAGCGCACCGTGATAGGGTGTGGGGTACAGGTGCTTACGGCCCGGAGAAGAGCAAACTGTTCATTGTTCCGAAAGTGGAACAAAAATGACTTTGTTGTCGGCAGAGCAGGATTTTGGGGTGCGGACCCTCGCGGCGTTCCGGGACCCGCTGTCGCGCCTGGCCTACTTTGCGGAACTCCGCGCCGCGGATGGCCGCTATACGCACTGGGGGGTGGCGCGCGCCCACGGTGAGGAGGCCGCGCAGCGGGCCATGGCCAGCACCCACTCCCGCGCCTTCCTGGAACTCTTGCGCTTTCCCTTGCCGGACCTGCTGCTCGCGGTGCGCCAGGCGGCGGCGCGCGAAGGCCAGCCGCTGCAGGAGGTGGTGGCCGGGTTACGGCGAGACTTCCAGAAGCTGGTTCCCACCGACCAGGGCGGCGGTTGTCCGCAACATCTCAGTTCGGTCCTGACAGCGCTCGCGGCTCTCGAGCAGGCGCGAGCAAGCGCCACTGTCCCAGCCGCATAGCCAGCGCCACCACCTGGCCGACGATCTCCGCTTCCTGGGGGTGTTTCAGCGTCCGGATCCTGGCCGGCGAGAGGGGATGGGGCTGCAGGGTCAGGCGCTCGCCCTCGAGTTCGCACCACGCGCAGGCAAAACCATCGCGCGTCTCGATGAAATAGATGGGCCGTTCGTATTCGGAGCGCCAGGCGCCCGCCAGCACGCGATTCTTCGACTCATCCACCTGCACAAACGAACCCGGCAGCAGCAGCGGATACATGGTCAGGTCTTCCATCCCGATGTAGCCGTAGGTGTAACTCGAGTTCTCAAACTGCGCCAGAAACGAAAGCGGCAGCGTCCCCCAGCGTTCCACCATTCTGCCGATGTTGGTGGTGCGCGCCAGCGTGAACGAGGGGTCCATCTTGATCGGCAGCCGGACGTTGGGTGCGGTCAGCAGGCCCTGCGCCTTGTGCGATTTCGGAGGTTCGACCACGCCCATGTCCGCCGCCACCCATGCCAGGTCCACGCCGTACCACTGCATGAGCTCGCGGATGTCGATGCGGTAGAGCACGGCGAGCGTGTAAAGCCGATAGACGCTCGGGACCACACCCTTGGTCTCGATGTCGGAGAGGCGGCTGAGCTGAATGACGAACTCCGGGTTGTCATGCCGCGCGGCCAGCACGATGCTGCCGGCCTCGGCGTCGCGCAAGGTGAGACCCAGCTGCTCGCGCAGTGCCCGTAATCGGCTGCCCGCCGACGTCATCACGCCCCCTGCGGGTCGCAAAATAGCACACTGGCGGCCCGCCGCCAAGCTGCCGGCCGCAACTTGAGCCGCTTTCGCGGCGTGAGCGCAGCCAGAGCCGCGCGGCGAAATCCTGCGGAGCGCAGCGACGAAGGACCTCTACGCCGTCAGCCAATTCGGTTTGCGCTGGTGGGCCCGCCAGGATTCGAACCTGGGACCAAGGGATTATGAGTCCCCTGCTCTAACCGCTGAGCTACGGGCCCACGTCTTGGTGGAATCTTACAACGGCGGGCGCTGCCGGTTGCCTGCCGCGCGGCCCGCTACTCGAAGCGCAGTGCCTCGATGGGGTCCAGGGCCGCGGCTTTCCGTGCCGGGTAGTAGCCGAAAAACACGCCGACGCCCACGGAGAACGCCGCCGCTATCACGATGGCGCTGGCCGAGATGGCGATAGGCCACTCCAGCGCGCGCCCGATCCCCGCCGATCCCACGACCCCCGCCAGCACTCCCAGGGCGCCGCCGAACAAGCTGAGCAGCACCGCTTCCCCGAGGAACTGCAGCTGGATGTTGCCTTCGGTGGCGCCCACCGCCAGCCGAATCCCGATCTCGCGCGTGCGCTCGGTCACCGAGACCAGCATGACGTTCATGATCCCGATGCCGCCCACCAGCAGCGATACCGACGCAATGCTCACCAGGAAGAGGGTGAAGGTGCGGCTGGCCTCGAGGCGCGCCTGGATCACCTCCTCGGGGCTGCGGACGTTGAAGTCGTCGAGCTGCCCGGGGCGGATGCGGTGGCGGTCGCGCAGCAGCTCCACCACCTGCTGCGTCGCCAGCGCCGACGAATCCTGGGTGATGGCCGAGCACAGGATGTCGTCGAGCCACGCCTTGCCCGCCAGCTTCTTCATCGCCGTGCTGTAGGGCAGCACCACGAAGTCGTCCTGGTCCTGGCCGAAGCCGGAGAAGCCTTTCGCCACCAGCACCCCCGCCACCTTGCAGGACAGCTGCTTCACGCGGATGGTCTTGCCCAGCGGCTCTTCGTCCACGGCAAACAATTTGTCGCGCAGGGTGTGGCCGAGGATGCAGACGTCGCTCACCCGGTCGACATCGTCCTGGTTAAAGGGTGCCCCCGATTCGAAGGTCCAGCGCTTGATGTCGAAGTATTCCGGCGACTCGCCGCGGTACTGCGTGTACCAGTTCATCCCGCCATCAGATGACCTGGGTCTGGCCGTCCACCTGCGGCGAGACCGCCTTGATGAGCGGGATCTGCTCGCGGATCGCGGTGGCATCCGACAGCAGCAGCGTCTTGGTGCTGTGTCCCCGGTGTGCACGCCGTTGGGCGCCCGGCCTCCCGCCTCGATCTGCACCAGGTTCTCGCCCAGGTTGACCAGCTGCTGCTGGATCTGGTCCGAGCCCGCCTGGCCGATGGCCACCACGCAGATCACCGCCCCGATCCCGATCATGATCCCCAGCACGGTCAGGGAGCTGCGCAGCTTGTTGCGCACCAGGAACCGCGACCCTTCGCGCATCAGGGACACCAGGAGCATAGGGGGACCTGCGACCAAACCCTCTATTCTCTTCACGCCGGCCTGCTCTGGCAACCGGCAACTGACAACTGATCCCCACGGTACAATGCCACCTTTTCACTCTTCCCCGAGGACGCCGCAGGAAGCGCACCGCCGCCGTTAGCGCGCGTGGTGTCGGCTGGGCTGAAAAGATACCCGGCCGAGCGACCCGCGGTAGAACGTGCCGCGCCTAAGGCCCAGCGGCGCCCCCACCGGCGCCCGCCCCTCTAGGGGCCGGCCGGCACCGCTCGCCATCACACCCGCTGGTGACTCGAATCACGGCTGCCCCCGGCGGCGAGGGCTCACACTGCCTTGTGACGCGCAAATGTCTCTCTGCGCGCCGCACGAGGTCCCCATGGCCGAACCCCGCGGCGACGTTCGTATTAACACTGAAGAATGTAAGGGATGCGGGTTGTGCGTCGAGGCCTGCCCGCCCAAAGTGCTGGCCCTGGCGCCGGAGTTGAATGCCTACGGCGCTCACCCGGCACACTACCAGGGCCACGGCTGCACCGGCTGCGGCATTTGCTTCTACTGCTGCCCGGAACCCGGCGCCCTCACCGTCCTGCGCATGCCGCCGCCCCCGGCGGTGGTCAAGGAGAAGGCCTATGCGGCAACTGTGTAAAGGCAACGACGCCGTCATCAAAGGCGCGCTCCTGGCCGGCTGCCGGGCTTATTACGGCTATCCCATCACCCCCGCCAGCGAGATCGCCGAAGCGGCGGCGCTGCTACATGCCGCAGGTCGGCGGCACCTTCCTGCAGGCCGAGAGCGAGGTGGCGGCCATCAACATGGTCTACGGCGCGGCCGCGGCGGGCGTGCGCGTCATGACCGCCTCCTCCGGTCCCGGGCATCAGCCTGATGCAGGAGGGCATCTCCTACATCGCCGGCGTCGGAGCTGCCCTGCGTCGTCGTGGACATCATGCGCGGCGGCCCGGGCCTGGGCAACATCGCGCCCGGAGCAGGGCGACTACTTCCAGATCGTCAAGGGCGGCGGGCACGGCAACTACCGCAACCTCGTGCTGGCGCCCGAACTCCGTGCAGGAGATGTGCGACCTGACGATGCTCGCCTTCGAGCTGGCCGACCAGTACCGCAATCCCGTCTGTCGTGCTGGCCGACGGCTTCATCGGCCAGATGATGGAGCCGGTCGAGTTCCCGAGCCGCGCGCCGTCGAGCTCCCGCCAAGCCCTGGGCGGTACGGGCACGCCGGAGACGCGCCCGCAACCTCGATCAGCTCGATCTACCTCGAGCCGGACGAGCTGGAAGCAGCACATCCGCAAGCTGGAGGCCAAGTACCAGCGGGTCGCGAGCGACGAGCCGCGCTACGAGAAGCTACCAGCCCGAGGACGCCGAAGTGCTGCTGGTCGGGCTACGGCATCGTCTCGCGCGTGCTGCGCACCGGCGGTGGAGCATGCGCGCGCCGAGGGCCTGCAGCGTCGGCCTGCTCCGGCCGATCACCCTGTGGCCCTTCCCGATCGCAGGCGCTGGCGGAGCTGGCGGCGCAGCGTGCAGCACGTTCCTCGTGGTCGAGCTGAGCACCGGCCAGATGGTCGAGGACGTGCGCCTGGCGCTGAATGGCCGCGTGCCGGTGGAGTTCTACGGCCGCGTCGGCGGCAACGTGCCCACGGTCGAGGAAATCGAAGCGGTGATGTTCGCGCGAGCCGCGGCCACGCTGTAGCCGCACCCAGGACGAGGAGCCGAACCATGAGCGAGTACCAGGTCATCCACCAGAAGTCGCCGGTCTTCTACGACCACTACGAGCGCAAGGCCGAGTTGCAGCACCAGACGCACTACTGCCCCGGCTGCGGCCACGGCATCGTGCACAAGCTGATCGCCGAGGCCATCGACGACCTGGGCCTGCAGGACCGCACCATCTTCGTCAGCCCGGTCGGCTGCTCCGTCTTCGCCTACTACTACTTCGACGTCGGCAACGTGCAGGCGGCGCACGGCCGCGCCCCGGCCGTCGCCACCGGCGTCAAGCGCGCGCATCCCGACTGCCATCGTCATCTCCTACCAGGGCGACGGCGACCTGGCCGCCATCGGCACCGCCGAGATCGTCCACGCCGCCAACCGCGGCGAGAACATCACCGTCTTCTTCGTCAACAACGCCATCTACGGCATGACCGGCGGCCAGATGGCCCCCACCACGCTCGTCGGCCAGACAGCACCACCACGCCCTGGGGCCGCCGCCCGGCCAACGAAGGCTACCCGATGCACATCTGCGAGCTGCTGGCCACCCTGGAAGCGCCCGCCTACCTCGAGCGCGTCGCGCTCAGCGACAACAAGAACATCATGCGCACCCGCCGCGCCGTCCGCAAAGCGCTGGAGACGCAGAAGGCCGGCGGCTTCTCCCTGGTCGAGATCCTCTCCCCCTGTCCCACCGCCTGGAAGATGGATCCGGTCGAGGCGCAGCGCTGGGTGCGTGAAACCCTGATGAAAACCTTCCCGCTCGGCGTCTTCCGCGATCGCCAGCCCGTGATGCCCGCCGGCAACACGCCGCCGCAGCGTGCGCTCGCCGAGGTGCTGGAGATCGATACCGGCGCGCCGCGCAGGACACAGCCGAAACACTCCACCCGCGACCTCACCCTGAAGATTGCCGGCCTGGGCGGCCAGGGCGTGCTGCTGCTCGGCCAGATGATCGCCGAGATGGGCATGCGCGAGGGGCTGGAGGTAAGCTGGCTGCCCTCCTACGGTCCGGAGATGCGCAGCGGCAGCGCCCACTGCCACGTCTGCCTCTCGCACGAGCGCATCGGCTCGCCGTTGATTTCGCACCCCCAGGTGCTGGTGGCGATGAACGAGCTGTCGCTGCGCAAGTTCGGCCCTACGGTCGAGCGCGGCGGCATCATCTTCTACAACCGCGAGAGCCTTCCCGCCGACTTCCGCGTGGAAGGCGTGCGCGTCATCTGCCTCGACGCCTCCGCCCTCGCCGACCAGCTCGGCTCCCCCAAGGTCGCCAACGTGGTGATGCTGGGCGCGCTGCTGGAAGAGACGGGATGCCTGCCCTTCGACACCGCGTGGGCGGTGATCGAAGACTCGGTCAAGAACAAGAAGCTTCTGGAGCTCGACCGCAAGGCGCTCGCCGCCGGGCGCGAGTTCGACGATCGCGAGTGCCACGTCGGCGCCGTCGCCGGCCCCGACGGCTTCTCCTACTAGTCCCCTCCGTCAGCAAGAAGGGGCACGGCTGCGGCCGTGCCCCTTTCATTCAGGTGGAAGCGCCAGGGGCTCTAGCCCCGGATCCGCTTACAAATTCACCCGCCGCATTGCCGCCTCGGGATACCGCGGGCCGGCGGCCACGCCGGGGGGAAATGCCGCGTCCATTGCGGCGATTTCCGCCGCACTCAGCTTCACGTCGACGGCGCCCGCGTTTTCTTCCAGTCGCGCCACCTTCTTGGTCCCGGGGATGGGCACAATGTCGTCGCCGCGCGCCAGCAGCCACGCCAGGGCGAGTTGCGCCGGGGTGCACTGTTTGCCCGCCGCCAGCTGCTCCACGCGCTCGGCCAGGACGCGGTTGCGGTCGAGGTTGCCGTCGGCAAAGCGCGGATGCTTGCGCCGGTAATCGTCGGCCTCCAGGTCGTCGAGCCGCTTGATCTTCGCGCTCAGGAAGCCGCGTCCCAGCGGGCTGTAGGCCACGAACCCGATGCCCAGCGCACGGCACGCGGGCAGCACCTCCGGCTCGACGTCGCGCGTCCACAGCGAGTACTCGCTCTGCAGTGCCGCGATGGGATGCACCTGGTGGGCGCGGCGCAGCGTCTCCGGCTTGACCTCCGACAGCCCCAGGAAGCGCACTTTCCCTTCCTCCACCAGCCGCCGCATCGCGCCCACCGTGTCTTCGATCGGCACCGCGGAATCGACGCGGTGCTGGTAGTACAGGTCGATCACCTCGACCCCAAGCCGCTGCAGGCTCTGCTCGCACGCCTGCCGCACGTACCCGGGATCGCCGCGGATCCCCGCCCATTCCCCGTTGGGGCCGCGCACGTTGCCGAACTTCGTCGCCAACACCACCTGGTCGCGCCGGCCGCGGATCGCCCGCCCCACCAGTTGCTCGTTGTGCCCCATGCCATAGGCGTCGGCGGTGTCGAGGAAGTTCACCCCCATCGCCAGCGCGCGCTGGATCACGCGGACCGACTCTTCGTCGTTGCGCGTGCCGTAGAACTCCGACATGCCCATGCAGCCCAGCCCGAGGGCCGGGACGGCAAGCTCGCCTAACTTGCGGGTTTGCATGATTGCCTCACCAATCAGCACTTAGCCGTTAACAACTGGCACTTGGCCGTCGCCTTTAGGGGTGCTCTTTGCGGTCAAATGCCAATTGCCAACTGCCGCTAATCGATTCCGAACGCCAGCGTGAGCAGCGTCTTCTGTTCCAGTTCGTGGGCCTTGGCCGAGCCGGTGGCCGGGCTGGCGCTGGCCGAGCGCTTCACCGAGCGCACCGGCTTCTCGCGCGCCACGCGCCGCAACCGCGGCAGCACGTACCACAGCGCGCCCTGGTTTGCCGGCTCTTCCTGCACCCAGACCAGGTCCGTCGCCTGCGGATGCTGCGCCAGCGCCGCCGCCAACTCGGCTTCCGGCCACGGGTAGAGCTGGTCAATAAAGAGGATGGCGGTGGCGGTGTCCTTGCGCCGCTGCCGCTCCAGCCGCAGTTCGTGCCCGATCTTGCCGGTGCACAGCAGGACGCGCTGCGCTCCCGGCACCTCGGCGTCGGGCACCACGTTGAGGAAGCGGTCGCGCTCGAAATCCGCGATGGGCGACGCCGCCGCCGGATGCCGCAGCATGCTCTTCGGCGTCAGCACCACCAGCGGCTTGCGCCACGCCCGCAACGCCTGTCGCCGCAGCAGGTGGAAATACTGCGCCGCGGTGGAGGGCTGGCAGATCTGCAAGTTGTCGCGCGCCGCCAGTTGCAGGAAGCGCTCCAGGCGGGCGCTGGTGTGCTCCGGCCCCTGGCCTTCGTGGCCGTGGGGCAGCAGCAGCACCAGGCCGGAGAGCAGCGACCACTTGTCCTCGCCGGAGCTGATGAACTGGTCGATGATGATCTGCGCTCCGTTGGCGAAGTCGCCGAACTGCGCCTCCCATAGCGTGAGCGTTTCCGGAAAGTCGCGGCTGTAGCCGTACTCGAAGCCGAGCACCGCGGCCTCCGACAGGATGGAGTTGTAGATCTCGCAGCTTGCCTGCGCGGGCGCGAGGTGCGCCAGCGGCACGTATTCGGCTTCGTTTTCGACGTCGAGCAGCAGCGAATGGCGCTGGTTGAAGGTGCCGCGGCGCGAATCCTGCCCGCTGAGCCGCACCGGCGTTCCGCTCACCAGCAGGGTGGCGAAGGCCAGCGCTTCCGCCATGCCGTAATCCACGGCGCGCTTTCCGGCCGCCATCTCGGCGCGCTGCTGCAACAGGCGCAGGATTTTGCCGTGCACGTGGAAGCCGGCGGGCGCTTCGGTCAGCCTGGGGCCCAGCGCCGCCAGTTCCGCGCGCGGCACGCCGGTGGCGACCTCGTACTCCGCCCGGTAGGGCCCGCCGCGGTAGGGCGACCAGTACTCCGGCAGCGTGGCCATCTTCGGCTTCTGGGTGTAACTCTGCGCCTGCTTCTGGGCCGCGTTCAGGAACTCGCGCACGCGGTCGGCGAGCGCGGTGGCGTCGGCGCCGATGCTTTCCGCATACACCTCGTAGGTTGGCGGGCGCGCGGCGATGGCGCGATACAGCCGCGGCTGCGTCACCGTGGGATCGTCCACCTCGCTGTGTCCGTGGCGGCGGTAGCCGATGAGGTCGAGGACGACGTCGCTGCCGAAGGTGTAGCGGTACTCGGCCGCCCAGGCCGCCACCCGCGTCACCGCCTCCGGGTCTTCGCCGTTGACGTGGAAGATGGGGATGGGGAGGCGTTTGGCGACGTCGGAGGCGAAGCGCGAGCCGTGCAACTCGGCGGGATTGGTGGTGAAGCCGAGCAGGTTGTTGACGATCACGTGCAGTGCGCCGCCGACGTCGAAGCCGCGCACGCCGCTGAGATTCAGGGTCTCGGCCCAAACGCCCTGGCCGGCGAAGGCGGCGTCGCCGTGCAGCATCACCGCCAGCACCTGCTCGCGCCCGGCGTCCCCGCGGCGCACCTGCTTGGCGCGAGTGCGGCCGAGGGCCACCGGATCGACCGCCTCCAGGTGGCTCGGGTTCGAGACCAGGTGGATGTCCACGCTGTGGCCGTTGCGGGCGCGGTACTGGCCGGTGGCGCCGAGGTGATACTTCACGTCGCCCGAGCCCAGCACGCTGCGCGGGTCCACGTCTTCGAACTTGGCGAAGATGTCGGCGGGGGCCTTGCCCACGATGTTGGCCATGACGTTGAGGCGGCCGCGATGGCTCATGGCCAGCACCAGTTGCTGCGCGCCGCGCGCCGCCGCGGTGTTGACCACGGTGTCGAGCAGCGGGATAAGCGAGGTGTTGCCCTCGAGCGAGAAGCGCTTGGTGCCGAGATAGCGCGACTGCAAGACCTGCTCGAATAACTCCGCCTCGACCAGGCGCTTCAGGATCTGCTGCCGGTCCACGTGCCCACCGGCGGCCTCCATGCGCTCGGCGATCCAGGCGCGGCGGGCGGCGTCGGGGATGTGCATGAACTCGGCGCCGATGGGGCCGCAGTAGCAGCGGCGGGCCTCGTCGGCGGCGGCGCCCGCGAAGTCCAGCTCCGGATGCGGCTCGGGACGGAGGCGGCCCAGGGGATCGAGGTCGGCGGCCAGGTAGCCCCAGCGCCGAAAGGCGTCGAAGACCTGGTCACGCTCGCCGCGCAGCCCGACGGTATTGAGGGAGGAAGCCATCCGAGAGTGCCGCCGGCGCGACCCCGGGCGCAGCGGCAACCCTATAGATTACCAGCCCGCAGCGGGACCGGCGTTGCGGGTTCTGCGCCACCGGTTGCGGCTCAGGGGGCGGCCAGCACGCGGGTGAGGTTCTGGAACATGTCGTTGAGGTTCTTGCGGGCGGCGGCTTCGAAGAGGCGGCCGGCGATGGCGGCCAGCATGCCGCCGGCCTTGAGGTCGCCGGCGAACTTCACCGTGGTGGCGTCGCCGGCGGGCGTCAGCTCGACGCGGCCGCTGCCGTCCACGAAGCCCATCGGCGCCTTGGCGTGCGCCACCAGCGTGTAGGCGCGGCCGGGCTCGATGTCCTTGATGGTGACGTCGTTCTGGAAGGTGCCCTTGATGTGCCCAACGCCGGCCTTGACCACCGCGGTGTAGCGGTTCGGGCCCACGGCGGTGAGCTTCTCGCAGCCGGGGATGATGCGCTCGAGCACGCCAGGATCGAGCAGCGCCTGCCAGACGCGCGCGGCGGGAGCGGGAACGGTATAGCTGCCTTCGATCTTCATCGCTTCAGCTCTAAGCTCTAAGCTCTAAGCCATAAGCTCCAAGCTTAGAGCTTGCAGCTTGGAGCGTGGAGCTCTCTACGCATAAATGCCGCGCTGCTTGAGGGTGTACGCGACCCGGTCGATAGCCAGCATGTAGGCCGCGATGCGGTTGTTGACGCTGTGGGTTTCGGCCACCCGGACGACGTCGAGGAACGAGGTGCGCATGATGTGCTCGAGCTGCTGGTTGACCACCGACTCCTGCCAGAAATAGCCCTGGCGGTCCTGCACCCACTCGAAGTAGCTGGCGGTGACGCCGCCGGCGTTGGCGAGGATGTCGGGAATGACGAAGATTTTTTTCGCCGCCAAGATTTCGTCGGCGGCGGCGGTGGTGGGGCCGTTGGCGCCTTCGCAGAGGATCTTGGCCTTGATCTGGGCGGCGTTGCGGCTGGTGATGACATTTTCGGTGGCGGCGGGAATCAGGATGTCGCACTCGGCGAGCAGGGTTTCGGCGCTGTCGCGGCGCTCGCCGCCCGGGAAGCCGTGGAGGGTCTTGTTGCGGTCGCGATGCTCCAGCAGCGCGTCGATGTCGAGGCCGTTCCCGTGGTAGAGGGCGCCGTCGATTTCGACGATGGCGATGATCTTGTAGCCGGCCTCCGCCATCAGCTTGGCGGCATTGGAGCCGACGTTGCCGAAGCCCTGGATGATGACGCGCGTGCTTTCGCGATTCATGCCCAGCTTCTTCAGCGCCTCGTCGCACACCACCATGACGCCGCGGCCGGTGGCCTCGCGGCGCCCGCGCGACCCGCCGATGTTGATGGGCTTGCCGGTGACCACGGCGGTGACGGTCTGGCGCATGTGCATGGAGTAGGTGTCCATGATCCAGGCCATGGTCTGTTCGTTGGTGTTCATGTCGGGGGCGGGAACGTCTTTTTCCGGGCCGATGAACTCGATCAGCTCGGCGGTGTAGCGGCGGGTCATGCGCTCCAGCTCGCCCTGCGACATCTTTTTCGGGTCGCAGATGACGCCGCCCTTGGCGCCGCCGAATGGGATGTCGACGACCGCGCACTTCCAGGTCATCCAGCTGGCCAGGGCGCGCATTTCGTCGAGCGTGACGTCGAGCGAGTAGCGGATGCCCCCTTTGCCCGGGCCCCGCACGATGGAGTGCTGTATGCGGAAGCCGGTGAACACTTCGATGTGCCCGCTGTCCATCATGACCGGAAAGTGGACGATGATTTCGCGGTTGGGGACGCGCATGATCTTCCACAAGCCTTCGTCGAGGTTCAGTTTTTGCGCGGCCAGGTCGAAGCGTGCGGCCATGGCCTCGTAGGGGTTGATTTCCTTGTCGAGCGTGATGGTGGTCATGGTGGCTCCCGCGAGAACTCGCCCGGCCTGGGAAGGTAGCAGCGCGCGCCCCGACACTCTGAACCGGCGCACCGGCAAGCGGTGAGTATAGAGGGCAGGGGCGGACTCGGCAACCTGCGGCCAAACGGCAGCAGGGGCGCCGACGCTCCGCCTCTGCCGTGTACTATCCCGCAACATGAGCGGCGCGGCTCCTACCCGGGTGCGATTGCGGCGCGGCCTGACCCTCGGGCCGCTGATTGCGGCGACTTTTTTCATGGTGTCCGGCGGACCCTATGGTCTGGAAGACATCGTGGCCAAGGCGGGCTACGGGCAGGCGCTGCTGCTGCTGGCGATTACCCCGCTGGTCTGGAGCCTGCCGGTGGCGATGATGGTGGGGGAACTCAGCGCCGCCCTGCCCGAAGACGGCGGGTATTACGTCTGGGTGCGGCGCGCGCTGGGGCCGTTCTGGGGCTTCCAGGAGGCGTGGCTCTCGCTGGCCGCCAGCATCTTCGACATGGCGATCTACCCCACAATCTTCGTGCTCTACCTGGGGCACCTGGCCCCGGCACTGACGGCGGATTGGCGCGGCGTAGCCGTGGGCGCCGCGATGATCGCGGCGTGCGCCGCCTGGAATATTGCCGGCGCCCGCGCCGTGGGGAAAGGCTCGGTGGCGCTGATGCTGGCGCTGCTGGCGCCCTTCGCGGTGCTGATCATCCTTGGCGTGGCCCATGCGGGCGCCGCGCCGCCGCCTCCGGCCGCCCGCCTCGACCTGCTGGGCGGCATCCTGATCACGCTCTGGAACTACATGGGCTGGGACAACGCCTCCACGGTAGCGCGCGAAGTCGAGAACCCGCAGCGCACGTATCCGCGGGCGATGTTGGGTGCGGTCGCGCTGGTGGCGCTGTGCTACCTGGCCCCGGTGGCCGCCGCCGCGCGTGCCGGGCTGGACGTCAGCGCCTGGACCACCGGCGCGTGGGTGGAAGCAGGGCGCGCCCTCGGCGGGGGCGCGCTCGCGCTCGCCATCGTGGCCGGGGGAATGCTGTGCGGCTTGGGGATGACCAACGCCCTCGTGCTCTCCTACACGCGGGTGCCGCTGGCGATGGCGGAAGACGGTTTCCTGCCGCGCGGCCTCGCCAAACTGCATCCCCGCAGCGGCGCCCCGTGGGTGTCGATCGTGGTGTGTTCGCTGGCCTGGATTGCCTGCCTGCCGCTGGGGTTCGAGAAGCTGGTGGAGATCGACATCCTGCTGTACGGCGGAAGCCTGCTGCTGGAATTCGTGGCCCTGGTGGCGCTGCGCATCCGCGAACCCGGGCTGCCGCGGCCCTTCCGCGTGCCCGGCGGGACCCTGGGGGCGGCGCTCCTCGCGGCCGGGCCGGTGGCGGTGCTGGCGCTGGCCATCGTGCGCGGACGCACGGAGCGGGCCGGACCGCTCAACGAACTGCTGCTGGGAGTTCTGGTCGCGGGCCTTGGGGTGGTGCTGTACGGGCTCGCCCAGTGGCGGCGGCGTGCCAGGACAGGCGGCTGATCAAGGGATATTAGGGAAGAGGTTTCGAGGCTGCGAATCAGTCGCTGGCGGAGGTGCTGGCGGCTTCTTTTTCGGCGCCGATGCGCATTTCCATGCCCTCGCTGGCGGCACGCACCCGGGGATAGTAGTCGCGCGCCTCCTTCACCAGGGCGTCGACGCAACCATCGGAGTGGTCGGGATCGTGGTGGAAGAGGACCAGTTCCTTGGCGCCGCTCTCCATCACGATGTTGATGCCCTCGCGCCAGGTGCTGTGTCCCCAGCCCTTCTTGAACTTTTCGTACTCGTCGGGCAGGTACTGCGCGTCGTAGATGAGGACGTCGGCGCCGGCGGCCAGTTTGCGCACGTTCTTGTCGAACACGGGATGCCCGGGCTCGTTGTCGGTGGCGTACACCAGGATGCCCTCCTCGGTCTCCAGGCGGAAGCCGAGGCAGCCCTGCGGATGATTGAGCCAGAGCGACTGCACGGTGCAGTCGTCGAAGGCGATGCGGTCTTCTTCGATGTCGTAGAAGTTGCGGTGGGCGGCCATTTCCGTCATGTCGACGGGAAAATAGGGGTCGGCCATCTGCTCCTCGATGGCGCGCTGCAGGCCGCGGGTGCGGTTCGAGGAGTGGAAGAAGAAGTAGTTGTCCGGGTTGTCGTACAGCGGCAGGAAAAACGGGATGCCCTGGATGTGGTCCCAGTGGAAGTGGGAGATAAAAACGTGGGCGAAGAGCGGCTTGCCGCTGGCTTCCTGGGTGAGGTGCTTGCCCAGCATGCGGAAACCCGTGCCACAGTCGAAGACGTAGAGGTGGCCGTTGATGCGCACCTCGACACACGAGGTGTTGCCGCCGTAGCGCAGGTTTTCCATTTGGGGCGTAGGCGTCGAGCCGCGAACCCCCCAAAACCGCACCAGCATGAGCGCGCCCCTCTCCGCGATACACCCCACCCTGAAAACGCAAAAAACGCGCCGGGGGAGGCTGAAAAACCGCGGATTTGCTGCGCAAGTATATGCCAGCTTCGCGGCAAAAGGGTCAAATTTGCAGCCCGTGCAGGTGACGCTTGTGGGGCCGATGACTGGGAAACAGGAAGGAGCCCAGGCGGACTATGGACCAGCCCCGCTCGCCGACGTCGCCGGCTCCGGGCAGCTCTCGGGTTGCAGCCGGGCCAGCGCCCAGCGCGCATGCGCGGCCAGGTTGGAGTCGTCGCCGCGCGCCCACGCTTCGAGTTGCGGAACGAACTCGCGGCTGCCGCTGTTCCCCATCGCAATGGCCAGGTTGCGGCGCAGGCCGGCGAAGCGGGCGCGCTTCACCGGCGAACCGCGGAAAATACGGCGAAAGTCATCTTCGGTGAGCGCCGCTAGCCACGCCAGCGCGGGGTTCACCAGCTCCTCGCGTACTTCCTCGTGCGGCGCAGGCGGCGCCACCCGCCGCGCGCGCTGGTTCCACGGGCAGACGTCCTGGCAGATATCGCAGCCAAAGACGTGCCGCCCCATGCCCGGGCGCAGTTCCTCGGCAATCTCCCCGCGCTTTTCGATGGTGAGATACGAGATGCAGCGCCGCGAATCGAGCTGGTAGGGCTGGAGCAGCGCGTCGGTGGGACACGCGTCGATACAGCGCGTGCAGGTGCCGCAGCGGTCGGGCGCGGGCACGTCGGGCGCGAGTTCCAGCGCGGTGAGAATGACGCCGAGAAACACGTAGGACCCCAGCTCCTGGTGGATGAGGCAGGTGTTCTTCCCGATCCAG
This sequence comes from Terriglobia bacterium, assembly GCA_963739375.1. GTDB lineage: Bacteria > Acidobacteriota > Terriglobia > Terriglobales > Acidobacteriaceae > CAVUAF01. The sequence continues at coordinate 307,146 of CAVUAF010000014.1, forward strand.
CCCACGCCCGCATACTTGGCGTAGACCCGTTCGACGACGGGACCGGTGTCGACGTAGCACCAGGTGCGCGGCGCGTCGCCCCCCTGGTCCGCGACCGCGGCAAGCAACGCGGCTTCTACTTGCCGCAGGCGGCGCAGGACGGAAAGGTGGTAGTCCTCGCGCGACCAGGCGTAGCGGGAGATCCAGGCGCGCTGGGGGTCGGGGCACTCGGTGGAGAGCGGCGGCGGGCTGTCATAGCGGGTGGCGCAGACGATGACCGAGCGCGCCCAGGGCGCCGCGTGGCGCAGCGACGCGCGCTGCAGATGTCCGGCGGCGTCGCGTGCCTCCAGGTACTTCATCTCCCCGGCGTGCCCGCGCTCCACCCACTCCGCGAAATGTTCCAGCTCGGGAAAGTCTGGCTCGCGGACGGAGGCAATGCCCGCCAGTTCGAGACCGGCGGCGCGCGCCGCGTCCTTGATGAGCTCCGGGAGATGGGCAGCGGCGGTCATGCGCTGGTTACAGGATAAACGGACAGAGCGCGCGGCGGAGGTCCCGAGAGTGCCGGCGCGGTCGGGCTTTCTCGCTTCGTTCGGGACGCCGAGAGAAAACTACTTGAGCATCGCCAGCGTGCGGGCGGTCTCCTGCATCTGGTTGCGCAGCCGCAACTCGGAGGCGGCGAGGGCGCCGGCCTTGTCCTTCATCCCGCGTTGCTGGGCGGTACGGCTGAGGGTAGCGGCGTGGGCCAGGGTCTGCTCGGCGGTCTGGAGCAGCGCGGCCAGGGCGTCGGCATGCGGCTTCCAGAGATAGGCGAACTGCTGCTTGCCCTGCAGCTCGAGGATTTCCATCTTCATGCGGGCGCCGATTGCCACCATCCGCATGAGGGAGGCGGCAAGGTCGCCGCGGAAGCTCTTCTCCCCGCGCAAATCGGTGCGAAACGCCTCCGCCTCGTGCGGCGTGAGGACGATGTTGATGTTGCGCAGCGGCACCACACTGGCGGCGTTCGCCTCCGCGGCGCGCACGAAGCTCTGGATGGATTCGACGACGCTGCGCAGGTGGACTTCCTCCAAGTCGAGCGCGGCACGGGGAATCGCGGGCGCCGGTTTTCCGGGTGCGGCGCCACTCCCCGCCTTCGGCCCTCCTGGCCGCATGGTCCCCGCGCGGCCGGTCTTGCCGGCGACCACCTTCTTGTAATTCGAGATGCGGCGGAAGTGCTCGCGCGCCCGCCCGTATTCCTGCTTGAGGATGGCGTGCTCCTCGACGTCGGCCAGGTTCTTCACCGTGACCTCGCCCTCGACCCGGCTCATGATGCTCCCGCCCTGCTCGGTGATGGAGGCGGCATAGGTCCTGATCTGCTGCGTGGCGCTGCGGAAGAGCTCGTCGAAGCGCCGCCCGAACCAGGCATTGAAGCCGGCCACCCGCGCCAGGACGGAGGGGTGGTAGAAGGAGGTCTGCAGCGACGTTTTCAGGTCGCGCAGCCGCGGCAGCAGGTTGGCGTCGGTGAGTTGGTCGAACTCGCGGAAGTCCTCGACCTCCTCCTTCATGATGTCGAGTTCGCGCAGCAATTGCTGGTGCGGCGGCGGGATGGCGGGCAGCTCGGCATCGAGGATGATCCACACTTCCTGCTCGAAATCGGCCACGTGCTGCGAGTCGCCCTGGTCGGCGTTGGCGGGCCGGCCGCCGCTGCGCCAGCGCGGCGGATTGCGGTACAGGTAGGTGGCGATGAAGTCGGCCTTGTCGCGGTCGCCCTCGCGCTCCGAGGCGTGCAGGATGTACATGCGCAACAGCGCTTCCAGCGCCTCGCGCGGCGGCTGCTGCTGCAGCGCGTCGCGCACCATGCCCGGCTGGATGGCCAGGTCGAGCACGTCCAGCCAGTGGTGAATGTTCATGGCCAGGGCCGCGTGGTCCTCCGGCTTGAGTTCGTGCGGCGGGACGGGGTGGCCCAACTGCTGCTCGATGATCCCGACGTAGAAGCCGTGGATGGCGGAGAGGTCGAGCAGCTCCCGAAGCTGGTCTTGAGGCACACTGTCTCCTTGCGGGCAGATCGGCCGGCAGTGGGGGAAAGCCGGCGCTTGGGGGAGAAGCGAAAGTGTAGCCCACCGGCGCGCGGGAAACAACCGGCGCCGCGCTGGACATCCTCCGCAGCCGCCCCGGGCCGGCCGCATCTAGCCGGCCGCATCTAAACGACCCAGCCCGGGGTTTACAGGTTGTGCCAAACTAGGGGTCACGAAAATTGCGCTACCTGGCGCAGGGAGGAAGCATGCAAGGCAAATTCGGGTCGGCGAAGCAGCCCGGCGCGGGCTGGGCCCGCGCTGCCCGCGTGCCGTTGACCGCCGCCATCCTGGCGGCCGTGTTGACCGCGACCGCGCTGTGGGCGGCCGTGGCCGGCGTCACCTTCCCGCCGCCGCACTCCACCATCTTCATGTCGCGCGACCAGGACGTCGCGCTCGGGCAGCAGGCGGCGCAGCAGGCGCGCCAGCAGTATCCCCTGGTCGCCGATTCCGACCCGGTGGCGCAATACGTCCGGCGGCTGGGGCAGAGCCTGGTGCAATACGTGCCCGAGCCGCGTTTTGAGTACCAATTCCACCTCGTCAACCAGAAAGAGATCAACGCTTTCGCGCTGCCGGGTGGACCGGTATTCGTGAACCTGGGCACGGTGCAGGCGGCCGACAACGAAGCCCAGCTGGCCGGCGTCATCGCCCACGAGATGGGGCACGTCTACATGCGGCACGGCGCCGAACTGGCCAGCAACCAGATGAAGGCGCAGCTGGGACTGAGCGTCCTGGGAGCGCTGCTGGGCCGCGGCATGGGCGGACAGCTGGCGCAGATGGGGGCGCAACTGCTGGCCACCGGCGCGCTGCTCCACAACTCGCGCGCGGCCGAGGCGGAAGCTGACGCGGTGGGGGCGCGCATCATGTACCTGGCGGGCTACAACCCGCAAGCCATGGCTGACTTCTTCCACAAGCTGGAGGCGGAAGGCGGGGCGCGTGGGCCGCAGTTTCTGAGCGACCATCCGGACCCCGGCAATCGCGCGCTCGCGGTCAGTCAATTGACCCAAACGCTGCCGCCGCGTTCCTTCAACACCGCGACCGGCCAGTTCGCCCAGGCCAAGCAGACGGCGATGCAGCGCCAGCCCTACACCGCGGAGCAGATCGCCGCCCTGCAGAAACAGGGCAAGCTGTCCGACGCCAGCGGCAGCGCCGCCGCTCCCGCCACCGAGAGCGTGCCCACGCAGTTCAAGCAGATGAACCACCAGAGCTACACCATCGGGTATCCCGCGGACTGGCAGGTGTACGGCGACGCTTCCTCGGCCGTGACCATCGCGCCTCCCGGCGGGGTGGGGGAAGACGCCGTCGCCTACGGGGTGGTGATCAGCGGCTTTCAGCCGGAGGCGCGCGACCTCGATGGCGGCTTCCACGAACTGGAGCAGTCGCTGCGCCAGTCGAATCCCGAGCTGCGCGTCATCGGGCACGACGAGAACATCCGCGTGAACGGCGTGGCCGGCAAGTCGGTGGAGATGGTGGGGCCGTCGCCGCTCAAAGCCCAGGGAGGCGCCGCGCAACGCGAGCGCGATTGGCTGGTGGCTCTCCCCAACAGCCGCGGCGAACTACTCTCGCTCGTCTTCATCGCCCCGGAGCAGGACTACAACCGCCTGCGCCCAACCTTCGAGCAGATGCTGCGCACCTTCCGGGCAAAGTAGCTGGACTAGCGCGGGAGTAGACCCGTGCCCACGTGGCGCGGACGCCCTCGTCCGCGTCCGCAGGTCTCTCTCTCCGTCACCCTGAGGGTGCCTGTTTTGCGCCCGAAGGGTCTATGTATTCGTCTTCGCCTCAATTCGGCAATTCCGCACTTCGGCAATTCGGCAATCGGAGCCCCCCCCGGAATGTCATCCTGAGCGAGCGCGAGGGAGCGCAGCCGGGGTCCCCAGCGAGCCTGGTTTTGGCTTGCTGGGGTGGTCGCATGCGACTGAGCGCGAGTCGAAGCATCCCTACCTCCTCTCTTGGGTTGTCATCCCGAGCGCAGCGAGGGATCTAGGTTTTCTGGGAACTGACAACCGGCAACTGACAACTGCCGGGAAACCGCTGTAGACTTCCCCTTGCAACTACCTGGCATTCAAGGGCCCCGCTTCCGAACACGGGGAGACATGCCTGTCTGCAAACTGACTGCCGTCCTGTTGGCGTGCCTGCTCGCGGCAAGTTCGACGGCCCTGCTGGCGCAGCCGGGCCCGCCTCCGCATTCCCTCCCCAAGTTCACCGCGAGGACCGAGTTGGTGACGGTGCCGGTCGTCGTCCTGCGTCGCCACAGCCCGGCGGAGCAGCTGCGTTTTAAGGGCTGGCTGGATGAGCCGGTGACGGGCCTCAGCAAGGACGACTTCACCATCGAAGAGGACGGACTGCGGAAGCCGCTGGCTTCCTTCGAGGAGATTCACGGCGTAAGCCCGGCAGTGAAGGCGGTGGCGTCGCCACCGGGCGTCTTCACCAACGAGGTCGCGTCCGAAGGCCCGGTGGCCATGGTCGTGATTCTGCTGGACCAGATTAATACGCCCTACTTCTACCAGGAAGCTACCAAGAAGCGGCTGTTGGAATATTTGCAGCGCGACTTCCGCGGCGACCGCCCCGCCATGTTGGTGGTCCTGCATCCCAGCGGCCTGCGGGTCCTCCATGATTTCACCAGCGACCCTCAGGTCCTGGTGAACGTCCTGCAGCGCCTCAAGAGCAACTTCCTGCACGATCCGGCGCTCGACAACCAGGTGCAGGCGGAGAACAGCGGCGCCCTCTCCCAGCAGATTGACATCGCCCGGGAATATGCGGCCATGGAACAGGAGTTCATTACCGGCTCTGCGACCGGCGCGCGCTATGAGCAACAGCTCTCGCGATTCCTGCTGCAGGCGACGTTCTCCGAACTCCAGCAGTTGGCGCGCGCGCTCTCGGCGGTGCGTGGCATGAAGTCCCTGGTGTGGGCCACCGGCGGCCTCGTCCTGCCCTACTCCATGAACGTGCGCAATCTTGAAATCGTGGAAGAATACATCCAGACCATGAAGCAATTGAGCACGGCCGGCATCGTGGTCTATCCCATTGACGCGGTCCTGGAAACCGGCAACCCGGGATATTCGAGCCCACAATTTTCACATCCAGGTAATAAAGCCTTGCTGCAGGTAGCGAGCCAGCTGCAAATCGTCCAGAACTTCATGGACATTGCGCAGCGCACCGGCGGCGATTACTGCCTGCTGCGCAAAGATCCCGACCTCTGCTTCCGCAAGGCTCTGGATTACGGCTCCCAGTACTACCTGCTGAGCTATTACACGCGTTCCCCCGCGATCACCCGCTGGCGCAAGATTGACGTTAAGGTCCGCGGCGCCGATCTGCAGGTCCGGGCCCGCAGCGGCTACTTCGCCGGCACCACGAACGGTGACCCCGTCGAGCGGCGCAAGCGCGACATCGCGCAGGCGTTTGCCATGCCGCTCGAGGCCCGCGGACTTCCCCTCAGCGTGCGCTGGACAGGCGAGGCAACCTCAGCCCCGCTGGCCGGTAACGCTGCCCTTCCCGCCGGACCACAGCCCGGCGAGGGCCCCCGCCAACCGTTCCGGCTGGGCATCAGTGTGGGGGCCCTGACGGTGGATGAGGCCGACCACAACCACATCCAGCTCACCATCGTGGCCGCCGCTCTCGACGCGACCGGCAAGGTCCTGGCGGACCTGACCCAGCAGCTCGATCTCCATCCCAGCGCGCCCGAACTGGAGCGCCTGCGCCGCGGTGGTTTTGCCTACTCCAACGTGGTCGAAGTCCCGCCCCATACCGCCAGAGTGCGCTTTATCGTGCGCGACGACCTCGGCGAGCGCATCGGCACCGTCTCCGCAGCCCCGGAAAGTCCCTCGCCGCACTAAGAACGGTACTGCCCACGGTCTCATTCGCCGCTACAAAAACGGGCGCTCCATCGACGAATTGATCCGCATCAAGGACCGTGGCGGCGTGGAAATGTACTGAGTCGGAGCGCGAGTCGAAGGTCTGGCAACTGGCAGCTGCCAACTGCTTTTCTCAGCTCTTGCCCGAAACTCGAAACTTCTTCTTGTTGGGATGCTGCTGAGGAACTCAGCCTTTCTTCAGCTCCACCAGCACCTGGCGCGCGACTTCCTTCAGCGTCTCGAAGACCCCGGGGCCCTGGAAGGCGACCGCCTCGAAGACCGGCTCGCCGCGCTTCACCAGCTCCTTCTTCAGGTCGTCCACCGGCAGGATGTTGGGCAGGTCGCGCTTGTTGAGCTGCAACACGTAGGGGACCTTGTTGAAGTCGTAGCCGTGTTCCTTCAGGTTGTCCTGCAGGTTGTCGATCGCCTCGATGTTGGCGTCCATGCGGTCTTCCTGCGAATCGGCGACAAACACCACGCCATCCACGCCGCGCAGGATGAGCTTGCGGCTGGCGTCGTAGAACACCTGTCCGGGGACGGTGTAGAGGTGGAAGCGGGTCTTGAAGCCGCGCACCGTGCCCAGGTCGAGGGGCAGGAAGTCGAAGAAGAGGGTGCGGTCGGTCTCGGTGGCCAGCGAGATCATCTTGCTCTTCTGCTGCTCGCCGGTCTTGTCGAAGATGTACTGCAGATTGGTCGTCTTGCCGCCCAGGCCGGCGCCGTAATAGACGATCTTGCAGTTGATCTCTCGGGCCGCAAAATTGATAAAGCTCACACCAACCCTCGCCCGACGCGGCGCCACTGCCCAACCGCGGAACTTGCTGGAAAGGCTGGGGATTTATACCACATCCGCACCCCGCGTCCAGCCGCCTTTCCGGCGGACGCGCGCTCCCAAGGGCTACGGCTTGGGCTCGCCGGCGGGCGCGGGCTTCTCCGGCGGCAGCGGGTAGTAGCCGGTCTTGGCCGTCACCTTCAGGTTGGGCCGGTGCACGTGCACGTCGATCTCGCGATAGTTGGTGGCGCCGGTGGCCCGCGTGGTGTACCCCAGCGTGTACTGGTTGCGTGCCTCCAGGGTGGCGCGCACGTACGCATCCTCGATGGACTTGCGCTCGAAGGCATCCAGCATCGCGCCCCCGGTGGCCGAGGCGTATTTCGGCAGCACCTCGCCGGTGGGCAGAGGGGGATATGCGTGCGCTGCAGCGTCTTGTAGACGGGAATCGCCCCCGACCCCACCCCCAGGCCGTACACCGTGATGTCGCTCGAAAGCAGGACCTTGAGCACGTCCTGGTAGCGGGCGCTGGAGCGCGCCTCGCGGCCGTCGGTGATGACGAAGAGCAGGCGGCGGCGCGTGCGCTCGCGCCGCGCAAGGTCCTTGGCCGCCCGCAGCACGGCATCGTTCAGCACCCGCGCCGGCGTCTGCACGATGGGCACGGTGGCCACGTTCGGGTCCACCGGGCGCCCATTCACCGTGGGCGACGAATTCAGCGGCCCCCCGGCAAACGGCACCGTGCTCTCGCCGCCCTGGCGGCGCTTGCGCATGGCTCCGGGAATCCCCCCTTCCGCCAGGTGGCGGATGTTGGCCGTGATCTGCTCCGGCGAGCTGGTGAAATCCCCCACCTGCTCCACCGAGGTGCCGTAAGTGTAGATGGCGATCTCGTCGTAGGGACTGAAGGCGCCGGCCAGCGCCGGCAGCGTCTCCTGCACGCGCTGCAGCACGTTGTCGGGCATCCCGGTGTCGACCACGATGGCGGCCGAGAGCGGGAAGGGATCGCTGGTGAACAGCTGCACGTCCTGCGGCTCGCCGTCCTCGAAGATGGCGAAGTCGTGGCGCAGCAGGCCGTCCACCAGGCGGCCGTTGGCGTCTTTCACCGTGACCGGCACCACCACGAAGTTGACGCGCTTGACCAGCGTGAACAGCTCCTCGCGGCTCTGGTCGGTCGAACGCGACGCTCCCGTGGCCGGCTGCACCGTCGGCGACGGCATCGGTGGCGCCGGCGCTGTGGTGTCGGCAGGCGGCGCGGTAGACGTTGAAGGCGCCGAAGAGGAATCAGGCGCGGGACGCGGCGCCGTGGCCCCCGGAGTGGCCGGCGGAAACGGCGTGGGCCGCGTAGACGACGGCGCGTCCGGCACCGGCGCCGGCTTCTGCGGCGTTTGCTGCGCCGGCAGCGCCAGCGCTATCCACGCCAGCACGAAGGTGACAACCCAACGCTTCATGGCTCCTCTGCTGCAAGAACGCCGCCGCCCTGCATTCCTTGTATAGTTAGAGACAGCTTTTGCATCCAAAATTATAGCGGTTTAGCGGCCGCGGCATCATGCTCTCGCACCGCAACCTTACCATCGCGGTGATTCTGACGGCGGCGGTGTGTCTCACCGCGTTCGCCCAGAACCCGCCTGCCCCGGCGCCGCAGAACCCGCAGCGCCCCACCCCCGACGACGACCAGGCGGTCACCACCCTGCGGGTCGACGTCAACGTCGTCAACCTGTTTTTCAATGTGAAGGATCGGCGCGGGGCGCTGGTCCCGGCCCTCACCCGCGACGACTTCCAGATTTTCGAGGAAGGCAAGCCGCAGAAGATCCGCTACTTCAACGCTGAAACCAACCAGCCGCTCACCCTCGGCATCCTCATCGACACCAGCGTCAGCCAGGAGCGGGTCCTGCCCATGGAGAAGGAGGTGGGCGCGGCCTTTCTGCGCGACGTCATCCGCGACAAGGACCTGGCCTTCGTCATCGGCTTCGACGTGAACGTCGACCTGCTCCAGGACTTCACCGCCTCGACGCGGGAGCTGGCGCACGCCCTCGATCGCACCCGCATCAACGGTGGCGGCAACTTCGGCGGGATTCCCGGCCTGGGCGGCGGCCCGATTCCGAATGCGCGGCCGCGCGGCACCCTGCTCTACGACGCCGTCTATCTCGCCGCCGATGAAAAGCTCGGGCGCGAGGTGGGGCGCAAGGCCATGGTCATCCTCACCGACGGCGAAGACCAGGGCAGCCGCCTTTCCATCCGCGAGGCCATCGAGGCGGCGCAGAAGGCCGACGCCATCTGCTACGTGCTGCTCATCGCCGACCGCGGCTTCTACGGCGGCGGCTACGGCGGCGACCGCCAGATGCGCCAGCTCACCGAGCAGACTGGCGGCCGCATGATCGAGGTGGGGAACAACCAGAAGAAACTGCGCGACGCCTTCGACCAGATTGCCGCCGAATTGCGCACCCAGGACATGGCCGGCTACACCCCCGCCGACAACGTCCGCGACGGCCGCTTCCGCCACGTCGAAATCCGCCCCGTCAACCGCGACCTCAAAGTGCAGGCCCGCGCCGGCTACTACGCCCCACGCCCGCAGTAAGTCAGTTTCGAGTTTCAAGTTTCGAGTTTCGCGTTGCGCCGGCGACTGGCCAATTCGGCAATTCCGCACTTCGGCAATTCGGCAATGCGCCGCTGACAACTGGCAACTAGCAACCGCCAACTGGATTGTCATCCTGAGCGAGCGCGAGGAAGCGCGTGCGACTGAGCGCAAGTCGAAGGATCCCTACCCCCACCAGAATGCCCCGTCATCCTGAGGGTGCCTGTTTTGCACCCGAAGGATCTATGCATTTCGCCTTCGCCTAAACCACGCCCACGTGGCGCGGACGCCCTCGTCCGCGTCCGCAGGAAGCACCGGCCCCCTATTTCACTGGCAACTGGCAACTGACACTGCCGGGTGGCGCAGGCCTTCAGGCCTGCATCCGAGACACCCCCCGGATTGTCATCCTGAGCGAGCGCGAGGAAGCGCATGCGACCGAGCACGAGTCGAAGGATCCCTACCCCCTCCCTTGGGTTGTCATCCCGAGCGCGCCGGGGTCCCCATCGAGCCCGGGTTTGGCTTGATGGGGTGACAGAGCGAGGGATCTGGGTTTTCGCTTTTTCTGGCAACTGCCAACTGGGTGGCGCTGCGCACGGCTGGCACCAGAGGATAGAATCCCACCCGTGCGCGCACGTGTGGCCCCCCGCCCCGCCGGGCGAGATGGTGCCTGAGGGCGCAGCCACACGGGCCACCCGCCTGTGGAAACCAATAAGGAGACGACGGTCGCTATGCGAGTCCCAAAATCCATGATCCCCTGTGCTCTGGCCGTTTCCGGACTTCTCTTCGTCCTGTTCCCCACCTGCCCAGCCCAGGAAAGCCACCTGGTCGCCACTGCGGCTAATCCCCGCTTGGCTGATACCCAGAGCAGTGAAGGAGAGCGCTCCCAGCTTCCTCCCAACGCCTGGCAGATGGCCCGCATCATCGGCGTCGAATCGGACGTCGAGAAGCTCTCCTCGTTAGCTGCTGCCAGGGGAGCCGGTGCCGCACCTGCTCTGTCGCTGGAAGAGCTGTCGCTGCGCCAGCAGATCACCGACGCCGTCATCGCGGCAGCTCTCGATGTAGATTCCGTCGCCGCCGAAATCGATTACGAGCGGGAGCAAACGGTGGAGCTGCGCAGTTTGTGGCGCTACAAACGGGACCGGGCCATCGGCAGCACCAATCTCGCTGTCCTCGCGGCGGGCACGGGACTCGGCATTGTCAGTGGTCTCCTGCAGTTCAGCAAGTCCACTTCCAGTGCGGGCAACGTCGTCGGCTTCGCTGCCGGCGGGGTTTCTACTCTGTTTTCCCTCCGCAGCCTCCGGCAGGTACATGGCGGGCAGCGGCCGGCATGGGTTCTTCCTAACATGTTGGCGGCCTTTCTCGGCCAGCCGGAGGAGCCGCACAGCCACTACCCGGACGACATCTGGGCCTATCTCAACAGTGTTCCCGCAGGAGCAGCTTCCCCGGCCAGCCGCAAGGAGCAGATGTTGGCAGGATGGGTGGCGGCAGGTCGCATCGGTCCCGCGGATTCTCCTCGGTGGCAGCGGAGGGTCGCGCTGCTCACCAGCACCAACGCGGCCGACAAGGACCTCGACGTTGAATTGATGAATGAACGAGCCGCGATGCTGGCTGATGTGGGGGATCAGGTCTCGTTGATGAAACACGACCTCGCCGATCTGCTGCGCGGCTTGCGACCCCCACGACCCCATTGATCAGCCCGAGGCACAACCGGGTGGCGCAGGCCTTCAGGCCTGCATCAGAGACACCCCCAGTAATGTCATCCTGAGCGAAGCGCGAGGGAGCGCACGCGACCGAGCGCCAGCGAAGGATCCCTACTCCGCTGGCACCGCCCCGCCGCGCGTCGCCTTTCCACCAAACTGCCCTCAATTCGGCAATTCCGCACTTCGGCAATTCGGCAATTCGGCCACTGGCAACTGACAACTGCTCCCGAGCGCAAGTCGAAGGATCCCTACCGCCTCCCTTGGGTTGTCATCCCGAGCGCAGCGAGGGATCTGGGTTTTCGCTTTTTCTGGCAACTGGCAACTGACAACTGGGGTGCGCGGGTGCCCCCCACAAGCCGGTTTTGCTCGTGTGGGAGTAGACTCGTCCCGTGCCGCACTACAAGCGCGGACTGGTGACGCATCCGGAAGACTCGCGGCGGAGCAGCTTCCGTCATTAATGCGTTCAGGGAAGCAGGCCCGCTCGCCCTCCAGACGGTTTTCCCGGCGCGACGGACGCCGCAGGCGGCGACTGCGACTTAATCTCACCCGAGCAAAACCGGCTCGTGGGGGGCACCCGGCCTCTGAACTCCCCGAAAGCCGCGCCAGTTCCCCTCACATTCTCCGGTGACACCCGTCACCGCAATCTGCGGTCGCTGTGCCCATCGTTCGCCGATCCGACCGCGACCGGCGCGCCTCCGCGCGGGGCTCGTATTCCCCCGCCGTCTGCGCCCGCAATCTGACCAGGAGGTCACCGTGACCATTTCCTATCGTGAAGCCTGGAACGTCCCCAGGCAGCTCACCCAGCGCCGTTCCGTCATGTGGGGACTGGTGGGCAATGCCCTCATCTCCATCCTCATCGTTCCTGCCTTCCGCATCTACGGCATGATCGACTTTGTGCTCGAGCACCTGCGCGGCCCTGATCCGCAAGCTCCCATCGACTTCAACTGGCACATGGTGCTGCTCAAGCGCGGCTTCTTCCTGTGGCTGAAGGTCATCGTGACCGCCTACGCCTGGTTCGTCATGGCGGGAATCCCGTACGTGGTGGTCGGCCCGGCGCAAAGTCTGTTGAACCTCGGTGACTGGGTGGTGTCTGTGGGGACGTTGTGGGTGTTTTTTGGGATACCTCCTCTGACCATGGTGGCGATCGCCCGCTTGTTCCGCACCAATTCCCTGAAAAGCGCATTTCAGATCGTTGCCATCCTCCGCTTCACCGCCCGCCATTATTTCCAGGTGCTGTGGTGCGGTGTGATGTTCGTGTGGCTGTTCCTGGTGTTGTGCGTGTGCGCCTACTGCACCCTGGGCTACTTCTCCGGCTGGGCAGCCCTGGCACAGGCTTCGCTGCTGGTGCAGTTGGGACGCGCCGCCGACGCCGAGTTCGCTCCCGCGGCAACCCCGGCAATCCCGCACGCTGCCTAGAGCGCTGCTCGGGCCGGGCGCCCCACACGAGCCGCTTTTGCTCGTGTGGGAGTGGACCACCACGTGGCGCGGACGCCTTCGTCCGCGTCCGCCGGAAGCACCGGCCCCCGGTTTTTACTGGCAACCGACAACTGACAACTGGCAACTGCCAGTTGGGTGGCGCAGGCCTTCAGGCCTGCCTCCGAGACACCCCCCGGAGTGTCATCCTGAGCGAAGCGCGAGGGAGCGCATGCGACTGAGCACCGAGTCGAAGGATCCCTGCCCCGCCGGCGCCGCAGTGCCGCTTGTCCCTTTTCCGCCACAACCCACCGGCCCCGGGCAATTGACAACTGCGGCCGGGTGCCCCACCCGAGCCGGTCTTGCTCGTCTGGGAACAATTCGTGGGGTGCCCCAGACGAGCCGCCTTTGCTCGTCTGGGAATGGGCTACTCACTGCCCCCAATTCCGCACTTCGGCAATTCGCCACTGACAACTGACCCACGGCAACCGCCAGTTGGGGTGTCATCCTGAGCGAGCGCGAAGGAGCGCATGCGACTGAGCACCGAGTCGAAGGATCCCTACCCCCACGAAAATGTGTAGCGGGTGCCCCACACGAGCCGGCTTTGCCCGTGTGCGGCACGCGGCACGAGGTCATTTCATTGTGACCTCCGATTGTGGTCTCATGTTGTCGGCAAGTAAGTGAAGGAGCGAGATGGACGACCTGGAACGGGCAGTCACCGATCTTGAGAACAAGGGCGAGCAGTGGGTGGGTGGTGGGCACACCGACCGGCGAATCGTGCCGGCGCTGATGCTGCTCAGTAAGGCCGTCATTCGTCTGGACAGGTCGAGCACGTTCCTTGCGAGAGTCAATCTCGGGTTGGGCATCGTCGTCATTCTCATCGGCGTGCTCCAGGTCGTTCTCATGCTGCGTGGGCATTGAGCGAAGTCAAAGGCGCTCGATTACCTCGCCCACACGAGCAAAACCAGCTCGTGTGGGGCGCCCGGCAGGTCAGTGTTAGCCGAAGATTCCGTACCGAACGTCGTCAAACTTCATGCTTTCCGCCGGTAGTTTGACGTCCCACGGGGGCACTAGTGGGATTTCCTTCCCGGTCACGAGGTTCTTCTGTATCCAGGACCCGTACGCCGTCGGTTCGAGCTTGATATCGTAACCCCCTGGAAAGTGCCCTTTACTGCTTTGCCCAAGCCAGCGAACGCCTCCATATTCGAGCTTCATCATCGGGAACAGACCACCAACGGTCTTTTCATCCACCTGCTTCAAAAAGCTTTCCATCGCCGTTCCGAGCCACATCGCTTCCATGTGGCAATTGCCGACGTCACTCGCGAAAATCATATCGCGGAGACCTTCAATCTTGTCTTTGAGCTTTTCACCCGACCCGATCGCGACGTAGCGTAGGGGCATATACGACCGCGGCTTGAACTCAGGTGATTCGAGGCGGTACAGGAGGTTGAAAGGCGTATCGATGCCGATGAGTGTCGCCTCGGCTGGGGCGGACAGGAGCCGAACCAGCTTCGTATCACACCAATTCGCCTTCACCTTCCGATCTGGTGAGAAAAACATGTAGTTCGCCAGATCGACGACTGCTTGGCGTTCGATGATGTTCCCGTGGCCTGGAATCGTTGAACCAATCAGAAAGCTCACGGGCAGATTCGGCGGTTTCACCTTTGCGTATTCGTAGCGGAAAAGGCGCGGGAGCCACTGGTAGAGGCTCACCGGATCGTTACGATGATTCGGGACCTGCTTGAACAGCGTCCTAAGAAGCTGGGATGCCGTGTGCAGAGAACCCACAAAGCCGATGACGGTAGATCCGCCGACCACGAAGAGCTTCAAGCAATTGTCGATGTAAATGTCCTCACGGCCCGGCTCTCGAAACGTGACTCGACAGTCGGCACCCATTATGATGCCGTCCATAAGCGAACATGCGGCAATGACGCTCATCAGACTCTGCGGTGCGTTTCTGTCTAAGTGTAACGCGGGAGTGCGCGGCATTTTCATTGTCTGACCACCGCGACACCCCACACCGGGGTCACTCTATACACTCACCGGGTGCCCCACACGAGCCGGTTTTGCTCGTGTGGGATCAACTCGCCGGGTGCCCCACACCCTGCCGCAGTTTGTATATCTTAAAGATTATGTACTTGATTTCACGACCACTATAGGTGTTGACACGGCATGGCCCCGGCTTCTATCCTGTCCTTCGGCTGCCCCGCCGGCAACCGCCGGTCGTAAGTCCTGGGGAATCAATATTTTCCGTGTAACTCCTTGCGATCCAAGAATCTCCGCGGAAAATCTTCGTAGATCATTGAAAACAATAAACCACCCCCCCCCGGGGGGGTACCCGCGACTCCCAGATTGGGCCAGACCCTCGGTCAGATCTCCGCCGCTAAGTCCTTGTAGATCGCCAGATCGGTCAGATCAACCCGAGGGGGAGGGGGCCCCCGGGACGCAAAAAAGAGCCCGGTCGCGGGGCGACCGGGCTCTACGGTAGTGCGGGGCGTTAGTGGCCTTGTCCCTGGCCGCTGGACATCGCGGCCGGACGGCGCTGCTGCTGCAAGTCCTGCTTCAGTACCTCCACCGCTTTCTCCAGCTGCGCGTCGCGCCCGGCGATAAAGTCCGCCGGCGTGTTGTCGATGTACACGTCGGGCGGCACGCCGTAGTTCTCCAGGTTGTAGCCCTTCACGTTGTACAGCCCGGTCCCGGGGGTGCGAATGGTGGAGCCGTCGAGCAGCCGGTAGGAACCGGTGCCGATGACCGCGCCATACGTGGTCACGCCCACCACCTTGCCCAGCCCCAGGGTGCGGAAGCCGTCGGGGAAGACCTCGGCGTCGCTGGTGGAGCGCTCGTTTTCCATCACCACCATGGGGCCAAAGAAGCCCTGCTGCGGGCGGGTGATGAAGACCGAGTCGCGGCCGCGCGTCTTCTGGTACTGGTGCTGGCCGAGGATCTCCAGCAGCTCCTGGTCGATGCCCCCGCCGGGGTTGAAGCGCTGGTCGATGATCAGCGCCTTCTTGTCGTGGTACTGCGCGAACTCCTTCTGGAAGCGGCGCAACGACGGCTCGTCCATGGAGCGGATGTGGACGTAGGCGATTTCGCCCCCGGAGAGCTTGTCCACCATGGCGCGGCGGTCGGTCACCCACTTCTCGTATTGCTCGGTGCCGTACTGCTGGGCGCTGACCGGCTCCACCTTGGTACGCCACGCGCCTTCGGCCGTGGGCTTAGAGTTCGCGGTGAACTCAAACTTCTGGCCGCGCAGCGCGTTGAGGTACTTCCAGTAGTTGTCGCCTGACTTCAGCGGATGGCCGTCAATGGCCAGGATGTAGTCGCCGACGCTGAGGTGGACGTAGTCCTTGTCCGCCGGGCCATCGTGGTAGACGTAGCTGACGCGGTAGTAGCCGGAATCATCGGGTTTCATCTCGAAGCCGGGATACCGGGTCTGGATGCGGTCGCCCGCTTCGCCGCCCGGGCCTCCGCCCGGACCTCCGGCGCTGACGCCGGTGTGCGAGGAGTTGATTTCGCCGATCATGGTCATCATCAGGTCGTGCAGCTGGTCCTGGTCGGCGACGTACTGCAGCATGGGCTCATAGGTGACCTTGGCCTTGTTCCAGTCGGCCCCGTGCATGTTGGCGTCGTAGAACCGGTTCTTCATGATGCGCCAGCCTTCGTTGAAGACCTCGGCGCGCTCTTGGTGATGGTCCACGTCGACCCGGACGGTGAAGTTGATGCGCCGCGGGGTACGGGGAGCAGAGGTCACGGCAGCCGCGCCTGCAGCCGCGCCGCGGCCACCGGGGCCGCCCGCCGCCGCGGCCGCAGGAGCACCGCCGCCACCACCACCGCCACCACCGATGTCCACCGCATTCAGCGCGCTGCCCTCGAGGAAGTACAGGGTGCGGCCGTCGCGCGAGAACTTCAGGTTGCTGTAGAAGCCGCGCCCAAAGCCGCCGCCCGGGGGCGGCGTCTCTTCGCCGCCACCGCCGGCCGGCGCCGCCTGCACGATGCGGCTGAGTTGCGAGCCGTCGTCCTGGATGGTGTAGATGGACGCGCCACCCTCGGTCGCCGTGGCGACGAACGCGTAGGTGCGGCTGTCGGGCGAGACCGCGACACTGGCCACGTTGCCGACGTTGCGCGTCACCTGGCGCGAGCGCCGCAGGATGCCCTCGAAGTCAATCTTCACCTCGGGCGCCGGAGGAGGTCCGCCGCCGGCAGCCCCGGCGCCGGGCCGTCCGCGGTTCTGCCGCTCGGCCGCCTGGGCTTCTTCTTCGTCATCAATGCCGCGGTCGGTAGGACTCTTTTCTTCCTTCTGCAGCGAGACGCTGTAGAGCTGGATGTTGTTGGGCCGCGCCAGGGTGGCGCTGCCCTGCTGGGTCACGCCGGCGAGGAAGAGCAGGTGCTTGCCGTCGGGCGTCCACACGGGGCCGGTTACGGCGAACATGTCGTCCTCGGAGCCGACGTGGTGCGCGTCGCCCCCGGCGGCCGGCATGATGTACACGTGCGGGCGCAGCAGGCCGTCGAGGGTGGAGTAGGCAATCCACTTGGCGTCGGGGGAGAAGCGCGGCGTGACGATGTCGCCGGCCTCACCCTTGACGATGACGGCCGCCTTCCCGGTCTCGGTGTCCAGGCGGTAGAGCTTGTGATCGGAGGCGGTGTAGAGGAACGACTTGGAGTCGGGCGCCCAGACGATGGCGCGCTTTTCGGTGATGCCGCCCTCGGTCAGCTTCTTCGGGCCGGTACCGTTTTCGTGCGCGATCCAGACCTCGTCCTGCCCCGACTGGTCGGAGACGAAGGCGATCCACTTGCCGTCGGGCGACCAGGTGGGGTTGGAGTCGCGGGCGAAGGATTCCGTCACCCGCTGGATGTCGCCGCGCTCGGTGGCGACGGTGAAGATTTCGCCGTGGGCGGAGACGGCGGCGCGGCGGCTGCTGGGCGAGAGATCGTAGCCCTCGGTCTCGCCGCGCACGGTCACGGTCTCAATCTCGTTCTCCTTGTCGTCGGAGGCGATGTTGATCTTGATCTCCTGCGTCTTGCCGCTGGCGGTATCGAGTTTCCACAGGCCGAAGTTTTCTTCGTAGACGATGATCTTGCCGTCGGCGGAGATGGAGGGGAAATACAGGCGGCCGTCGGTATGGTGCGTCACCTGCACCGGCTTGCCGCCGTTGGCGGAGATCTTCCAGATGTTGTTGACGCTCTTCATGACCTCCGCCGAACCCGGCTTCACCGGCTCGTTGGGCAGGCGGTCGGAAACGAAGTAGATGTCGCCGCCGGCGGCATACATCGGCCAGAAGTAGTTGCCCTTGTACTGCTCGTCGGCGATGTGCGTGTACTTCTGCGCCTTGACGTCCATCAGCCACAGGTCGGCGGCGTAGCTGCCGCGATAGTGCTGGCGCGACCACACCGCGGGGTGGCGGTTGAAGGCGAACTTGGAACCGTCGGGCGAGAAGCTGCCCGAGTAGCCCCAGTCGGTGGGCATGGGCTGCTCCAGGCCGCCGTCCACCGCAACCTGGTAGAGGTTGGCGACGCCGGGATAGAGCAGGCCGCGCGCCGAACTGAAGATCACCTGCCTGGAATCCGGGGTCCAGCCGACCACGTTGTCGGGGGACGAGTTGAAGGTCAACTGCCGGGCCGCCCCGCCGGTGGCGGGAATCACGAACACGTCGTTGTTGCCATAACGGTTCGAGGAGAAGGCGATCCACTTGCCGTCGGGCGAAAAGCGCGGGTAGATGTCGCGCGCGGTGTGCACGGTGAGGCGCTGGATGTTCGACCCGTCTTCGTTCGCCGTCCAGATGTCGCCCAGGTAGCTGAATGCCACCTTGCCGTTGTGGTAGCTAGGATGACGGAGCAGCTTGACTTCCGCGGCCGCCGACATGGCGGCCAGCAGCACGATCAGTAACAATGCGATTCGCTTCATAGACACTCCTATCGGGCAGGGTCATACCTCGCGTGGCGGGTGAGGTTTTGACTGGTACTGCAGAAGGCGGAGTATATGCCGCAGCGGGCAGCTTGGAAACCCCAAAAGACCGCTGCTTCCCCGGCGCCGGGTTCACGTTTTCTTCGCGTGCGGGAGCGCGAGGGCGCGGCGCGTCTGACACCAGAAAAGCCCGGCGGTGGCGCCGGGCCTGGCACTGCGCGCGCGGTCAGCGTGGTGGCGGCGGTTGCTGCGGTTGCTGCTGCTGCCGCCGCCGCATCTGCTCCTGCATCGCCTCCGAACGCGGCGGATAGGACAGCGCCGAACCCTGGTAGAGGGGGAAGCAATTCTCCAGGCGCTTGGCGCCGTCGTGGACCGAGAAGCGCGCCGGGCGCTCGGGCGCGCCGCTCCACAGGGTGACGCCGGCGTAGGCGCCGTCCTTGCGCAGGATGTAGTAATTCATCGAGACGTAGCGCAGGCGCGACATGTCGTTGTTGAAGTTGCGCGCGATGCGTTTCAGGGCATCGAGGCCGGCTTCGCGCGGCTCCATGCCGTGGCGCAGGTTTTCGACGATGGTGTGGGCGCCCGCGACCTTGATGTTCTCTTCGCCCGAACCGGTGGCGCCTGCCGAACCCACGTCCTGGTCGGTGTAGCAGCCGGCGCCGACAATGGGGGTATCGCCGCAGCGCCCGGCGAGCTTCCAGGCCAGGCCGCTGGTGGTGGTCATGCCGGAGATTTCGCCCTTCTCGTTCAGCGCCGAGCAGTGGCAGGTGCCGTGGGGCGGAAAGAGCACAGCATCGATGGCGGCGGCGCGATATTCGGGATCGATCTTCAGCTTCTCCGCGAGTTCCTGGAGGCGCAGCATCTGCTGCTTGTAGAGACTCGCGCGCGGCGCGCCGCTCTCCGCCGGGGGCTTCCAGGTGGGATCGCCGAGTCCGGGACCCCACCAGTCCTGCTCGGAGTGGAATTCCTTCCACAACATCCAGGTCTGGCGGGAGCGCTCGGTGAGGAGGTTTTCGCGCTGGAAGCCCATGGCGACCGCGAAACGCTCGGCGCCTTCGCCCACCAGCATGACGTGCCCGGTGTGCTGCATGACCGCCTGCGCCAGCAGCGCCACGTTCTTGATGTTGCGCACTGCGCCCACGGAGCCGGCGCGGCGCGTCGGGCCGTGCATGCACGACGAGTCGAGCTCGACCACGCCATCCTCGTTGGGCAGGCCACCGAGCCCCACGCTGGTGTCGTTGGGATCGTCTTCCTGAACTTTGCCGACGGCGATGGCGGCGTCGAGGGTGTCGTGCCCGCGGCGCAGCATCTCGTACCCGGTATCAATGCCGTTGAAGCCGTTGGCGCTGGAGACCAGGATGGGAATCTTGCCGCGGCCGGAGCCGCTTGCGGCCGGTGTCTGCGGAGGCGCCGTCTGCGCTTCCACTCCCAGCGCGAGCGAACCCAGGGCCGCGGTAGCAAGAAAATCCCGGCGCGATACGGACATAGCATCCTCCTCGACCGCACCAAAATGGGCGGACAGAATACCACGCGGCGCCGCTGCCGCGATGCGGCACGGAGGCGCGATTCCGCGATAAGCAATTCCGGCGAGCCGCTACACTACCGGCGTGGACGCGCGTCGCTATCGCGGACGGCTGGCGCCTTCGCCCACCGGCGAGCTGCACCTGGGCCACGCACGCACGTTCTGGATCGCGGCCGAGCGCGCCCAGCAACCGGGCGGCACGCTGGTGCTGCGCAACGAAGACCTCGACCCGCAACGCTCACGCGCCGAATTCTGGGAGAGCATGGTCGGCGACCTGCGCTGGCTGGGGATCGAGTGGCAGGAGGGCCCGGACGTCGGCGGTCCCTTCGCGCCGTATGAGCAGGGGCGCCGCCGGGAGTTCTACCTGGAGGCGTGGCGCCGGCTGGCGGCGCGCGGCGCAATCTACCCGTGCACCTGCTCGCGCAAAGACCTGGCCGGGGCGGCGCAGGCGCCGCACGAAAGCGCCGGGCCCGCGGCCGACGACGAGCCGCTCTATCCGGGCACGTGCCGCGAGCGCCCGGTTGAGGCAGCGCATCCTGCCGGCTGCAACTGGCGCTTCCGCGTGCCGGACGGCCGCGCGCTCGAGTTTCACGATGCACATCTCGGCGCGCAGCGCTTCGTGGCCGGGCGCGACTTCGGCGACTTCGTTGTCTGGCGGCGCGATGACGTTCCCGCCTACCAGCTGGCGGTGGTGGTGGACGATGCCGCCATGCAGATCACGGAGGTGGTGCGCGGCGCCGACCTGCTCAAGTCCACGGCGCGCCAGCTCCTGCTGCTGGAGGCGCTGGGGCTGGCGCCACCGGCGTACTACCATTGCGAATTGCTCACCGACGAACACGGCCAGCGGCTGGCCAAGCGTCACGACGCGCTCAGCCTGCGGCGGCTGCGCGAGCGCGGGCTTTCGCCCGCGGAGGTGCGCGCCCTGTGGTCGCAGCCGCGGGTGGAGGCGCCTCGATGAACGCCGAACTGAACCAGCTCTCGCTGGCGGAAGCCGCCGCCGAGATCGCGGGGCGCCGCGTCAGCCCGGTGGAAGTCACGCGTGCGTGCCTCGCCGCCATCGAGCGGCTGAATCCCACGCTCAACGCCTTCATCACCGTTTGCGCAGACGAGGCGCTGGCCGCAGCGGGCGCCGCCGAAGCGGAGATCACGAGCGGTCGTCACCGCGGCCCGCTGCACGGCATCCCGATCGCGATCAAGGACAACGTGGACGTCGGCGGTCTCCGCACCACGGCCGGCAGCGCGGTGTACGCGGAGCACGTCGCCGCCGCCGATGCCGAGGTGGTACGCCGCCTGCGCGCCGCCGGCGCGGTGATTCTCGGCAAGACCAACCTGCACGAGTTCGCCTTCGGCGGCAGCGGGCTCATCAGCCATTTCGGCGCGGTGCGCAACCCGTGGGACCCGGCGCGCATCACCGGCGGCTCGTCATCGGGTTCGGCGGCGGCGGTCGCGGCGGGGATGTGTCTGGCCGCGATTGGGAGCGACACCGCAGGCTCGATTCGCCTGCCCGCCGCGTGCTGCGGCGTGGTCGGGCTGAAGCCGAGCTTCGGGCGGGTCAGCGCGCGCGGCGTGGTGCCGCTCTCCTGGTCCTACGACCACGTTGGCCCCATCGCGCGGCGAGTGCGCGATGCCGCGCTGCTGCTCGACGTGATCGCCGGCTACGACGCCGACGACCTCGAGGCGCGCGCGTGGCCGCCGCAGCATTTTGCGGCCGCCGCCGAGGAAGATGTGGCCCCCATGCGAGTGGGCATTGCGCGCGATTTCTTTTTTGACGCGCTCGATGCCGACGTGGCCGCCTGCCTCCAGGAAGCGCTGCGCCTGGTGGCCACGCTGGTGCGCGACGTGCGCGAGGTCGCGGTCGAGGTGGACGAAGACCGCACGGTCTTCAATGCCGAGGAGTTCACATTCCACGAGCCGCTGCTCGCGGCGCATGCCGGCGAATACCAGCCGGAAACGCTGCGGCGTATTCGCGCCGGCGCCGGCGTCAGCACGTCGGCCTACATCGCGAAGCGTCACGAACTGGAAGCGCTGCGCCGCCGCGCCGCCGCATCGTTCCGCGAGGTGGAGGCGGTGGTAACCCCGACGGTCCCGATCCCACCGCCGCGTATCGCCGACTTCGAAGCCCACCCGGAACAGCTCCGTCCCACCGAGCTGCTCATGCTACGCAATACGCGCCCATTCAACGTGCTGGGAACGCCGACGATTTCCGTGCCCTGCGGCTTCACGCCGGAAGGTCTGCCGGTGGGATTGCAGATCAGCGCGGCGCCCGGCAACGAAACCGCAGCCCTGCGCCTGGCCCAGGCCTACGAGCAGGTGGCGGGCTGGCACGAGCGGAGACCGCCGAAACTGGTAGGCTAGCGCAGCCGCGCCGGGTCGCGGCCTCCGTCGGACTTGCATGCTGGATTGGCTTGCCTTCGTGCCGGTGTGGTTGCTGGTGCGCGGCCTGGGTATCTTGCCGCGGCCGCTGGCCCGTGGTATCGGCATCACCGTCGGCCGCGTGGTGTACCTGCTGCACGCGCGGCTGCGGCGCGTGGGGCGGCGCAACCTCGCGCTCGCCTTCCCCGAAAAGACTGACGCCGAGCGCCGCCGCATCCTGCAGGGCGTCTTCATTACGCTCGGCCGGCAACTCGCCGACTTCACGCAGCTGCCGCGCGTCACGCGCGAGAACGTCGGCCGGCTGGTGGTGCACGATGGGCTGGAGAACTATCTGGCGGCGCGCGACCGCGGGCGCGGCGTCTTCTTCCTGACCGCACACTTGGGCGGCTGGGAGATTGGCTCGTTCGCGCATTCGGTGTATGGCTATCCGCACAAGATCGTGGTGCGCGCGCTCGACAACCGCCGGCTCGACCGCCTGGTGGAGCGGTATCGCACGCGGTGCGGTAACCAGAGCTTCAGCAAGGAAGAGTTCGCGCGCGGGCTGCTGGCCGCCATGCGCGCCGGCGAAACCGTGGGCATCCTGATGGACACAAACATGACGCCGCCGCAGGGAGTGTTTGTGCCCTTCTTCGGTCTTGACGCCTGCACCGCCAGCGGCCTGGCGCGGGTGGCGCTGCGTACCGGCGCCGCGGTGGTGCCGGGCTTCACCATCTGGGACGATGCTGCGGGGCGGTACCGCATCCGCTTCGAGCCGGCGCTGGAGCTGGCGCAGACCGGGGACGACGACGCCGACGCCCTCGCCAACACCGCGCTGTTTACGCGCGTCATCGAAGCGTTCGTGCGCCAGTATCCGGAGCAGTGGCTGTGGGTGCATCGGCGCTGGAAGACGCGTCCGGAAGGCCAGCCGCCGCTGTACTGAGCCGGGCGGCGTCGGCGCCGCTGCGCTTGCATCCGCGCCCGCGCCGCGGTACACCAAACCCATGCCCCTGAGCCTCGAAGAACTCGCGGCGCGCATCCAGGCACGGCTTGCCGGCGAGGGCACGACGTCGATCGCGGCCATTGCCAGCATCGAGAACGCCCGCCCGGACGCGCTGGTCTTCGCGCAGGACGAGCGCCGCCTGGCCGAGGCGCTGCACTCGGCGGCGGGAGCGGTGCTGACGGGCGAATTCGCTGCCAGCGCTACTGGCAAGCCACTCTTGCTGGCGCAGAACCCGCGGCTGGCCTTCGCCCGCGCCGCCGCCGCCCTGGCCGCGGGGCGCGAGCTTCCCGCCGGCGTCCATCCCAATGCCACCGTCCACTCGACGGCGACGCTCGGCGCCGGCGTCGCCATTGCGCCGTTTGTGGTGGTCGGGCCGCACGCGCGCATTGGCGACCGCACGCGCATCGGCGCCGGCACGCACGTGGCCGGGGGCGCGGTGCTGGGCAGCGACTGCATCGTCGGCTCCAACGTCACGGTGCATGGTTGCGTCAGCATCGGGAATCACGCCGTCATCCAGGCGGGGTGCGTGCTGGGCAGCGACGGCTTCGGCTACGTGCGCGACGAAGACGGCCGCTACCTGAAGTTTCCGCAGATTGGGCGCGTGGAGATCGGCGACCACGTGGAAGTGGGCGCGGGGTGCACCATCGACCGCGGCGCACTCGACGCCACGGTGATTGCGCGCGGCGCCAAGCTCGACAACCTGGTGCACGTGGGGCACAACGTGCGCATCGGCGAAGACGTGGTCATCGCCGCCCAAACCGGCATTTCGGGCAGCGTCGAGATTGGCGCCGGCGCCGTGATCGGCGGGCAGGTCGGGATCGGCGACCACGTAAACATCGAGGCCGGCGTGGTGCTGGGCTCGGGCAGCGGCGTGTTGTCGCACAAGATTGTGCGTGGGAAAGGCGTCACGTTCTGGGGCGTGCCGGCGCGCCCGCTACGGCAGTACCTGCGCGAACTGGCCACGCTGGCGCGGCTGGCGAAGCGCGCGCACAAGAAAGACTAGGGCCGGGGTTACCCGGCGCGAATCGCATTCCTTCTATGTCCCTGGTCGTGGTCGGCGGACACTCGCGCAACGTGGGCAAGACCAGCCTGGTCGCCGGGCTGGTGGCCGCCCTGCGCGAGCGCGAATGGACCGCGGTCAAGATCACGCAGTATGGCCACGGCCTGTGCTCGGTGAACGGAGAGAGCTGCGGCTG
Organism: Terriglobia bacterium; assembly: GCA_963739375.1. GTDB lineage: Bacteria > Acidobacteriota > Terriglobia > Terriglobales > Acidobacteriaceae > CAVUAF01. The sequence goes on from CAVUAF010000014.1 coordinate 331,444, forward strand.
CGCGGTGGACGAGCACACCTTCGCCATCACCGAGGAGCAGGAGCGCGGCGGTAGCTCCGACACCGCGCGCTTCCTCGCCGCCGGCGCACGGCGCGCGCTGTGGGTGCGGACCAAGCAGGGGCGGCTGGCCGAGGCCATGCCCGAGCTGCGGCGGGCGCTCGCCGGCGAGCGCCACGTCATCATCGAATCCAACAGCGTGGTGCGCTTTCTGCGCCCCGACGTTTACCTCAGCGTGCTCGACCCGGCGACGGCCGACTTCAAAGAGTCGGCGCGGGAGTATCTCGACCTGGCCTCGGCGCTGGTGCTGCACGAGCACCCCGGAACGCCCGCCTGGCGCGACGTTTCGCTGAAACCCGCGGCCGGCAAGCCGGTCTTCTACATTCGCCCGCCACAGTACTGCAGCGACGAGATTGCCACCTTCGTTCGCCGCAAGTTGGAAGATAGGTGAATTTGTGATTTGTGATTTGTGATTTGCGATTTGTGATTTGCGGCGGTTCCCGACTTACGACTAGCGATTGGCGAACGGGACTAGAAACTCGAAACTTGGAAACGTGAGACCGGACTTCACGGCCCGACGATGGGCGGGCCCGGGGGTGGGGCCTCGTCGTCGCCGTCGGTGCGCTTGCCGGCGCCGCCCGGGGTGCGCTTTTCCTCGCCGCGGCGCAGCAAGCGCAGGATTTCCTCGCGATCATGCCCGGTGTACTCGCGCGCAAAGCGGGTCAGCGCCAGGCTGACGATGTCGGAGTGGTGGAGCTTCTCCAGGCCGCGCAGGCGGGTGATGTCGAGCCACAGCCGGTGCACCAGGTGCACGTCTTCGCTCCTCATGGTGGGCGTGTGGGGGCCGATGCGGAAGGTCTCCGTCGTGCCCTCCGCCCGCACCACGTGGAGCACGAACTGCCGCTTGGGCTCGGCCATGGCCTCCCAGGCGCGCCCCAGGCGGAAGGCCTGCTCCGGGGGCGTCATCTTGGAAGAAAGCCCGGCCACCACCGCGGCCGACTCCAGCGCATTGGCGGTCTGTACGATCGCCGCCCACACATCGCGCGCCGGCACCACCAGGAGGGAGATCCGCTTGCCGTAGCTTTCCGCCACGCTCACGGCGCGGGTGAACAGCGTCTGCTCGTACTCGCTGAAAATCTGCTCCATGGAGAGGTCGTACTCGCCGGGCCCGGCGCCGGTGAGCCGCGCCGTCATGACCACAACGTCCTGCTCTTCCGTCCGGGTGCGTTCCAGCACCCAGCGCAGGTGATGCAGCGCGTTGTAGTCGCGGACGCTGACCAGGATGCTCCCCGGCCGGCTGCCCACGCTTTCCCGTTCCACGGTGTCGGATTGCAGCAACTGGAACTGCTCTTTCATCTGCTCCCCGGCGTGGCGGAACTTGCGCCGGTTCACCTGCTCGGAAACGCTGAAGATGGCGAAGAACGCGCCGGCAAAAATCAGGCCGCCGACCGTCGCCGTCGATTTGGTGAACAGGTTCACAATCGCGGTGGTCAGCAGCACCAGGTGGACGCTGGCCAGCCCGATGGGGATTTCCACTCCGCCGATGGTTATGTTGGGCGGCACTTTCCAGCCGCGCTCACCCTGGTATTTGAAGCGCAGCACCAGCATGGAGAGGCTGTTGAAGACGAAGCTCCACATCAGGCCGAAGGCGTAGGCCTCGCCCAGCAGGTAGACATCGCCGCGGCTGGCCAGAATGATGACGATCTGCATGCCCACCACGAGGTTGACGATGCGGTAGCTGGTGCCGTACCGCCGGTGCGGCTTGCGGAACCAGTCGGTCAGCACCCCGTCTTCCGACACCCGGTTCAACACGCCGTTGGAACCGACGATGGCCGTGTTGATGGCGCCGGACAGCATCAGGAACCCCACCACCACGATGAAGGCGCGGAAGATCAGGCGCGCGATGAGCGGCCCCGACAGGTACATGGCCAGGCCGGCCAGCATGTTGTCGGCGTAGCGCGGGATGCGCACGGCGTCGGGGATCAGCATGACGGCGAACAGCGACGACAGCCCGGTGAAGAGGAAGCTGTAGATGGCGATGGTCAGCGCCGTGCGCTTCAGGTTCTTCAGCTTCGGGGTCTTGATCTCGCGGTAGACCTGCGCCAGCGACTCCTCGCCGCTCATCGCCAGCACCGAGTGCCCGAACGCCATCATGACGCCCAGCAGCCCGAACAGGCGCGGCAGCGAGCTGTGCTTCCAGAAGCCCAGCGACTCTTCCGTGAACCTGAGGTTGCGCGGGAGCGGCAACGGCGGCAGGGGCGCCGGGTGCTGCAGCAGGGTGATGATGGACCAGCCCAGCAGCGCTACGACCATCACGGTCACGATCTGCATCACCTTGAGAGCCTTGTCGCTCGACGCCTCGATGCCCTTGACGTTCTCCCACCAGTAGAACAACGTCACCGCGATGGCGATGCAGACGGCGGTGCCGGCCACGGGGAGTTGGGGAGCGCCGCCGAACAGGGCGCGCAGCGCGCGCGGCATCCAGCCGTGGGCGTCGGCCGCCAGGGAAAGTTCGTTCAGCAGCCCCACGATGTACTGCCCGGCGGCCACGCCCGAGACCGGGCCGGTCAGGATGTAGTCGAACATCAGGGCGGAGACGGCGATCTTGGCCAGCGTGCCGCCCAGCGCCTCTTTCACGATGCGGTACACGCCGCCGCGCACGAACATCGAGCAGCTCTCGACGTACACCGCGCGCACCGCGAAGCTGAACAGCATCACCGCCACCACGAACCAGGGGGCGCTCTTGCCCACGGCTTTCTCGGCGATGCCGACGGCGTAATAGGCCGAGGAGCCCAGGTCGTTGAGGATGACCGCCGCCGCCCGCCAGAAGGAGATGAAGGTCAGCATCACCGAGGTGGCGACGACGATGCGGACCCGCTGGTTGGGCAGCTGCGACGATGGCGACTCGGAGGCCATGAGTTCGATCGAGGCGACGCGGGGCGATGCGTCCGCGGCGCTTACAACGGGGGCGAGCTGGGCGGCGGGTTCGTTCCAGCGCTGGCCGCGGGCGTGGCGCCACCCTCGAGGACCGTCTCCACGTCCTCGATGCCCGACAGAATGATCACCAGCAGCGAACCGATCCATCCGACCGCGAACAGCAACTCGAGCAGGCGGACCAGGAAACCGACCAGCGCGTCCATAGCGGCAACATCTTAAATGAGATGCCCCGCCCGCGCTGTGCGCGCGACGTCCGGCATCCGGCGCCGGCGGCGATTTGCTACACTCGCGGCGTGCGACGAATTGGCCCCAGCGCCTGGCTGCTGGCGCTTGCCTCCGGCTTGCTCCAGGTGCTGGTTTTCCCGCGCCCGTCGCTGGACTGGCTGGGCTGGGTGGCGCTGGCGCCGCTGGTGGTGGCCATCCTCCGCGGCCAAGCCGCGGCGAACCCGGAATCGCCCGGCCCCGCCGGCCGGGACCTTCCCGCGACCTCGCGCAGCGCCGGGTTTCTGCTCGGCTACGCCTGCGGCATCGTCTGGTACGGCGGCAGCTGCTTCTGGGTCTTCCACGTCATGCACACCTACGGCGGGCTGGCGGCGCCGGTGTCGGCCGCCCTGCTGGTGCTCTTCTGCCTGTATCTCGGCCTCTACCACGGACTGTTTGGTTTCCTGCTGGCGTTGGCCGCCCGCCACAGCCTGCGGCGCGCGCTGCTGCTGGCGCCGTTTCTTTGGGTCGCGGTCGAGCTGGCGCGCGCGCGCATCACCGGCTTTCCCTGGGACTTGCTGGGGACGGCGCAGGTGGGGAACATTCCGCTCTCGCGCTTCGCGATGGTCACCGGGGTGTACGGGATGTCGTTTGCAATCGCGCTGGTCAACACCGCGCTGGCCGCGGCGTTCCTCGTGCCCCCGCTTCGGCGCCGACGCCTGCTCCTCGCCGCGCTGGCGGCGGCCGGGCTGCTGCAAGCGGGCAATCTGTACCAGCCGCCGAGCCTGCCCACGGAGCGCGTGGCCACGCTGGTGCAGCCGAACCTCCCCATCCTGGAGCCGGAGGCGTGGACCAGCGAATTCTTCGACCACACGCTCGGCGAGTTGAGCCGCCTGAGTCTGCCTCCGGCGCGCGCCGCCACGCCGGGCGGCCCCGGCCTGATCGTCTGGCCCGAATCGCCCGCGCCTTTCTTCGTCACCGACATGCGCTTTCGCCACGCCGTCAGCCAGCTCGCGACCGCCACCAACGCCTACGTCCTGGCGGGGAGCCTGGGAACACGCACCGCGGGCAGCCAGCCGGGCGGCACCGCCACGGGCGCGCCGGAACTCCTGAACTCCGCCGCGCTGGTCGCCCCTTCCGGCGCATGGGTGGCACGCTACGACAAGGTCCACCTGGTCCCCTTCGGCGAATACGTGCCGTTCAAGCGGCTGCTCGGGTTCGCGGAAAAGCTGACGCGCGAGGTCGGCGACTTCGGGCGCGGCCGCGAGCAGACGCCGCTCGACCTGGGCGCCTACAAGATCGGCGCCTTCATCTGCTACGAGTCCATCTTCCCCGACGAGGTGCGGCAGTTTGCGCTGCGCGGCGCGCAGGTGTTCGTGAACATCTCCAATGACGGCTGGTTTGGCGAGAGCGGCGCCCCGGGGCAGCACCTCAACATGGCGCGCATGCGCGCCATCGAAAACCGCCGCTGGCTGCTGCGCGCCACCAACACCGGCATTACCGCCGCCATCGATCCGCTGGGGCGGGTGGTGGCGCGCGCGCCGCGCAACCAGCGCATCGCGCTCCAGGCGCCCTATGCGCCGATCGCGGAATTGACCTTCTACACCCGGCACGGGGATTGGTTCGCGTGGACGTGTGTGGTAATTTCGCTGTTAGGGCTGCTGGTGCGAGTGCCAGCCCGTGGGGATGGCAGGTAGCGATGGACATCGAGGAACTAGAACGGCTGTACACCGGAGTCGCGAGCAAGGTGCGCGACCTGCGGAGCTATCTTTGACCCTGCCCGCCTGCGCCAGCAACTGAGCGAAACCGAAAAGCTGGCCGCCGATCCCAACCTCTGGTCGAACCCCGGGCAATCGCAGAAGGTGATGCGCGAGCGCAAGCGTCTGGAACTGCTGCTGGCCACCACCGAGGAACTGCAGCGCCGCTCCGACGACATCGCCGCCTACTTCGAGCTGGCGCGCGAAGGCGAAAACGTCGCCGCCGACCTGGAGCGCGAGATCGCCGCCCTGCGCGACCTGGCGGAAAAAGTCGAGACCGAGACCCTGCTCTCCGGGGACAACGACCACCTCAACGCCATCGTCACCATCCATCCCGGGGCCGGGGGCACCGAATCGCAGGACTGGGCGGAGATGCTGCTGCGCATGTACCTGCGCTGGGCGGAGCGCCAGGGCTTCGAGGCGGTGCTGAACGACTACCAGCCTGCCGAAGAAGCCGGCATCAAGTCCGCCACCTTCACCGTCACCGGCGACTTCGCCTACGGTTTCCTGAGCAGCGAAATCGGCGTACACCGCCTGGTGCGCATCTCGCCATTCGACCAGGCCAAGCGGCGCCACACCTCGTTTGCCAGCGTCTTCGTCTCGCCGGAAATCGACGAGTCCATCGACATCAACATCAAGCCCGACGACCTGCGCATCGACACCTATCGCTCGGGGGGGCGCGGCGGGCAGCACGTCAACACCACCGACTCCGCGGTGCGCCTCACCCACCTGCCGACGGGGATTGTGGTGGCCTGCCAGAACGAGCGCTCGCAACACAAGAACAAGGAGCGCGGCATGAAGATCCTGCGCTCCAAGCTCTACGAGTACGAGCTGGAGAAAAAGCGCGAAGCCTCCAGGAAGGTGGAGGATTCGAAGCTCGACATCAACTTCGGCTCGCAGATCCGGTCGTACGTGCTGCAGCCCTACCGGCTCATCAAGGACCACCGCACCAAGTTCGAGGTGGGCGACGTGGACCGCGTCCTCGACGGCGACCTCAACCCTTTTGTCCGCGCCTATCTGCTCTCGCGGCGCGGGGAGCAGCCCACCTAGGAACCAGAACCCGTGGTGTAGCCCGGCCGCCCTCGGCCGGGCCGTGGTCCGGGTGCGGCGTGGTGTAGCCCGGCCGCCCTCGGCCGGGCCGTGGTCCGGGTGCGGCGTACAATCGGCAGCGCCGATACCGTCGATGGCACTGGCCAAGCAACGCCGTTACGAATACCGCCGCTACCTGCCGCACCTCCAGAGTGGCTGTCTGCCTATATTCGTCTCCATGAGCACCTGCGCCCGGTGGAAACTTCCGCCGGCTGCTCGTGGCATCGTCCTCGAGCATGTGCTACGTGAAAATGAGACGCGTATTAACCTCTTCGCCGGAGTCGTGATGCCCGACCACACTCACCTCCTTTTCAACGCCAGACTTGACGAAGAGCAGGAGCCCTACTGCCTGGCCGAAATCATGGCTGGGATTCGCGGCCCTTCTGCTCATCGCATCAATAAGCTGTTACAGCGCCGGGGAGCAGTTTGGGACGAAGAGTTTTTCGATCACGTGCCACGATATGGAGAGCTCGACAGCACGGTAGAGTACATTGTCGAAAACCCGGTCAGCGCGGGATTGGTGAGTCGCAGCGAAGACTACCCCTGGCTGTGGGTTCGCGAGACGCTCTGACCCGGCCGGGGGCGGCCGGGCTACACCCTCCTCTTGCGACCCTGGTCGCGAAGGTCACGCGGCGCTTTCTGTGGTAGGTTTAGCCGCCTATGGCCCGCATGCTCGATCTCATCCGCCAGTCGCAGGTGCCGGCGAACCTGGTGCGCTCGGCGGCCAAGGGCGCACTGGCGCTGCCGGCGGTGGAGATGCTCGAGGTCCTGGTTTTCCTGACGGCCAGCCCCCTCTTCGGCGAGCAGGCGCGCTTGACGCTGGCAGGCTGGGACGAAGCCAGCGCGCGCCAGGTGGCCGGCGACGCCGCTGCGCCGCCCGCGGTGCTGCGCTACTTCATCGACCCGAAAAACCTACGCCCCGCGCTCTTGCCCACGCTGCTGGAGAATGCCGCGGTCCCGGACGAAGGCATCGCCGAGCTCGCACACGGCAGCACTCGCAGCACGCTGGCCGCACTGCTGGCGAGCGAGCGTGTGCGCCACGCGGCCGCGGTGCTGCATGTCCTGGAGACGAACCCCGCCCTCACGGCGGCGGAGCAGGAGCAGGTGCGCGCGGCGCTGGCCGGGCTCGGGGAAAAGCCGGTCGAGGTCCCCAGCGACGAGACCGACGAGGTCATCGCCAAGTTCCTCGCCGAACACGCCGAGGAGATCGCGCGCGAGGAAGGCAAGCCCTTCGAGCTTGCCGGGGACGACGAAGTGCTGGACGCGAATCCGGCAGCGCCGCGCCCGGCCAACCTGGATGCCGGGTCGGCGAAAGCGGCCGCGGCCCGCGTCGAAGCCACGGCCCAGCCGGAGGAGCGCAAGCGCGAGTCGGTGGTGCAGAAGATCGCGCGCCTCACCGTCGGCGACCGCGTGCAACTCGCCATGAAGGGCACCAAGGACGAGCGCTTCGTCCTCATCCGCAGCGGCTCACGGGTCGTCTCCCTGGCGGTGCTGGAGTCGCCCAAGCTCAGCGACGCCGAGGTGGAAACTTTCGCCTCCATGAAAAACGTCCAGGAAGACGTGCTGCGCGGCATCGCGCGCAAGCGCAGGTTCATGAAGAGCTATGCCGTGGTGCGCAACCTGGTGAACAACCCGCGCGCGCCGCTCGACCTCGGCCTCGGCCTCGTCGCTTATCTGCTGGTGAACGACCTCAAGAGCCTCTCCATGAACAAGAACATCTCGGAAACCGTCCGCAAGGTGGCGCTCAAGATGTTTCGCGAGAAATCCAGCGGCGGGAAAAAAGCGGAATAACCGCGCCGTGGCCCGATGACTCAATGACGCAATCCCTTGTGCCCCGGTGCCTCCGTGGTGGGTGTCAACCCGTGCTTCCTCTACAATCCGCTGCCAGGAGGAAACCATGGAACCATTCACTACCTACCGGGGCAGGGTCGTCGACGCCGGCCGCGGCGGCGCCGTGCCCGGATTAATCATCGCCGTCGTGGCGGGCCTGGTCATCATCGTCCTGCTGATGTCGGTCACCCGCGTGGAGTCGGGCCACGTGGCCGTGCTTACGCTCTTCGGCCGGGTCACCGGCGAGGCGCTGCCGGAAGGCATTCATCTCATCAACCCGCTGAAGGCGGCGCATGAAATGTCGATCCGCACGCAGGAGATCAAGGAGTCGGCCGCCGTGCCCTCGAGCGAAGGGCTGGTGATGAGCCTGGACACGTCGCTCATCTTTCACCTGAATGCCGCCAAGGCCGCCGAGGTCTACCAGCATCTGGGGCAGAGCTACCCGGTGGTGATCGTGGAGCCCATGCTGCGCGCGGCGATCCGCGAGGCCACGGCCTCCCACACCGCCAACGCGCTCTACACCGGCGAGCGCGAGCAGGTAGCGCAGCAGATCAAAACGCAGCTCACGGAGCAGCTGGGGCAGCGCGGCATGGAGGTGGAGAACATCCTGCTGCGCGACATCCAGCTGCCCGAGTCGCTGAAGGCGTCCATCGAGCAAAAGCAGCAGGCGGAGCAGGAAGCGCTGGCCATGAGCTTCCGCCTGCAACGCGAGCGCCAGGAGGCGGAGCGCAAGCGCATCGAGGCGGCGGGCATCCGCGACTTCCAGCAGATTGTGGCCCAGGGCATCAGCCCGCAGCTGCTGGAGTGGAAAGGCATCGAGGCGACGGAGAACCTGGCCAAGAGCGCGAATGCCAAGGTCGTGGTGATCGGCAACAGCAAGAATGGGCTGCCGCTGATCCTGGGCCAGTGAGGCGCGGCTGGCTTCCCGTTGTCGGCTCGCTCGTGATGGCTGAGGAGCGAGCGAGCGCGGGTGGAGCAGGCCTTTAGGCCTGCATGACCGCAGCCTTATCTTGAAATTGTCATCCTGAGCGAGCGCGAGCGCATGCGCGCGCGAGTCGAAGGATCCCTATGGCACCCGTGCCGCACGGGCCCAACAGCGTTCAGCTGCTTGCGCCCCGGCAAGCGCACCGTTTACTCTGCTGTTCGCCTATGTCTCAAGACGAATCCGCCCGGATCACCGAGTTGCTGCAGACGGCGAAGACCATCGCCGTCGTCGGCCTTTCCTCCAGCCCGCTGCGTCCCAGCTACGGCGTCGCCGCCTACCTGCAGACGCACGGCTACCGCATCATCCCGGTGAACCCGGAGATCAAGGGAGCGCTGGGCGAAAAAGCCTACCCGTCGCTGAAGGCCGTGCCCGAGAAGATTGACCTCGTGGACATCTTCCGCCGCTCGGAGAACGTGCCGCCGGTGGTGGAAGAAGCCATCGAGCTGGGCGTGCCCGCCATCTGGATGCAGGAAACCGTGGTCCACGAGGACGCCGCCGCCAAGGCCCGCCAGGCGGGCATTTTCGTGGTCATGGACCGCTGCATTCTGAAGGAACACCGCCAGCGGCGGGGGTAATTATGAGCAAGCAGATATCGCTATTCTCTGGTTATTCTCATCACGAAAACCGGACAACGAACTACTGTCTGTTGATCCTGAAAATGGTGTACGAGGAGAACCCTAAGTTTCTTGGCGAAGTTCTGGGTGCCGTGGTCGGAGAAGGCTTGGGCGAGCGGATTGGGGTCAAGTTTCGCCAGCAGGAGCGCAAGAAAGCCAGCACACCTGACGGACTAATTACCCAGCCCGCTTTCACCATCTACGTTGAAACGAAGAATTTTGACTGGTTCTACGAGGAACAGCTGGAAAATCACTTGGAAGCTCTTGAACAAGAAGAATCCGGACTCAAGGTGTTAATAGCCCTGGCGAAGTTTGATGAGACAACGAGCGACCGCTTTGACCGAATCAAGGTGCTATGTCGAGAGAAGTACAAGGGCAAGATTCTATTCAAAGAGGTCACTTTTGAGGAGCTCACTCGTGCCTTGCAGTTGTCTCATCTGCCGAAGAACCTCGCGGATGCGGTAATTGATTTTCGGGCATATCTTGATGAGCAGGACCTCTTGTCATCCTGGGACCGTTGGCTGGACGTAGTTAACTGTGTGGGGCTCCCGAATGACGTCTTGGTAGGCAAGGCCTATATGTGCCCGGCAACAGGCGGTGCTTATAGTCACTATCGCTGCAAATACTTCGGTATGTATCGGAACAAGTCGGTCGAGCGCGTAGCGTTAATTGAGGCGGTGGTGGACGTGGAGGAGGATGGCAACGCAACGGTCAAATGGAAGAACATTAATGAGAGTGACAGTAATTTGAAGAGCCGTGCTAAACAGAAAGCGGCGCAGCTTCGACCGGACGAAGTGCCGCTGAGGGTTTTCTTGCTCGGGGACCTATACCCAACGAACTTCTGCAAAGATACTCCCGGCGGAATGTACTCTAGCAAGCAGTACTTCGATGTCAGCTCGCTTAAGGCGCAAGGGCCGGAGCAACTCGCCCAGTTGCTGTCAAACAGGACATGGTCACAGCTTCGATCGGAAGGGGAGTCTTAGGGCCGGCGCTTATAGGTGGTCATCGCCCTGGGTGTTATCCGTGGTAACCTTTCGTCTCTTTTTCCTGAGGATCTCTTCCATGCGCTCGCGGATGCGCTTTTCCACGCCCTCGCTGGTGGGCTGGTAGTAGCGGCGGTGACGCAGCCCGGGCGGCAGGCACTCCATGTCGGCCACCTTGCCGTCGACGTCGTGCGCGTACTGGTAGTCGCGCCCGTACCCCAGGCCTTTCATGAGCGCCGTCGGGGCATTGCGCAGGTGCAGCGGCACCGGCTCGGCGATGGTGCGTTCCACGTCCTGCTGCACCTCGCCGTAGGCGAGGTAGAGGGCGTTCGACTTCGGCGCCAGGGCGAGATACACCACGGCTTCGGCGAGGGCGAGATTGCCCTCCGGCATGCCGAGAAAGTCCACCGCATCGCGCGCCGCCACGGTGATGCCGAGCGCGTGCGGATCAGCCAGCCCGACGTCTTCCACCGCCATGCGGACCACGCGGCGCGCGACGTACAAGGGATCTTCCCCGGCCTCGAGCATGCGGCCGAGCCAGTAGAGCGAGGCGTCGGGATCGCTGTTGCGCACCGACTTGTGCAGCGCCGAGATCAGGTTGTAGTGCTCTTCGCCGGCCTTGTCGTAGAGCAGGACGCGCTTCTGCAGCGCCTCGCGCACCATCTCCGACGTCAGCTCCCCGCCCGCGCCGACCAGCGTGGCCCCGACCTCCAGCACGTTGTAAGCGGAGCGCGCGTCGCCGCTGGCATAGGCAGCGATGAGCCCCAGCGCGTCGTCGCCGGCACGCAACTGAAGCTCGCCCAGGCCGCGCTCGCGATCGGCGAGGGCCCGCCGCAGCAGCGCGACGATCTGCTCTTCCGCCAGCTGGTTCAGCACGTACACGCGGCAGCGCGAGAGCAGCGCCCCGATGATCTCGAATGACGGGTTCTCGGTCGTCGCCCCGATCAGGCGGATGTTGCCCTTCTCCACGTGCGGCAGGAAGGCGTCCTGCTGCGCCTTGTTGAAGCGGTGGATTTCGTCGATGAAGACGATGGTCCGGGTGCCGTACTGGCGCGCCTTTTCGGCGTCGGCCATCACCTGCTTGATTTCCTTGATGCCGGCGAGCACCGCGGTGTATTCGATGAACTCCGCCCGCGACAGCCGGGCGATGATCTGCGCCAGGGTCGTTTTGCCCACCCCCGGCGGCCCCCAGAAGATGAGCGAGCCGGTGTCGTCGCGCTCGATCTGCACCCGCAGCGGCTTGCCCGGCGCCAGCAGGTGTTCCTGGCCGACGAACTCCTCGAGCGTGCGCGGACGCATGCGGTCGGCCAGCGGCCGCGTGCGGTCCACCGCATCACGCTCCGGGATGGGCTGGAAGAGGCTCAAGGCATTGAGTGATTGAGCGATTGAGTGATTGTGTCATTCGTCACTGGTTGCGCACTGCCCAAATGACTCAATGGCCCAATCCCTCAATGGCTCAATTTTTGGATGCGTGGTGAAAATCATACGCTGCGTCGCTGCCGCGCTGCTTCATAGAGGATGATCGCCGCCGCCATGCCCGCGTTCAGCGATTCCACGCGCTCCGAGTGCGGGATGGCGACCACGCCGTCCATCGCGCGCAGCACCGCGCGCTCGAGTCCCGCGCCCTCGTTGCCGAGGAAGAGGGCGACCGCGCCACGCAGGTCGGCTTGGTCAATCGGCGTGCCTTGGTGCGACGAAGTTGCCAGGCGCCGGATGCCGCGCGCGCGCAGCTCCGCCAGCGTGGGCATGAGCGTGACGTTGACCAGCGGCAGGCGAAACACCGAGCCCGCCGACGCTCGCACTACCTTGGGATTGAACTGGCTGACCGTCTTCTCCGCCAGCAGCACACCCGCGGCGCCAAAGGCTTCCGCGGAACGCACCAGCGTGCCCAGGTTGCCGGGGTCCTGCAGACCAACCGCGACCAGCAGCAGCGGCTCGGGCCCGCGCAGCACCTCGTCGAGCGCAAACGCCTTGTACTTCACCAGCGCCGCGACCCCCTGCGGGGTCTCGGTGGCGACCGCGCCGGCAAACACCGCGTCGGGCACGGCGATGCGTTCCACGTGCGCGCTGAGCTGCGGCAGCAGGCGCGCGGCGCGCGCCTCCGCCGACTCACTGATGATGAGGGCGTGGATCTTCAGCCCGGCGCGGATGGCCTCTTCGATCAGGCGCACGCCCTCGATGGCGTGCAGGCCGGCGCGCGTCGCTTCCCCGTGCGCAAACGCGCGTCGCAGCTCTTTGATCAGCGGATGTTGCGGGCTTTGGATGCGCCGCCAGCGCTCGTCTCGGCTCACGCCGCTATTGAATCACAGTACGCGGGGCGAGTCCTGGCTCGGCCGCAACTCGGCACTGGCTTTACGGCGTTACCACCTTCGTCTTGCTGGTGGTCTTCAGCTTGAACGCGGCGGCGGGAAGATCCTGGTTGAGCTTGATGTTCGAGTATTTCGCCAGGAGGTAATCGCCGGAAGGCTCCAGGAACTTCTGCTGCACGCTCACCCCGCGCTGAAGGTCGATCCAGAGGGTGATCTGGCTGCACATGCCGCGTGCCTTCTCCCCCTTGGGCACCAGCTCCAGACGCGCCGTGCGCACCCCATCGAGCTCTTCGTTGCCGCCCAGCGTCACCGCGTACGACTTCTCCAGGCCGTGGCCGCTGTCGCCGAACCCCAGCACCAGGAAGCTCTCGATTGCCTCCTTGTTCTTGCCGGGGTCGTACTGCGTGACCTGATCGATTTTCGGCTGGTAGACCTGCACCAGGCTGCCGGTGAGGAGGACGTACTTCCGGTCGGGGAAGGAGATGTCGGCGGCCATGTGGATGTCTTTCCCGCTGCGCCGGAAGTAGCGCGTGCCCTTCTGTATGTCGGTGTCGTTGACGACCTTCTGGTACCGCTCCGAGACGAAGTCCGCCTGCGCCGTCTTGAAATGGGCGGCCGCTGCGTCCAACTGGCCGAGCACCTGCTCCAGCGCGGCGCTATGTGGGGCCGCCGGGGCGGGCGCCGCACCCGGCTTCGGCTGCGCAGCCGCGAACGCGGCGAGCAGGAAGCCTATTGCCAGGATGGCGCATTTTCGCATGGTCTTCTGTTCCGGTGCGTCAGGTATTGGATTCGCCAGTAGTCGCGCGCGTCGCGGCGAAAAGCACGGCTACCGCCGCAGCACCCACGCCCGGTAGGCGGTGATGCGGCCCTTGGCATCTTTCACGGCTTCATAGCGCGAGATCACCACCTCGCCCGCGATGGGCTCGATGACCCGCTGCAACGACGCGCGGATGGCGGCATCACCGCCGCCCTGCACCGCCGAGGATTCCACCTGGTAGATGAAGCCGTTCTCGCCGTCGGGCGCCACCAGGACGCCGGTCTGGTGGGGGGTGCGCTCGATGGGCTTGTCGTTGAAGTTGATGAAGCGCGGGGTGATGAACACGAAGGCCAGGATCAGCGTCACCATGACGTCGTAGTGCACACTGCCGCGCTCATACGTCCAGAACAGATAGCCCTTGACGATGCGCCCCAGGCGATTCACAGCGTCCAGTGTAGTGACGTGGGCGTCCGGGCGTCCAGCGGCCGCACTGCGCGGCGTGGCGGCAGGGGTGGCCGCCCCGCCGCCGCCCGCGGCGGACGCGGCCAAAGCCCCCGCGCCGTAGGCTTTTGCGTCCGACTGTGGTACTTTAGCGCTCGCCCAGAGTGGGTGTTGTGCCACCCCGGCTCCCTCCCTGCGGCGAGTCTGGTCTGCGCCCGGCGCGGCCGGGCGGCTGCATCCATCCGGAGTCTTGATCCCATGGCGCTCGGTTTCGGCTTCAACAAAACCAAGGTGCTCGCCTCGGCGGAGAAGTATGTGCAGCAGGGCAAGCTGCAGAACGCCATCAACGAGTACCTGAAGGTCGTGAAGGAAGACCCCAAGGACCTGACGGTTCTCAACACCATTGGCGACCTCTACGCCCGCCTCGGTAAGAACGACGAAGCCGTCCAGTTCTTCCAGCGCGTCGGCGACCAGTACGCGGCCGACGGCTTCGTGGTGAAGGCGATCGCCATGTACAAGAAGCTCGCCAAGATCAAGGTGGGGACGACGGAATACCTGTTGCGCCTGGCCGAGCTCTACACCCAGCAGGGGCTGTACAACGACGCGCGCTCCAACTACATGCAGGTGGCCGATGCGTACATGAAGGCCTCCGACCTGCCCAATGCCACGCGCATCTTCCAGCGCATGCTGGAGCTCGATCCGGAAAACGCCGCCATGCAGGCCCGCCTGGCCGACCTGTATTGCCGCACCGGAAAAAGAGAAGAAGCCAAGCAGATCTTCCTCACCGCGGCCCAGTCGCTCTACATGCGCGGCTCGCTGGAAGCCGCCGACGAGGCGCTGGCCAAGGTGCTCGACATGGAGGCCACCAACCCGGTGGCGCTGGCGCTGCGCGGGCAGATTGCGGTGGACCTGGGCAAGGCCCCGGAAGCCATCGCCTTCCTCGACCGCCTCGCCGACATCGATTCGCGTCCCGAGGCGCTGCATGCGCTGCTGGGCGCGCGCCTCCTCCAGAACAACACCGCGGAGGCCGAGCCGGTCGCCCGCAAGCTCCTCAGCGTGCACAACGACATCAGCGGGGTCAGCGCCTTCGCCGAGGCCTTGATGAATGCCGGCGAGTTCGAGCCCGCCCTCGGCGTCTACAACGAGTTCGCCGACCGCCTGCTGGCCAACGACGCCGCCGCCACCCTGGAAAAACTGCACGGCGCCATCGGCCGCATCAAGGAGAATGTCGGCGCCCTGGAAATCCTGCTCCACCTCTATCGCCGCGCCAGCGAAACCACGCATATCGGGGTAGTCACCGAACTGCTCGCCCACGCCTGCGTGCAGGCGGGCGACCTGGCCCGGGCCCGCGAACTCTTCCAGGCCCTGGTCGAGGCCGAGCCGGAGAACCCGCTGCACGCGCAGCACTTGCGTCAGATCCAGGTCAAGCTGGGCGAGGATGTGACGGCGCGTCCGCTCAGCCCGGAGGTGGGGGCGCAGGCCTTCATGGTGGACGAGATCGAGATCTCGGCCACCACCCTCGACCAGCAGTACCCGGAGCCGGTGGCAGAGGCGATCAAGGCCGCGCTCACCGACTCGGAACTGCTCGACTCCTACAACCTGCCGCAAAAGGCGATTCCGGCGCTGGAGCAGGCGCTGGCCCAGGCGCCGCGCGACGCCCGCCTCAATCAGCGGCTGGCTTCGCTCTACGTGCGCGCCGAGCGCTTCGCCGACGCGGCTGCTTGCTGTGAGCTGCTGGCCGCGGTCTACGCCGAAGCCGGCCTTACCAGCGACGCCAGGCAATACGCCGAAATGGCGGCGAAATACCGCGGCGCCCCCGCCCCGGCAGCCGCGGTGTTCGAGGTCCCGGTGGCAGCGCCGTCAGCCCCCGCGCCTGAATTCGCGGTTGAGGTCACGCCGCCGGCTCCGCCGGTGGCGGCGCCCCGGGCCCCCGCGCCCGCGCAGCAGGAGATCGATCTTTCCGAAGAATGGATGGCCCACGAGACCACCGCAGCGCCGCCGGCGGCAGCGCCCGCCGCGGCGATCGGCGACCTGCTCGACGAGGCGCGCTTCTACCTGGCGCAGGGCATGCCGGCGGAGGCGCGCGCCGCTTATGCGCACTGCGTCGCCGCCGCCCCGGACAATCCGGACGTGATCGCGCTGGCCGCGGAGTTCGAGGCCGCCCCGCCGCCGGCCCCCGCGCCCGCCCCGGAATTCGAGATTCCCGTCGCCACCAGCGCGCCCAGCGAGTTCGGCCTGGCCGAGCCGTCGGCGCAATTCGCGGTGGCCCCGCCCGCCTTCGAGGTGACCGCCGCCCCCGAGATTGCCCTCGAGGTACCGGCTCCGGAACCGGCGCCCCCGCCCGCCCCGGCCAAGGAAGTCGCGGCGGCGGCGTCCGCTCAAGCGGCGCCCGCCGACGGCGGGCTGGGCGATTTCGTTCTCGACCTCGAGGAATCTCTGGGCGACGATTTCAAGCTCGGCAAAGCTCCCGCGGCGCCGCCGCCAGCCGTGGCTGCTGCTGCAGCCCCGCTGCCTCCGCCCGCTCCCGCACCGGCACCGGCTGTCATAGCTGCTGCCGCAACTCCACCCGCTGCTGTTCCCGCGCCGGCTGCCCCGCCCGCTCCCGCAGCTGCCGCCGACGCCCAGTCCATGCTCTCCGACATCTTCCAGGAGTTCAAAGAAGACGTGGAGCAGGGCGCGCAGGAAGAAGAGGATCCCGACACCCACTACAACCTCGGCGTCGCCTTCAAGGAAATGGGCCTGCTCGACGAGGCCATCGGCGAACTGCAGCGCGTCTGCCAGGCAGTGGACCGCGGCAAGCCGTTCAGCCAGGCGGTGCAGGCCTACACCTGGCTGGCCGCCTGCTTCGTCGAAAAAGGTGTGCCGCAGGCGGCGGTGCGCTGGTACGAACGCGCGCTCAAAGCCCCCGGGGTGGACAGCGAGACCTCGCTCGCCATCCAGTACGAACTGGGCGGCGCCTTCGAGGCCGCCGGCGACAAGAAAAGTGCGCTGCAGCAGTTCATGGCGGTGTATTCCAGCAACATCGACTACCGCGACGTCGCCGACCGCATCAAAGCGCTGAAGGCGTAAGATTCCAAAACATGGATTTTTCGCCATCCCGCGAGGCGAGCGGCCCGGGCCGCATCGGTGACGAACCTGTAGCCCACGCCGTCAATTCCGCCCCAGCTCCGGGCCCGGTGCTCGTACCCGCCGCCGCCCCTCCCGACCAGCCGCCCACCCGCGCCGCACTCTGGACCCAGCGCCTCTTCCTGCTGATCTTCGTCGTCTTCTGCATCGAGCTGGGCATGCTGCTGGTGATCCTGCCCTGGAACGAGGTCTGGACCCGGAACACCTTCCTCGAGGACTGGCCGGCGGTGCGCGCCTTCCTGGGGCAGAATTTCGTGCGCGGCACGGTGTCCGGCCTGGGGCTGGTGGACATCTGGATTGGCTTGTGGGAAGCCGTGCACTACCGGGAAGCCAAGAAAACATAAAGGCTCGTGCCTACTTGCGTGTCATTGGAAACATCCCGAGCGAAGCGAGGGATCCCTATCGCCTGGCAAGCCGCTCCGGGGACTGTAGGGGTCCCTCGCTCCGCTCGGGACTGATTCAGGAAGTCTTCTGCTATCCTTCCTCCGCATCCCGCAGCGGACCAAACGATGGTTATGCCCAAGCCTTTTCGCGCGTTGCTGGCCTACGAAAACAAGAAGTTTCTCGACAGTCCTGACGGACGCCACCTGCGCATCCTCTCCGAGTACTCGGAACCGCTGGCGCGTTTCCGCCGCGAGCGCATTCAGGACACGGTCGTCTTCTTCGGCTCGGCGCGGTTTCGCAGCCGCTCGGCCACGCAGTTCAACCTGGAGCTCCTGGAGAAGCCCGGCTCGGTGCAGCCGGCGCCTGCCAGCGAGCAGCCCACCGCCCCCACCCCCGGCAAACGCCGGCTGGACCTGCAAATCAAGCGGGCGCGCGCCGCCGTCGAGATGGCGCGCTATTACGAGGACGCCCGCCGCCTCGCCCACATGATGACCGAGTGGTCGTCGCAGCTGCCTTTTAAGCGGCATCGCTTCGTGGTCACCACCGGCGGTGGCCCCGGCATCATGGAAGCCGCCAACCTGGGCGCCTACGAAGCCGGCGGCAAGACCATCGGCCTCAACATCCGCCTGCCCTTCGAGCAGTTGCCCAACCCCTACATCACCCCGGCGCTGAACTTCGAGTTTCACTACTTCTTCATGCGCAAATACTGGTTCGCCTACCTGGCCAAGGGGCTGGTGATCTTTCCCGGGGGCTTCGGCACCCTCGACGAGTTGTTCGAGATCCTCACCCTGGCGCAGACGGAAAAACTGGCGAAGAAGATCCTGGTGGTGATCTACGGCCGGAGTTATTGGAACAAGGTGCTCAACTTCCAGGCGTTGGTGGACACGGGCGCGATCTCCCCGGCGGACCTGCAGCTGTTTCAGCTCGCCGACTCGCCCGAGGAGGCCTTCGCGTTCATGCGCGACGGCCTCACCCAGCACCACCTCGGCCAGCCCCAGCCCCGACGCAAACTCCCCGAGATTGCCCGGACGCGGTGAGCTTGGAGCCCTCGCTGGCTTCGCTGGTCAGACTTCCTACGATGCTATGCGATCCTCACTTGCCTTGGCGGGCAGCGGCAGGATGACGACGATGTGATCCTCCAGGGCGAGGGTCATCGCTTCGGCGCAGGCAGCACACAGCCAGAAGAATTCCGGCTTGTAGGCGGCATCGTGGCCGACGACGACGCCGGGAGCATGCGCGGCAGCCGCCGGCTTGCGGCTTTCCACCGGCTTGTGCTGCCCATGCTGATTGCGGTTCTGCTCCGCCTCCATGTCGACGCGAAAGATCTTGCCTTCGTGCAGGTAGTGCAGCTTGGCGGTACACGCCGGGTTGGCGCACTTCGACAGCATGGAGTGGATGCCGGATGGCGAGGCCTCGCCCACCCCGCATCTGCACAATATTTTAACCCCGGATGCAAGCCCTGAATAACGCCACCTGACTCGCCTTCTCGCCGCATTTCCCAAAAGCGGAGCAACGCAATTGTGAAACAGGTTTCCGCGGCGCTCTCGGCATCACGGCGGTGGGATTAAGAAGGGGCTGGCGTTACTCCGCGTATTGCCGCGGCACGCGCTTGCTGATCCCGCAGAGAATCTCATAGGGCACGGTGCGCGCGTGCGTGGCATGTTCCCAGGCGTCGATACGCCGCCCCGCCTGCTCGCCGATCAGCACTACCTCGTCGCCGATCTCCACCCCGGCGATGCCGGTCACGTCCACCAGCGTCAGGTCCATGGAGACCCGCCCGACGATGGGCGCATACGCGCCGCGCACCAGCACCCGCCCCAGGTTCGAGAGCCGGCGGCACAGGCCGTCGCCATACCCGAGCGGCAGGACGGCGAGGCGCGACGCCGCTTCGGCGGTGTAGGTCAGGTTGTAGCCGGCGCCCTGCCCGGCGGCAAGCTCGCGCAGCCAGAGGATGCGCGTCTTCCAGCTCAGGACCGGCTCGACCCCAAGGCGCCCCGGCGGCGCGGGACGCCCGCTGGCCGAGACCGGCGGCATCTGGTAGCCGTAGAGGGAGAGCCCGGGACGCACGAAGTTGAAGTGCAGCGCGCGGCGCAACGCGATGGCGGCGCTGTTGGCGATGTGGGTGAAGCGCGGCGCAAAGCCGAGTTCCGCGACGGTGCGCAGCACCTGGCGGAATTCCCGCTCTTGCGCCTCCGCGTCAGGCGCGTCCACCACCTCCGCCGAGGCCAGATGGCTGCAGACGCCCTCCAGCCACACCCGCGGACGCGCGCGCAAGTGGCGCAGGAAGTCGGCGGCCTGCGCGCTGGACACCCCGAGCCGCCCCATGCCGGTATCGAACTTCACGTGCACGGGGACGCGCTCGGCCTGCATTTTTTCGGCGGCGGCATGCAGCCGGTCGAGGCTCTCGGTCTGCCACACCGCCGGCGTGAGCCGCTGGCGGATGATCTCTTCTTCCTCGCTACGCCAGCCGCCGGTCATCAGCAGGATGCGGCCCCCGATCCCCGCCTCCCGCAGCTGCACCCCTTCTTCAGTCGAGGTCACCGCCAGCCAGGCGGCGCCCGCGCCTTCCAGCGCCCGCGCACACTCCACCGCGCCGTGCCCGTAGGCGTCGGCCTTCACTACCGCGCAGACCGTGACCTCGGGGCCGACGTGCTCCTGCAGCGCGCGAAAGTTCCGCTTCAGCTTGCCCAGCGACACCTCAACCCAGGTAGGACGCATGTTCGCAATCGAAAATCGCTGACCCGGTAAAGTAAATCATTTTTCGCGCAGCCGATTACCCGATTCGCAATTCTCCGCCTCACCATGACCGGAGAAGGCCCTGTTTTCCACACCATTCACAAGCCGCCGCCGCGTGAAACACCGGGCCGCCGCCACCGATCCCATGGTCGCGCTGCGCTACGAATGAAAGCGCCTCGTCCCGTCAGTACGTGGTCGAGGTGCGCCGCAGAATGCCCGCCACGACAATGAGACGCCGCTCGAAATCAAGGTCGTAGACGATGCGGTAGTTTCCCACCCGCCGGCGCCAGGCAGATGCCTGTCCCTGGAGACGCTTGATATCGCCCTGGAACGGGTCCGCCTGCATCGAGATGAGCGCCGCTCTAACGCGCTCTTGCTCTCTTCGCGGCAACCTTTGGAAGTCTCGCTGCGCGGGAGCGGCGACTTGGAGATTCCATGTCATGCAGGAATTTGTCCAATGTTACCGAATCCCCCCGGCGAAAGGCGGCCCGGCCGCGACCGAGTGCGGCGAGTTCCGCTTTCGTGGGTTGCACCGCCGGATAGCGGTGCTCGAAGTAGGTACGGAGCGCCTCGCGCACCAGTTCTGAACGGGTGCGCGATTCCGCCTTCCGCACCCGCTCGCACTGCCGCACCATCGCCGGGGGCAGCGAAATCGTCATGATTTGGGTCGTTCTCATGTGAGTACCACTCAGTAATACTTGTTATTACCCTAAGCGGACGCCCCATGATTGTCAAGGCCGCACGGAAGCCTCGGGCCTTGACCCACTTTCCGCGCCGCCGATGATCCGTTCCAGCATCCTCCGTTTCGCCAAGACTTGACGTCCTGTTTTCCACACCCTCCACAGGCGCCCCGCTCCCCCGCGCCGTACAATCTCCCCACCCATGCCCGCGCCGGGATCGTTTGCCGACACCGTCAAGCAGCAGGCCGACATCGTGAAGATCGTCGGCGAGCACGTGCGGCTGCGCAAGTCCGGCGCCCAGAACTATTCCGGGCTGTGTCCCTTCCACCAGGAGAAGACGCCTTCCTTCTCGGTGCACGCCACGCGCCAGTTCTACCACTGCTTCGGCTGCGGCGTTTCCGGCGACGTCTTCAGCTTCGTGCAGAAGATCGAGAACATCAGCTTCCCCGAGGCGGTGCGCGCGGTGGCGCAGAAGCTCGGCATCGCGCTCCCCAAGCAGCAGTACGATTCGCCCGCCGAGGCCCGCGAAGCCAAGCTGCGCGGGGTGTTGCTCGACATGCAGGAGCGCGCCGCGGCGTTTTTCGAGGAGCACCTGCGGCGCCCGGAAGCGGCGGCGGCGCGCGAGTACCTCGCCGGCCGCGGCCTGAGCCCGGAGCTGCTCAGCGCCTTCCGCATCGGCTACGCGCCCGATTCCGGCTTCCTGCTGCGCGACCGGCTGCAGCGCGACTTCGAGCTCGAGGCGCTGCGCGCCAGCGGCCTGTTCTCGTGGAAGCAGCAGGACGCGGCCCCGGCGGCCCAGCGCCCCAGCACGGTCGCCTCCGATGAACCGATGAGCCGATCTGCCGATGGGCCGATGCCCGCCGAGCTGGCTCGTCCGTCGGCGATCTACTCGAAATTCCGCGACCGCATCATGTTCCCCATCGCCAACGAATCCGGCCGCATCATCGCCTTCACCGGCCGCCGGCTGTCCAACGACGACAAGGCCGGGCCCAAGTACCTGAACTCCCCCGAGACCGCCATCTACTCCAAGTCGCGCGTCCTGTTCAACCTCGACAAGGCCAAGGAGGCGATCCGCAAGTTCGAGTACGCCATCCTGGTCGAGGGGCAGATGGATTGCATCTCGGTGTACGCCGCCGGCTTCCACAACGTGATCGCTTCCTCGGGCACGGCTTTCACCGAGATCCACGCCAAGCTGCTGGCGCGCCACAGCCGCAACATCGTGGTCAACTTCGATCCCGACGCCGCCGGCGCCACCGCCACGGAACGCACCCTGGGGCTGCTGGTGGGTGAGGACTTCAACATCAAGGTGCTGTCCCTGGAGGCGGGGCTCGATCCCGACCTGTTCGTGCGTAAGCGCGGCGCCCCGGCCTACGCCGAGGCCCTGCGGCGCTCGCAGCGTTATTTCGATTACCTCATCCAGCGCGCGCGTACGCAGTTCCCGCCGCGCACGCCGGAAGCCAAGGTCAAGGCGCTGAACTACCTGCTGCCCCACATCCAGCGCGTCCCCAGCCGCATCGTGCGCGACGAGCTGGCCGCCGACATCGCGCAAAAGCTGGGCATCGATTCGGCGGTCCTGCGGCAGGAGCTGAAACACGCCGCCGGCAGCCGCTCCGGGCAGGTGAGCGTCGCCGCCGGCGCCGCCCTCACCGACGCCGAGCGCATCGTCATCCGCGCGCTGGTTCCGGCGAATGCGGAGGCCGCGGCGCTGCGCGACGCCGCCGTCGCCGCGCTCACCGCCGAAGCCTTGCAGGAAGGGCTGGCGACCGAGGGCCTGATCGCCGCGCTGGTGGCGCAGCCCGAGCCGGAGCTCGCGGAGGACGCACGCGCCCTGCTCGCCTCCGTGCTGATGCGCGAAGAGGAAGAGCTGAACTCCGCCCTGCTGCACAGCGCGCTCGATGCCCTGCGCCGCCGCCGCTTCCAGCGCCGGCAGCGCGAGCTGCGCGCCCAGATTGCCGAAGCCGAGCGCCGCCAGGACCCGGACCTCACCACCCTGCTCCAGGAAAAGCTGGCGGTGGATCGCGCGCTCTCCGCCGCGGAGGATCAGTCCACCGACCGAACCTCCCGAGCGCCGCGAAAGCAGCCTGCCTGATCAGCCGGCCTCAGTCGGCGCTGGCGCCCACCCCGTCCGTCTGCACCCCGCGCAGGAACTCGGCGGCGGCCTCGGGCAGCACGGTGTTGATGAACATCCCCGAGCCGAGTTCGAAGCCGGCCACCCGCGTCAGGCGCGGGATCACCGCGATGTACCAGTGGTAGAACTTCACCCCCGCGCTCTCCGCCGGCCCGCTGGCGATGGTGTAGTTGTAGTCCGGGTCTTCGAGGCCGGCGTAGAGCTTGGCGAGGACGGTGCGCAGCACACCCGCCAGGTCGCGCATCTCCTCGGGTGTGATCTCGCCGAAGCTGGCCATGTGGCGGCGCGGAAGGATGTGGGTGTAGAAGGGCGAGGGCGAGGCAAAGGGCTCGATCGCCACGAAGTGGCGGCTGGTCAGCACCGTCCGCGTCTGCTCTTCCATCTCCTGGGCGATGGAGTTGCAGAAGATGCATTCGCCGTACTCGTCGAAGTGGCGCAGCGCCTCGAACATGCGGGTGCGCAGGTGTTGGGAGATGACCGGGGTGGCGATCATCTGCGAGTGCGGGTGCTCCAGGCTGGTGCCGGCGGTGATCCCGTGGTTCTTGAAGATGGTGACGTGGGCGACGCGCGGGTCGGCGCTCACCTCGTCGAAGCGCCGCTTGTAGACGCGCACCACCTCCAGCACCTGCTCCAGCGGGAGCTGCGCGGTGGTCAGCGAGTGGTCGCGGCCTTCGATGATCACGTCGTGCAGCCCTACCCCGTTGATGCGGCGGTGGGCACGCTCGATCTTCCACGTGGGCTCGCCTTCCCGGGACAGGGCGGCAAACTTGTTGGGCACCACCCGCAGCCGCCAGTCGCCGCTGGCCGGAATGGCCAGGATCGCCGGCGGCGCCAGCTTCTCGTTGCCGGGACAGAACGGGCAGGTCTCGGAATAGCTCGGCAAGACACGCCGCTCGCGCTTCTGCACCAGCTCCTCGGGGCGCCTGGCGCGCTCCGTGGCCAGCACCACCCACTCCTTGGTGTAACGGTTCTGCCGCAACTCGGGCATTTTGGGCTCCTTCGACGCCGGCCAACATTCTCCGCTGCCCGTCAAGCCGGAGTCATTCTTGACCTCCAGGTCCAGGCGAAAATTGTTCCACGTGGAACAATTTGGCCGGCCCGGCCACCGAGAGGAAGATGAAGATATTGGCGTTTGGCGGCCGAGGGAGTATGATTCGCCGCCTCCCCCGAGACACCGCCCGGGACGCGCGGTTGGCGCGGACGAGGGCGGTGCGCGCCGCAGCGTTTTCCCGGCCGAGGGTGGCCGGATTCCATAATTCTGGCGGAGGACCGCCGTGCTCGAAACCATTGATCTCGACAGGAAACTCTCCCGGACCGCCTACGAACGGACGATCGGCGACCTGCAGGAGCGGCTGCGCAAGCTGCAGTACGACGCGCGCGACGCCGGCGTGGCCATCACCATCTGCCTCGAAGGCTGGGACACCGCGGGCAAGGGCCAGATCGTCAAAAAGCTGACGGAGCGGCTCGACCCGCGCTTGTACCGGGTGCATCCGGGCACCCCGCCGACGGCGCTGGAGGCGCGCTTCCACTTCCTGTGGCGCTACCAGATGGTGCTGCCCAACGACGGCGAGATGGTGCTTTTCGACCACTCGTGGTACGGGCGGGTGCTGGTGGAGCGAGTGGACAAGCTCACCAAGAAGTCGGTTTGGCGGCAGGCTTACGAGCAGATCAACCAGTTTGAGCGCTGGCTGGCCGACGACGGGCAGCTGGTGATCAAGTTCTGGCTGCACATCTCGAAGAAGGAACAGAAGAAACGCTTCCGGGATTGTCTGAAAGACCCGCTGCTGAAGTGGAAGATCACCAAGGAGTACCAACGCCACCACAAGGAATACGCGCGCTGGCTGGCGGCGGTGGAGGAGATGCTGGCCAAGACCGATACGGCGCCGGCGCCGTGGACGGTGGTGCCGGCCAACGATCTGCGCACGGCGCGGGTCACGGTGTTTCGCGAGCTGGTGACGCGGATCGAGCAGGCGCTGGAGCGCCAGGCGGCGGCCAAAGCCGCGGCCGGCAAGGCGCAGAAAGCGCCGGCGAAGTCCACGGCCAAGGCCGCGGCGGAGGCTGCCCATGCTTGAGAAACTCGATCTTTCCCAGAAACTGACGCGCAGCCAGTACGACGAGCAGATCGGCCGCACCCAGGTGCGCTTGCGCGAGCTGGAGTACCAGCTGTTCAAGCGGAAGGTGCCGGTGCTCTGCATGTTTGAAGGCTCGGATGCGGCGGGCAAGGGGGGCGCCATCAAGCGGGTCACGGAGATGCTGGACCCGCGCGGCTTCACGGTGAGCGCCTACGCCGCCCCCAAGGGCGACGAGAAGACGCACCAGTACTTGTGGCGGTTCTGGCGGAGCCTGCCGCGGGCCGGGCACATCGTCGTCTTCGACCGCAGCTATTACGGGCGGGTGCTGGTGGAGCGGGTGGAGGGCTTCTGCCGGGAAGATGAATGGCGGCGCGCCTTCCGCGAGATCAACGAATTCGAGCAGCACCAGACCTCGTATGGCATGGTGATCTGCAAGTTCTGGCTGCAGATCTCGAAGGAAGAGCAGTTCCGGCGCTTCAAATCGCGCGAGACCGACCCCTTCCGCTCCTACAAGCTCACCGACGAAGACTGGCGCAACCGCGCCAAGTGGGACGCCTACGCGCAGGCGGTGGAAGACACGCTGCTGCACACCTCGACGCCGTACGCGCCGTGGACGGTGGTGGAGGCCAACAACAAGTTGTGGGCGCGGGTGAAGGTGCTGCGTACGGTGGTGCAGGCGCTGGAGAAGCGGCTGAGCTAGGCGGCCCTCCCAGACGAGCAACACCAGTTCGTCTGGGGCACCCCCTCGTCATTCCCTCCCAGACGAGCACCGTAACCCACCCTTCGCTGCGCTCAGGATGGGGCACCCCGCGGATCCTGCTGCGTTTGTTATATTCGTTGAGCCCCCATGCGCCGGCGTTATCAACAGTGGATGCACGACTGGGAAACGCGTCTGACGACGCGGGACTCGAACCGCGTGGTGCGGGAATTCGAGTGGGGGCTGGAGTGGGCGCGGGGCTGGCCGCTGGTGAACGGGAATTTCCCGGCGTCGGCGGAGCGGGCGGAACGCTTCCTGCATGAGCTGAACGACGAAATCGTCGGCCACAGCGACGAGTTCTTCGCCTACACGACGCCGCGCGACTTCCGGCTGGAGCAGCGCAAGGTGGAGCGCTTCGCCACCGGCAGCGACAAGCACGAGCAGAACCGCCGCGTCCGCGACGAGACGGGCACGTTCCTGCGCTTTACCTCGGCGGCGGCGACGCCGTATCCGGCAAACAACCTGGTGAACGCGCGCTGGTTCCCGGCCCGCGGGCGGCGCGCCGTGGTCCTGCTGCCGCAGTGGAACTCGGACGCGCTCAGCCACAACGCGCTGTGCCGCGCGCTCAACCTGATGGGGGTGGCGGGGCTGCGGCTGAGCATGCCGTACCACGATATCCGCATGCCGGCGGAGCTGGAGCGCGCCGACTTCGCGGTCTCCGCCAACATGGGGCGCACCATCGACGCCACGCGGCAGGCGGTGGTGGACATTCGCTGCTGCCTGGACTGGCTGAACCAGCAGGGGTACACGCGGCTGGGCATTCTCGGCACCAGCCTGGGATCGTGTTACGCCTTTCTGGCGAGCGCGCACGACGAGCGGCTGGCGGTGAACGCCTTCAACCACGCGTCCACGTACTTTGCCGACGTGGTGTGGACGGGACAATCGACGCGGCACATCCGCGCCGGGATCGAACCGGTGCTCGACCGCGAGCGGCTGCGGCAGGCGTGGCGGGCGATCAGTCCGGCCGTGTACTTCGAGAAGTACGCGCGCTGGCCGAAGCAGTCGCTCATCGTCTACGCCAAGTACGACCTCACCTTCCTGCCCGAATTCACCCGCGAGGTCGTGCGCCAGTTCCAGAACTACGGCCTGCCGCACCGGGCGCTGGAACTCCCCTGCGGCCACTACACGCTGGGGGAAGCGCCCTACAAATTCATTGACGGATATCAACTGGTCAGATTTTTGGGGACCACGCTGTAATTCTCGCCAAAAACGTCCCTCGCGAAGCGAGGGAGCCCTACTGGACCGGCAAATCTTCGGTGAGGTAGGGCTCCCTCGCTCCGCTCGGGACGTTTCTACCAGGCCGCTACTTGTTCTTCCACACCGGCTTGCGTTTTTCCAGCACGGCGCGCAGGCCTTCCTGCACGTCCTCCAGGGCCATGAGCTGGTTGAGGTAGATGTCGTGGGAGCGCTTCATGCCTTCGGCCAGGGGCAGGCCGAGGGAGCTGGAGATGACGCGCTTGGTCATTTCCAGCACCGGGCCGCTGAACTGCGAGATGCGGGCGAGCACCTCGTCCACCGCTTTCTGTAAATCCGCCTCCGGCACCACGCGATTCACGAAGCCGAGCTGGTACGCCTCTTCCGCGGAGAGGGCGCGCCCGGTGAGGATGAGCTCATAGGTCTTCTTCGGCCCGATGAGCTGCGGCAACATGACGGCGGCGAAGGGCGGGAAGACGCCGAGCTGCACCTCGGGCTGGGCGAAGCGGGCGTTGGGGGTGGCGATGACCATGTCGCCGAAAGCCACCAGTTCGGAGCCGGCGCCGATGGCGGGACCGTTGACCACGACGATGAGGGGCTTGGAGACCTCGCCCAGCGCGGTGAAGACGCGGTTGAAAGCGTCGAGCGTCTGGAAGACGCGGTCGGAACGCGAGTCCTCGAGCGAAATGCCGTAGCTGAAGGCCTTCTGCGAGGAGTCGAGCAGGATGGCCTTGATGTCGCCGCGGCCGTTGAGGCTCTCGATGGCGTCGGCCACCTGGGTCATCAGCCCGACGGTGAGCACGTTCTTGTCGGGGTGGTTGAGGGTGATGTGCGCGAACTCGTTGGCGACGACGAAATTGATGAGCTTCGGGCCGGTAGCGGGGAACGAGGTGGTAACGGTAGCCATATTTGACCTGCCGGAGGGGGATTATAGCGGGAGATCGGGGGATCGGGGAATCGGGAGATCTGGCGATCGGGAGATCCGGCTATCGGGCGAGGCTAGGCGGTGCGGGCGGGGATGAGTTTACCGTCGCGCAGGACGAACTGGTCGCCGCGCCAGGCGACGGTTTGGCCGGTGTAGCTGCCGATCCAGACCAGCAGGGCGATGGGGTCGCGCAGGGGCAGCAACCAGAGGTGGCGCAGCAACTGGCGGTCGTGCAGCACGCGCAGCCCGACCTCGAGCGCGACCGCGAAGCGAAAGACGAACGTGCTGCCGAGCAGCAGCCAGGACCACAGAGCGCCGCGGGCGCCGATGACCGCCAGCAAGGCCCAGAGCGGCGCGAAGGTCAGGACCACCCCGGCGTATCCCCAGCGGCGGGAGTGGCGCGTGCTGCGCGCCCAGCGGAGCTGGTGTTCGAAGAAGCGGGCGAAAGAGTATTCGGGCACGTGGGTGTCGACCACCACGTCGGAGAGCAGGACGCGGAAGCCCTGGGCGGCGATGCGCTTGCCCAGCTCGTAATCGTCGGCGAGGTAGTCCACCAGGGTGGGGAGGCCGCCGATGGCGCGGAGGGCGATGCGGCTGAAGGCGAGGGTGGAGCCGAGGGCGAAGCGGATTCCGCCTTCCAACTGGCGCGCCGCCAGCACCCCGGCATGAAACTCGGTGGTGATGCCAATCGCCTCCAGGCGGGAGCCGAGGCTGGAGCCGGCCAGGCCGCGATACATACAGGTGACGAGACCGACGTCGGGGGATTCCATGAGGGCGATGACGCGGCGCAGGTAGTCGCGGGGCACCTTGATGTCGCTGTCATTGACCAGCAGGTGGTCGTAGCGGGCGGCGGCCAGCATCTGCACCAGGTTGCTGACCTTCATGTTCGTACCCAGCACTTCGGGACAAACGACGAGGCGGATGTCGCGCGCGGGAAACTCGCGCTGCAGGCGCTCCACCAGGGGCACGGCGGCATCCTGGGGATCGCTGACCCCGAAGATGATCTCGTATTGCGGGTAGTCCTGCAGGCCATGGCTGCGGAAGCTGGCGTAGAGGTCGGGATCGGTGCCGCGCAGCGGCTTGAGGATGGAAACCGGGGGGGTGAAGACGGGCAGGGGGGCCGCCGAGTCGCGGCGAAACGAGCGGGCGCCCCACAGACAGAGCAGGTAGTAGCCGAGGCCGCAAGCGGCGCCGGCGATGCCCATCCACTCCAGCAGCTTAAAGAGCCACATCATTATTCGTAGCGCAGCGCCTCGATGGGGTCGAGATTCGCCGCCTTCCACGCCGGGTAGATGCCGAAAACGATCCCGACCGCACAGGAGATGAAGAACCCGGTAAGCCCCCAGAACATGGACATGGAGGCCGGCAGGGAGGGAAAGACGACGCGCACGAGCACGGTCACCACGCCTCCGGCCATGATGCCGATCACGCCGCCCACCGCGGTCAGGGTGAGCGCCTCGAGGGTGAACTGGTAAAGGATGTCGCGCTTTTTCGCGCCGATGGCCTTGCGGACCCCGATCTCGCGGGTGCGCTCGGTCACCGAGACCAGCATGATGTTCATCACCCCCACCCCGCCCACGATGAGGCCGACGCTGGAGACGGCGAACATGAAGATGAAGACCGCGCCGGTGATCTGGTTCCAGACGTCGCTGAGGGAATCCTGGGTGGCAATGTCGAAGTTGTCCGGGGCCAGGGGGGGCACCTTGCGGCGGCGGCGCAGCAGGTCGCGCATTTCGTCGATGGCCTTGGGCAGATCCTCGTGCGAGGTGGCCTTGATGCTGATGATGAAGGCCTTCAGCTCGGGATGGTTTTTGTGGAAGGTGCTGAGGGGAAATACACGATGTTGTCTTCGGGGTTGTTGCTGGTGCCGGTCACGGTTTTCCGCCGGTCGACCACGCCGATCACCTCATAGAGCTGGCCCTCGACGTCCACCCACTTGCCTTCCGGGGTCTCGTGCTGAAAGAGTTCGTCGGCGGCGTCGTTGCCCAGGACCACCACGCTGGTGCGATGCTCGTCATCGTAGCTGGTGAACCAGCGGCCCTCGCGCATTTTCAAGTCAAAGACGTCCATGATGGTCGACATGTCGCCTTCGAGGATGACGTTATTGGCTTTGCGGCCCTGGTACTTCACCGCAAAGGTGCCGATGCCCATGCCTTGCACGAACTTGCGCACGCCGGCGTTGACGGCCTTGATGTGCGGCATGTCCTTGAGGGCGATGGCGTCGTCGATGGTCAGCTCCTTGCGGCGGCGGATCTCTTCCGAGGGCCGTCCGAACTGGAAGAAGGGGAGATGGAAGGCGAAGGCGACGTCGGAGCCGACTTCGCTGATGACGTTGGAGACGTTGGTGTTGAGCCCGTTCACGACCGAGGAGATGCCGATGACGGTCATGACGCCGATGACGATGCCGAGCACGGTGAGGCTGGAGCGGAGCTTGTTTTTGCGCAGGGTGTCGAGCGCCATGCGCAGGTTTTCGGCCTGTTCGTAACGGGTCATCAGAGCTCCGCCCGCAGCGCGGCGATGGGATCGAGCTTGGCGGCGCGCTGTGCCGGGTAGACGCCGAAGAAGATGCCCACCGAGGTGGCCACCGCCAGCCCGGCAATGACCGACCACAGTTCGACCGACGAGGGCATGCCGATGAGCAGGGTCACGGTCTTGGCAATGGCGGCGCCGAAGAGCACGCCGATGAAGCCGCCCACCAGCGCCATGGTGGCGGATTCGATGAGGAACTGACGCATCACGTCGACGCGGCGGGCGCCCAGGGCCTTGCGCACCCCGATCTCGCGGGTGCGCTCGGTCACCGAGACCAGCATGATGTTCATGATGACGATGCCGCCCACCACCAGGGAGATGGAGGCGATGGCGATCATGGCGATGAAGAAGGTGCCGCTGATGCTGGCCCAGATGCTGAGGAAGGTGGCGTTGGTCTCGATCTCGAAGCTGTCGGGCTTGCCCGGCAGGTCGTGGCGGCGGGCGCGCAAGGCGACCCGCGCCTCGTCCATCGCCTGCTCCAGCTGCGAACCCACGCCCTGGGCTTTGGCGAGAATGCGGATGGTGCGGTGCGCGCCGTACTGGTGCAGGAAGGTGGAGATGGGGATGATGGCGTAATTGTCGCGGCTAAAGCCCAGCGTCTTGCCTTCCTTCTTGCCGACCCCGACGACGGTGAACACGCGGCCGTCGATGCGGATCTCCTTGCCCAGCGGGTCGCGGCCCCCGAGCAGGTTTTCCTTGATGTCGTCGCCAATCACGGCCACGTCGCTGGCGCGCTGCAAGTCGGTGTCGTTGAGGTAGCGGCCGAGCACGACTTCGGTGTCGTTGATGCGCCCCACGGAAGGGGTCACGCCGGCGACCGAAACGTCGGTGATCTCCTGCTCGGCGTACTTCACGTGGCCGTTGCCGGTACTCGACACGGCACCCACTTCCTCGCAACGCCGGCATGCCTCCTGCACCGCCAGGTAGTCGTCGAAGGTCAGGTCCTTGCGCTTCATCTCCTCGAGGAAGTCATCGAAGTTGCGGATGACGGGGCTGACCTTGTAGACGATGAAAACGTCAGCGCCGAGGTTGAAGATTTTCTCCGCCACGTAGCCGTTGATGCCGTTGACGAAGGTGACCACGGCAATCACCGCCGCCACCCCAATGACGACGCCGAGCAGCGTCAGCACCGAGCGCAGCTTGTTGGCCCAGAGCGACTGCAGCGCCAGGCGCATGGCTTCCAGGCTGTTCATAGGGAGACCTGCGGCCAGTTTATCAAAGGACCGCCGGTCTCCGACCGGCGGTCTGCGGAGGGCGGCTCCGGGAGTTTGCCCGCCGACCGAGGATGGCCGCTGCGCTCCCCGCCGGCGCGTCTATAATGGAAGCGCAGACAGCCGGACCGGACGGCCGCTGCCGGGCGTCGCAAGGCGCGCGGTGGAGGAAAGTCCGAACTCCGCAGAGCAGTGTGCCGGATAACGTCCGGGGGCCTGGGGTCAAGCCCAGGGCCACGGAAAGTGCCACAGAAAACATACCGCCGAGCAATCGGTAAGGGTGAAAAGGTGCGGTAAGAGCGCACCGCTGCCGCAGCGATGCGGCAGGCAGGGCAAACCCCACACGGAGCAAGACCAAATAGGAAGGGAGCGCGGCTGCGGCCGCCGCCCGCCGGCTCGGCGGGTCGGACCTTCGGGTAGGTCGCTGGAGCGGCGCGGTAACGCGCCGCCAAGATGAATGGCCGTCTCCCGGCCGCAAGCCGGGAACAGAATTCGGCTTACAGGTCCGGCTGTCGCATGCTGCCCTTCCGTTCGGCAACGAGCGGAAGGGCATCCCTTTTGCGGAGTGATTACAGGACTCAGGGGAGGGGCGGTTGGAATTCCTATCGCTTCGGGAAGGCTTTTCCCCGTGGAGTGCGGGCACGGGTCACCTTCACCGTCTGGGGCGAGCGCGCCGGCTCGCGTTTGACCGTGAGCGACGGCCCCGGGGTCAGCGCCGGCGCCGGCGGGTGATAGGGATGGCTGCCATGAAGCCGCTGGGCCGCACTCGGAAGCGCAAGCAGGGCGGCAGCAGCGACGGCCAGGAAGAACCTTCTCATAGGCGGTTCGGTACTCATTCATGATACGTCGCCGCCGTCCGCTGGGCAAGCGCTTCCCGCGCGCGGCGCTCAGCCGGCGACCTGGCGGTAGACGCTGAGGATCTGCTCGGCCGAGGTGCGCCAGGAGTAGCGCTGCACCTGCGCGTAGCCGCGGGCCTTCAGCTTCTCGCGCAAGGGCTGGTCGAGCAGCACGCGGTGGAGGGCGTGCATGATGTCGAAGACGTTTTCCGGATTCACCAGCACCGCAGCGTTGCCCACCACTTCCGGCAGCGACGACACGTTGGAGGTCACCACCGGCGTGCCGTGGGCCATGGCCTCCAGCGGCGGCAGGCCGAAGCCTTCGTAGAGCGAGGGGAAGACAAAGATCTTGGCGGCGTCGTAGAAGATGCGCAGCACCTCAATGGGCACGAAGCCGAGGAAGCGCACGTCGTGCTGCACCCCGCTGCGCACCACGGTGCGGCGCAGGTCGGCATGGCGCGAGAGTTCGTCGCCGATGATGATCAGCTTCAGGTCGGGGAACTGGCCGTCTTTTTCCAGCTCCGTCTTGAGCGCGGAAAAGGCCTCGATGATGCGCACCACGTTCTTGTGCGGCTGGATGTTGCCGGCGTAGAGCAGGAAGGGATAGTTCACCTGGTAGCGCTCGGCAATGAGCTGGCGGTCGGCGTCGGTGGCGTGGCCACAGGCGAGGCGGTCGTCAATGGCGTTGTGGATGACGCGAATCTTCTCCGCCGGCACCCGGTACAACCGCACCAGCTCGTTGCGGGTGAACTGCGAGACGGCCAGGATCTGCGCCGCCTGGTGGAGCACGCGCCCGGTGAGCCAATGGTGCAGCGATTGTTGCAGGCCGTTGCCGTTGGCGACGGGGGAGAAGACGTTCAGCAGGTCGTGCACGGTGACGACGTAAGGACACGGCGCCCAGGTGGGCCGGGAAAACAGGTAGGGCACGTGCAGCAGGTGGCAGCGCTGCCGCCGCAGGAGGGCGTAGAACTCCAGGTAGTAGCGCGGCGAGCTGGGCGAGTGCACAAAGGGGAGCAGCGTGAAGTTGGGGGGCAGCGCTTCCAGCTCGCGCAGGCGTTCGGGGCGGCCGAGCAGCAGGAATTCGTCCTCCCGGTCCAGTTGCGCCAGGTTGCGCACCACGTTGCGAACGTAGGTGCCGGTGCCGAAGGCGCCCAGCCGGCGCATGTCGAGCGCGACCTTCACGTGGCCTAGTGTAGCGCGGTGGGTGTGGGGGCGCTGAAGGGAGCGCCGCCGGGCGCACGCAGGGCAACCCAGGAAGCCGGTTCGCGCCTATAATGCTCCCACTCAATGTCTCTCCATCCAGGCAGCAAGCTGGGACCATACGAGGTCGTGGACCGCATCGGCGCGGGCGGCATGGGCGAGGTCTACCGCGCCCGCGACACGCGCCTGGAGCGCACCGTCGCCATCAAGGTGCTGTCTTCCCCGCTGACGGCCAACGCCGACGTCAAAGCGCGCTTTGAGCGCGAGGCGCGCGCCATTTCGCAGCTCCAGCATCCGCACATCTGCACCCTGCACGATGTGGGGCGCACGGAGATCGCGGGCGGGTCGCCCGCGTCCACCCAGGAAATTGATTACCTGGTGATGGAGTTCCTCGAAGGCGAGACGCTGGCGGAACGACTCCGCAAGGGCGCGTTGCCGCTGGAGCAGGTGCTGAAGATCGGGATCGAGATCGCCGACGCGCTCGACAAAGCGCATCGCGCCGGCATTGTCCATCGCGACTTGAAGCCCGGCAACATCATGTTGACCAAAAGCGGGGCGAAGCTGTTGGACTTCGGGCTGGCCAAGCCGTTCAGCATCGCGGCCAGCGCGGGCGGGTCGCCCGCGTCCACACCGGCGTTCACGGCGGCGATGACATTGAGTTCGCCCAGCCCGCACGCCTCGCCGCTGACCTCGGCCGGCATGCTGGTCGGCACCATCCAGTACATGTCGCCGGAGCAGCTGCAAGGAATTGAAGCCGACGCGCGCAGCGACATCTTCGCTCTCGGCGCCGTGCTCTACGAGATGGCGACCGGGAGGCGGGCGTTCCAAGGGCGGTCGCAGCTTTCCGTGGCTTCCGCCATCCTGGAAAGCGATCCCGAGCCAATCACCGCGGTGCAGCCGTCGTTGCCGCCGGCGTTGCAGGGGATCGTCGCCAACTGCCTGCTGAAATCGCGTGACGAGCGCGTGCAGTCGGCTCACGATCTGAAGCTGCAACTGCTGACGCTCGGGCAAAGCGAAAAACTGGTGTCGCGGGAACACAGCGTGGCGCCGGGGCGGCTTCTGCCGTGGGCGGGATGGGCGATCGCCGCGCTGGCACTGGTAGCACTGAGCATCGTTTGGGCGCTGCACGCCCGCGCTCCGGCTCGCGCTTCGGTGGTGCGTTTCAGCATCGCTGTCGGCGGTCGCCGCGAGCTTGCGGTCGATACCACACTTGCCCTGGCGATCTCCGAGGACGGCACAAAGCTCGCCTATGTGGCCTCCGAGAGTGGCGTCAACCATCTTTACGTTCGTCCGCTCGACCGCTTAGACGCCGTGCCGATTGCCGAATCGGAGGGCGCGACGTTTCCGTTCTTCTCGCCCGACGGGCAGTGGATTGGTTTCTACAGTCAGGGCAAACTGCGCAGGGCGCCGATTGGCGGGGGCAATTCCGTCGTGATTGGCGAACTGCCGTCGGTGGTGGGCGCCATCTGGCTGGCCGACGACACCATCGTCGTCACCTCCGCCGGCCGCGGCCTGTTGCGCGTCCCTGCGTCGGGAGGCGAGCCGAGCAAGATCGCCGTGCAGGGGAAGCTCAGCATTTCGCCGTTACGGCCTTTCGCCATTCCCGGCAGCGAGTGGATCGGTTTTACCGATTTCGGCGACACGCCCCGAATCGTGGCTGCCAATATGCGTACCGGCGAGCTCATGACGCTGCTGGACAACGCCGATGCGGCACAATTCGCCGGTGGTCAGCTGGTGTACTACGCCGGCGGCGCATTGTGGGCGGTTCCCATGAACATCCACACGATGACCACGACGGGCGCCGCGCAGCAGATCACCGCGGGCGTGACGGAAAGCAATTACCTGCCGCAGTTCGTTGTCGCCCCCACCAAATTGCTGGCGTTCGCTCCCGGCGCATCACAATTGAACTCCACGCGCAACGTTGTGCTGGTGGACCGCGCCGGCACGGCCACGAAGCTTGACGTTCCCGCCGAGGACTACATTGACCCTGCGGTCGCACCTGACGGCAAGTACTTCGCTATCGCCGTACGTCGCGTCGGCGAACAGACGCTGGCAGTCTTTGACCGCGAGCGTGGTGTGCTGATGCGCCTCCCCGCGGGCGGCTTGCGCTTCGCGGCGCCGGTCTGGACGCCCGACAGCAAGTACCTGGTATTCGATGCACCCGGCCGGTCGCAGCACCCCACTCTGTATCGTGTCCGCGCCGATGGCAGCGCGTCGCCAGAGGCGATCGTGGAGCTGCCCGCCAACGGGCACGTGACGTCCATCGCGCCCACGGGGCAGGCCGTCGTGATGATCAACGATCCGGCGACGAACATGGACTTGTGGCTGCTCGCGCTCGAGGGAGACCACAAGCTGGAAACGTTTCGCAAGACTCCGGCGATGGAGCGTCAGGGATCGTTCTCGCCCGACGGCGCCTGGATCGCCTATTGCGCCAACGACTCCGGCCGTTCCGAGGTGTTTGTTGCACCCGTCCGCGGCGCCGGGCGCTGGCAGATTTCCGTCAGCGGGGGAGAGCAGCCACGCTGGTCGCGCGCCGGGCGAGAGATCTTTTATCGCCTCGGCAGCAAGATGATGTCGGTCGCCGTGGCAACGCGCCCCGCGTTCAGCGCCCGCCGTCCCGTGGAGTTGTTCGACGTCGGGTACGACCGCGGCGGCGCGGTTGCGGGGTACGATGCGACGCCCGACGGCAAGATTTTTGTGATGACCAAGTCGGAGCAACCCAATCCCACGGAAGTGCACGTGGTGATGGGCTGGCTCGAAGAACTGAAGCAAACCACACCGCGAAAGTGACAGCAATAGTCGGCTGCACTTGGGTCAGTCGGCTCACGGGACAGGTGTCATGGCGCTAGTGCGCCTGCTGCAGGGCCCTGGCGCGGCGCTCGGGGTAGAGCGGGAACGCCTCGGCCATCTCCAACACCTGCTGGCGCACCCGCGTCAGCACGGCCTGGTCAGTTCGATGGTCGAGCACTTCGGCGATCCAGCGGCCGATCTGCCGCATCTCGTCTTCCTTCATCCCGCGGGTGGTGAGGGCCGGGGTGCCAATGCGGATGCCGGAGGGCTTGAGCGGCGGATTGGTGTCGAAGGGGATGGCGTTCTTGTTGACGGTGATGCCGGCCTCGCCCAGCGCCTTCTCCGCCTCGCTGCCCAGCATGCCCTTGCTGAAGACGTCGACCAGCATGAGGTGGGTGTCGGTGCCGCCGGAGATGACGCGGAAGCCGTGGGCGGCGATGGTTTCGGCCAGCACCTTGGCGTTGGTGACGATCTGCCGCGCGTAGTCCTGGAAGCTGGGCTGCATCGCCTCGTGGAAGCACACCGCCTTGGCGGCGATGATGTGCACCAGCGGCCCGCCCTGCGTCCCCGGGAAGACGACCTTGTCGATCGCGCTGGCGAACTCCTGCCGGGAGAGGATGAGGCCGGCGCGCGGCCCGCGCAGCGTCTTGTGCGTCGTGCTGGTGACGATGTGCGCGTACGGAATGGGCGAGGGATGGACGCCGCCGGCGACCAGGCCGGCGAAGTGCGCCATGTCGACCAGGTAGATGGCCCCCACCTGGTCGGCAATCTGCCGCATGCGCGCGAAATCGATGAGGCGCGGATACGCCGAGCCGCCGCCGATGATCAGCTTGGGGCGCTCGCGCTCCGCCTGCTTCTCCAGCTCGTCGTAGTCGATGGTCTCGGTCTCGCGGGTGACGCCGTAGGGGACGATCTTGTAGGTCTTGCCGGAGAAATTCAGATGATGCCCGTGGGTGAGGTGGCCGCCGTGGGCGAGGTTCAGGCCGAGGATGGTGTCGCCCGGCTGCAGCACCGCGGCGTACGCCGCCATGTTGGCCTGCGAGCCGGCATGGGGCTGGACGTTGGCGTGCTCGGCGCCGAAAAGCTGCTTGGCGCGGTCGCGGGCCAGGTTTTCGACCACGTCGCTGAACTCGCAGCCGCCGTAATAGCGCTTCCCGGGATAGCCCTCGGCGTACTTGTTGGTGAACACCGAGCCCATGGCCTCGAGCACGGCTTCGGAGACGAAGTTTTCGCTGGCAATCAGCTCCAGGCCTTCGTGCTGGCGGCGGACTTCGTTGTCAATGGCAGCGGCCACGTCGGGATCGACGGCGGCCAAAGGGCGCGACATCCAGTGCGAGTTCATGACGTGGGGATTGTAGCGCGCACGCTCGCGGGTTCGTAGCCCGCGCAGGCCAGCACCGGCAGCCGCGGATAGCGCGGGAAGCTCGCATCGCTCCGGGAGCGCTCGCACAGAACAAACCGGCCGCCGCGATCGTTGGCGACGAAGCGCGCATGCCGGCAGGAGGCGCACAGGCCGTGTTCCGGCGACGGATCGGCCGGATTCATTCGGGTTTTGCCGCGGCGAGCTTTTGCATTTCCGCGCGCTCGATGGCGGTGATCTTGTCGACGCGCGCCTGGTGGCGGCCGCCGGCAAAGCTGGTGTGCAGCCACTTGTCGACGATGGCCAGCGCCTGTTTCTCGTTGAGCGTGCGACCCCCCAGGGCCAGCACGTTGGCGTCGTTGTGCGAGCGCGACACTTCGGCTTCGTACTCGCTGGTGACGTTGGCGGCACGCACGCCCGGCACCTTGTTCGCCGCCATGGACATCCCAATCCCGGTGCCGCAGACCAGGATGCCGAGGTCGGCCTGCTTCGCCGCTACCTCTTCGCCGACCGCGCGCGCGAAGTCGGGATAATCCACCGCACGGTTCGACATGGTGCCGCGGTCGTGCACCTCGAGCCCCTGCTGCTCCAGGTGCTGACGGATCTTCTGCTTCAGGTCGAAGCCGGCGTGGTCGGCGCCGAGCGCGATCTTCATGCGGACATTGTAGCGGTTTTGCTAACGACATCCCGAGCGCAGCGAGGGAACCCTACCAGAACCGAGCCATCAGCAACCGGCAACGCGCAGTTAGTCCTGAATATTGCTGCGGCTGCACCCTCGGACGGCCGATGCTGGATGCTCGTTAGTAGGGTTCCCTCGTCGCTGGGCCCCTGGGGATGTTCAATCTGGCCGATTGCTGAGGATGTACTTCCCCCCGCTGCGCGCGACCTGGAACACCGGCGCGTGCGCCAGCAGCTCGGGGTGCGGCGTCTGGCTCCAGAGAAAGACGCGCGGCCCGCCGCGCCACAGCGCCAGAAACGAGTCATTGGTCTCGAAGACGCGGGGCGCGTCGGGGAAGAACGACCCGTACCACAGGTTGGCCTCGCGATGGTTCAGGATGCGGACCGGGTGGGTGGTGTAGAAGTTCAGCGTCGAGCCGTCCTCGTAGTCGCCGTCGATGACGATGAGGTCGCCCGGCCGCCAGCGCTGCGTGATGGCCGCCGCCAGCGGCTTGCTGGTAATGACCGGCGAGAAGGTCACCAGGCCCACATGCACGAACCACAGCAGCGCGACGGCGCCGGCCGCCAGCGCGAGGTTGGCGAGGAGGGGCCGGCCGCGCCGCCGCAGCAGCCAGTTGGCCAGCGTGCCCCCGAACAGCGCGATCCCCAGCCCCACCAGGGGCACACGAAAGGCGCCCAGCGCCGGCGGCGTCAGGTCGAAGATGTGGCCGAAGGACAGCGCGTACTGTTCCGGATTCTTTGACAGCAGGCCGGCAAGGTCGCTGCCGGGCGGCGGCGTCTGCGCCGTCAGTGCCAGCGCCAGCGTGGCCAGGAGAACCAGCGCGCCCACCGCGAGCAGCGCCACGGCCGAGCGGCGTCCGGCGCGGCGCTCGCGGGAATCCGGCGCGCTCTCCGCTTCCCTGCCCAGCCAGCCGCCGATCAGCAGCGCCAGCGCCGGGACCGCCGGCAGCACGTAGTATTCCTGGCGGGTCGAGAAGCTGAAAAAAACGAGCACCACCAGCGCCCACAGCGCGCATACCAGGTCGGCCTGCGCGCTCGGCTCCTGCGGCGGGTTCCAGAAGGTCAGCGGCGCATGAATCCGCGAGAGGTCGGGTGCGGTGCGCTGGGCGCGACTCTTCTGCACCAGGCGTTTGGCCTGGGCGTCGACCGCCGCCACGCGCACGGCGTGCGTCATCCATGCCGCCGCGCGTTTCGCCGCGCGCCACGCTTTCACCATCGCCTGCGGCAGGTACGCGCTCCAGGGCAAGACCCACACCAGCATCAGCCCCCAGAAGAGCAGCAGCGGGACGGTGTCGTAGTCGCGCGGGAGGCGCTGGTTCAGGTAGCGCAGGAAGTGCTCGTTGACGAAGTAGAACCAGAAGAAGCCGGGCGCCTCGCCCTGTGCCGGGTTGCGCAGCCCGGCCAGCAGGTGCCACGGTGCGGCCACGGCGAGAAATATCAGCGTGCTCGAAAGCAGCCGCAGCCGCAGCAGGCGCTTCAGGTCGCGGGTGAGCAGCAGATACAAAAAGATTACCGCCGCGGGAAAGACGAGCCCGATCAGGCCCTTGGTCAGCACATTCAACGCCGACGCAATCGCCATCCCCCAACACGACGCGCGCGACGGGCGTTCTTCTTCCAGGGCGCGGAGGAAGAAGTCAAACGTCAGCAGCAGCCACAGGCCGACCAGCAGGTCGGGGATGAGGAAGCGGGTGAAGACGTACGGCCCCAGTGCGGTCGTGATCGCCAGCCCTGCAAACAGCCCGCCGCTCTCCCCATACACGCGCCGCGCCAGCCGCCAGGCTGCCAAGGCGAGCGCCAGCGCCGCCAGCGCCAGCGGAAGCCGTGCCTGCCACTCGCCGACGCCGAAAAGCTTGAAGCTGGCGGCCACGGTCCAGTACAGCAGCGGCGCTTTTTCCAGGTAGCGCACGCCGTTGACATGCAGGGTGACCCAGTCGTGGCGCAACAGCATTTCGCGCGCGGCTTCGGCGTGGACGGAGTCGGCATCGTCGAGCAACGGCGGCGAGAAGAGCCCCGGGAGGTAAACCAGCGCCCAGGCGGCAACCACGAGCAGCAGCGCTGTGCGCGCGGAGAAGCGGCGGCCGCGTGCCTGCCCTGCGGCCGCAGAAGCTGGTTGGAAGACGGAACTCACGCCGGTGCCGCGATTATAGCGAGCGCGGAAAGGCCTGGGCCGGGTAGGGCTGGGCGCCATCCTGGTCCCTGCCGTCCGCTGCTCGTCGTTGCGGACCCGGCGGGAGCATAATGGCTGATGGTCGCTCCTCGTGCTGCTTCCCTACTGTATCGCCGAAAGCAAGCCGGCGGGCGCGGAGACGCCGGGCATGCGCGGCGCCGCCGTGTACGTGGTGGAGCACGCCGGCTTGTTCTGCTTCGTCTCCGAACACGCGCCGCCGCCCCGTGAGTTCACGCGCGAGGACGCACTCGCTTTCCATCGCGTGGTGCGCGACGTCTTCCGCCACGCGGCCGTCATTCCTTTCCGTTTTCCGACGCTGCTGCCCAACGAGGAAGAGCTGCGCGCCTTCCTCGATCCGCAGGCCGCCGACTACCGCGAGGAACTCCAGCGCCTGCGCGAATTCGTGCAGATGGAGGTGGGGATCGCGATCCACGCGGGAGAAGCCGCCGCGGGCGGGAGCGCCGCGCCGGGCCGAAAACAGCCGCGGGCGGGCGCGGGCGCCGATGACCTGCACCAGCGCCAGGTGCAGCACGGGTCGCTGGAGGCCACCGCCGGCCGGTTGAAGGCCGCGGCCGGGACGCTGGCGCATGCCTGGCACGACCACGAGATCAGCAAAGGGCTGCGTTGCTCGGCGCTGGTCGCCCGCGCCGACGTCGAGGAGTTCCGCGAGCGGCTGGCCGAACTCGGGGAGCTGCCACACAAGGTGGTAGTTTCCGGACCGTGGCCGGCCACCGAGTTCATGGCTGCCCTCCACGCCAGCGCGGAATGAGCGAGTCGCACCCGTTCCATTCCACCTTGGTGCCGCCTTCGGCGGCGCGATTAGGCGCTCACTAATGCGTGGTACCATCGTCTAAAGCTCAGCCACTGACCCTTCGGAGAGCTGTGCCCCGGGCGCCACGCAGGAGTGTCCTCATGAAGTGCATTGCCCTTGCCATGCTGATGCTCGCAGTGTGCGCGACCGCACAGACCGGCGAGCCCAACCGCCAGGGCGGCGAGCGGCGCATGATGATGGGGGCCGGCACCGCCGGCAGCATCACCGCCATCAGCGGCGACACGGTCCAGCTCAAGACCATGAACGGCGGCACGGCGACGGTGAAGGTCAGCGACAAGACGCAGTTCCGCAAAGACCGGCAGCCCGCCAAGCTGAGCGACTTCAAGGTCGGGGACACCATCGTG
The DNA here is from genome assembly GCA_963739375.1 of Terriglobia bacterium. Taxonomy (GTDB): domain Bacteria; phylum Acidobacteriota; class Terriglobia; order Terriglobales; family Acidobacteriaceae; genus CAVUAF01. Next base: position 373,293 of record CAVUAF010000014.1, read on the forward strand.
GTGCGCGGCGAGCAGGATGCCGGCGGGGCCTACCAGGCGCAGATGATCAGTAAGGGTGGCGTGGGCGGCAACGCCAACATGATGATGACCGGGCCGGGCGGGCAGCTTCCAGGCACGGCCGGCACCATCACCGCCATCAACGGTGACGTGATCACCCTGCGTTCCCTCATGGGCGGCGAAGCCAAGGTGAAGGTCTCGGACAAGACGCAGTACCGCCGGGACCAGAATGCCGCCAAGCTCGCCGACTTTAAGCCCGGCGAAATGGTGGCGGTGCGCGGCAAGCAGGCAGCCGACGGCGCCTGGGAGGCCGACCTCGTGGCCAGCGCCAACCAGCAGATGCGCACCATGACCGAGGGTCTGGGCACGCAGTTCATTGCTGGGCGGGTGAAGGCGATCGAAGGCACGCGCCTGGTCATTGAGCGCATCGACCAGCAGGAGCAGACCATCGAGGTGGACGAGGACACCTCGTTCAAGAAGAACAACGAAAGCATCACGCTGCCCGACATCAAGGTCGGCGACATGGTCTTCGGCCGCGGCGCGATGAAGAACGGGATTTTTGTGCCGACCACCCTGAATGTGGGCCTGGGGCAAATGCGTATGCAGGTCGGCAGCGGGCCTATGTAGATTCGCGACCGCCGGTAATCCGCGGCCGGACGAATTCGTCTAACACACTGAGCAATTTGCCTTTTACCCGGAGCACTCTGTGAGATTGATGCGCGCGCTGTTCCTGCTTCTGCTTGCCACGCTGGCCGTGGCGCAAGCCCCGGCTCCGGCCACCCCCGCAGGAGCGGTTCCGGGCGCGCCGGCGGCACCCGCCGCCGGGGGCGAGATCACCGGCACGGTCAAGGCCAACAACCTGCCGTTGCCCGGGGTGACCATCAGCGCCGCCAACACCCTGACCGGACAAAAGGTCCTCACTTCGACCGATCCCACGGGCGCTTACACCCTGGCAGTCCCGTCCAACGGGCGCTGGGTGGTGCGCGCCGAGCTGGCGGCCTTCGCGCCGGCGACCAAGGAAATGGTCATCAACGCGCAGAGCCGCGGCGGCAAGGTGGACCTGGAGATGATGTTGCAATCGCGGGCCCAGGCGCAGCAGGAGCAACAGCAGCAGCTCGCCTCCGCCGCGCAGCAGCGCGGCTTCCAGAGTCTCGGCGTCAACGGCGGGGAAGGCGGTCTCCCGGGAGACTTCGCCGGCGCTGGTAACGGCAACGTGCAGCAGAATGCGGGCGCGGGCGAGGCGGCGCTGCCCAATCCCGGCCTGATGGGCGCCGATGCCCCCACCGAGTCCGTGGCCGTGAGCGGCGCCATGGGGCGCAGCCAGGACTTCGGGGCCAATATCGACGATCTCCGCGATCGTCTCGACGAGCTGCGGCAGCGTATCGAGCGCGGCGACATGCAGGGCATGGTGATGGGCGGCCCTGGCGGCAATGTTTTCGCCATGGTGCAGGGCGGCCCGGGCGGCGGGGGCATGCCCGGGGCGGCGATGGGTGAGGGCGCGCGCGTCGTCGTGCAAATGATCGGTGGCCCCGGTGGCGGCCCCGGTGGCGGGGGCGGGCCCGGCGGCTTTGGCCGCTTCAACGTCAACCGGCCCCACGGCTTCCTCTTTTACCAGACCGACCAGTCGGCCTTCGACGCCCGTACTTATTCGCTCACCGGGATTCCGGCGGCGCAGCCGGATTACGCGCAACACCGCTTCGGCGCCAACCTTGGCGGGCCGCTGAACATCCCGCACCTCTACAAAAGCACCAGCACGATGTACTTCATCGGCTACAACGGCAGCCGGGCGTCGAATGCGTTCGACAACTTCTACACCGTGCCCACGGCGGCCGAGCGCAGCGGCGACTTCAGCGCCCTCAGCACCCCCATCTACAACCCGGTCACGCACCAGCCCTTCCTGAACAACCAGGTCCCGCTGGCCAGCCAGGATCGCGCGGCGCTGGGTCTGCTGCCGTACCTCCCGCAGCCCAATCAGCCGGGGGCAACGACGCAGAACTTCCACCGCGTGGACTCCAACGACTCGCGCCAGGACGCGCTGAATTTGCGCTTCATGCATAACTTTGGCGGCCCGATGATTCCCGATATGGGGCGCGGCGGCGCGCCGGGCGGCGCGGCCCGCGGCGCAGCCGGGCAGCGGGGAGGCCAGCAGCGCGGCGGGCAACAGCGCAACAACCGGCGACGGCGGCGCGACAACCTGAACTTCGGCATCAACTACAACAACACGCAGAACCAGGTCCTGAACTTCTCGCCCAGCATCGCCGGGAAGTCCAGCGCGCGCGGCATCAGCATCCCCATCGGCTACGTCCACGGCTGGGGCCGCTTCAACAACACTTTCAACGTCAACTTCAGCCGGCAGCGCAGCCTCACTTCGAACCTCTTCTCCGGGGTGAACGACATCGAAGGCGCGCTCGGCATCACCGGCACCTCGCGCAACCCGTTCGACTGGGGCGTGCCCGGGATTTCGCTCACTCACTTCACCGGGCTGAACGACATTTCGCCGTCGCTGACGAGCAACCAGACGCTCAGCTTCTCGGACACCTTCGCCTTCAGCCGCGGCAAGATGTCGTGGCGCTTCGGGGGCGACTTCCGGCGGCTGCAGCAGAACACGCGCTCCAGCCAGAACGCGCGCGGCAGCTATACCTTTACCGGCTACGCCACGGCGCAGTACGTCAACGGCGTGCCGGTGCCCAACACCGGTTACGACTTCGCCGACTTCCTGCTCGGGCTGCCGCAGCAGGCGGCGGCGCAGTTCGGCGTGAACAGCTACTACTTCCGCGGCAATTCCTGGGATGTCTACACGCAGAACGACTGGCGCATACGCTCCAACTTGACGCTCAACCTGGGATTGCGCTACGAGTACATCTCGCCCCTCAGCGAGAAGTACAACCACCTGGTGAACCTGGATGCGAACTCCGACTTCACCGCGGTGGCGCCGGTGCAGCCGGGCCAGACCGGGCAGTTCAACGGCAATTTCCCGCAGGCGCTGGTGAATCCCGACCGCAACAACTGGGCCCCGCGGATCGGCATCGCGTGGCGGCCACTGGCGAAAACGGTGGTGCGCACCGGCTACGGGATCAACTACAACCTCGGCGCTTACGGATCCATCGCGCAGAGGATGGCGTTCCAGCCGCCCTTCGCCTTCTCGGCCACCAACACCGCCACCACGGCGCAGCCGCTGACGCTGGAAAACGGTTTCCCGGTGATCGCGCCCAACGTCATCACCAACAACTTCGGCGTCAATCCCAACTACGTGCTCGGCTACGCCCAGACCTGGAACCTGAACGTGCAGCGCGAGCTGCCCGGCAACCTGATGCTGAACGTCGGCTACACCGGCACCAAGGGCACGCACCTGGACATGTTGCGGGCCCCGAATCGCGGTCCCACCGGCCTGCGCATCGCCGGGGTGCAGCCGTTTACCTGGCAGACCGCGGAAGGCGCTTCCATCCTGCACGCCGCCGACCTGAGCCTGCGCAAGCGAATGACGCACGGCCTCTCGATCGGCGGTACCTACACCTGGTCGAAGTCGCTCGACGACGCCTCCAGCTTCGGCACCGGAGGAGGCGTGGTGGCGCAGGACGATCGCAACCTGGCGGCCGAGCGCAGCTACTCCAGCTTCGACACCCGCCACAGCTTCCGCGCCAACTACAGCTACGAGCTGCCCTTCGGCGAGCGCCGCCACTGGCTGCAATCGGGCTGGGGGGCGAAGACGCTGGGCCAGTGGCAGCTGAGCGGCAACGTACAGCTGGCCTCCGGCGCCTGGTTCACGCCGCGCGTGCTGGGTAACTTCCTCGACGTCGCGCGCGGCACCAACGGGTCGCTGCGCGCCGACTACACCGGGGCGCCGGTCGCGCTCGATAACCCCACGCTGCAGCAGTGGTTCAACACCGCCGCCTTCGTGGCGCCGGCTGCCGGCCAATTTGGCGATGCTCGTCGCAATTCGATCCAGGGCCCGGGGGTGTTCGCGATGAACCTCTCGGTCTCGAAGAACTTCTCGCTGCACGAGACCCAGGGGATCGAGCTGCGCGCCGAGGCCACCAACGTGCTCAACACGCCGCGCTACTCCTCCATCGACACCACCGTGAATTCGCCGTCGTACGGCAAGGTGGTGGGGGTGGGGGGGATGCGCAAGCTGCAGCTCGTGGCCCGTTACCGGTTCTAGGGAGACTTCATGCTCAAGTTCATCGTCGCCGCCGCGCTGCTGCTGGTGCTCGCCCCGGCCGGCTCCCCCTCTTTCGCGCAGAAGAAGGAATCTTCCGCGCCGGAGGACCAGTACCGCATCAAGGTGACCACCGAGGTGGTGCTGGTCAACGTGGTAGTGCGCGACAAGGACGGGAAGCCGATCAGCGGCCTCAAGCGCGACGACTTCGTCGTGCTCGAAGACAACAAGCCGCAGAACGTGGTCAGCTTCGATTTCGAGAACATTGACGCCGCCGCCGCCGTGCCGCCCACGCTGCCCTCCGGGCCCGGCCAGGCGGTACTCGACGTCCGCCAGCCCAGCGTGCAGAAGCCGATGCTTGACGATAGCGCGTTGCGCGACCGCCGCCTGGTCGTCCTCTTTTTCGACGAGAGCGGCATGGAGACCGACGAGCTCGAGCGCTCGGTGGTGGCGGCCCAGAAGTACGTGGACCAGCAGATGTCGCCCGCCGACCTGGTGGCGATCGCTACGTTCTCCAGCGCGCTGAAGGTCGACCAGGACTTCACCACCGACCGCAAGCGCCTCAAGCAGGTGCTGGACGACATCAATCCCGCGGGCGGCGCGGGCATGCAGGCCGGCGAGACCGGCGACGACACGAGCGGCGCCGATAACGGCGAGGCGTTCACCCCCGACGAGTCCGACTACAACGTCTTCAACACCGACCGCAAGATCGAGGCGCTGGGCTCGCTGGCCGACGCCATGTCGCGCATCCAGCAGAAAAAGTCGATCGTCTATTTCTCCAATGGGGTCACCAAGAACGGCATCGACAACGAATCCGAGCTGCGCTCCGCCATCAACCGGGCAGTCAAGGCGAATGTCGCCATTTATCCCGTGGACATCCGCGGGCTGCAGGCGATGCCGCCGGGCGGTGAAGCCCGCCAGGCCAGCCAGCGCGGCACGGGAGCCTACTCCGGCTCGGCGATGCGCGCCCAGTTCGACAGCAACTTCGCCTCGCAGGAAACGCTGGTCACCCTGGCTGCCGATACCGGCGGCAAGGCGTTCATGGATTCCAACGATTTTGGCAAGGTCTTCGACCGCGTGCAGCACGACACGGCGACCTATTACGTCCTCGGCTACCACAGCGCCAACCCGCTGCGCGACGGCCGCTATCGCCGCATCACCGTCCGGCTGAAGAATCCCGGCGCCTACAAGCTGGAGTTCCGCTCCGGCTACTACGCGCCGCGCGACTTCGCCCACGCGACGAACGAAGACCGCGAGTCCCAGCTCCAGAGCGAGCTGGCCAACGATCTCAGCGCCACCGACCTGCGCCTGTATCTCTCGGCCGCCTACTTCCGGGTGGACGACGCGCACTTCTTCGTGCCCGTTGCCCTCGTGATTCCCGGCTCGGAGATCCCCTTCACCCGCGCCGCCGACAAGGAAAAAGCCACGCTCGACGTCATCGGCGTAGTGCGCAACGAAATCAAGATGCCGGTGGGCAGCGCGCGCGACACCATTCGGCTCAACGTGGACGAGACGCAGCAGGTGCGCCGGAAGAACGTGCAATACCGCACCGGCTTCACGCTCCCGCCCGGCAACTACCACCTGAAATTCGTGGTGCGCGAGAACCAGACCGGCCGCCTCGGCTCCTTCGAGGCCGATATCTCCATCCCCGACCTGCGCAAGGCGCCGCTGCGCCTGAGTTCCGTGCTCATCGGCAACCAGTTGGCGCCGGCCAAGAGCAAGAACGACCCGCTGGTCCACGATGGCCAGGAGCTGGTGCCCAGCCTGAGCCACGTCTTCACGGCCAACCAGAAGTTGTATTTCTATTACGAGGTGTACGAGCCGGCGCGGGCGAAGGCCGCGCCGCCCAGCGCCGCGCCGCCCGGCGGCGCTCCCGGCGGTCCCAGCGCTCCCAGCGGCAACGAGAAGAACGCCGTGCACCTGTTGACCAGCATCTCGTTCTTCAACGGCAAGGTGAAGACCTACGAGACGCCGCTGGTCGAGGCGCGCGAACTGAATACGCCGCAACGCAAGGCGGCGGTCTTCCAGTTCGAGGTACCGCTGGAGAAGCTGCGTCCCGGCTTCTACACCTGCCAGGTCAACGTGATTGACGATGCCGCGGGCGCCTTCGCCTTCCCGCGTCTCGCCCTGCTGGTGCGTCCGAAGCCGGAAATCCCGCCCGCGCCGCCCACGCCTAACCAGTAGCCGGGAGCCCGGCCGCAGCGGCCGGGCTCGCCGCTCACCAACCCTGCCGCAGCTTGTAGCGCTGGACCTTTCCCGTTGCCGTCTTGGGCAGCGCCGCCACAAACTCCACCCAGCGCGGGCGCTTGAAGCCGGCGAGACGCGCGGCCACAAACTGCGCGAGTTCCTCGGCGAGCGCTGCCGATCCCGGCTGCCCTTCGCGCAGCACCACGAACGCCGCCGGCTTCAGCAGCTTCTCGGCGTCCTCGCGCCCGACCACCGCCGCCTCCAGCACGGCCGGGTGCTCCACCAGGACGGCTTCGATCTCCACCGGACTCACCCAGGCGCCGCTGACCTTCAGCATGTCGTCGCTGCGCCCGTCGTACCAGTAGTAGCCGTCGGCATCGACGTGGTACTTGTCGCCGGTCTTGATCCAGTCGCCCTGGATCGTCTCCTTCGTCTTCTCGTGCTGGTTCCAGTAGCCGGCGCAGGTGGCGTCGCTGCGGATGTAGAGGTTGCCGATGTCGCCGGCGGGGACGGGCCGGCCCTCGTCGTCGAGCAGGCGCGCCTCGTAGCCGGGGATGATCTGCCCGCTCGACCCCGGCCGCACCGCCCCGGGGCGATTGGCGATGAACATGTGGGCGCACTCGGTGGAGCCGATGGCGTCGAGGATCTCCACCCGAAAACGCTCGCGGAAGCGATGGTAGAGCGCGGCGGGAAGCGCCTCGCCGGCCGAGACGCCCCAGCGCACGCTGCTCAGGTCGAAGTCACGGCCCTCCCGCCGGTGCGCCAGCAGCGCCGCATAGTTGGTGGGCACGGAAAAGAAGAGCGTCGGCCGCGTGCGCTCGAGGATGCCGTAAACGTTCGCCGGCGCAGCCGTTCCCGGCCATAGGACCGCCGTCGCGCCCACCGCCAGCGGACCGTACAGCGCGTTGCCCAGCCCGTAAGCGAAAAACAGCTTGGCCACGCTGAAGCATCGGTCGTCTTCGCGGATGCCAAGCACGGCCTGGGCGTAACGCTCGGCGCAGACCACCATGTCGTGCTGCAGGTGCACGCAGCCCTTGGGCGCACCCGTGCTGCCCGAGCTGTAGAGCCAGAAGGCGACGTCGTCCTTGGTCAGCGGCTCGGGTTGCAGCTCCGGTGATGCCGCCGCCAGCAGCGCATCGAATGAATCCCATCCCGGCGCGGCCGGCGGACCACCGCCATCCACCACGACATCCTCGAGGTAGCGAACCTGGGTGCGCTCCAGCGCGCGAAACTGCGGCAGCAAAGCCTCGCTGACCACCACGACGCGGGCGCGCGAGTCGTTCAGCACATGCTCCCAGCCGGGCGCCTTGAGCATGGTGTTGACGGGGACCGCGACCGCGCCGATCTTGAGGGCGCCGAAGAAGGCGCAGGCGAATGCCGGGGAATCGAGCAGCAGCAGCGCCACCCGTTCTTCGCGCCGCACACCCAGCGCGCGCAGCGCGTTCCCGCAGCGGTTGACGCCGGCGAGCAGTTCCGCGTACGTCACCCGCTCGCTGGCGGCGTCAAGCGCCCGCACGTACTCCAGCGCCACCCTGGCGCCGCGTCCTGCGGCGACGTGGCGGTCCACGAAATATTCGGCGGCATTGAAGGCGCGCGGGATTTGGTCGGGATTCACACTCACCACGAAGACACGAAGACTACCAAGAACTTCGCGTCTTGGTGACTGCGTGGCAAGTTTTGCCGCGCGGGTTACCAGTGGACGCCCAGCGCTACTTGCTTGCCTTTACCGCCGCCTCCAGCGCGCGCTGCGTGTAGACCGCCGCCAGATGCTGGCGGTACTCCGCGGAAGCGAAATAGTCGCCCAGCGGCTGCACCTTGTCGGCGGCGCGTTCGGCCGCCTGCGGGATTGCGCTCAGCGGCTTCCCGCGTAGCGCCGTCTCGACGCGCGTGGCGCGATACGCGTGGTCGGCGACGCCGGTGATGCCCACCGCCGCGCTCTCGATGTTCGCACCCTTCGTCGCCACCACCGCCGCCACCCCCACCACGGCAAAGCCCGATGCCGGATGAGGAAACTTCACGTACGCCGTCCCCGCGCCGGTGGTCTTGGGCACGCGAATCTCGGTGAGGATCTCGCCAGGGGCGAGCGCGGTGGCGAACAGGCCCTGGAAGAAGTCGCGCGCGGCGATGATGCGCTCGCCCGGGCGCGAGGTCGCCACCAGTTCGGCATCGAGCGCCAGCACCGCGGCGGGATAATCGGCGGCAGGATCGGCGTGCGCCAGGCTGCCCCCCAAGGTGCCGCAGTTGCGCACCTGCACGTCGCCGATGTGCTCGGCGGTCTGCGCCAGCAGCGGCGAGTGGCGGCGCAGTACCGCGGAGGCGGCAATGTTGGCGTGCGTCGTCATGGCGCCGATGGCAATGCGGTCGCCGGCATCGCGCACATAGCTCAGGCCGGCGATGCGGCCCAGGTCCACCAGCACGGCCGGCTGCGAGACGCGCAGCTTCATCGCCGGCAGCAGGCTGTGGCCGCCGGCGAGAAGCTTGGCGTCGTCGGACGCGGCCAGCAGATCGAGCGCTTCCTGCAACGTGCGGGGCGCTTCGTATTCGAATTCAGCCGGGATCACCTTTTACCTCCTGCCGCGGCCGCCGCGGCCTTGGCTTCCTTGATCGCGCGCCACACTTTCTCGGGCTTCAGCGGCATGTCGATGTGCCGGACGCCGAGCGGCCTCAGCGCGTCGCAGACGGCGTTGACCACGGCGGGCGTGGACCCGATGGTGCCCGCTTCGCCGACGCCTTTCACGCCCATCGGGTTCACCGGCGACGGCGTGCAGGTGCGCGCCAGCGTGAACTCCGGCAGCTGCTCGGCGCGGGGCGGCGCGTAGTCCATGAGCGTGCCGGTGACCAGTTGCCCGTCCTCGTTGTAGATAACTTCTTCGTAGAGCGCCTGCCCCATCCCCTGCGCGATGCCGCCGTGGACCTGGCCTTCGACCAGCATGGGGTTGATGACGTTGCCGCAATCATCCACCGCCACGTATTTCTCCACGTGGATGGCGCCGGTCGCGGCGTCCACCTCGACCGCGCAGATGTGCGTGCCGAAGGGGAAGGTGAAATTCGAGGGCTCGAAGAAGTGCGTCGCCTCCAGTCCGGGCTCGACGCCCGGGGGCAGGTTGCGCGCCATGTAAGCCGCGCCCACCACTTCGCCGAACGCGATGGACTTCCCGTTCTTCGCCACCAGCTTGCCGCCGCGGAACTTCATCCCCTCGGGCCGGGTGCCCAGCAGGTGCGCCGCGATGGCCGCCATCTTCTGCTTGAGTTTCTGCGTCGCCAGGTACATGGCGGTGCCGCCGACGGCGGTGCCGCGGCTGCCGAAGGTGCCGATGCCGTAGGGAACGGCGGCGGTGTCGCCGTGCACCACGTTGACGTCTGCCGGCGTGATGCCGAGTTCGTCGGCCATGATCTGCGTAAACGTCGTCTCCTGCCCCTGGCCGTGCGGCGACGCGCCGGTCAGCACCGTAACCTGGCCTGTCGGCTCGATGCGCACCGTGCCGCTTTCCCAGCCCCCGCCCGGCATGGCCGTCGACGGCCCCATGGCGCAAATCTCGACGTACGTGGAGACCCCGACGCCGTAGAACTTGCCCTCCTTTAAGCCCGCTTTCTGCCGGGCGCGCAGCTTGGCGTAGCCGCTGAGGTCGAGCGCCTTCTTCAGCGCCGGCTCATAGTTCCCCGAGTCGTAGATGATCCCGGTTGCGGTGTTGAACGGAAACTCCTTCGCCTTGGGAAAGTTCTTGCGGCGGATGGCGACCGGGTCCATAGCCAGCTCACGCGCCGCCAGGTCCACCATGCGCTCGATGTAGTAGGTGGCCTCGGGGCGGCCGGCCCCGCGATAGGCGTCGGTGGACATCTTGTTGGTGAACACCCCGACGATGGTGATGTCCACCGCCGGGATTTTGTAGCAGCCGGTGATGAGCAGCGCCGTCAGCGTGGGAATGATGGGGGTGAGGAGCTGGTGATAGGCCCCGAGGTCGGCGAGGATGCGCGCACGCAGCCCCAGGATGGTGCCGTCCCGCTTCAGCGCCAGTTCCATGTCGTTGATGTGGTCGCGCCCGTGAATGGTGGCGGCGATGTTCTCGCGCCGCGTCTCCACCCACTTCACCGGCCGGCCCAGTTGGATGGCGGCGAAGGGGACCACGGCTTCCTCGGCGTACACGTTGAGCTTCGCCCCGAAGCCGCCGCCGACCTCGGGCGTCACCACCCGCACCGAGGTTTCCGGCAGGTGGAGCATGAGCGCCACCTGCGTCTTCAGCAGGTGGGGAATCTGCGTGCTCGACCACACGGTCAGGGTCTTTTCGCCGGGCAGGTACTGCGCCACCACGCCGCGCGGCTCCATGGGAATGGGCGCCAGGCGCTGGTTGAGGAGCCGCGCCTTCACCACGCGGTCGGCCTTCTTGAACGCGCCCTCCACGTCGCCGTTTTTCAGCGGGAAGGTGAACGCGACGTTGGTCCCGACGGCGTCGTGCACCAGGTTCGTGGGGTCGGCCATCGCCTTCTCCATTTCCACGACGGCGGTCCGGGGCTCGTAGTCGATCTCGACCTTGTCCGCCGCGTCGCGGGCGGCATACGGCTCGCTGGCGACGATGGCCACCACCGGCTCGCCTACGTAGCGCACGAACTCGCGCGCCAGCGCTGGATGCGGCGGAACCTTCAGGCCGGGCAGCGCGCCGGCGCAGGGAATATTGCCCAGCGCGCCCAGGTCCTGCGCGGTGTACACCGCCACCACGCCGGGATGCTGGCGCGCGGCCTCGATGTTGATCGAACCGATCCGGGCGTACGCGTGTGGCGAGCGCACGAAGACACAGTGCAGCAGCCCGGCGAGGCGCAGGTCGTCGGCGTAGTGGCTGATGCCCTGGATGAGCCGCGGGTCTTCCTTGCGCTTCATGCGCTGCCCCGTCCATGCCGCCGGGCCGCCCGGCTGGGGCGTGCGCTTTCTGGCGGATGGGGCCGGCTTGCGGTTGCGCGGTGCGGCTTTCCCGTTCTTCGCCATTGCTTACCTCCCTCCCGCCGCGCGCGCCGCCTTGGGCGGGTGCAGCTTGCGCGCGGCCGACTGCACCGCGCTCACGATGTTCTGGTAGCCGGTGCAGCGGCAGATGTTGCCGCCCAGGTGGTGGCGGATCTCGGCGTCGGTGGGTTCGGCGTTGTGCGCCAGCAGTTCGTGCGCGGTCATGATCATGCCGGGCGTGCAGTACCCGCATTGCAGGCCGTGCTCCTCCCAGAATCCCTGCTGCAGGACGTGCAGTTCCCCGTCGTGCGCCAGCCCTTCCACCGTGGTGACGCCGGCGCCGTCGGCCTGCACCGCGAGCACGGTGCACGACTTGACGGCGCGACCGTCGAGCAACACGGTGCAGGCGCCGCACAGCGAGGTTTCGCACCCCACGTGCGTGCCGGTCAGTCCCAGCACCTCGCGCAGAAAATGGACGAGGAGCAGGCGTGGCTCCACTTTGGCGCGATGTTCCACGCCGTTCACCGTTATGGCAACGCGTCTTTTCATGGCTTTCCCCCCGCAGGTGTGCGGGCTTGCTTGCGTGCATTCCACCCCGGCGCGCCGCCCCCGCGCCCGCCGGGAACCCCAACAACGAAAGGCCGCCACCTTAGCAGAAGGCGAAGAGCCATGACAAGGAGCCGCCGGAAAGGCGCAAAGGGAAAAGAATTACCCTTCCCGGTTGACCTTTTTCCCCTTTGCCTCTTGCCTTCGCCATCACGGCGCGCACCTCCCTGGTCACCTCTCGTTACTTTCGTACTGTGGAATCGGCGAGTGGCAGCCGATATATATGGGTTGAAGCCATGCAGGCGACATGAACTGCGCCCGGCGGGCTTCCCGCGAAGAGCTGCTCGTGAACCTGAGGATCATCGCCACCGCCGTCACCGCCCTGCGCGACCCGCGCTGGGCCGAGCACGTGTACACGCTCGGCAACCTCGGCAGCGCCCTCATCGCCATCGCCAGCGGCATCAACAACCTCTGCTTTGGCCTGACCGCGCTCGGCTGCCAGTCGCTGCTGGCCACGGCTTGCGAGGTGGGCGCCCGGATGAAACTCCGGCCTGCCCCCACTCCGGCGCCACCCGCCACCACCGGATTGCTTTCGGTCTAAGGCCGGGTAGGCGCCTCCTCACTTTTCCCGATTTGGAGAACCTCCCGCCGCTCCATTGCGTATCTGCCTGCAGGTCAGCGACTTTTACACAGCCGAAAGGCAGTAACACACGTCTAAGTAACGAGAGGACCAGACCCGGCGGTAAGTTGGCACCAAAAATGCTCGCAACAAAGTAGGTCTTGGCTGTGTCTAATGCAGTAGAGGAGCCCAGGGGTATCGGAGGTGACATATGGTGGCGGTGGAGAAATTTTCCGTACCCGAACTGGCGGCTCTGCGTAACGAGCTGGTCCACGGGGGGCTGGACACGCGGCAAGCGGCCGAACTCCTCCAGGTGTTTCTGGCGGGGCGTGGCTACGGCGTTTCGCGGGAGGCGGCATTTGACGCTTCCATCCGCGTGGGTGGCTCCGGCTGCTCGCTGGAGACGATCCAGCGCGAGCTCGAACAGCTGGCGCTGGTGCAGTAAGTTCCCGCGGGCGCGTAGCGGTGCGCGCCCAAAGGCAGACAGGATGCGCTGAATTCGAACCTGAATGCCGCGAACCCTGGAAAGAACCCCGGCCAACCTGCCGGGGTTTTTCCTTTGGCGGTCGGGCAATTGCGGGCTCTTGATTGGCGATTGCCGAGTTCTTGAATCGCAAATCACAAATCGCCAATCGCAAATTCCTTACCCGCTGTGGCGGATGTGCATGACGTCGCCGTCTTTCACCAGGTAGTCCTTCCCTTCCAGGCGCAGCGTGCCCTGGGCGCGGGCGTTGGCCTCCGACCCGGCGGCGAGCAGCTGGTCCCAGTGGATGGTCTCGGCGCGAATGAAGTGTTTCTCCAGGTCGGTATGGATGGCGCCGGCAGCGTGGACGGCGCGCGTGCCGCGCTCGACCGTCCAGGCGCGGCACTCGTCTTCCCCGACGGTGAAGAAAGAGATCAGCCCCAGCAGCTCGTAGGTCTTGTGGATCAGCCGCACCAGGCCGCTTTCCGGGAGGCCATAGCTGGCGAGAAACTCGGCGGCGTCCGCCTCGCTCATCTCGGCGAGTTCCGCCTCCACCTTGGCGCAGACCGCGATGGCCGCGGTGTTCGGGCGCGACGCCACCTGCTCCATCCCGAACTTCTTCGGCGCTTCCTCCAGTTCGCGGCCCAGCTCCGCCGACTCGCCCACGTTCAGCACGTAGAGCATCGGCTTCTCGCTCAGGAACATGAAGCCGCGCACGCGCTTCTTGTCCTCGGGCGACATCTCCATTTCCCGCAGCGGGCGCTCCTGCTCGACGTGCGCCTTGGCCTGCAGCAGCAGCTCGTGCTCTTTCTCGAGCTCCGGCGTGCGCATCTTCTTCAGGTCCCTTTGCAGCCGCTCCAGGCGCTTCTCGATCTGCCCGAGGTCGCTGATGATCAGGTCGAACTCCACGCTCTGCGCGTCGCGCAGCGGGTTGATCTCCCCAACGTGCGGCACCGCGGGATCGGCGAAGACGCGCAGCACGTGCGCGATCGCGTCCACCTGGCGAATGTTGGCGGCGATGGCTTCCGCCACCCCTTGCGCCGCCCCGCCCTCCGCCTTCGTCTGGTGCGTCGGCATCGCTGCCACGTCCACGTATTCCACCGTGGCGTGCACCAGCTTCTTGGGGTCATAGAGCGCGGCCAGGCGGTCCAGGCGCGTGTCGGGCACCCGGGCCACGCCAATGTGCGATTCGCGCGCGCCACCATGCACCGCCACCTGCGCCTTGGTCAGCATGCGGAAGAGCGAGGTCTTGCCAACCTGGGGGAGACCAATGATTCCGGTTTTCATTCTGATTTAGTGATTTGGTGATTTGGTGACTGATAACTCTGCCACCGTAATCAAATCACCAAATCACTAAATCACCAAATCACCTCGCGGTGTAGAATGCCGGCCGGGTCGTGCGGTCCTACGCGTGTGCGCAACCCTGCGACTATTCGCTGTACCCCAGCAAGGAGGAAACGATGAAGCGGTTTGCGACGGTTCTGGCGGTCGTTCTGCTGTTCGCGGCGGTACTGGCCGCACAGGACCAGGCGTCTATCGTGGCTCCCAGCCAGCAGAAGTTCATGCTCTTGCCCAATTTCCCTACCTGCGTAAAAGGCGCGGTGCTGCACGGCGCGCCCGACAGCGCCCAGGGTGTGGTCTTGCTCGCCAAAGGCACGACCGGCTGCAAGATCCCGTGGCACTGGCACACGCCCAATGAAGAGGTAGGAATTGTCAGCGGCTCAGCGAAGCTGCAGATGAAGGGCGGCCAGCCCACCACCATGGGACCGGGCGGCTACGCCTACCTGCCGGCCAAACACGCGCACGAGTTCACTTGCGTCACCGCCTGCACCATCTTTGTGGCCGCCGACGGCATCTTCGACATTCACTACGTCGACGCCGCCGGCAACGAGATTCCCCCCGAGCAGGCGCTGCAGGGCGGCGCCAAAGCCGGAGCGCCGAAACCACCGGCGCCGAAGGGTGAGGCAGGAGCTGCCAAGGGCGGCGCGAAAGGCGCAGCCAAAGCTCCGCCTAAGTAAGAAACGCGCTCCTCCCGCGCTGAAACCCGGCCGCCCACGGCCGGGTTTCTCGTTGGCTGGCCGCGCCCCGCTAGATCGGGACCGGCACCGTCTCGATGATGTCGTTCAGGATTTGTTCGGATTGTTCCGAGCGCCTCAGGGTGGACGAGTAGCGGCCACTGAGCACGACGCGGTGCGCGAAGACGCCCGGCGCCAGCGCCTTGAAATCGTCGGGCGTGGCGAAGGACCGCCCGGCCAGGTACGCCATCGCCTGCGCCGCCCGGTACAGCATGAGGGCGCCGCGCGGCGAGACGCCGAGCGAGAGGTACTCGGATTCGCGCGTCCGGCGCACGATTTCCAGCGTGTAGTCCACCAGGGCTTCCTCCACCGTCACCCGCGTCACCTCTTCCTGCATGCTGACCACGTCGGCGCCGGTCAGCACCGGGCGCACCTCGTCGAGCCGCGCCGCACCCACCTCCGAGCGCAGGATCTGGCGCTCGCTGTCGGCCCCGGGATAGCTCATGCGCACCCGCAGCAGGAAGCGGTCGAGCTGCGACTCGGGCAGCGGATAAGTGCCGTGGTGCTCCACCGGGTTCTGGGTGGCGATCACCAGGAAGGGCTGGGGCAGCGCGTAGGAGTGCGCCGTCCACCGTCACCTGGCCTTCGTTCATGGCCTCCAGCAGCGCCGACTGCGTCTTCGGCGTGGTGCGGTTGATCTCGTCGGCCAGCAGGATGTTGGTAAAGACCGGGCCCGGCTTGAACTCGAACTTCTGCTCCATCGCGTCGTAGATGGAGATGCCGAGCACGTCGGAGGGCAGCATGTCGCTGGTGAACTGGACGCGCTGAAAGGTGCAGTCGAGGGCGCGCGCCAGCGCCCGCGCCAGCGTGGTCTTGCCCACCCCGGGCACGCCTTCGATCAGCAGGTGGCCGTGCGCGCACACTGCCACCAGCGCCATCCGCACCACGTCCTCGGTGCCGCGGATGATGCTGCGCAGCGCGCCTTCCAGCTGCAGCGCGCGCCGCTGCTGCGCATTGACCACCGCCGGGGCGGTTTCCGAAGCCATGGTGCGAATTTTACAGGAATCGGCCCCTCGGATTTGCGATTTGCGATTGACGATTTGCGATTTGACCAACATCGACCAGGCGCCCCAAATCGCAAATCACCAATCAGCAATCGCCAATGTCACACGAAGTCCGCCGGCCTCCCGGTCAGCCGCTCGATGCGCTGCGCGATCGGCGGATGGGTGCTGAACAGGTTGGCGAAGCTCATGCCGCCCACGCCGAGGAACGGCTGCACGATGAACAGGTGTGCGGTCGAAGGCGCTACCGGCAGTGGCACGCGCTTTGACCAGGTGTCGAGTTTCTTGAGCGCGCGGGCCAGTGCAAACGGGTTGCCGGTGACCTGCGCGCCGGTGGCGTCGGCCTCGTACTCGCGGGCGCGCGATACCGCCAGCTGGATCAGCATGGCCGCAAACGGCGCCAGGATCATCATCAGCAGCAGCGTAAACACGCCGCCGCGGCGATTGCGGTCGCCGCCCCCGCCGTAGCCGGTAAACAGCTCGGCGTAGTAGGCCATGCGCACCAGCGCGGTGATGGCGGCCGCCAGCGTGGCGGCGATGCTGGAGATCAGGATGTCGCGATTGCGCACGTGCCCCAGCTCGTGCGCCAGCACGCCTTCCAGTTCCTCGTCGTCGAGCAGGTCGAGGATGCCGGCGGTCACCGCCACCGCCGCGTGCGCCGGGCTGCGCCCGGTGGCAAAGGCGTTGGGCGATTCGCTGGAAATGACGTAGATGCGCGGCATCGGCAGGCTGGTGCGCTGCGTCAGGTTTTCGACGATGCGATAGACGCGCGGCAGCTCCTCGCGCGTGACCGGCCGCGCCCCGTTCATCATGAGCGCGATCTTGTCTGACCAGAAATAGCTGACGAAATTCATCACCACGGCGAACCCGAGCGCCAGAATCAGGCCATTCGGGCCGCCCGCCAGGTCGCCGATGAACAGCAGCAGCGCGCTCATCGCGGCGAGCAACACTGCGGTCTTGAGTGCGTTGGTCATAGTAAGGCGCAACCGCCGAAGGGCCGCTGGCAGGAAATACGCAGGCTTTGCTGCCGCGGTTCCCCGGCGGGCTTCGCTGATTGCGGTGCGGCTACGCGGTCTTCGTCGCGATCTGCTTCAGCGCGTCGAGCGATTCCTCGAAGCGCCGGTTTACTTCTTTCCAGTTCACGACACTCCACCACGCCTTGAGGTAGTCGGGGCGCCGGTTCTGGTACTTCAGGTAATACGCGTGCTCCCAGATGTCGTTGCCCATCACGGGGTAGAGGCCCTGGGAGAGCGGGTTGTCCTGGTTGGCTGTGCTCAGCACCTGCAGCTTGCCGTCGCGCGCGCGCGCCAGCCACACCCAGCCGCTGCCGAACTGCTTGGCGCCGGCATCATTGAATTTCTCCTGCAAGCTGGCGAACGTGCCGAAGGCCTGCGCGATGGCGTTGGCGACCGCGCCGGTGGGATCGCCGCCGGCATTCGCGGCCATGATCTTCCAGAACATGGTGTGGTTCACGTGGCCGCCACCGTTGTTGCGCACCGCCGTGCGGATGTCTTCCGGCACCGCGTTCAGGTTGCTGATGATCTGTTCCGGCGTCTTCTTGAACCAGTCGGGATGTTTCTGCAGCGCGGCATTCAGGTTGTTGACGTAGGCCGCGTGATGCTTGTCGTGGTGCAGCGTCATGGTCTGCGCGTCAATGGTTGGTTCGAGAGCGGAGTAATCGTAGGGCAGCGGGGGAAGCTCAAACGCCATGGGTCCTCCTGGGAAATGAGGGTGCAGGTGAGTTCTGGGAACGTGCAAGCAACCGACCATTTTACCGCGAAGCGGCGTGCGCCGGGGCTGGTGCACCGAGGTAACCTGCCGCTGCCCGGAAGGCATAGACCTACAGTGACGAAAAGCTCGCGAAAGTGGCGTCCGCCGCGCCTTACCGGGCTATACTCCGGTTGAGCAGAGTACCTGCCCGTTCTTGTCCCCGACCAGCTGAAGGGCTAACTATGTCCCCGCACCGCCGTAATTTCTTTTCCGCCATACTTGTTCTGCTTCTGTTTTGCGCCGCGTTTTCCAGCCCGTTATTTGCCGGTTGCCATGTCATGGTGGTCAGCAACATCGCGCCCACCGATCCCAGCGGCGGTCCCGGCAATTCTCCACTGACCGTGTCTACCGCGGGCACGCCGGCGAACCTTGCCATCGAAGGCAACGTGGAGCGGCTCTCCGACCTGCTGGTCTTTGACGACACCACGGTCGCGGGCAATTGCTTCGCGGTCGGCAATCGCATCTCCATCACCTACAACGTGACGCTGACCGCGCCGGCGAGCATCACGGCCGCGACCCCGGCCTACTTTGACGTATATGACAACGCTGGCGCGGGCGGCCTGACGATTGCCGCGAGTTCCATCTCCGGCCTGGCCCCGGGAGGGCTGCCGCAGACGGTCATCAGCATCGCCATCCAGCAGGGAGGCACGCCGGCGACTTCGGCGGGCGGTTTGGCGGCCAGCGGTGTTGGCTCGGCGGTCCGCATCAAGAACCTGCGCGTGAATGCGGGGACGCTTGTGGCCGGCGCCAACGCCACGGCTTCCATCACGGCGCTGCAAGGCCTGCCGGGCGGCGTCAGCGCCATTGTCGGGGTGGCGCAGAATTCCCTGGCGCCGGGCGCCGGAGTGACGCAAACCGGCTCGGGGCGGCAGAGCGCCGGCGCCACCCTGGATGTGCCGGCCATCCTCAGCTTCGCGGAGAATTTCGGCGCCGCCTTTCGTATCGGCGGCCCCAACGTGAGCGGCGTGTATGCCGACATTCCCACCACCGCCAGCACCTTGTCGTTCGACGTCGGCACCGCGCTTCCCTGGGGCGTGACCCTGTCTTTCCCCAGCACCATCGAGACTTCGGCGACGGCCGGCGCGGCCGGCATCATCTTCCGCCTGCGCTCCGGCGGTAACTGCAACGGTCCCCTGAACTGCGTCGCCGTTTACGAAACGCAAGCCAACGGCGCGGCGCCTTCGACCGTGACCATCACCACCGCCGCCACCCCCAACAGTGGCGCCAACGGCGCGCCGCCCGCCATCGGATTGTTTATCAACAATCCCTCCGGCTTCGGGGACGTGCCGGTGGTCATGTCGTTTACCCCGGGCGGCGTCTCCCCAAGCAGCGCCAGCCCCGGCGACGGCCGGCAGACTTTTGTCGGTTGGCTGATGCGCAGCCAGACGACGCCGGGCGCCACGCTCTCCCAACCCGGCATCTCGTCGCTCTCGCCGAACGCGGCGCTGGTCGGCGCCCCGCCCCTCACCCTGACGGTGACGGGCACGAACTTTGGGCCCGGCTCGGCGGTGCTGTGGAACGGCTCGCCGCGCGCCACCAGCTTCGTCAGCGCCACGCAACTGACCGCCACCCTCGCCGCTTCTGATCTCGCCGCGGCCGCCACCGCCAACATCACGGTCCTGAACTCCGACGGCGGCATCTCCAACGCCGCGGCGTTTTCGGTGGTGAACAGCGCGGCGCCTCCGTATCCGTTCACTTACCTGCTGCCGCACGTGGTGAGCGGCGGCGGCTATGCCACCAAGATCACGGTGGTAAATACCAGCAACGTGCAGAACCCGGTGGTGGTGAACTTCCTCAGCCAAGCGGGCGCGCTGCTCGGCAGCACGCAGTACAGCGTGGCCCCGGGCGGCACGCTGCGCGTCGCCACCCCCGAGTCCGAGCGCTTCGGCCCCACCGCGACGCAGTGGGCGATGGTCGGCGCCCAAGCGGCGGTGCTCACCAACGTCTTCTTCGAGTACATCCCCAGCGGCTCCGACACGGTGGTGAACAGCGTCGGCTACACCGACGCGCCGCCCCTCACCGACTTCTCTCTGCCGGTCGAGTTCGAGCCGGCGCCGCCGGGCCGCGGCATCGGCCGCAGCGTCGGCCTGGCGCTCGCCAACCCCAACAGCAGCACGGTCGCGGCCACGCTCAAGCTGGTGGACGCCGGCGGGACCGTCCTCGCCACCTACGGCGTGTCGCTGCCCGCCCTGGGACAGATGGCCATGGACCTCAGCTCGCTTTCCACCTTCCGCGCCGCGCTGCCCAGCGGCAACTTCGTCGGCTCGGTGACGGTGACGGCCTCCGCGCCCATCTCCGCCATCGCCCTCGCCGACGACTTCGGCCCCTTCGCCGCAACCCCGGTGGGCTCCGGGCGGGCTCGCTGATTCCAAGGTCCTTGAGCGCCCCCCCCACCCTCGATCTCGGCCCGTGGGCGCTTGACATGTGGCCAACATGCAACTATGCTGACCACATGTCGAAGATGATCCAGCTGCGCCACGTTCCCGACGCGCTCCACCGCACGCTCAAAACCAGGGCGGCGATGGCTGGCATGTCGCTGTCCGACTACCTGCTGGCGGAAATTCGCGAGCTCGCGCAGCGCCCCACGCTGGAAGAGCTGCGCGAACGGCTCCATCAGCGCGGGCCCACCACCGTTCCTCTGGACACCGCGCGCGCGGTGCGCGCCGAGCGGGATGCACGGTGATCGTGCTCGACGCATCCGCGACCCTCGACTGGCTCCTGCAAACCACCGCCGGCGGGAAAATCGAACGCCGGATCTTTGCGCGCGGCGAGGGACTCCACGCACCTCACCTGCTCGATCTGGAAGTCGCGCAAGCGCTCCGCCGGTTCGCGCGGGACGGAGCTATCTCCGCCGACCGCGCCCAGGCGGCTCTGGACGATCTGTTGGCCCTCAGGGTTACGCGCTACTCGCATCGCCTGCTGCTGCCGCGCATATGGCAACTCCGCCATGACCTGACCGCGTATGACGCCGCCTACGTAGCGCTGGCAGAACTCCTGGGTGCGCCCCTGATTACACGGGACCGGAGGCTGGCTTCGGCAGCGGGCCACGCGGCCGAGGTCGAGGTCATGTAGCGGTTGCGAAGAGAAGTGGTGGACCTGGTCGGGATCGAACCGACGACCTCTTCCATGCCATGGAGAAAGACCCCTCTCGTAACAAAACAGCTTCCCAGAAAACCAAATAGTTAGCGCGACACCTGGCGACTCAAAACGCCCCGGAATCGCCGTGTCTACTGACACAAAAACTGACACAGTGGAGGTCGGGATGTTTATCCCCTTCGGTCGTCTCTTTCGTCTCCTTCGCCGAAAGCCCCGCCCCTCTCCCTTCGGGCTAGATGCCTGGCAGGACGAGGAGGAGTCTCAGGAAGTCATGGTGGACCAGGAGATGAGCCCTGGTGACCGAGATCCCTTTGGCAGCTGGTGGTTCGCCGGACGGATCGCCAAGGCCTTGGAGGCCGAGCTCCCTGAGGGCACGCTCGTCAAAGGCGAACCCAACGAACACGGTGTGATCGAAACTGGCGCGGATGTTACGGCCAACGGGCCCGATGGCGCTTCAGGAAGCGGCCCTGATTTCAGCTTCCACGTCGACATGAATTTCTAGGCGGTGCTAAGGCGCAGAGTAGAGCCGCTATGCTCCGCCATCGAAAGATCTTCCGCACCAGGCCCAGTACACAAATCGGTCAGGAAGCCTTTGTCAGCTTCGAGCAGTCAGGGCGGGACGAGGGCTTCGAAGACATCACCGAAATATTTGTCCCCACCTGCAATGGCTGCAGCCGCGTCATCCACGATCCCAAAGGAGCCTGTCGGCAGCCACGCCATATTGAGCCGTGAGCACTCGCACAATGGCCGCCGCGCGCCGCCGGGAAAGATCGATATTCGCGGCCAGGGCACCAACATTGTCGGTATGGCCCACGACATAGATCTTGAGCTTGCGTCCTGCTTCAGCAGCTTGACGATTTCCTGAAGCGCAGGGGCGGACTCCGGCTTGACCTCGGCCTTGCCGGTGTCGAAACATCGAACGGGTCGACAAGGGGAATTAGGGGAGTTGCTCTCGAGCTTACCGTCCCCCATCCATCATGAAGCGCTTGATTCCGTCGTCGTTCAGACGCGACACTTTAGGCCACGGAATGACACCCTGAGGTGTGCTGGCGGCGACATCCGAGTAGTCCCCAGATGCCGATGATGGAGATGTGCCCGCATAGAGGTCTTCCAGCATCGAATTGCGAAAGCACTGTAGAACCATGTTATTCTGCAAGGCGCTGCTGAAGCTGAGGATCGTTAATGAATGCGCGGACCTCGTCATGGTCGCTCATACGGGCTTCCAGAATTCCTCTACTATGGCATGAACTCTGCACAATGACAGAGATTCAGTTGGAAGCCAACATGGCGGGTCGACTCGGACGCCACATTCAGCAAAGTTCACCCCTCAGACCAGTTCCTGAAGGACACACTCCAGTATTTGAGGCATTCTCGCGGACAGCGCGGGTGAAAGCTCAGATTGCATGAGCGCTGAATCGATACAAATGGCAATCAGACTGAGGCGAGCCGTCTCGAAGGACGGTGAGACAATCCGAAGTAGGTGTATGACCTGAGTCAGGGAAAGATGGTGGACATGCCACTGTCGATCCTCCAGACCCCGCAGCCCATTTCCATCTCCGAAAACTGCCACGCTGCCCACTTGAGAGGGGTCGAGCAGGGCGTCGACGAGAGTGACCCGGCTCCGCCCCTCGATTTGGTCAGCGCAAGCGAGGAGATCTGTCCCGCACCAGAGTACCTCCGTGTCCTCAGGTAGTCTCGGGTCACAGGCGAGCCGGTTTATAACGTGCCATCCGACTCCTTCATCACCCATGAGGCGATTGCCAAGACCAATGACCAAGTGGGATTTCACGAGGGTTGTCCTGTGGCGACGGCGGAAGCAATCGGCAATCGGATCTTGAAGGTGCTACCTTTGCCGACCTCACTCTCCACGGAGATACTTCCACGATGCGAGGTGATGATTCCATACGCAATGGACAAGCCGAGGCCCGTCCCCTGACCGCTCTCCTTGGTGGTGAAAAAGGGATCGAACACCTGGTCAATCTCATCTGGGGGCACGCCGCATCCTGTGTCCGAGATCAGGACTTCGACGGAATTGTTGGGCGTGCTGTGGCGGGTGGTAATGGTGATGGTGCCTCTCTCTTGCATGGCCTGAACGGCATTCATGAGGATGTTCATGAACACTTGCTGAAGCTCGGATTTGTCAGCCATGACGGGAGGAAGTTGCGGGTCGTAGTTGATGGCCACGGTGATGTTCAGGAATTGCGCTTGTTTTGTAACCAGAGACAGCGTGTCTTGGAGGATCTTGTTGAGGTCGGCGGGTTCGGTGTTGACCCTGGAATGGCGGGAGAATTCCAGCAGGCCTTTGACGATATCGCGGCAGCGCTGGGTCTGCTTGACGACCTCCTGGAGGTTTTCCCGGTTGGGATCATCCTCCTTGACGTCCTCGAGGGTGAGGGCGGTCAGCGCCAGGATGGCGCCCAGGGGATTGTTGATCTCATGGGCCACGCCCGCCGCCAGCATGCCTAACGAAGCCAGCCTTTCCGACTGGGCGACCCTCGCCTGCATCGCGCCCAGTTCTTCGCTGCGCTGCTTGACCTTTTCCTCGAGAGTTCGTCCCCACTCCTCGAGGTCGCCCCGCATCTGCCGCAGGCTTTTGAGCATGGTATTGAAGGAATCGGCCAGCTGCGCAATCTCGCCCTGGGAACCCGTCGGGACTTCTTGATCGAAGCGGCCGGCGGCGATGCTGCGCGTGGCGGCCACCATCTTGCCAATGGGAAATGTAATCCTGCCGATCTCGTAGTAAGTGATGCCAATAATGAGGATGAAGCCGAGGGTGGCGATCCCGAAGAAAGAGAGAATGACACGGTTGCGTACGGAGATGTAGGTACTTTCAAGAAGTCCCACGTATAGCATGCCGACAATTTCCCGATCATAGCTGCGGATGGGCTCGTAGGCGCTGATGTACCAGTCATCGACGACAAATGCTCGCGCCCGCCATATCTCGCCGCGGCCCAGCACCGCGTCATTGACTTCTTCGGAAACCCGGGTGCCCAGCGCCCGCTGGCCGTCTGCCAGCTTAATGGTGGTCGAGATGCGGACGTCGTGCTGAAATATCGTAACCGTGCCGACGTCTTTGTTCATGAACCGCTCGCCCCGGGAGACTAGACCGGAGACGCGGTCCACTATCCCGAAGTTCCGGTTCAGGAGAACCCCGCCATAGAGAGCACCCAGAACTTCGCCATGGAGCCCACGCAGGGGCGCCGCCGCTATGAGAACCATGCCGGAGGTTTCTTCCGTTTTATCGACCGGCTTGGCCCTCGGAGTAGGCACCAAACGGAAGTAAGCTCTTTCCCGGAGAACGGGATCTTCGTTGTGGAGGAGTTCTGCGGAAAAGACGTCGGTGGCCGCAGCCACTTTGCCCGCAAGGGCGGCCCTGACCACACTAATCGAAGAAACATCGTCCCTTACATGATCAGAATCAGAGGCCCGCAGCGCCACCCGTCCCTGCCGATCCGTGAGGGTCAGGAAATCGAAGCTGTTGTCCTTCCGCACGGCATCCAGATAGGCGATGAGGGACGTCTGGTCGCTCGCCAAGAGGTACTGCTGAATGGTCGTTCCGGAGGTCGCGAGCTGAACCGTGTGCTTCACAGTCTCAAGCTGCTGGTCATAGACCAACCGGGCCGTAGCTAAATCACCGTCCACGGAGCGGCGCTCTTGCATCAGAATCGTCGAGCTGACTATCCAGGAGCCCACCAGAGAGGTGGCCAGCCCCCCGATTCCCAAAATGACGAGGTACACCGAGATGAGCTTCGCCTTCAGAGATAGCCGAGAGAATGAGAGGTCAAGCCGCATGGTGTCTCTGCAGCAGGTGCACGGAGCACGAGATGCACGGATCGTAAGCCCGCGCGACCATTTCTAGCTTCTTCCTGAGAGCGGGTACATCCTTGCTCGCGCTTTGCTCGACGGTAGAGCGGAAGTGGTTTTCAATGCTGGCGGCATTAAAGGCGGTAGGGGTGATAACGTCCGCCGCGGTGATTCGACCCTCGTCGTCGTAAGTATAGCTGTGGACGAGCAGTCCGCGGGGTGCTTCGGTGACCCCCGTGCCGGTACCCGCTTGGGGGCGCACGGCGACACATCCTTCTTCTTTAAGGCCGTCGCGGAGCAGGCGCTCCACAATCGCGAGTCCGGAATGTACATCATGAACCAATTCGACCGCTTGGGCCTTGTTGTTGTCCATGGGGTTGTCGCTGGGTAGCCGCAGTCCCAATTCGCCCATGGCCACTCGGGCGCGCTCCGTCAGTCCCTGCGTGTTGGTAGAGAGTCGAGCCAGGGCTCCCACCATGAACGGCTTACCGTTAAACGAACTGTGCTTGGCGTGCGAGCCCGGGACGGCCTTTTCATTGCTCAAGGAGCGGTAGGCCGCGGCGGGCACGCTCTGCCGCTGCCCGTTCGAGGAGACGATGATTTCGGCACCCGCATAATAACCATGATTCTGAGGGGAGGAGAGCGCGGCGAAAACGGTGTCCGTATGACAGAAGTCCGCGGCGGGCAAGGATGCCAACAGCTTTATAGTCGTCTCGCAATCCGCCACCCCCTGGATGAGGGCCTCGCGCAACGCCACCAGCGAGTCCACGCTGGGAAGTTTTCCGAACCCTCCCACAATCGCGTTGACCGGGTGGACGGCCCGACCCCCGAGGCTTTCCTGGATGGAGTTCCCCAGCTTCTTCATGCGCAGGCCTAGTTTCACCGCATCCAGATGGTCCGCGGCAAGTGCGGTCACACTGGGATAATCCAGATAGTCCGGCACGGCCAGGCAGAACAGATGCAGCGCATGGCTCTGGATGCTCTCGCCCTTGTACAAGAGATCCCGCAGCAACTCCGTCTGTGGGGTGACCTCGACTCCCAGAGCCTTTTCGGTGGCTTTGAGCGAGGTCAGGGAATGGGCGACGGAACAGATCGAGCAAATCCTGGACAGGATCTGAGATATATCCTCGTAACTCCTGCCGCGCACCAGCCCTTCCAGGAGGCGCGCTCCTTCAAAAATGTCGAAGCGGACCGCCGCGACGGCGCCGTCGTCCAACTCCACCGTGATCCCACCATGACCTTCGACCCGAGCCAGATGCTCGACCTGAATCTTTGTGCTCATGAGTGATCTCCTGATGTGGGCGCGAAGGTACGCAACTTGGCGGCTATCCTCTCGCGAGGGATGCCCTTCTCCCCAAACATGGCCAGCACGGAGGGGACGTTCGCCTCATCGACCGGGCCCCGGCAACCCACGCAGGGGATGCCCAGCCCCGGGCAGCGGGCGTCACACCCGGCCACCGTCAGCGGACCGCAGCAGACTTGCGACTTTTCGATGAGGAGGCAATTGTTCTCGAGCATCCTGCACTCCGTGCAAACGGGATACTCCGGGAAGATGGGCGGGTCACCGTTCAACAGGCTGGACACGGCCGACAGAAACTGTTCTTTTTCGATGGGGCAACCCGTGAGGTTCAGATCGACCTTGACCACTTCCCGCAGCGAACGCGGGGGCAGGCTGTCGTACTGGGCCCCCTGAGCGCCGTAGATCTCCTCGAGCAGCTGCGCCCGGTCTGCCTCGGGATTCAGAGCTGCGACTCCACCCCAGACGGCGCAGGTTCCAACCGCCATCAGCGTTTTCGAGCGCGCGCGAATCCGCTTGAGCTTTTCCTCGTCGCGTTGGCTCAACACCGCGCCTTCCACCAGCGCCAGGTCGAGTTCACAACTGACGTCATTCGCCGATGACGCCATGAGGAAATCCCGGATATCGAGGGCCTTCACCAGATCCAGGAGTTGGTCTTCGCAATTGAGAATGACAAGTTGATCCCCCGCGCAGCCGGTGAGACCGAATAATCCGACGGTGGTTTTGCTCATCAGATCATCTCCGGAAGATTGATCGCATCCCAATACGTAAAAATGGGGCCGTGCAAGCACGTATACTTGTAACCGACCGCGCAATGCCCGCACTTTCCCACCCCACACTTCATTCGCCGTTCGAGAGACATCAGGATGCGGTCCTTGGGAAAACCGAGAGCCAGCAGGCGCTCCAGAATGAATTTGTAAACCACCGGCGGACCGCACACCGCGGCGTAGGTCCGGGCCGGATCAATCTCCGCGTGGTCAAACAGCTTCGGCAATAGCCCAACGTAGTTCTTCCAGGTTCCCGTCGGGTCCCTGTCCACGGTCAGCAGGCACGTCATGTCCTTACGATCCACGAGCGAGACGAGTTCTTCCCGGAAGAGCATTTCTCCGGGGGTTTTGCTGCCGTACATCAGGGTGATCCGGTTGAATTTATCCCGGTTGT
This sequence comes from Terriglobia bacterium, assembly GCA_963739375.1. GTDB lineage: Bacteria > Acidobacteriota > Terriglobia > Terriglobales > Acidobacteriaceae > CAVUAF01. Next base: position 400,398 of record CAVUAF010000014.1, read on the forward strand.
CGAGGGCGTACCACAGGAGCGAGCGCAGCGGCGCCATCCCCAAGCCTCCCGCGGCAAGCAGCAGGTCGTTGCCCATGACCTCGTGGACGGGAAAGCCATTCCCGTAAGGGCCGCGGATCCCCACCACGTCGTTGGTATGCATGCGGTAGAGAGCTTTCGTCACCCGCCCCGCTCGACGCACGCACAATTCCAGAATTCCCGGCCGCGTGGGCGAGGAGGAAATGGAGATGGGCGCCTCGCCGGTGCCGGGCACACTCAGCATCACGAATTGGCCGGGCTGATGCCGGAACATCGTGGCCAGATGATCCTCGCAGAAGCGCAGGGTGAACAGATAGTTGTCCTCAACCATCCTGTGTATACGCACGATCCGTGCCAGGTGCGGCTGATAAGGATTCCGGTTGAGCACGCTGTCATAACTAGGAACTCTATCGACAAGGGGCATCTTGGACTCCCCTCAGTTTATTGATGACTTCGGTAATATCGATCTTCACCGGGCACACGCTGATGCAGCGCCCGCAGCCGACACAGCTTGGCCGGCCGTATTCGGCCACGAACCCTCGCTGTTTGTGGTAAAAGCGATACTTGACGCGGCTGGCCCGGCCTTTCCGGAAGTTTTCTCCGCCGGCCACCAAGGCGTGGGTGGCAAACAGACAGGAATCCCAAGAGCGATTCCGTCTTCCCTCACGCGAGCCCAACTGCGTGTCATCCACCACGTCGTAGCAGTAACAGGTCGGACAAACCATGCTGCAGCTTCCACAGGACAAGCATTTGTCGCCCAACTCATCCCAGATCTCGCTCCGGTACTCCATCTCGAAGATTTCCGGAAGGTCGCGAATCTCAATGTCCAGCTTGAAACCCTGACGCTTACTGCTCGAACGACGCTTGTATTCGTCGATGTCCCCCGCGCTTACATCCTGGAATAGAGGCCCGGTAGCCAGGACCATGTCGTCGCCCAAAGCGGTCCCCACAAAGGTCAGGTAATGGTCCCCCAGTTCGCCCAAGAAGAGGTCGAAGCCGTGGTCGACGAAATCAGCGCGCATGGACCGGCAGAAACAATGCTCGTCCGGCCAGCAGTCGATCCCGATAATCGCCACGTTCTTCCTGCGCGCCTGGTAGTAAGGGTCGTCGTACTTTCCGGAAAATACCTGGTCGAGGATGTTGAGAGCATAGATGTCGCAGGCGTGCACGCCAAAAAGAATGGCCCGTTTGTCCAACCCCTCGGTGCAAGGAAGGTAGCCCTCACCCTCCCGAAACCGGAAAAGCGTCTCCCGCGGCGGGAAAAAGTACTTTTTGGGTGGCAGGATCGTCCGCGGGTAGTCGAGGCGAGCCTCTGACCACCTGCTGAGGCGCTTGAATACGTACTTGCCATCCTGCTCGACGGGCGCATGCACTTCCCCGAACTGCTGCACCACCGAAGCAAAAAAATCGAGCTTGTCTTTGGGCAGTTTCCGAATCTTCACGTTTCCGCCTTCCTCCCGACCGCAGTTTCAGGGTTCCGGTGACGCTCTTCCATGCGGCGCTGGATCTTCTCGAGCAGCTCCGCCATGTTCACCGGCTTAGGCAAAAACTCGTCATGCGCAAGCCAACTGCTGTTCGGAGGGATTCCAAAATCCGTGACCTGCGAGTACAGAGAACTCAGGATGAAGATGGGCACGGTCTTCAGCTCGACCGTCCGGCGAATTTCCTGGACGGTAAAAAATCCCTCCGTCCTTTCGTTCATGATGATGTCCATAATGATGAGGTCCGGACGCTGCATCTTCGCCGTCTTCAGTCCTTCTCTGCCGTCGTGTGCTTTCAGGACTACGTAATTGTGTGCTTCCAAAAACGCCGACAGGGCCTCGACAAAGTCATGATCGTCGTCCACAATTAGTATCTTTTCCGCTGCTGAGGTCATCCTGAACTCCCCTTTTTTTCTTCCTCTTCCGCCTGCGCGCGGTATTCCAGCAAGCGCAAGCGGAAGGTGGACCCGACGTTGACCTCGCTGTCAACGCTAATGCTTCCTCCCATTTCTGAGACAAGTCTTCGGCAGATGGAGAGCCCCAGACCGGTGCCGGGAGTCTTCTTGTCCCCCTCCCCTTCTATGCGAAAGAACTCCTCGAAGAGGAGGGGACGGTACTTTTCAGGAATTCCCACCCCGGTGTCGGCCACCGCAATCGCAACTTCGCCGCCCAAGGCCTCGGCGGAGACGGTGACTTTGCCACCCGGCTTGTTGTACTTGATGGCATTCACGATCAAGTTGTCGAAGACTACGCTCAGGCAGTTTCGGTCACCCCTCACAAAGTAAGTGTTTTCGGGTATCCGGTCTTCGAGGGAAATGTCGTTCGCAGCGGCCATTTCTCCGTATGTCCTCAGGATGTCGGCAATGATCCGCTGCAGATCGACTTTGACCCACTGTCGGGAAAAGGATTCCCCTTCGAACCTGGCCAAGCTAAGCCAATCCTTGATGAGCGCCTGCAGCTCCTCGGTCCTTTTGAGGCAGCGGTCGAGCCACTCCTGCCGCTTCGCCGTGGCACTCGCCGTGTCATCGAGGTGTTTCAGAACATCCAAATACTGGTGGACCGCCACCAGCGGGGTCTGCAGTTGGTGGGAGACAAAGGTAATAAAGTGTCGCTTGAGGAGCGCACGCTCCATTTCGCCGCGCCGCATCTCCAGCCAGAGCCGGCGGTGTTCCAACCCGCGGTTAACGATCAACCGCAGCTCGTCCGGAGAGAAAGGCTTGGGCAGGAAGTCATAGGCGCCGCACTTCATTGCGCCCACGGCGGTATCGATCGTCGCGTACCCCGTAATGACCACGAGGACGATTTCCGGGTGCGTCTCGTGGATCCGGGTAACCACCTCCATGCCGCTCACGCCTGGCATCTTGAGGTCAACCAGGACTAGACCGGGCTTCAACTTCGTCACGCCTTCCAGCCCCTGGCCTCCGTCCTCGAATGCTTCGACCCGAAATCCCATTTTGGACAGGATCTTCCGGCAAGACAGCCGCATGGCGTAATCATCGTCGATGACGACGATTGTCTCCTGCTCAGCCGGTTCGCTCATGCTCCTCTTCTCCGACCCGGGTTGGGTGAGAACAGTATCGAGGATCAGGACTATGCTCCCCTATGCGAGGGGCAAAGCGCCGCAGCCCTTTGCACAATCTCCAGAAATTTGGGGATGTCGAGTGGCTTGGTCAGGTAGAAGTCAGGGCAGATCATGTCTAGCTCGCCGGCCATTGGAAATCGTTCATCCGGGGTCAGCTCAATGGAAGAAACCATTACAATCGGAATATGCCGGTAGTCTGCGTATGTATCCTGATACTTAATCGCCTGGTTGACTCCATAGCCTTCCGAGTCGCACTCCATCATTATGTCGAGGACGATGATATCGGGCCTCTGCTCAACCACTTTGCGCAAGCCCTCTCTTCCGGAGTCCGCCTCGAGCACTACATAACCGTGACTCTCAAGAAGAGACCTGGCCGATGCTCTGTAGTCCTGATCATCATCGATTATGAGTATCCTCAGGCTGTCAGCCATGCTCGCCTCCTCCACTGAGAGTCTGGTTGGGACGTCCGCTCGGTTTGGTTAGTTGCCCTTAGCGGAGTGGGTATTGTGTGCGGAGGCTTCTCCGCCGACCTTTCCCGCACCTCCACGATGTCTTTCTGTCGAGAAGCTAACGCTACTGAGCAATCGCCCTTTCTGCCGATTTGCCGAGATGAAATCACCGCCATTGTGAACTCGTTCGCGGAGCACTACTGGAATCACGCTGCCGCCTCCGGTGAGATGCAATGGCATCGTTGACGAGCAGCAGTGGCACAGCCAGAAATGCTCCGCAGTCGTGACGTCGGACGACCTAAACGTCAAGTCATTTTCAAGACGAAAGACTCTGCCCTCTTTGAGAGGGCGAAACGAGGAGGGGCACGAGGGATTGCTATACTTGGCGACCATAACACCACCCGTCCGCCCCCCGCACCGCGATTCGAACTGTGCTCCCCATTTCACGGCGATACGATGACGCAGGTCACACATCAACGTGACGGGACGGGATGTGGTTGTCATGGTTGATGCCGCGGCTTTACGACAACTTGGATCACCTCCTTCGCGCATGTGAATGCCTGGGTCGTGAGCACGGCTTCATCCAGCAAGACCTTTTGCCCCAGCTGACTACGGCGACGCAGGCTCAGGTGAGAGGTATTCTCACTAGTGCCGCAACGGCGTTGCTGTCACTCATTAGTAGCGCGCAGCGAAGGCGGCAGTTTAGGGATGCACGGGTATTGACGACAATTCAGAGCAGAGTTACAAATGCCGCCGCCACGGAGAAGAGCTTCGGCTTGGCCGTTGTTGATCTGCTGAGACATTTTGAACTGCCGGACGGCGACATCGATGTCGGCGAACTCGAGGGCACGCGGTATTTCGTCGCCGAACTGCTGGAAGGCCAAACCCTGCGCCAGCGCATGAGCGCCTCGGCCGTGCCGCTGCGCCAGGCGATCGACTACGGCATTCAGGCGGCGCAGGGTCTGGCCGCCGCCCACGCTCTCGCCGCTTCCCTGCCCCGCCCGCGCACCTCCCGCGGGCCGCTTCGCTCCCGCACCCACAGGTGTGACGGCGGTTACAGCACATCGCCTCGAATTGGTAGCAGGCTGGTGTTTTGGATGCGCCACGGTGACCGCAGCGGGACCGCGGCCTGCCAGGGAGACGAGGCGGGCGCGGGGGTGCGGTTGGCAGGGCGGCCGGAGGAAGCATGCAGCAGATCACTCACGATGTCCTCATCCTGGGAACCGGACTGGCCGGCTTACGCGCCGCCGTCGAGCTCAGCATCCGGACTCAGGGCCGCGTCGACATCGGCCTGGTGTCCAAAGTCCAGATCATGCGTTCTCATTCCGTGTGCGCGGAGGGCGGCACTGCCGCGGTGATGCGCCCGGAGGAAGGCGACAGTTTCGAGTTGCACGCCTGGGACACGGTCAAGGGCTCCGACTTCCTCGCTGACCAGGACACGGTGGAGCGCTTCGTGCACCGGGCGCCGGACGAGGTCCGGTCGCTCGAGCATTGGGGCGTGCCCTGGTCGCGCCGCGAAGACGGCCGCATTATGCAGCGCCCGTTCGGCGGCCACACCTTCCCCCGCGCCTGCATGGCGGCCGACAAGACCGGCTTCTTCGAGATGCAGGCGCTCTACGACACCCTCCTCAAGTACCGCACCTTCAAGCGCTACGACGAGGGCTTCGTCACCTCCCTGCTGCTCGACCAGGGCCGCTTCGCCGGGCTCACGCTCTACGACGCTCCCTCCGGCGAGTTCTGCGTGCTGCGCGCCAAGGCCCTGCTGATCGCTTCCGGTGGGCTGGGCAATCTCTACGGGTTCACTACCTACTCGCAGACCGTCACCGGCGACGGCCAGGCCATCGCGTTCCGCGCCGGACTCGCCCTCGAGGATCCCGAGTTCCTGCAGTTCCATCCCACCGGCCTGGTGCCCTCCGGCATCCTGATGACGGAAGGCTGCCGCGGGGAAGGCGGCTACCTGCGCAACAACCGTGGCGAACGCTTCATGGAGAAGTACGCGCCCAAGATGATGGAATTGGCGCCCCGCGACATCGTTTCCCGCTCGGAGATGACCGAGATCCTGGAAGGACGCGGGTTCCCGGGCCCCAATGGGCTCGACTTCGTTAACCTCGATCTCACCCACTTGGGGGCCGACCGCATCAACCAGCGCCTGCCACTGATCCGCGAAGTCTGCATGAAGTTCCTGGGGCTCGATCCCATCACCCAACCCATCCCGATCCGCCCGGTGGCGCACTACTCCATGGGCGGCATCGAGGCCGACATCGACGGGCGCACCCGGGTCGAGAACGTCTGGGCCGCCGGCGAGGTGGCCTGCCACTCCATGCACGGGGCCAACCGCCTGGGGTGCAACTCCACTGCCGAGTGCTTGGTTTGGGGCGGCATCACCGGCGCCGGCATCGCCGACTACCTGGGCTCCGGCGCTCGCCTGAGCGACGTCCCCGCCGCCCGCGCGGACGAGGAAGAGAAACGCATTTTCGGCGGCTTGCTGCAGCAGGCGGGGGCGGAGAGTCCGGCGGCGATTCGCGCCGAACTGCGCGCGCTCATGGACCAGCACGCCGGCGTCTACCGCGACGGCCCGTCGATGCGGGAAGGTCTCGCCAAGATCGCCGGGCTGCAGCAGCGCTTCCGCAACATCGCCGTGCAGGACAAGAGCCGCATCTACAACACCAACCTCATCCAGACCCTGGAAACGCAGAACATGCTCGACCTGGCCGAGGTGCTGCTCTTCGCGGCGGCGGCCCGTGAGGAAAGCCGCGGCGGACACTCGCGCACCGATTTCCCGAAGCGCGACGACGAGAAGTTCCTCAACCACTCGATGGTGTACTGGACGGGCGCCAAGCCCCGGCTCGGCTACAAGCCCGTCACTATCACCCACTGGAAACCGGTGGAGCGCAAGTATTGAACCGGGCAGGAGGCGACATGGCAGATCTCAAACGGCACCATAACCGGCTGGGCGTCTGGGGATGGCTGGGAGGCGGGCGCTGGGGCGCGGAGCGCTACGCCTACATCCTCCACCGCATCACCGGTCTCGGCATCCTGGCGTACTTCCTGATGCACATCCTCGTCACCAGCCTCCGGGCCACCGGACACTACCTGTGGATCGAGGGCGGCTTCCTGCACCAGCCCATCTTCAAGCTGGGCGAATTCCTGGTCTTCGCCGCCTTCGCCTACCACGCCTGCAACGGCGTGCGCCTGGTGCTGGTGGAGTTGGGCTTCGCTGTCGGCCGCCCCATCGAGCCCATTTATCCCTACCGGACGTCGGTCGACAAGCAGCGGCCGCTGCTGATCCTGATGATGATCGTGGCGTTGGTGTTCCTGGCGGTGGGCGGCTACAGCTTCCTCGCCGGGGGGAACTAGGAGAAGCGATGCACGAAACCAAGTACTGGACCTGGCACATGGCGGCGGGCGTGGTCATCCTCGTGCTGCTCGGCCTGCACATGGCCATCATGCACGTGGGCGCCCTGCCCCACCAGTTCGCCCCCCACCCCGGCGAGCCAACCTCGGTGGAGAACAGCCTGTTCCGCGACGGCCAGCTCTTCTTCACCGTCACCTACATCCTGCTGCTCGGGCTGGCGCTCTATCACGGGCTCTACGGATTGCGCACGATTCTGCAGGAGCTGACGCTCGCCCCGGCCGCCGAGAGAGGCATCACGGCCGTCCTGGTGCTGGCCGGCGTCGGACTGTTTGGCCTCGGCGTCTGGGCAGCCATCGTGGCGCACGGTCTCGCCCTGTCCGGAGGGAGGGGGTAGCATGGCACAAGACGGCAACACAACCCGCACGGTCCGTTTTCTCGTCACGCGCTACAACCCGCAGACCGACCCCAAGCCCTACGTCCAGACCTATTCGGTCCCGGTGCGCGAAGGCATGACCGTCCTCGACGCCCTGCACTACATCAAGGACAACCTCGACCCCACCCTGGCCTGGCGCTACAGCTGCCGCATGGGCATCTGCGGCTCCTGCGGCATGCTGCTCAACGGGCGCGCGGGGCTCGCCTGCAACACCCAGATCCTGCACATCGCCAAAGACCGCCTCACCGTCGGGCCCCTGCCCAATTTCGAGATCATTCGCGACCTCGTCCCCGACCTGGCGCCGATGTTCGACAAGCATCGCGGGCTCCAGCCCCACATCGTGCGCGACAACGACGCCGAACTCGACGATCCGGCCGGTGAGTTCTACCAGTCTCCGGAGCAGCTCGACGCTTATCTCCAGTTCGCCTACTGCATCAAGTGCGGCTGCTGCATGGGCGCGTGTCCGACGCTGGCCACCGATGTCCGCTACCTGGGGCCCATGCCGTTGGCTGCCGCCCAGCGCTACAACGCCGACACGCGCGACACCGGGCGCGCTCAGCGCAACCAGTCCACCGGAGCGGCCGCGGGAGCGTTCCGCTGCCACTTCGCCGGCGAGTGCTCGCGGGTGTGTCCCAAGGGAGTGGACCCGGCCAAGGCCATCCAGTTGCTCAAGCGGCGCCTGGTGCTCGACTACCTTCACCTCGCGCGCCGCCAGAAGCCCTGCTCGAAATTGACCGGGCCCGGGGAAGGCAAACCGCTGCCTGACCTCCCGCCCGCGCCCAAGAGAACGGTTGAACCTCGCACCTAGCGGAAAGACATCGCGGTCGCCGAAAGACCGCCGCGAGCTGCCCGGCAGCGCGTCCAGCACGCAGCTGGGTCCTGTCCTTCGCCAAAATGCTGTGCGGACCGTTCTTGCGGCATTCTTGAAGCCGAGCGGCCGCGAGACCCAGAAGCCAAGCGGCCGTTCCTCTGGGACATTCGCAAGCGCCATGTAACCGCCTGCAAGCGGGCAGGCATTCGTGACCTTCATATTCACGACCTCAGGCACCTGAGCGCCTCAGCCTTGTTTGCGCTGGGAATCCCCGAGGGCGTAATCGCGAAGCTCACCGGCCATCGCTCCAAAGCCCTGCGCCGGTACGAACATCTTTCACCAAAATTCCGTCAGCAGACTGTGGATCTGTTGGCCAAGGTCCTTCTGGGCACTGCGGCCACTGACACAAAAACTGACACACCGCCAGAAGGTGGCTCAGACAACGGACCGGGCAATGGAGGTAAGTCTGGGAAGGTGAGGGAGATGGATGGTGGACCTGGTCGGGATCGAACCGACGACCTTCCCGGCGAGCCGGGACGCGCAGCGCGCTCCGAGGCGTGCTATCGATAAGAGAGTGGTGGACCTGGTCGGGATCGAACCGACGACCTTCCCGGCGAGCCGGGACGCGCAGCGCGCTCCGAGGCGTGCTATCGATAAGAAAGTGGTGGACCTGGTCGGGATCGAACCGACGACCTCTTCCATGCCATGGAAGCGCGCTCCCAGCTGCGCCACAGGCCCACATTCGAGAGCTGGGGATTGACGCCGGCGCGGGCGCACCGGCACCCATCTATTCTCGCCGACCGCGCCCCCATAGTCAAACCGGCGGTCATCGGCCATCGGTTCATCGCCGTAAAGTGTTGCGGATGAGCCGCTAAGCCGTTCCGCCGCGGGGCCGATGTCCGCGGGAACCCGAAAAACGGACCTCCAACTCTGGAACAATAGTGCCACTTCCGGCGTCTAATCCTTTAGGCAGACCCGTCCTGCCGGGCGCTGCGGGCGGCCGCGGCGCCGGAAGCGCAAGAATTGAGACGCGGGGGCGTTCCTGATAGTGTAAGGGCATCAGGAAACCCCAACCGTCGAGCGGGAGCACGCATGGCAGAGATCGCCAGTGCGCTGGCAGTTCGAGCCGATGAGGCGGCGCTGGTCGCCGAGCTCAAGGCCGGCTCGGAAGAGGCCTACGCCTGGCTGGTGGCGCAGTATCACCAGCCCGTCTACAGCCTCATCTACCGCATGGTGAACGATCCTGCCGACGCCGCCGACACCGTCCAGGAAGTCTTCCTCAAGGTGTTTCGCGGCATCCAGCGCTTCCACGGACAATCGAGCCTGAAGACCTGGATTTATCGCATCGCGCTGCACGAGGCCTCCAACAACCGCCGCTGGTGGTTCCGCCACAAGGGGCGGGAGACCTCGATGGAAGCCGGCACGTCGCCAGACGAACCGTCACTGCCGGCGCGCGAGGTGCGTGAGGCGCTGGTGGACGGCGCCGCCTCCCCCTTCGACTGCGCTCTGCACGAGGAAGTACGGGCGCACATCGAGGCGGAGCTGGCGCATGTCCCCGAGCCCTTCCGCACCGCGGTGATCCTGCGGGACATCGAGGACCTGTCGTACGACGAGATCGCCGAGGTCACGCAGACGTCGCTGGGCACGGTGAAGTCGCGGCTCACTCGCGGCCGCGAGTTCCTGCGCCAGCGGCTGGAAGCGTACGTGGCGACCTATGCCGCCGAGATGGGCTTGGAAGTGCCCGCACGCCAGCAGCCGCGCGATGCCAACGTGGCGGTGGGCCCCCATGGGGCCGAGGTAGTGGGATGACCTGCACCAAGAGCAAATCGCTGCTGTCGCCGTACCTCGACAGCTCTCTGACCGGGACGCAGATGCACGACATCGCCGAGCATCTCGGCGGGTGCGTCGCCTGCCGCCGCGAGTTCGCCTTGCTGCGCGGCACGCAAGGGCTGGTGTCCGCGCTGGGACCCAGGAAGGCGCCGCCGGAGCTGGCGCTGCGCCTGCGCGTCGCGCTGTCGCGCGAAGCCTCGCTCGCCCCGCGCCGCTGGCAGGGCCTGGTGCTGCGCTTCGAGGACAGCTTCAATTCCCTGTTGGTTCCCGCCACCGCCGGCGCGGTGAGTGCCGTCTTGTTTTTCGCGCTGCTGATGGGCTTCTTCACCCTGCCCGCGCCGCTGGAAGCGGCCGACGACAGTGGTCCGGCGTTCTTCTACACCCCCCCGGAGCTGGCGGGTTCGCAGTTCACCGTGGTCAACACCCCGGGGCCGGTGATGGTGGACGCGGTCATCGACGAGAACGGGCGGGTGGTGGACTATCGCGTGATCTCCGAGGAGACCAGCGAGACCCGGCAGGCGCTGCCCGAGATCAAGAACATGCTGCTGTTCACCGTCTTCCGCCCGGCTACCTCGTTCGGCAAGCCGACCACGGGGCGGGTGGTGATCTCGTTCTCGAACGTCAACGTCAAAGGCTAACCGCAAGCTTGTCATGCTGAGCGAGGCCGCCGCAGCGGCCGAGTCGAAGCATCCCTACCTTACCCGTCAGCATGGGTGCGATAGGGATACTTCGACTCGCACTGGCCTGCGGCTCCGCGCTCGCTCAGTATGACCCCCCTCCCCCTATCTGGGCGATCTGATAAATCCGGCCATCCAAAGGACTTAGCGGCGGGGGATCTGAGGGGGAATCTGGGGGAATATACTGAGGCGGGATGGACTTCCAATGGGACCTGCTGAAGGATGCGGCGAACCAGCGCAAGCACGGCATCGCGTTCGCTGAGGCATTGACCGTATTCGCCGATCCCATGGCCCGGATTTTCGACGACCCAGACCACTCGGCCGACGAGGCGCGTGAGATCATCATCGGCCATTCGACGCAGCATCGCCTGTTGATTGTCTGTTTCACGGAGCGTGATGATAGGGTCCGGATCATCAGTGCACGTAGCGCCACCAAGCGGGAACGGGAAGATTATGAGCAGAACAAGCCGACTTCGTAAGGCCGCCGACGAGATGCGGTCGGAGTACAAGTTCGACTACCAGCGGGCGCGGCCCAACCGATTTGCTTCACGACTGCAGGGCCGGGTTGTCGCCATCGTGTTGGAACCCGATGTGGCGCAGGTCTTTGATACGGCGGAGTCGGTGAACCGGCTGCTGCGTTCGGTCATTTCCGCCGTCCCGGAACGCCGGAAGCGAGCGGCGGTCCGAAAACCACGCCGCAAGGCGGGCTGACAGCAGCGTGGAGTCCGGCGCTGATCTGCTGCCAGCGCTCCCCTGAAGCCACCGTTCAATCGAGAGCACAGCCGAGCACAAGCCATGCTGAGCGCCAAGGACTTTCGCCGCATCGCGCTGGGGATGGAGGGCGCCGTGGAGAGCGCGCACATGGGGCATCCTGACTTCCGGGCCCACGGCAGGATCTTCGCCACCCTGCATCCCGATAAGCAGTGGGGGATGGTGAAGCTCACACCCGAGCAGCAGCAGAAGCTGGTGCGGGAGCATGCGGCAACCTTCGCGCCCGAGAACGGCGCCTGGGGACGCCAGGGCTGCACGCGCGTGCGGCTGGATGCGGTCGCGGAAGAGACGCTGGGAGAGGCCATGACCCTGGCGTGGCAGAACACCGCCAAGAAGCGCGCCGCGGCTCCGTCGAAACCCAAGCGCAGACCCATTCGCCCCTCGCGCAAGCGTTGATGCCCGCGCCCAGGGCCAAGAACAAAACCCAGAGGCCCGCGCGTTAATCGCAATCGATAACGCGGCGCCCACTCGGGCCGAGAATGTGAAGCTGCGGCTGGCCGCCGCTGGTTTCGTACTCGGCGCGTTGCCCGTCGTAATTGCCGCCGTGGAAAGTCAAAGTCGACGAGGCCGAGTTGAAGCTATAGGTGCCGCGCTTGCCCTCGCTATCGGTGTAAGTGCTGCCGCCGGTGATGGTGAACGGCGCCGCATCCACGAGCTGATTTCCGACAAAATACACGCAGTGGTAGGGTCTGGCCGGCACCGCACCGCCAGGGCCTGGCGGAGTGGGTGCCGCTGCGGCGGCTCCACGCGTCGCCTTCAGCGTATCGTCGTTGGCTTCGCCGCCGGGTACCGGCTCCGTCGGGCCAGAACCGGCCGGACGGATGTACGAGTCCTGTTCCGGCACCCATGTGTCCATCACCGAGCTATAACCGAGCGGATGGATGCGGTAGGGACTCGGTACGGCGGAGGAGTCATCCGAATCGCGCACTTGCGTGATGATGGCTTTGAACCACTTGCCGTTGTAGTGGTACTCAACGCGTTGACCGACCTTGTACTTCCGCTGTCGGGTCGCAGCCGGGGGCTGAGGCCGCGCCTGGGCCGGTGTGTATTGGGCAGCCTGGGTCACCGCCGGCGTCGGGGACAAAGCGGGTGCCGCGTCGCCGAACGCTGCCGGCACATCCGTCTCTCCGGGCGGAGGTAGAGCCGCCTTCGGGCCGTCGGTCCACGACTCATCCGCAGTGGAAGGCCTGTCCCGTCGCAGTCGCCACGTGCCTGCCTGCCTGGACACCAGGAAGTGGTCGTCGCGGTTCGACACGGCGGTGCGGTCGTCATAGTAGATCCGCATGGTGTACTTCGCGCTCACGCCGAAGTTGTCGGTTCCTTGCGCATCCACCTGCACGCTCGTAAACGTGACGCGCGCGGGATTCCTGACGATCTCTTTCCCATTGGCGCGCGCATCATAGACTCGCTTGCGGATCAGCCGCCGCGCTATTTCCTCCAGCGGCATGGCCTGGTCCGCGGTGCTTTGGGGCACCGCTGCCGCGAACGCCGGCGCGGGCGCCGCCGGCGCCGGGAACCAAGCGGATGCCCCGTTGCCGGAGCTCAGGAGGTCGGCCGACTTCTCGGCGTTTTGAGCGCGGGCCGGCCCTGCCAGGGCTAAACCGACCAAGGCGATGATGCAGAGGGTTGACCACTTCATGGGATTCTCTCCAAATGGGGTGCGAGCCACTCCGCAGATTCGGTCATTGAGATGCGTGGCTGGTTGCGAGTATGCACTCACCGGCTGGCGCTGCCTGTTCAATATTGCTCGCATTCAGCTCGCGCCCAGGGCCACGAACAAAGCGCAGAGGACGCGGAGGAAGCGCCGCCCGGCCGAGCCAGAGGAGGGCAGGACGGGGCACGCGGGTGTGCACACCGCCCCGTCAGCTTGACATTAGATTCTGGAATGCTGCCCAGCTGCCGAAAACGCGTACGTAAAAAGAGCTGCCCAGAATCGAGTAGCGGTCGACGTCGCGCCTGGTTGGCTGTCGTCCCAGGTAACGCAGAAGCTTCTCGTATTCGTAAATCAAAATGCGCCCGATGTTATGCCGAGTTGCATATCTTGGATCAAGCGCTTGGTCGGCGAAGACTTGGACGACCCTTTCGTCGAATGTCACTTCGCAATTTAGGGGAAGATTCAGAATTTCCTTGCGGGTGTTAGCGTGCCTGAAGTCCGGAATGAGGTCGCTTTCCTCGAATGGCTGGAGGCTTTGGTACTCAACGATCCTGTAAGCATTGTGAAAGTTCCCGATGAAATCAATCACGGTGCAATGTGACTTGCCGGCATACTGCCTTAATCCGCGTCCGAGTTGCTGGTAGAAAATTCTCTTCGATTCGGTTGGCCTTAGGAATAGTAAGCACTCGACGAAGGGCAGGTCTGCCCCTTCGTTGAACACGTCGACAGTGCAAAGCACTTTGATATCGCCGTTCGCGAGCCGGTCGAGTAGTACTCGGCGTTCTGTCAGGCTCGTGTCAGAAATGTATGGTTCCGCTGCGATGCCGGCCTCTGTGAAACTTGCTGCTACCCGACGTGCATGCTCATGCGTGCAGCAGAACGCAACCGTCGCCTTGTCGGGGGCCTTCTCTTGCCACTTGTTCAGGATTGCATGATCTCGCTTTGGAATGACCAGCGCGCGTTCTAAATCGCGAACGTTGTACCGCGTGCCTTTCTGGGTGATTCGTGAGTAATCGATGTCGTCGAAGCAACCGAAGTAGTGGTACGGACTGAGTATTCCAGAATCGATCCCGTCGCGGAGCTCGAAATGCGTCAGTTCATTTCCGGCGCACAGCTCGTAAATGTCCTGCCGGTCTCCGCGAAACGGAGTCGCGGTGAGCCCGAGTAGGAACTTTGGGCTACCATGCTGTAGGACCTCCCGATAGGATTTCGCCGCGGCGTGGTGAAACTCGTCGACCACGATGTAGTCGTAACCGTCCAGGCTGATGCTTCCTAAGTTGCGCGATACGAGTTGAATTGTGGTGATATTCACCTGTTTCGGTTTCAAGAAGCTTGCACGCGTGTCGTGGCGCTTAACGCGCGCAAGGCCGAAAAGGGCTGCAAATTCCGACTCGGCCACGTCCAAGATTTCAGCGGTATGTGCTAGATACAGGATCCGCTGCGCGTGTGTTCTGAGTGCGTCTTCAGCTGCAATTCGCGTCTTGCCGCTTCCCGGTGGCAGAACGATCAAGCCTGCCGCTCGTTTACGCGCGTGCGCGACCTCGAGAGCTCTCAAGGCGTCAGTTTGAAACAGATTGAGTACCCGCTTCTTCGGAGAGTACCCGCATGCGCATCGGCCAGAGACAATTCTCCGGCCGTCGCGGGGGCAAAGAAAACCATACGCCACAAACAGGCGAGCAAGGTCCACGGCATCAAGGATGGAGTAATTGCAGCTCAGGCGAAGCGCCGTTGAAACGAACTGCTCTTTTGCGGCATCGAGAATGGTCCCCGCAGCAGCGAATACAGCAACCGCTAGGCCGGTGATCTTTTCAAGTCTGTATATCTGGTGCGAGACATCCTTAGCTCTAACGGTAGGAAACGATCGGCCCTTCAGAATAAATGCCGCCATCCCCGTAAGTTTCTGAATGGACAGCTTGTGGGTAAAGATGTCTGCGATCTCGGCAGGGCCGTGCGGCGTCTCGTTGGGATCGTGCAGAATGAGCCTGAGATAAGGTTCGAGTTCCTCTCGTTCGTCCAAGTTGCGAACGGCCTTAATCAGTTGCTCCGAGATCGACTCCGGGGTCACGTCTCGAACCGCATTGAAGCTGTCAAAGTCCTCAAGTCGTTTGAGTAGCCCGAGACCCGCAATTGGCGAACTCGACATGAAGGGGAGATTATGTACGGTTGCTCCTGTGTCCTCAAGGGCCATCGAGATCTCGACCCTCTGGGGCCCCCGTCTCCCCCTCTGCCGTTGACCCCCCTACGGCCCACCTCGTAAACTTGAAGAGCGATTCCCGCCCCAACTGCCTGCAGGAGGCCGGACTGTTCCCATTTCTTCGTAACGTGGCCGTGGCCGCGGTGTGCTGCTGTCTGGCGCTGGCGGCGCCGGCGCAGCAAACGTCCAAGGCGCAACTCGACACCCGCGAGACGCTGTTCAGCGTGCTGGCGGCGATGAATGCCTGCGGCTACGACCCGGAGCTGGCGTCGTCGGAGCCGGTGCGCGCGGCGGTGCGCAACGAGATGGGGGAGGCGGTGGCGCGCTCCGAAGCGGCGCGCGAGGCGTTGCGCGGGGTGTGCGCGTTTTACCGCGACCACCAGAATCCCGACTCCAACCGCGACCTGGCGCAGTACGTCTCGCTGGCGCTGGAACTCGGCGACCCGCCCGACTTCCCGCTCCAGGTCAAGGAAGCCGACCTGCCCCCCGACGCGGCCTACGTCCTCGGCCTGGTGGGCCCGTTGCAGGCCTTTTACCGGGAGGTGGGACTGCACCGGATATGGGAGCAGCACCGCGCGGAGTACGACGGCGCCATCGAGCACTTCCACGCGCCGGTCGCGAACCTGATCCTGGCCACCGACCTCTACCTGCGGCTGCCCATCAGCGGCTACGTGGGGCGGCGCTTCGTGATCTACCTGGAGCCGCTGGCGGCCCCTGGGCAGGTGAACGCGCGGAATTACGGCGCCGACTACTTCCTGGTGCTCTCCCCGGCGGCGGGAACGCTGAAGCTGGACACGGTGCGCCACATTTATCTGCACTACGTGCTGGACCCGCTGATCATGAAGCGCCCGGCCGCGCTGCAGCGCATCGAGCCGCTGCTGGAGCTGGTCAAGAAGGCGCCCATGGAGGAAAGCTACAAGCAGGACACGTCGCTGCTGGTCACCGAGTCGCTGATTCGCGCCATCGAGGCGCGGACGCTGACCGGCGGCAAGGCGGGGGAGACGGCGCAGCTGCGCGCGGTGCAGGCGTCGATGAGCGAAGGCTTTATCCTGACCCGCTACTTCTACGAGGCGCTGGCGCAGTTCGAGAAGGATCCCGCAGGATTCCGTGACGCCCTCGGCGACATGCTGCACGACCTCGACTTGCAGAAGGAAAAGAAGCGCGCCGAGGAGACGGAGTTCACGCGCAAGGCGCCGCCCGACGTGTTGCAGTCGGCGCAGGCGGGGCAGCAGCGCCGCTCTCCCGGGCTGCTCGACCTGGCGGAAGACCGTCTGGCCAAGGGCGATGCCGACTCCGCCGAGCATCTGGCGCAGCAGGCGCTGGAGCAGGGGAAAGACGATCCGGCGCGGGCGCTGTTTATCCTGGCGCGCGCCGCCAGCTTGAACAAGGACATCAAGGGTGCGCGGGCGTATTTTGAACGCACCCTGGAAGTGGCGCGCGAGCCGCGCATGGCGGCCTGGGCGCATATCTACCTGGGGCGTATCTTTGACCTGCAGGAAGAGCGCGAGGTGGCGATCAGCCACTATCGCGCGGCGCTGAACGCCGGCGATCCCACGCCCGATACGCGGGCCGCCGCGGAACGCGGCTTGCAGCAGCCGTATCAGCCGACGGCGCCGCGCCCGTAGCCCACCCCCAGGGCGGGCAGATTCCGCGAGGCAAAAGCCCCGCGGGATGATAAAAACAAAGGGCTTTGCCGCAGGTTTTTCGGCAAGTGTCGGGCGGAACCGAGCCGGGCGGTTTTAAGATAAACGAAGGAGCAGCTCATGAAAGCCACAGCATTCATCCTCACGGCAATTCTGGGGGCCGCGCCGGCCTTCGCCCAAGCCCCGAAGCCCGCTACGAAGCCCGGCGCCACCCAGCCCGGGGCCGCCCAGCAGCCCAGCGCTACGCAGCAGCCGGCGAGCGGGAAGCCCCAGGCGCAGGCCAAGACGCCGGAGGAATTCGCGGCGTATCAGGCCGCGGCCAAACTGCCGGACCCGGCGGCTGCCGAAGCGGCGGCCAACGACTTTGCGACCAAGTTTCCGGAATCGGCGCTGCGCGTCGTGCTGTATCAGAACGTGATGAACCTCTACCAGGCCAACAACAACGCCGACAAGGTGATCGAGTACGGGCGCAAGGTGCTGCAGATGGAGCCGGAGAACGCCGTGGCCGCGGTCATGACCGCCACCGTGCTGGCGGAGCGCACGCGCGACACCGATCTCGACAAGGATGAGCGCCTAGCGGAGGCGCGGCGCGACGCTGACCTGGCAATTCAAAACGTGGACAACATCTCGATCCCCGCCGGGGTGCCGGCGGAGCGGGTGCAGGCGGCGAAGAACACCATCGTCTCCATGGCGTATGCGGCGATGGGGGCCGCCGACATCGTGACCGACAACTACGCCGCCGCCGAGAAGAACCTGCAGAAATCCGTGGATGTGCCCGGGCTGGCGCCCGATGCTCTGACCTTGCTGCGGCTTGCCATCGCGCAGGACCATGTGCAGAAGTATGCGGAGGGCCTGGCCAACGTCAGCAAGGCGGCCACCGCGACGGAGGACCCCACCGTGCTGGCGTTGATCAAGCAGGAACAGGAGCGGCTGACGAAGCTGGCCGCGCCCAAACCGGCGCCGGCGGCGCAGCCTCCGAAGCCCTAGTCAGGCAGGTATGAAACGCGAATTCAGCGCGCTGGAGCGCGCCCTCGGGCACCGCTTCCAGCAGCCCGAGCTGTTGCGCCAGGCGCTGACCCACACTTCGTTCGCGCACGAAGCCGGCAACAAGAACGGCGAGACGCCCGCGCCGCACAACGAGCAACTGGAGTTTCTCGGCGACGCGGTGCTGGGCCTGGTGGTGAGCGAAGAGCTTTTCCGGCGATTTCCCGGCTTCCACGAGGGGCAGCTCTCCAAGCTGCGCGCCCACCTGGTCAGCGAGGTGCACCTGGTGCGCGGCGCCCGGCGGCTGAAAATCGGCGACTACCTGCGCCTGGGACGCGGCGAAGAGAAGAGCGGCGGGCGGGAAAAGCCGGCGCTGCTGGTGGACGCTTTTGAGGCCATCGTGGCCGCGCTCTATCTCGATGGCGGCATCGCGGTGGTGCAGAAGCTGCTGCTGAAGAAGATCCTGGCGGCGGACCTGCTGCAGATGGCCGAGAACGCGGACCAGTTGCCTATCACCGATCCCAAGTCGGCGCTGCAGGAGGCGGTGCACGCCCTGGGGCGGGTGCCCCCCGATTACGTGCTCCTGGAAGAAGAGGGTCCCGAGCACCAGAAGACCTTCACCGTCGAGGTGCGGCTGGCGGGCGCGGTACCGCGCGGCAGGCCCGAATTCGCGGCCCGCGGGCGGGGTTCCACCAAGAAGAAGGCGGAGCAAGCGGCGGCCCGCCTGGCGTTGCGCCACCTGGAGGCGGCGAAAGCGGCGGCCGGCAGCGCGCCGCAACCGGACGTGGCGTCGCACGTCTAAGAGGCAGATGGCAGAAGGGGTCGTAGGCCAAAGCGGACACGAAGAGCAGCCGCTCAGCGCGGCGGAGCAGCCGGCACTACCCGGCGCGGCGCCGTCGTCTGCCGTTTTGCCCACACCGACGGCAGCAGCGCCCGAGGCGCCGGCTGTCACTGCGCCGGCGGCGAGCGCCGAGGCGCGTCCGCATCCCCGCGCGCGCCCGGCCAAGGAAACGCACAGCTGGCTGGGAGGCGTGCAATCGCTCGCCAGCACGGTGGTGATTGCGGTGTTCGTCATCACCTTCATCGTGCAAGCCTTCCAGATTCCCTCGGTCTCGATGGAAAAGACGCTGCTGGTGGGCGATTACCTGCTGGTGGACAAAATCCACTTCGCGCACGGCGGGATTTGGGGCCACCTGCTTCCCTACCAGGCGATCCAGCGCGGAGAAATCGTCGTCTTCCGCTACCCGGTGCACCCCGACCAGCACTTTGTGAAGCGCGTGGTGGCGGTGCCCGGGGACCGGGTGCGCCTGGTCAACAAGCAGGTGTTCGTCAATGGCCGGGCGGTGCGCGAGAGCTATGCCATCCACGTGGCGCGGGAGTTCGACTCCTACCGCGACGATTTTCCGCAGCCCGACCTGCTGACGCCCGCACTCGACGTCCACTGGTGGCTGGAGATGCGCAAGCTGGTGCACGGCGGCGACCTCGAAGTCCCGGCCGAACGCTACTTCGTGCTGGGGGACAATCGCGACGAGAGCCTCGACAGCCGCTATCGGGGCTTCGTGCCGCGCGACCACATCATCGGCCGGCCGCTGATGATCTACCTTTCGCTGCGCTCGGTGCAGGAAGTCCAGGTACAGGCGGATGATAAACTGGCGAAGTTCGGCGTCTTCGGGCAGCTCATGAGCCTGCCCCGCTGGCGCCGCACCCTGCGAATCGTCCAGTGAGCCGCAAAGCACAACGCCCGCGCAAGAGCGCCGCACCCCAGGAGCGCCCGGCGGCGCCCGTCAAGCAGAAAGAGACGACGCTGGAGTTCATCGCCTCCATGGCGCTGGTGCTGGTGACGGGCCTGTTCATCATCACCTTCAACCTGCAGGCGTTCGAGATCCCCTCCAGCTCGATGGAGAACACGCTGCTGGTCGGCGACCACGTGTTCGTGGACCGGGTGCGCTTCGCGCCGCCGACGGAATGGCTGCGCGCGGTGGTGCCGTATCGCGACATCCGGCGCGGCGACATCATCGTTTTTCTCTCCCCGGCCGAGCCCGGCCTGCACGTGGTGAAGCGCATCATCGGGATGCCGGGGGACCACATCCACCTGCGCGACGGGGCGGTGTACCGGAACGGGGCGGCGCTGGACGAGCCGTACGTCATTCATTCGCGCCACGATTACAACCCGTATCGCGACAACTTCCCCGCTGTCCCGCCCGGCGACACCAACCAGGTGGCGCCCGAGTGGCGCCTGACCCTGGGGGAACACCTGCAAGGGGGCGAGATCGTGGTCCCGCCGGACAGCTACTTCGCCATGGGAGACAACCGCGACGTCAGCTACGACAGCCGCTACTGGGGCTTCATTCCGCGGGAAAACGTGATTGGGCGGCCGCTCTTCATCTACTGGTCGTTCGAGACGCCGCCCGGCCAGTACCAGAAGAGCGGGATCGGCGACCGGCTGGCGTTTGTCGGCCGCGTGGTCATTCATTTCTTCGACCAGACGCGCTGGCGCCGCATGCTGAATCGGGTGACGTGATGAAGCGCCCGTCGCGGCGCCGGCTGGTCCTGGCCTTGCTCGCCGTCCTTGTCCTGGCTCTGGTGGTCCCCGCGTTCGTCAACCTGAACCACTACCGCGACCGCATCGCCCGCACCCTCGGCGGCGCCTTTGGGCGCGAGGTCACGGTCGGCGCGGTGGGGATGCGCCTGCTGCCGCAGCCCGCCTTCGTGCTCTATGACGTGGTGGTCGCCGATGACCCCGGGTTCAGCGCCGAGCCCATGCTCCGCGCCAGTGAAGTGACCGCCGCGCTGCGCCTCACCTCGTTGTGGCGCGGCCGGCTGGAGATTGCGCGCCTCAGCCTGAAGGAACCGAGCCTCAACCTGGTGCGCCGCGCGGATGGCGAATGGAACGTCACGGCGGTGCTGGCGCGCGCGCAGCAGGCGCCCGCCGCGCCCACCGCGCACCTCCGCCCCGAGCAGCGCCCGCGCTTCCCGTACGTCGAGGTGGACACCGGGCGCATCAACCTCAAGCTGGGCGTCGAAAAGAAGGTCTTCGCGCTCACCGACGCCGATTTCGCCCTCTGGCTGGCGACCGAAGACGAGTGGCGGGTGCGCCTCGATGCCCGGCCCATCCGCACCGATTCCGACCTGAGCGACACCGGGCGCATCGTCGCCGAAGGCTGGCTGGAGCGGCGCGCGCCGGTCGCCGACAGCGCTTTGCACCTGCGCCTGCGCTGGCGGGACGCGCAGCTCGGCGCGCTCACCGCGCTGCTCTACGGCCGCGACCGCGGCTGGCGCGGCAGCACCACGCTGCTGCTGGAGGCCAACGGCACCGCGCGTGAACTGGCGCTGCAGGCCGACGCCACGGTGGCGCAGTTCCGGCGGTACGACATCACGCCGCGCGCCGCGCTGGATCTCGGGGCGCACTGTACCGCGCTGCTCCTGCCCGCGGAACGCAGCCTGCGCGGTATCGACTGCCATCTCCCGGCCGGCGCCGGCGTCCTCGCCGCTGCCGGCGCCATCGAGCACATCGCGGGCGGCGTCCGCTATGACTTGAAATTCCGGGCCAACAACATTCCTGCCGGCTATGCCGTGGCCTTCGCGCAGCGCGCCAAGAAGGACATGCCCGAGGACCTCGCCGCCGCCGGCAACCTTACCGGCGAACTGGCCCTGCGCACGGCGCCCGACGGGTCGCTCCAGTGGAGCGGTTCCGGGGCCACCACGCCGGTGCGGCTCAGCGCGTCGGTGTTGTCGCAGCCGCTGGTGCTCGGCGCCGCGCGTTTCGACGTTTCTCCGCCGCCGGCAGCCCCGCAGCCGCGCCGCGGCCGCCGCGTGGTGGCTGCCCCGGCGACGCCGCAGCCTTTCCGGCTGGTGATCGCGCCCTTCGCCGTGCCCCTGGGCGCGCCGCGCGTCGCCCAGGCCCGCGCCGAGTTCACGCGACAGGGCTACGAAATTGATCTCACGGGCGCCGCCGACCTGCCGCGCCTGCTGGAGGTGGCCCGCGTCCTGGGCGTGCGCGCTCCGGCGGGCATCGCGCAGGGCAGCGCGCGCGTGGACCTGGCGCTGACCGGGGGCTGGGCCGGCTTTACGCCGCCGCTCACCACCGGGACGGCAGAGGTGTCCGGCGTCACGGCCGCGATCCCCGGCATCGCCGCGCCGGTGAAGATCGCCGCTGCGCGTCTCACGCTCGCGCCGACCGAGATCGCGGTCCAGAACCTCGTCGTCGCCGCCGGTTCCATCGTGCTGAGCGGCTCCCTGGCCCGGCCGCGCGGCTGCCCGCCCGGGCCGAACTGCGTGGTCCAGTTCTCGCTGGCCAGCGAGCGCGTCGCGCTCGACGATCTCAACCGCCTGCTGAACCCCCGCCTGCGCTCCACCCCGTGGTATCGGCGGATTGCCGGCGGCGAGACCGCCGGGTCGGTCCTCGCCGGGACGTTTGCGCGTGGCCGCGTGACCGTGGCCAAGGTGCTCATCAAGGGAGTGCCGGCACAGAACGTCTCCGCAGCGATGGAACTCGCTCCCGGGATCGTGGCGCTCCACGAGGTGGACGCCGGCGTCTTCGGGGGCAAGTTGCAAGGCACGTGGCGCGCCGAGTTCGGGGGCGCCGCCCCGACCTATGCCGGGAGCGGCACGGTGCAGCGCGCGCAGATGGCCCTGGTGGCCGCCGCCATGGGCGACAACTGGGCCGCCGGGACGCTCGACGCCAACTGGCGCCTAGCACTCTCCGGCGGGGACGCGCGCGAACTGGGGCGCTCGGCCGCCGGCTCCCTCGATTTCGACTGGCGCGACGGCACGTTGCGCCACCTGACCTTCGAACCGGCCAGCGTGCGCGCCGCTGCCCGCACACCGCTGGCGCCGCTCCGCCTGCAGCGCTTCACCGGGCGCGCCACGCTGCGCTCCGGCACGGTCGCGCTGGACGAGAGCCGGATGGAGACCCCGGAGGGCGTCTACCTGGTCAGCGGCACGGCGTCCAATACCCGCGCCCTGGCGCTGCGCTTCACCGCGCGCGCCCGGAGCTATGATGTCGGCGGCACCCTGGAGGCGCCGCGGGTGGAAGCGCGCGTGGTCCCGGAACCGCGCGCCGCGGTCACACGTTAGGCGGAAGCTCGCATGCACAAGATCAGCCTCATCCTCGCCCTGTTCGCCGCGCTGGCCGCGGCCCCAGTCTCCGCACCGCAGAACGCCCAGCCGCCGTCCGCGGCCGAGAGCATGGCCGCCAAGCTCGACCACCTGAGGCAGAACGGCGAGCAGGCCCAGCCCGACCAGACCCCCACCACGCTGAGCGAAGACGAAATCAACGCCTACTTTGCCGCCCAGATGGTGGGGCTGCCCAAGGGCGTGCGCGCGGTGACCTTCAGCGGCGAGGCGGGCGTGGTGACGGCCACCACCAGCATCAACTTCGAAGAGGTGAAGGAAGGGCGCACCTCGGCGAACCCACTGCTCGCCATCTTTACCGGCACGCATGACGTGAAGGTGATCGGCGAGGTCTCCGGCGCCGGCGGCCGCGGCACGGTGCACATCCGCGACGCCGCCATCGACGGCATCAGCGTGCCGCGCCTGGTGCTGGAAATCTTCGTGGAGCGTTTTCTCAAGCCTAAGTACCCCAACGTCGGCCTCGACACCACCTTCGCCTTGTCCGCGCGCGTCGACACCGCGGTGGTCGGCAAGCATGTCCTGACAGTGACGCAGAAGTAAAGGCCGCTTTCCGCTCTCCGCTATCCACTCTCTGCTGTCCGCTCTCCGCTTTCCGCTATCCGCGCCAGATTGGCGGAGAGCGGACAGCGGAAAGCGGATAGCGTTTTTTCCTGTTACCCTCGAAATCTCTGAGGTGTTGTATGCCCCGCTACGAATATCGCGACCTGCATCCCGCGCCGGAGGCGGAAAAGCACTTCCTGGGCTGGATCGAAGAGCTCGACCGCGAGTTCCAGAATCCTGATCCCGAGCACCGCAGCGACGTGGTGCGCGACGCGCTCCGTGACCTCTACCTCGGCGGCGCCACCACCGGCAGCATTTCGGCCGCGGCCCGGGTGCAGCACTACTGCTTTGACCCGCGCAACGCCACCCTGGAGCCCGAGTCCTACGGCGACGTGGACGCGAAGAAATACGCCGCGCGCAAACCGCTCATCTGGCTGTGGATGATGTTCGACCGCTCGCCCGCCGGGCTGAACCACTGGCTGGGGCATCGCCTGCGCTCCATGCTGGCGCGCCACGTCTTCAAGCACTGCGGCAAGAACGTGAAGATCTTCCACGGCGTCGAGTTCTCGTTCGGCTACAACCTCACGGTCGAGGACGACTGCACCCTCCACAAGTACGTGCTGCTCGACGATCGCGGCGAAATCATCATCCACGCCGGCTGCTCCATCTCCGACTACGCCAACGTCTACTCGCACGCCCACGACCTCAACGACGGCATGATCGTCAGCAACCACCAGACCGAGATCGGGCCGCACGCGCGCGTCACCTACCACGCCACCGTGCTCAGCGGCGTGACCGTGGGCGAGCACGGAGTGGTCGGCTCGGTCGGGGTGGCGTCGAAAGACGTGCCGCCCTTCCACATTGTGGGCGGCATTCCCGCCAGGACGCTGAAGGTGAAGTCCATCGCGCCGGAAGAAGTCCGGCGGGCGGCGGAAAAGGCGTAGCCGCGCGCGCGGCTTGTATAATCGGAGGCCCGCGATGGACCTCGACGTCGTCGTCATCATTTTCCAGGTGGTGGTCTTCCTCTTCGCCATCAGCGCGCACGAGGCGGCGCACGCCTACGTCGCCTGGCGCTGTGGCGACCCCACGGCGCGCATGCTGGGCCGGGTCACGCTCAACCCCCTCCGCCACATTGACATCTTCGGCACCATCCTCCTGCCGCTGCTGGCCATCATCTTTCATTTCCCGGTGATCGGCTGGGCCAAGCCCACCCCGGTAAACCCGCGCAACTTCGGGCGCCACGTGGTGCGCAGCGACATCCTGACCAGCCTCGCCGGGCCGGTGAGCAACCTGCTGCTGGCGCTGCTGGCGGTGGGCCTGCTGGCCCTGGTCTCGCTGGCCTCGCCGCAGGGCAGCCTGATCGTGAAGAGCCTGGCCATGGGCATGATGGTGGACACCGGCTCGCCGCTGCTGCCGCTCTGCCTGCTGCTCTATCAGGCCATGTTCATCAACGTCCTGCTGGCGGTCTTCAACGTCATTCCGGTGCCGCCGCTGGACGGCAGCCACGTGATCCGTCACCTCCTGTCGCCGGGCGTGTTGCGGGTGTATGACATGGTGGGGACCTTCGGTATCCTGCTGTTGTTCTTTCTGGGCGGGCGCGTCCTGTTTTTCATGATGGCGCCTTTCCTCAACTTCTTTCACTACCTGCTGGCGAGAGTCTGATGGCATCGAACAAGAACAGCCGTAAGCCGCGCGTTCTGAGCGGCATGCGTTCGACGGGCAAACTGCATCTCGGCAACTACGTGGGCGCGCTCGACAACTGGGTGCGCCTGCAGGACGACTACGAGTGCTTCTTCTTCATCGCCGACTGGCACGCGCTGACCAGCGACTACGCCGACACCTCGCGGGTGAAGGCCAACACGCTGGAGGTGGTGCTCGACTGGCTGGCCGCCGGGCTCGACCCCGAGCGCTGCACCCTGTTCATCCAGTCGCACGTGCCGCAGCACGCCGAGCTGCACCTGCTGCTCTCCATGATCACGCCGCTGGGCTGGCTGGAGCGCGTCCCCACCTACAAGGAGCAGCGCGAGAACATCAAGGACAAGGACCTCGGCACCTACGGCTTCCTCGGCTATCCCGTGCTGCAGGCCGCCGACATCCTGATCTACAAGGCGGACTTCGTGCCCGTCGGCGAGGACCAGGTGCCGCACCTGGAGATGACGCGCGAGATCGCCCGCCGCTTCAACATGTTCTACGGCGGCGGCCACGCCATCTTCCCCGAGCCGCAGCCGCTGCTCACCCACGCTCCCAAGCTGCCCGGCACCGACGGCCGCAAGATGTCGAAGTCGTACGGCAACACCGATCCTGCTGACCGATCCTGAGCCGCTGCTGCGCCAGAAGCTGAAGACCATGGTCACCGACCCGGCACGCGTGCGGCGCACCGATCCCGGCAATCCCGACCTCTGCCCGGTCGGCGACCTGCACAAGGTCTTCAGCGACCGCGACACCCTCGCCAGGGTGGACGCCGGGTGCCGCAGCGCCGGAATCGGCTGCATCGAGTGCAAAGGGTGGGCGGCCGATGCCCTGGTGCAGGTGCTCAACCCCATGCAGGAGCGCCGCCGCAAGTACGAGCAGAACCCGCGCCTCGCCTGGGACGTGCTGGAAGCCGGCTCCGCCCGCGCTCGCAAGGCCTCGGAGACCACCATGAAGGAGGTCCGCGAAGCCATGCAGATCTCCAAGGACTACGAGCCCCCGGCCAGGGAGCGCTGACGCGCGCGGCAGACGGAATCCGTGCCAATCCGGGGCGGCTCTTTCTGTATACTGCGCTCGACTCTCGATGGCAGACGCCCCCCAGGTCCCGGCGCCGCAGCGCCCACAAGAAACCACCGACTTCCCGTTTGCCGTCAGCGTCGGCCAGGTCTATGACGGCCCCCTCGACCTGTTGCTCGACCTGATTCGCAAGCAGGACATCGACATCTACGACATCCCCATCGCGCAGATCACCGCGCAATACCTGGCCTACGTGGGCCGGCTGCGGGAACTCGACGTGGACGTGGCCGCCGAGTTCATCTACATGGCCTCGCTGCTCATCCACATCAAGAGCAAGATGCTGCTGCCGCGCGACCCGGCCGGGCCGCCCGACGACCAGGAAGACCCGCGCGCCGAGCTGATCAACCGCCTGCTGGAGCACGAAAAGTTTCGCCATGCCGCGCAGATGCTGTTGCAGAAGCAGCAGCTCGAAGACAACGTGTGGTCGAACCCGGCGCTGAAAGACTTCCAGGACGCGGAAGGCGCCGAGCCCGAGCTCGCCGCCGACGTCATTGACCTGGTCAAGACCTTCCAGGTGATCCTGGAGCGCGCCCGCAACCGGCCCATCCTCCAGGTGGACGAAGACACCGCCACCGTCGCGCAGATGATTGACTATGTGCGCCGCCGCCTGATGCTGGAGGAGCGCCCGGTGCGGCTGCAGGCGCTGCTGCGCAACCTGCAGAGCCACGGCGCGCTGGTGTGCATGTTTCTGGCGCTGCTGGAGCTGGTGCGCCTGCAGGCGGTGCTGGTGCGCCAGGACAAGATGTTTGGCGATATCGTGCTGAAGAAGCACACGAATTTCGACGCCGCCTGCGGCGAGAACTCCGCCTTGCGCGACGACTGGCGGTGAATCATTTCGTGATTTGGTGATTAAGTGATTGGGCGATTGAGTAATTGAGAAATTGAGTAATTGGGTAATTGAGCGATTGCGTACGTGGCGACTGCGCGAGGTTTTTCAATTACACAATTTCCCAATTACACAATTTCCCAATGCTCTAGGAAGCCATGAGCCTCAAGTCCCAGGTCGAAGCCATCATCTACGCTGCCGAGGAGCCGGTGACGGTGGAGCAGATCGCCGCCGTGCTGTTCGAGGCCGAGGGCGAAGCCCCGGCCGAGCGCAAGGCCG
Organism: Terriglobia bacterium; assembly: GCA_963739375.1. Classification (GTDB taxonomy): domain Bacteria; phylum Acidobacteriota; class Terriglobia; order Terriglobales; family Acidobacteriaceae; genus CAVUAF01. The sequence continues at coordinate 427,824 of CAVUAF010000014.1, forward strand.
CGCTCAACACCCGCAAGGCCGAGGTGCGCGCCGCCATCGAGCAGCTTATCGCCGACTACGACGCCGCCGACCGCGGCATGGAGGTGCGCGCCGTCGCCGGCGGCTATCGCATGTCCACGCGCCCCGAGCACCACGACGCGGTGCGCGGTTTCGCCCGCTCGCTGAAGTCGCCGGTGCGGCTTTCGCTGCCCGCGCTCGAGACCCTCGCCGTCATCGCCTACAAGCAGCCGGCCACGGTGCCGGAAATCAGCGAAATCCGCGGCGTCGATTCCTCGGGCGTCATCGGCACCCTGCTCGACCGCAAGCTCATCACCACCGCCGGCCGCAAGCAGGTTATCGGCCGCCCCATCCTCTACAAGACCACCCGGGAATTCCTGCTGCGCTTCGGCCTCAAGGACGTCAATGAGCTCCCCAGCATGGAGGAATTCGAGAAGCTTGCCGCCGACGATGGCCAGACCAGTCTGTTCACCGCGGCGGCGCCCGAGGCGACGGGCGTGCTGGATGCCACACCGCAACCGGCGACAGAAGTCCCCACCGCGGGCGCTGCACCGGCGGTCGCACCGGAGACTTAGCAGATGCCCCACACCGAGGAACCGCTGTTTTAGAATTCAGTTTTCTCCGCGTCTCCGTGTCTCCGTGGTGAAATGTATTGTGCACATCCTCTGAATGCCATGCCTGAAGAGCGCCTGCAAAAAATCATCGCCGCTGCCGGGATCGCCTCGCGCCGCAAGGCGGAAGAGCTGATTGCCGGCGGCCTGGTCGCGGTGAACGGCCAGGTGGTGACCGAGCTGGGCAGCAAGGCCGACCCGGAGCACGACCACATACGGGTGCGCGGCAAGCTGCTGCACGGCCCGGAGCGCCGGCATTACCTGCTGCTCAACAAGCCGCGCGGCTACGTCAGCACCGTCTCCGATCCCGAGGGCCGCAAGACGGTGCTCGACCTGGTCCGCGGCATCAACGCGCGCCTCTTCCCCATCGGCCGCCTCGACTACCACAGCGAGGGCCTGCTGCTGCTGACCAACGACGGCGAGCTGGCCCAGCGCCTCACCCACGCCTCGTTTCACGTGCCCAAGACCTACCTGGTGAAGGTCAGCGGCCGGCCCAGCGACGACGCCCTGGGCCGCCTGCGCGCCGGCGTCACCCTCCCGGCGGAGCCCGGCCGGCGGGCGCGCGCGGCGAAGACCGCGCCGGCCGTCATCAAGCTCTTCAAGGACGCACCCAACCCGTGGTACGAGGTGACGCTGCACGAAGGCCGCAACCGGCAAATCCACCGCATGTTCGAGCGCGTCGGACACCACGTGGAGAAAATCAAGCGCGTGCGCTACGGGCCGCTGGAGCTCGACGTCGAGCCCGGCGCTTTCCGCCGCCTCACCCCGGCGGAGGTGAATAAATTGCGCCGGGCAACAGAACCTCCGCCCCAGCGACAGCGCAAGGAAGAGACATGAGTTGCGTGTTTTCCCCGCCGCCTCTGGGTCGCGCCGGGGGACTTTGCTAGTATCGAGGGTCGCCGCAGCTCCGCCCCCATGACCGCATTCGACGATTTCGTTCCGCCGCACGTCCGCGCCCTGCCCATTTACGTTCCCGGCAAGACGCGCCGCCAGGCCGAGCTGGAGAGCGGCCTCCGCTGCATCAAGATGGCCTCCAACGAGAACCCCTGGGGACCGTCACCGCGCGCCCTGGAGGCCATCGTCCGCGCCGCTGCCGACGTCAATTTCTACCCCGAGAATTACAACGACGAGCTGCGCTTCCACCTCGCCGACCGCTACGCCCTGACGCCCGAGCAGGTGCTGGTCACCGACGGCTCCACCAGCTTTCTCGGCATCATTGCCCGCACCCTGCTCACGCCCGGCCTGAACGCGGTCACCAGCGAGCGCACATTCATCGTCTATCCCAGCGTCACGCGCGCGACCGGCGGCGAGCTGATCCAGGTGCCGATGCGCGATGGCGCCACCTATGACCTCGACGGCCTGCTGGCCGCCGTCAACTCCCGCACCCGCATCGTCTGGATCGCGAATCCCAACAACCCCACCGGGACGATGCTGGAGGCCGGCGCCGTCGATGGTTTCCTGGCGCGCCTTCCCGAGCATGTGCTGGCGGTGCTCGACGAGGCCTACTGCGATTTCGCCGAAGACTATGCCGCGCGTCACGCCATGGTGTACACGCACTCGCTCGACCACGTGCGCGCCGGGCGCAACGTGGTGGTGCTGCGCACCTTCTCCAAGGCCCACGGCCTGGCGGGACTGCGCATCGGCTACGGCTTCGCGGCGGCCCACCTGATCAACTATTTTTCCCGGGTGCGCACCGCTTTTTCCGTCTCCGGGCTGGCGGAAGCGGCGGCCCTGGCCGCACTCGCCGACACGGACCACGTCCGCCGCACCGTCGAGAGCAATACCCGCGAGGTGGAGCGCCTGCTGGCGGCCTTCCGTGAGCTCGGCCTGCGCGCCGTCCCCACCACCGCCAACTTCATCTGCTTCGGCGTCGCCGAGGAGGCGGCCGCGGTCAGCCGCCGCCTGCAGGAGGCCGGGGTCATCGTCCGCCCGCTGACCGCCTGGGGCATGCCGCAGAGCATTCGCGTCAGCGTCGGCACCCCGCCGCAGAACGACGTCTTCCTCGACGCTCTGCGCCGCTGCCTGCCCCGCGTCGCCGTGCCCTGAAACCCATTTCGTGATTTGGTGATTTCATGACTCGCCCGCGTTTTTGCTTATAAGGTAGGGTGGACGCGGGCGACTCGCCCGCGTTTTCTTGCTGGTCACCGTGGACGCGGGCGACTCGCCCGCGTTTCTCTTGCCTGCCTACTTCCCGCCGCTGCGCTCTTCCCCCAGCATCGGCAGCCGGGCGGCGCCGAATAAGCCCGCATCGCTGCCCAGCAGGGCGCGCGTGATCTGCGTCTTGCCGCGCTCGCCGCCGGCACTCTCCGCTGGCGCTGTGGCGCGATACACGAACGAGCGCTGCGCCACCTGCTCCCGCATCGCGGGCGCGAACATCTCCCACGCGCCAGCCACTCCGCCGCCTATCACGATCATCGGCAGGTTGAGCGCGTTCACCATGTCGGCCACCACGATCCCCAGCGCCCGCCCAAGGGTGCGGAAGATTTCCCGCGCCGGCGCATCGCCGGCGAGCGCCAGCTGGTAGACGGCCTTGGCGCTGAATCCCGGGTCACCCAGGGCGCGCTGCAATTCGGGCGCGCGTCCGCCGGCAGCCGCTTCCCGCGCCATGCGCACCACCGCGGTCGCCGACGCGTACTGCTCCAGGCAGCCGCGGTTGCCGCAGCCGCAGGGCACGCCTTCACTCTCCACTGTCAGGTGCCCCAGCTCGCCCGCCATCCCCGTCATCCCGTGCCAGATGCGGCCGCGCAAAATCAGGCCGCCGCCCACCCCGGTACCGAGCGTGAACATCCCCAGGTCGTCGAGGTCGCGCCCCGCCCCCAGCCACGCTTCCCCCAGGGCGGCGGCGTTGGCGTCGTTTTCCAGCACCACGCGCGTTCCCAGGCGGCGCTCGATCTCGTCGCGCACCGGGGAATTCTCCCAGCCGGGCAGGTTGGGCGATTCGTGCAGGAAGCCGGTCCCCAGGTCAATGATGCCCGGCACCCCGATGCCGATGCCGTACAGCGTGCCCGCAGTGCGGAACTTGCCCACCAGTTGCTGGATGTCGGCGCACATCTCGGTGATGACGCGCTCGCGGCCGCGCGCCACCTCCGTGCCCGTGGTGAGCTTTTCCAGCAGCTTGCCCTGGTCGTCCACCACCGCCACCCGCAGGTTGGTGCCGCCCAGGTCGACGCCGATCGCAAACCCAGCCATAGGCCAAGGATTTTAGACCAGCGCCCGCCGTCCCCGGCAAAGAAAAGCGGCGTTTCTGCGAAGCCGGGGAAGTGGTTTCTAGTTTCTAGTTTCTAGTTTCTAGTTTCTAGTTTCTAGTTTCTAGCTTCTGGCTGCTAGCTTCTGGCTGCTAGTTTCTGGCCCGCGTGGCTTTGCTAGAAACTAGAAACTCGAAACTCGAAACTACTTCTGGCACTTGCCGCAGTAATGCGCGCTGCGGCCGGAGATCACGATGCGCCTGATGGCCGTGCCGCACACCCGGCAGGGCTCGCCCGCGCGCCCGTAGACGCGCAGCTCGAACTGGAAGAGTCCGCGCCGGCCCTCCCCGTCGACGTAGTCCGCCACCGTGGTGCCGCCGGCGGCGATAGCCTCGCGCAGCACCTGTCGCAGCGCGGCGTAAAGGCGCCGCAGCTCGGCGCGGGTGAGGGTGTGGGCGCGGCGCCGCGAGCGGATGCCGGCGCGAAACAGCGCTTCGTCGGCGTAGATGTTGCCCACGCCGCTCAAGAGCGACTGGTTGAGCAGCGCGCTCTTGATGGGCGCCTTGCGGTGGTGAAACAGCGCGGCAAACATTTCGAACCCGACTACGAGCGGCTCGGCCCCGGGCGCCGCGAACCGTTCCCGCCGCAGCACCCGCAGCCGCCCAAAGCGCCGCGCGTCCACAAACCGGATTTCCATCCCCGAGCGCAGCCGCGCGACCAGGTGCGTGTGCTTCGCGACCTCCGCCTCCGGCGGGCACGCCACCAGCTTCCCCGTCATCCCCAGGTGCACGATCCACTGCGCGTGTCTTGTCTCTTGTGTGGACGCGGGCGACTCGCCCGCGCGCTCCAGGTCCACGACAACGTGCTTCCCCACCCGCCGCACCTGCGCAATGCGCGCCCCGGTCAGGGTGCGCGCAATCGTCCGCGCCGGCGAGAGCAGCGGCTGCGGCTTGCCGCCAATCCACACGCTTTCGATGACGTCCCCGGTCACGCGACGCGCCAGGGTGCGCGCCACCGTCTCGACTTCGGGAAGCTCGGGCATGGACTCCTATTTCACCACGAAGCCGCGGAGAATTTCCGATAGTGCTTGCAGATTACGTTGGGAGTTTGGAAAAATCTGGTAGAAGTGCTGGACGCGGCTGCACCTGAAGCAGCGGTGGGGGGAAGATCCAATGAGAATCCTGAGAATGCTGAGCAAGCCTGCCGCGTGGGCCAGCGGATGGACCAGCGCCGTTCTTTGCTTCAGTGCCGGCAGCGGATTTTGGCTCGCCCGGGAGCGTGGGAAAGCGCTCTGCTGGGTTGCCCTGGGTGTGGCCGAAGTGGTGGCCATTGTCTGGTAGCGCCCTGCCCGCAATCTCCCGCTCTGCAGCTGGCAGGCGGCAGTCGTTAGCGGTTTTTCCTCCAGCCTCAGGGCGACCGCCGGGTTCTGCCGACGACCGAAGACCGAAGGCCGACGACCTGCGTCAAGCCTGCCGGCGACGCAGCCAGCAGCCTGACGATTGCCGTCCGCGGCGCTAGCACGCTATGATTACGTGTACACCGATCTCTTCCTTCCCCTGGCAATCAGTGTTTTTCGCGCTGCAGGGGCTGGCGTGTGCGAGTTCGGCCGTGAGGCCGTGAGCTGGGGAGTACGCGTGGCGCAAGGCAAAACCGCGGTGGTCATCGGCGCGCAGTGGGGCGACGAAGGCAAGGGGAAGATCGTCGACGTCCTCTCCGGGCACTACGCGCTGGTGGCGCGCTATGCCGGCGGCCACAACGCCGGCCACACCGTCATCATCAGCGGCCACAAGTACGTGCTGCAACTCGTGCCCTGCGGCGTGCTGCGTCCCGGGCGCCGCAGCGTCATCGGCAACGGCGTGGTGCTCGACCCGGTGGCCCTGGTCAAGGAAGTTGCCATGCTGCGCGCCGCCGGCATCGACGTGGACGGCCGCCTCTTCGTCTCCAGCCGCGCCCACGTCATCCTGCCCTACCATCGCATGATCGAACTGGCGGCCGAGAACGCGCCCGGCCGGGTGAAGATCGGCACCACCTCGCGCGGCATCGGCCCGGCCTACGAAGACAAGATGGGGCGCCGCGGGCTGCGCGTCGCCGACCTGCTCGACCCCGCGCTGCTGCGCATCCACATCGAGAACGCCTGCCGCGAAAAGAACATGATCGCGCACGCGCTCTTCAACTCCGAGCCGCTCGACGCCGACGCCATGTTCCACGAGTACCGCGCCGTCGCCGAGCAGGTGGCGCCCTTCGTCGCCGACACCGCCGCGCTGCTCAACCAGGCCATCGCCGCCGGCGAGAGTGTCCTGTTCGAGGGCGCGCAGGGCACCATGCTCGACATTGACCACGGCACCTACCCGTTCGTGACCTCGTCGAGCGCGACCTCGGGTGGCGCCGTCACCGGCACCGGCGTTGCGCCCACCCGCATCTCGACCGTGATTGGCGTGACCAAGGCCTACACCACGCGCGTCGGCGGCGGCCCCTTCCCCACCGAGCTGCACGACGCCACCGCCGACCACCTGCGCGCCCGCGGCAACGAGTTCGGCGCCGTCACCGGACGCCCGCGCCGCTGCGGCTGGCTCGACCTGCCGCTGCTGCGCTATGCCGGCATGCTCAACGGCATCGAGTGGCTGGTGGTCACCAAGCTCGACGTGCTCGACGAGCTCGCCGAAATCCCGGTTTGCGTCGGCTACCAAGTCAACGGGAAGAAGACGGCGGAGATTCCCGCCCACGCCTCCGGCTACGACCGTATCGAGCCCGTGTACCACACGCTGCCGGGTTGGCGCACCGTTACCGCCGGCATCACGCACTACGAGCAGCTGCCGCCGGCTACGCGCCAGTACCTGGAGTTCGTCGCCCGCGAGACGGGGGCGAGAATCGGCATGATCTCCACCGGCCCCGACCGCGACCAGACCATGCTGATGGCGGACTTCGCGGCCGCGCTGCCGCCGGCAAGCGAGCCCTCGCCTAAAGCCGCCGACCCCGCGCGCGAACGCCGCGCCAAGGCAAAGTAACCCTATGATCGTCTTAGCCGTTACCTGGATCGCCAAGGAAGGCCAGGAGGAGCGCGCCGCCGCCCTCTTCCGCGAGCTGACCGAGAAATCGCGGCAGGAGCCCGGCTGCCTGCTGTACGTCGTCCACCGGTAGCACGAAAACCCGCGCCAGTTCCTCATCTACGAGCAATACCGCGACGACGCCGCGCTCGACGCCCACCGCCAGGCGCCGTACTTCCAGGCCATCGCGCGCGGCTCCCTGCTGGCCTGCGCCGAACGCAAGGACGCCGGGCTCTACACGCCGCTGGAGTGAGAGCGGCACTTAGCACTTAGCACTTAGCACTTAGCACTTGGCACTTAGCACTTAGCACTTGGCACTTGGCAGTTGAGGTCCACCATCAGCCGTGGCGGCCAAATGCTAAGTGCTAAATGCTAAGTGCTAGCTTGGCGACCAAATGCTAAGTGCTAACTGCTAAGTGCGGTCGATTACCAGCACGCCGCCGTGCGCGAAGCTGTCTTTCTCGACTTCGAGGAAGGCCACGGTGGTGTCCTCGCGCCGCGCCCCGATGTCTTCGACGATGACCTGCGTTATCTTCTCCGCTGCCCGGCGCTTCTGCTCGGCGCTGCGGCCCTTCACCAGTGTGATCTCGACGTGTGGCATGGCTTCCTTTCAGCAGTTAGCACTTGGCACTTAGCCCTTGGCAGTTGAGGTCCACCACCGGCCGTGGCGGCCAAATGCCAATTGCTAAATGCTAAGTGCTAGCTTCCGCGGTTGGTAAATTCCACCAGCGCGTCGAGCTTGGCCTGCGCCGCGCCGGAATCGAGCGAAGCGGCGGCCAGCGGCAGGGCGTCGGCGATGGAGGGCGCCCGGCCGGCCACCAGGAGCGCCGCGGCCGCATTCAGCAGCACCACGTCGCGGTGCGCGCCCTGGCCGCCGCCCAGGATGCGGCGGATGATGCCGGCATTCTCCGCCGCATCGCCGCCCAGAATCGCCGCCAGCGGCGCCCGCCGCAGGCCAAACTGTTCGGGCGTGATCTCGTACTCGCGCACCGTGTTGCCGCGCAGCTCGGCCACGTGCGTGGGAGCGCTCAGGGTGATCTCGTCGAGCCCATCGTCGCCGTGCACCACCAGCGCGCGCTCCAGCCCCAGCTGCCGCAGCGCCTCGGCCAGCTTCGGCACCAGCTCCTGGCTATAGACGCCGACCACCTGGCACGACGCGCCCGCCGGGTTGGTGAGCGGCCCCAGCAGGTTGAAGACGGTGCGCAGCTTCAGCTGCTGGCGCACCGGCGCGACGTAGCGCATCGCCGCGTGCACCGCCGGCGCGAACAGGAAGGCGATCCCCACCTGCTCCAGGCAGGCGCCGATCTCCGCCGCCGTGAGCTCGATCTTCACGCCCAGCGCCTCCATCACGTCGGCGGAGCCGCACTTGGAGCCGGCGGTGGCGCTGCGGTTGCCGTGCTTGGCCACACGCACCCCGGCGCCGGCCACGGTCAGCGCGGTCGCGGTGGAGATGTTGAAGGTGCCGCTGGCATCGCCGCCGGTGCCGCAGGTATCGATCAGGGCGTCGCGCTCGGTGCCGCTGACGTCGAGCGCCGAATCGCGCGCCAGGCCGAGCGGCGCGGCCGCCGCCCGGATGGCCTCGGCGAACCCGACAATCTCCTCGATGGTCTCCCCGCGCATGGTCAGCGCCACCAGGAAGCCGCCGATCAGCGCCTCGGTGGCCTGCCCGGCGAGGATTTCCGCCATCACCTGCCGCGCCTCGGCGCGCGAAAGCTCCGCCCGGTGCATGGTGATGCGATGGATGGCGTCTGCAATCATGGACTTAGGCAGCCTTCTCGACCGCGAGGTGGAGGACTGGGCGCGGCCCCGCCCGCCCCCAAATTGTTCCACGTGGAACAATTTTCCCGCTGCCGTAGGATAGCCCCAACCCGCCGCACCCGGCCACTCCGCGGTGCGGGCGGCGATTTCGGCGATTCCGGCGGGGCGGGAATCAGTGTATCTTGGTGCCGGCTCGGGCGCCTCCGCGCGCCTGAAAAGCCTTGTCCATGGCCGCCTCCCGCCAATCGCGCCAGCAGTTTGTACGGGGCACGCTGATCGCCGCCGGCGTCTGTGCGGCGCTGGTGCTGCTGCTGACGCCCACCCGCGCCTTCCGCTGGCTGGAGAGCGGCGCCTACGACGCCCGCGCCCGCTTCACCGCCTACCGCACGCCGCCCGACCGCCGCATCGTCATCATCGACATCGACAACACCAGTTTCGACACCCTCAAGGACAACTTCGGGCGCTGGCCGTGGCACCGCAACGTCTGGACCGAGAGCGTGCGTTATCTCGCGCGCGGCGCCCCGCGCGCCATCATCTTCGACTCCGTCTTCAGCGGCCAGGACACGCCGGAGAACGACGCGGCCTACGCCCAGGTGATGCAGCAGGCGGGCAACGTCATTCTCGGCTACACCTTCAGCCCGGGCGAGATCGACACCGCCGACACCGCCGAACGCCCGCGCAAGCTGGCGCTGCTGGCGCGCGACTCGCTGCCTGCCGCCAGCGCCGCGGTCGGCGAGGACCTCAAGGCCGGCGCCTACGCGTTGAACACGCCGGCGGCCGGGCTGGCTGGGGCCGCCGCGGGGCTGGGCAGCATTACCGGGACCATCGATCCTGACGGCGTCACCCGCCGCGTGGCGCTCGCCTATCGCTATGGCGACCGCCTGTATCCGTCGCTGGCGGTGCGCGCCGCCGACTTCGTCGCGCTCAGCCCGCAGGCCCAGCCGCAACCCTTCCTGCGCGCCGGGCGTTTCGCCGAGCATGCGGGCGCCCGCGTTCCCGTGGACGGCGACGGCCGCCTGCTCCTCGTCTGGCACGGCGACTCCGCCGCCTACGAACGCATCCCCATCTGGCAATTGCTGAGTTCGGCGTTCCCGGCGTCGTTCGTCGAGCACAAGGTCTTTTTCCCGCCGGAGTACTTCAAGGGCAAGATCGTGCTGATCGGCGCCAGCGCCACCGGCAGCTACGAGGTCCGCCCCACGCCACTGGACGAGACCGCCCCCGGCTTCATCTCGCACGCGAACGCCCTCGACGACCTGCTGCACCACGACGGCATGGCGGTGGCACCGGGGTGGTTTCCGCCGCTGGCGGTGGTGTTGCTGGCCTTCGGTGGCGCGGCGCTGATGATCTGGATCGCGTCGGCGGCGTGGAGCACGGCCGCGTTTGCCGCGCTGCTGGCGGCATACAGCGGCATGACCTACCTGGTGTTCTGGCGCGGGCACCTGTGGCTGCCGCTGGCGGCGCCGGCGGTGGCGCTGATCATGTCGTTCGCCTCGGCCGGCGGCGTGCGCTACGCCACTACCGGGCGCGAGCTGCGCCGCACCCGCGGCACCCTCGACCGCTACATGTCGCCACAGCTGGTGCAGTACGTCCTGGAGCACATCGACGGCATCAACTTCGCCGGCAGCAAGCGCGAACTCACCATCTTCTTCTCCGACGTGCGCAATTTCACCACCCTGACGGAGAAGTCCGACCCGCTGGTGCTCATCGCCATGCTGAACGAGTACCTCACGGAGATGACCGAGGCGATCTTCAAGTACAACGGCGTGGTGGACAAGTTCATCGGCGACGGCATCCTCGCCTATTGGGGCGCCTTCGACGCGCCGGGCGCGCGCAGCAACCACGCGCTGCTGGCGGCGCAAGCGTCGCTGGAAATGTTCGAGCGGCTGCGCGCGCTCAACGCGCGCTGGATCACCGAGGGCAGACCCGCCATCGACATCGGCATCGGGCTCAACACCGGCGAGGTGATTTTCGGGAACGTGGGAGCGGGCAAGAAAATCGAGTTCACCGTGATCGGCGACCCGGTGAACCTGGCGGCGCGCCTGGAGAGCCTGAACAAGGAATACAAGTGCCACATCATCATCAGCGAGTTCACGCTGGCGCGCATTGCGGACTTCGCCGAGGTCCGCCCCCTGGGCGGGGTGAAGGTGAAAGGCAAGACCATCGAGACCTCGATCTTCGAGCTCACCGGGCTCAAGTCCGCGCCGGGGGGTGCGCGTGGCGCGGCACCGCCCCAGCCGGGAACCCCGGGGTGAGTCCAGGGGAGCGGCCGGGGTACGGTAGGCACGCCGCCGTCGGCGCGCTACAATAAGGGCCCTGGGGTACCGGCATGCACCGTCCTCCTAGTCACGCTGCGCTCGCGGCGGCCCTGCTTGTCATCGCCTGCGCCGTCTGGGCGCTGCCCACGACGCCATTCTCGCAGTCGAGCTCGAAATCCCAGGCGCCCAAGAAGACCCAGCCGCCGCCCGACCAGCCCGATCAGCAGCAACAGCAGCAGCAACCAGGACAGCAGCCGGCGCAGCCGGGGCAGAGCAGCCCCCTGTTCAAGAGCACGGTGATGATCAAGTCATCGCGCGCGACCGACGACCGCACACGCGCGGCCAGCGCCGGCTTCAACGGAGTTGGGCCTGACGGCAAGGTGAGCGCGGCGGCCCTGGCCGCGCCGCCGACGGAGAAGGACAAGCAGCAGGCGCTGCTGCTCTCCACCCGCGCCATGCCCGATACGGAGATCGCGAAGTTCATCCAGGACGGCAAGCTGAGCCCGCCGCCAGCGAAAGGAGGCAAGTGATGCGCAGGCTCCTGTTGCTCGTCCTCGCCGGCCTGCTGGTGGTGCCGCCGCCCGCATCCGCCCAGCTGCGCGACCTGTGGAACAAGGCCAAGCAGAAGAAAGACCAGGTCGACTCCAAGACGGCGAAGGAACAGAAGGCGGCCAAGAAGATCAGCGAAGCGAACAAGGACTGGACGCCGGAGCAGGAAGAGGAGGTCGGCGAAAACACGGCCGCCAAGATCATCCACGCGTTCGGCGGTCTGAACGAGGAGCCGAACCTGGTGCGCTACGTGAACCTGGTGGGCGACACGGTGGCGCTCCAGGGCGCGCGCACCGACGTGCAATACCACTTCGCCATCCTCGATACCATGGCCATCAACGCCATGGCGCTGCCGGGCGGCTTTGTGTTCATCACCAGCGGGGCGCTGGCGGTAATGACGGACGAGGCGCAGCTCGCCGGCGTCCTGGGGCACGAGATCGCCCACGTGGACGGCAAGCACCTGGAGCGCGAACTGAAGAGCCAAGCGACGTACGGCGCCCTGGCCGAACTCGGCAAGGACGAGGCGGCACAAGGCACGTCGCGGACGGGGTTTTTGCAGAAGTATCTCGATCGGCTTGCCGACAGGCTGGCCGCGATGGTCGCCACCGCGCCGTATAGCAAAGGCGACGAGTCGAGCGCCGACAAGCGCGGGCTGGACTTCGCGGCGAAGGCCGGGTATGACCCCAGGGGGCTGCGCAATTTCCTGCAAGTGCTCGCCGAGGCGGCGAAGGACGAAAAGAACCAGCAGACCCTGGGGGCGTGGCAGCAGACGCATCCGCCGTTTGACCAGCGGGTGGCCGCGCTCGATGAGTTGATCAAGAAGCTCAATGCCGGCGGGCAGACCCTGGCGGAGCGCTACCAGGACAGCGTGATCCAGAAACCGCCGCCAGCGCCGGCGAAGAGTAGCGCCACCAAGAGCGGCGCGACCAAGAGCGGCGCTCCGGCCAAGAAGTCGGCTCCCAGCGCTGCTCCCAAGAAGAGTCCGCCGCCGGCGAAAGGGCAATAGCGCGGCGCAGCGCGCCGAGTCGCGGCACGGTCGCTTCGCGAGTCAGGGCTGAAGGCCTGCCCTACCAAGCCGTGCCCTTACGAAAGACGGGCCAGCTTTCTGGCGCGAACCCTTCGTCGAAAAGCTCGATGTCGGGGAGCTGTGCGGACAGTGTCGGGACCCTTCGTCGCTTCGCTCCTCAGGGTGACCTCGCGGAAGAGACCGGCTGCGGCGCCCTTCCGAAACATACCTGAACTGACCCACTACCGAGATCCTCCCGCGTTTGCCAGCGTGCGCGCGCTCCATTAAACTAACGAGTTTGCCTTCGCCCTCCGACCCATCATGAAAATCCACGAATACCAAGGGAAGACCATCCTGGCGAAATACGGCGTCGCGGTGCCGCGCGGCGAGATGGCCGAGACCCGCGAAGAAGCCGAGCGCATCGCCAAGTCGCTGCTCGACGCCGGTTCTTCCGGCGTCGTGGTCAAGGCGCAGATCCACGCCGGGGGCCGCGGCAAGGGCGGCGGCGTCAAGATCGTGAAGTCCGCCGCCGAAGCCGGCGAGGTGGCCGCCCGCATGCTGGGGATGAAGCTGGTGACGCACCAGACCGGCCCGGAAGGCAAGATTGTCAACCGCCTGCTGATCGAAGAGACCCTCCCCATCGAGCGCGAGCTCTACCTCGGGATCGTGCTCGATCGCGCGGCCGCCAAGCCGGTGTTCATGGCGTCGGCCTCCGGGGGCATGGAAATCGAGGAAGTGGCGGCGCGCGATCCTGACGCCATCATCAAGCAATGGATCGAGCCCGGCTTCGGCCTGCTGCCCTGCCAGGCGCGGCAGCTCGCCTTCCGCCTCGGGCTCACCGGGGAGCAGGTGGGCCGGGCCACGAAGTTCATGGTGGCGCTGAACCGCGCCGCGGAAGAGACCGACGCCTCGCTGGTCGAGATCAATCCCTTCATCACCACGAAGGACGGGCGCTTGTTCGCGCTCGACGCCAAGATCAACTTCGACGACAACGCCCTCTTCCGCCACCCGGACCTGCGCGAGCTGCGCGACCTCACGGAAGAAGCGCCGCTGGAGGTCGAGGCCTCGAAGTTCGGGCTGAACTACATCAAGCTGGACGGCACGGTGGGGTGCATGGTGAACGGCGCGGGCCTGGCCATGTCGACCATGGACATCATCCAGTACGCCGGCGGAGCGCCGGCGAACTTCCTGGACGTGGGCGGCGGCGCCAGCGCCGAGCAGGTGGAGAACGCGTTCCGCATCCTGCTCAGCGACAAGAACGTGAAGGCGGTGCTGATCAATATTTTTGGCGGCATCCTGCGGGTCGACACCCTGGCCACGGGCGTGGTGCAGGCGGCGAAGAACCAGAAAGTCGCGCTGCCCATCGTGCTGCGCCTGGAAGGCACGAATGTCGAGGAAGGCCGGCGCATCCTGCAAGCGAGTGGCCTGAACTTCATTGTGGCGGAGACTATGAAAGACGCGGCGGAAAAGGTAGTGGCCGCGGCACGCAGCTAACAGCCGGCAGCCAGGAGCGAGGAGCAAGTGATCAACAAACTTTGCCATTTCGAGATCGGCGTGCGCGACCAGGCGCGGGCCAAAGAGTTCTATACGCAGGTGTTCAACTGGCGTTTTGAGATGGCGGGGGCCGGCGAGATGATCCGCACCGGCGACGACGTCAGCGGCCACCTCAACACGCTGGGGCACGAGCCGCATAACTACACGATCTTCTACATCATGGTGGAGGACGTGGCGGCGGCGCTGGCCAAGGCGGTAGCGCTGGGCGGCAAGAGAATCGTGGGACCGGCGCCGGTGCCGGGCGGCGGCACCTTCGCGTGGCTGGCCGATCCGGAAGGCAACATCCTCGGGGTCTACACGGTCAAGAAACCATGAGCGTTCTGGTGGATAAAGCGACGCGCGTGCTGGTGCAGGGCCTGACCGGGCGCGAAGGCACGTTCCACGCCAAGGCCTGCGCCGAGTACGGCACCGAGATCGTTGGTGGCGTTACGCCCGGCAAGGGCGGGACGCAGCACGAAGGCTGGCCCATTTTCAACACCGTGGCCGAAGGGGCGCGCGCCACCGGCGCCAACGCGTCGCTCATCTTCGTGCCGCCGCCGGCCGCAGCCGACGCCATCATGGAAGCCGCCGACGCCGCGCTTCCGCTCATCGTCTGCATCACCGAGGGCATCCCGACGCTCGACATGGTGCGGGCGTGGGAGTTCCTCAGCCGCCACGGGCACCGCTCGCGCCTCATCGGCCCCAACTGCCCCGGCATCATCTCGCCGGGCAAGGCGAAGCTGGGCATCATGCCGGCGCGCATTCACCGGGAAGGCAGCATCGGGATCGTTTCCCGCTCCGGCACCCTGACCTACGAGGCGGTGCACCAGTTGACGCAGCGCGGCATCGGGCAAAGCACGGCGATCGGGATCGGCGGCGACCCGATCATCGGCACCAATTTCGTGGACGCCCTGCAACTCTTCAACGCCGACCCGCAGACCGAGGCGGTGGTGCTGATTGGGGAAATCGGCGGCAACGCGGAAGAGACCGCGGCGGACTGGGTAAAGCAGAACATGCGCAAGCCGGTGGTGGCGTTTATCGCCGGGCAGACGGCGCCGCCGGGACGCCGCATGGGTCACGCCGGCGCCATCATCTCCGGCGGCCATGGGACGGCGGCGGAAAAGATGCGCGCACTGACGGCGGCGGGGATTCGCGTGGCCAGGTCACCGGCGGAGATCGGCGAGACGGTGGTCGCGGCGCTGGCGGGCGGCTAGCTGCTGGCTGCTGGCTGTTGGCTGCTAGCTGCTGGCAATTGATCTTCCGAGAAGAAAGAACCGGGAACTGAGAACTCGATGAAAACTTTGCAACGCACGCTCGCCATCATCAAGCCCGACGCGGTACGCAAGCACGCCACCGGGGACATCATCTCGCTCATCCTGCAAAACGGCTTCACCATCATCGGCATGAAGATGCTGCACCTGACCAAGGAGCAGGCCGAGGGCTTCTACGCGGTACACGCCGGGAAGCCGTTCTTCGAGTCGCTGACGCGGTTCATGTCCGGCGGCCCCTGCGTGGTCATCGCGCTGGAGAAGGAGCACGACGCCATCGCCTCGTGGCGCACCCTGATGGGCGCCACCAACCCGGCGCAGGCGGCGGAAGGCACTATCCGCAAGCGCTTTGCCGCCAGCATCGAGGCCAACGCCGTCCATGGCTCCGACGCCGAGGACACGGCGCGCTTCGAGATCAGCTACTTCTTCGCCGGGTACGAGCTGGCGCGCTGACGGCGGAATCGGCTCATCGGTTCATCGGCTCATCGGTGACCGATGACCATTACACCTCTACCTGCTGCATCCACTGCGCCACTTCCACGCGCCAGCCCAGCGCCGACTGCATCGTCTGCTGCAGTTGCGCGGCGGCGGCGGGGTCGCCGTGGACCAGATAGGTGATGCCGGGGGGCTGGGGGAAGGTGTGGAGCCACTCCAGCAGCTCGCTGGTGTCGGCATGGTCGCTGAACTGCTCCAGCGCCGCCACCTGCGCGCGGATGGGGACATCCTCGCGGAAGATGCGCACGGTGGGGGCGCCGCTCTTGATGGTAGCGCCGCGCGTGCCCGGCGATTGGAAGCCGATCAGCAGCACCAGGTTGCGCGGGTCGGGCAGGCGCTGTGCCAGGTGGTGCAGCACGCGCCCGCCGGTCGCCATCCCGCTCGACGACACGATGATGACGGGATAGCGCGTGTCGTTGATCTTCTTCGATTCGTCGGGCGTCTGGTCGAAGTAGAAGCCCGGCCAGGTGAGCGGTGAGCCGTACTTCGCCACCATCGCGCGCGCGTCGGGGCTGAATTCTTCCGCGTGTTTCAGGAAGATGTTGACCGCCTGGATGGCCATGGGGCTGTCGGCGTGGACGGGGAGGCGCGGTATCTGCCCCTGCTCCATCAGGTCCTTGAGCATGAACAGGAACTTCTGGGTGCGCTCCACGGCAAACGCCGGCACCACCACCGAGCCGCCGCGCTCCGCCGTCTGCCGCACCAGGCGCGCCAGCTCAGGGCGCGGGTCGGTGTGCGGATGCTCGCGGTTGCCGTAGGTGGATTCCATCACCAGCACGTCGGGCGTCGGCATCGCCGCCGGGCCGGTGTGCAGCACCTTCCCGGGCGCCACCTGGTTGTCGCGCACGCGCCCGATGTCGCCGGTGAAAATCAGCTTCTTCGTGGACCCGTTCCGGCGCAGCGTGATCTCCGCCATCCCCGAGCCCAGGATGTGCGCCGCCGGCGCAAAGCGGAACTCCAGCCCCGACTCCAACTGTTTCACCGCGCCAAAGCTCACTGGCTGAAACTGCTTCAGGCAGTGCTGCGCCTCGGCGAAGGTGTAGAGCGGCAGCGCGGGATCGTGCTTCGAGGTCTTTTTCTTGTTGTGGAAGCCGGCATCTTCTTCCTGCAGGTGGCCGCTGTCGGGCAGCAGCACCGCGCACAGCTCCACCGTGGCCGGGGTGGCGTAGATGGGGCCGCGGAAGCCCTCCTTCACCAGCCGCGGGATCCAGCCCGAGTGGTCGAGGTGCGCGTGCGTCAGGATGACCGCTTCGATGTCGCGGGGCGCGATCGGCGACTTCTGCCAGTTGCGCTCGCGCCACTCCTTGGGACCCTGGAACAACCCGCAGTCCACCAGCACTTGCAGGCCGCCGCCGCTGGCGTCGCCGGAAACGTTGACCAGGTGCTTTGACCCGGTCACCGTGCCCGCCGCGCCCAGAAATTGGATGTAGGCCATCTAAGATTGCCCTCCGTCAGGATCGGCGCATCGGTTCATCGGTCCACCGGTTCATCGGATGAAGCGCGCCGGCTTGAGTTCGATGGGCCGATGGTCCGATGGGCCGATGATCCGATTCTTCGCTGTCGCACGACTTCGAACATCACCACCGCCGCCGCCACGCTCACGTTCAGCGACGCCACCTGCCCCGCCATGGGGATCGAGACCACAAAATCGCAACGTTTGCGCACCAGCTCGTGCAGTCCGTGTCCCTCCGCGCCCAGCACCAGCGCGATGTCGCCGGTGTAGTCCACCGTGTCGTACGTCTGCGTGCCGCGCTCATCGAGCCCGACCGTCCACAGGTTGTGCCGCTGCAGGGTTTCGAGCGTCCGCGCGATGTTGGTGACCCGCGCCAGCGGCACCGATTCGCTCGCTCCGGCCGCGACCTTGGCCACGGTGCCGGTCATCCCCACCGCCCGCCGTTCGGGAATCACCACGCCGTCCACGCCCGCCGCGTCGGCGGTGCGCAGGATCGCGCCCAGGTTGTGCGGGTCCTCGACGCCATCGAGCACCACCACGAAGTGGCGCGCCCCGCGCTTGGCCTCCAGGATGTCGTCGAGCTGCGCGTATTCCTTCGCCGCCACCGACGCCACCACGCCCTGGTGCGGCTCGCCCTGCGCCATGCGGTCGAGTTGGTCGCGCGGCATGAACCGCACCGGCACCCCGGCCGCGCGCGCCGCCTCGATCACGCGCTGGAGGCGCTCATCGTGCCGCTCGCGCGCGCAGCCGACGTAGCTAATGCTCTGCGCCCGAGCCCGCAGCGCTTCCGTCACCGCGTTGATGCCGTAGAGGATGGACATTGGGGAATTTGCGATTGGCGATTGGCGATTGGTGATTTGTGGGCTTCCATCGCCAATCACCAATCGCAAATTAGAAATCCTATACGACGAGGGAATGTAAACTGAAATGTTCCCGGAGCGCCCATGCCCTCGCCTGTCTACATCGTTTCGGCCGTGCGCACGCCTATCGGCAAGTTTGGCGGCTCGCTGCTGCCGCTGACCGCCGTCGACTTGGGGGTGGTGGCCGCGCGCGCCGCCATCGAGCGCGCCGGCATTCCGCCTGAACTGGTCGAGCAGACCATCTTCGGCAACGCGCGGCAAGCCGGCGGCGGACCCAATCCGGCGCGCCAAGTCTCGGTGCGCAGCGGGGTCCCCAAGGAATCCCCGGCGTACACCATCAACATGGCCTGCGCCTCGGCGATGAAGGCCATCGCGCTGGGCTACGAGGAGATCGCGCACGGCAACGCGCACTGCATCCTGGCCGGCGGCACCGAATCCATGTCGCGCGTGCCTTACTACCTCGACGGGGCGCGCTGGGGCTACCGCCTGGGGCACCAGGAGGTCGTCGACGGCATGTACCGCGACGGTTTTCTCTGCCCGCTTTCCAAGCTGGTGATGGGCGAGACCGCCGAAGTGCTGGCCGACCAGTACCACATCACGCGCGAGGAGCAGGACCAGTACGCCCTCACCTCGCAACAGCGCGCCGAGCACGCCATCAACGCCGGCTGGTTCGAGGCGGAGATCGTGCCCGTCACCCTGGAAGCGAAGAAGGGGACCACCACCTTCGCCCGCGACGAACATCCTTTCCTGGGCGCGACGCTGGAAAAGCTGGCCAAGCTGGCGCCCGTCTTTTCGAAGACCGGCAGCGTCACCGCCGGCAACTCCTCGGGCATCACCGACGGCGCCGCCGCCACTGTCCTCGCGTCGGAGGCGTGGGTGCAGCAGCACCACCTGCAGCCGCTCGCCCGCATCGTGGCGTATTCACAGGCCGGGGTTGACCCGCGCACCATGGGGATGGGGCCGGTGCCCGCCCTGCAAAAACTGCAAGCGAAGACCGGGCTCGGCGTCGCCGACTTCGACCTGGTGGAACTCAACGAAGCCTTCGCCGCACAGGTGCTGGCCTGCGACCGCGAGCTGCACTTCGACCGCGAGCGCCTCAACGTGAACGGCGGCGCCATTGCGCTCGGCCACCCTATCGGCTGCACCGGCGCCCGCATCGTGGTCACGCTGTTGCACGCCATGCGGCGCCGGCAGGCGCGTCGCGGCCTCGCTACCCTCTGCGTCTCCGGCGGCCTTGGGATGGCGCTGGCCCTGGAAACTGCGTAAACCGCGCCGCCCCCCAAAAAGCAACCGGGGCACATCGCTGTGCCCCGGCTCGCTCGCAACTCGGTACTCGCAACTCGCTACGGCGCGTCGATCAGCTCCATCTTTCCGTCCTTCTTCCGATGCAGCACCCGCACCTTGCCCTGGGGATCGCGGAAGACGAAGACCTCGCGGTCGCGGAACTCGGCTTCCTTGATGGCTTCCTCGAGGGTGAGCGGCCGTATGGCCACCGCGTCGGCCGCCACCACCACATGCGCTTCGGTGGTGCGCACCACGGCGGGGAAGGTGTGCACCACCACCGGGACCGCCATGGCCGTATTCTGACCCACCGCGGCGGCCGCGTCCTTGGGGACCTCGGCGGGCGGGAGTTTCCGCCGCGCCTGCCGTTTGCGGGCCCGCCAGCGGGTCTTGAACTTCACCGCCTGGCGCTCGATCCGGTCCAGCGCCTCTCCCACGGCGGCGATCATCTCGCTGCCTTCGGCGACGCCCACGATCTGCTTCGGCCGCACCAGCACCGTGATGTCGGCGATGTGCCGGTACTTTTCTGCGGTCAGGATGACTTTGGTTTCGAAGTGGTCGCCGAGGATTTTGGTGAGTTTGTTGAGTCCGTGTTCGATCTGTTTGCGGATTGCGGAAGTGATTTCGTACTGCCTGCCGGTGTACTCAACGTTCATCCGGGTCCTCCTGTCCGGCTGCGACAGCAACTGGTGAAAGCATAGCGCTTTTTCGCGAGCCTGGGGAGCCGCTCGTAAACCGCTGAGGAGAAGCTGGTTAGCTTACTGGCGCGGGACGGGAACGGGGCTAGTCCTTGACCCGCCGCTGGTGGGTAGAGGGGATCTTCATGTCCTCGCGGTATTTCGCAACGGTGCGGCGGGTGACCTGGATGCCCTGCGATTGCAGGATGCGGGTGATCTGCTCGTCGGTCAGCGGCCGGGCGGGATCTTCGTCTTCAATCAGCTTCTTGACGCGGCGCTTCAGGATGAGCAGCGACGTCCCGCCGCCCTCCGGTCCCTGGACCGACTCGCTGAAGAAGTAGCGCAGCTCGAAGACGCCCTGCGGGGTGTGGGCGTACTTGTTGGCCACGGCGCGGCTCACCGTCGAAGGATGCACCCCGATTTCCTCCGCCACTTCCTTGATCATCATGGGGTGCAGCTGGTCGATCCCCCGATCGAGGAAGTCGCGCTGCCGCCCCAGGATGGCGTAGCAGACCTTCAGGATGGTCTGCTTGCGCTGCTCGATGTTCTTGATGAGCTGGATGGCGGACTTGTAGCGCTCCTTGACGTAGCCGCGCACGTCTTTGTCGGCGACATCGCGGCTGAGCAGGCGTTTGTAGGTGGGATTCAGGCGCAGCTGCGGCACGTCTTCGTCGTTCAGGACCACCAGGAAGTCTTCGCCCTGCTTGACGAAAGCTACGTCGGGCTCGATCAGGCGCGGCTCCATCTTGTTGTAGCGCAGCCCGGGCCGGGGATCGAGCGTCTTCAGGAACTCCAGCGCCTGCAGCACGGCCTCGACCGGCTTCCCGATCGCCTTCGCGATCTCCTTGTGCTGCTTGTTGAGCACGGGCTTGAGCTGCGTGTCCACGATGGCGATGGCGTCGGCCAGCACTTCGCCGGTGTCGCCATTGCGCTGGGCCTCCACGGCGTGCCCGCTCTGGTGCGTCTCGTGCAGGTACTGGAGCTGCGCCAGCAGACACTCGCGCAGATCGCGCGCCGCCACTCCCACCGGGTCCATCTGCCGCACCAGCGCGATGGCCTCGTGCAGATCGTGGCGGGAGAACGGCGCCTTGCGCGCAAAGGGCAGCACCTTGGCCGCGGCTGCCGCAGGCGCCGGGGCGACACTTTCGGGTGGCGGGTTTTCCGCGGGCTCGGCCGCCGCCGCAGCACTCTCCGCCCGCACTTGGCCGTCGGCGACGGCCGGCAGCTCGATGGCGTCCGGCGGCGCCGCGTCCGCAGCAACCGCGTACGCGTCCGCCTCGTCCACCAGGTCCAAGGTCTCCAGCGATTCCGGCGTGAGCTCGGACGGCAGGAGGTCCGCCAGCTCTTCCGGCGGCGCCTTCAAGAACGGATGCTCGGGAACGCCGGCTTGCGCCGCGAGGCGCGAGGCGGCTTCCGGCAGCGGCCGGTGACTCCCCCACCGCGGCTTCGCCGGTTCTGGCGCCGGGTCGAACACCGCCTCCGGCGCGTCGATCTGCTCTCCCGCCGCCGCCGCCAGCAGTTCTTCATCGGTCGCCGTGAGGTAGCCCTCTTCGTTCAGGTTGCCGATCACCAGCTCCGCCGCCGCCCGCACCTCGGGCCGCACGCTGAGCGCGCCCAGCTGCCACATCAGGTGTTCGGTGAGGGTAGTGGGCTTGGAAAGAAAATTCTCGAACGACGGCCGCTCCACAAACTCCGACTCCGGGCTGCGGTACCCCGGATCCAGGTAGTCCTGGAAGAACGACCCGAAGTCGATCTCTTCGAACGGATCTTTGGTCTTTTCCGGCTCCTTGACCGTCTCTTCCGCCGTCGTGGTGCGGTCCCGCTCCGCCTCTTTCCCCGCGACTTCGTCCAGCAGCGGCACCGTCGAGTCCAGCTCCTCCAGCACCGGGTTCTCCAGGATCTCGGCGTTGATCATGTCCTTGAGCTCAATCTTGTTGAGCGCCAGCACACTGACCATCTGCACGAGGCCCGGCGTCAGAATCTGCCGCTGGGAGAGCTTGACGTTAAGTCTGGGCTGCAGCATTACCATGGGGAAACGCCGTGTTGCTACGTCAGCGCTAAACGAGCGAGAAGCTCTCGCCCAGATAGACTCTTCTTACCTCCGGATCGTTGCCGAGCTGCTCGGGAGTGCCGGCGCGGAAAATCCTTCCCTCGTTGATGATGTAGGCACGATCGGTGACGGAAAGGGTCTCGCGCACGTTGTGGTCGGTGACCAGCACGCCGATGCCGGTGTTCTTCAGATCAAAAATGATTTTCTGCAAGTCGAGCACGGCGATGGGATCAATCCCCGAGAACGGCTCGTCGAGCAGGATGAAGCGCGGGGCAATGGCAAGAGCGCGCGCGATCTCCACCCGCCGCCGCTCGCCGCCGGAGAGCGCGTAACCGCGGTTCTGCCGGAGGTGGCTGAGGCCGAGTTGCTCCAGCAGGCGTTCCTGGGTGGCGCGCCGGTCGTGCCCCGCCAGGGGCTGCGCTTCCAGCACCGCCATGAGGTTTTCTTCCACCGTCAGGCGGCGAAAGACCGAGGGCTCCTGCGGCAGGTAGCTGATGCCGTAATGCCGCGCCCGCAGGTACATGGGGACGTCGGTAATGTCGGCGCCGTCGAGGGTGATGCGGCCGGTATCGGGGGGCGTGAGCCCGACGATCATGTGGAAGCTGGTGGTCTTGCCGGCGCCGTTGGGGCCGAGCAGGCCGACCACCTCGCCCTGGTCCACGCGCAGCGAGACGCCGTTCACTACCCGCCGGCCGCGATACGATTTACCCAGATCGTCCGTCGCCAGGGTCTGCATCTATATGTTTCCTAACGGGTTACGCGCTTTTGCGTGACGGCGCGACCCGTTCCGCCCTCGACCAAGACGGTATCATCGCGACTAAAGAAAGTCAACGAAGTGCCGGTCAAATTGCCCTTTTCGGCATCAAAAATGCTAGGCGGTCCACCTGTCAGCACGTACTTCCCGTCCGCAGCGGTGTAGACCAGCTTCTCGCCCGTGGCGTGCCGCTTGGGCGTCTCGATGCGCACCTGCCCCTGGGCCACGATCTGCTGCAACTGGCTGGGGGGCGCCGCGCCGCCGGGCGCGGCCGCCGCCGCCGAAGCCCGCGGCAGCAGCGTGACGTCGGCGCGCTCGGCGCTGACCGTGGCATCGCCCCCGCGCAGCACCACGCCCCCGGCGAGGTGCGCCTGGCGGTCGAGGTCGGAGTAGCTGAGCTGCCCCGCCATCACCGTGACCGGGGTGAGCTTCCCGCTCTTGTCGGTCTGGACGAAGGAAGTGGTGACGCGCGGTTGCCCGGCGGCCGCCACGGCCCGGGCCAGCAGTGAGCGCTTCTGGCGATCGAACTCGAGCAGCGGCGCCTCGACGATGTTGGCGTCCTGCCACAGGCGCGCGCCGCCGAGGAAGCGCGCGATGCCCGTCTGCCGGCTGGCGCTCAGCGATTGCGCGGTGACGTGCACGGGGGCGCCTGAACCGAGCAGGGCGCCGCCGGCGGCCGGCTTGAGGTCGGTGTAGGTGGTCTTGACCTCGCCCTGCGCGGTGACGTCGCCGGTGCGGCGGCTGAAGCGAATCGTGTTCGCCGCCAGCGTCAGGCCGCCGGATTCTCCCATTCCAGTCGCGCTGCCACTCGGCGAACCGGGAACCGGAGACGGAGAGTTGTCCACGTAGCGCGCGCCGCCGCTGAGCGCGAAGGTCTGGTCCGACGCGGTGTAGGTGGCCGACGGCGCGGTGGCGCTGCGTGCGCCCTCCTGGTAATGGAAGTCGCCCCACTGTTGCAGGGTGGCCAGGGCACCGTCGGGCGCAAAGTCCACCTGCAGCTCGGCGCTGGTGGTGACGCGCTCGGGCTCGCCCGGCGTGGCGCTGACGATCCTGGCGTCGCCAGCGCCATGCAGCATTTTCGGCCGGTTGCTGGGGTGGAAGTTAGCGTCGAAGCGCGCGGCGGAGGCGGTGGTGGTCGTCGGCGCGCCCGGGCCGGCCGCCGGCTCGACCATCGTCAGCTGCGACGGGCCGGTGGTCCAGGCGCGCTCGAGGAACTTCCCGGCGCGGATATTGAGATCGAGGGTGGAGGCGGCGAGCTGTAGGTCCTGCGTTGCCGGCCGTTGGCCGTTGGTCGCGGGCGAATTCCTGGCCCCTCGATTGCCGGCCGATGGCGGTGTTTTCTCCGCCAGCTTCACGTTCTCGGTAGCCCGGATGTGGGCCACGCGGTTGCGCGCGAGGAAGTCTACCTGCACGCGTCCCGCCTCGCCGTGCGTGGTCTTGGGCCCGGCAGCGTCGAAGACAGGGTGGCCGCTGAGGACGGCGGTGCGGAGCTCGTTTTTGGCGCCCATCGCGAGCTCGATCTCCCCGGCGTGGAAGTTGGCCGGGCGGGCGCCGGCGCGCTGTGCGGCGACGTTGCCGCTGGCGACCGCGCTCTCCACCGTGGTGTCGCGGCGGAAGAGGAGGCGGACGTGGTCGGCGGAGAAAGTGTCGGCGCCCCGCTGCCCGCGGACTTCATCCAGGGTGGCGGCCAGCGGCTCCTTGGTAATGACGCCGTGGGCCGCCGTGACTTCCGGCGGGACGCAGTCGGGGGGCGGGGTCGAAGTCACGGATGTCTTTTGCGCGGAAGCTGCGGCCGGCTCTGCCCGGGCGCCGTGCCCGTGGGGATTGGGGCAAGGCACGGTTCCAGCCGCCGCGAAGATGTGGATGTCGGACTCGATGGTCAGGGTGGCGGCGCTGGTGTCGTACCGCACCCCGCGCGCCTCGCCGTGCGCCTGCGGGGTCCGGAACTCGATGCGCTCGCGCGTCTCCGCGATCCCCGTCGTCTGATTGAAGACCAGGCCGCTGGTCTTGAGGTGGATGGGGTTCTTCAACTCCCGCGGCGGGGCCTGGTCGGGATGCTGCAGGCCGGAGGCGTCGCCCTCGAGGTCAATCTCGACCTCGCCGGGGGCGCTGAACGTGGCCGCCTGCGGGTCGTAGTCGAAGACCGTGCCGTAAATCTGGTCGAAGCGGTTCGCCTGCTTGCCGTAGACGATGATGGTGACATCGTGTAGCTCGGCGCGCTGCCCGGCCTTGTACTGGATGGTCTTGGCGGCGCTGATCTTGAACAGGGTGCGGTCGCCGACGGACTTGGAGAAGCTGAAGCCCTGCGCCGTCTGCTGGATTTCGATCCCCAGCTTTTTGGGGATCTCCCGGATCGCCTGGCGCACCCGGTAGCGCGCATAGAAAAAGGACCCCGCTACCACCGCCAGCAGCAACACCGCCGCCACGGCAAACGTGAGGCGCAGCGTGCGCGGGGTGAGGGGCATGGGGACATCGTACATTGAGTAATCGGGGGAGGAGTGGCGAGTTTCCGGGTTCGGTTTTCCGTGCCAGGCCGCAACTTTTGGGTGGGAAGTGAGTCTATAGCGGCAACGGGTGCGGCGTGGGCGCCGGTGGTGTGCCTGCGTGGCGTGGCCCGCCGACGGTGCTAGGATGGAACCAATGTCTCCCCGCAGCAAGGTGAAGGCCGCGACGCGCAAGGCGGCGCCGCTTGGGCGACGCGCAGAGCCGAGCCCTAACGCAGCCCCGCGGCTCCCGACCGAGCTGGTGGTCATCACCGGCATGAGCGGCTCGGGCAAGGCCAACGTGTTGAAGGCCTTCGAGGACCTCGGCTACTACGCGGTGGACAACCTGCCGGTGGAGCTGATGCCGCGCTTCGCCGAGCTGGTAAAGCAATCCTCGGAAATCGACCGCGCGGCGCTGGTGGTGGACATCCGCGAGGGGCAGAAGCTGGGGCGTATCCCGCAGTATCTGCAGCAGCTCAAGCGGCAGCTCCACACCACGGTGGTGTTCCTGGAGGCCAGCGACGACGTGCTGGTGCGGCGCTTCAGCGAAACCCGCCGGCCGCATCCGCTGGGACGGGCGTCGGAGACGGTGAAGGCGTCGCTGGGCGCGGAACGCAAGCGCCTGGGGCCGCTGCGCGACATCGCCGACGTGGTCATCGACACCTCGAAATTCAACGTGCACGAGCTGCGCGCCCACATCCTGGAGCGCTTCCGGCGCGAGGCCACGGACAGGAACATCCTCGTCTCCTGCGTCAGCTTCGGCTACAAGCAGGGCGTGCCGGTGGACTCCGACCTGGTGTTCGACGTGCGCTTTCTGCCCAACCCGCACTTCGTGCCCGAGTTCCGGCCGCTCAGCGGGCGGCATCCCAAGGTGGCGAAGTACATCCGCTCGTTTCCGCAGACGCAGGAGTTCATCTCCCGCATCTCCGACCTGCTGGTCTACCTGCTGCCGCACTACGTGCGCGAAGGCAAGAGCTACCTGACCATCGCCTTTGGCTGCACCGGCGGGCAGCATCGCTCGGTGATGATCGCAGAGGAGGTCGCCAAGCGGCTGAAGAAGGCGGGGTACAACCTGAAGGTCGTGCATCGAGATTCGCCGAAATAGGCCGGCGGTAAGCCCTAAGCCCTAAGCTCCAAGCTCTAAGCCGTAAGCTTAAGGCTTGCAGCTTGCAGCTCATGAAAGAGTGCGGCGCGATGGGGCAATCCAGTAGAATTGAGCCTTGTTTTGCCGGAAATCCAACCTGCGCGGCGGGCGAAACGGCCCGGCGGACGCGGCTTTGAGCGAGCCGAGATGCGCCAGCTAGGCCGCCTGCTCCACTACGTCAAGCCCTACGGAGTCCAGCTCGGCGGCTCGGTGGTGCTGATGATGCTGGTGGGGCTGCTGGACGCGTTCCGCGTGCTGCTCATCGGCCCCATCTTCGACCGCGTGCTCAATCCCGGCACGCAAGGCGGCACGCTGCCGCTGTTTCGCCTGCCCGGCTCGCTCACCACGGTGGACCTGCGGCTGTTCGTCCCCGAGCACTTCCACAATCCCTGGACGATGGTGGCGTTCGCCCTGGTGGTGGCGACGGTGCTGAAAGGCATCTTCGACTACCTGGGCACGTACCTGGTGAACTACGCCGGGTTCGGCATGATCACCGACCTGCGCAACGAGCTGTACGCCTCGATCCTGCGGCGCAGCGTGGCCTTTTTTCAGCGCAACCCCACGGGCCAACTGCTGTCGACCATCGTGAACGACATCGAGCGGGTGCAGTTCGCGATGTCGAACGTGCTGGCCGAATTCCTGCAGCAGTTGTTCACCCTGCTGTTCACGGCGGTGGTGGTGGTGCTGCTGGGCGGGAAGCTGGCGTGGGTGCTGCTGCTGTTTGTCCCGGTGATCGTCGTGTCGGCGCGGCGCATCGGGCAGCGGGTGCGGCACGCGACCCGCAAAGGCCAGGACAAGCTGGCCGACATCCAGAACATCCTGCACGAAACCATCACCGGCAACCGCATCGTGAAGGCGTTCGGGATGGAGCTATGGGAGCTGGTGCGCTTCCGCGGGGCGGCGCGGCGGCTGCTCCGCGCCAACCTGCGCTCGGTGAGCGCCGCGGCCATCAGCTCGCCGGTGATGGACATCCTGGGGGCGGTGGCGGTGGCGGTGCTGCTGTGGCTGGGGCGCGACCAGATCAATCACCGCGTCTTCACCGCCGGCACCTTCCTGGTGTTCATCGTGGCGGTGTTCAAGCTGTACGAGCCGGTGCGGAAGTTCGCCCTCTTCTACAACAACTTCCAGCAGGCGCTGGGGGCGTCGTCGGAGATCTTCGCGGTGATGGACGCGGAGGACGAGGTGCGGGACAAGCCGGGGGCGGGGGTGCTGCCGCCGTTTCGCGAGAGCGTGCAGTTCGAGGGCGTCAGCTTCGGCTACGAGGACGAGGAGCGCTCGGTGCTGCGCGACGTCAACCTGGAAGTGCGGCGCGGCGAGGTGGTGGCCATCGTGGGGTCGAGCGGCGCGGGGAAATCGACCCTGGTGCACCTCATCCCGCGCTTCTTCGACGTCAGCGGCGGGGCGCTGCGGCTGGACCGCACGGACGTGCGTGACGTCACCGTGGCGTCGCTGCGGGCGCAGGTGGGGATCGTGACCCAGGAGACGATCCTGTTCAACGACACGGTGCGCAACAACATCGCCTACGGGCAGCCGCAGGTGACGGACGCGGCGGTGATGGCGGCGGCGCAGGCGGCGCTGGCGCACGACTTCATTCGCCAACTGCCCGAGGGCTACAACACGATGATCGGGGAGCGCGGGTTGCGGCTGAGCGGCGGCGAGCGGCAGCGGCTGGCAATTGCGCGCGCGCTGCTGAAGAACGCGCCTATCCTCATCCTGGACGAGGCCACGTCGGCGCTGGACACGGAGAGCGAGTCGCTGGTGCAATCGGCCTTGCAGAACCTGATGGCGGGCCGTACCGTGTTCGTGATCGCGCACCGCCTGACCACGGTGCGGCGCGCGGACCGCATCGTGGTGCTGGAGGGCGGCACCATCGAAGACATCGGGGCGCACGAAGAACTGATGAGCCGGCTGGGGACCTACCGCCGGCTGTATGCGTTGCAGTTTGCCGAGCGCGAACCGGGCCCCAACGGCGCCGAGAAACCGCTGGCGCCGGTGGAGAGCGAAGGAGCGGAAAGCTAGTGGCGGTACGGTCCATGACGGGATTCGCGCAGGTGAAGAGCGCCGGCGCGGGGCGGGAAGGCGCGCCGGGCATGGCCTTCACGCTGGCCATGAAGTCGGTGAACCACCGCTTCCTCGACCTGCAACTGCGGCTGCCGTCCGATACCGACGCGCTGGAGATGAAGCTGCGGCGGCTGTTGAAGGACAAGCTGGCGCGCGGCCACGTCGAGTTGACGCTGAGCCTCGACCGCAGCGGCGAGGAGGCGTTCGCGCTCAACCAGCAGTTGGTGGGCGGCTACCTGGCGGCGTTTCGCGCGGCGGCGACGGAGTTCGGCGTCCACGCCGAGCCCGACCTCAATGTGGTGCTGCGCATTCCCGGGGCCCTGGGCGCCACCTCCGACGGCCTGGATGGCGCGTTTGAAGCGGCCGTGCTGGCGGCGGCGGAAGCGGCGATCGGCAAGCTCAACGCGATGCGCGAGCACGAGGGCGAAGACATCGAGCGCGAGCTGCGCCAGCGCATGCAGCGCCTGCGCGCCGCAACCGAGGAGATCGGACGGCTGCGCGGGGTGGTGCTGAAGGCGCACTACGAGAAGCTGCAGACGCGCATGAAAGAGCTGCTGGGCGCGCAGGTGGAGCCGGAGCGCCTGCTGCAGGAGGCCGCCATGATGGCCGAGCGCGGCGACATCCAGGAAGAGATCGTGCGCCTGAACACCCACATCGACCATTTCCTGGGGCTGCTGGACAGCGGGCACGAAATCGGCAAGAAGCTGGACTTCCTGCTCCAGGAAATGAACCGCGAGGCCAATACCCTGCTCTCCAAGACCTCGGGCGTAGTCGGCGAAGCGCTGCGCCTCACCGAGCTGGGGCTGGAGATGAAGGCGCAGGTGGAGAAGGCACGAGAGCAGGCGCAGAACATAGAGTAGTTGCCAGTTGCCGGTTGTCAGTCACGACGGCTTACGAACTGGCAACTGACAACTGGCAACTGACTACTATCCACCGATGTCCACCGTTTTCATCATCTCGGCGCCGTCGGGATCGGGAAAGAGCACGCTGGTGGCGGAGCTGCGGCGGGCGGTGGCCAACCTGGATTTTTCCATCTCCTACACCACGCGGGCGCCGCGGGGCTCGGAGCACGACGGGCGGGAGTACTTCTTCATCGGGCGCGAGCAGTTCGAGGCCATGATCCGGGGCGACGAGTTCCTGGAGTACGCCAACGTCTTCGGCAACTACTACGGGACGGCGCGGCGCTTCGTGACCGAGGCGGCGCAGGCGGGGCACGACCTGCTGCTCGATATCGACGTCCAGGGAGCGGCGCAGATCAAGCAGAAGCTGCCGCAGGCGGTGAGCATCTTCGTGCTGCCGCCGTCGCGCGACGAGCTGGAACGGCGGCTGCGGCGGCGCAGCGAGGCCGAGGGCGTGCGCAACGAGGGGGTCATCCGCCGCCGCCTGCTGACGGCCACGAAAGAGATTGAGAACTGGCGGAACTATGACTATATTCTGGTGAACGACCGCCTTGAACAGTCCATCGACGAGTTGAAGGCTGTAGTGTTGGCCGAACGTCTGGGACGCCAGCCGGCCGGCAAGCAGCAGCAGAAGATGGTGGAGACGGCCGAACGGTGCCGGCGGCGGAATGCGCGGGACCGAATCCAGGGGACGCTGCGGTCGTTCGGCCTGAGCGACGCGGCAGAATGAAGTCGAGGTGCGGCGTGAGAGACATGACGCGATTGATGGAAGGCTTTGACAGCAACTACCGCTACATTCTGGTAGCGGCGCGGCGGGCGCGGCAGCTCCAGGCGGGCGCCAAGCCCATGGTGGAGATCAACTCCCGCAAGCCCTGCCGGATCGCCCGCGAAGAGATTGCGGCCGGCAAAGTGAAGTGGACGCTGACCGAGCCGAAGAAGCCGGTCGAGGTGGCCAGCGAGCTGCTCGACCGCGCTCTGGGCCAACCGTAAAGTTCCCCTGCCGCCCTCGCCTCGGTAGCTGACGGCGCGAGGGCGGTCGTGTTTGTGGGCGCGGCCGGCCGGCCGCCCTTGACAACGGCGCTCGCGACAGGCAGATTGCGGCGGCAGGAAATTCAGGTCAGGAAGACAGCCATGAAAACTCTAGTGCGGCGCGTGGTATGGGCGGTGGTGTGCCTGCTGGTTCTGGGGGCAGCGGCAGCGGCACAGTTGCCGTCGCCCGAGCAGCACCTCGGCTTCCGCGTCGGCGACGACCGCAAGCTCGCCGACTGGGAGCAGGTGACCAGCTACTTCCGCAAGCTGGCGGCCGCCGACCCGCAGCGCATCCGCTTCGAGGAGCTGGGGAAATCCACGCTGGGCAAGCCGTTCGTGGCCCTCACCATCACGGCCGCAGAAAACATGCCGAAGCTGGCGCGCTACCTGGAAATCCAGCAGCGGCTGGCCGATCCGCGCGGGCTGAGCGACGCCGAGGCCGAGCAGCTGATCGCCGAGGGCAAGGCGGTCGTGCTCATAACCTGCACCGTGCACTCCACCGAGGTCGCCTCGACGCAGACGGCGATGGAGTTCGTCTACAAGCTGCTGACGGAAGACACGCCGCAGCATCGCGAGATCCTGAACAACGTCATCTTCCTGCTCATCCCCTCGCTCAATCCCGACGGGCAGGACATGGTGGTGAAGTGGTACCGCAAGTACGTGGGGACGCCCTTCGAGGGCACGCCGCCGGTGGAGCTGTACCACCCCTACATCGGGCACGATGACAACCGCGACTGGTACATGTTCACGCAGGTGGAGTCGCAGCTGACGGTGGGGAAGGTGCAGAACGTGTGGCATCCGCAGGTGGTGTACGACGTGCACCAGATGGGGCCGAACGCGGCGCGCATCTTCGTGCCGCCGTTTCTCGATCCCGTCGATCCCAACGTCGACCCGCTGCTGGTCGCGGAGACGAACGCGCTGGGCGCCAGCATGGCGGCGGCCCTGGCGTCGGCGGGCAAGACGGGCATCGCGGTGAACGCGATGTACGACTTCTGGAGCCCGGCGCGGCACTACCAGGCGTACCACGGCGGCCTGCGCATCCTGACCGAGTCGGCCTCGGCGCGGCTGGCCACGCCCACGCGCGTCCGCTTCGAAGACCTGGACACCAACGCCCTCGGCTACAACGCGCGGCGGGCAAGCTGGAATTTCCCTGAACCCTGGCGGGGCGGCGAATGGCGCCTGCGCGACATCGTGGACTACCAGCTCATCGCCTACGAGGCGTGTCTCTTCCACGTGGCGCAGAACCGCGCCCAGTACGTGCGCAACTTCTATCGCCTGGGAAAGCGCGCGATCGAGCGCACGGGCGCGCCCTTCGGATTCGTGGTGCCGGCGGAGCAGAAGGACCCCGCGGCGGCAGTGAAGATGCTGAACACGCTGCGCTTCGGCATGGTCGAGGTACAGCGCGCCCGGCAGGAGTTCACGGCCGACGGAGTGCAGTATCCGGCGGGAACGCACGTCATTTTGCTGGCGCAGCCCTACGGCGGCTACGCCAAGACCCTGCTAGAGCGGCAGCACTATCCCGACATGCGCGAATATCCGGGCGGGCCGCCCAAGCGTCCCTACGACGTCACGGCGCAGACCCTGCCGCTGCTGATGGGCGTGAACACGGTGCAGATCGAGCGCCCGTTCAAGGCGGACCTGGAGAAGCTGGACAAGATCGAACTGCCGGCGAGCAAGTTCGAGGCGCGCTCCAAGGCCTACCTGCTGCGCGCCGACTCGAACAATGCCTTCCTCGCCGTCAACCGGCTGCTGAAAGCGGGGGCACCGGTGGCGCGGCTGCGCGCCGCGGTAAAGGACCACGGCCTCGACTTTCCCGCCGGGACCTTCGTGGTGCGCTCGAATGCGGTGACGCAGATCGCCTCCCTGGGCGCCACCGTGGCGGGCACCGACCTGCCGCTGGCCGACGCCGTGCCGCTGACGGCGCCGCGCATCGGCATCTACGTCAGCTACATGCCGAGCATGGACGAAGGTTGGACGCGCTGGCTGCTGGAGCAGTTCGAGTTTCCCTACACCCGCGTCTACGACAAGGACGTGCGCGCCGGCGACCTGGCGTCGCGCTTTGACGTGATTGTGCTTCCCGACCAGAACATCAACGCCATCGTGAACGGACATCCGCGGCGGACGGCGCGGGCAGAGGGTGGAGAAGAGCCCGAGGCCGCGGCGGCGGCGGGCGGACGCGGCGCGCGCGGCGGCGGCGCACCGGGAGGTGCGGTGCCCGACGAATTCACCGGCGGGATCGGCGCGGTGGGGACCGCCAACCTGCGCGAATTCGTGATGAAGGGCGGGACGCTGGTGACGCTGAATGGGGCGTCGAACTTCGCCCTCGAGCGCCTCGGAGTGGGAGCGCGCAACGTGCTGCGCGACGTCGCCAACAAGGACTTCTACGGGCCAGGCTCGATCCTGCGCGTCAACGTCGATCCCAATCATCCGCTCGGGTACGGCATGGACACGCAGGCGGCCATCTGGTTCGAGCAGAGCCCGGCGTTCGTGGCCAGCTTCGACAATCCCGCGGGCGACGCGGCGGCGGTGGCGCAGTATCCCAACGGCAACCCGCTGATGTCCGGCTGGCTGCTGGGCGATGCGCTGCTGGAAGGACGCAGTGCGCTGCTGGATGCGCCGCTCGGCCAGGGACACGTCGTCCTGTTCGGCTTCCGGCCGCAGTATCGCGGGCAGTCCTATGGGACGTTCAAGCTGTTGTTCAACGCGCTCTACTACTTTGGCGCGATGGCGCGGCCGGCGGCCGCCAGCAAGCCCGCCGTGGTCGAGGTGACGAAGCCGAAGTGACCCGCGCTGCTCTCCGCGAATGCTAGAATTGGCGGGCAATTGGGCGGTCAAAATCCCTTCTCCAGGCTGGTCTTCTCATGGCTTCTTCCGGCACCGCGCCGGCGCGCGCGGCTTCCCATACATGGCTAACGGTCCTGCTCGTGCTCGTGCTCGCGTTCGGCTGCCTGGGCTGGGCAGCAGCGTGGCACTATCGCACGCACCGCATCTGGCAGCAGGTGGCGAAGGGTGACGACACCCTGCGCGACAAGTTCCTGGTCGCGTACTACGCCAGCGACGTCTGGAACAAGACCAGCTGGCTGGGCATCCGCTCCGACCAGACCCCCACCGACAACTGGTCCATGCAGGAGATCATCAGCGAGATCAAGCCGGACTACATCATCGAGACCGGCACGCTCTACGGCGGGACGAGCGTGTTTTACGCCGAGATCCTGGGGCAGGTGAACCCCAACGGCAAGGTGATCACCATCGACATCGAGCCGCACGCCGAGGAGGCTGCCAAGCTCAAGGCGTGGCAGGAGCGGGTGGAGCTGATCACCGCCAGCTCGATCGACCCCGAAGATGACGGCGGCGCTGGCCCAGCGCGTCGCGGGCAAGAAGGTGCTGGTCACGCTCGACTCCATGCACACGCGCGACCACGTGCTGCGGGAGATGGAGATCTACGGGCCCATGGTTTCCCCGGGCAGCTACCTCGTGGTGCAGGACACCAGCGTGAACGGGCACCCGCTGCTCCCCGACTGGGGTCCCGGCCCGATGGAAGCGGTGCAGGAATACCTCAAGACGCACGACGACTTCATCGTCGATCACAGCCGCGAAAAATTCATGCTGACCTTCTATCCCGACGGCTGGCTGAAGAAAGTTAAGTAGCGCATGCCGCCGCGGGAAGACGCGACGCGCGGGGTGACGCCGCGCGCCGAGGTGCGCGCGCTGCCCCGCCGCCTAGGACTCGGCACCGCCACCAGCGTGGTCATCGCCAGCATGGTGGGGGCGGGCATCTTCACCACCACCGGGCTGATGCTGGCGCGCGTCACCAGCCCGGGAGCGGTGCTGCTGTGCTGGGTGGTCGCGGG
Organism: Terriglobia bacterium; assembly: GCA_963739375.1. Classification (GTDB taxonomy): domain Bacteria; phylum Acidobacteriota; class Terriglobia; order Terriglobales; family Acidobacteriaceae; genus CAVUAF01. Next base: position 462,067 of record CAVUAF010000014.1, read on the forward strand.
CGTGGTGGCGCTGTGCGGCGCGCTCAGCTATGCCGAGCTGGCGGTCATGATGCCGCACGCCGGCGGCGAATACGTCTACCTGCGCGAAATCTACGGCCCCGCCTTCGCCTTCCTCACCGGCTGGATCAGCTTCTTCGTGGGCTTTTCCGCGCCGATTGCGGCCAGTGCGGTGGCCGCGGCGGCCTACTTCACCACCGCGGGCTTCCTGCCGGACTCGGCGCTGGCGGCGAAGACGTGCGCCGCCGTCATCGTGCTGCTGCTGACCGCGGTGCACTACCGCGGCGGGCGCCTGGGTTCCGGGACGCAAAACTCCCTCACCGCGGCGAAGCTGGCGCTGATCACGCTGCTAGTGGTGGCCGGGTTTGCCAGCTCGCGCGGCCACTGGAGCGCGCTGCGCGACGCGCTGGGGTCGCTGCACCTGACCACGTGGCCGGGCGTGGGCCTGGCACTGCTGTGGGCGAGCTTCGCTTACAGCGGGTGGAACGGCTCGGCGTATATCGCGGAGGAAATCGAGGCGCCGGAGCGCAACCTGCCGCGCTCCTGGTCCTGGGCACGCTGGCGGTGGCGTTCCTGTACCTGGTGGTCAATCTGCTGCTGTTTTACGCGGTGCCGGCAGCGGAATTGAGCGGCGTGGTGCCGGTGGGAGCGGTGGCGGCGCAGAAGCTGTTTGGCGGCGCGGCGGGCACCTGGCTCGGAGGCTTGCTGGGGCTGGCGCTGCTGTCGTCGCTCAGCGCGTACGTGCTGAGCGGGCCGCGGGTGTATTACGCCATGGCACGCGACGGCCTCTTCTTCCCCTTCGCCGCGCGCGTCCATCCGAAATTCGAGACTCCCGGGCTGGCCATCGTGGCGCAGGGCGTGTGCGCCATCGCCATGGTGCTGACCGGAACGTTCGAGCAGCTGCTCACCTATATTGCGTTTTCTCTGGGCATCTTCCCCTGGTTCGCGGTGCTGGGCGTATTCATCCTGCGGCGCCGCGAGCCCGAGCGCCCGCGGCCGTACCGCACCTGGGGATATCCGGTGGTGCCGGCCGTCTATCTGGGCGCGAGCGCGTGGATCCTGGTGGTGGCATTCATCGGGCGGCCCGGGCCGTCGCTGGCGGCGCTGGCGACGCTGGTCTGCGGACTGCCGGTGTATTGGCTGACGACGCGACGCCGGGCATAGCCAGTTTCTAGTTTCTAGTTTCTAGCGCGGACGCCTTCAGCTCAGGCCAAGAACCAGGAACTAGAAACGAGAAACTAGAAACTCTCTCAGTGAAAATCATGCGCACCCGCACTGGCCGCCGCGGTGACGCGCAGGGGCGCGACGCGGTCGGCTTTCACGGAAATCACGCCATCCAGGTTCTGCAGCACGCCTTCGAGCAGCAGGAAGCGTTCGCGAACCAGCAGGAAGCGGTGCTGGTCGAATAAGTCGGGCGTGATGATGGCGTTGGCAATGCCGGTTTCGTCTTCCAGGCTGAGGAAGACGAAGCCGCTGGCGGTCCCGGGACGCTGGCGGGCGATGACGCAGCCGGCGGTGCGGACGCGCTTCCCGTTGGGGATGCGGGCGAGTTCCGCGGCGGGGCACACGCCCAGGCGGTCGAGTGCGGCGCGGCGATAGCGCATGGGATGCGGCCCCACGGTGAGGCCGGTGCCGTGGAAGTCGGCCACCAGGCGCTCTTCGGCGGTCATGGGCGCGAGCGGCGAGGGCGCGTCGCGCTCCACCATGCCCTCCAACAGCGGCCCCGCGGCACGCGTGGCACGTTCGATCTGCCAGAGGGCGTCGCGGCGGTGGAACCGCTCGGCTCCGCCAAGCGCGTTCAATGCTCCTATCTCCGCCAGCGTCTGCAGTTCGTTGCGCCGCAGTTCGGGGACGCGGCGCACCAGCTCGTCAATCGAGGCAAACGGCCGCAGCCGCCGCGCGCGCACCAGCGCCTGCGCCGCCTCGGCACGCAGGCCGCGGACGTAGCGAAGGCCCAGCCGCAGTTGCCAGTTGCCGGTTGCCAGTTGCTGGTTTTGCTGAGAACTGGGAACTGGGAACTGAGAACTGCTCTCCAGCGTGCACAGCCAGTCGGACGCGGTCACATCAATGGGCCGCACGGTGAGGCCGTGGCGCTGCGCGTCTTTGACCAAAGTGGCGGGGGCGTAGAAGCCCATGGGCTGGTTGTTGAGCATGGCGCAGGTAAAGGCGGCGAGGTAGTGGGTCTTGAGCCAGGCGCTGGCGTAGGCGAGCAGCGCGAAGCTGGCGGCGTGGGATTCGGGGAAGCCGTAGAGCGCGAACGAAGTGATGGCGTGGATGATCGCTGCTGCGCCTCGCCGGCGATGCCGTTGCGCGTCATGCCGGCGCGCAGCTTCTGCTCGACGTCGGCCATGCGCACCTCGGCGCGCTTGAAGCCGAAGGCGCGGCGCAGCTCCTCGGCTTCGCCGCCGCTGAAGCCGGCAGCGATCATGGCCATGCGCAGCAATTGCTCCTGGAACAGCGGCACGCCCAGGGTACGCGCCAGCACCGGCTCCAGCGCGGGATGCGGACAGTCGACCGGCTCGCGTCCCTGGCGGCGCTGGATGTAGGGGTTGACCATGTTGCCGACGATGGGGCCGGGGCGGATGATGGCCACCTGCACCACGAGGTCGTAGAACTTTTTCGGCTGCAGGCGCGGCAGGCACGCCATCTGCGCGCGGCTCTCGACCTGGAACATCCCCACCGTGTCGGCTTTCTGCAGCGCGGCGTAGACCGCCGGGTCGTCGGCCGGCAGGTGCGCCAGGTCGACCTTCTCGCCCGAGGTCGTCGCGGATGATGCCCAGGCAGTCTTCCAGCACCGCCATCATTCCCAGCCCGAGCAGGTCAACCTTGATGATGCCCATGTCGGCGCAGTCGTCCTTGTCCCACTGCACCACCACGCGGCCGGGCATCGCGGCGGGCTCCAGCGGCACCACGGAATCGAGCTGTCCCTGGCAGATCACCATGCCGCCGGAGTGCTGGCCGAGGTGCCGCGGCAGGTCCTGCACGCGGCAGGTACAGCTCGAAGAATTTGCGCATGCGCGGATGCTCGCAGGTCGAAGCCGGCCTCGCGGAACTGCGACTCCAGCGTGTCTTTGGGGTCCTTGTATTCCCAGGTGCCGACCAGCGCGGCCAGCCGCCCGGCGGTTTCCTCGTCGAAGCCGAGCGCCTTGCCCACTTCGCGCGCGGCCGAGCCGGCCGCGATAGGTGATGACGTTGGCGGTCATGGCGGCGCCGCGCTGCCCGTAGCGCTCGTAGACGTACTGGATGACGCGCTCGCGGCTGCTCGCCGCTGGGCAGGTCGAGGTCGATGTCGGGCCACTCGCCGCGCTCTTCCGAGAGGAAGCGCTCGAAGAGCAGGTCCATGCCGACCGGATCGACGGCGGTGATGCCCAGCGCGTAGCAGACGGCGCTGTTGGCGGCCGAGCCGCGGCCCTGCGCCAGGATGCCCTGCGCCCGGCAGAAGCGCACGATGTCCCACACGATCAGGAAATAGCCGGCGAGCCCGAGCTTTTCGATGAGCGCCAGTTCGCGCTCGATCTGGCGGCGGGCACGCTGCCGCAGCGCGGGATCTTTGCGGCCGTAGCGCTCGCGCATGCCTTCTTCGGTGCGCGCCCGCAGGAACGACGTTCATCGGTGTCGCCTTCCGGCACCGGGTAGTGCGGGAACTCGTAGCCGAGGTCGGCAAGCGTGAACGCGAGGCGCGCGGAGATGAGCTCGCGGTGTTGGCGATGGCGTCGGGCAGGTCGGCGAAGAGGCGTGCCATGTCGCGCGCGGTCTTGAGGTGGCGCTCGGCATTCGCCGCCAGCAGGCGTCCGGCCGCCTCCAGCGTGGTGTGATGGCGGATGGCGGTGAGGACGTCGAGGATCTCGCGTTCCGCCGGCGTGGCGTGCTGCACGCCGTTGGTGGCCACCAGCGGCAGGTGGAGCGCGCGCGCGATGGCCACGGCCGCGTGGTTGCGCGCTTCCTGCTCGCGGTGGTAGTGGCGCTGCAGCTCGACGTAAACATTTTCCCGGCCAAAAATGCCAGCGAGCCGCTCCACCGCGCGCCGCGCTTCCTCCATGCTGCCGCGCGCCAAGGCCGTGTGCAGCGGGCCTTCCGCGCCCCCGGTCAGGCAGATGAGGCCGGAGGAAAATTCGGCGAGTTCCGCCTCGGTGGCGGCCGCGATGGTCTCGGGGCGCGACTCCAGCGGGCATTTCGGCGCGCGGAGAACCGGGGTCCCCACGAAGCCCGCCTTTGGCTTCGTGGGGTGGCGCAGTTTCATGCGCGTGATCAGGCGGCAGAGGTTCTGGTAGCCGGCGCGCGAAGCGACGAGCAGGGGCAGGCGAAACAAATTGCCGGACTGCCGAATTGCCGAACTGCCGAATTGATCGGCAGGCGATTCTAAGTTCGGCAATTCCGCAGTTCCGCAGTTCGGCAATCGCACCGTCAGCTCGCTGCCAATGTGCGCCCGCAGCCCGAGCTTTTGCGCCCGCAGATGGAAGCGGGGCGCGCCGTACACCCCGTCGCGGTCCACCAGCGCCATGGCCGGCAGCCCGAGCTCGGCGCACACCCCGGCCAGCGCCTCCGGGGTCGAAGCCCCCTCGAGGAAACTGAAAGCGGAGCGCGCGTGGAGCTCAACGTAGGTCATTGCAGAATTGCCGAAGTGCCGAATTGCCGGATTGACAACACCTCGGCACCGGGTTTTGCAATTCGGCAATCAGTCATACTGCCCCTCCACCAGCCACCTGCCGCTCGCCAGTTCGTGCACCAGCCGATAGAGCACCAGCGCCGGCTGGGGCGGCTCATTGGCCGGCGAATGGCCGGCTATGGGCTTCTTCCGCCGCGGGGCGACGGCGATGTCCCATTCGTCGCGGGAAAACCCGAGAGCGGTTTCTGCTTCCGCGTTTTTCGTTACGCGACCGGCCGCGCTTGGCCGCGCACCCGCTGCCGACGTAAGCCGCGCCGGATGCCGGGAATACTGGTAGCCGCCGGGATTGACCTCCTGCACCGGCGCCTGCCGCAAGGGAAACGCCTTGCGATCCGGCCGGGAAACGCGGGGCGCGGGGCCGGAAACCTGCTCTCCCCACCACTCGCCGGAGGCGCGCCAGGGGCCGGCAGCCCAGACCACGTCGCCGGTGAAGCCGCGCTCGTCCGCGCACGCCAGTCGTACCGGGCGGCCGTCGTGTACCTCGATGGTGGCGGCAATCGCTGGCCGGAAGACACGCGTGGCCATTGCCGCATTGCGGAACTGCGGAATTGCCGAATTCTGCGCGTCGCCGTTTGCAGTTCGACAATTCGGCAATTCGGCAGTTCTGCAATTTGCGAACTCGCGCACGACAAACGCCTCCCGCCGATGCGCATCCCGCAGCGCCGGCGACCCCGCGTTGCCCGCGCCGACGATCCCCGCCAGCCGCGCCAGCAGGAGTTGCAACTTCTCCGGCTCGGGGGTGGTGGGGTGGAAAAGCCCGTGCTGCACCACCTGCGGCCGCACCGGCTCGGCTGCAAGCGTGATCTTGCGGATGGGCGCGGCGGGCGGATGCTCCTGCAGGTCGAGCTGCCACAGCTTGAGAAAGACGCGTGCGTCCAGCATCGGAACGGGCAGCCGCAGCGTGCGTTGGAAATTGAGTGATTGTGCCATTGAGTCATTGAGCGATTCCGGACTGTCAGCGCTGGCCTTGCTTTGCAATGACTCAATGACCCGATCACGCAATGGCTCAATCGCCTCGAGCTCGAGCGTGAGGCGCAGCTCGTTGGTGGCAAGGGCGCGGGCGGCGAGGCGGGCGCAGAGCTGCGCGAGCAGGCGCGCCAGGAGGAAGGCCAGCGGCTCGATCTGATCCACGGGGTGTTCGAGTGCAAGCGCTTCCTCGAAGCGCAGCGGCGGCTCGGCGGCGACCAGCACCTGCGAGCCTTCGCCACGCGCCAGCTTCTGCCACGCCACGCCGCGCTGCCCCAGGCGTTCGGCGACGGCCACGCTGGGCAGTGCTGCCAGGGCGCGCAGGGTGTGGACGCCCCAGGCATCGAACGTGCTCAGCACCGCGTTGCGAGTATCGAGTTGCGCGTTTCTGCCCGCTCCTCGGGACTCGGGACTCGGCACTCGGAACAGCACCTCCACCGGCAGCGGCCCCAGACGCTGTGCCTCTTCCCCGGGAGGAATGACGGTGACGCCGGAAAAGCCGCAGGCGGCGTGCACCGCGGCTTCGCGGTTGGCGGCGAGGGCGACATTGGCTTCCAGACCCAGCGCGGCGGCGTGGCGCGCGAGCTCGCGCGCCAGGCGCGGCGGCGGCCCGAAGAGCCGTTCGAGGCCGGAGACATCGAGCAGGACGGTGTCGCGGGCGAGTGGCTCGACGCGCGGCGAAAAAGCGTGCGCGCCGTCGCGCAGCGCGGCGTGCGCTGCCGCTTCCTGGGCGGCCGCACGGCGCCGCACAGCCAGCCCGGCCAGCGCTTCCGCCTGCAGCCTGGTCATGCCGACTTCCACCCCCGCCTGGCGCGCGGCTTCGTTGACGGCGCCGACGCGCACCAGCGGCGGCGCCCCCTCGAGCACCGCCAGCGGCTGCGCGCGCAGCTCGGGTGCAGCGCGCACCAGCGACGCGGCGACGAAGTCAGGCACGTAGATGGCGGCGAAGAGCATGCGGTTTCACATTTCCAGCTTCACGTTTCACGCGGCGGCAGCCTTGCCGCTTTTCATCCCGCGGCCTGGCAACGGGCGTGAAAGGCGCCGGCCGTCGCGGCTGCCGGCGCGCGCCGTGCCCACTGTGAGCGCACCACTTCCACGCGAATCTCCAGGCCGGCCAGCAGGCGCGCGTGCGGCACCTCGAGAACCGGCTGCGCGTTGCGCGCTGCGGCTTGCGCAACCTGCCCGGTCTCGGCTCCCGCGATAGAAAACGGTCCGCCGGAATGCTGACTGCTGAGGGCTGACTGCGCGAGCCGCAGCACCAGCGCGGCGCAGCTCTGGGCCAGGGGCGCGGGCGAGAGCAGCAGGAGCACCGCCGGAGTATTCTCGACGGCGCGGCGGAAGCGGAACCACGAGGCCAGGGGCACGCGGCGCGCCGCGGCGGGCGGGACGCCGGCCAGGTCTACCGCCACCAGCCCGAAGCCGCCGCCCTGCAGCACCAGGTCCGCCGCCTTCAGCGCCTGCGCGATGCGTGCGTAGCTGTCGCGGCGCTCCGCGCCGTGCGAGTTGCTAGTTTCTAGTTTCGAGTTTCTAGCGAGGTCGGCACCAGCGCGCGGTTCGTTTTCGCTAGAAACTGGAAACTCGAAACTGGAAACTGTTCTTCCGCACCGCACCCACAGCAGCCGCGTTAGCTCGACGGCGGCGGCGGATTCGGGATCGAAACTGTCGGCGGTGTCGATGAGGCAGCCGGCCTCGCCGCGGCGGGTAGCGGCAGCCAGGGCAGCCAGCAGCAGGGTGGTGCGGCCGGAGGAGGCGGGGCCGAAGACTTCGGTCATGGCGCCCCGCGGCAGGCCGCCGGTGAGCGCGTCGAGCGCGGGGATACCGCTGGCCGCCAGCGTGGGCGCGGGGCGGTCATGGACGGTGAAGGCGCCGGGGAGACGGTCGGCCAGCGCGGCTTCCAGTTCCCGGCGCAGGGCAGCGGCAGAAAGACGGCGAGGCGGCAGGGCGTTCATAAGGGGCTGGTCCGGGGGGCGGAGAGGCGAAGCCGCTACTTCGCTTTTTATTCGCCTTCGAGCGCATTGTGCGCCGCCCGCAACGGCTTGTCAAGGGGGGTAAAAACCGCGCTGAATAAGGCCTCCAGCCATTCCGCCGGCGGGTCATCGAGCTTTGAACGGAATCTTAATTCCTGCCCAGCCGGGCCGCTGTGGAGAGCCGGGCGCACGACAAGAAACGCCCTGGGCTGTGCCCCAAATTCACCGCCGGAAGGGGTATCATGGGGCTTCCTGGACTCATAAAGGAGCAGTCGCGTCATGCCGAGCACCAGAGCCACGAAGGTCACCGCTACGGCGAAAAAGCAGACGAAGCAGATGAAGCCGGCGACGAAGGTAGCGCAGGCGCCGGCGGCAGCGGTATCGCCGCAAGATGTGCAGGAGCAGATCCGCCGCCGCGCCTATGAGCTGTACCAGCAGCGCAACGGGGAGGACGGTTCGCCGGAAGAGGACTGGCTGCGCGCGGAGTCGGAAATCCTTACCCGGAGCGCCTGAAATCGCCGGCGGGCGCGGCAATACGACGCCCGAACTGGCCGCTCCGTGCCCGCGGAGCGGCACGTCGCCCCAGAATGGCCGCCGCCCGGGTGCCGGGTATTCCATCCCCTTCAGGAGAGTGCGTGACCACCGCCAAGCACGTCCTGCTGATCGATGACGACGCGGTACAGCTGCAGCTGCGGGAGCAGGTACTGCACCACGCGGGGTTTTCGATCGTCGCCGCCGCGAACGGCGAAGCCGCGCTGGCCGCGCTGCGCGACGTCGCCCAGCCGCGAGTGGACGCCATCGTGACCGATCACCTGCTGCCGGGACTTGGGGGCGCCGAACTGGTGCGCCGCATCCGCGCCCTGCGTCCCGACGTGCCTGTCCTGGTCATTACCGGGCTGCTCGACGCCGCGCCCGAATACACCGGCCTGGACATCGAATTCCGCCCTAAGCCGGTGCTCGCCACCGAGCTGATTGCCGCCTTGCGGAGTGTGACCCAGCGCACATCCTGAGCCCTTGCGGTTTGCTCACAATAACTTCTGGACAGAGAACTCAGGTAAGCGCGGGAGGGGGCTCCCGCGCCGTTAGAATGAATAGGACTCATGGCGCAAATCGGTAGTTTCGCACTCTTACTGGCGCTGGCCCTGAGCGGCTACGCCGTGTTCGCCGGCATCCTCTCGCTGCTGCGCCCGACGGTGGTCGACCGCCTGGGGGAGACCGCGCGGCGGGCCGGGATTGCCATCTTCGGCGCGGTCACGGTGGCGGTCATCTGCCTGCTGGTCGCGGCTTTTAATAATGACTTCTCCATCGCCTACATCCTGCACCACTCCAACCGCGCCCTGCCCGGGCCGTACAAGTTCGCGACGCTGTGGTCGGGCCAGGAAGGCTCGCTGCTCTTCTGGTGCTGGCTGCTGGGGGCCTACGGACTGGTGCTGCGGTGGCGGCACAAGACCGACCAGCGCCTGTTTGCCCACGCGGGCGTGATCATCGCCGCCACCCAGCTCTTCTTCCTGCTGCTGGTGAACTTCGTCGCCCACCCCTTCGCCATGGTGCAGGGGCAGATTCCCCAGGACGGCAACGGCCTGAACCCCCTGCTCCAGTACCCGGAGATGGTGATCCACCCCCCCATGCTCTACCTGGGCTACGTCGGGTTCACCGTTCCCTTCGCCTTCGCGTTGGGCGCCCTGATCATGAAGTACCCGGGCGATAAGTGGATCCACATCACCCGCCGCTGGACCATGGTGACCTGGCTCTTCCTGACCGCGGGCGTCTTCCTGGGCGCGCACTGGGCCTATTCGGTACTGGGCTGGGGCGGCTACTGGGGCTGGGACCCGGTGGAGAACGCCTCGCTGATGCCGTGGCTCACCGGCACCGCCTTCCTGCACTCGGTCATGATGCAGGAAAAGCGCGGCATGCTGAAGATGTGGAACATGTGGCTGATCTTCACCACCTTCCTGCTGGCGATCTTCGGCACGTTCTTGACCCGCTCCGGCATCGTGAACTCGGTGCACGCCTTCGCGCAGTCGTCCATCGGCGACTGGTTCATCGGCTTTCTGGTGCTGACCATCGCCGTCTGCACCTGGTTCTTCCTGCGCAACCGCCAGTACCTGCGCAGCGAGCACAAGCTGGAGTCGCTGGTCTCGCGTGAGTCGAGCTTCCTGTTCAACAACCTGCTGCTGCTGGTGGCCTGCTTTGCGGTGCTCTGGGGGACGCTCTTCCCGGTGCTTTCCGAGGCGATGCAAGGGACCAAGGTGACGGTGGGGCCGCCGTTCTTCAACAAGGTCAACATCCCCATCGCCATGCTGCTGCTGCTGCTCACCGGCGTGGGGCCGCTGCTGGCGTGGCGCAAGACCAGCCTCGCGAGCCTGCGGCGCAACTTCACCTGGCCCACCATCCTCGCCGTCCTGACCGCGGTGGTGCTGGCGCTGGCCGGCTTTCGGCCGTGGAGCGACATGGCCAACTTCTACGCGCTGGTCGGGATTTCCCTGGCGGTGCTGGTCAGCGTGATCACCTTCCAGGAATTCTGGCGCGGCGGGCGCGTGGTGGCCACCCAGCGCCACTCCGGCATCGCCGCCGGCATGCTGCTGCTGGCGCGGCGCAATACGCGACGCTACGGCGGCTACATCGTCCATTTGGGCGTGGCCGTCATCCTCATCGGGCTGACCGGCGTGGCCTTTAACCAGGACAAAGAGCAGGAGATGGGGTTCGGCGACAAAATGCAGATCGGCGCCTACACCCTGGTCTGCCGCTCCTACACCCAGGACGACACCCCCAACTACGGCACCGAGTCGGCCATCATTGACGTTTTCAAGGGCGGGCAGCTGGTGACCAGCATGTTCCCCGAGCGCCGCTTCTACAAGTCCAGCGGGCAGCCGGCCACCATGGTCGCCAACCATTCCACCCTGAAGGAAGACCTCTACCTCATCTACGCCGGGCGCAATCCCGACACCGACCGCCCCATCATCAAGGCGCGCATTAATCCGCTGGTGATGTGGATATGGATCGGGGTGTGGATCGTGGTGCTGGGTACGATCTTCGCGCTGGTCCCCAACCTGGCCGTGGGCCGCGTGACGGTGCCGGCGCGGGCGCCAGTCGCCGTCGGCGCGGAAGTGGGGGACTGATGAAGACGTCGGCGACAACCACACTGTGGACGCGGGCGACTCGCCCGCGGCACCCGATGATGGCGCTGCTGGCGCTCTTCACCGTGTCGCTGCTGCTCATGGCCGCGGGCGACACCTCGGCGCGCTTCAACGACCTCGGGCATCGCCTGATGTGCACCTGCGGCTGCAACCAGATCCTGCTGGAGTGCAACCACGTGGGCTGCACCGTCTCCGACACCATGCGGAAAGAGCTGGCGGGCTTCCTCGACCGCGGCGACAACGACAGCCTGGTGTTGCAGAACTTCGTGCAGAAGTACGGCGCCACCGTGATCGCGGCGCCGCCCACCGCCGGGTTCGGGTGGGTGGCGTGGATCACCCCGTTCGCGGTCCTGGCGCTGGCGACCTGGCTGGTCGTCATGGTGGTAAAAAAATGGCAGCGCCGCCCGGCGGCCGCCACCAGCAGCACGGCGGCAGAGTTTCTCGGCCGGCAGGAGGTCGAGGCGTTGCGCGCCCGGGCGCGCGAGGAGACGCAAATATGATCGGCCTGGTTTGCGCTGTCCTGACGGCAGGAACACTGCTCTACGTCTTTTACTTCCGCGACGAAGTGCCCGCAGCCGCCGACAAGTCGCGCCTCGACTACCTGCGCGAGCGCAAGGAGGTCGTCTACGAGAACCTCCGCGACCTCAACTTCGACTACAAGGCGGGCAAGGTCCCGCCGGCGGACTACGAGTCCATGCGCGCGGCCCTGGAAGACGAGGCGGTCACCGTGATGGCCGAGATCGAGTTTCTCGAGCAGCAGGAAGCGGAATACTCGGCCGGCTGATCGCCCCATCGGGTACGGCAATTCGCAATTTGGCAATTCTTTGGAGCCTCATGAAAGCCACACGTTACGCAATTCTCTTTCTGCTACTCATCGCGCTGCCGTCGGCGGCACTGGCCGACAAGATCAGCGGCGCCGTCAAGAACGGCACCACCGGCAAGCCCGCGGGCGGCGTTGACATGGTCCTGATGAACCTCTCGCAGGGCGGCATGGACGAAGGCGGCCGCACCACCACCGACGCCCAGGGGCGTTTCTCGTTCTCCGTGGAAGGCGCCGCCCAGCCGCACCTGGTGCGCGCTATCTACCAGGGCGTGACCTACCACAAGCAGCTGCCCCCGGGCACCAACACCGCCGACATCGAGGTATTCGAGGCCACCAGGAAGACCGAGGGCCTGGGCGCCGGCGTGCAGGTGATGCGCGTGCAGGCCAGCAAGGACACGCTGCAGGTCATCGAGCTCTACGCGGTCAAGAATGGCACCGAACCGAAGCGCACCATCAACGCCGACCAGACCTTCAGCATCACGCTGCCCGAGGGCGCGCAAATCGACGAGTCGGTGGCGCAGGCGCCGGGCGGCATGCCCATCCAGGCGGCGGCAGTCCCCGACGGCAAGCAGAAAGGCCGCTACTACTACGTCTTCCCGCTGCGTCCCGGCGAGACCCGCTTCCAGCTCGCTTACCACCTGCCCTACAACGGTTCGGCGACGCTGCAGGTGAAGGCGCCGCAGGCGCTGGAGCACTTCGTCGTGACCGCCCCCAAGGCGATGACCTTCACGCCTTCGGATGCGGCGCGCTTTCAGGCCATGGACGAGGAAGGCGGCGCGATAACGCAGGTGGCCACCAACGTGAAGGCGGGCGAGACCCTCGCCTTCAAGGTGTCCGGGACGGGTGAGTTTCCGCGCGAGCAGCAGGGCGGCGACGAGCAGGCAGCCGCGGCGCCAAGCGGCGGCGCGGGCGACGACAATCGTCCCGGCGGCGGCCTGGGAACCCCGTCCGACGCCCCCGACCCGCTCCACCAGTATCGCTGGTACATCCTGGGCGCCATCGCGCTCGGGCTGGTCGTCACGGCATTCTTCGCGCTCCGCCGTCCGCTGGCTCCGGCCGCGCCGGCGGCCTCTCCGGCTACGCGCGCCCCGCAAACCCGCCTTGCCCAAGCCCGCGCGCGGACCGCCCCGCTCGCCGCCGGCAACGGTGGCGCGCCCCAGGCCACGCTGCTGCTGGCGGCCCTGAAGGAAGAACTGTTCCAGCTGGAAGTCGACCGCCAGCAGGAGCGGATTTCGCCCGAGGACTACCAGAAGGCGAAAGCCGCGCTCGACGTGGTGATTGCGCGCGCCTTGCAGCGCGGCCAGCCGGCTGCAGCGAAGGTGTAATCGAAGTTTCGAGGTTTCACGCTTCGAGGTTTCACGGAAAACGGTTCCGGGCGCACCGCCGGGCAACCTGGAAACGTGAAACCTTTCGTGCCTTCGTGGTGCGTCCGCCTGAGAAGCGCTAGAGTGTAGCGCTCAGATTCCCCATGGCCATCGCCGAGTCTTCACCCACCCCCGCGCCGCTGCGCCGCAACGTGTATGCCTTCGGCCTGACCTCGTTTCTCAACGACACGGCCAGCGAGATGGCGTACTGGATCATCCCGGCATTCCTGGTGACGCTGGGCGCGGGACCAGCGACCCTGGGGTTGATCGAGGGCATCGCCGAGAGCGTGGCCTCGCTGGCCAAGCTCTATTCCGGCTGGCTGGCCGACCACGTGCCGCGCCGCAAGCCGCTGGTTCTCGCCGGCTACGCGCTCGCCAATGCCGCCAAGCCGGTGCTTGCCATTGCCACGCAATGGTGGCACGTGCTCGGCATCCGCTTCGCCGACCGCCTGGCAAAAGGGGTGCGCGGCGCCCCTCGCGACGTCATGCTGGCCGAATCCGAGCACCCGGAGCGCCTCGGCGCCGCCTTCGGCCTGCTCCAGGCCATGGACAGCGCCGGCGCCATCGCCGGCCCGGCGGCCGCGCTGCTGCTGCTGCGTTTCGTCGGCCTGCGCACCCTGTTCTGGATCGCGGCCATTCCCGGCCTGCTCAGCGTGCTGGTGGTGTGGCTCTTCGTGCGCGAGACGCGGCGCGAGCCGGCGCCAACGTCCGCGCCGCTCACCCTGCGCGGCGCTCACTTGCCGGCATCGTTCTACTACGTGCTGGCGGCGGTCACCGTCTTCTCGCTGGGCAATTCCAGCGACATGTTCCTGGTGCTGCGGGCGCAGAGCGTTGGCATCGCTGCTTCCCTGGCGCCGCTCCTGGGGCTGGTGTTCAACCTGACCTACACCGCCGCCTCGTGGCCCGCGGGCCGGCTGAGCGACCGCGTCCCCAAGCCCCGCATGGCCGCCGCCGGCTACCTGGTGTTTGCCGCGTCCTACGTGGTGTTCGGGTGGGCGCCCTCGCGCCCCGCCATCTGGGCGGTCATGGGGTTCTACGGACTCTTCTACGCGCTCACCAACCCGGTATTGCGCGCGCTGGTGGCGCAGACGGTGGTGCCCGAGGCGCGTGGCCGCGCCTTCGGCATTTTCTACTTCGTGACCAGCGTCGCCACCCTCGCCGCCAGCCTGCTCACCGGAGAACTGTGGCGACACTTTGGCCCGGCGCTGCCCTTCTACCTTTCCGCCGGGCTGGCCGCCCTCGCCGCCATCATGCTGCTCATCCCGCGCCGGTGGCCCAGGTAAGAGCGGGTGCCCCAGACGAGCCGGTTTTGCTCGTCTGGGAAGCGGTGCGGGGGGATCAATCGCCGGTAGTCGCGAGATAGAGGGCGACGCCGCCGCACAGGGCCAGCGCCATGATGCCGGCAATCAGCAGCAGCAGCGAACCGCCGCCGGTCAGCGAGGTCAGCCGCGCGCTCAGCGAGTCACCGCCGGGCAGGGGGACGCCCGCTCTCGGCGGGTGTCGTTTGTGTAGGGACGGCCGCCCTCGGCCGTCCAGCCGGAGCGCAGCTCCGGAGGTTCCACTGCCTCTTCTGAGAACTGCGAGATAGCTTCTAGAAACTAGAAACTTCCCTCTCCCGGCCGATGAGGACGACCAGCAAGACCAGGTGGGCGAAGAGCGCGCCCAGGGAATCGAGGAGGACGTCCCCGGCCGCCGCCGTGCGCGCGGGCACGAAGCTTTGGTGGAATTCGTCGAGCGCGGCGGTCGCGACCGCCATCGCCAGGGCAAGCGCCGCCCAGCGGGCGTTCCATAGCGGCTCCACCCAGCGCCTTGGACCATCGGCCACGGCGCGCCGGCGCTGCGGCAGCGTGGCGCGCCAGGCGCGAAAGAGCAGCGCCGAAAAGACGCTGTAGATCACGAAATGCGTCAGCTTGCGGATGAGGATGTGGGCCGCGTCGGCGTAGCGGAGGTCAACGTGGAACAGGCGCAGCGCGTACAGCACGAAAAACGAGGTGCGCTGCGCCGAGAGCAGGTCGCTGGAACCGACCGAAATGATCACCAGCCAGGCGAACGCCGCCGCCCAGTAGCGCCACAGCGGCGTGGCCGCGCGCCGCTGGAGTGCCAGGGTCCCGTCTTCGCCGCTCACCATGCGCAACTCGCAGCTCACTCCAGGTTGTAGTTGGGCGCCTCGCGGATGATGATGACGTCGTGGACGTGGCTCTCGCGCAGGCCCGCCCAGGAGATGCGCACGAAGCGCGCCTTCTGCTGCAGCTCGGCGATGGTGCCGCACCCCACGTACCCCATCCCCGATTTCAAACCGCCGACCAGCTGGTGCACCATGGCGGCGAGGGTGCCGCGATACGGCACGCGCCCTTCGATGCCTTCCGGCACCAGCTTGGCGAGCCGGTTGGACTCCCCGTCCTCGGAGGCGATGGAGGCCGAGGCCTCGCCTTCCATGCTCTGCATGTAGCGCTCGCTGGAGCCCTGCGCCATGGCCGAAAGCGACCCCATGCCGCGGTAGGTCTTGAAGGTGCGCCCCTGGTAGAGGATGGTTTCTCCGGGGCTCTCCTCGGTGCCGGCAAAGAGCGAGCCGATCATGACCACGCTGGCGCCCGCGGCCAGCGCCTTGGTGATGTCGCCGGAGTACTTGATGCCGCCGTCGGCGATGATGGGGACGCCGGCATCGCGCGCCGCGCGCGCCGCTTCCGCAATCGCCGTGATCTGCGGCACGCCCGCTCCGGTCACCACGCGCGTGGTGCAGATCGAGCCCGGCCCGATCCCCACCTTCACCGCGTCGGCGCCCGCCCGTACCAGCTCGCAGGCGCCGTCGAAGGTGCCGACGTTGCCGGCGATCAGGTCCACCTCGGGGAGCTTGGCCTTGATGGCCTTCACCGCTTCAATGACGCGGCGTGGAATGCCCATGCGCCGAGTCCACCGCCAGCACGTCCACCTTGGCGCGCACCAGTCTCCTGCGCCCGCTCCAGGAAGTCGCCGGTGGCGCCGATGGCCGCGCCCACCCGCAGCCGCCCCTGCGCGTCCTTGGCGGCATTCGGATACTTCAGCTTCTTCTGGATGTCCTTGACCGTGATCAGGCCCTTCAGCTGGTACTTGTCGTCCACCACCAGCAGCTTCTCGACGCGGTGCTTGTGCAGGATCTGCTCGGCATCTTCCAGCGTGGTGCCCACGGGGACGGTGATGAGGTTCTCCTTGGTCATCACCTTGCTGATGGGGATGTCGGTGCGGGTCTCGAAGCGCAGATCGCGGTTGGTGAGGATGCCGACCAGCTTCTTGTTCTTGGTGATGGGGACGCCGGAGATCCGGAAACGCTGCATGACCTCCAGCGCGTCGCTGATCTTGTCGTCGGGCGACATGGTGATGGGATCGACGATCATGCCGCTCTCCGAGCGCTTCACCTTGTCCACTTCGCCGGCCTGCTGCTCCGGGGTGAGGTTGCGATGAATCAGCCCGAGACCGCCCTGCTGCGCTAGCGCGATCGCCAGGCGCGACTCGGTCACGGTGTCCATGGCGGCGCTCACCAGCGGGATATTCAGCGCGATGTGGCGCGAGAGATGCGTGCGCGTATCGGCTTGCGCCGGCACCACGTCACTCCGCGCGGGCAGGAGAAGGACATCGTCGAAGGTAAGAGCTTCGGGGACGGGAAAGTTGATCATGCCGCGCGCACCTGTGGAGTGGGATAAACCGTCATTCTACTGCACGCGGCCAAACCACTCGCAGCGCGCCGCCTTGGGGTAGTGGGTCGGTTTGGGTGGAGCAGGCCTTCAGGCCTGTATCTCTGCCAGCAAGGAAGGGCCGGCTTCAGCCGCTGAGGTATTGCCCTTATCAAACTGACCCACTACCCGCCCGCTACGGTTGCGGCACTTTCTTGGTGCCCGCCAGTTCGGCTGCCATCTGCTGGATGTTGACCGGCAGGAAGCGCTGGAAGCCGTACTGGCTGTACTTGGCGGCGAGCGGCGGCTGCACCGCGGCCACCAGATCGTCGCCGGATTTGCCGGCGGCGCGCGCGTCGGCGACGCCCTTGCGCAGGTCCACCAGGTAGTCGTGGAAGCTGCGTACGAAGTCGGCGCTCCCTACGTCGCCGTGCCCGGGAACAAAGGTGAAGTCGGGATGCGCGGCGACGAGCGCTTCCAGCGTGGCAATCCACGGCGCGCTGGAGGCGTCAATCATGTTGGGAAAGTGCGCGTTCCACAGCAGGTCGCCGCCGAAAATGACCTTGGCGTCCGGCACCGCGACGATGGAGTCGCCCCCCGTGTGCCCGGGATCGACGCGCACCAGCACGCGCCGCGACCCGAGGTAGAGGTTCACGCCTTCGTCGCCGTAGGTAAGCTGCGGCGGCACCAGGGCATCGACGCGCGCCTTCTGCTCCGGCGTGGGCGCAGCGCCGAAGAATTTCAGGCTTTCCGTCTTCAGCCAGGCGCGCACGTTGCGGTGCGCGACGAGGACGGCGCCTTCCTTGGCGAACACGGCGTTCCCGCCGGTGTGGTCGAGGTGGTAGTGGGTGTTGACCACGAAGCGGATCGGCAGGTTCGTCACCTTGCGAATCTCGGCCAGCAGGTCGCGCGCCGGCGCTTCCCCGACCAGCGTGTCCACCACCAGCACCGCGTCTTCTCCGATGACGAAGCCGGCATTCGAGCCGGCGCGGCCGCCCTCGGGATTGATGGCGGCATAAACGCCTTCGCCGAGCTTCTTGATCTGCAGCGGCGGCGCGGGCGGCGGTTGCGGGGCCTGGGCAAGAGCCGCGGAAGCGAACAGCAGGACGAGCGGAAGTAAGCGTCGGGACATGGCCGGCGATGGTAACCTCGTCGAAGGCGCTACGGCAACCGGTGCCGGCATCCGCTCAACTCTCCGCCTCCCAGCGGAAGCGGGTCACGGCCAGCACTCCGAACAGCAGCGTAAAAAGGAGCATGACGGCAATTGGCCCGAGCGCGGCGGAAAGTCTTAGGCCGCGCCAGGTCATGGCGTCCAGGCCATCCATTGCCCAGCGGGTGGGCACGATCACGGTGGATTTCTGCAGCCATTGCGGGAAAATGAAGGTCGGGACCCAGGCGCCGCCCAGCATCACCATGATCAAGGTCGCCCCGATGGAGTAGCCGCGGGTGGCCTCCACCGTTTTGCCCAGGGCCGCGATCATCAGGCCGAAGGCAGCCGTCATCAGCGAGAAGGCCGCACAGACCCCCAGGAAGCCCAGGAAACTGCCTTCGATGCGGACGCCAAACACCACGCGCGCGAACCCGAACAGCACCAGCAGAATGAAGGCCGCAATCACGGCCGCACTGACGGCCCGGCTGCCGAGCAGCACGCTGCGCGACAAGGGCGCGGCGCGGAAACGCTGCCAGAGCCCGCTCTGGCGCAGCAGCAGCAGGCGAATCCCCACGTCGAGCCCCATAAACAGGATGAACTGTATTCCCATCCCGCCGAAGGAATGCGCGTAGCCGTTGTACTGGATGCCGGCGCCCGAGGTAACCGCTTCTTCGCGCGTCTCGTACGGCATGGTCAAGCCGCCCGCGGGCCCGCCTGGCCCGGAGGCCGGCGCGCGCTCCTGCTGTTCATTCCACGCTTGGACGCTGCCCAGCAAATCGCGCAGAACCTTTTTCTGCGCCGGGGGAATCTGCGGGTCGTTCTCGATTTGCGGCAGCGACTCTTTCACCATCTCGCGGCCGCTCTTCCCGGTGAACATCTCCCGGCTCACCACCTGCATGACGGCGCCGCTGAGAATCCCTTGCACCATGCCCAGCTCCACGCCGTGCGACGGATCGTAGAGCAGCCCGATCTGCGGCTTCTTGGCGCCGCTGAAAAGAGCGCGCCCCGCGTCGGCGCCGAAGTCCTTTGGAATGACGACGGCGGCCGTGGCCCGGCCTTTGCGCACCGCCGTGCGCGCCTCGTCCAGCGTGGAGGGCTTCACCGCGAGGTTCTTGTCGGCGCTCAGCCGGGCCAGCAGCTCACGGGAAATCGTGCTGGTGTCCTGGTCAATGAACAGCACCGGCATGCGGCTGGGCTCGGTGGCGCCGCTCTGTCCGCCAAAGAGGTATCCGAAAAACGAGCCGCAGACAATCGGCACCACGAACCCCACGATCACCGCTCTCCGGTCGGAGAAGAACAGCTGCAGGTCCTTTCGCACCAGCGCCCAAAACGAAATCATCATGAGTCGCGCAGGCTCCTTCCGGTGAGGGTCAGAAAAACCGTCTCCAGGTCCGGCCGCTCGCTGACCACGTGCTGGTAACGGTGGCCGTGCTCCGTCAGCCATTGCAGGACGCACGGCGCTCCCGCGGCCAGGTCGTGGACGCCGACCCGCAGCACCCGCTCCCGCAATTCCGCCGCGTGCACCTCGGGGAGCCGCAGCAGGGGTTCCACGCTGAACCCGTCGGGGTGCTCCAGCTCGATGGCGAGGACGTTGGTGACCGGCAACATGCGGTGGAGGCCGTGCAGCGTGTCGTCGGCGATCACCTTCCCGTGATCGATGATGATGATGCGGTCGCAGAGGCGCTCGGCTTCCTCCATGTAGTGGGTGGTGTAAACCAGCGTCTTGCCGCGCTGCTTGAGGGTTTCGAGGTTTTCGAAGATGGCGTGGCGGCTCTGCGGGTCGACCCCCACGGTAGGCTCGTCGAGCAGCAGGATCTGCGGGTCGTGCAGCAGCGCCGCCGCCAGGTTAAGGCGCCGCTTCATCCCGCCACTAAAGGTCTTTACCTTGTCCTTGGCTCGGTCGGCGAGGCCGACCAAGGCCAGCGCTTCGCCCATCGCGCGTCTCGCGCTGGCGCCGTGCTGCTCGTAGAGCGCAGCAAACAAAACCAGGTTGTCGAGCGCCGACAGCTCGTCATAGAGCGCGATGTCCTGGGGAACCAGTCCGATTTTTCGCTTGATCGGGTCGGTATCGCCGCGCAGCGGCCGGCCTCCGATCAGCACCTCGCCCGCATCGGGACGCAGCAGCCCGGCGATGATGGAAACCGTCGTGGTTTTTCCGGCGCCATTCGGTCCCAGCAGGCCGACGGTTTCTCCCGCCCCGGCCCGCAAGCTGACCCCATCGACGGCAATTACCTTGCCGTAGCTCTTTTTCAGCGCCCTCACCTCGAGCATGGGGCAGGAGTGTAACATCCGCTCTCCCGATCTCCCGATCCCCCGATCTCCCGATCCCCCGATCTCCCGATCTCCCGTTCTCCCGTTCTCCCGATTTCCTGTCAATACCCCCAAGCTGTCACTTTCCGCCTAACCTGCTCATGCGCTAGGGGAAATAAAAGTGCACACTTTTTCCCATCGTCCCCCACCGATTTGCTATGCTGGAAGCAGCCATACTGTCCACGACGCCCGGCCTCCCGCCGGGCGTTTTGCTTTCCCCCAACCCGCGACGCGCCTCGCTTCCCAGCCGCTCCGCGCCCCACGGCGCCGCGGCCTTTCTACCCTTTGAGGAGCCAGATGTCCACCATCCCCCACACCCCAAAACGCACCGGCGAATGGGTGGAACTCCAGTTCATGGCCCGCGCCACCGCCCACGGCCTCGTTGTCTCCAAGCCCTGGGGCGACTCCACTCCCTACGACTTCGTGGTCGAAGCCGGCGGCTGCTTCCAGCGCGTCCAGGTCAAATCCTCTTCCCATCGCGCCGCCGACCGCCGCCACCGCCCCTACGGCTACACCTGCCTCTTGACCTACTCGCGCGGACGCCACCGCTACGGCCGCCAGGTGGATTTCTTCGCCTTCTACATCCTCCCCGAGGACCTCTGGTTCATCATCCCCGCCGCCGCCCTCCGCCACCGCCGCGCCGCCATCTACCCCGACCCTCACCACCCCCGCAACCCCTACTTCCGCTACCTCGAAGCCTGGCACCTCCTCCTCCCCCGCCGATCTCCCGATTCCTCGAGGGCGCAGCTTCTTGCGCCTCCCGAAAAGCTGTCGTCCTGAGCGAGCGCGAGCGCAGGCGAGCGCGAGTCGAAGGATCCCTATCGCTACCACTGCCGCCAAGAAGAGAACGCTCCCGATGAACCGATCTCCCGATCCCCCGTTCTCCCGATTCCCCGATTCGGGTGTCATCCTGAGGGCGCCGCTTTTTGCGCCTCCCGAAAAGCTGTCGTCCTGAGCGAGCGCGAGCGCAGGCGAGCGTGAGTCGAAGGATCCCTATCGCTACCACTGCCGCCAAGAAGAGAACGCTCCCGATGAACCGATCTCCCGATCACCCGATCTCCCGATTCTGCTGTCATCCTGAGGGCGCCGCTTTTTGCGCCCGAAGGATCTAGGTTTTCCGATGAGCCGATGAACCGATGAGCCGATCTCCCGATGATCCAATGACCCGATCGCCCGCTCCCCCGATCCTGTTCTTGTCATCCCGAGCGCAGCGAGGGATCTGGGTTCCGTCTGCTTGTGTAGGGACGGCCGCCCTCGGCCGTCCAGCCGGAGCGCCGCTCCGGAGGTTTCACGGCTTCTTCGGAGAACTGAGAACTGGGTACTGAGAACTGCCGGGGGGTGCCCCAGACGAGCCGGTTTTGCTCGTCTGGGAATGACACGACGGCAAGATCGCCGCGCAGAGGACGCCGAGCAATTCCAAACAAGTAGTCGCTCCCGTCCTGAGCGCCGTAGGCGCGATATAGGAAAGCCCGGCGTTTCAACGCCGGGAAACGGTTGTTTGAAATAGACCCGAGTGCCGTAGGCACGGCACATCACCCGCCAGCCGCAGGCCAGCGACCGCCCTTCCCGACCCCCAGGTGCCCCGGTCGGAAGGTCGCTTCCCGATGAGCCGATGAACCGATCTCCCGATCTCCCAATGACAAGGGGGTGCCCCAGACGAGCCGGTTTTGCTCGTCTGGGAATGATGCCCTCTTGTTCCACTTTCAGAACATGCACCTTACCGCCGCATCGCCGGCGCCGCTTTTGCGCCCGCAGAACCTAGAGTTCTCCGATGAACCGATCCCCCGATCACCCAACGTGGGGATGCCTGACTCATGCGCAACGGCCATTGCGCCGGCTACCCCAGCCCGCGCACGCGGGCGGCATAGATTAGCCCAGGGCGTGAGCCCTGGGTCAGCTCCATAAGAAAGCTCGAGTGCCGTAGGCACGGCACATCACCGGCCAACCGCAGGATGAGTGCTGCATGGTCATGCGGCGGGTGGCCCAGACAACCACAATTCCAGGAGGGGGTGCCCCAGACGAGCCGGTCTTGCTCGTCTGGGAATGATGCGCCCTGTCTGCTCGATCCGCTTGTTATGCCTTCTCCAGCTTCTTCTCGCAGCGCTCAACTCTACGAGCCCAGTCCCCTGCCCATCCTTCGGACTCTGCCTGGCCCGACAACGCGATCACATCCTGGAAGCACTTTTCTTTCTCCAGGATGATCGCTAGCTGCTCGTACCCTTTGTGAGCAGGCAGCGGCGAGTCACCATACTCTGCCTTAAACGCGTCCGCGACGCGCGGCGCAAGTGCAATCTGCTGCCTGCAAGCCTCCACAGCTCTATCCATGTACTCTGGTTTGTCGCGGTCCTTGTAGTAGATCTCGATCATCTGTTGATACAAGAAGTGGACGTCTAACACCGGCGCGCTTCTTGAGAGCTCCGCAGCCTTGTCCAGAATCCTGTGCGCGATCGGGCGATCCTCTGGCTTCCCGAACCAACCGGCGAGCGCCCCGAGCAGCCCGACTGCTGTCTGATTCGTGTAGCTAATCGCTCCAGAAGTCAACGAATCACCTGAGGAACCAAGCGGCTGGAACGTCGTTTGGATGTAATGCCGTTCGCCGTCGCTGAAGGCCGTCAGCCACCAGTCCTCCAGCCCGAAATATCCGATGCTTCCTTCGATACGTTTCGGCGCCTTGCCGAATCCGAACAGCCCCACGACGAATCTCCCTCCTGATAGGCATAACGGTCAAGACCCAGCGGCAGCGGCGGCGCAAGTCCAATGAGATTGTCAATCCGACCCTATAGGAATCAAGCCGGCTAGCTGCCCCAGCGGCGCAGCCGCTGGCCGCTGCAGCGACTTGTTATGCCACGCCCTGGGTGTTGAGCAGAACCTGAAACAACCGACGGCCCAAATTAGCGGCATTACTCGATCTTCTTTTCGTCCGGCTTTCTGAACAGTCCTTTGAACGTTGCCTTGAAGTCTTTGTCTTTCTCCATCTCGATAACGCTTAAGGTATAGTTGCAGACATTCTTCAGACGCTCATTGATGAAGCCTTTGTATTCGCCTTCCTTGTAGTCAAAGTATGCCGCCATGACTCGGACGCCTTGCTTCATCAGGGCTCGCACCAATGGAACGAAGTCGCCGTCGCCCGTAACCAGCACCGCAATGTCTATTTTCCCCTCAAGCCCAACTTGCATGGCGTCAATGGCTAATGCCACGTCAGAGCCTTTTTCTGCGTTCCCGGTCTGTGGCATGGGGGAGTATCTCGTCTCAATACCCGCATGCATGAGGTCATGGTCCAAGTTCCGGTCTGTCTTGAGACGACGCTCATCGGATTGCCCCGAACTGAACATCCCCTGAAACCATGCCGCGTAAACGACACGGTAATGATTGTAGCCTTGCTCCAGATTGCGGATGTAACTTTCGAGCAAGCCATGGAAGGCGCGAAATTCAAGCCAACCGAGTTCACGCTGAAAGTACAGGTATCTTCGCGCATAGGTGAAATATGAACCGTCGTAGAAAACTCCGATGCGGCATAGCGACTTATCATTCATCGTGAAGACTCCTTTACCGCGGCCTCTGACTGAGAAATCTCTGTTCGCAATTCGGCCACCGCCGCCTGAAGCACTGAACTGGATGGATGTTCGGTTAGGCCGCGATCCACGATTTCACGCGCTCGGCGAAGAAGGTCAAGCTGCTTCCGCGGTGTCTTCAACTTTCGCGCCTTTTCGCGTAGTCCAACGGCCTCGTTCGCTACGACCTGTGCCGGAAACAACTCGACCAGCTTTTCCATCGCCTGTTGCACCGACGCGCGCACGTCGGCAGATGACCCCATGGACATGAGCTGATGATATGTCTCGACAGCTAGGGCAAATCGATCCCCTGCCGTGTCAGGATTCTTCGAGGAAAGTGCAATCCTGTAAGAGTCCGCGAAGATCTCGACGATCCGTTGAGAGTCGAACGTGCCGGCATACTGCCCGGCATACTTCGAGGTGTTGCGAGCTGGGATTTGCGCTGCCATTAGCGCCTCCTCCACTTTCGTGACGTCTAACCCTTGTTTAGGCCGACCCGCCTAAGCCGCCACATGGCGGTCGTCCTAAGACCAGGCTCTTCCACGAGTGTGGCGCAGGTAAGTTCCGATTGTAAGGCCGCTTCTGATCCGCGCGGCATGTTGTCTCAGTGAGCAAGGGGCACCACGCCGTTGCGCTCTTGTTCCAGTTTCGGAACAGGTACGCTAGCGGCGTATCGCCGCCCGCCGGCGGGCGCCCGAAGGATCTAGGTTTTCCGATGAGCCGATGAACCGATCTCCCGATGAGCCGATCCCGCTCTTGTTCCAGATTCGGAACAGGCACGCTAGTGGTGCGGTTCCTTGCAGAGGCGCGCCACCGCCTGCCGGTGGTTCACCTTCAGTTTGCGATAGATGTTGTGCACATGCTTCTTGACGGTCTGCTCGGCGAAGCCGAGTTGCTGCGCGATTTCCGCGTTGGCCAGTCCTTCCGAAACCAGGCCGGCAATCTGTTTTTCGAGGGGGGAGAGAAACCTGGCACGAAAGTGCATCCTCATCGGATAACACTCCGGCGCCCGGGGCGCGGCAGGTTCCTCATTCTTGTTCCGAAAACGGAACAAGCCCGGCGGGGGCGGCGGGCGCGGGTTTCATTTCCGGGCGGTGGCATCCCAGGGGCGCACACCAGTCGCCCCGGTCTTGACCTGATCGTCCTTGCCCGTCAGGCACTTGCATGCGTGTCGCACGGCACAGCGCGTGCAACTCTGAGGCTTGAGAATCCCGCGCCACAGCCATTCTGGAGTCGCTGATGAACAACTGGCTGCAGGACGTGCGCTATGCCCTGCGCGCCCTGCGCAGGGTGGCGGTCCTGGCGCTGGCGCTGGGGATTGGCGCCAACAGCACGGTGTACAGCACGCTGGTTCCCATGGTGCTGCGGCCGCTGCCGTTCGCCGACCTGGACCGCCTTTTCTATGTCGCCGAAACCCTGCCCGGCCACGCCGACGGCATCGGCATGGCGCCGGCGAACTACCGCGACCTGGCTCCCTTCATCGTGGAGCACATTGCCGGGATCAAGAACATTCGCCTCAATGGCGCCGTGGTGGCGTTTACCGCCGCCGTGGCCCTCCTGACCGGCGCGGTTTCCGGGCTGCTTCCGGCGCTGCACGCTTCCCTCTCCCCCGACCTGAATGACGCGTTGAAGGAAGGGGTGCGGGGCTCGTCGGCGGTGCCGGTGCGGCGGCGCTTGCGGGGGCTGCTGGATGGTGACCGAGGTGGCGTTGGCGCTGGTGCTCCTGGTGGGCGCCGGGCTGATGGTGAAAGGCTTCCGGCACCTGGCGGAGCGTTATCCAGGATACGACGCGGAGCGCACGCTCTCGCTGCGGGTCACGCTGCCGGAGAAGAAGTACACGACGCAGATCCTGCGCGCCGCCTTTTACGCGCGCGCGGTCGAGCGCCTGGCCGCGGTGCCGGGCGTCGCGGCCGCTGGCGCTGGCGCTGACCCGCGTCCTGACCTCGGTCCTGTTTGGCGTGGTGCAGCTGGATCTGTGGCTCGTCGCCAGCCTCACCGCCGGGCTGGCACTCGTCGCCGCCCTGGCGGGTTACGTGCTGGCACGGCGTGCCATGCGCGTCGATCCCATGGTCGCGCTGCGCTACGAGTAGCAGCCGCTCCCCCGGTCGCCAGATCTCCCGATCGCCCGATCTCCCAATTGTCTTTTGCCTCCCGGCGGCGTAGAATCAGGAATTGGTAACTGCGTGTCAGGCTGGCATGTAGGGCTCTAGCCGGCCGTGGCTTTTCGGCGAAGCACACCAGTGGGCGAGAGCCCACTTTATTTTTGGCTCTTCGCGCACGATACCAGGAAGCCGGTGGTCGTCGGCCAAGTCGCTCATGGCAGGCAACATAGAAGAGCGGGTCCGCGAGATTGCGGAGCGGGTGGCGCGCGATTACGGCCTGGAGATCGTCGAGGTGGAGCTGCGCGGTGGCGGCAAGAGCCGCCGGCTGCGCCTCGCCATCGATCGCGAACCGTCGGGCGTGACGCATGACGATTGCGCCAACGTCAGCCGCGAGGTGAGCACCATCCTCGACGTCGAAGACGTGGTGCCGGGCGCCAGCTACACGCTGGAGGTCACGTCGCCGGGGCTGGACCGCAAGCTGCTGCGGGCGCGCGACTGGGAGCGCTTTGTCGGCAGCCGCGTCAAGCTGGTGACGCGCGAAGCGGTGGCCGGGCAGAAGGCTTTCGAAGGCCGCCTGGAGAAGTTCCAGGACGGGCGGCTGACGCTGGAGCTGCGGACATCGCAGAAGAAAAAGGGCGGCGTGCCGCCGTTGCACCAGGTGGAAATTGAGTTCGCGAACATTGACCGGGCGAACTTGGTGCCGGAATTCTGAGGAATCAAACCCGGGAGCCAAAAGCTAAGAGCGAGAAGCGGGATTTAAATGGCCAGTGAGCTGTACAACAATATCGAGCTGCTGAGTCGCGAGAAGGGCATCGACCCGCAGATAGTGGTCAGCGCGGTGGAAGACGCCATGGTGATCGCCACCCGCAAGTCGCTCAAGACCCTGGAAAACCTGCGCGCCGAGCTGAACAAGGACACGGGCGCGATCACCGTCTATGCGGTGAAGACGGTGGTGGAGACGCCGGAACAGGTCGAAGACCCGAACGCGCAGATCGCGCTGGAAGAAGCGCGCAAGCTCGATCCCAATGTCGAGGTCGGGGGCGAAACCCGCACCCTGCGCGCCACCCACGAGATGGCCAACCCTAGCGGGCTGGGGCGGATTTCGGCGCAGCTGGCCAAGCAGGTGATCTTCCAGAAGGTGCGCGAGGCGGAGCGCGACACCATCTACAACGAATACATCGGGCGGGTGGGGGAGATTGTGAACGCCACGGTGAAGCGGGTCGAAGGCCCGGACGTGATCTTCGACATCGGCAAAGCCGAGGCGCGCATGCCGCGCCGGGAGCAATCGCGGCTGGAGGCGTTTGCCGTGGGCGAGCGGGCGCGGGTGGTGATCAAGAACGTGGAGAAGGCGTCGAAGGGGCCGCAGGTGGTGGTGTCGCGCGCGGCGCCGGAACTGGTACAGCACCTGTTCCAGACCGAAGTGCCGGAGATCTACGACAACACGGTGGTGATCCGCGCCATCGCACGCGAAGCCGGCGAGCGCACCAAGATCGCGGTCCTGTCGAAAGACAAGGACGTGGACGCGGTGGGCGCCTGCGTGGGCATGAAGGGGATGCGGGTGCAGTCGATCATCCGCGAGCTGCGCGGCGAGAAGATCGACATCATCGAGTACCACGAAGACCCGGTCACCTTCGCGGAGAAAGCGCTGCAGCCAGCCAAGGTGTCGCGGGTGAGCGTGGCCGACGCGGGCGAGAAGCAGCTGGAGGTGATCGTCGACGATACGCAGCTGTCGCTGGCCATCGGCAAGAAGGGCCAGAACGTGCGGCTGGCGGCGAAGCTGCTGGGCTGGAAGATCGACATCAAGAGCGAAGAGGAAAAGCGGCAGGAGGTCGAGCAGCAGATGCAGGCGCTGGTCGGCACCAGCACGCCGCTGGACCGCGTGCCCGCCCTGGGCGAGGGCGTGACGGCGAAGCTGACGGAGGCGGGGATTACGACGGTGGAAGCGCTGGCCGACATGACGCCGGAGCAGCTGGAAGCCATTCCCGGCATCGGGCCCAAGACGGTGGAGAAGATCAGCGTGGCGGTCAACGAATTTTTCGCCAGCCTCGAAGGCGGCGAAGCGGCGCCGGCGGAGGAAGCGGAAGCAGCTCCCGCCGGCGAAGCCGCGGCCGTTGCCGAGGCGGAGGAACCGGCGGGCGCCGAGGGCGGAGCGGCGGCTCCGGAGACGGCGGAACCAGGCGAAGAAATCACGGCCGCGTCCCCGGCCGCGGAGGCGAGCGCCGAGCCGGCGCAGGAGCTGGACGCAGAGGCCCCGGCGACCGAAGCGGGCGTCGTGAGTACGCCGGCGGCGGAGGCCGCGCCGCCAACTGAAGAACAGGTTCCGAAGAACGAGCCGGGCCAGAGCTGATTTGTGATTTGCGATTTGTGATTTGCGATTTGTGATTTGCGATTTGTGATTTGCGATTTGTGATTTGCGATTTGCGATTTAGTGATTTGGCGATTTGGCGATTTGGCGAAATCACAAGATCGTAAAATCAAGAAATAATTCCGTGAGGCTGCAATGAAGACATAGTCGGCACCTACGGGCGAGGCAAGAAGGCGGAATGTTGAAGATTCGAATCAACGATCTGGCGCGGGAACTGGAGGTCAAGAGCAAGGCGATTCTTGACGTCCTGACCGCGGTGGGCGTCACCGAAAAGAAGACGCACTCCAGCTCCCTGGAAGTGGACGAAGCGGAGCGAGTACGACAGCACTTTGCGCGCCAGGCCGAGAGCGAAAGAGCGAAAGAGACGCGGACAAGTACGCGTCCGGCGGCCGATGAGATCAAAACGAAGTTTGACCTGTCGAAGATCTCCAAGCCGGGCGACGTGCTGAAGGCGATCACGCAGCAAGCCCAACCGCCGATAGCGCTGCCCCGGGCGGCCGCGCCCGCAGTGCCGGCCGTTCCCACGCGTCCCGCGGCCCCACCGGCGGCAGTGCGTCTGGTGGCGCCCGCGCCGGCCATCAAGGCGGCGCCGATCGCCGCGCCCGCGGCCCCACCGCTCGTAATCGAACCCAAGGCGCCGGCCGCGCGCATAGTGGTGGCAGCTCCCGCCGCGCCCGCCGTCGAACGGCCGGCGGCGGCGCCCGTCATCGCGCCGCCAGCAGCTCCGGTGCGTCCGGCAGCAACGACGCCCGCCGCGCCGCGTCTCCCGGAAGCGCCTGCCGCGCCGCCTCCCGTACTGCCCGCACTTCCGCCAGCAGCCGTGCAGCCTCCGGCTGCTCCACCGGAAGCGCGGGTCATCCCGGAAGTGCAGCGGCGCGTCATCGTGCCGCAAACCGGTCCGCGACCGGTGTATCTAGCGCCGCTGGCACCGCTGCCGGGCATGCCGATTGCGCGGCGTCCGGGCGGTCCGGCGGCCCTGGGGCAGCCGATGGCAGCCCGCTCGCAACCCGGGCGTCCAGTGCCGGGACAACCGATTTTCCAGCGCCGGCCGCCGATGCCGGGCGCACGTCCGTCGTCGCTGGGACCCACCGGGCGACGCCAGCATCCGACCACGCCCCGACCCGGCATGGGGCCCGGGGGGCCGCGGCCCATGGGGGCAGCCGGGATAGCGCCGGCGCCGGGACGCACGGCGCGTCCGGGCGGGCCAGCGCGCCGGCCGGGCCAGCGCTACGTGCCGCGCGGGGTGAAGGAAGGCCCGATGAAGGGCTTCGTGCCGCCGCCGCGGCTGATGGCGTCGAACGAGCCGCAGCCGATCACGCGCGCCATCGAAATCACCGAAGGCGTCAGCGTGAAAGACCTGGCGGAAAAACTCGGCATCCGCGCCAAGGACCTGATTGCGCGGCTGCTGGGGCGCGGCGTCTTTGCCACCATCAACCAGACGCTGGACCAGGAACTGGCCAGCGAGATGGCGCGCTTTTTCGGCGCCGAAACCAGCGTGATCAGCTTCGAAGATCAGGCGGCGAAAGACATGGCGCCGGAAGGCGCGGCCGCGGAGGAGAGCGGCGGGCTGGCCACGCGTCCGCCGGTGGTGACCATCATGGGCCACGTGGACCACGGCAAGACGACGCTGCTGGACTCGATTCGCGTGAGCCAACGTGGCGGGCGGCGAAGCGGGGGGCATCACGCAGCACATCGGCGCCTACAAGGTGCAGATCACGGACACCAACTCGCCGGCGCTGGGGCGGCAGATCATGTTCATCGATACGCCGGGCCACGAAGCCTTCACGCGCATGCGCGCGCGCGGCGCCAAGGTGACCGACATCGTGGTGCTGGTGGTGGCGGCCGACGACGGGGTGATGCCGCAGACGCTGGAAGCCATCGACCACGCGCAGGCCGCGAAGGTGCCGATCATCGTGGCGGTGAACAAGATCGACAAGCCCGACGCCCTGCCCGAGCGGGTGAAGAAGCAACTCGCCGATCGCGGGCTGCTGCCCGAAGCGTGGGGGGGCACCACGGTGTTCGTGGACGTTTCGGCCAAGCAGAAGACCAACTTGAACCTGCTGCTGGAAATGATCTGCCTGGTGGCCGACCTGCAGGAAGTGAAGGCCAACCCCGGGCGCTCGGCTTCGGGCACGGTGCTGGAAGCCAAGCTGGACCGCGGACGCGGCCCGGTGGCGACGGTGCTGGTGCAGAACGGGACGCTCCGGGCCGGGGAATACCTAGTGGTCGGGAACACCTGGGGGCAGGTGCGGGCGATGCTCGACGAGCGCGGCGACACGGTGGCCGAGGCGCCGCCGGCCACGCCGGTGGAGATCCTCGGTCTGGAAGGGCTGCCGCAGGCGGGCGACCAGTTCGTGGTGGTGGAGCGCGAAAGGGCGCGCGAGGTCTCGGAGTATCGCGAGGGCAAGGCGCGGGAAGCGACGCTGGCGAAGTCGTCGCGGGTGTCGCTGGAAGGCCTGGCGGAACAGATCAAGACGGCGGGCGTCAAAGAGCTGCCCATCATCCTGAAGGGCGACGTGCAAGGGTCGGTGGAAGTGATCCGCGACCTGCTGGGACGGCTGTCGAGCGAGAAGGTGAAGATCAAGCTGCTGCACGCCGGCGTAGGCGCGATCACCGAAACCGACGTGCTGCTGGCCTCGGCGTCGAACGCCATCATCATCGGCTTCAGCGTGCGCCCGGAGCGCAAGGCGCAGGACATGGCGGAGCAGGAGAAGGTGGACATCCGCCTGCACTCGATCATTTACGAGCTGCAGGATGAGATCAAGAAGGCCATGACCGGACTGCTGGAGCCGGTCATCAAGGAGACCTACCTGGGGCGCGCCGAGGTGCGGGAGACGTTCCGTATTCCCAAGGTCGGGACCATCGCCGGCTGCTACATGCAGGACGGCAGCCTGAAGCGCGACTCGGAAGTGCGGCTGCTGCGCGACAGCGTGGTGGTGTTCAAGGGCAAGGTGGGGTCGCTGCGGCGCTTCAAGGACGACGTCGGCGAAGTCCGGAACGGCCAGGAGTGCGGCATCGCCATCCAGAACTACGCCGACGTGAAGATCGGGGACGTGATTGAGGCGTTTGTCACCGAGCGCATCGCCGCCGAGGCGATGGCGTAGGGGCAGTTTCGAGTTTCGAGTTTCTAGTTTCTAGTTTCGAGCGCATGCCGATTGCCTACCTCACGCTCGAACTCCGCATCGAAGCGGCGCATTCCCTGAAAGACAAGCGGCAGGTGGTGCGCTCGCTGAAAGACCGCCTGCGCGCGCACTTTAACGTGGCCGTGGCCGAGCTGGACCCGGACAACGCCTGGCAGCGGGCGACCCTGGGGGTGGTGGGCATTTCCAGCTCGCGCGATTACCTCGACGGGCTGATGCGCAACGTGGAACGCGAAGCCACGCGCATCGCCAACGACCACGGCGCCGACGTGACCGACGCGTTTGTGGACTTCCTGTAGCAGTTAGCAGTTAGCAATTAGCACTTAGCAGTTAGCACTTAGCGCTGCCCTGGTATGCGAGAGCGATCCTGACCGCCGGCAGACAAAGCAAGTGCGCCTGAAGCACGCCATCGAAATCCGAATCCAGCGGGGCGTCACTGGTGAGAAGGGGATTTCTCGCCAATGACACAGTTCAGCGTCGCTGCGCTCGCTTTCGCGCTCAGAATGTGGCCACGAACCCATTTGGACCGCCGCCAAAATTGCCGAGCGCAGGCGGGGCAACGGGTGCGCCGAGTGGGGTCAGTGTGCCGTTACTGAACGAGAACACCGCGATGCCGGAAGTGCTGTTGGCGAACAGATACTGCCCCGACCGGGAGAAGGCGACCGTCGCGTTCATCGCGGTTCCCCCATTACTGACTGAAGAGGAGCCAGCAAGCGCAGGATTACCGCTCGCGTCGAGACTAAAAACCTCTACGGTATTCTCGTTCGCGTTCGAGACTGCGACGGCGACGAATCCACCACTGGGATGAACGGCTAAACGCTCGTCCGAACCGGTGATCCCGAGCGCGATGCTGTGCTCATTCCCGCCTGTACCAGGGGTAGGCGAGACGTACAGCATGTCGGGAGGGCCGCGCCTGATGTTCACGATGAAGGCCGAGTTCGGCGTGAAGGCGACATCGACCGGCAGCGCGTTAAACGATGCCACGAAGTTGGGGAACTCCGGTAGAGCGCCGGTGTTGCCATCACGGCGGTAACAACGTCCCACTGCTGGCGCGTTTTGACCCGGAACCGAGATGCAAACCCACGCGCCGTCAGGCGAGACCATCGGCTTGTAAATGATTAAGTCATAGAACACAGGGGCGGAGTAGGGCGAGCCCGGAACAGGGGTAAACGCGCCGCTGTTCGCGTCCACCGCGAATCCGTATAACGAAGAACCGCCGAGCGCGTAGAGGAACGCGCCGGTTGAATTAGGGATGATCCAGTCCGCGTACTGAGCGTCGTTGTGCGTCGCGAGCAGCGCCACCGCTCCGGTGGAAGTGTCTACCCTGTAGACGGAAATCGCTGCGCCGGTATCGGTGTTGGCACCCTGCGCCGTGAGCACGAACAGCAAATTGCCGGCCGCTGCTACGGCTCGCGTGACTTGGGCCGTGCTGTATGGCGAGCCTGTGCTCGATGCTGCGTTCGCCCCTTTCACTTGCACCCCGACGAAGTTCCTGGATAGGGCAGATGCATACGCAAGAGCGTCCGGTGCGCTCGACTGCGGCGGCTGCGAAGAGGGAACAATATTGTTGCCGGAACCGCAACCGGTCAGAACTATAAACATCATGACTGCGGCGAGGAATAGACAATGAGAGCTGGGGGGCGGCCTCATACAAGGCAGTTTAGTGCCACAACTGCACGGTTGTCTGTGATTGTCGATAACAGCTCTTCTCACCAGCTTGCGCCGTTTGTTCGCCTCCAGCCCCGCCCCTGGTAACTGGCCCGGACTCCGGTGCTGCGCGGTTCTGTCTGGCGCAGCAATTAGCATTTAGCAGTTAGCATTTAGCGCTGCCCTGGTAGGCGAGAGCGATCCTGACCGCCGGCAGACATAGCGAGTGCACCTGAAGCACGCCATCGAAATCCGGATCCAGCGGGGCGTAACTGGTGAGAAGAGGATTTCACAACAGTTACTTCTTTCCTTTGCCAATCCACAGCCATTCAGCCTTAAGATGCGGGGCTATGCCCGAGGATGTTGTAGCCGCAGCGCCTTCCCTGGAACCGTCCACGGCGGTGCTCATGGCGCCGACGCGCAGCACGCCGGAGCAGGCTGCCGAGTCGTATGGACCGGTCCAGCCGGAGGAGCGCATCGCGCTCATCGACGCGCTGCGTGGGCTGGCGCTGTTCGGCATTATCGCTGCCAACATGCGCGGCTTTGCGGGTCCGTTCGACGCCTACATGCGCCCGAGCCTGGTGTGGCAGACGCGCACCGATTTCTGGGTGCAGGCCTTTGTCGATACGTTCATCCAGGGCAAATTCATCACGCTCTTCGCATTTTTGTTCGGGGTTGGATTCGTGCTGCAGTTCACGCGCGCTGAGTCGAGGCAAGCACGCTTTGTTCCGACTTATCGCCGCCGTCTTGAAGCTCTGATCTTGCTCGGCGCACTGCACCAGCTGCTGTTCTGGTGGGGCGACATCCTGGTGACGTACGGCTTGGGCGGGTTTCTGCTCATTCTGTTCCGCAAACGGCAGAACAAAACCATCCTGCGCTGGGTGCTTTTGCTGATGCTGTTACCGGGGGCCGGCATGTCCGGTTACATGCTGTTCCGGATGGCCAAACCGCAAACGCCGCAACGCCTCGAAGAGGGCAGAAAACGCCACGCGGAAGACGAAAAGAAAAAGCAGTCAGAGCGGCGGAAGGCAATCCAGATATATCAGACGGGCAACTACGTCCAAATCTTTCGCCAACGCCTGCAGGAATTGCCGCAAGTCGACAAGATACAGCCGGGCGCCGTGGTGCTCACTTTCCCCATCTTCCTGCTCGGCCTGTGGGTTTTTCGCCAAGGCATCCTTCAGGACCCGGCGGGGAACCGCCGGCGGCTACGCAGAGCGCTGCTGCTCGGGCTGTTGATCGGCATACCAGCGAACGTCGCAGCCACCTGGCTGCAACATATCGTCCTAGCGCGGCCGTCCCTCGGCGGCCCCACCACGCTGATGGTCATCACCGTGACGCTCCACCTCTTCGCCCGGCCGACGCTGAGCATGGCGTACGCCTGTGCGGTCGCGCTGCTGTTTCTGAACGAAACCTGGCGGCGGCGCATGATGCCGTTCGCCGCGATCGGCCGTACCGCGCTGTCGAATTACCTGCTGCAGACCATCGTCTGCACAACCATCTTCTACGGCTATGGCGGCGGACTCTTTGCGCGCATTCACCTGGCGGCGCTATTCGTCCTTTCGGTCGCGATCTTCGCTCTCCAAGTGCCACTTAGCCAGTGGTGGCTCGCGCACTACCGCTTCGGTCCGACAGAGTGGCTCTGGCGAACGATGACCTACGGCAAGCCGCCTTCGACGAGGCCTCCAGCACTGGCGGCGGAACCTCTTGATAGATTCCCGTAGATAAGCCCAGTGCCGCCCCACTTAAGCACTTAGCACTTAGCAGTTAGCTGCTGGCTGCTAGCTGCTAGCTACCAGGGGGCACCTTCCGCTGGGGCACAAGTCGCAGTGGCTAAGTGCTAACGGCTGCGGGCACGGTGCTATCCTCAACAGCAAGTCCGCGGCGCGAGTCCGCCGCCGGTGGATGCGAGAACGAGATGCCCGAACAGCGGGGACGCCAACATCACTACGAGCGGCTGGGGGTGGCGCTGCGCGAGGAGATCGCCACCATCGTGGAGGGGGAACTCACCGACCCGCGGGTGCTGCCGGCGGAGGTGACGGAGGTCCACCTTCTTCCCGACGGCAAATCGGCGTACGTCTTCGTGCAGGTACACGGGGACGAGGCGCAGGCGCGGGCGGCGCTGGCCGGCCTGCTCTCGGCCAAGAGTTACGTTCGTCACACGCTGGCGGAACGGCTGGGGCTGCGGCATCCGCCGGAACTGATTTTTGAACTGGACAGGTCGGAGCAATCCGGGGCTAGAATTGAGCAGCTTCTGGACCGCATCAAGAAACGGCGCTGACGGCGCAAAGTCGGGCGGGACGCGGCTTTTCCGGGGTAAGGCGAGGCGGGAATGCTCACGGAAGTATTGCGGCAGATCGAGCAGCGGGAACATTTTGTGCTGACGTCGCACGCGCGTCCCGACGGCGACGCGATCGGGTCGCTGCTCGCCTGCAGCCAGGTGCTGCGGCAGATGGGGAAGCGCACGCGCGTGGTGCTGCGCGACGGCGTCCCCGTCATCTATCACCCGCTGCCCTTCGCCGACCAGGTGGAGCAGGTGGGGCACGTCCACGGCCCGTGCGACGGCGCCATCATCCTGGAGTGCGACAGTGTGCAGCGCACGCGGGTCGAGGGGCTGGAGCGCCACTTCCTCATCAACATCGACCACCACCATAGCGGGCGGCCGTTCGCGCAGGTCAACTGGATCGATCCCAGCGCCTGCGCCACGGCGGAGATGATCTACCGGCTGGCGCGGCAGGCGGGGACCACCATCACCCCGGAAATCGCCACCTGCCTGTACACCGCGGTGCTCACCGATACCGGCTCCTTTGCCTTCAGCGGCACCAACCAGCGCACCTTCGCGCTGGCGCAGGAACTGGTGCGCTGCGGCGCCGACCCGGTGCGGATCGCGCAGAGCGTCTACTTTGCGAACCCGCTCTCCAAGATGCGGCTGCTGGGGGCGGCGCTGCGCAACCTGCAACGCGACGGCGCGCTGACCACGATGTTCGTGACCCGCGACGACATGGCCCGGTGCGACGCGCTCGAGGAAGACTGCGAAGGGCTGGTGAACTACGCGCTGGGCATCGCGGGAGTGGAGGTGGCGGTGTTTTTCCGCGAGCTGGCGGACGGACGCTGGCGGGTGAGCCTGCGCAGCAAGGGCGCGCTGAACGTGGCCTGCGTCGCCGAACACTTCGGCGGCGGCGGGCACGAGTGCGCCAGCGGCTTCGCCATCGACGGGCCGCTCAGCGTGGCCAGCGAACGCGTGCTGGCACAACTGCGCGTGCGCTGCGATGCCCGGCGGGGGCAGCGGGAAGACAGCTATAAGCAGTAAGCTATAAGCCGTAAGCTATAAGCGATAAGCTGGATCGCTGATAGCCAGCCGGGAGAGCCACCGCGACCGGCGCCGCGCCCCGCTTCCCGGGCACGGCTGCTTGTACAATCAGCGCCATGCATCCCACGCTCGCGACGCAGTTGGTGTCGTTTACCGGCGCCCTGCTGATCCTCATCGCTTACGTCGGACATCAACTGCGCTGGATGGACGCCGCGCAACCCACCTACAACGTGCTGAACGTTTTCGGGTCGGGGATTCTCGCCTACATCGCGCTGCGCCCCTTCCAGCTCGGGTTCGTGGTAATGGAGGTGGCGTGGGTGGTGGTCAGCGGGTACGCGCTGCTGCGCCCGCTGCGGGGAGGCCGCCATTAGCCAGCCGGGAGCCACGGCGGAGGCGTTGAGGGGGCGGCGGCGCGTCGCCTACGACCTCGCGGTAGTGCTCGCCTTCTGTGCCTTCCTCTTCTTCTACGGCGCGGCGGGTTTTGGGCTGACCGGGGCCGACGAGCCGCGCTACGCGCAGATTGCGCGCGAGATGTGGGAGCGGCACGACTGGATTCTCCCCACGCTGAACGGCGCGCCGTGGCTGGAAAAACCGGCGCTGTATTACTGGGAGGCGATGGCCGCCTACCGCCTGGCGGGCGTGGGGGACTGGGCGGCGCGGCTGCCTTCGGCCTTCTCGGCGACGCTGCTGGTGCTGGCGATTTACTTGTTTGCGCGCCGCCGCTGGGCGTGCGCCCTGGATGCGGCGCTGATCACCGCCGCGACGGCGGGGATCATCGGCTTCGTGGGCGCTTCCACCGACATGCCGCTGGCCGCGAATTTCGCCATCGGCATGCTCTGCTGGTTTGCCTGGTACGACGAGTTCGATCCGCAGCGGCCGCGGCACGGCTGGCTGATCGGCTTCTACTTCTTCCTGGCGCTGGCGGCGCTGGCGAAAGGGCCGGTGGCGCCGGGACTGGCGGTGATCATCATTGTGCTGTTCGCGCTGCTGCGCCGCGAGCCGCGCCTCCTGCTGCGCACGCTGTGGTGGCCGGGCGTGCTGGTGTTCCTGGTCGTAACCGTGCCGTGGTATTGGGCGGTGGAAGTGCGCACGCACGCGTTCCTGCGCGCCTTTTTTCTCGAACACAACCTGGAGCGCTTCTCCAGCAACCTCTTTCGCCATCCGCAGCCGTTCTGGTACTACCTGCCGGTGTTGCTGGCGGGACTGGCGCCGTGGACGGTGTACGGCGTGGCGGCCTTCGTGGAGGCGGTGCGAACGCTTCGCCGGCGTCCCCAACCGGCGGCGGACGCGGATGCCGCGCGCGATCGCCTGACGCTCTTCCTGGTGCTGTGGGCGGTGGCGCCGGTGATCTTCTTTTCGCTCTCGCAGTCGAAGTTGCCGGGATACATCCTGCCGGCGATCCCGGCGTGGACCCTGCTGCTGGCGCAGTGGCTGGAGCAACGCCAGAGCGCGGCGCGGCCTGCGGGGCTTGCCTTGCTCGTGCCGCACGCGCTGCTGGCCGCGGGGATGCTGCTGGCGACGATCCTGCTTCCCTACCGGTTGCTTCACCTGGCGATGCCGCGGGCGGCGATGCTCCTAGCGGGGATCACGGCGGCGGCGGCGTGCGTGGGTGTGGTGTGGACGGTGCGGGCGCAGGGATACCGGCTGCTGCGCTTTGCCACGCTGGTGCCGATCGTGATCGCGGTGGGGTGGGTGCAGCGGATTGCGGGACCGTCGCTCGACGCGACCTTGAGCGCCCGGCCGGTGGCGCAGGAGATCGCGCGCATCGAAATCCGGCGCCAGCCGGTCGCCGTCTTCGGGGCGACGCGGCAGGTGGAGTATGGGCTGAACTTTTATCGCAACCAGGCGATCCCGAACTACGACCGCGGCGAGGTGCCGGCGGGCGAGCACATCGTGGTGGGGCGGGCGGGGTCGGAGGCGGCGCTGCGCGCGCGCCTCACGGGGCGGCGCGTGGTGCGGCTGGGCGACTTCGCGCCGCAGCGGCTGGAGTTCTGGTGGGTGGGTGGGCCGGGGTCAGCCGCGCACGAACACCAGAAAGATTGAGTAATTGGGTAATTGGGTGATTGAGTGATTGAGTCATTTGGTCATTGAATGACTGCGTATCGTGCTTTCAATGACGCAATGGCTCAATGAGGAAATGGCTCAATGCGTTAATGACTCAATAAAAGAGGTACTTCCGCCACTTGGCGTCGGAGCGTCCGAGCATGCGGATGATGTGGCGGCTGGTGTGGAGGTTAAAGGAGCGGGGCTCGCGCAGCAGCGCCATCGCGGCTTCGTGCGAGAGCTGGTTGCCCTTGCGGCGATTGCAGGGGTGGCAGCAGGCGACGAGGTTTTCCCAGGTCGAGGCGCCGCCGCGGGAGCGCGGGACCACGTGGTCGAGGGTCAGGTCGCTGGCCGGGAGCACGACACCGCAGTACTGGCAGGTGTTGCGGTCGCGCAGCAGGATGTTCTTGCGGGAGAGGGCGCGCGTCTGGTGGGGGATGCGGCGATACTCGAGCAGGCGGATCACCGAGGGCACGCGCATGGTAAGGCGGGCGGCGTGCAGGTAGTGGCCGTTCACCTCCTCGGTGATGGCGACGCCCTTCAGCACCAGCACGACGGCGCGGCGCGCCGCGCAGATGTTGATGGGCTCGTAGGAGGCGTTCAGCACCAGCACGGGGGCGTGCATGGTGCTGCCGATGACGCGGCTCGGCGGAGCGATGTCGTGTTGGTGACTGCGCATCAACCTGGCCGTGCTCATGGGTCCCCAGCCTCTCCTTCCCTCAGGCATGCGCGGCCCGCACCGGCGGCGGGACCGCGTCAAACGTAGCGTGCGGCGGCAGCACGCGCTCGACCTCCGGCTTGAGCGCGCGCGCCACGGTGGCCACCAGGACGCGCGCGGCGCCGGCGCGGCGCAGGACGCGTGCACACTCGCTGACCGTGGTGCCGGTGGTGAAAACGTCGTCGATGATCAGGAGGTCGCGGCCGCGCACGCGGTCGGCGCGGGCGACGGCGAAGGCGCCGCGAACGTTCTCGCGCCGCTGATGCGGCGTCAGGCCGGTCTGCGAGGCGGTGGCACGGACCCGCAGCAGCGCCCCGGCCGCGAGCTCCCATGGCGTTCCCGTCCCGCGGTGGAGGTTGCGGAGCGCGGCGCGCGCGATCAGGTGCGACTGATTGAAGCCGCGCTGGCGCAGCTTCTGCGCGTGCAGCGGCACCGGGATGACCAGCGGCGGCCCGTCCAGGCGCCCGCGCAGGGTGAGCAGTACTTCGCCCAACCGGCGGCCGAGCACGCCCGCGGCGGGGCGTACGCCCTCGTACTTCAAGAGTTGCAGCAGATCGCGCAGCGCGCCGTCATAACTGCCGTAGGCCAGCGCCTGGGCGAAGGGCGGCTCGACGCGGCGGCACAGGCCGCAACGATCGTCGGGCGGCGCGGCGGCCAGCGCCAGGCGCTCGCCGCAAACCGAGCACACGGGAATGTCCAGGCGGTGAATGCCGGCAAGACACGCGGGGCAGACCGGGAGCCGGGAAATATTTTCGAGCGGGGCGCCGCAGAAGCGGCAATCGGAGGGGAACAGGGTCGCGAACAGACCGGCAGCGGCACTTTGCAGCAAGGACGCGGCGCTATGCGCCATGCGGGAACCTTGCGGCACATCCCGGGTTAGGTCACCGGTACTGCTGAAGACGACCCTCCGTGGTCCGGCCAGCGGCCGGACCAATTCGGGTTCAGTATAGCCGCCCGCGGGGAGCCGGCGCAACGCGGGAGGGCGCGGGCGTGGGGCAGTTTGAACTAATGTCGGACGGTCCAGGTCGCCGCGCGCGATGCGAGTTTGTGTCGCCGGCTAAATCGGCTGTGCCCTTAATAGGCCGCAAGACGGCACGGTCGCTTCGCGCGTCAGGGCTGAAGCCCTGACCTACCAAGCCGTGCCCCGATACGTGGCGCGTGCGAATTTCCGGAGCTTCGCTCCGGCTGGACGGCCGAGGGCGGCCGTCCCTACACGTGGGCGGCGCGGGGGCGATAGGGATGCTTCGGCTGCGCGGCAGCGTGCGCCGCCGCTTCGCTCAGCATGACGGATCATCAATCGCGCATCTTCGGCACGGTCGCTTCGCGCGTCAGGGCTGAAGCCCTGACCTACCAAGCCGTGCCCCGATACGTGGCGCGTGCGAATTTCCGGAGCTTCGCTCCGGCTGGACGGCCGAGGGCGGCCGTCCCTACACGTGGGCGGCGCGGGGGCAGGGCGCACTTGTCAAGGGGCAGGGCGAGTGTTAAGTTTCGACGCTTCAAGTCTTGCCCGACGAGGACTCATAAATGGCCACTTTCAACACTCCCCCTCCCCCCCAGAAGTTCGCCCCGTTCGTCCCTCCCACCATGCCGATGACCGAATTCACCTGGCGCGCGGTTCTGCTGGGGCTGGCAATGACCGGAATCCTAGGCGCGGCCAACGCCTACCTGGGATTGAAGGCGGGCATGACCATCGCCGCCACCTATCCCGCGGCGGTGATCGCGATGGCCATCCTGCGGCTGATGAAAGGCTCGATTCTCGAGGAGAACATGGCGCGCACCGTGGGCTCCATCGGCGAGTCGGTGGCGGCGGGGGCGG
The DNA here is from genome assembly GCA_963739375.1 of Terriglobia bacterium. Taxonomy (GTDB): domain Bacteria; phylum Acidobacteriota; class Terriglobia; order Terriglobales; family Acidobacteriaceae; genus CAVUAF01. The sequence goes on from CAVUAF010000014.1 coordinate 502,786, forward strand.
TGTTTACCATCCCGGCGTTTGTGCTGGCCGGGTTGTGGCCGGGCCTGGGCCCGGAACGCTACTGGGAATCGGTGGCGCTGATGATGATCGGCGGCACGCTCGGCATTCTCTTCGTCACCCTGCTGCGCCGGGTGATGGTGGAGGACCCCGAACTTCCCTTCCCGGAGTCCGTGGCCGCCTCCCAGATTCACAAAGCCGGACAGCAGGGCAGCATGGCGGCCAAGATCCTGTTCGCCAACATGGGATTCGGCGCGGTGATGTATTTTCTGTCGCAGATCAACCTCTTCTGGTACACGCGCGCGCAGCTGGTGAACATCCCCACGATGCTGAAGGGATTGCGCATCGGGCGCTCCGCCACGGCGCCGGTGGTGGCCACGGGCGGCATGACCACCTTTACTTCCCCCGCCATCAGCCCGGCGTACCTGGGGGTCGGCTACATCATCGGGCCGCGGCTCGCCGCCCTGAACTTTGCCGGGGGCGTAGTGGCCTGGGGCCTGCTGGTTCCACTCCTAATCTACTTTCTCGGGCCCAGCCTGCCCCCGATGCCAGCGGGCGCGTCCCCCTTGTCCTACTGGGGCGGTGTGGCCTTCGGTATCTGGTACTCGATCGTGCGTCCCATCGCGGTGGGCGGCATGCTGGTGGGGGCCTCGTTCACCCTCTTCCGCATGCGCAAGAGCCTGCTGCTGGGCATGAAGCGCGCGGTGGCCGACCTGAAGAAATCGGCAGCCGTGCGTGAAGCCACGGACCGTACGGAGCGCGACCTCAGCGCCAAGGTGGTGTTCCTGGGCGTGGGGGTGGTGCTGCTGGCAATGTTCGCTCTCTACTACTACTTCATCGCCGGCGCCGGCAACCTGAGCTCGACGAAGGTGATTGCGGGGGCAGCGATGGCGGCGCTGGTGATGCTGGTACTGGGCTTCTTCTTCGCCGCGGTTTCGGGCAACCTGGTGGGCATGATCGGCTCCTCCAACAACCCGGTTTCCGGCCTGACGCTGTGCACGCTGGTGGTGGCGGCCCTGCTGCTGGTGCTGCTGGGGGTGACCGGAGTGGGAGGAGTGGCCGCCGTGCTGGGAGTGGCGGCGGTGGTGTGCGTCTCGTCGGCGGTGGCGGGCGAGATGCTGCAGGACCTGAAGGTCGGGCACATCCTGGGGGGCACACCGTCGAAGATGCAGATCGGCGACATCTTCGGCATCGTGGTGGCCTCGCTGGTGCTGTTCTTCCCCCTGGCCATCCTGGACAAGGCCTACCACTTCGGCAGCGCCGCCCTGCCCGCGCCCCAGGCCGGCCTGATGGCCATGCTGGCCCAGGGCATCGTGGGCGGGAACATGCCGTGGCCGCTGGTGGTGGTGGGGATCCTGATGGGCCTCGCCATGGTCATGGTGCAGGTGCGCAGCCCCATGCTCTTCTCCGTGGGCATGTACCTGCCGCTGGAGACGACGTTTGCCATCTTCGTGGGCGGCGTCATCCGGTGGATCACCGATAATCTGCGCGACCGCCGCGGCTTCAACGACGCCCAGAAGGCGCGGGTGGAGAATGCCGGGGTGCTGACCGCCTCGGGCCTGATCGCGGGCGAGGCGCTGTGCGGGCTGGTGATTGCCGGCATCGTGGGCTCCAACCACGTGCTGTGGCACCTCAGCGTGGGCGACAATTGGATCACCGGCCTGATCGGGCTGGTGGTCCTGGTGGTGGTGATGATCCGGCTGCCGCTGGCCAACCCCGGGCGACCGGAGGATCCCGCTCCGCCGACGGCCATCATGTAGGACAAAACCTCAACGCAGAGGACGCTGAGGTAGGGCAAAAGCAGAACGGCTGGCAAGGCTTTCGGCACACGCACGGTCGTGTGCCGTTCTTTTTCGCGGGCTGGGCGGCACGGGCGGCGTGACCTTTGTGGCGCCTACGTTTATCTTCTTGGGCTGTGGACATCGCTGAAAACATTGCGGGGGTGCGGCAACGCGTCGCCGATGCGGCGCGGCGGGCGGGTCGCGGGGCGGATGACATCACGCTCATGGCGGTCAGCAAGACCTTCCCCGCCGAAGCGATCGCGGAAGCCCACGCCGCGGGCATCGAGGTCTTCGGCGAGAACCGGGTGCAGGAGTTTGGCGAGAAGGTGGGGCGGCTGCGCGAGCTAGGCGTTTACGACCAGGCACGCTGGCACATGATCGGGCACCTGCAATCGAACAAGGCGGCGCGGGCGGCGGAACTCTTTGCCGCGGTGGACTCCGTGGACTCGCTGCACCTGGCGGAGAAGCTGAACGCGGCGGCCGGAAAGCTGGGGCGGACGCTCGAGGTGCTGATCGAGATCAACATTGCCGGCGAGGCGCAGAAGTCGGGCGTCGCGGCGGAGGCGGCGGAGCTGGAGACGCTGCTGGGGGCCGCGCCGCGGCTGGAGCACCTGCGCGTGCGCGGCCTGATGACGGTGCCGCCGTGGAGCGAAGACGCGGAGGCTTCGCGTCCGTATTTCCGGCAATTGCGCGCGCTGCGCGAGCACCTCGCGGCGCGGCGCCTGCCCGGGGTAGCGATGGAAGTGCTCTCGATGGGCATGTCGAACGATTTCGAGGTGGCAATCGAGGAAGGCGCGACCTCGGTGCGGGTGGGCACCGCAATCTTTGGCCGCCGGGTGAAGCCGTGATCCCGGTCAGGGAAGCGCAAGGTGGGGCGAGCTTCGCGGTGCGGGTGCAGCCGCGCGCCCGGCGTAATGCCGTGGTGGGCGAGCTGGGCGACGCGCTCAAGATCGCGCTCACCGCGCCGCCGCTGGAAGGCCGCGCCAACGCCGCCTGCATCGCTTTTCTGGCAGAGTTGTTGAGCGTCCCGAGGTCGTCGGTTACGATTGCCGCGGGTCAGACGGCGCGGCAGAAGGTGGTGCGGGTCGCCGGGGTGAGCGCGGCCGCGGTCCGGGCGCGACTTGTAGAGGCGGTGCAGTAAGGGCCGGCTTCAACCCAGACAGGACGAGGAGATCGCCTTGAGCTTTGCGACGCGGTTGCAGGAGATACGCACCGGTTTCGAGCGGCCCTTCTGGGTCGCCAATATCAGCGAAATCTTCGAGCGCCTTTCCTACTACGGCGCGTTCTCTTCCCTCGCCCTCTATCTGCAGGAGAAGCTGAAGTTTTCCACCGAGCAGACGGGGACGCTCACGGGCGTGTTTGGCGGCATGGTCTGGTTCCTTGCCATCTTCGGCGGCGCCACCGCGGACCGCCTGGGATTCCGCCGCGCGCTGTCCGTAGCGTACCTCATTCTTTCGGTCGCCTATTTCCTGATCGGGTCGATTGGGGCGCCCTGGCTGGCGCCGGTGCGCGACGCGGTGCCGCTGGGCCTCTTCGTCGGCTTCATCCTGATGCTGCCAGCGCTCGGCATCTCCCTGGTGAAGCCTTGCGTGGTGGGAACAACGGCGCGAGCTTCCAAGGAAAATGTCCGTTCCATCGGCTATTCCATCTACTACACGCTGGTGAACGTGGGCGGGGCCGCCGGCCCCTACGTGGCTTCGTGGGCCCACCGCCACCTGGGTGTAGAGAATGTCTACCGGGTCGCGGCGCTCAGCGTCTTCGCGATGTTCTTCGTCGTCCTGATCTTCTTCCGCGAGCCGCGCAAGCCCGGCGACGCGCCGCCGCCCTCGATCGCAGAGGTGGCGCGAAATTTTTGCGTGGTGGTGGGCAAGGCCTGGCTGGTCTTGCCGGTGCTGCTGCTCACGCTCGTCCTCAAGATCGTCTCGTTGCTGGTCCCCGCGTTTGCGATTCCCTGGTGGATCTGGGGAGCGCTGCTGGTGGTGGTGCTGGCCGGCGTCAGCCGGTTCATGTGGTTCCTGTTGATCTTCACGGGTTACTGGGTAGTGTTCTGGCAGCAGTACATCAGCATGCCCGGCTTCATCCACAGCTTTGTCGACCCGAAGGCTGACGTGGAGCTGATCCTGATCACGGACGGCCTGACGGTCATCTGCCTGACGATCGCGGTGAACTATCTGACGCGCCGGATTCCCGCATTCCAGGCGGTCATTCTCGGCACCGTGGCCACTTCGCTGGCCTGGCTGATCCTGGCGTTCCGGCCGACGGTCTGGGGCGCGATCCTTTCCCTTTTCGTCCTGGCGTTGGGCGAGATCACGCAGGCGCCGCGCTACTACGAGTACATCGCGCGCCTGGCGCCGCCCGGGCAGCAGGGGACGTACATGGGCTTTGCCTTTCTACCCATCGGCATCGGGTCGTTCATCGGCGGATGGAGTGGGGGCAAGTTGATGCATTATTTCGGTGAAGTCCAGCACCAGCCGGAAAGGGTGTGGTGGGTGGTGACCGGAGTCGGGTTGCTGACGGCGCTGCTGCTGTGGATCTATGACCTGATGGTGCGGCCCGCCCTGCCCCCCGCCAAAGAAGAAGCTAAGGCCGCGTGACCATTCCGCGCGCACCACGAACGGAGGCGGAGGCGCGACGCTGGGCGGCGCGCCTCCGGCGCGAGCTGATGGCCGGCGGTTCAGCGGAGTTAGCGCGCGACACGCAGCGCTTCTTCACCGCGCCGGTGGCCATGCACGGCTGGCGCACCGACGATCTGCGCCGCAGCGCGCGCGCCTGCCAGAAAGAAATCCTCGCCCAGGGCGGCCCGGAGCTGCTGCTGGGCATCGCCGATGAACTCTTCCAGCGCGGCGCCATCCACGAGGACAAACATTTCGCGGTCATGCTGCTGCAGGACCGCGTGCGCCGCTTCGGGGCCCGCGAGTTCGCGCGCTTCGTGCGCTGGCTCGACGCGGTCGAGAACTGGTCGGAGCACGATGCGCTGGTGCATTACCTGATTGGCCCGCTGCTGCTGGCCGAACCTAAGCGCAGGCGGCGGGTGGTTGCCTGGGCGAAGTCGGCGAACCGCTGGCGCCGCCGCGCCGCGGCGGTGGCGCTGGTGCGGGCGGCGCGCGCACGCCAGGGTGCGGCGGAGATTGCGCGGGTGGCGCGCCTGCTGGCGCGCGACCCGGACGACATGGTGCAGAAAGGGCTGGGCTGGCTGCTGCGCGAGCGCGCCAAGGCCGACGCCGCCGGAAGCCTGCCTCTGCTGCTGGCGCTGCGCGGCAAGACCTCGGCCCTGGTGCTCCGCACCGCGTGCGAGACGCTGCCGCCAAAGATGAGAACGGTCGTCCTCGGGCGCTAGAACGATGGCGCCGGCGGCGGCATCGGCGGCGTCAATTGCGGCGGCGGCTGTGCGACCATAGACTGAATGGGCTCCCCCGCTGCCGGTACCGCCGTGGAGATTCTCGACCTCAGGCACTTCGCGTCCCGCGACCTGCGCCCCCTGCTCGACCAGGAAGCGCAGGTATGGTCGCGGCTGCTGTCGTGGGACTACAGCACCTCGGCGGAGATGATCCTGCGCTACGTGGACGCGAAAATCCTTCCTGGGTACGCCGCGGTCGAGAAAAAGAAGATCTTCGGGTACTCCTTTTTCGTGTACGAAGGCGCGAAGGGCGTGATCGGGGATCTGTACGTGGCGAACGGGCGCCCGCGCGAAGGCGAGATGCGCACCGAGGAGCGGCTGCTGACGCACGTCATCGAGACGCTGCAGCAATCGCCGGGCATCCACCGCGTCGAGGCGCAACTGCTGGTGCACGCCACCGGCGAGGTCGTCCAGCCGTTTCAGCAACAGGGCTTCCGGCGACATCCGCGGCTGTTCATGCTGCTGCCGCTGCGCGGCGTGGATGCACCGCAACGCCCGGCGCCGCCGCTGCCCGCCACCCTCGAAATCCGCAAGTGGAGTGAGGGCGACTTCCAGAGCGCCGCCGCCGTCATCACCGCGGCCTACCGCGGGCACGTGGATGGCGATATCAACGACCAGTACCGCACGGTCAGCGGCTCGCTGCGCTTCCTGAACAACATCATCCGCTTCCCCGGATGCGGCGTCTTCGATCCGGATGCCTCGTTCGTGGCGGTGCACAAGCCGACGCGCACCGTGGTGGGGCTGATTCTCTGCTCGCGGGTGAAGTCGGACGTGGGGCACGTCACCCAGGTGTGCCTGGTGCCGGAGCAGCGCCGCCTCGGCGTCGGGGAGGCCCTGATGGCGGCCACCGGCGCCGCGCTCCGGCGCCGCAACTTCGCCGCCCTGTCGCTGACCGTGACGGAAGCGAACCAGCACGCGGTGGAGCTCTACCAGAAGCTGGGATTTGGCCTGAAGCGCGTCTTCGATGCGTTCGTCTGGGAAGGGTGAAGGAGCAGTTTCGAGTTTCGAGTTTCTAGTTTCGAGCAACCCCCGGCGTCCCTCGGCTGGGCGCTTGAAACTGGAAACTAGAAACTAGAAACTGGTTTTTCAGTGGCGGATGAACCACATCACCCAGCCCGCCAGGAAGACGCCGACCACGAACCAGGCGAAGCAGCGCAGGCCATAGCGCACCATGTCGCGGGTGGTGTTGCGCTGGGTGATGCCGAAGACCACCGAGGCGAAGGCGGCAAAGACCAGTGCGGCGCTGAAGTGGGAGAGCTGAAGCATAGGGATCATCGTTTAACCAGACATTTCGGGTGCGATAGGGATCCTTCGACTCGGCGTCAGTCGCCCGCCGCCGCGTGCTCCCTCCGCCTCGCTCAGGATGACAAACATTGATGTTTCGGCAACGGCACAGCTAAAGCCGCGCCCTTTCCCCGTCACGGCTTCTTGCCGATGGCGATGTTGTAAGCGTCCACGGCGCAGATGATGTTCATCAGGCCGGCCACAATAATGAACTTGGTGCCGTAGTCGGCCACCGCCATCTGCACCGCCCCGCGCCCCCAGTCCATGGTCCGGGTCACGATGTAGAGCAACCCGCCGCCTACGTCCCCGATGAAGCCGAGGATGTCGAGGATGTCGCCGGTGTTGAAGGCGTAGACCTTCCCTTCCATCGCGATGCCGAGCGTGAACATGGTGGCGACCGAGGCCATGAGCAACAGGCCGCGTCCCCAGCGCTTTACCAGCAGGTGGCCGCCGCCGGGCACCAGCCAGCCCAGCACCAGCGCCGCCACCGCCATCTTCTTGCTGCCGGCGGCCAGATTCACGGATTGCGCATTCGCTGCCACGTATTCCTCGACCTCAGATCAGCACGATTTCGTTCTGCACCCGGCCGGTGACCTCGGCGCGGCCGGGGCGCACCAGCATGTTCACCTCGCTGCGCACGCCGAACTCCGGCAGGTAGATGCCGGGCTCGATGGAGAAGCAGCTGGTGGGCACGATTTCGCGCTCGTCGTGCGTTTCCAGGTTGTCCATGTTGGCGCCGTTGGCGTGTACCGTGACCCCGATGGAATGCCCGGTGCGGTGCACGAAGTACTGGCCATAACCGGCGCCGGCAATGAACTGGCGCGCCGCATCGTCCACCTGCCAGCCCTGCAGCTTCTCGCCGGCAGCGATGCCCTGCTGCACCCGCTGGATGGCGGCATCGCGCGCGCCGCGCACGATCCGGAAAATCTCCTGGTGGCGGTCACTGGGCGTCTTGCCGACAAAGCCCATCCAGGTGATGTCGTAGAAGACGGCGTCGGGCTGCAGTTGCTTGGCCCAGATGTCGAGCAGAACGAGGTCGCCTTCGCGGATGGGGGCGGAGCGATCGGCCCGCGGCTCGTAGTGCGGGTTGCCGGCGTTCTGGTTGACGGCGACGATGGGCAGGTCGTCGCCCGGGGTGAGTTGCTCGCGGGCAAACGCTTCCGCAATCCACTGCTGGATCTGGTGCTCGTGGGCGCCACCGTTACGCACCCGCCGGCCGATTTCCTGGAAGGCGGCGGCGGTGATGGCGTCAATCGGGTCGCGCGCCGCGAAGTGCGAGCGCACCTGCTCCTCCGTCCAGGTGGCCTCGAAGCGCGCCACCAGGTCGCCGGAACTGACGACCTCCTGCCCGAAGCTGCGCACCAACTCCACCGTGCCCGCGTCCACCAGCCCGACGTAGGGGATGAGGTTGTTGGGCGAATACTGCATGGCCACGCGGCGATAGGGCGCCAGCATCGCTTTCAGCTCGTCCCCCAGCTCCTGCCAGGCCGAGTACTGCCGCTTCTGCCCGGGCACGGGGTCCAGGTGGCCGGCCTCGATGCGGTGCACCAGCTTGCGCGGCTCACCCTGCGCCGGAATGCAGTAGAACCAGCGGCGCGTCACCATCAGCGACTCGGACAGGCCGAGCACGCGATAGGCGATGGGGTCGCGATGGTGGTGGTCGTAGAAAAGCCACGCGTCGAAACCACGCTCGCGCAGCGCCGACTGGATGGCGGAGAGGTCCATGGCAATCCTTCATTAAATCACACCCGCGCGCAGTTCTCAGTACCCAGTTCTCAGTTCTCAGCTGGGAAAACCCAGATCCCTCGCTACGCTCGGGATGACAACCAAGAAACGGCTGCTGGCTGCTAGCTGCGAGCCCAAGACCCATATCCTCGCTGGGCCCGGGGTGACCACAAGAAAAGCCCGGCCCCGACGGCCGGGCTGCAACTCGCTCCTCGGTGCTACCGGGGCATGGGCGCGCCGGCGGGGACCAGCCAGATTTCGGCGGTATCGCCGCCTTTGGCCGTGGCGGTATCCACGCGCTTGGGGTCGATGCCTTTGTCGCGCGTGAGATACGTCTTCACGTTGTTGGCGCGGGCGGTGGCGATGCGGGTGCCCGCCGGGGTATCGACGGCGCCGTAGCCCTTCACCAGGGCGCGGGCGTCGGCATCGCGCTGCAGGCGCAGGGCGACATCGTCGAGCACGGCCTTGGCGCGATTGTCGACGTAGGTGCCGCGAGGCTTGAACTGCACTTCGTTGGCGCGGGCGGCGGCGGGCGGTGGCGGCGGCGCCTCCACGTTCACCATCGCGGTGGCGCTGGCGGAGAGGTTGCGGTCGTCACTGGCGGTGGCGGTGACGGTGACCGGACCGGGGCCGAGGTTGGCGGTGTCCAGCGTCGCCACGCTGCCGCGGCTGCGCACGCGTCCGCGGTCGCTGGTGAAGGCGACATTGACCTCCCGGCTGTCGGGGCTGGCCGCCTGGCAGGTGATGGTGGCGCTATCACCGGCGCGCACGGTCATGGGCTGCGCTGCGCAGGCCAGCGTCGGCGGGTGCGGTGTGGGCGCCGGGGCCGCGACGACCGGCGCCGGTGGCGGCGGCTCTTCCATCTCCACCCCATCGCCTACGTGCACGTCCTCCAGGGCGCTGGTGATCATGGCGGTCGCGCTCTTGGCGCTGACGTTGAGCACGATCATTTCGGCCACCGCGCGCCGCGGGAAGTCCACCGGGTTCCCCAGGGTGCGAGGGACGGCGTCGCCTTGTGTGTCCTCGTTGATGCTGGCCTTGCTGGAAAGATAGTCCACCTCGGTGCGGCGCAGGTCGTCGCCGCTGCGCACGGCGCGGAAATAGTCGCCCGGCTTCACGCCCTTGTCGGCGCCAAGGTCGAGATAGACTTTCTGGCCATCGCCCACGAAGAAATCAAAATCCTTGGCCATGACCACGCGGCCCAGCGCCTTGCCGCTGACCGGCGCGAAGCGGTCAAACGGCATCTTGGGCCAGAACTGCAGCGCCTGGTGCGAGATGAGGGGGACCACCGAGTCGCCCGCCACCATGTAGTCGCAACTGAATACCACCTGCGCGATGGTCACCTTGGCGCTGCGGCCGGTGATGCGGATGCGGCCGAGTTCGGCGAACGGGCTCCCCAGCGTCGCAACGGCGCCGCGCTGGCCGCGGTAGGCCTCGGAGTGGTTGGGATCGCGCAAGTGGCGGATCACACTGTATTCCTGCCCTTGCTGCAAGCCCCCGCCCGTGATGTAGATGAGGTCGCGGTCGGCGAAACGCGAGGTGTCGGGCGAATTCCAGCCCCCGGAAATGCGGGGGGAGCCCGCGTAGGACTGGGGACTGATGAAACCGGAGCAGTTCAAGTCGCTCTCGCTCGGCCCGGCAACGCGCTCCCGCAGGTTCGTGGTCATGGCGGAAGTCTGCGGCGCGGCGGCGGGCGCCTGCGCGATGGCCGCAGAGGCGGTCACCATCAATGCGACCACGCACAACACCTTCAGGCGCTGGCTCATAAGAATCCCTCCTGCGCCGGCGAAAAACGGGCCGGGGCCCGCAACGCCGACACGCACCCCTGCCTCGCGGCACCAGGGTGCGCTTGAACCCTAGCACTGCTTCCGCAGGCTTTCAAGCCGCCCGTAGTAACCAGAAAGATACGGGAACTGAAGGAGTTAGCGCGAAATCCGTTGCATCGCAAAGTGTGCACCTGTAAGATAGCCCGCCGTTCTTCCATGGCCACCCTGCCCACAACCCGTTACCTCCCGCTGCGATTGCCGAACCTGTGCGTGGTGGTGGTGGGCAGCGACATGGCCGAGATGGTCCAAAAGGCGGATACGGTAATCCGAGATAACCCCTTTATTGAGTTCAGGTTAGACTACCTTCGGCAGCCCGGCCCGGCGCTCCTGAAGCTGCGCCGTTACCTCGACGTCCACCCCGAACTGGTGGCCATCGGCACCTGCCGCCGGGCGGTCAATGGGGGGAAGTTCCGCGGCTCGGTGGCGGCGCAGATACAGATCCTGGTGAAGGCTGCCGACGCCGGCTGCCAGTTGGTGGACCTGGAACTTCAGAGTGCTTCCGCTATTAAGCCTTCTGAATTCAATAAGTTGCATGGACGCGCCGGCATCGTTCTCTCGTACCACGACTTTCGCAGCACCAAGAAGCTGGAAGAGACCTTCCGCAAGATGCGGCAGTTTCCCGCCGACTTTTACAAGGTAGTTACCACCGCCACCAACCTCACCGACAACGTCACCATGATGCAGTTCCTGCAGGCACACAGCGGGCACCACTCGATGGTGGGGCTGTGCATGGGCGAGCAGGGGCTGATCAGCCGGGTGCTGGGCGTGCGGGCGGGCAGTGTGTTTACCTTCGGGTCGGCAACCCCGGGCGAAGAAACCGCTCCCGGACAGGCGACAGCGCGCACGCTGCGCGACGTTTACCGCATCCAGCAGGTGGACGCGGCGACGCGCGTCTACGGCGTGGCCGGCGACCCGGTGGCGCAATCCCTGTCGCCGCTGGTGATGAATGCCGCGTTTCGCCGGGAAAACGTGAATGCGGTGTTCGTGGCCTTGCACGCCAAGAACTTGCCGGACCTGCTGACTTGCGTGCGCGAGATCCCCATCCACGGGCTGAGTGTCACCCTGCCGCACAAGCAGGAGGTCATGGAGTACCTGGACAACACCGATCCGGTGACGGCGCGGATCGGCGCCTGCAACACGGTGGTGCGGGCGCAGGACGGGAAGCTCTATGGCTTCAACACCGACGTGTCCGGGGTGGTGCGTCCGCTGGAGCAGCGGCTGCACCTGGAAGGCGCGAAGGTCCTGGTGCTCGGCACCGGGGGGGCGGCGCGGGCCGCGGTCTTCGGGCTGCGCGAGCGCAAGGCCGAGGTCTACATCCTGAGCCGGGTTTCCGCCCGCGGCCGCAAGCTGGCGCACCAGGCGCGGGCCCGCGTCGCCAAGCGCGCCGACCTGCGCAAGCTGCGCTTCGACGTCATCATCAACGCTACCCCCGTGGGCATGGGGAACACCCGCCACTCGCCCCTGAATGAGAAGGAAATCAACACCCGTTACCTGATGGACATGGTCTACAACCCGGCGGAGACGCGGCTGATCAAGCTGGCGCGGGCGCGGGGCGCGCAGATCGTCACCGGGGCCGAGATGTTCGCCCAGCAGGGTGCCCGGCAATTCGAAATCTGGACCGGCAAGCCGGCGCCGCTCAACGAGATGTACTCGGTGGTGACCAACGCGCTGCAGCAGCGCGAAACCAAGTCGCAAGACGCCAAATAACTTCTGCTGAAAACAGTGCTTAGGCGAGCGTGGCGGCACGGCTGAAGCCGTGCCCCGATACAACCCGGACTACTCGCCGGCGCCGGCAGTGAGCGGATGCGGCGCTTCGGGTTCGACGCCGGGCAGCTCTTTTTGCGCGGCGATGCGGGGCTGCTCGGTGATCGCTTCCAGCTCGGGCAGCTCTTTCTGGCTGCTGGCGCCGAGCGCTTCGAACTTCTCGGCCAGCGGCAGCAGGCGCGACTGCACCGAGGCGACCGCCTCGTTGTACGCCCTGACCGCCTTCTTCAGCCCGCCGCCCACGCTTTCCAGATGCTCCAGGAAAGTACTGATGCGCTTGTACAGCTCGCGTCCGAGGTCGCTGACTTTCTGCGCTGATTCGGCCACCTGCTCCTGCCGCCAGCCGTACGCGATCGCCCGCAGCAGCGCGATGAACGTGGTGGGGGTGGCGATCACGACTTTGCGCTCGAGCGCTTCTTCGATGAGCGACGGCTCGCGCTCCGCCGCCGCCGCCAGAAACGAGTCGTTGGGGATAAACAGCACGACAAACTCGGGCGCCCGCTGAAACTGCTCCCAATATTGCTTCGCGGCGAGCGCGCTCACGTGCTGGCGCAACTGCGAGGCGTGCAGGTCGAGTGCCGCCGTGCGGTCGAGCTCCGTCTTCGCTTCCAGCGATTTCAGGAAGCCGTCAAGCGGGACCTTGGAATCGACCACGACCTCGCGCCCCGCCGGCAGGCGAACGATCATGTCGGGGCGGATGCGGCCATCCTCGGTGGTGACGGTTTCCTGCTCACTGAAATCGCAATGCGCGCTCATGCCAGCGAGCTCCGCGGTGCGGCGCAGAGCGATCTCCCCCCAGCGGCCGCGCACCTGGGGCGAGCGGAGCGCATTGACCAGCTTCGCCGTCTCCTGCTGCAAGCTGCCCTGGGTGTCGGCCATGGCGGCGAGTTGCGTGCCGAGAGAGCTCATTTCCTGCAGCCGGCGCTTTTCCAGCTCCTGGGTCTCGCGCTGGTAGCTGAGCAGCGTCTCCTCGATCGGCTTGACCAGGCGTTCAACGGCGCTTTTGCGCGCCTCCAGGTCCGAAGCGGCGCCGTCCTTCAGCGCCTGGAACTTCTGCTCGGCCAGCACCAGGAAGCCGGTGTTGTTCTGCGCCAGGGCGTCGGCGGCGAGGGACTTGAAGGCGTCGGTGAGCTGCGTGCGCGCGGTTTCGAGCAGCGCTTTTTGTTCCGCGAGGTGGCGCTCGATTTCCTGGACGCGGGTTTCGGCGGCGGTGCGGGCGGTCTGGGCGTCGGCGAGCGCGCGGGATCTTGCGTCCAGGTCCTGGCGCGACGTGGCCAGCTGGGAGCGCAACTCTTCGGCCCGCGCAGCGGCGGCGGCGGTGCGGCTGCGCGCGGCGAACCATCCCAGCGCGCCGCCGGCAGCAAGTGCCACGATCGCAACCACCCACTCGGAACCCATTGTTGTCCCCCGGACAGCTTCTGTATCACAGCCCCGGCGCGGCGCAAAGCGATTCGTCAAAAGCCGCGCCCGGCAAGGATTTCAGCGCTGCCTACTTCTTGAACACCACGCCGCCCTTCATCACGAAGCTGACCTTCTGCAGCAGGGTGACATCGCTGAACGGGTTGCCGGGGACGGCGACGATGTCGGCGAACTTCTCCCCCTCGATGGTGCCGACCTGCTCTTCCATTCCCATCAGCTCGGCGGCGACCGCGGTGGCCGCGCGCAGCGCCTGGGCCGCCGACATGCCGCACTTCACCATCAGGGGAAACTCGCGCGCCGGGTTCACGTCCCACTCGAAGGCGCCGGCGTCGGTGCCGAAGGCGATCTTCACCCCGCCCTGGAGCGCGCGCTTGAAGGTGTCGCAATGCACGCGCATGACCGGCGTCTCCTGCGGCGCGCCGCCGGAGCCGGCGCGCAGCTCGGCGTCGTACTGCGCGACGTAGAGCGTGGGGACGTAGTAGATGCCGCGCTGCGCCATGGTGGCAATGTCCGCGGGCGCGATGTACTCGCCGTGCTCGATGGAATCCGCGCCCGCCTCGACCGCGATGTGCACGCCGTTGATGCCGGTGGCGTGCACCGCCAGCTGGTGGCGCTGGCGATGGGTTTCATCGGCGAGCGCACGCATTTCCTCCGGCGTGAAGGTGGCGATGTCGTCGAGCACGCCGTTGGGCAGGAGGCGGTTGCCGCGGTCGGCGTAGGCCTTGACCCAGTCAATGCCGTGCGAGAGCTGCTCGCGCACCGCTTTGCGCGCGCCTTCCACCCCATCCACCGTCTGCACTCCGACGGGCACCGGCACGTCCCAGGCGTAGCTGGGCTGCAACGGATAGGCGCCGGTGACGTCCATGGCGCGCCCCACCACCAGCATGCGCGGGCCGGGAATGAGGCCGCGGTTGATGGCGTTGCGCACGTCCACGTCGGCGTAGCCCGCGCCCTCGGTTTCCAGGTCGCGGATGCCGGTGAAGCCATATTGCAGCATCTGCGCGGCCGCCGTCGTGGCCTCGATGGTGCGGTAGGCCACCGACTGCTTCAGCAGTTGCGCGTCGTACTGCCCCGGCTTGCGGTCCCCCTGCAGGAAAACGTGGGTGTGGGTGTCGATGAGGCCGGGAAGGCAGGTCTGGTCCTTGAGATCGATGAACTGCTCGTTGGGGAAGCCTTGCCGGGCCTTGGCCCAGAGCTCGTCGGCGGCCGGCGTGTTGGCCGTGTGGCGGATACCGCGAATCTTGCCGAAGGAAACGTCGATGATAGCGACGTTGGCGTCCAGGGTGTCGCTGCGGGCGTCGAAGAGCGCACCGCAACGCAGGTGGATTTCGGCGCTGCTGGGCGGCGGCACCAGCTTGACTGGACGCGGCGCGTTTTGCGGATCGTCGGTGATGTTCTGGCAGAAGAGCGGGAGTGGGAGCGCGAGCACAAGGCAGAGGAGGGCGTGACGAAGCATGGGATCACCTCATGGCGGGAAGCCGGTGAGTTTAGCAGACGGTTCCCTCAGCGGCTAAAGCCGGGTTCCTGCTGGCGGGCTAAACGGCAGGGTCGCTTCGCGAGTCAGGGCTGAAGCCCTGACCTACCAAGCCGTGCCCCTCCGAAAAAGTCGCCACCGCATTCCAGTTGCCATAGGGATCCTTCGACTCCGTGGCGGCATGCGCCGCCGCTCCGCTCAGGATGACAAATCCGGGTTGGCGCGGGTTTCTGAGAACTGGGAACTGGCAACTGAGAACTACTCATGCGCCATTTCCACGGCGCGCACGAAGCTGTGGCCGCGGCGCTCGTGGCCGAAGGCGAGCAGGAGGGCGATGGCGCTGATCACCACCATCTCGAACGAGGCCATGGCCCAGGGATAGCTGAGGCGGTCGCGCAGCGCGTACTCGAGGGCGTTGGTGGGCGCGGCAAAAAGGATGCCGAGCTGGTAGGCCAGCCCCGGCATGAGCCCGCGGGCGGTGTCGGGCGCCAGCTCGTTGAGGTGCGCCGGGATGATGCCCCAGGCGCCCTGCACCCCGGCCTGCATCAGGAACGAGCCGACGACCAGCACCCACAGCGTGCCCCCGAACGCCCACAGCGGGATGACGCACATGGAGAGCGCGATCGCCAGGTGCATGCTGCGGCGGCGGCCGACGCGCTCGCTCAGTTCGCCGAAGAAGACGGCGCCCACAATCATCCCCAGGGTGTAGATCACGGCCACGTACGACACGGTGCTGGCGGTGAGATTCCGGTCATGCTGCAGGAAGTCGGGGTAGAGGTCCTGGGTGCCGTGCGAGAGGAACATCATGCTGGTCATCAGCAGCACCAGGTAGGCAAAGGGGCGCGAGGCCCACGCCACCATCACCAGGATGACCCCGAGGAGCACCAGCGGCCAGGGAAAGACGAGCAGCGAGGGGTGAAACAGGAAGGCGGCCCAGAGCACCATGGGGACAAACGAGCCGATGAGCACCACGTAGCGCGGCCCCGCGATGCTGCGCAGCACTTCGCCGACCGTGGCCACGTGGCGCTGCTTCCAGGCTTCGGATTCCGGCACGCGCGAGCGGATGTAGAGCGCCAGCAGCGCGGGCAGGCCGCCCATCCAGAACATGGCGCGCCAGCCGAGGTTGGGCAGGACAAGGCGCGCGGCCACCGCGGCCAGCAGGTTGCCCACCGCGTAGCCGCTTTGCAGGATGCCGCTGAGCACCCCGCGCCAGCGCGGCGGCGCCATCTCCATGGCCAGCGACGCCCCCACGCCCCACTCGCCACCCATGCCGATCCCGTACAGGGCGCGCAGCACGAAGAAGACGCCGAAATTGGGCGCAAAGCCGCACAACAGCTCAATCAGGGAAAAGAAAATGACGTTGGCCATCAGCGGCACGCGGCGGCCGTAGCGGTCGGCCAGCAGCCCGAAAATGAATGCCCCCAGCGGCCGCGTGGCCAGGGTCGCGGTCAGGGTGCCGACGATGGCGGCCTTGGGCACGTGGAAGTGTGCCGCCAAGGTGTCGAGCATGAAGACGACCACGAAGAAGTCGAAGGCGTCGAGCGTCCAGCCCAGAAAGCCGGCGGCTACCGCGTGCCATTGCGAGCGCGAAGGGGCGGACATGCGAGGACTGATTTCACCACGAAGGCGCGAAGGCACGAAGAAATTTCTTCATTTCTTCATGGATCATTTTCCCATTTTTCCCGGCCCCAGCCGCTGCCGCTCCTGCTCGGTCCAGGCGCAGAGCAGCTGGACATCGGCGGCGGAGAGCTGCGCGTCGGGATGCATCCGCAGGTAGATCGGCAGGGGCATGCGGCCGCGTTTCGTCCAGGTGCACATGGACTTCAGCAGCTCGTCCGCTGCCTGGGTGTCGTACCGGTCCCACTCCGAAAAGTTCAGGTGGGAGCGGGCGTGCTGCACGTCGTTGCGGACCAGCCACATGACCGGGGCCACGTCGCTGTACCAGGGCCAGCGCGTCTGGTCGGAGTGGCAGTCGTGGCAGGCGCGGGCCAGGAGGCGCTGGACCGCGGGCGTCATGTGGGTGCGGGCGGCAAGGGTACGCGCCGGGTCCACCGGCGGGTTGGTTTTGGCCGGCCGTATCGCCTGCACGCTTAGAAACACCGCCCCCAGGGTGAGGAGTACGGTCTTGGCAATCCTCTTGACCATCCCCATGGTTCCCCCACGACTCCTGGGAGTAAGACGCAGGTGCGGGCGCGGCGTTAACCGGGGGCCGCAAAACAAAAGGCACGAAGACATCGTCTTCGTGCCCGGATCATCGAGGTCGCCGGTTACTCGGCCTTTTCGCCGCCGGCTTCGCCTTCGCCCGCGGCGCCCTCGGCGGCCTGGGCTTCTTCCATCGCCTTGCGGGCCTCTTCGGCGCGCTTGGCGCGGACTTCGGCGCGCTTCGTCTTTTTCTCTTCCTGCAGCTTCTCGGAGCCGAGCAGCTCGACGATGGCCTTCTCCGCCCCGTCGCCGCGCTGGAAGCCGGTGCGCACGATGCGCAGGTAGCCGCCGTTGCGGTCGCCGAAGCGCGGTCCCAGCGTGTCAAAGAGCTTGGAGACCGAGGCGCGGGTCATGAGGTACGCGGCCGCCTGGCGGCGCGCCGTCACGTCGCCGCGCTTGCCCAGGGTGATCATCTTCTCGAGGTGCGGGCGCATGGCCTTGGCCTTGACCACCGTGGTTTCAATGCGCTCCTCGGCGATGAGCGACGTCACCAGGTTGCGCAGCAGCGCCCGCCGGTGACTGGTGTTGCGGCCGAGTTTCCATCCTGCTTTCAGGTGACGCATGGCAAGTTCCTCTCGGACGAGCGCCGCGTGGGCGTCGAAATCTCTCAAATCCGTCGATCGGGTGATCTGGCGATCGGGTGATCGGATGATGAGATCGCCCGATCCACCGATCTCCCGATCCCGCTATTCTTCCGGCTCTTCCTCTTCTTCTTCCTCGCCCTCGTCCAGGCCCATGGTGGTCACCGCGACCCCACCCGGCGGCACGGCGGCGGCCACGGCGTTGCCTTGCTCGTCGATGCGCATCCCCAGACTGAGCCCCATCGAGGCCAGGATTTCCTTGATCTCGTTGAGCGACTTGCGCCCGAAATTCTTGGTCTTCAGCATTTCGGACTCGCTTTTCTGCACCAGCTCGCCGATGGTCTGGATGTTGGCGTTCTTCAGGCAGTTATAGCTGCGCACCGAGAGTTCCAGCTCTTCCACCGAGCGGTTGAGGTTCTCGTTGCGGATCTGCGGTTTCTGCTCGTCGCGGCCCTCGGCGGCCTCCATCTCCTCTTCGAAGTTGATGAAGAGGTTCATGTGGTCCTTGAGCAGCTTGGCGCTGAGACCGAGGGCGTCGGCGGGCGAGATGGCACCGTTGGTCCAGATTTCGACCGTCAGCTTGTCGTAGTCGGTCATCTGGCCGAGGCGCGCGGCTTCCACCGTGTAGTTCACCTTGCGCACCGGCGAGTGCACCGAATCGATGGGAATGAAGCCCAGGCCCAGATCCTCGTCGAAGTTCTTGTCGGCGCTGACGTAGCCGCGGCCGCGCTTCAGCCGCATCTCCACGTCCAGCTTGCCGCCTTCGCTGATGGTGGCGAGGTGCACGGTCTTGTCGAGTATTTCGACGTCGCCATCGGCCTCGATCATGCTGCTGGTCACCACCCCCGGCTGTTCCGCCTTCAGGTAGATCGCCTTGGGGCCTTCGCCGTTCAGCTTGAAGGGCACCTGCTTGAGGTTGAGGATGATGTCGGTGGCGTCCTCGACCACGCCCGGAATGGACTGGAACTCGTGCAACACGCCCTCGATTTTGACCGCGGTCACCGCCGCGCCCTCGATGGACGAGAGCAGCACGCGCCGCAGCGCGTTGCCGATGGTGGTGCCAAAGCCGCGCTCGAAGGGCTGCGCCCAGAAGCGGCCGTACTTGTCAGTCTGGGTTTCGCTGTCGGTGGCCAGCCGCTTGGGTTTCTGGAAGCCTTTCCAAAGTGCCATGGTGGTAAGTTCTCCTCTCGGCCCTGCTGCTCGCGCGGACATTCGTCAAGCGGCCCGGCTTGACGTACAGCGTCCGCGTGGCGAACGGGCGCGATGGACTAGGCCGTAAAAAACAGTTGCCAGTTGCCAGTTGTCAGTAACCGGGTACTGACTACTTGCTATAAAGTTCGACGATCAGCTGCTCGTTGACCGGCAGGTTGATCTCGTCACGCTTGGGGACCGTCAGCATGCGTCCCTTCAGACCCTCGCGGTCGATTTGCATCCACGACGGGACCGGCTGATGGCTGGCGAACTCCCGCGCCTGCAGCACCAACGGCAGGCTGCGGCTCTTCTCCCGCACCGCAATCTCCGCCTGCGCCGGCACCTGGAACGAGGGCACGTCCACCTTGCGCCCATTCACCTGGATGTGGCCATGGCGCACCAGTTGCCGCGCCTGCCGCCGCGACATGGCGAAGCCGAGCCGGAACACGACGTTGTCCAGCCGCGTCTCCAGCTGCTGCAGCAGGCGCTCGCCGGTCACGCCCCGGGCGCGCGCCGCGGTCTCAAAGTAGGTGCGGAACTGCCGTTCCTGGGTGAAGTAGATGCGCTTGGCCTTCTGCTTTTCGCGGAGCTGAAGGCCGTAGCCGACGATTTTCGGCCTGCGGTCCTTGCCGTGCTGGCCGGGGGCGAAGTTGCGGTTCTCGATGGGGCACTTGTCGCTGAAGCACTTCGCCCCCTTCAAGAACAGTTTCATGCCTTCGCGCCGGCAGAGCCGGCAGACGGCGCCTGTGTATCGTGCCAAGTTGTTTCTCCTTCCGTGATGCGGGGCCGATCAGTTTACGGAGCCTGGCGCTCCTTCCTCCTGATCCCAAAAAATCCGATGAACTACACCCGGCGGCGTTTCGGCGGCCGGCAGCCGTTGTGCGGGATGGGGGTGACGTCGCGAATGCTCTTCACCTCGATGCCCGCCGCCGCCAGGGCGCGGATCGCCGACTCGCGTCCCGAACCCGGCCCCCTGACCCGCACATCGACGGCGCGCACCCCGTGGTCCCGTGCCAGGTTGGCGGCGTTCATCGCCGCCTGCTGCGCGGCGAACGGCGTCCCCTTGCGCGACCCGCGGAAGCCGAGCGAACCCGAACTCTTCCACGCCAGCACGTTGCCGGCCTGGTCGCAGATGGTGACGATGGTGTTGTTGAACGACGCCTGGATGTACACCAGGCCGTAGGGCACGTTCTTGCGCTCGCGGCGCTTGAACTGCTTCTTCTTGCCCTTTTTTTCCGGCGCTGCCGCGCCGGCTGCTGCTGCTGCCGGTTTTGCCATTCTGAGTTCTCAGTTCTCGGTTCTCAGTTCCCAGCCACCCGGTTCTCTTCTGAGAACTGGGAACTGAGACTGGCGACTACGTTTTCGCCGCCGCCTTCTTCTTGTTCGCCACCGTGCCCTTGCGCGGGCCCTTGCGGGTGCGCGCGTTGGTGTGGGTGCGCTGCCCGCGGACCGGCAGGTTGCGGCGGTGCCGATACCCGCGGTACGACCCGATCTCGATCAGCCGCTTGATGTGCATCGAGATGTCCTTGCGCAGGTCGCCTTCCACCCCGCCTTCGGACTCGATCACCTGGCGGATGCGGTTGACCTCTTCTTCGTTGAGGTCCTGCACCTTCTTCACCGCCTCCACGTTCGCCGCGGTCCAGGATGCGGGTGGCGCGCGAGTTGCCGATGCCGTAGATGTACGTCAGCGCGATGTTGACGTGCTTGTTACGCGGGAGATCCACGCCTGCAATACGTGCCATAAATCAGTCCTCGGTTGCCAGTTGGCAGTTGTCGGCTGGCGCCAGTTTTCGCTGGCAACTGACAACCGGCAACTGCCCACGGCTTTACCCCTGCCGCTGCTTATGTTTCGAGTTTTCGCAAATCACCCGCACCACGCCCTTGCGGCGGATGACCTTGCACTTGTCGCAAATCTTTTTGACCGATGCTCGAACCTTCATAACGTCAGTTTCCAGTTTCCAGTTTCCAGTTCTGGTTCCTGTTCGAGCTCCGGCGCTCTGGCTAGAAACTCGAAACTAGAAACTAGAAACTCTATTTGTACCGGTACACGATCCGCCCGCGGGTCAGGTCGTACGGCGAAAGCTCGACGGCCACCCGGTCGCCGGGCAGGATGCGAATGAAGTTCTTGCGCATCTTCCCGGAAACGTGCGCCAGCACCTGGTGCTTGTTTTCCAGTTCCACCCGGAACATGGCGTTGGGCAGCGGCTCGATCACCACCGCCATCACCTCAATCGCGTCTTCCTTGCTCATCAAACCCCAGTTGGCAGTTGCCAGTTGTCAGTTGGTCAGAATCACCGGCCCGTCGCCGGTGACCGCCACACAGTGCTCAAAATGCGCGCTGTAGCTGCCGTCTTCGGTGACGGCGGTCCAGCGGTCTTCCAGGACCCGGGTCCCGGCCTTGCCCGCGTTCACCATGGGCTCGATGGCCAGCACCATGCCGGCGCGCAACCGCGCCCCGTGCCCCCGGGTGCCGAAGTTCGGCACCTGCGGCTCTTCGTGCAGGCGGGTTCCGATGCCGTGGCCGACGAACTCGCGCACCACGCTGAAGCCGTTGGCCTCGACGTGCTCCTGCACCGCCGCCCCCACGTCGCCCACGGTGTTGCCGATGCGCGCCGCCGCGATGCCTCGGTACAGCGATTCCTGGGTCACCGTCAGCAGCTTGCGCAGTTCCGGGCTCAACTCGCTGCCCACCGGCACGGTCACCGCGGCATCGCCGTAGTAGCCGTCGAGTACCACGCCGCAGTCGATCGAAACAATGTCGCCCGGCTGCAGCACCCGTTTTTCCGACGGGATGCCGTGCACGATCTCCTGGTTGATCGACGTGCACAGGCAGCAGGGATACTCGTAATAGCCCTTGAACGCCGGCTGCGCCCCTGCCTCCCGGATCAGCCGTTCGGCAGCGCGTTCCAGGTCCATGGTCGAGACCCCGGGCTGCACCCGCTGCGCCACCTGGTCCAGCACCTGGCGCACGATGCGCCCACTGCGGCGCATCTTCTCAATCTCCGCCGGCGACTTACAGACGATCGCCATGCTGCTCAACGGACTTCTGGATGGCGGCGCTGATGGCTTCCGGCGACTCGTCGCCGTTCACCTGCACCAGCCGTCCCTGCTTCTGGTAAAAGTCCCGCAAGGGCAGGGTCTGACGCTCATAAGCCCGCAAACGCTCCGCGATGACGGCTTCGGTATCGTCGCGACGGGTTTCCAGACGGCCGCCGTCGGCATCACAGGTATCGGCGACGCGAGGAGGCTGGAAGTGAACGTTGTAGATCCGCCCGCAGGTGGGACAAGAACGGCGGCCGGTGAGCCGCTTCAGCAATCCATTATAGTCGACGGCGATATCCACCACAATCGGCGGCCGCCGGCAGATGTTTTCAAAGAACTTGTCTTTCAGCAACGTGTCGAGCCATTCCGCCTGGGCGATGGTGCGCGGAAACCCATCCAGGATGAAGCCGCGGCCACAGTCGGCCCCGTGCAGCCGCTGCTCCATCATCGCGAACATCAGCTGGTCGGGGACCAGTTCCCCGCGCTCCATGATGGCCTTGGCCTGTTTGCCCAGTTCGGTGCCGCGCGCCACGTGGTCGCGCAGCAGGTCGCCGGTGGAAATCTGCGGAATGCCGTAGCGCTCCACCAGCCGTTTCGCCTGCGTCCCTTTGCCTGCTCCGGGTGCCCCCAGCAGGATCATCGGGCCCACCTGCGTTGTTTCGCTCTTCGCCATGATGTTCACCCTCTGCCGGAAAACCGGCGGGGCCGGGAACCACAGTTTCTAGTTTCTAGTTTCAAGTTTCTAGTTCTAAAAAACACTCGCAGCTGCTGTTACGACGCCCAGGTGCGGCGGCCGCGGATCCGGCCGCTGCGCGGGGTAAAGCCCTCGTAGTGCCGCATGATCAACTGCGACTCGACCTGCTGCACCGTGTCCATGGCCACCCCCACCACGATCAGCAGCGAGGTGCCGCCAAAATAGAAAGTCACGTTCAAGCCGTTGGTCATCCACGCCGGCAGCTTTTCGAAGAAGGCGCCCAGCGCCCCCGGCAGGTGGTTCAGGTGGATGCCGGCGATCATCCACTCGGGGATGAAGGAGATGATGATCAGGTAGAGCGCGCCCACCAGGGTGATGCGGGTCAGGATCTCGTTGATGAACTCGCGCGTGCGCGCCCCCGGCCGGATGCCGGGGACGAACCCGCCGTACTTGCGCATGTTGTCGGCCACTTCATTCGGGTTGAACACGATCGACACGTAAAAGTAGGCGAAGAAGATGATCCCCACCGCATACAGGAAGGTGTACAGCGGCTCCCCCCACTTGATCGCGTCCAGGAGCGGCCCGAAGTAGCGGTTGCCTTTGAAACCGTACAGGATGGTCTGCGGGAAGGTGAGGATGGAGGAGGCAAAAATGACCGGCATGACGCCGCCGGAGTTGACCCGCAGCGGCAGGTGGGTCGAGCCCCCGCCCATCACCTTGCGCCCCACGACGCGCTTGGCGTACTGCACCGGGATGCGGCGCTCGCTGCGTTCCACGAACACGATGAACGCCACCACGAACACCATGATGGCGACCAGGATGATGACCGCGGGCGCGGTAAACGCGCCCCAGGCGCTGGTCTGGACCTTGTCGATGACCTCGGCGACGGCGCGCGGCAGCCCCACCACGATGCCGGCGAAAATCAGCAGCGACATGCCGTTGCCGATGCCGCGCTCGGTGATCTGCTCCCCCAGCCACATGATGAACACGCTCCCCGCGGTCAGGGTCAGCATGGTCATGAGCACGAAACCGACGCCGGGATTGGTGACGAACGGCGTCGCGCCGCTGGTGGTCGACTTCTCCAGCATGGTGGCGATGCCCAGCGACTGCATGGCGCTCAGACCCAGCGTCAGGTAGCGCGTCCACTGGGTGATCTTCCGGCGCCCCAGCTCCCCTTCCTTCTGCAACCGCGCCAGCGGCTCATACACCACGGTCAGCAGCTGCAGGATGATCGACGCCGTGATGTAGGGCATGATGCCCAGCGCGAAGACGGTCAGCCGGCGCAGGTTCCCGCCGCTGAACAGGTCCACGAAGCCCAGGAAGGAGCCGCGGTTCTGCTCGAAGAACTGCTGCAGCAGTTCGGCATTGATGCCCGGGGTCGGGATGTGCGAGCCCAGGCGATACACCGCCAGCAGTCCCAGCGTGAACAGCACCCGCCGGCGCAGGTCGGGGATGCGGAAGATGTTGGCGAGTTTTTCGAAAAGCTTGCCCATAGAAAACCAGTTCTCAGTTCTCAGTGGCCGAGAACTATCCCAGGACTTCCGCCTTGCCGCCAGCCGCGGCAATTTTCTCCGCCGCCGACTTGGAAAACTTATGCGCCTGCACCGTGATCGCGCCCTGCAGTTCGCCGCCGCCCAGCACCTTGATGGGCAGCTTGCGCTGGCGCACCAGGCCGGCCTGGTGCAGCGTCTCCGGGGTGATGTGCTTCTCCCCCAGCGCCGCCAGGTCGCCCAGGTTCACGATGGCGTACTCGGTCTTGAAGATGTTGGTGAAGCCGCGCTTCGGCAGGCGGCGATGCAGCGGCATCTGGCCGCCTTCAAAGCCGCGCAGCAGGCGCGAGCCCGAGCGCGACCCCTGGCCCTTGTGGCCCCGGGTCGAGGTCTTGCCCATCCCCGAACCCATGCCCCGGCCCACTCGCTTTCTTTTCTCCGACGATTTCTTCGGTGCTCGTATGGTCGATAAGTTCATAAGTGCTCCGCAACCCCTGGCGCGTCGTCGGTCGTCGGTCTGCGGCCGCAACGCTCATCTTGACGGCCGACGACCGAAGGCCGACGACCGGCGACTACTCTAGGATCTTCACCAAATGCGGCACCTTCTTCACCATGCCGCGGATGGAGGGCGAATCTTCGCGCTCCACGATCTGGTTCAGGCGGGTGAAGCCCAGGCCGCGGACCACCCGCTTGTGCTTTTGCGGCGCGGCGATCGCCGAGCGCACCCACTGGATGCGCAGCTTCCCCTGGCCGCTGCTCTTTTTTGCCGCCTGCGCCATCACAGTTCCTCCACCGCCTTGCCGCGCAGCAGCGCGACCTCCCTGCGGTCGCGGAGCTGCTGCAGCGCCGCGAACGTCGCCCGGATCACGTTGTGCGGGTTGGTGGTGCCGATCGACTTGGTCAGCACGTTCTGGATGCCCACCGAGGTCATGACCGCGCGCACCGCCCCGCCGGCAATCACGCCCGTGCCTTCCGGCGCCGGCTTCAGCAGCACCCGCCCGGAGCCGAAGCGTCCCAGCACCTGGTGCGGAATGCTGGTCTGCGTCAGCGCCACCTTGACCAGGTTTTTCTTGGCCGCTTCGATCCCCTTGCGGATCGCCTGCGGCACTTCCTTGGCCTTGCCCGAGCCGAAGCCCACCACCGCGGCCGACGGGTCGCCCACCACCACCAGGGCCGCGAACGACAGGTTCTTCCCGCCCTTCACCACCTTGGTCACGCGGTTGATGGCCACCACCTGGTCCTTCAGCTGGTAGTTGCCGGCCTCAAGTCGTTTCTTGGATGTAATCGCCATTTTTTAAAGTCGCTTTCCGCCATCCGCTTTCCGCCACCCTGCTCGCGCTCGTTGTCGCGGAAGCGGAGAGCGGAGAGCGCGTTTCTAAAACTGCAATCCGGCCGCACGCGCGGCGTCGGCCAGGGCCTTCACCCGCCCGTGATATAGGTAGCCGCCGCGGTCGAAGACCACCTTGGCGATGCCCTGGGCCTGGGCGCGCTCCGCCACCAGCTTGCCCACGTCCTTCGCCGAGGCCACGTTGCCCCCGCTGCGCTTGACCGCGCTCTTCTTCTCGTTCCTCGAGGCGGCCACCAGGGTCACCCCGCTCAGGTCGTCAATCACCTGCGCGTAAATGTGGTTCAGCGAGCGGTAAATGTTCAGCCGCGGCCGCTCCGCCGTCCCGGTCATCCTGCCGCGAATGCGCTCGTGCACCCGCCGCCGGACCACGTTCTTCGATTCCTTGTTCAGCATGTTCTCTCTTCCCATCAGCGAGCGTGCCCGGCACGCTCGTTTCTGGCCGGTTACGATCCTTCGACTCGGCCGCTACGCGGCCTCGCTCAGGATGACGGCTGCGGGCTCCCGTTCGTCCTTCGCTACGCTCGAGACTCGCTCACGCCCGCAAAGCGCCGTCACTTTGCTCCCGTCTTGCCGACCTTCTTCTTCAGCCGCTCGCCGAAATAGCGTACGCCCTTGTTCTTGTACGGGTCGGGAGGGCGCAGGGAGCGCATTTCCGCCGCCACCTGCCCCACCTTCTGCCGGTCGATGCCGCTGACCGTGAGCCGCGTCTGCTTGGGGTCCACCGCCACCTCGATGCCCGTGGGCAGCGGATACTCGATGGGGTGCGAATAGCCCAGGGTAAACACCACCGTGCCCTTGCCCTTCAGCTCGGCGCGATAGCCGATGCCGACAATCTCCAGTTCGCGCGTCCAGCCCTTGGTGACGCCGTTGACCGCGTTGTTGACGAGCGCGCGCGCCAGGCCGTGGACCGCCGACTGCCCGTCGTTCTCGCGCAGCGCCACCAGGTTCCCGTCCTGCTGCTCCATGCGGATGCCCGGCGGCAGCGGCGTCTCCACCTTGCCCTTCGGGCCCTGCACCGAGACCACGTTCCCCAGGATCGCGACCTTCACCCCCGTCGGCACCGGGATCGGTTTTCTGCCAATTCTCGACATGATTCTCTGCTCTCTGCTCTCTGCTTGTGGCCCGCAGCCGGAAGCGCTCAGCTCTTCCCGGCCGGCTTCAGCATGATTCTCGTTGCCCCGCGGCTCACGCTCATTGCTTACAGCTTAAAGCTTATAGCTGGCCGCCGCGCCCTTACCAGATCTCGCACAGGATCTCGCCGCCCACGCCCGCTTTGCGCGCGGCGCGGCCGGTCATGACCCCCTGCGGCGTGGTCAGGATGTTGATCCCCATCCCGCCCAGCACCCGCGGAATTTCGTTGCGGCTGACGTAGACGCGGCAGCCCGGGCGCGACACCCGCTTCAGCGCGTTGATCACCGCCTGGTTGTCGGCGCTGTACTTCAAATACACGCGCAGGATTTTCTTGCCTTCCTCTTCCGTGGCCTTGAAGTTCTGGATGTAGCCCTCTTCCTTGAGGATGCGGGCCATCTCCAGCTTCAGCCGGCTGGCGGGTACGTCCACCTTGGGCTGCCGCGAGCGAATGGCGTTGCGAATGCGCGTCAAAAAGTCGGCGACCGGATCGGTCAAATTCATGCTTTGCTTCTCCTCGCGTCGCCCGTTCGCTCCTCCGTCGGAAGGAGAACCCGCGGCGACGGTCTAAAACCAGTTCCCAGTTCTCAGTTGTCAGTTCTCAGTTGCCTGTTCTCGGGTTGGCTGCGAACTGAGAACCGGGAACTGAGAACTGCTTTACCACGACGACTTGCATACCCCGGGAATCTCCCCGCGCAGCGCCAGGTGCCGGAAACACAGGCGGCAGATGCCGAAGCGCCGCAAAAAGGCGCGCGGCCGGCCGCACAGTTGGCAGCGGTTGTGCTGGCGGGAAGAGAACTTGGGCTTGCGGGCGTCCTTGGCTCGTTTTGCTGTCGTTGCCATAATTCCTATTTCTGATTTGCGATTGGTGATTTGTGATTGGCGCAAGAGCGCTGGATCCAAATCGCAAATCGCAAATCGCAAATCTCCTTACGCCGTCCGGAACGGCATTCCCAGGTGCTTCAGCAGTGCCCGTGCCTGGTTGTCGTCGCGCGCCGTGGTCACCAGGGTGACGTTCATGCCTTTCAGCTTGTCCACCTTGGCGTAGTCGATTTCCGGAAAAATCAGCTGGTCGCGCAGCCCCAGGGTGTAATTGCCGCGCCCGTCAAAGCTCTTGGTGGAGAGGCCGCGGAAGTCGCGCACGCGCGGCAGCGCCACGTTGATCAGCCGGTCCACGAATTCGTACATGCGGTCGCCGCGCAGCGTCACCATGGCCCCGATGGGCATGCCTTCGCGCACCTTGAACGCCGCAATCGACTTCTTGGCCTTGGTGACGATCGGTTTCTGGCCCGTGATCTGCCCCAGCTCGTGGACCGCCGGGTCCAGCACCTTGGCGTTCTGCGTCGCCTCCCCCACGCCCATGTTGATGACCACCTTCTCCAGCCGCGGCACCGCCATGGGGTTCTTCAGCTCCAGCTCCTTCATCAGCGCGGGAGCAATCTCTTTCCGGAAGCGCTGGTGCAGCCGCGCGCCGCCCTTGACGCTGGCCTGCGCCCGCCCCGGCTTCGCCGCCGGCTCTTCCGCCGCCTGCTTCTTCTGCTTCGGTTCCTTGGCCATGGCTCTCGTTCGCTTCCTTCCGCGGTATCCGGTTCAACGGGTTCGCGGAACCCTCAATTCGATTTGGTGATTTTGTGATTTCGTGATCTGGTGATTTCAAATCGCCAAATCAGCAAATCACCAAATCGCGAAATTCACTTCTCCAGCACCGCGCCGCACTTCTTGCACACCCGCACCTTGCGATCGCCCTGCAGCTGGCGGCCGAGGCGCACCGGGCCGCACGCCGCGCACACCAGCATCACGTTGGAGATGGCGATCGGGCTTTCCTGCTCGGCGATGCCCCCCTTGATGTTCCGCTGCGGGTTGGGGCGCACGTTCTTCTTCACCATCATGACGTGCTCCACCAGCACCTTGCCGCGCTCCGGAAAGACGCGCAGCACGCGCCCTTCCTTGCCTTTGTCGCGCCCGGCAATCACCTTCACCGTGTCGTTGCGCCGGATGTCGACGCGCTTGTGCATGCCGTGTTCGGTTGCTGCCATTGCCATGCGTAATCTCTCTTAGCTCTAAGCTCTCAGCTTTCAGCTCTAAGCTTGGAGCTAATGGCTTAGAGCTTGTGGCTCGCCGTTACAGCACTTCCGGCGCCAGCGAAACGATCTTCAAAAACTTCTTCTCGCGCAGCTCGCGCGCCACCGGGCCGAAGACGCGGGTGCCCACCGGCTCCCCGACCTCGTTGATCAGCACCGCTGCGTTCTGGTCGAAGCGGATGTAGGTCCCGTCGCGGCGGCGATGCTCCTTGCGGGTGCGCACGATCACGCACTTCACCACTTTGCCCTTCTGCACCTGCCCGTCGGGCGCGGCTTCCTTGACGCTGGCCGTCACCACGTCGCCCAGGCCGGCATTCAGGCCGGTGGCCCCGCCCAGCGGCAGGATCATCTGCAGCCGGCGCGCGCCGCTGTTGTCAGCCACGTCGAGAATGCTCCGCATCATCACTGCCATGTTCGTTCCCTCGGTCCTTGGTCGTTGGTCCTTGGTCGTTGGCAAAACCGAACTCGCAAACGACCAACGACCAACGGCCAACGACGGTTCTTACGCCTGCGCTTCGGGCGCGGTTTGCTTCTCCGGCGCCAGCTTGGCGCGGCGCACCACTTCCTTCAGCCGCCAGCGCTTCAGCTTCGACAGCGGGCGGGTTTCCTCGATCCGCACCACGTCGCCCACCTGCGCCGTGCGGTTCTCGTCGTGGGCGTAGAACTTGCGGTCCCGCTTCACCACGCGCTTGTAGAAGGGGTGCGCCTTCACGCGCTCCACCTCGATCACGATGGTCTTCTGCATGCGCGTCGAGACCACCTCGCCCACCAGGGTCTTGCGTCCCGCGGCCTTCTGCGTCGTTGTCGGCGTCGTCTCCGCCATGGCTTACTTCTTCTCCCCGGGCGCCGCTTCCAGGCCGGCCTGGCGTGCCCGCGCAATCGTCTTCACCCGCGCGATGTCTTTCTTCAGCCCGCGGATCTTCTTCAGGCTCTCCGTCTGCCCCATCTTCATCTGGAACTTCAGGCGGAAGAGCTGGTCGTTCAGTTCGCGCTCCTGGTGCGCCAGCTCGTTGGGCGCCAGGTTGCGCAGCTTGTCGGCGATCTTGTTGGTCTTCGTCATGCACTCAACCTTCTACGCGTGCGCCGCTCCCAGCAGTTCGCGGCCCACGAAGCGCGTCCGCAGCGGCAGCTTGTGCGCCGCCAGCCGCATCGCTTCCTGCGCCTCGGTCAGCGTCACCCCTTCCATCTCGAACAGGATCTTGCCCGGCCGCACCACCGCCACCCAGTGGTCGGGGGCGCCCTTGCCTTTGCCCATGCGGGTTTCGGCCGGCTTCTTGGTCACCGGCTTGTCGGGAAACAGGCGGATCCAGATCTTGCCCCCGCGCTTCACGAAACGCGTCATGGCCACGCGGCTGGCCTCGATCTGCCGGTCGGTGATCCAGCCCGGCTCCAGCACCTTCAGCCCGTAATCGCCGAAGGTCAGCGTCGAGCCGCGCCACGCTTTCCCGGCGCGCCGCCCGCGCTGCTGCTTGCGGTACTTCACTTTCTTTGGCATCAACATAAGTGCAGTTCCCAGTTGTCAGTTCTCAGTTGTCAGTTGTCCCGCTGCCGGCTTCTCTGGCGACCGGCAACCGCCAACCGGCAACCACCCTAGAAGGCTCCCGCTCCCCCGGCCTCACGCGCCGGCTCGCGCCGCTTTTGTCCCAGGATTTCGCCCTTGTACACCCAGCACTTCACCCCGATCACGCCGTAGGTGGTCTTGGCCTCGGAGAAGCCGTAGTCGATGTCGGCGCGCAGGGTGTGCAGCGGCAGCCGCCCCTGCAGGTACCACTCCGAGCGCGCGATCTCGTTGCCGTTCAGCCGCCCCGACACCCGCACCTTGATCCCCTTGCAGCCGAAGCGCAGCGCCGAGTCCACCGCCTTGCGCATCGCGCGCCGGAAGCCCACGCGCTTCTCCAGCTGCAGCGCGATCGATTCCGACACCAGCTGCGCAGTCCAGCTCCGGCTTGTGCACTTCCTGGATGTCGATGTAGACCTCGCGGCTGGTCCGCTTCTGCACCTCGTGCTTCAGCTTGTCGATCTCCGCGCCCTTGCGCCCGATGATGATGCCCGGGCGCGCGGTGCGGATGATGATGCGCAGCTTGTTGCCCGGGCGCTCGATTTCGATGGTGCTCACGCCCGCGGCTTTGAGCTTTTCCTTCAGCTCGGCCTTCAGCTTCACGTCTTCCAGCAATTGCTTGCCGTAGTCGCGCTCGTTGAACCAGCGCGACTTCCACGGTTTGGTGTAGCCGAGCCGGAATCCGTAGGGATGGACTTTTTGTCCCATAACTCCTCTTGTTTCGCTTCTAGCTGCTAGCTTCTAGCGGCTAGCTTCTGGCAACTGCCAACTGGCAACTGCTCCTACGCGCCCTTGCGCATCTGCGGACGCACCCCGCGGTGCCGTCCGTGCTTGCCCGTCGCCTGCTTCAGCCGCGCGCCCGTCCCCGGACGCCGCTCCGCCACCGCGATCACGATGTGCGCCAGCCGCCGCTGGTAGCGGTACGCCCGCCCCATCGGCGCCGGCCGGATGCGCTTCATGCGCGGCCCCTCGTTGGCCACCGCCTGGGCCACGATCAGGTGGTCGACGTCCACGTCGAGCCCCTTCTCCTGGCTCAGGTAGGTGGCGTTCTCGATGGCCGAGCGCAGCACCTTCTCCACCAGCGGGGCCACGCCTTTCTTGGTGAAGGCCAGCGTGTTCAGCGCCGTCTCCACCGGCAGGCCCTTGATCAGGTCCAGCACCAGGCGCGCCTTCTGCGGCGATACTCGCACGAAGCGCGCTTCTGCCCGGAACTCGTTCGCGGCTGTCTCTGCTTGCGCCATGGTTCGCTCTCTCGTTCCCTGGTTACGCCTTGGGGGCTGCCGGCGCCGCCGGGGCCGCCGCCGCGGGTGCGGCTGCTCCCGGCACTCCCAGCGCCGGCGCCGCCACGGCCCTGGCTTCGGTCGCCGCCCGCACCGAGTGTCCCTTGAACTGCCGGGTGAAGCTGAACTCGCCCAGCTTGTGTCCCACCATGTTCTCGGTGATGTACACCGGGATGAACTTCTTCCCGTTGTGCACCGCGATGGTGTGGCCGACGAATTCCGGCAGCACCGTGGAACGCCGCGACCAGGTGCGGACTACCTTCTTTTCGTTGCGCCGGGTCATGCCCTCCACCTTGTTCTGCAGGTGGGCATCGATGAACGGGCCCTTCTTGGTTGATCTCGCCATAATTTCTACTCGCTACTTGCCTTTCCGGTTGACGATGAACTTGTCGGTGCGCTTGTTGTTGCGCGTCTTGTAGCCGCGGGTCGGCTGCCCCCACGGGGTCACCGGATGCCGCCCGCCGGAGGTCTTGCCTTCGCCGCCGCCGTGCGGATGGTCCACCGGGTTCATGGAGACGCCGCGGTTGTGCGGACGCTTTCCCAGCCAGCGCGTGCGTCCGGCCTTGCCGATGGTCACGTTCTCGTGGTCCAGGTTGCCCACCTGCCCGATGGTCGCCATGCAGTCCACCAGCACCTTGCGCGTCTCGCCCGAAGGCAGCTTCACCAGCGCGTAGTCGCCTTCCTTGGCCACCAGTTGCGCCGCGCCGCCCGCCGAGCGCACCATCTGCGCGCCCTTGCCGGGACGCAGCTCCAGGTTGTGGATGGTGGTGCCCGCCGGAATATTGCGCAGCGGCAGCGCGTTGCCCACCAGGATGTCGGCCTCCGGCCCGCTCACCACCTTGCGCCCCACCTCCAGCCCGCTGGGATGCAGGATGTAGCGCTTCTCGCCGTCGGCGTAGTGCAGCAGCGCAATGCGCGCCGAACGGTTGGGGTCGTATTCGATCGACGCCACGGTCGCCGGGATGCCGGCTTTGTCGCGCTTGAAGTCGATGGCGCGATACTTCTGCTTGTGTCCGCCGCCACGGAACCAGCTGGTCAGGTCGCCCTGGTTGCGGCGCCCCCCGGTCTTCATCTTGCCGCGGGTCAGCGGCTTGTGGGGACGGCTGGTGGTCAGCTCGTCGTTGGTGACCGCCGTCTGGAACCGCCGCGTCGACGTCGTTGGTCGGTAAGTCTTGATGGCCATAAAAATCGCTTTCCGCTTACAGATTCTGCGCGTACTCCGGCATCTTCTGTCCCGGCTTCAGCCGCACGTACGCCTTCTTCCAGTCGGGACGATGCCCGGCGAACTTGCCGCGCCGCCGCTCCTTGCCGTGAAACAGCGAGGTGCGCACCGCCGCCACCCGCACCTTGAACACGCTCTCCACCGCGTTCTTGATCTCCGTCTTGGTGGCCTTGCGCGCCACCTTGAACACCAGCTGCCCGCTGGTCGGGCCGCCCCGGCGCTTGGCGTCCTCTTCCTTGGCCAGCAGCCCTTTTTCCGTGATCACCGGCTGCAGAATCACCTGGTAAGGAGATTTCATTACGCCACCGCCTTCGCCGCGCGACGTTTCGGGGCCGACGCCTTCAGCGCGTCCTGCAGCCGCTCCAGCGCCGGACGCGAGAAGATGGCGCGGTCGTAGCGCAGCAGGTGGTAGGGATGCACTTCCTGGCCGCGCAGCAGCTTGACGCCCGCCAGGTTGCGCGCGCTCAGCTCCAGATTGCGGTTCGCCTGCTTGCCGTCTTCCACCAGCAGCGCCGTCTTCTCCACCTGGAGCGCATTCAGCGCCGCGCGGAAGGCCTTGCTCTTGACTTCCGGCACCTCGAAGCTCTCCACCACCGTCAGCTTGCCGTCGCCCAGCTTCGCCGCCAGCGCCGAACGCAGCGCGCCCAGCAGCTTCTTGCGGGGAAACTGGTAGTCGTAGGAGCGCGGCTGCGGCCCGTGCACCGTGCCGCCGTGCCGCCACAGCGGCGAACGGATGGAGCCCACCCGCGCCCGCCCCGTCCCCTTCTGCCGCCACAGCTTCTTGCCCGCGCCCGACACCAGCGCGCGGTTCTTGGTGGCATGCGTCCCCTGCCGCGCCGCGGCGCGGAAGTGCTTCACCGCCTCCCACAGCAGGTCTTCGTTGACCGCCCCGAAGACCTCGTCGTGCAGAAGCAGGCTGCCGACCTTCTTGCCGCTCAGATCCACTACGTCGATGGTTGCCATATCAGCTCTCAGCTATGACTCGCTCTTCCCGCGCAAATTGTTCCACGTGGAACAATTTCGCTGCCGGCGCCTTACTTCTTGCCGACCTTCTTCTTGCTGGCCTTCAACGGGTCAACCGTCCCGGACCCGGCAAAGCCGCGGCGCTCACGCGGCGCGCGCAGCGCCTTGCGAATCACCACGTAGCCGCCGTTCGGTCCCGGGACCGCGCCTTCCACCAGCAGCAGGTTCTCGTCCTTGTCCACCGACAGCACCCGCAGGTTGCGCACCGTCACCTGGCTGACCCCCATGTGGCCGGACATGCGCATGCCCTTGAACACCCGCGAGGGAAAGGCGGAGGCGCCGATGGAGCCCTGGATGGTGAACATGGAACCGTGCGACTTGGGGCCGCCGGCAAAGTGGTGGCGTTTGACCACGCCGGCAAAGCCGCGTCCCTTGCTGGTGCCGCAGACGTCCACGAACTTCTCGCCTTCGAACATGTCGACCAGCACCTTGTCGCCGACCTTCACCCCGTCGCCCTCGGCGGCGCCGGTGACGATGGCGACCTCGCGCAGCAGCTTGACCGGGGGCAGGTTGTGCTTGCTGAGCCGCACCCGCTCCGGCTTGGACAGCTTGCCTTCCTTGACGAACTCGACCAGGCCGATCTGGGCGGCGTCGTAGCCGTCCTTGGCCGCGGTCTTGCGCTGCGTCACCACGCAGGGGCCGGCCTGCAGCACGGTGACCGGGCGCACCTCGCCGTGGTTGTCGAACAACTGCGTCATGCCGACCTTTTTCCCCAGAATCCCGTTGACAGGCATTGCCTCTTCCCCTTAACTCCGCTTCGCGCCGGCGAATTGCAGGTTCGCGCCGTGGTTTTCAACCGGAAGCTTTGTTGTGTCTTCGGTCGTCGGTCTTCGGTCTTCGGCCTGGTTTTGCCGACGACCGACGACCGGGAGCCGACGACTACTTATGTTCCTTGCCGAAGGCCTTGATCTCCACGTCCACGCCCGCCGGCAGGTCGAGCTTCATGAGCGCGTCCACCGTCTGCGGCGTGGGTTCGAGGATGTCGATCAGGCGCTTGTGCGTCCGCATCTCGAACTGCTCGCGCGACTTCTTGTCCACGTGCGGGGAGCGCAGCACGCAGTACTTGTTCTTCACCGTGGGCAGCGGAATGGGACCCGCCACCGTGGCGTTGGTGCGCCGCGCTGTCTCCACGATCTCGCTGGTGGACTGGTCCAGCACGCGATAGTCGTAGGCTTTCAGCCGGATGCGAATTCTTTCTTGTCCGATCACTGTCGTGTCCTAACCCCCGCCTTGCGGCGGAAAGAGCGTGCGGCAGGTTGCAGGCCGCCCATTCATTTCTGATTTGTGATTGGCGATTTGTGATTTGGAAAACCGCAAATCAGCCATCGCAAATCGCCACTTACGCCAGCACTTCGCTGATGGTGCCGGCGCCGACGGTGCGGCCGCCCTCGCGGATGGCGAAGCGCAGCCCCTTCTCCAGGGCCACCGGCGTGATCAGCTCCACTTCCAGGTTTACGTTGTCTCCCGGCATCACCATCTCGGTGCCCGCCGGCAGGTTGGCCACTCCGGTCACGTCCGTGGTGCGGAAGTAAAACTGCGGCCGGTAGCCCTTGAAGAAGGGCGTGTGCCGCCCGCCTTCTTCCTTCGACAGCACGTACACCTCGGCCTTGAACTTGGTGTGCGGGGTGATCGAGCCCGGCTTGGCCAGCACCATGCCGCGCTCCACGTCTTCCTTGGGCGTGCCGCGCAGCAGCAGCCCGGCGTTGTCGCCCGCCAGCCCTTCGTCCAGCTGCTTCTTGAACATCTCCACGCCGGTCACCACCGTCTTGCGGGTCTCGCGGAAGCCCACAATCTCCACTTCCTCCCCCACCTTCACCTTGCCCCGCTCGATGCGCCCGGTCACCACCGTGCCCCGTCCCGAGATCGAGAAAATATCTTCGATGGGCATCAGGAACGGCTTGTCCACGTCGCGCGGCGGCATGGGAATGCTCTTGTCCACCGCCTCCATCAGGGCGTCCACCTGCTTCTCCCACTTCTCTTCCCCGTTCAGCGCTCCCAGCGCACTCAGCCGCACCACCGGCACCTCGTCGCCCGGGAACTGGTAGCCCTTCAGCAGCTCGCGCACCTCCAGCTCCACCAGGTCCAGCAACTCCGGATCGTCCACCGCGTCGACTTTGTTCAGCGCCACCACGATGTACGGCACCCCCACCTGGCGCGCCAACAGCACGTGCTCGCGCGTCTGCGGCATGGGTCCGTCGGTGGCCGCCACCACCAGAATGGCCCCGTCCATCTGCGCCGCCCCGGTGATCATGTTCTTGATGTAGTCGGCGTGCCCGGGACAGTCCACGTGCGCGTAGTGCCGGTTCGCCGTCTCGTACTCCACGTGCGCCGTCGCGATGGTGATCCCCCGCGCCTTCTCCTCCGGCGCGTTGTCGATGGAGTCGAAGCTGCGGAACACGATCTTCGGGTTGTGCTTCTGCCAACACCTTGGTGATCGCCGCCGTCAGCGTCGTCTTGCCGTGGTCGATGTGCCCGATCGTCCCCACGTTCACGTGCGGCTTGCTGCGATCAAATTTTTCTTTCGCCATTTCCGTTCGCCTCTAGCTGCTAGCTTCTGGCCGCTAGCTTGTATCACCCGCTCAAACTCCCTTACCGGTTCGCCCCCGCCTTGCCCTGCACCCGGGCGATGATCTCTTCGGCCACCGACCGCGGCGTCTCCTCGTAGCGCGCAAAGTGCATCGAGTACGTCGCCGCGGCCCTGCGTGCGTGGAGCGCATGTCGGTGGCGTAGCCGAACATTTCCGACAGCGGCACGATGGACTTGATGACCTGCGACCCGGCGCGGTGTTCCATGCCCTCGATGTGCCCGCGGCGCGAGTTCAGGTCGCCGATGACGTCGCCCATGTACTCTTCGGGGACCACGACTTCGACCGCCATGACCGGCTCCAGCAGCACCGGGGTGGCGCGGCTCGCGGCCTGTTTGAAGGCCATGGAACCGGCGATCTTGAAGGCCATTTCGTTGGAGTCGACTTCGTGGTAGCTGCCGTCGTAGAGCGTGGCCTTGATATCGACCATCGGGTAGCCGGCCAGGACGCCGCCTTCCAGGGCTTCGCGCATGCCCTGCTTCCACCGGCTTGATGTATTCCTTGGGCACGCTGCCGCCGACGATCTCGTTCTCGAACTCGAAGCCGTTGCCGGGGTTCGGCTCCAGGCGGATCTTCACGTGGCCGTACTGGCCGCGGCCGCCGGTCTGGCGGATGTACTTGCCTTCGGCCTCGGCGCTGCGGCGGATGGTTTCGCGGTAGGCCACCTGCGGCTTGCCCACGTTGGCCTCCACGCTGAACTCGCGCAGCATGCGGTCCACGATGATTTCCAGGTGCAGCTCGCCCATGCCGGTGATGATGGTCTGGCCGGTGTCCGGGTCGGTGTGCCACGCGGAAGGTGGGGTCTTCCTGCGCCAGCTTGCCCAGCGCCATGCCCATCTTTTCCTGGTCGGCCTTGGTCTTGGGCTCGACGGCGACGGCAATGACCGGCTCCGGGAACATCGATGATCTCCAGCGACGATGGGGTGCCGCGGGTCGCAGATGGTGTCGCCGGTGGTGACGCTCTTCAGCCCCACGCGGCGCAGATGTCGCCGGCGCAGATTTCGCTGATTTCTTCCCGCTTGTTGGCGTGCATTTTCAGCAGGCGCCCGATGCGCTCGCGTCGCTGCCGGTACGCGCGTTGAGCACCGAGTCGCCGGTCTTCAGCTGGCCGGAGTAGACGCGGATGAAGGTCAGCTGGCCGACGAACGGGTCGGTCATGATCTTGAAGACCAGCGCGGAGAACGGCTCCTGGTCGTCGGCCTTGCGCGTCGAGCGTGCTGCTCATGCTGTCTCGGGGTCAGGCCCTTGACCGGCGGCGATATCGAGCGGCGAGGGCAGGTAATCCACCACCGCAGTCGAGCAGCGGCTGCACGCCCTTGTTCTTGAAAGCCGTGCCGCAGATCACCGGGAACAAGCTTCAGCGTCGATGGTGGCGCTGGCGCAGCGCCGCGCCGCAACTCCTCGGCGCGTGAACGGCTCGCCGTCGAGGAACTTGTCGCAGCAGCGTCGTCATCGTACTCGGCGACGGCTCTCGACCAGCTTGTGCGCGGAAGCGCTTCGGCCTTCTTGCGCAGGTCCTCCGGAATTTCGCCCATCTCGTACTCGGCGCCCAGGGTCTCGTCGTTCCAGACGATGGCCTTCATCTGCACCAGGTCGATGACGCCCTTGAACTTGTCTTCTGGCCGATGGGGATCTGGATGGCACGGGGTGGGCGTTGAGGCGCTTGCGAATGGTGTCGATGGCGTGCTCGAAGTCGGCGCCCACCGGTCCATCTTGTTGATGAAGCGATGCGCGGGCACATGGTACTTGTCGGCCTGGCGCCACACGGTTTCGGACTGCGGCTGCGACGCCGGCCACGGCGTCGAAAACGGCGCACGGCGCCGTCGAGGACGCGCAGCGAGCGCTCCACCTCGGCGGTGAAGTCCACGTGGCCGGGGGTATCGATGATGTTGATCTGGATGTCGCGCCAGGTAGCAGGTGGTGGCGGCGGAGGTGATGGTGATGCCGCGCTCCTGCTCCTGCTCCATCCAGTCCATGGTGGCGGTGCCTTCGTGCACTTCGCCGATCTGGTGCGTCACGGCCGGTGTAGAAGAGGATGCGCTCGGTCGTCGTGGTCTTGCCGGCATCGATGTGGGCCATGATGCCGATGTTTCTGCAACGCTCTAATGGAACGGTTCTCGCCACTGCCTTTCGGTTCCTCTACCGGTTGTTCGTTTACTGCGCTATCCGCTATCCGCTTACCACCGGTAATGCGCGAAGGCCTTGTTGGCCTCCGCCATGCGGTGCACGTCCTCTTTCTTCTTGATGGCCGCGCCTTTGTTGTTGGCGGCGTCGAGCAACTCGTTGGCCAGCTTCTCGGTCATGCTCTTCTCGCCGCGGGCCCGGCGTGTAGCTGATAAGCCAGCGGATGGCCAGCGACGGTGCGCCGGTCGGTGATTCACCTCCACCGGCACCTGGTAGTTGGCGCCGCCGACGCGGCGGGTCTTCACTTCCAGCATCGGCTTGCAGTTCTCGACCGCCTTCTTGAACAGCTTCAGGGCTTCGTCGCCGCCGCGCTCCTGCAGCTTCTCCATGGCGCTGTAAAAGATGGCCTGGGCAGTGGACTTCTTGCCGTCCCACATCATGCAGTTGACGAACTTGTTGACCAGGGTGGAACCGTAGACCGGATCGGGCGCCGGTTCCTGTTTCGCGACATGACTCTCTCTACGCGGCATGGTGTGCTCGCCCTTTCCTTATGCCTTGGGGCGCTTGGCGCCGTACTTGGAACGTCCCTGCTTGCGGCTGGCGACGCCGGTGGCGTCGAGGGTGCCGCGCACCACGTGGTAGCGCACGCCGGGCAGGTCCTTCACGCGGCCGCCGCGGATGAGCACGATGGAGTGCTCCTGCAGGTTGTGGCCGACCCCGGGAATGTAGGTGGTGACCTCGATCCCGTTGGTCAGACGCACGCGCGCCACCTTGCGCAAGGCCGAGTTCGGCTTCTTGGGCGTCTGGGTGTACACGCGGGTGCAGACGCCGCGCTTCTGCGGACAGGAGTGCAGCGCCGGGCTGGCCGTCTTGTAGTGCGGCCGCTCCCGGCCGGCACGAACCAACTGATTGAACGTCGGCAAAGTTGTCTCCCTACGGAACGCTGCGCCGGCGCAGACGTTCGTTGGCGCCCTCGTGACCTCGCTTATGCGAAGCTGGCCGGCTCTCCCTGAGGAGGGCGTCCGATATGCCGGGCCATAGGTCTCCGGAGAACCGGAGAGATTTGGGTTACCCAGTGATGAGCCGGCGACGGTGACGCGTAGCCCAGGCTTTCGCCGGGGAGGCATTCCGTTTCGTCGGCCGCGACCTGCATACCCTCACGCAGAGGCGTCGAGGCAGCGCAGGTGCGCTTCAGCGAGGCGCCCGCCCCAACCACCGGCGGGCTCGTATGTCCACAACTTAACGGTGCTACAGAAACGGCTAAGTTGAACTCGCGAACCCTACGAATATACCAAGCCGAGGCGGGGGGCGTCAAACCTCGGCTGCTGGCTGCCGGCTACTGGCGGATGGACCCACCCTTACGCTGCGCTCAGGACGGGGCACCCCGGGATCCGGGTCGTCGGTCTTCGGTCGTCGGCAGAAGCGGCGAGGGCGCAAGAAGCGGCGGGCTGACCGATCCCACCTTGGCGGGTTGCCGAAAATGCGCGCCAGCCTCTACACTGGATGATTCCCAGCTCAGTGACCGCGTCGGCGGTGGTGCAAGCCGGTCCGGCGCGCGCAGTCCGTCCGCCCTCGACGGCGGGCGGGGAGGGTTCGTTGCGTTCTGTCTTCGTGAGTGTCCGGTTCCTGCTGGTGGTGCTCGGATTGGCGGCGCTGTCGGCCTGCGGTGGCGGCAGCAGCAGCACCACCACCACCACTACTACCTCCAGCAACACGATAACGATCGTCCCGACCAATGCCTCGGTCGAGCCCGGGAACCGCGGCGTCTTCGCCATGCAGGCGACGGTGCTGGACGCGAACGGCGCCCTCATCACCAACCCGACCGTCACCTTCACTTCGAGCAACACCAACATGCTGTCGTTCGCCAATGTCGGCCTGGTCTGCGCCGGGGGTTCGACTTCCTCCGTCTGCGCCTGCCCCGGCGCGTGGGACGACGTCACCGCCCCGGTGGTTTGCCGCCCCGGCGCCTACGGCAGCGTGACCGTGACCGCCACCAGCAGTGGCGTCACCAGTGACCCGGTGACGGTCTACATCCACCAGCACGTGGATAGCGTACAGGTGACCTCGCCGACCACTCCGTGTGTTTCGCAGGGACAGACGCGGCAGCTCACGGCGCGCGCCCTCAGCGGCGGGCAGGACATTACCGCGGCCGTGGGCCCGTTCAGCTGGAACACCACGCAATCGCAGGTGGTCACAATTGACGCCAACGGTCTCGCCAGCGCCGCTGCCCCCGGCCAGGCACTTGTTTTCGCCGCGATGGGCAGTTTTGCCGGCACCAGCAACGGCCCGGTAACCAGCGTGTCCGTCCCGTTCATCACCTGCGCGGTGCAGAGCATCACGCTGCACGTGCAGAACGCGACCGACACCTCGGCCACCCTGAACACGGGGGACGTCCAGACGGTGGTGGCCGACGTCCTGGACAGCCGCGGCGAGGAGCTCAACACGCTCGCGACCACCTTCGTCGGCACGCAGCCGGTGGCGCTCACCGTGGCCGGCAACGCCGCGCTGAACGCGACCTTGACCGGTCTGACCCCGGGCAGCAGCACGGTGGTCGCCGCGTGCACCCCGCCGGACTGCAACATCGGGATGACGCCGGTATTCAGCAACGCGTTTGTGGCGACGGTGACGGGAACCGCCAACACCACCACCGTCTTCGCCGCCAGCACCACGGGCACCAGCCTGGTGCCCATCGACACCAGCACCAACACCGCGGGGACCGCGGTCACGCTGCCGCAGACGCCCAACTCGCTGCTCCTGACCCCGCTCGGCACCACGGCGTACCTGGGCAGCGCCAACGGCCTGCTGTCCGTGGACACCACCACCGCCACCACCCTCACCGCCACCACCGTCTCCAACTCCATCGCCGGCAAAGTGCTGGCGATTTCTCCCGACGGCGTGAAGCTGCTGATCGCCGACACCGCCAAGGTGTGGGTCTTCGACATCAGCGGCAACTCCGCCGAGAGCATGAACATCAGCGGCGTGACCGGGGGCGACTTTGCGGTCAACGCTTACAAGGGGTTCCTGGCGGCCGGCACGACGCTGGGGGTGTACTCGCCGGGGACGACGTTCCACACCGAGGCGCTGACCGCGGCGGCAAACCGCGTGGCCTTCCTGCCGCAGAGCATGTATGGGTACGTGTCGGGCGGGGCGCCGAATGCCGTGACCGTGCGCGCCACCTGCGACAATTCGCTGCAGGGGACGCTGCCCAGCGCCGCCTCTCCGTCGCTGATCGCCGCCCTGCCCAACGGCACCGCGGTGCTGGCGGTGGATTCGCCGGCGCTGGACGTGATTTCCGTCTCCGTAACCGGGAGCGGCTGCCTGCCCGCGCACAGCGACAGCCTGCGGCGCGTCAGCCTGGGGGTGGGGTCGTTTACGCCGCGGCAGCTCATCATCTCGCCCGACAGCCTGCACGCCTTCATCCTCAGCGACCTGCCGCAGGTGCTGGTGTACAACGTCAGCGACGGTACGGTGGCATCCATTCCGCTGGCCAACGGGGCCTCGCCGCTCGCCGGCGGCATCACCCTCAACGGCGCCCAGCTGTGGGTCGGGGGCAGCGACAATAACGTGCACCAACTCGACGTCGCCAGCCTCACCGACATCGCGCAGGTGGCGGTGCCGTTCACGCCGGACCTGGTCGCGGTGCAGCCGAAGTAATCAATCCGCAGGACCTGCCGCTTATCGCTGGCTGCCGGTGGCCGGTTCCTGGCGCAGCTCGTGCGCCACGCCGTCGAGCACCCCGTTGATGAACTGCAGCGCTTCCGGGGTGGAGAACTTGCGCGCCACCTCCAGCGCTTCGTTGATGATGACGGCGGCGGGGGTGGCGGGGAAGCCGAGCAACTCGGCGACCCCGGCGCGGAGAATGTTGCGGTCCACGGCCGACATGCGGTCCATGCGCCAGTGCTCGGCGTGGCGCTCGACCAGGGCGTCAATCTCGCTGCGGCGTTCGCAGGCCGTCCGGAAAATGTCGTCGGTGAAGCCGCGCGTCGCCTCGTCCACCGTGGCCGCGCGCTCCGCCCAGTAGGTCCGGCGCACCTCGGCCAGCTCCTGGTGCGCCAGGTCGGCCTGGAAAAGCATCTGCAGCGCCATCTCGCGGGATTTGCGACGCGTACCCATGGTAGTTCTCAGTTCTCAGTTCTCAGTTCCCAGTTTTCTGAGAACCGGGAACTGAGAACTGGGAACTGGTTCTTCAAAAGCGGCGCGGCGGCTTGCGCCGTTTGGCGGAGCTGCGGGGGCGGCGGGAGCGCGTGACCGGAGGCTTTTCCGCGCGCGGCCGCCGCGGCGCCGGCTTCGCCGTCTTGCTCAGCAGGTTCGCCATTTCGATGGCCGAGAGCCCCGCCTCGAATCCCTTGTTGCCGCTCTTCAGTCCGGCGCGATCAATCGCCTGCTCCAGCGTATCGCAGGTGAGTACTCCGAGGGCGTGCGGCACCCCCGTCTCCTGCGCCGACTGGCCGAGGCCGCGGGTCACCTCGTGGGCGATGGTCTCGTAGTGCAGGGTCTCGCCGCGCAGCAGGCAGCCGAGGCAGATGACGGCGTCGAAGCGGCGGGTTTCCGCCAGGCGGCGCGCCGTTACCGGCAACTCGAAGCTGCCGGGGACGCGCACTACCTCCACGTCCTGCTTGCGCGCGCCGGAGCGGCGCAGCGCGTCGAGCGCGCCCGCCAGCAGCCGTTCGGTGACAAAGGCATTGAAGCGCGCCACCACCACGGCAAAGCGGCGGCCGCGCGCACTGAGTCCGCCTTCCCCGGGTTCGCGCTGGCGCCACTTCTGCTCGTAGGAAAAGACGGCCACCCGTCCCGCGCCGCCGGGCAGCGTGAGCGTGAACATGCGCGCGCCCCAGTCGGTGCTGGCGATGTCGTCGGCGATTTCCAGGCCGCGCTTGCGCGCCGCCGCGTAGACGGCGTCGGCGCTGTCGGCTTCAATCACGACATCCGCCGGCGGAAAGCCCTGGCCCATGCCGATCTCGACGCCGGCGACCGGCCCTTCCAGCTTCACCCCGCGGCTGCGCTTCCCTTCCCAGCCTTCGCCGCGCGTCAGGCCGAGCTCGTCAAACAGCGTGACCAACGCGAGGTAGTCCACCTCGTTGGCCGCGACGTAGAGCTTGTGGACGGACTTGATCATCGCGAAAAACCTACCACAGAGACACCGAGGCACCGAGAAAATCGGCTTCTCTGCGTCTCTGTGCCTCGGTGGCGGGTGTCACTTCCCTTTGAACTTCGCGGCGCGTTTTTCCAGGAACGCGCTGGTGCCTTCCTTCTTGTCTTCGGTGGCGCAGGCGACGGCGAAGAGTGTGGCCTCGAGGAAAAGGCCCTCGGCCAGCGGCATTTCGATCCCGCGATTCACTGCCTCCAGCGTGTACTGCACCGCCAGCGGCGCGTTGGCGACGATCTTCTGCGCGATCGCCTCGCAGCGCGGCAGCAGTTCCGCCTGGGGTACGACCTCGTTCACCAGCCCGATGCGCAGCGCCTCCTGCGCGCTGATCATCTCGCCGGAGAGCAGCACCTGGTTGGCGAGACCTTTGCCCACCAGGCGCGGCAGGCGTTGCGTCCCGCCGTAGCCGGGCATGATGCCGAGCTTCACTTCGGGCTGG
This sequence comes from Terriglobia bacterium, assembly GCA_963739375.1. Taxonomy (GTDB): domain Bacteria; phylum Acidobacteriota; class Terriglobia; order Terriglobales; family Acidobacteriaceae; genus CAVUAF01. The sequence continues at coordinate 546,586 of CAVUAF010000014.1, forward strand.
CCGAGCCTGGCGTTGTCGCTGGCCAGCCGGAAGCTGCACGCCATGGCCAGCTCGCAGCCGCCGCCCAGCGCGAAGCCGTTGATGGCGGCAACGACCGGCTTGCCCAGGTTCTCGATGAGGTCGAGCACCGCCTGCCCGCGATGCGTGTACTCCTTGGCCTGCACCGGGTCCTGCTGGTTCAATTCGCCGATGTCGGCGCCGGCGACAAAGGCCTTCTCCCCGGCGCCGGTCAGGATGGCGACCCGCACCGCGGCGTCGTTCCGGATGGCGGTGAACGCTTCGCGCAGCTCGGCCATGACGGCGGAATTCAGCGCGTTCAGCTTGTCGGGACGGTTGATGGTGATGTAGGCGAGCGCGCCTTTCGTCTCGAATTGGATGTTCTCAAAGCTCATGATTGCCTCGGCTTTCCTTTAAGACATCCCGAGCGCCGCGAGGGAACCCTATCGCGATAGGGCTTCCTCGCTTCGCTCGGAATGTAAGAACGATCAGACCACACCTCGCAGCGCCGCGTCCTGCGCCACCGGCTCCGCCCCCGACCAGTCGTAGAAGCCCTTGCCCGACTTCTTCCCGTACCAGCCGGCCATGACCATGCGCTTCAGGAGCGGTGGCGAAGCGAAGCGCGGCTCTTTGAATTCGTCGAACATCACGTGCGTGATGTAGTACGTGGTGTCGAGTCCGACAAAATCGAGCAGGGTGAACGGCCCCATGGGGTAGCCGCAGCCCAGCTTCATCGAGGTGTCGATGTCGGCGATGGAGCCCACGCCCTCTTCGTAGGCGCGGATGGCGTCGAGCAGGTAAGGCACCAGCAGCCGGTTGACGATGAAGCCGGTTTTGTCCGAGGTGCGCACCGGCACCTTGCCCACCTGCTTGCCGAACGCGAATGCCGCTTCGTACACCTGCGGGTCGGTGGCGATGGTGCGCACCACCTCGACCAGTTGCATCAGGGGCACGGGATTGAAGAAGTGCAGCCCGACGAAGCGGTCGGGGCGCCGGGTGGCCGCGGCCAACTCGGTGATGGAGATGGAGGAAGTGTTGGAGGCGAAGATGGCGTCGCGCTTCACGATGCCGTCGAGCGCCGCGTACATCTTCTTCTTCTCTTCCACGTTCTCGATGATGGCTTCGATGACCAGGTCGCAGTCGGCCAGGTCTTCTTTCTTCAGCGTCCCTTTCAGGCGCGCGCGGATCGCCTCCGGCGCTTCCTTCAGCTTGCCCTTTTCGGCAAACTTCGCCAGTGACTTCTCGATCCCGCCGAAACCTTTGTCCAGAAAACGCTGCTCCGCCTCCAGCACCGTAACCTCGAAACCTGCCGTGGCCGCCACTTGGGCGATGCCGCTTCCCATCAGGCCGCAGCCGAGTACGCCAACTTTTTCTATTGCCATGTATGACCTCCGGTTCTGGTTAAGACATCCCGAGCGCAGCGAGGGAGCCCTATAGTTTTGCGAAAAGCTCGGGGGACAAATCTCTCCACTTCGGATTCGACTTCGCGAACAGCGCGATCTTCTTCTCACGCCTGTATTTCTTGATCTGTTTCTCCCTGCGCGCAGCCACACTCGAATCCGTATAGGTCTCGAAGTACATCAGCCGATTGACGCCGTACTTCTTCGTGAACCCGTCGTACATTCCTTCCCCGTGCTGCCGCAGCCGGTAAACCAAATTGTCGGCCAGGCCGACATACAGCGTGCCCGCTAAGCTGGCGAGAATGTACATGTACCAGAACTTCTGCCCACCCATAGCCCGCACCTGCGATAGGGTTCCCTCGTCGCTCCGCTCCTCGGGATGTTTCAAGCAAGCGATTCGACAATCACCGCAATACCTTGCCCGCCGCCAATGCACGCGGTCGCCAGTCCGTACTTCTTCTTGCGGCGGCGCAGTTCGTACAGCAGGGTGATGACCAGGCGCGTGCCGGTGGCGCCCAGCGGATGGCCAAGCGCAATGGCGCCGCCGTTCACGTTGGTCTTGCTGCGGTCGAGCCCCAGCTCTTTTTCGACCGCGAGATACTGCGCGGCGAAGGCCTCGTTGACTTCGATGAGGTCCATGTCGTCGAGCTTGAGGCCGGCCTTCTGGAGCGCGGCGCGGGTCGCCGGCACCGGCCCCGAGCCCATGATGCGCGGCTCGACCCCGGCAATGCCCCAACTGACCAGCCGCCCCAGCGGCTGCAGGCCGCGCGCCTGGGCGTCGGCGAGCGGCATCATCACCACCGCCGCGCCCCCGTCCACGATGCCGCTGGCGTTGCCGGCGGTGATGCTCTTGCCGAACGCCGGGCGCAGCTTGGCGAGGGCGGCGAGCGTGGTGTCGGGGCGCAGGCAGTCGTCTTTTTCGAAGAGCTCCCCGCTGGGCTCGCCCCGGCGATTGCGCAGCGGCACCGGCGTAATCTCTTCCTGCAGCCGGCCCTCGTGCTGCGCCGCGGCGGCGCACTGCTGCGAGCGCAGCGCGAATTCGTCCATCTGCTCGCGCGTGATGCCCTGCTGGTTGCCGTACTCCTCGGCGGTCTCCGCCATGTTGAGGCCGCACTGGGTATCGAACAGCGCGACCATGAGCGAATCTTCCAGCTTGCCTTCGCCGAGTCCGAAGCCCCAGCGCGCGCCGCGCACCACGTGCGGCGCCTGCGACATCGCTTCCATGCCGCCGGCCAGCACGGTGCGCGCCTCCCCAAGCTGCATCATCTGCGCCGCGCTCACGATGGCTTGCATGCCCGAGCCGCAAATGCGGTTGACGGTCAGGGCCGGGGTGGCGATGGGCAGCCCGGCCTTGAGGCCGACGTGGCGCGCGCCGTAGAGCGCGTCGCCCGTGGTCTGCTGCGCGTTGCCGAAGACGCAGTGGTCGAAGTCCGCGGCCGGGACCCCGGCGCGGGCGATGGCCGCCTTGCCGGCGATGGCGCCCAGTTCCTGCGCGGTGAAGTCGCGCAGCTTGCCGCCAAAGCGGCCCATCGGAGTGCGCGCGCCGGCGACGATGCAGATGTCCTGCGGTTGCAGCATGAAGGCCTCGCTCTCAAGATGGAATAAGAGGTCGAGCGAAACCGGTCAGTGTAGCAGCGCACCGCGGCGGAGGCCAGTGTGGGCGGGCGCAAAGGCAGCGGAGTCGTGCGACGGCGCCACCGGGTTGAGCCCGTCAGCCGTACTCCGCCACTTCCACCTTGCTCTCCGCAGAGGCTGGAGAGTCGCGCAGCGACGTCACCGGCCGAGCCCGTCAGGTTTACTGCTTTTGCTCCGAGAGGATTGGAGTCGCGCAGCGACGTCACCGGCCGAGCCCGTCAGGTTTACTGCTCTTGCTCCGAGAGGATTGGAGTCGCACAGCGACGCCACCGGCCGAGCCCGTCAGGTTTACTGCTTTTGCTCCGAGAGGATTGGAGTCGCGCAGCGACGTCACCGGCCGAGCCCGTCAGGTTTACTGCTCTTGCTCCGAGAGGATTGGAGTCGCACAGCGACGCCACTGGGTTGAGCCCGCCACGTGAGTGGCGGGTTAGCCGCCCGTCAATCCTCCGAGTCCCGTAGGGACGGCACCTCTACCCCATGCTTCTTTAGGAATGCCGCCCATTCCTGCGCAAAATTCACCCGCTGGTGATGATCCGGCTGGTTCTCGATGTACTTCACCGTCGCGGCCACGTGGGAAGCGCTCACGCTGAACGCCCCGTAGCCATCCTGCCACGCAAAACGCGGCACGTGCTGCTTCATCCAGCGCGAACTGTTGGCTTTGATCTTCTGCACGGCGGTCGCCACCGCCATGGCCGGCGGGAGAAGAAACAAGAGGTGCACGTGATCCTCGGTGCCGCCGACCGCGTCGATCTCGATTCCCAAATTGCGGCCAATGCCGCGCAGGTAGCGCCAGAGGGGAGACTGAACCGCGGGCGCAATCCAGCGCGCCCTCTCCTTCGTGCCGAACACGACATGAACACGGATGTGGTTGGCCTGGTGCATGTGCCGTCCCTTCGGGACTCAGGTTCGCTCAGCTGCCAGCTTCCCCGCCACTCACGTGGCGGGCTCAACCCGGTGGCGTCGCTACGCGACTGGAGAGGACCTCCCCGTATGCGCGTACCTGCACTTGAAGCTGCTGCGGACGTTGAGTGCCGCTTGGAGCCGAGTCAAGCGTCTCGGAGTTGATAGTCTTCTCAAGTCCGCCGCCCGGCTTCCTGGCAACCCCGCTTACGCCACCACCGCGTCGGCCAGGGTGGCGGCCAGGGACTTGGCGTTGTTGCCGCCGGCGGCGCGCGCCGAATCCAGCGCCGCCTCCACCCGGTTGATGAGCTCGGTAACGATGTCCACCGGCTCGTACTCCTGGCGCAGCACGGCTTCGGCGATGCCGGCGGTGATGGCGATGTGGCTGTCGGTGCCGGGGGCATGGGTGGCGGTCATCAGGTTGCGCAGCTTGTCGACGACGAAGAAGGCGTTCTTGTCGCTGGTGTCGGAGAGCACCAGGGCGATGGTGTTGCGGTCGTAGCGCACCGCCACGTCGTTCTGCCGGATGTGCCCGCACACCACCTGCCCCACCTGCTCCATCAGCTGGTCGAGCCCCTGGTCTTTGAGTTCGCGCAGCAGGGCGGCGTTGCCGAACTGCAGCAGCATCACGCTCATGGGCGCGTTCTGCTGCTGCGAATGGCGGACTTCGCTGAGCACCACGTCGAGATAGCTGCTGCGGCGCAGCAGCCCCGACTTTTCGTCGGTGATGGCGAGGCTCTTGACCAGGCTGCGCAACTTGGAGTTGTTGGCGGCCAGCAGCATCTGGTCGGCGATGGTCTTGAGCACCACCACGTCGGTGGAGCGCCAGGGCCGCGGCGCGCATTGCTCGAGGATGAGAATGCCGGCATGCTCCTCGCCGTCGAACAGCGGCACCGCCACCAGCGACTCCACCGCCATAGCGTTGAGCTGCTCGCGGATGCCGTCGAGTTCGGGCGCGGTCTTCGCGCTCTCGATCTTGACCACGCCTTTGGCGACGGCCAGCGCCTGCACCGCCATGACCAGCTTGACCACGGCCACCACGTCGGCCGGCGGCACGCCCGGCGCGCAGTATTCCAGCGCCGCCGAGGGCGGTTTGCCAGGCGTCATGAGGGCGGCGGTACAGCGGCTGGCGTTCCAGTGGCGGCCGATGTCGTTGACCGCGGTAAACAGTACCCCTTTGACGGTGCCCTGGCGGTAGATGTTGCGCGTGATCTCGGTGACGCGCGAGAAGTTGTCGACCGCGGCCTCGTCGGCCACCGCCTGCGGCACGGGCGCAGACGCGGCCCGCGGCGGCGCCGCTTCCCCGGCCCCCGCGGGGGCAGGGGCGCTGGCCACCGGCTTGGGGGCGGTCACGTCGGTGTACTTGGGGAAAAAGCCGGCGTTGGCGTAGAGCAGGTGCAGCTTCTCGTTCTTTTCTTCCTCGTGCGGGAAGAGCTTGCTGATGCGCTCCAGCCGCTCCACGGCCTTCGAGCGCATGGAATATTGCAGGAAGATTTCCGCCTGCAGCATCAGGTCTTCCAGCACCGTGGACTCGGAGTCGGCCGCCTTCTCTTCCTGCTCGGCCGGGGCCCCCGCCTGCACCACCGAGCCAAAGCGGTTGGCGATGGCGTTGAAGCGGTTGGCGTCGATCTTGCCACGCAGCATTTCCAAGTGCTTCTGGTGGCCCTCTTCGTAGGGATCGACCTCGGCGGCGCGGTCCAGCGCGTCGCCCGCCTTCAGGAAATTGCCCACCGCGTAATACAGGGCGAAGAGCTTGCCCAGCGTCTCGCAGTAGTCCTGCTCGCGGTTGGCGGAGTTGAAGACCTCGACCAGGTACTCCAGGAAGGCGACCCGGGGAACACGCTTGTCGGCCGTCTCCTTGACCAGCGTGATGTACTCGCGGCGGCGGCCGCGCTTGCCTTCGCGCTCTTCGATCATGCGCGCCAGGGCCATGGCCTTGGTGTCCTCCTCGGCATCCAGCAGCACGCCCACCAGCAGGGCGGCGTCATCCACGCGCTCCGGATTCTTGTCGTAGAGTTCGCGGACGAAGGGCTCGGCTTCGACCGCGTGCCCGGTGGCGAGCAGGGCGCGGGCATAGGCTTCGCGCACGTCCTCGGCGGCGCCGGCCGCGGTAGCGGGTGCTTCCAGGATGCGCACCGCCTCTTCGCCGCGTCCCAGCTGGAGATAACACTGGCCACAGGCCAGCGCCGCCTGCGCGTTGGCGGCATCGAGCCGGTGGGCGCGCTCGAAGAAGGCCAGGCCGTCGGCGCCCGCCTGCTGCGTCTGCCCGGCGCGCAGGAAAGCCTGCGCCGCCGCGGCGGCCTCGCCGATCTCCTCCGCCAGTTCGCCCTCGCGTCGCAACCGGTCGAAATTGGGATCGAGCCCCACCAGGTGCCCGAGGGCCGCCAGCGCATCGCGCTTCCGCCCCGCCGCCTCCAGGCCCTGGAACGAGGTTTCGAAGGCCTCGAGCGCCTCTTTCTTGTTCGTTTTCTCGATGAACTGCCCGAAGCGGAAGGTCTGGTCCACCGTCGGCTTGCCGTAGCGCGACAGGCGCTTGTAGGTGACGGCCGCCTTGGCGCCGTCGCCGGCGGCGGCTTCGTGGTCGAAGAGCTCGCCGGTGAGCCGCGCGGCGTCGGCGGTGCGGTTGAGGGTGACGCAGAGGTCGGCGGCGGACTGCCGCACCGCGTCGTTGCTCGGGTCGGATTCGAGGGCCTGGAAGTATTCCTCGAGGGCGGAGTCGAGCTTCCCCTTTTGCAGGTACTTCTCCGCCTTCTCCAGGCGTCTGGCGATGTCGGACATGGACGATGGGCCGAAAAGTGCGGCGGAATGGGCTCTTGGCTTGCGTATTGTAGTCGCAAGCCGGGGACACAGCAATAAACGCTCGCCCGCGGACCGCAGCTTTCGCCTGTGGTCGCTGTTCTACCGGCCCGCCGATCGCCAGCGGGCTACACCCTGAGCCCACGGGTAACGCTGCGCGGCATGGTGTGTCGCTCGCTACGCGAGCTTCTCCTCGCGGGGGCGTTTCGACCCACAGCTTACGCTGTGGGCTACAAATGTGACGCTGGCTTCGCCAGCTGCCCGCCGGGTCGTGCTGCACCAAATCTCAATCTGTCGTGAGGAGATGGGACCCGCACGTCGACTTGCAGATGGGTACGCGCCAGAAGCCGTGGTTTGTTTGATTTAGCGGGAACGACATATCCCCCTCCCCCTCCCCCTGAGATCTGTTGATCTAAAGGACTTAGCAACAGATTTCTGCAAAATCTGTTGTTCAAAGGAGTTACGCCGACAGCAGATTATAAAAAAACAAAAGCCGCCGAAACCGGCGGTGCGCCTGAGCGCAAGACGAGGTTAGCAGCGGCGCTGCGTCAAGGCAAGAACTGGATTTTCCCTAAAATGAGAGGTTTATGTGCTTAAAATCTTTAAGCTATAAAACGGGCCGTGGTGCAATTCGGCAATTCGGCACTCGCGATGAGGAACTGGAGACCGCGATCCAGGCGGTCGAAGAGATTCTGGCCGGCATGGGCGCGGCGACGCGCTAGCGCAGAAAAGACCGCGGAGGCACGGAGAGAGGAGTTCCTCTCCGCGCCTCCGGGAGAAAACGCGCCGTCACTTCACGCGCGTTACCGTGACCTCGATCTCCGTGTGGTGGGTGGTGTCCACATCGTCGAGGCTGGCCACCACGGTCGGCTTGCCCACCGTGACACCGCTGGTGGTGTTGGTCCGGCTTTGGCGGATCACCGGGTTGGACGGCCGTTGCTCGCCAGCTGCGGGCGTGGAAATCCCGCTGACCTCAATGCTGTGCTCCATGGTCAGATCGTCATCGGAGCTTCCGGACAGCCGGACATCGATATTGACGCCCACGTCCATGTAGGTCATCGAAGGCGTGGGGCCGCTGGGGCCGGAGCTGGAGGTAAGGATGGGGACGCGCGACCCGACGCGAAAGGAGCCACGACTGCCCGGTTCGCAGCACCGCATCAGCAGCGAGTAAGAGCGGGTGTTGAGTTTGCGGCTCCCTTCCATCTCGTTGAGGTTGTAGACGACCTTGTAGGTGCCCACCGACTTCGGCGGCGGTGGCGGCGCGGCCTGTCCCGCGGCCCACAGCGGCAACATCAGGACTGCCAGTAACAGCAGGAAACGTTTGCGCATTCGTGTTCTCCTTGAACGAATCAGTTGCGGGGCCGGGGTGGCGCGTCGTCGTTGGCCGACGGCAGCGGCTCCACCTTCAATTCTGAAATCACCAGCTCCTGCGTGGGCGCCTGGCTGGCCGCCGCCAGCGCCTGCAGGACCTGCGGGTCGGTGGTGGCGACCACGCGCGCCAGCGCGCGCTCCTGGGCGCTCGGCGGGCGGGGCGTGGGGAAGACGGCGAGCCGGGGAGCGGCGGCCATTTCCACAGTTCGTACCGCAGCTACCCGGGGGATACGCGAGACGCGCGGCGTCCCCGGCACCAGCGGCGTGACCTGGGCGGCGGTGGCGTCCCCCGGACGCGCCACGCGATTCACGTTCTCCGCCGACACGGGGACGGCCGGCAGCACCCGCGCCGTCGTCTGGGGCGCCGGGCGGCGCAGGACATACAGCCCGGCGGCCAGAACCACGACCGCGGCCGCGGCCACCGCCGCCCACTGCCACTGCAGCCAAAACCCGCGGTGGGCCTGGCCGGCGCGCACTCCGGCGAGCACGCGGCGCTCCAGGCCGGGGCGCGGCTCGGCGTTGTAGCCGGCGAGCGCCGCATCGAGCAGGTCATCGTAAAACTTGGGATCACGTTCGGGATTCATAGGCGCCTCCCCAGGCGCTTGGCCAGCTTTTCGCGCAGCAGTTGCCGGGCGCGGAACAGCCGGGTGCGCACCGTGGCTTCCGGGACCTGGAGCACGACCGCGACCTCGCGCGTGCTCAACTCTTGGACCGTGGACAGCAGCGCCACCTGGCGCAAATCGTCGGGCAGCGAGGCCAGCAACTGCGCGGTGAGCGCGAGCATCTCGCGGCTGGCGGCAATCTCGTCGACGGGCGCGCCGGAGTCGCACAGGCGTTCCAGGACGAGGTCGGGCTCGTCGTCCTGCAAAAACGCGGGCGCCGACGCCGCGGGAATGCGCGCCCGCTTGCGGTCAATCGCCACCCGCCAGGCAATGCGCGCCAGCCACGCCTTCGGGTCCACGATCTCGGCCAGCTTGTGGCGGTGGCGCACGGCGCGCAGAAAAGTTTCCTGGGTGGCGTCTTCGGCGTCGGCGTGATTGCGCAGCACGGAGTAAGCAATCTGGAAGACGACGCGCGCGTGGTCGCGGACTGCGCGTTCCAGCTCGTCTTCCGCCGTGACCGCCATCCCGAGCGCCTGTCCGAAGGTCACTTGTACCGGCACCGCCATCTCCCGGCCCTCATGGCTGAAGACCGAAGGCTGCCCCGTGGTGTTTCAGAATTATTGTCGCTGGAAACCGGCGAGGGAGGGGAGAAATCGCGGGAGATCGGGAGATCGGCCCATCGGTTCATCGGTTCATCGGAAAGACGATTACGGGCGCGACCTCGGGACCGCCGCGGGAGTTCCGGAGCGCCGGCGTCTCGCCGGATCAGCCTTGCTTCGGCCCATCGGTTCATCGGTTCATCGGAAAGACGATTACGGGCGCGACCTCGGGACCGCCGCGGTTACTCCTCGGAAAAGGTCGACATGTTCTGGCCGGCCTTGGTGCGTTGCACGACGGTGGCACTGCGCGTGGCGCGGCCGGCGAGCAGGCCGGCGTAGGCAATCTGTTCGGCGGTGCGAATCTCTTCGTCCTTGATGCCGCTGATGATGGTCTGGGCGTCGCGGGAGGAGATGCGCTCCGCCTGGGCGATGAACAGGCGCCAGGCGACCGTGGACGGCCAATAGCCCTTGATGGCGAGGTTGGGGTCGCCCCGGTCGGTGTCTTTTTCATAGAGCGCCTGGGCCGCGGCCGCGCCCTGCTCGATGGCCTTGCGCGCAGCGTCGGTCTCACCCAGGTCGAGGTACATCTGGGCGGCACTGGCCAAGGTCTGGCTGCGGGAGAAGCCTTCGTAGCGCGCGGTCAGCTTGACCAGTTCGTCCAGGGCGTCGCGGGCGGCGGCGGGGTCTTTCTTCCAGACGGCGCGGGCGATCCCTTGCAGCACCTGGCCGCGGGGACGGGAGCGGCCAATCTGCTCCGGCAGAGCGGCGGCCTGGGCGATGGCCTGCCGCGGGTTGGCCGGCGCCGACTGGACGATGCGCTCGCCTTCGGCCTGGTACTGCGCGATCAACTGCTGGGTGGGACCCGGGCGCCCGGGCCCGCCACCGCGCCGGCCGGTGTTGACCGACATCGAGAGGCCGCTGTTCTCGCCGGGTTGCGCCGGGGTATTGCGGATGGTGGGATCGAGCGACTGCAACCCGTTGGGATACTGCGCCAGCACCGGCTGCAGCTGCGTGTTCTCGCGCAGCAGGCGCTCGGCCGTGGACTCATCGAGGCGGCGCAACGCCGGCAGGAACTGGAACAGCGTGTACTCGTAAAGGGAGTTAAAGGTGGCGCTGCCCGCAGCCGACGAGACCGACATCTGCGCCTCCTCGTCGCGGCTCTTGGCGCGCTTCAGGGCCTCGTCGATGGCGGCGAGGACGGTGCGGGGCGGCAGGTCGGGCCAGAAGCGCACGATCATCTGCTCGAACGTCCCGCCGCCGATGCGCAGGCCCTTCTCCTCCCGCTGCTGATAGCGCGAAAACGCCTGCATGAAGACGTTGAGGCGATCGGCCGCACGCTCGGGCGGCAGCGCCAACATCAGTTGCGTGGCGGCATCCCAGGGAAAGTCGGTGTCTTCAGCGGCCTGGCGGTTGATCAGTTCCTGGGCGCGGTCAAACTGCTTGGCGTGCGCCGCGCGGCGGATGATTTCTTCCACGATGCTGCCGCGATAGTTCACGTCAGCCTGCGGCAGCAACTCCTCCACCGTGGCCTGGTCGAGGGTGAGCAGGGTGCGCAGGATGTTCCGCTGCAGGCGGCCGCGGTCATCGCGCAGCGGCGTGTTCTCTCCCGAGGTCTCGACGTCCATCGCCAGGCTGGCGGTGAAAGCGTCGCGCAGCGCGGCGATGGCGCGCGTCCGGTCCATGGGGAGCAGCGACTCGCCGATCTGCCACAGGGTGAAGGTCCGCATGGGCGCCTCGAAGCCGGCAGCCTGCCCCTGCGCCGCCTCCAGCAGCCGGCGCGCCCGCTCCTGGTTTTGCCGCACCTGTGCGGGCGTGAGCGCGGGACGGGCTGCTGCGGCATCGGGCCCACCCGTGACCCGCTCCTCCTGCACCTGCTGTTGCTGCTGCGCTACTGCCGCTGTTGCCGCTACTGCCAGGACCAGGACCGCCAGCCACGCTTTCCTCATCGCACACCTCGCCGGGGAGTTTGACGCAAGGGGAGGCGCGTTGTCACCCGCGAGGGCGACCGCCGCCTCCGCCTCTTGACATTTCGCCTTTTGTTCCCCCATACTTGCCGCATGGCCATCACCCGGCGGCAGCACGAAGTGTACGACTTCATCAAGAAGTTCGTGGAATCGCACCAGTATTCGCCCTCGTTCGAGGAAATTGCGGCGGGGATGAAGCTGAGTTCGCTGGCCACGGTGCACAAGCACGTCAGCAACCTGGAGCGCAAAGGGCTGCTGAAGCGCGACTACAACCGCAGCCGCTCCATCGACGTGCTGCCCATCCGCCCGCGGCGCAAGTCAGGCGACAGCGGCGCCCTGCCGCTGGTGGGGAGGATTGCGGCCGGGCGCCCGGTGGAAGCCATCGAGAACCCGGAATCGATTTCGCTCGGCGACCTGACGCGCTCGCGCGACGTCTTCGTGCTGCAGGTGACGGGATCGTCGATGCAGGACGAGCACATCGTGGACGGCGATTACGTGCTGGTGGAGAAGACGCCGGCGGCGCGCAATGGCGAAATCGTGGTCGCGCTGGTGGAGGGCACGGAGGCCACCCTGAAGCGCATCTACAAGGAAGGCGACCAGGTGCGGCTGCAGCCCTCGAACAGCGCCATGGCGCCTATCATTCTCCCGGCGCGGTCGGTGCAGGTGCAGGGACGCGTCATCGGCGTGTTGCGGAAGTACTGAAGAACCGCTGCTGGCTGCTAGCTACTGGCTGCTGGAATGACTAGAACGCGACGAGGCTGCCATCCGGCAGCCTCGTCCCATGTTCGGTACCAATGTCTCAAAGCCAGGAGCTGGAAGCTAGGAGCCAGCAGCCAACGGCGGTTTTACGCCAGCTGCTTGTCGAGCGCCTTCTGGATGGTTTCCTTGGGCACGTAGCCCACGATCTGCTCCCGCACCTGCCCGCCCTTGAAGATGAGGAGAGTGGGGATGCCGCGCACGCCGTAGCGTTGCGGGGTGGCGTTGTTCTTGTCGACATCCATTTTTCCGACCTTCACGCGGCCGCTGTAGCTGGCGGCAATCTCGTCCACCACCGGCGCCAAGGCGCGGCACGGGCCGCACCACGCCGCCCAGAAATCCACGATGACCGGCTGGTCCGACTGCAATACATCGCGGTCAAACGTCGCGTCATTGAGTTCTACGATTCCTTCTGCTGCCATGGAATGCTTTCTCCTTGGGATTGGGCCTGCACCTTGAACGCCGACCACGGGTGAACAACCGTTCATCGTAACACCTGATTGGATGCAGCCGGCGGCGGGAAGTCGCAGCGGAGATGGGGCCCAGGGCGGGCAGCTCCCAAAATTAAAAAGCGCCACGCACCTGGTTAGGTGCGTGACGCTCCGGCAGCCCTCCCCCAGAACTGCCTTCGTCTTGCATTGTCTTCCCGCGGCGCGGGGGTGTAAATGTCACGGTCGTAACTCGAAGTAATCGCGCAGGTAACGTGGGGCTAGACCCCGAGGGCACTGTGGATGGCCGCGACCACGTATTCGGCGACCCGCTGCATCTGGGCAGCGTCGGCGGCCTCGACCATGACCCGGGCCAGCGGCTCCGTCCCCGAGTAGCGCACCACGATGCGGCCATTCTCCCCGAGCTCGCTCTCCGCGTCGGCAATGGCGGCGGCCACCGCTTCCACCTCGGCAAACGGCTTCTTCTCGCGCACGCGCACGTTCTTGATGACCTGGGGGAAGACCTGGAGATCGGCGACGAGTTCGGCGAGCGCGTGGCCGCTGGCGGCCATGACTTGCAGGACGCGCAGGGCGGTGAGCAAGCCGTCGCCGGTGGTGGAGTCGCCGTCGAGGAAGATGATGTGCCCGGACTGCTCGCCGCCGAGCACGGCGCCGATGCGCTGCATCTCCTCGAGCACGTATTTGTCGCCCACGGGAGCGCGCAGCATGAGGATGCCGGAGAGGCGCAACGCCGCCTCCAGGCCCAGGTTGGACATGGTGGTGGCCACCACGGTGGCGGCGCGCAGCGCGCCGCGGGCGTGCAGCTCGCGCGCCGCCAGGAGCAGCACGGCGTCGCCGTTCACCACTCGCCCGGCGGCGTCGGCGAAGAGGGCACGGTCGCCGTCGCCGTCGAAGCTGATGCCGAGGTCGTAGTTCCCGGGAGCGTCGGCCACCGCGCGCGCCACCACCTCGGGATGGAGCGCGCCGCAGTCGGCATTGATGTTGCGGCCGTCAGGGACGGTGTGCAGGAAGTGCGCTTCCAGCCCGCAGGCGGCCATGACCTCGGGGGCGATGGCGCTGGTGGCGCCGTGGGCGCAGTCCACGACCACGCGCAGCGGGTGCAGGCTCGTCCCCGCCACGCTCGCCACCAGCCAATCCACGTAGCGAGTGTGCAGCGGCGCGGAAACCGGCATGGCGCCGGGGGGCGGCTGGCCGCGCTGTTCGCCGAGGTGCTCGAAGATGTCCTGCTCGATGGCGTGTTCCGCGTCGTCGGAGAGCTTGAAGCCGTCAGGACCGAAGACCTTGATGCCGTTGTCCTGCCAGGGATTGTGCGAGGCGGAGATGACGATGCCGGCGGCAAATTTCTGGGTGCGGGTCAGGAAGGCCACCCCGGGGGTGGTGATGACGCCGGCGCCGGCAACCTCCACCCCGCGGCTGGCCAGACCGGCAGCGAGCGTGGCCGCAATCCAGGGACTGGATTCGCGCGTGTCCATGCCCACGACGACGCGGGCCCAGCCCGTCGGCGCGATGCGCTTGGCGAGTGCGGCCCCCACACTGAAGACGGTCGCGGCATCGAGCGGAAACTCGCCGGCGACGCCGCGAATGCCGTCGGTGCCGAAGAGTTGCCGGACCTTGGGAGGCGTGCCGGGTCCGCTGCTCATTTCAGGGCTCCTGGCGCGGGTATCCGCGGGTCGAGGCGGAAGCGCACCTGCGCCGGCGCCACTTGCACCACTTCCACCCCGCCCGGCGCCTTGATCTGTGCCGGCAGGAGATCGAAGGTGTGGTCGCCGGGGAGGTTGCGCACCGCGGCCAGATCCACGGTGACGTGCAACTCCGCGGCGCTCACGCTGCGCACCACCCGGCGCGGGCCGCGGATCCACACTTGCGCTGCGGGGGCGGAACTGGCGGCGATCACGTAGTCCTCCGGCACATGTTGGAACTCGATGGGCACGGTGAAGGCGAGTTCGGAGGCAGGTTCGCGCGCCACCGCCAGCCACAGTACCACCGCGCTCGCCAGCGCCAGCAGCTTGAGCGCGAAGTTGTGGAAGACGTACTTGCGCAGCCAGTCCATCTCAACGGTCTCCCTCGCCGGCGGTGCGGCGCGCGCCGGGGTTGAACTCGTGATCGTGGGCGCGGAAGTCGCGGCTGCCGTCGGGGACGTCGCCGGGCTCGCTGTCGATGGCGGAACCGATGATGCGGCCCTCCGGGCCGAGGATCGGGGTGGGCAGCGTGGTGGCGGAGAGCGAGCGATGCAGCAGTTCGCTGAGCCGGGCGCGCAGTTGATCGGCGGTCAGGTCGCGCTCGATCGTGCCGGCGACCGCCAGGCTGACCATGCCCGTCTCCTCCGAGACCACGATGGCCACCGCGTCGGTGTCCTCGGTGACCCCGATGGCGGCGCGGTGCCGCGTCCCCAGCTGCGTCGAGAGCAGGGGATTCATGGAGAGCGGCAGGAAGCAGGCGGCCGCGGCGATGCGGTCCCTCTGCACGATGACGGCGCCATCGTGCAGCGGGGCGCTGGGCCGGAAGAGGGTGGCGAGCAGGTCGTAGCAGAGGCAGGCGTCGAGGCGCACGCCGCTCTCGATGTGGGTGCGCAGGCCGACGTCGCGCTCGATCACAATGAGGGCGCCAGTCTGGTTCTGTGAGAACAGGTTGGCGGCCAGCACGATGTCGTCGTAGGCCTGGGCCTCCTCCGCCTGCACCGCGCGCGTCAGGGAAAGCCGCCGCCCCACCTGGGCCAGCGCCAGCCGGATTTCACTCTGGAAGACCACGATGAACGCGAACACCGCGTACGGCAGCAGCGTGGTCAGGAGCCAGTTGAGGGTAATCAGCTCGCTGAAGCGCGCCAGGTAGAAGGCCAGCGCCAGCACCGCCACCCCGGTAAGGATCTGGGAAGCGCGGGTGCCCTTGACCAGCACCAGGAACTGGTAAATCAGGATTGCGACCACGAGGATGTCGAGGAGCGACACCAGCGACACGTACGGCGTCCACGGTTGCGCGATGAAGGTTGGCACCGGGTTCCTCGGGGCTCGCAGTCAAGAGCCGGCCCACGTCATTGTAATGCACCGTGCGTGGTGCGCCGCCGGCGTCACCGCAGGGCTCTCCCGTTACACTTGGGGTGCGTGGCAAGTATTTCCATCAGCCGCACGGATCGCGTGTTGGTGCTGACCGGCGCCGGGGTGAGCGCCGAGAGCGGCCTGCCCACGTTTCGCGGCGCGGGCGGATTGTGGTGCGGCTACCGCGTCGAGGAGGTGGCCTCGCCGCAGGCGTGGGCGCGCGACCCGCGAATGGTCTGGGAGTTTTACTCGATGCGGCGGCGCGCGGCAGCCGCGGCCGCGCCCAACCCCGGGCATCGCGCGCTGGCGGAACTGGAACGCCGCCTCGCCGACCGCTTCCTGCTGTGCACCCAGAACGTCGATTCCCTGCACGAGCAAGCCGGATCGCAACGCGTGGTGCACATGCACGGCGAGCTCTTCAAGAGCCGCTGTGATCGTTGTGCGGCCCCTCCCTTCCCCGACGAGCGCACGTTCGCGCCGCCCTTCGATATCCCGCGCTGCCCGTGTGGCGGGCAGATCCGCCCGCACATCTGCTGGTTCGGCGAGGTGCCCTTCGAACTCGACCGCCTGTTTGCGGCCGCGCAGCAGGCGACGCTCTTCCTCGCCGTCGGGACTTCGGGCGTAGTCGAACCGGCCGCCAGCTTCGCCGCGCTGGCCCGCCGCCACGGCGCCCGCACCTTTTACGTGGGCCCCGAGGAGCCGGCCAACCGCCTGGCCTTCGACCAGCTTTTCCTGGGCGCATCGGGCGTACTGCTCCCCGGACTTTTCTCCTGCGAGTAAGCGCTATTCCAGGTCGCGCCAGTTGCGGCCGACGAGCACCTCGGCCACCAGGGGAACGCGCAGCGGGTGGACGTTCTCCATCAGCTCGCGGACGAGCGCGCGCAGCTCCTCGACCTCCGCCTCCGGCGCCTCGAAGACCAGTTCGTCGTGCACCTGGAGGGTCATGACGGAGCGCAGCTTGCGGCGGCGCAGCTCGGCGTCGATGCGGATCATGGCCAGCTTGATGAGGTCGGCGGCGGTGCCTTGCAGCGGGGTGTTGATCGCGGTGCGCTCGGCGAAGCCGCGCATGTTGGGGTTCTTGCTGTTGATGTCGGGGATGGGACGGACGCGGCCGAAGAGCGTGCGCACCTTCTGCTCGCGCCGCACTTCGTCGAGGATGCGCTCGCGATATTGCGCACCCCCGCGTACTTGGCGAAGTAGGCGTCGATGAACTGCTTGGCCTCGCTTCTGCTCGATGCCGATCTGCTGCGAGAGTCCGAAGGGCGAGAGGCCGTAGACGATGCCGAAGTTCACTGCCTTGGCGCGTCGGCGGTGCTCGGCGTCGATGAGCATCAGCGGCGGCACGCCAAACACCTCGGCGGCGGTGAGGGTGTGGATGTCGTCGCCGCGGCGGTAGGCCGCGGTCAGCAGCGCGTCTTCGCGAAAAGTGCGCCAGCAGCCGCAGCTCGATCTGCGAGTAGTCGGCGGCCAGCAGCACGTTGCCGGGCTCGGCAATGAAGGCGGCGCGGATCTCCCGCCCCAGCTCGGTGCGCACCGGGATGTTCTGCAGGTTCGGGTCGGTGGACGAGAGCCGGCCCGTCGCTGTGCCCGCCTGGTTGAAGGTGGTGTGGAGGCGGCCGGTCTGCGGGTTGACCAGCTCCGGCAGCGCGTCCACGTAGGTGGACTTCAGCTTGGAGAGCTGCGCGGTACTCCAGCACCAGCGCGCGGCACCGCGTGCTCCTCGGCCAGTTCCTCCAGCACCGTCGGCGGCGGTCGAGATGGCCTTGCCCTTGCCGTACTTGCATGGGCTTGGGCAGCCCGAGCTGGTTGAAGAGCACGTCGCCGAGCTGCTTCGGGGAGTTGAGGTTGAACTCGCTGCCGGCAAGCTGGTAGATGGCGCGTGCCTTCACCTCGCACTCGCGCTCCAGCCGCGCTGACATGGCGCGCAGCACGTCGCCATCCACCTTGACGCCGGCGGCCTCCATGCGCGCCAGCACCGGCACCAGCGGCAGGTCGATCTCATCGTAGACGCGGCGCAAGCCCGGCTTCCTCGACCTCGCGGCGCAGGGCGGCGGCCAGGCGCCCGGTGACGTCGGCGCGCTCCGCCGGCTCGCCGCTCAGCTTCAGGTTGAAGCGCCGCAGCGCGACCGCGGTGAGCGCGTGCGACCGCGTAAGTCGGGTCGAGCAGGTAGCTGTAGAGCATAGGCGTCGTCGCCCACCCCGGCCAGTTCGATACCGCGCGGCGCCAGCGCGCGCAGCGCCGCCTTGAGGTCGTGCGCACGCCTTGGGAACGGCAGGATCGGCCAGGGCCGACCGCAGGCGTTCTGCCGCCTCGCTCGCGAGCGCGACCACGCGCGCGCGCCCGGGGTGCGCCGAGATGCCCAGCTTCGTGCTCGGGACGCTCGGCGCGGTGGCCAGTGCCGCCGGCGGCGCCAAGGGCAGTGTGCCCGCTTCGCCTTCCAGTTCCTCTTCCGAAGCTTCGTCGGTGGGTGCCGTTGTGTCCGCGTCCGCAAGCGCGAAGGCCAGCGGCGAGGCTTCCGACGCGGCGCGGACTTCGGCGTCAACCTCGGCGGCGGTGGTGGCATCGGCGTAGTCGGTGGCGCCAAGTTCGACCGTGGGCGCGAAGTCCTTGGCCAGGGTCGTGAACTCCAGCTCGGTGAAGAGATCGCGGGCGGCCTCGGCGTCGGGCGCGCGCGCGGCCATCGGCTCCACGTCGAGCGCGACGCCGGGCACGTGGTAGTCGATGGTCGCCAGCTCCTTGCTGAAGAGGACGACCTCGCGATTCTGGAGCAGCGACTCGCGGTAGATTTTCTTCTCGACCTCGGCGGCGTGTTCCAGCGCCTGCTCGGCCGAGCCGAAGCGGCGGATGATCTCCACCGAGCCCTTGTCGCCGATCCCGGGAGCGCCGGGAATGTTGTCGATGGCGTCGCCGCGCAGCGCCATCACGTCCACCACGCGCTCCGGCGGGACCCCGAGCAGCTCTTCCACCTTGGCGCGGTCGCAGATCAGATTGTCCTTCGGGGGATTGAGCACGCACACGCGCTCGTTCACCAGCTGCAGCATGTCCTTGTCGCTGGAAACGACGTACACCGGGTAGTGCTGCGCCGCGGCCAGGCGCGCCAGCGTCCCGATCACGTCGTCGGCCTCGTAGCCCGGGGTTCTCCAGGATGGGAATGCGATACGCGGCGAGGGCGCGCCGGATGTAGGGCAGCTGCTGCGCCAGGTCGGGCGGCATCTGGGCGCGATTGGCCTTGTAGCCGCCGTACGCCACCTCCTGGAACTCTTGCGTCTTGATGTCGAACTTGCGCACCGCGGTTATCTGCTCGGCCTTCTGGTCACGGAAGGTGGGCGCGGCCACGTCGAAGACGGCGGCCAGGTACTCGGGCGCGAAGTCCTTGCGCAGCTTCTGCAGCATGTTGACGAAGACGTAGGTGGCGGCCGTGGGAACCCCGGTGCGCGTGGACATGGGCCGCTGCCGCGCCATGGCGTGATACGCGCGGAAGATGAACGACATGGCGTCGATCAGGAAGATGCGCCCTTGGCCCGGCGCACCCTGCGGCAGCTGCGCAGGCGCGGCGCGGACGCCCTCGTCCGCGCTCTTGCCTTTTGCTGTGGTGGACGCGGGCGACTCCGCCCGCTCCTTCGGCCCGCGCCCGGCACGCCGCGCCTCGGCCTTTTCGGGCGCAGCGTCACCGTCCGGGGTTGGTTTTGACGGGCGCGGCAAGCCACCAGTTTAGACTTAGGGCGTCCGTCAGGCCAGTATCGCTTCCCGTTCTAAAGCGACGGACACGTGCGGTAATCTTCGCTCATGGCAGTTCCGTCTAACTTGCTCTCCCGCCTCTGGGAACTCATGATTGCCGTGATCGTTTGTGTTTCTCCAGTACATGCGGGATTTCAAGACCAACCTCCGACACAAAACCCCGAAAGCCAACCGCAAACGAATCCCAAGCCAGACAAACAACCGCCCCCACCGCTGTATCCGAAACATCGGCGTGGCCTCTACAAGAATGCGCTAGGCATTCAGGTGGTTGACGCTACTCCTCAGTCGCCGCCGCTTGAAACAGATGATCCCGGCGTGCCCGACAAAGGTGAATACGAGATTAATTTGACCACGCACGCCGATTTTTCAGGCGGGCATCGCGCATTCAATTTTCTGTTCATTGATGCCAATTATGGAGTTCTGCCAAGGCTCTTTGGCCACGATCTCCCAACCCAGGTGAAGTTTGAATTCCCAGTGGCGGGCGCGAAAGAGCCTGGCCATCCCTTCGAGATTGGCGTCGGCGCCGCCAAATTTGGCCTCAAATTCAACTTCTATAACAACGAGCACAGAGGCGCGTCAGTTTCGGTGTACCCGCAAATTGAGTTTGGTTTTCCAGGCGCCGCTTCCGCAAAGAAAGGCCTGTCAGAAAAGGGCCAGACATTGAGCCTTCCGCTGCTGGCGCAGAAGGAGTTTAAGCACCTCACGCTTGTCGCTAATGGCGGCGTTGACATACCCCTTCATGATCCTGACCACGGCGTTACGGGTATTGTTGGCCTTGGTTTCGGGCGCGCCATTACCAGGCACGTGGCGGCCATGGGAGACATCCACTTCGAGTCGGCATTTGATTTGAGGCATGAACGCCTGGCTACTATGAACTTCGGTATCATGCGCCGGCTTGGAGACAATGTGGTTCTTTACGCGAAAATTGGACGCAGCATTTTCTCAGACGACGCTTCTGGTCACACTTATGTCGGGGTCGGAATAAAGTTCAAGCCCGCGCCCAAAGAATTAAGGACGGGCTTATAGACGTTACGCAGACGGCGCGTCATTCACCCGCTCTCCTCACTCGATCAGCATGCAGTCGCCGTAGGAGTAGAAGCGGTAGCGCTCGCGCACCGCGTGCTGGTAGGCGCGCAGCACGCGTTCGCGCCCGGCGAAGGCGCTGACCAGCATGAGCAGCGTGGAGCGCGGCAGGTGGAAGTTGGTGAGCAGCGCGCCGACCACGCGGAAGCGAAAGCCGGGATAGATGAACAGGTCGGCTTCGCCGCTCCCGGGAGGAATCTCGCCGTCGTGGCGCGCGGCGACGTACTCCAGCGTCCGTACTGTGGTGGTGCCCACGGCCACCACGCGCCGGGCGTCGCCACGCGCGCCGGCGATGCTGGCGGCGGCCGCTGCGCTGATGGTCGTAGCGCTCGCGATGCATCACGTGCTCCTCCACGCGCTCCGCGTGCACCGGCTGGAAGGTCCCCAGACCGACGTGCAGCGTGATCTCCGTGGTTTCGACGCCGCGGGCGCGGAGCGCGGCGAGCACCTCCAGGGTGAAATGCAGGCCGGCGGTGGGGGCGGCAACGGAGCCGCGCGCGCGCGCGTAGACCGTCTGGTAGCGCTCGCGGTCGGCCGCCTGGTCGGGCCGCGCGATGTACGGGGGCAGCGGCACGTGCCCGATCTGCTCCACCGTCGCCAGAAAATCCGCCACCGGCGCGAACCGCAGGGTGCGTTCGCCGAAGCTGCCGCGCGCCACCACCTCCGCCGCGAGTTCGTCGTGCGCCCCGAAGTGGAGCCGCTCGCCGACCCCGATCTTGCGCCCCGGGTGCACCAGCGCCTCCCAGGTGTCGGGTTCGCCGGCCAGCGGCGCGGTCAGCAGCGCTTCCACCTTGCCGTGGAGAAACTCGTGCGCCGCCGGGTTGCGCGGGCTGAGCGGCTGCGCGCGCACCCCCTGGCGGCGGCCGAAGAGGCGCGCTGGAAATACCCGGGAGTTGTTCAGCACCAGCAGGTCGCCGGGGCGCAGGAGCTCGGGCAGCTGGCGAAACCAGCGGTCTGCAAGCTTCTCCCCGGGTGCCGCAAGCTCCTCCGGGGGCCGCACCAGGTGCAGCAGACGCGCTCCCGCGCGTTCTGCCGGGGGTTGCTGCGCGATGAGCTCGGGCGGCAGCTCGTAATCGAAGTCCGCGACCTGCACGCGGCCATTTTAGGCGTTTGGCGCGCGCGCATGAGGGGTGATCGATGTCCGAAAAACGGCGCCGGGCCGAGGCGGCCAGCAGGGCCGAAAGGCTCGCCGGGCACCTTAGTGGTACCATGCCACCTGCCGCAGCATCCAGAATGGAAACCCCGGTGAGAGTTCATCTCGTCAATCCGAGCCACATCTCCTTCGGAACCAGCGTGATCACGCCGCGTTGGCTCTACGTGCTGGCGGCGGCCACGCCGGCAGCCTACGGCGATCCCCTGATAACCGACGAGACGCTGGAGCGGCTGGATGAGAGCTCGATCGCGGCAGGCGACGTGGTCGGCATCGGCATCCACAGTGGCAACGCCTTGCGCGGCTACGAGGTCGGCAGGATGGCTCGCGCGCGCGGCGCGACCGTGGTGTTTGGCGGAATCCATGCGAGCCTCTACCCCGAGGAAGCGCTTCAGTTCGGCGAGGCGCATGCCGTGGTGCGCGGCGACGGCGATCTGGCCTGGGGCGAGGTCCTCAGCGACAGCAAGAGCGGCTCATTGCGCACGGTGTACGAGGCCGGCCGCATTGAGGGCGGTGATTTCAAGTCGGCCCGCTGGGACCTGCTGCCGCGCGACCGCTACATGTGGGCCTCGGTGCAGACCGTGCGCGGTTGTCCCAAACATTGTTCTTTCTGCTCGGTGTGGCGCATGGATGGACAGCGACCCAGGTCGCGCGCGGCGGATGCTACCGTCCAGGAAATCGTGGCCTTGCGACGGCTCGGCTTTCGCTTCGTCGTGTTCGCCGACGACAACTTTTATCCCGTTTCCATGGAGGACCTGCGGCTCGCGACCCGGCAGGGCAATACGCAACGCTTGCAGGAGTTGCATGCCATTCGGGACGAGCGCTTTGAGCTGATGCGGCAGCTCGCCAGCCTGCCCGCGGACATGGTGTTCTTTACGCAAATCACCATGGAGGCGGCCGAAGACCCCGAATTCCTGGACGCCATGCGGAAGGCGAAGATTCGCGGCGCGCTGGTGGGAGTGGAGTCGGTTACCCCGCAGGGGCTGAAGGACATTTTCAAGGAGTTCAATCTGTCGGGCGAGAGTCTGGTCGAGCGCCTGCGTGCATTTCGCAGCCACGGCATCTTCGTGCTCGGCTCGTTCATCTTCGGTCTTCCCAGCGACCGGCCGGAGACCTTCGCCGCGACCATGGACATCGCCCAGCGCGCCGACCTCGTCTTCGCGCAGTTCCTGACCCTCACGCCCTTTCCCGGCACCATTGACTTTGCCCGCTGGGAAAAGTCTATGGAGAACGACGCCACCCGCATCGCGGGGTTCCCCCTCACGCGCCATTGGCTGATCCCGCCGGAACTCCGTCCCAAAATCTTTTCTCCACATCCGGTCATGTCGGGGGAGGAGATACGGCTGCGCACGCAGGAGACCTGGGACAGCTTCTACTCGCTGGCCATGATCTGGCGTCGTGCTGGCGTCGTAAAGTCGATCAAGGCGCGCCTCGCGTTTCTCCTGATCTCAAAGCTCTATCGCCAGATGTATGCCAACACCGGCATCGCCACCGACAGCGCCCGGGTGGCGCGCTCACGGCGCTGGGCACGCTGGATGGCGAAACCGTGCCGGCGCCTGTTCATGGCGAAACCGATGCCGCACCTGCAGGTTGCATCCGCCGACCTGGTTCACCTTCCTCCCGCCGCGGCGCGCACCTACTCGCCGGCGGTTCCGCGGGCGGAAGGCGAAGGCGCGTAGGCGCAAGCTTCTTTCGTGTTGAGGCGTTTGGCGCGCGCGGCGTGGGTGCAGTAACATGCGCGCGGTGATTGCGTGGGGATGACGGAAGCACAATTACGCGAGCAGATCGTGCACTGCGGCCGCCGGCTGTACGAGCGCGGTTTTGTGGCCGCCACCGACGGCAACATCTCGGTGCGGCTCGCTCCCGGCTCGTTCCTGATGACCCCCACCTGCGTCAGCAAGGGCGTCCTCCGGGAAGACGACCTGCTGGTGGTGGATGAGCAAGGGCAGCGGCTGAGCGGGTATCGCAACGTCTCCAGCGAGCTCTCCATGCACCTGCTGATCTACCGGCTGCGGCCGGAGGTGAACGCGGTGGTGCATGCGCACCCGCCCACCGCCACCGGCTTCGCCGCGGCCGGCATCGCGCTGGAAGAGCCCATCCTGGCGGAGGCGGTCGCGGTGCTGGGCCGGGTTCCGCTGGCCCGCTATGCCACCCCGGGGACGGCGGAGTTGGCCGCCTCGCTGGCGCCGCTGGTGCCGCAGCATGTCGCCATCCTGATGGCCAACCACGGCGTCGTCACCTATGCCGCCAGCCTCGAGGCTGCTTACAACCAGATGGAAACCGTCGAGCAGTTTGCGCGCGTCACCCTGGTGGCGCGGCAACTGGGGCGGATGCAGCCTCTCCCCGCTGACGAGGTGGAACGCTTGCGCGGCGCCGGCGCCGAGTATGTCAAGGGCGGCGGCGAGCGCTGACCGGCAGCCGGGATTCGTTCAGGACTGGAAGATCTCCCGGCAATTCAGGCTCGACGTGATCACATCGCGTGGCGTGCTACCGCATGGCGAAATCGCTCCCGGCCCGGCAAACGGTTACAATCGCCGGTTCCGGGAGGAATGATGGCGGCATCCCCAGAATCCGTTATGCAGTTCTGGAAGGACCTGACACAAATCGTCTCTTACGGCGCTGCCGTCATCGCTATCGGGGTGACAGGGTGGCAATATCTGCGTAGCAAGAAATTGGAAAGAGCAAAATGGGACCTTCAACTTTATGAGAAGTTCTTCGAACAGCAAACGCTAAAGGAAATTCGCGAGATTCTGGATGATGATCCCCTGAATCCGGCTATAGCGAAGACGATTGCGGAAGAACCGCCCGCCTTTACCGATTATCTGAACTTCTTTGAGTTCGTTGCTTTTTTGCGGGAACAGAAACAGATTGGATCCGACGACCTTGAAACGCTGTTCGGCTATTACCTGAATCGCCTTCGGGATAACCCAGCGGTCGCCGAGTATGTGCATACCAAAGAGAAGGGGTACGAGAAGTTGTCGCGGCTCTTGAAAAACAGGGCATAATTGAACTGTCGCTATGCCGAATTACTTATTTGCCTACGGTACCCTGCTTCGCGACCAAGCGGCGCCGGAGATCGCAGCGGTGGTGCGCAAGCTGCGGCAGGTCGGCTCAGCAAAGATGCCGGGAAGACTTTTTGATTTAGGGGATTACCCGGCGGCAGTTCCCCGCGATGGGGATAGGCGCTCGTTCGTAATCGGCATGGTGTACCAGCTGCCCGACGACCCGCTGGTTCTCCAGCGACTTGACGATTACGAGGGTTACGATCGGGTGCATCCTTCTCGGAGTCTTTTCGTTCGGCAGCGACGGCTGGTTACGCTGAAGGGCGGTCAACGTCTTCTCTGCTGGGCCTACCTGTATAAGGGAAAATTGCCTGCTGCATCTGCCGTCGCCCACGGCAATTACGCACGTCTGAAGTCCCGCCAGGCATGACTACGAGAGGTGCTAGTGCCAAGTGGGATTGATCTTGCGGGCCATGTCGCGCTGGTGACCGGCGCCTCGCAAGGCATTGGGTGCGCGTGTGCGCGGGCGCTCGCCGAAGCCGGGGCGGCGGTGGCGCTGGCCGCGCGCAATCAGCAGAAGCTCGACGCGGTGGTGCAGGAGATCGCGGCCCAGGGCGGCCAGGCCGCCGCCTTCAAGATGGACGTGGCCGTTGAAGACGAGATCAAGGCGGCCGCCAAGGCGGCCCTCGCGCACTTCGGCAAGATCGACATCCTGGTGAACAACGCCGGCATCACCCGCGACACCCTGGTCATGCGCATGAAGCGCGCCGACTGGGACGACGTGCTCGCCACCAACCTCACCGGCGCCCACCTCTGCATCCAGGCCGTCATCGGCTCCATGCTCAGGCAGCGCTGGGGGCGGATCATCAACATCACCTCCATCTTCGGGCAGATGGGGCAGGCGGGACAGGCGAACTACGCGGCGTCGAAGGCGGGCCTGATCGGGCTGACCATGGCGGTGGCGCGCGAGGTGGCGTCGCGCAACATCACGGTGAACGCGGTGGCGCCCGGCTACATCGAGACCGCCATGACCGCGGCGCTGGCCCCCGAACTGCGCGAGCAGGTGCTGAAGATGATCCCGCTGGGCCGCGCCGGCAGCGACCAGGACGTCGCCCACGCCGTCCGCTTCCTGGCCAGCGAGCAGGCCGCGTACATCACCGGACAGGTGCTGAGCGTGAACGGCGGGATGCGGATGGGATGAACGCGTCTTCCGAAAACGCTATAACCAGCGCGCAACCGGCCGCGGCCGTGGAGATCGTCCCGGCAACGACGCCGGAGCAGATCGCCGCGGCGCGCGCCCTCTTCCTCGAATACGCGCAGTCCCTCGGCTTCAGCCTCTGCTTCCAGAGCTTCGAAAAAGAACTGGCGGAGCTGCCGGGCAGCTACGCGCCGCCTGCGGGACGTCTGCTGCTGGCGAAGAGCACCGGCGTTTATGCCGGCTGCGTGGCGCTGCATGCGTTGGCGGGCGATGCCTGCGAGATGAAGCGCCTGTACGTGCGGCCGGGGGCGCGCGGCCGGCAACTGGGGCGGCGGCTGGCGGAGCGCGTCATCGGCGAAGCGCGGCAGATTGGCTACGCGCGCATGCGGCTCGACACCATTCCCGGGGTCATGGACAGCGCCATCGCGCTCTACCGCCGCCTCGGGTTCCGCGAGGTCCCGCCCTGCTGCCACAACCCGGTCGCCGGCGCCAGCTACATGGAACTGACGCTGTAGCGGCGTGGCGTGTACTCCGCCGGTAGAGTTTTGCCGGCCGGCCGGGGTTTAGAAAGGAAGAAAAAATCCTCTTGCCAGCCGCTTCCTCTCTGGTTACTATGCAGGTACCCCCAAATGTAGTCCCTGGATTGCTCTGGCCCGCATGAATATCGGAGAGACGATCAGAAATTTTCGCCTGCAGAAGGGCATGTCGCAGGGCGACATTGAGAAGCGCACCGGCCTCCTGCGCTGCTACCTCTCCCGCGTGGAAAACGGCCACACCATTCCCTCGCTCGACACGCTGGCCAAGATCGCCGCCGCGCTCGACATCCCGCTGGGCAACTTCTTCGCCGACGCCGCCGCCGACAACGGCCACGCCAAGTCCGCCCCGCAGCTCACAGAAGACGAAGTGCGCTTCCTGACCCAGATCCGCCGCTACTCGCCCAGCCTCAACGAAAGCGACCGCAAGCTGGTGCTGGCCATGGTCAAGAAAATGGCCGCCAGCAGCGGCAAGTAGCTCTCGCCTCCCTTAATCGCTGCGCCGTCCGCTATCCGCTGTCCGCTTTCCGCTTCCGGCTCTGAGGCCGCTGCGCGTTTCGCGCTGCGCCGCAAAAGGACGAAGGGCCTCTGCGCGAGGGCCTGGCGTTCCACGTCCCCGTCCGGCGCCGGTGCCCGCCCAAAGTGGGCTCCCGCCTGCACGGTCTATCTGGTGTGTTTTGTTCGGCTTGAAGGGATCTTCCCAGAGGGATGGCGGGGCGTCGCGGCGGCCACCAGGTAAATTTGTCGCGCTGGGTGCGGGAAATGCGCAACCCGGGCGCCTCCTGCGAGGTTCCAAAGTGGGATAGCCCCTTTTCAGTTACTTCGGTTCCCCAATGCACCGCTCCTGTGGTCCCCGGGCGGAGTACTTCGGCTAAGATGCAACGGGAGAAGGAATGCCGGTGGGATTAAGGAAAACAGCGGCGGCCCCCAGCCGCTATCGCAGTCTTCAGGATCCGGATAGCCTGCACCAGTTGGTGCAGCGCCTGCACGAAGGGATATACGTCACCACCCGCGCCGGCCAGATCCTGGATGCGAATCCCGCCTTTCTGCGCATGTTTGGGGTGGCCTCGCTCGGGGAGCTGCGCCGCTACGCCGCCTCCGACCTGCTGGTGCATCCCGAGCAGCGTCTGCGCGAGCTCGAGCTGCTGGACCGGCTAGGCGCGGTGCGCGAGTTCGAACTCCAGATCCGCCGTCCCGACGGCCAGGTCCGCACCGTGCTCGACACCACCCAGGCCCTGCCCGATCCCCTGACCGGGGAGGTGTTTTACCAGGGCATCCTGGTGGACATCAGCGACCGCAAGCGGCTGGAGGAGCAGTTGCTCGAACAGAGCATCCGCGATCCGCTCACCGGCTGCTACAACCGGCGCTACCTGAATGAATTCGAGGCGCTGATGAAGCAGCGCGGCTTCGGCTGGGGCTGCATCGTGCTCGACGTGGACCACTTCAAGGAATACAACGACTGCTACGGCCACCGCGTCGGCGACGAGGTGCTGACCCGCATTGCGCGCTTCCTCATGCGCCAGACGCGCACCGAAGAAGGCGTGGTGCGGCTGGGCGGCGACGAATTCGTCGTCCTGCTCACCAATTCCACCCCCCAGGCCACGGAACAAGCTGCCCACCGTCTCCAGCAGTTGGGCTCCCGCCAGGTGCCGGTGGAGTTTTCCCTGGGCTGGGCCGCGCGCGAACCCGGCGAGGCCCTGGAGCGCACCATCGATCGCGCCGACGAAACCCTGCTCGCCGTCCGCTCCCACGAACGCGCCGACGATTCTGACCGCCGCCGGCCGTAGAAGCAGTTCTCAGTTCTCAGTTCCCAGTTCTCAGTTGCCAGTTGGCAGTTGGCAGTTGGCAGTGGTCAGAAAAACCTATGGCGTGAAGGGCAGCCCCCGATGCCGCGCGACGCTGGAACCGCACGGACCGAGATCTTTCTGGCAACTGGCAACTGCGTGCGGATCTTTCTGACAACTGGCAACTGACAACTGGCAACTGCCTACGGCTCTAGGGTCGCCTCGTCCACCAGCAGGATGGGAATGTCGTCGCGGATGGGATAGACGCGGTGGCAGGCCGCGCACTTCAGCGCGTTGCCGTCGGGCTTGAGGGCCAGCGGCGCCTTGCACGCCGGACAGGCCAGGATCTCCAGCAGGTCTTGGGGAATCATGGGTTCCTCGTGGTGCGGATTGTAATGAAAAACCCCTCCCCGTCAAGAAATCGCTGGCTTCGCGCTCGCCGCCCGTTGCAATTTACAACTAGAAACTTGACACTGGTGCGCATGGATCGTCGGTCCGCTTCCCTGTCCCGCCGTTGGCTTCCCGCCCTGCTCCTGCTCCTCGCCGGCGTCGCCTTTGCCGGCGAAAAGTTTCAGCAGCCTGGCCCCATCGCCCTCGACCACGACGGCGACAAATGGGCCCGCAAGACGCTGAAGAAGCTCACGCTGGAGCAGAAGGTCGGGCAGATCATGATGCTCCCCGCGCCCGCCGAGTTCCTCAACGTCGCCAGCCCCGAGTACCTGCGCCTGCGCGACCTGCTGCAGCGCTATCACCTGGGCGGCTTCACCCTCACCGTGCGCTGGGACGGTCCCATCATCTATCGCAACATGCCCTACGAAGCGGCGCAGTGGACCAACGCCCTGCAGGGACTCTCGGAAGTGCCGCTGATCTTCGCCGCCGACTTCGAGCGCGGCCTCTCCATGCGGCTCCAGGCGGCGACGACGTTTCCCCACGCCATGGCCTTCGGCGCCGCCGGCAATCCGCAGTACGCGGAGGCCTTCGGACGCATCACGGCGATGGAATCGCGCGCCATCGGGGTGCACTGGAACTTCTTTCCGGTGGCCGACGTGAACTCCAACCCGGCCAACCCCATCATCAACACCCGCTCCTTTGGCGAAGACCCGGCGCAGGTAGGCGAACTGGCCGCCGCCTACATTCGCGGCTCGCACCAGGGCGGCATGCTGGCCACCGCCAAGCATTTTCCCGGCCACGGCGACACGGCCACCGACTCGCACCTGGCGCTGGCCCAGGTCACGGGCGACGCGGCGCGGCTGGCCGCGGTCGAGCTGCCCCCCTTCCGGCAAGCCATCGAGGCGGGCGTGGACGCGGTGATGGTGGCGCACGTCAGCGTCCCGGCGCTCGAGCCCGACCCCAACCGCGTCGCCACCACCTCGTCCCGCATCGTCACCGGGCTGCTGAAGGAGAAGCTGGGGTTCCAGGGCATCGTGATCACCGACGCCATGGACATGAACGCGCTCACCCGGCTCTACGTCAGCCCGGGGCAGCCGGACAACGGCCGTGCCGCGGTGGAAGCGGTGAAGGCGGGGGCGGACATTGTGCTGCAGCCGGCCAACGTGGGGGCGGCGTTCAACGCGCTACTGGCGGCGGTGCAGAGTGGCGAAATCCCGCTGGCGCGGCTCGACGAGTCGGTCCTGAAGCTGCTGCGCGCCAAGGCTTCGGTCGGGCTGCACAAGGCGCGGCTGGTGGATGTCAACGCGCTGGCGCGCACGATTGCCAATCCCGAAAGCCTCGCCGCCGGCCAGAAGACGGCGGATGACGCCGTCACCCTGCTGCGCGACGCCGGGCTGCTGCCGCTGAAGAAATCAGGAACCGCGCTCCGTTCGCTTGCGTATGGCAATGTGACGGAGGCGGGAAGCCGCCTGCTGGCGCTGCTCCTGGTGGACGACATGCGGGCCGAACCTGGCCGCGAGTTCGAGCGCCAGCTGCGCGCCCGCGTCCCCGATGCCGGCATCGTGTGGGTGGACCCGCGCGTGGCCACGGCCATGACGCCGCAAGTGCTGGCGGCGGCCGCGGCGGCGCAGACGGTGGTGGTCGCCGCCTACGTCACCCCCACCGCCGGCAAGGCGGTGAAGATCAACGGGGCGTATCAGAACACGGTTTCCTTACAGCCGGATATGGCAGAGCTGCTCAAATCGCTGTTGCAGCGCGGGGCGGCCAAGACCGCCGTGATCGCCATGGGCAGCCCCTACCTGGCGCAGGATTTCCCCCAGGTGAGCACCTATCTCTGCACCTTCTCCAATGCCACCGTCTCGGAAATCGGTGCGGTGAAGGCGCTCTTCGGCGAGATCCCGGTGCACGGGCATCTGCCCGTCACCATTCCCAACTTCGCGGCCCGCGGCAGCGGCATGACCCGCGAAGGAGTGACAGCGGGAGGAAGCAATGCAAAAGCCAGCCACAACGCGGGGCAGTGATTTCGAGCGGGCGCTGCAGGTCGTACTGATTCTGAGCGCCCTGCTGCTGGTGGGGTGCGGCATCAGCGTCAGTAAGAACGTGAACGGCCAGGACAAGAAGGTGGACATCACCAGCCCCTTCGGCTCGCTGCACGTCAACACCGACGTGGACATGAAGGCCCTCGGCCTCCCCGTTTATCCCGGGGCGCGCCGCCGCATCGAAGAAAAGGACCGGCACGGCGCCAACGTCAACATCGAAAGCTCGCTGTTCGGCGTGAAGGTGGTGGCGGTGGAGTACGAGAGCGACGATACCCCCGGCAAGGTGCTGGATTTCTATCGCAACGCGCTCAAACAGTATGGCAACGTCCTCGAGTGCAAGGGACACTCCAGCGGCCAGTCCGCGCGTCCCGGCGAGTCGAAGGAGTTGACCTGCGGCGGCGATGATTCCCGCGGCCACCTCAACATTGACATCGATAAGGACCCGGACGCGGTCCAACTGAAGGTGGGCACCACCGACCGCCAGCACATCGTGGCGGTGCGCACCGCTGAAGGCAAGACGCGCTTCGGCCTGGTGTACCTGCAGACGCGGGGCAAGAACGACAGCATCTAGCTATTGAGTTCTGGGGGGATTCGGTTATTGTTGCCTGGGCGCGATAGTCAGCTGCATGGCCCAATCCCCGTGACTCATGCTTGCGATCGCTGTGGCGCCGCCGTAGAAGACGGCGTCAGCTTCTGCGGTGGCTGTGGCGCACCGCAAATCCGCGTCGCCGCCCCGGCGAGCCCGCTGTACGCCGCCGGGCCGAGCAGCGGGGCGCCCAGCTTGCCTCCCGGCACGATTGCCTGGCCGCATGGCCTCCCCGCCGCCCTCATCGCCGGCCTGGGCGCCGGCTTCCTTTCGGTTACCCCGATCGTGGGGCTCGGTGTTTGCCTGTGGCTGCTGGCCGGTGGAGCGGCCGCGGTGGCCATCTACCGGCACCGGCAGCCGGCGGCCCCGATGTCGGCGGGAACGGGCGCGCGCCTGGGCAGCGTTACCGGGGTGTTCGCTTTCGGCGTGTACGCCGTGGTCACCGCGCTGGAGATGCTGGTGAGCGGGCGCACGCTGCGCGAAGTGCTGCGCCGCGCCCTGGAACAATCGGCGGCGCGCAATCCTGATCCCCGGGCCCAGGAGATCATGCAGAAGCTCACCTCGCCCGAGGGGCTGGCGCTGATCGTCACCCTGACGTTCGTGGTGCTGTTTTTTGTGTTCGTGATTTTCTGCAGTATCGGCGGCGCGGTTTATGCGTCCATGCAGCCGCGGGAAGAGAAGTAGCGCGTCGCTTGCCGCGCTGCCGCGTCGCCGCGTATCATGCGCATCGGCATGACGACCACCACCACTGGCGAGCCCAACCTGCGCGTCAAGTCGCAACTGATGTCCGCCTCCGAGATCGAGCGCACGCTGGTGCGCCTGGCGCACGAGATTGTGGAGAAAAACGGC
This sequence comes from Terriglobia bacterium, assembly GCA_963739375.1. Taxonomy (GTDB): domain Bacteria; phylum Acidobacteriota; class Terriglobia; order Terriglobales; family Acidobacteriaceae; genus CAVUAF01. The sequence continues at coordinate 578,440 of CAVUAF010000014.1, forward strand.
GGCGTGGAAAAACTGGGCCTCATCGGCATTCGCCGCCGCGGGGTGCCGCTGGCGGAACGCCTGGGCAAGCTGATCGAGCAGATCGAGAAGAAACCGGTGCCGGTGGGCACGCTCGACATCACCCTCTACCGCGACGACCTTTCCACCGTCGGCCCCAAGCCGGTGGTGCAGCGCGGGGAGATCGGCTTCGGCGTGACCGACCAGAACGTGATCCTGTGCGACGACGTGCTGTACACCGGGCGCACCACGCGGGCCGCGCTGGACGCGCTCTTCGACCATGGGCGGCCGGCGCGCGTCCAGCTCTGCGTGCTGATCGACCGCGGGCACCGCGAGCTGCCCATCGAGGCCGCGTTCGTCGGCCGCATGGTGCAGACCACGGCGCGCGAGATCATCGAAGTGAAGTTCCAGGAAGTGGACGGCGCGGAAAAAGTGCTGCTGGTCGAGCGCACCGATTAGCCCCTCCTCACCAATGAAAGATGCTCGCCGGTCATTGCTCGGGATCGAGTCGCTCGACCGTGACGCCATCGCCAACCTGCTGCGTCTCGCCGAGCGCATGGAGCGCCCGCGGCTGCGGCCGCTGCTGCGCGGCAAGCACGTGGCCCTGCTCTTCTACGAGGCTTCGACGCGCACCCGCGTCTCCTTCGAGCTGGCGGCCAAGTCGCTGGGCGCCTCCACCTACCTGGTGCACGCCGCCGCCTCCAGCATCGAGAAGGGCGAATCGCTGATCGATACCGGGCAGACGCTGCGCGCCCTCGGCGCCGACGTCATCGTGATCCGGCATCCCTCGTCAGGCGCGCCGCACTTCCTGGCGCGCCACCTCGACATCCCCATCATCAACGCCGGCGACGGCATGCACGAACACCCGTCGCAGGCGCTGCTCGATGCCTACACCATCCTGCGCCAGCATGGCTCGCTCCAGGGCCTGCGGGTGGCGGTGATTGGCGACATCTACCACTCGCGGGTGGCACGCTCCGATATTCACCTGCTGGCGAAGTTTGGCGCGCGCATCACGCTGTGCGGTCCGCCGTCGCTGGTGCCGCCGGTGGCGGTGACGCTGGCGCCCGGCCTGGCGCTCACCCGCAACGTGGAAGAGGCGGTGACCGGCGCCGACGTGGTGATGCTGCTGCGGGTGCAGAAGGAGCGGTTCGCGGGCAGCGAGTTCCGCGCCGAGAATTACGCCGCCGAATACCAGCTCACGCCCGAGCGCCTGCGGCTGGCCCAGCCCGGCGCCATCGTGATGCATCCCGGGCCGATGATTCGCGGCATGGAAATCATCGACGCCGTCGCCGACAGCTCGCGCGCCGTTATCCTGCAGCAGGTGCACAACGGCGTGCCTATCCGCCGGGCGATCCTGGCAAGGGCATTGGGAGCGGCATGACGGGACAGCACAGGTTTGTTGAAACATCCCGAGCGAAGCGAGGGAGCCCTATGGCGACCACGACAGTTTGGGTTCAATAGGGTTCCCTCGCTTCGCTCGGGATGTTTGAAGCAGTCGCAAAGGAAACATGGACCTGCTGATCAAATCCGGCAGAGTCGTTGACCCGTCGCAGAAGCTCGACGCGACGGCCGATGTGCTGCTGCGCGATGGCCGCGTGGCCGAGATCGGCAGCGGGTTGAAGAGTGCCGGCGAAGTGGTGGACGCGCGCGGCCTCGTCGTCTGCCCCGGGCTGATCGACCTGCACGTGCACCTGCGCGAGCCGGGCCAGTTCCACAAGGAAACGATTGCCAGCGGCACGGCGGCGGCGGCGGCGGGCGGCTTCACCAGCGTCTGCTGCATGCCGAACACCAACCCGGTCAACGACCTGCCCGCCATCACGCGCTGGATGCAGCAGCCGGAGCGCGGCGCGGTGGTGAACGTTTTCCCGGTGGCGGCGGCCACGCAGGCGAGCGCGGGCGAGCGCCTCACCGATTTCGCCGCGCTGCGCGAGGCGGGCGCGGTCGCCTTCACCGACGATGGCCGCCCGGTGCTCGATCCGCAGCTCATGCGCGAAGCCTTGCAGCGCGCCGCCGCGCTCGGCGTTCCCATCATCCAGCACGCGGAAGACACGCGCCTGACCGCGAACTGCGCGATGCACGAAGGGCCGACGGCCTTCCGGCTGGGGTTGCGCGGGATGAGCGTGGACGCGGAAGCCGGCATCGTGGAGCGCGACATCGCGCTGGCCCGCGAGACGCGCGCGCACCTGCACATTGCGCACCTGTCCACCGCCACCGCGCTCCACGCCGTGCGCGAGGCCAAGCGGGCCGCCGCCGCCAGCCAGGCAAAACCGGCGGCGCGCATCACCTGCGAGGTGACGCCGCACCACTTCACGCTTACGGACGAGGACGTCGGCGAATACGACACCAATTGCAAAATGAATCCGCCGCTGCGCTCGCGCGCCGACCGCGAGGCGCTGCTCCGCGGCCTCGCCGACGGCACCGTGGACGCCATCGCCACCGACCACGCCCCGCACGCGCTGTTCGAGAAGCGCCAGGAATTCGACCGCGCCCCGTTCGGGATTACCGGCCTGGAGACGGCGCTCGCCCTGGCGCTCACGCTGCTGCATCACCGCGACGGCGTGCCGCTCGACCGCATCGTCGAGCTGATGTCCACGAATCCCGCCAGCATCGCTGGGCTGGAAGCCCGCGGCACGCTGCGCCCCGGCGCCATCGCCGACGTCACCCTCTTCGACCCGAAGCAGCGCTGGCGCTTCGACCTGGCGCAGTCACGCTCGCGCTCGCACAACTCGCCTTTCGATGGCTGGGAGTTCACGGGGAGGGTGGTGGCGACCATTGTCGGCGGGCGCGTCGCTTACCGTGAAGGCGAGATCGCCGGCGCGGAGAAGGCCCCGCGCGCCAAGCCGGTGGCGCGGCGGAAACGCTAAGGCACTAGCCGGCGGCAGCGCGGCGCATGACCGAGCCAGCGCGCACCACCAGCACGGCCGCGGCGCCCAGCACGCATCCCAGGACGAAGCGCGTCCACTTCCAATCGCCGTGCAGACCAGCGGCTTCGGCCAGCACATCAGCAGCGTTGGCGATGAGCGCAGCCAAGAGCAGTTCGCGCGCAGCACGCATCCGCGGGGCAAAGGCCGCTAGGGCGGCGCCGAGGTAGATGCCAAAGCAGCGGGCGCAAACCGCCAGCGGCGCACCGAGAATCCAGAACGAGCGCTGTGGGTCCTGGTGGCAAACAAGCGCGAAGAATTGGCGCAGCGCGAAGGCGGCCAGCGGCAAGCCCAGACGGCTGAGCAGCGGCGACGTCAGCGCAGCAGCGCAGAGGGCGCAGGCCGCGAGCGGAATGGTTCGTGATGGCATCGCTGAAAATCTGCCGACAACCCGGACGCCTGACAACATTCGCGGGATCCTTCGCCTCGCCCTCAGTCGTCCGCCGTAGCGGACTTCCTCGCACTCGCTCAGGATGACATTGCTTGAGAACTTCGTTACGGCGCGGCTGAAGTCGCGCCCCTCCGAGACACCTTATTGCACCCGATCTCCCGATCTCCCGCTCGCCCGATCACGCAATGATCCCCAGCCGCTTGCCGACGCGCTGCAGGATTTCCAGTGCCTGCTCGAGGTCGGCGCGGGTGTGGGCCGCGGACATGATGGTGCGGATGCGCGCCTTGCCCTCGGGCACGGTGGGAAAGGCAATCCCCGTGGCCATGACGCCTTCCTGGAAAAGCTCGCGGCTGAACTCCATGGCCAGCCGGCCTTCGCCAACGATGATGGGGGTAATCGGGGTCTCGCTGGCGGGCGTGTTCTGGCCGCCGATGTTGAAGCCGAGCGCGCCGAGTTCCTGCTTGAAGAAGCGCGTGTTCTCCCACAACTTCTCCATCAGCTCGGGCTCCTGCTCCAGCACCTCAAAGGCGGCAATGCAGGTGGCGGCGACGGCGGGCGGGTGCGAAGTCGAGAACAGGAACGGGCGCGCGCGGTGGTAGAGGAAGTCGATGAGGTCGCGCGAGCCGCACACGTAGCCGCCGAGCGCGCCAATGGCCTTGGAGAGCGTTCCCACCTGGATGTCGACGCGCCCGTGCACCCCGAAGTGGTCCACGGTGCCGCGCCCATTGCGGCCGAGGACGCCGGAGGCGTGCGCGTCGTCCACCATCATGATGGCGCCGTATTTTTCCGCCAACTCGCACAACGCGGGCAGCGGACCGATGTCGCCGTCCATGGAGAAGACACCGTCGGTGATGATGAGCTTCCGCCCAGGCGTACCGGCGACGGACTGGAGCTGCGCTTCCGCGTGCGCCATGTCCTGGTGGCGAAATACCTTGATGGTGGCGCGCGAGAGGCGCGCGCCGTCGACGATGGAGGCGTGGTTCAGCTCGTCGCTGATGATGAAGTCTTCGCGCCCCAATACCGCCGAGACCGTGCCGGCATTGGCGGCAAAGCCCGACTGGAAGACGACGCTGGCTTCCACGTTCTTGAAGCGGGCGATCTTCTCTTCCAGCTCCATGTGGATGGCCATGGTGCCGGCCACGGTGCGGACCGCGCCCGAGCCGACGCCGTACTTGCGCGTGGCCGCCAGCGCCGCCTCGCGCAGCCGGGGATGCGTGGTCAGCCCCAGGTAGTTGTTGGAGGCGATGTTGATGACGCGCTTGCCGTCGAAAGTCGCGACCGGGCGCTGTTCGTCTTCGAGGATGCGCAGGCGGAAGTGGGTGCCCTTCTGCTTCAGCTCGTCGAGCTGGGCGGTGAGGTAGGCGAGCGGATTGGCGCGGTCGGCGGGCACAGCCATCAATCAGGTCCTCGCAAAGGGTGACAGTCTATATCGTGCGGGCGGTTCCCGGCTAAGTGCGATCGCGTTGCAGCACGGCGGCGAAAAAGCCGTCGCAGGGATGGCGGCCGGGCAGGGTGAGGAGGAAGTCGCCGCGGAGCAGCGAATCGAGGTCAGGGCACGTCAGCTCGCCCGCGGCGCGCAGGCGGTCGAGTTCGGCGCGGGCGGGGAGAACCGAGAAGTGGGGCGCGGCGGCGAGCGCCGCCTGCACCACGTCCTCGCCCTCCTCGGGCTCGAGCGAGCAGGTGGCGTAGACCAGGCGACCGCCGGGAGCGGTGTGCTGCATGGCCGCGCGCAGGATGGCGAGCTGCCGCGCGTGCAGCCGCGGCAGGTCGTCGGGCTCGAGCCGCCACTTGATCTCGGGATGGCGGGCCAGGGTGCCGGTGCCGGAGCACGGCACGTCGGCGAGCACGCGATCGAAGGTAGCGGCCAGCGGCAGCGCTTCCGCATCGCCGGCGATGACGGCCACGTTGGCGGCGCGCACACGCTCGCGCAGCAGGCGCGCGCGGTGCGGATGCAGCTCGACCGCCACCACCTGCGCTGCCGGATTGCGCTCGGCGATGGCCGCGGTCTTGCCGCCGGGAGCGGCGCAGAGGTCGAGCACGCGCTCACCATGCCCCACCAGCAGCGCCACGAGCTGCGAGGCTTCGTCCTGGATGGCGATGCGGCCTTCGCGAAAGGCGGCGGTGCGGGTGACGTCGCCACTCGCGACGCGGCGGGCGCTCGCCAGCAGCGCTCCCGGCCCGAGCTGCACGCCATCGCGGCGCAGCGCGTCGTCGAGGGCGGCAGAATCGCGCGCCTCGCCGGCATGCAGACGGAGGGCCGGGGAAGGGGCCAGTTGGTCATGCAGGCAAATGCGGAATGCCGCCTCGCCGCCGAAACGCCGCGCCCAGCGCTCGATCAGCCACTCGGGGTGCGCATACAAATCGGCCAGGCCGCGCGGCGTGAGCTGCGGGCCGAGGGGCTGCAGGCGCAGCGGGTTGATGCGGTTGGGCCCGCCGCTCAGCCGGCGCAGCACGGCGTTCACCAGCGCCGCCGCCGAACGCTTGCGTGCCCGCTTCACCAGTTCAACGCTTTCATTCACCGCGGCGCTCGCCGGCACACGTCCCAGAAACCCCAGCTGGTACACCCCGAGGCGCAGCGCGACCAGCACCTCCATGTCGAGCTTCCGGGGCGGCTTGGTCATGGCGCCGGCGGCGACCGCGTCGAGCCGCGACTGCCAGCGCAGGACCCCCATCACCAGCTCGGTCGTGAGGTTGCGGTCGGCGGGGCTTAGCTCGTGCAGGCGCGGGCCGTGCAGCAGTTCGGAGGCGTAGGCGCCCCCGGCGACACGCAGCAGGATGTCGAAGGCGGCGGTGCGAGCGGGACTAATCATCGGGGGATCGGCTCATCGGGCCATCGGCTTCTGCGCTAGTGGCGAACGATTCTCGCACTTAGCAGTTGGCAATTGGCATTTGGCCCCTCAACTTGATGCTCAAAAGCTCACGGCCAAATGCTAAGTGCCAATTGCCAACCGCGGCGCGCAGCCGTCACGGTGATCCGAATCTTTCGCCGACTTGCGGCTTATAGCCATTCACGAAATCGCGCGCGGAGATTCTCCTTTTCCCTTCCGGCTGGAGCTCGAGCAGTTCGAGCCTGGTGGTGGCACCACAGCCCACGAGGAGGTGATCGCCCTCGGCGCACAACTCGCCCGGGGCTAAAGCCCGGGTTTCGGAAGCGGCCTTGTTCACCGGGCTAAAGCCCGGTGCTTCCACCGGACGCGCGGACCAGACATTGAGCGTCTTGCCGCGAAAGGTGGTCCAGGCGCCGGGCCAGGGCTGGAATCCGCGCAGGCGGTGGTGGATCGCGCGCGCGGTGCGGATGAAATCGATGCGGCCGTCTTCCTTCGTGAGCAGCGGCGCCAGCGTGGCGCGCGCGTGGTCCTGGGGGCGCGGGGTGATGCTGCCGGCGTCGAGGCCGCGCAGGGTTTCGACCATGAGCGGCGCGCCCAGTGCGGCGAGGCGGTGCGCGAGCGTGGGCGCAGTGTCGTCGGGGAGGATAGGCGCCTCGCGGACCAGCAGCAGGTCGCCGGTATCGAGCCCTGCGTCAATCCGCATGGTGGTGACGCCGGTGACGGTGTCGCCGTTGGCGATCGCCCACTGGATGGGCGCGGCGCCGCGGTACTGCGGCAGGAGCGACGCGTGCAGGTTGAGGTTGCCCAGCGCGGGCAGAGCAATCATCCACGGGGGAATGATGCGGCCGTAGGCCACCACGACGATGGCGCGCGGCTGCAGCGCCTCGAGCTGCGCGCGGAATTCTTCGTTGTTCCTGATCTTGTCGGGCTGCGCGACGGGGAGGCCGAGGTCGAGCGCAAGCTGCTTGACGGGAGAGGCCGCGACTTCCATGCCGCGGCCGCGCGGGCGGTCGGGCTGGGTGACCACGAGGCGCACGCGAAAACCAGCCTCCACCAGCGCGCGCAGCGTAGGGACGGCGAATTCGGGCGTGCCGCAAAAGACGATGTCCATTGGTGATTTGTGATTTGCGATTTGTGATTTGCGATTTCATTCGTCCTGCCAATCACCAATCGCAAATCGCCAATCGCAAATCCCTACCATTCCCCCTGCTTCATCAGCTTCTTCACTTTGCGCTTCATCAGGTCGCGCTTGAGGGCGCTGATGTAGCTGATGTAGAGCTTCCCGCTCAAGTGATCGATTTCGTGCTGGAAGGCGCGCGCCACCAGCTCCTCGCCGGTCTTTTCAAACCACTTGCCGTCGGCGTCCTGGGCGCGGATGGTGGCCCTGGCGGCGCGCGTCACCGGCTCGCGGAATTCGGGCAGGCTGAGGCAACCTTCATTCTGGCGGTGCCTCCCTTCCAGCCCGATGATCTCGGGATTGACGATCACCAGCCTGGCCTTGGGATCTTCCTTGAAGGTAACGTCGATGACCGCGAGGCGCTTGGCGATGCCGATCTGCGGCGCGGCCAGCCCGACGCCGTGCGCCGCGTACATGGATTCGAACATGTCGGCGATGAGCTGCCGCAGCTCGTCGTCGAACCGGGTCACCGGCTCGGCCACGCGCTCCAGCACCGGGTCGCCGTATTTAACTATCGGGTAGATCATGCGGAATCAGGCAATTGGGTAATTGAGTAATTGGGTAATTGAGCAATTGAAAAGCAGCGATCGAGGGCTCCGTCTTCAATTTCTCAATTACTCAATTTCCCAATTACTCAATAGTTCTTCAATTGCTGCAAATATCCCTCGAAGTTCCGTGTGAGCTCCGCCACGCTGTCGCCGCCGAATTTTTCCAGGGCGCAGCGCGCCAGCGTGAGCGCGACCATGGCTTCGGCGGCCACCCCGGCGGCGGGAACCACGCAGACATCGGAGCGCTCGTAGGCGGCCTTGACCGGCTCGCGGGTGGCGAAGTCCACCGACGCGAGCGGCCGCCGCAGCGTGGAAATAGGCTTCAGGTAGCCACGCACCACGATGTCCTCGCCGTTGGAGACGCCGCCTTCGAGGCCGCCGGCGCGATTGCTGCCGCGGGTGAAGCCGGTGAATTTTCGAGACGCGGGCGAGTCGCCCGCGTCCACCTGGATTTTTTTGTAGCCGATTTCATCCTGCACGCGCGAGCCGAAGGTGCCCGCGGCCGCAATGCCGCTGCCGATTTCGACCGCCTTCACCGCCGGCAATGACATCACGCCCCAGGCCAGCAGGCCGTCGAGGCGCTCATCCCAGTTGGCGTAGGTGCCGAGGCCCGGGGGCACGTGGTGCGCCACGACTTCGAAGACGCCGCCCACGGTATCGCCGGTGCGCAGCACCTCGTCAACCTCCGCCCGCATGCGCGGCTCGACGGCGGGATCGGCGCAGTTGAGCAGCACTTCGTTTTTTGCCGCCAGGGCGCGAATCTGCTCCCACGTAACTTCGCCGGCGACGGCTGCGGAGCCAACCTGCACCACGTGGCTGAGCACTTCGATGCCGAGCTCGCGCAGGAGCAGCTTGGCGATAGCGCCCACCGCAACGCGCGCCGCACTTTCGCGCGCCGACGCCCGCTCCAGCACGTAGCGCGCTTCGGGGAAGTTGTACTTGAGGGCGCCGGCCAGGTCGGCGTGGCCGGGGCGCGGCGACTTCACCGGCTGGTGCTGCGCCGCGTCACCCGCGGCGACCGGCAGCGCCTCCTGCCAGTTCTTCCAGTCGCGGTTTTCGAGCCGCAGCGCTATGGGCGAACCGATGGTCTTGCCGCCGCGCACGCCGGAGAGGATGTGGGCGTGGTCGCTCTCGATCTTCATGCGCCCGCCGCGGCCGTAGCCTTGCTGCCGCCGCCAGAGTTCGCGATCGAGGAACGCCTGGTCCACGGCGAGCCCCGCGGGGACCCCGGCGAGCGTGGCCACCAAGGCCTCGCCGTGCGATTCGCCGGCGGTATAGAAGCGGAGCATGGTGAAGCGCTGATTCTATCCGATGGAGTCCCGCAAACCGGAGGCGCTTTCGCCTGCTGGGTCACCGCGCGCCGCGGTCACTTGGCCGGCGCCGGGGCGGGCGGGTTGGGCGCAGGCGCCCCCGCTGCTTTTCTCAGCTTCATTGCGGCTGCGAGCGCGGCCGCCGCTTCTTTTTGCATGCCCTTGGCCTGGTAGGCGGCGGCGAGCGCGAACTGCGCCTCCGCGCTTTGCGGGGCCAGCCGAGCCACCTCCTGGAAAGCGCGCAGCGCGGTGTCGTAGTCGCGCGTCCCCATGGCGATCAACCCCATCTGAAAGTAGGCGGCGGTGAAGTCGGGATTGAGCTCGACGGCGCGCTTGAAGGCGGCGAGGGCGGGCTGGGGGCGGCGCAACGCCAGCAGCGTCGTGCCCAGATCGAAGTGCGCCTGCGGCGAGTGCGGAGCCAGCGTGGCGGTACGCTGGAAGGCGTCCGCGGCCTCGGGCACGCGCCCGGTTTGCAGGTAGACGCGGCCGAGGGTGCTCCACGCGTCGGCGTTGTTGGGGTCGAGTTCGACGCCGCGCAGCAGGCGCGCCTGCGCCGACTTGAGATCGTTCTTCTGGAGATAAGCCTTGCCGAGCAGCACGTGCGCCTCGGAGAAGTTCGGCTTCTGTTCCACCACGCGGCGCAGTTCGGGGATCGCGCGGTCGGGCTGGTTGCGCTGCAGAGCGAGTTCGCCCGCGTAAAGATGCGCAATAAACCCGTTCAGGTGCGCCACGCCGGCCGCCGCCGCCGCCAGCACCAAGACCGCCGCCAGCGCTGCCGCCCGGCGCCGGCCTGCGGCTTCCGGACCACGGAAGGTGCGCCGGATCACCACCGCCGCCGCCACCACGCCGGCGAGCAGGCCGCCAAGATGGGCGGCGTTGTCGACGCCGGACTTCACCGCGCCGTAGGCGAGGTTATAGAACGCAAACACCACCAGGCTGCGCAAGATCGGGGCGACCACCGTGCGCGGCGCCGACAGGTGGGCGAACTTGAGCGTCACGATCAGCGCGCCGGCGATGCCGAAGATCGCTCCCGACGCGCCCGCGCTCGACACTCCCGGATGCCACGCCAGGCTGGCCAGGCTGCCGGCCACGCCGCTGCACAGGTAAATGAAGGTGTAGAGGGTCTCGCCGAAGAGGTTCTCGGCCAGCGCGCCCACGTTCCACAGGCACCACATGTTCAGCACCAGGTGCAGGATGCCAATGTGGATGAAGGTGTTGGAGAGCAGCCGCCACCATTCGCCGGAGAGCGTCAGGGGGCCGAAGTTGGCGCCCCAGTGCTCGAGCTGATCGGGAGTGGGCGCGGTCCACGACACGTGGCCCCAGACCACCATGACCGCAAACATCGCCACGTTGATGCCGATCAGCCACTTGGTAACGGCAAAGGAGGGTCCGTGCCGCGCCGAACGCGCCGCCCCCACCGCTGCGCCCGGCTGGCTTGCGGCCTCTTGCGCACACGCAGGACACACCGCCTGAGTTTCCGACTCGGCGACGAAATCGCGGCCACACTGGGGACAAGCAGGCATGGGCAGTCAGGCTCAGGATACCAGCCGGCCCGTTTTGTGCGCGGCAGGCGGAGAGCAAACGGAGCTCACACCCCGGCCAGGTCGGCCAGCGTTTTCAGGTCGGGGACGGTCAGGGCGGGCTGGGCGTCGGCGGGGGGAACGGCGCCGTGCCCCTGCACGCGGCGCGGGCGGTTGACCCAGACACTGGCCAGCCCCAGCTGTCGCGCGGGAACGTGGTCATGGAAGAGGCTCTGGGCCACGTGCAGCCACGCGGAGCGCGGAATTCCCATGCGGCGCTCGGCAATCTGGAAGTTGTTGGGCGACGGTTTGTAGCTGCGCGCCTGCTGCGCCGTGATGACGTAATCGAACGGGACTTCAAGCGCGGATGCGGTGCGGGCAAAGAGGTCGTCGTCGACGTTGGAGATGATTCCCAGCTGGTAGCGCCGTTGCAGGCGCCGCAGCGCCGGGACGGTGTCGGGAAACGGCTGCCACTGGCCCAGCGACTCGGGCAGCGACGCCGCCTCCGCGTCCGTTGCGGCGAAGCCCAGCCGCTGCGCGAGGCCACGCACCACGTCACTGAGGACCTCGCGATACGGCCGGTAGGGCCCGCGCTCGCCGGCGCTCTCCAACTCGGCATAGGCGGCGAGCACGGCGGCGTCGCTGAGCGTGGCGCCATGCCGCGCCAGGAGCGGGCGCAGCGCCCCCAGGATCCCCGACTCCCAGTCGATCAGGGTGCCATAGCAGTCGAAGGTGAGGACGCGGAAGGCGGAAAAGTCGAGGGTGGCCGGGGAGGCTTGCATTTCCAATCGAGCGAAGATGGGACTAAGATAGCAGCATGCGGCGGGTCCTTACGATCGCCTTTCTGGTGCTCCTCGGCATGGCTGCGGCGGCGCAGATCAAGGGGACGCCTGCCTCGGTCACTTCCGCCGGGGCACACTCCGGACACGGCATTCCTGCCAGCGTGACCTCCCTGGGTCCGCACGGCTTTGGCCCGGCGGGGAGCTTCGGCGGCAGCGCCACGTTCGCGCATGGAAAGTCGACGATAGCCGGGCCGTGGCCGCGGCCGAGGCCGGGGTATGGCTCGACGTGCTACAACTGCCGCCGCTATCCCGTCGCCTACCCGGCCTACATCCCCTATGTGCCAACGTACCTGCAGTACGGGATGGAGGAGCCGCTGGTGCAGCCCGGCGTTGAATACCAGACGGGGCAGGTGGGCACGCCTGCCAATGTCTACGAGCCGCCTCCCGCCGACGTGACGGAGGGAAGCAACCGCTACGGCAACCACTACCTCGACGACCGCGAAGCGCGCCGCCGCGAGGAGCCGGCGGTGAGCGTCACCACGGGCAGCGCGCGGCCACCGCAGCCGGAGCGCGAGGACACAGCCGCCGCTCCCGAAGAGCCGCCGACCGTACTGGTCTTCAAGGACGGCCATCAGCGCGAAGTCCACAATTACGCCATCATCGGAACCACGCTCTGGGACCTCTCCGACCACCTCACCCGCAAAATCCCGCTCGCCGAGATCGACTTGGACGCCACGACGAAGCTCAACGACGAGCGCGGCACGCCCTTCCGCTATCCGCGGCACAGCTAGAAGCAGTTGCCAGTTGCCGGTTGTCAGTTGCCAGATAACTGTCTCTGCCGACCAATGGCCACTGCCCCTGGTTCTTGCTGGCAACTGACAACTGGCAACTGAGAACTGCCTCTAGTGGGCTTCGCCGTCGCCGGGACGGTGGTCCGGGGTATCGACCTTGGCGAGCGCGGTGGGCGTGAGCGGGGGCGGGGCCATGAAGTCTTCCGCATCGTGGCCGACGAGCGCGACCTTCATGAACTGGATCCAGGCGGGCAGCGCGGCCATGGCGCCCGTCTCCTTGTTGCCCAGCGACTTCTTTTCATCGAAGCCGATCCACACCCCGCAGGTGAGGGAGGGCGAGAAGCCGATAAACCAGGCGTCGGTGAAGTCGTTGGTGGTGCCGGTCTTGCCGGCCAGCGGGTGTTTCAGTTGGCTGGCGCTGGCCCCGGTGCCGTGCTGCACCACCTCGCGCAGCATCCCGGTCATGATGCGTGCGGTGCGCGGGCTGACCACGTCGCGGACCTCGGGGTAGTCCTCTTCCAGCACGCGGCCGTCGTAATCGGTCACTTTGCGGATGTAGCGCGGCGCCACCCGCACGCCGTCGTTGGGGAAGGTGCTGAAGGCGGCGGTCTGCTCGAAGAGCGTCACCTCGGCCGCGCCCAGCGCCACCGGCAGGTAGGCGGGGAGAGGCGAGGTGATGCCGAACTTGCGCGCGTAGTCGATCACGCTGCGGATGCCCACATGTTCGGCCACCTTCAGCGCCGGGATGTTGCGGGACTGGGCCAGGGCCCGCCGCAGCGTGATATGCCCTTCGTACTTGCCGTCGTAGTTGTGCGGCATGTAGGGGCCGGAGGCGGTGTGGAAGACCACGGGGGCATCGAGAACGACGTCGTCGGGCGTCATGCCCTGGTCGATGGCGGCGGTGTACACGTACGGCTTGAAGGAGGAGCCGACCTGGCGCAGCGCCTGGGTGGAACGATTGAACTTGGATTCGTGGAAGTCGCGGCCGCCAACCATGGCCTTGATGTCGCCGGTGGAGTTGTCGAGGGCGAGCAGCGCCCCCTGGGCGCCGGAATCCTGCTCCAACACGACCTTCGCGGTAGCGTCGGGATTCAGCGCGGCCACCTTCACATAGGCAATATCGCCGGCGCTCAGCACTTCCGCCGGCGACTTGTGGCCGGTCCACTTCATGTCGGCGGGCGCCAGGGTGGCGCGATAGCGTCCCAGCCGCAGCAGGGCCGAGTTGGCGTCCACTTTCAGCACCAGCGCGTCCAGGTAGCTGCCGGGGCCGATCTCGTCGCTCCAGTCGGGATCGTCGTAGCGCTCCAGGTCGCCCAGGGTATTGGTGCCGAGCGCGATGACGTTCTTCAGGTGTCCCTTCCAGCCGTGCCGGCGCTCGTAGGCGGCGAGCGCATCCAGCACCGCCTGGTTGGCGGTCTTCTGCAGGTCGAGGTTCAGCGAGGTGTAGACGCGCAACCCGCCGGTATGGACCTCTTCGCTGCCGTATTGATCCTCGAGGTAGCGGCGCACCTCCTCGGCAAAGTAGGGGGCAACGGTGTTGTCGCCGGCGTGGAGGTTGAGCACGATGGGGGTGGCGCGAGCGCGGTTCGCCTGCTCGGCGGTGATCTTGCCGTCTTCGAGCATGGCGTTGATCACCAGGTTGCGGCGGCGCAGGGCGCGCTCAGGGTTGGTGACCGGCGAATACAGGCTGGGGCCCTTGGGCAGCGCCGCCAGCAGCGCGGCTTCTTCCAGCGCCAGGTCCCGGGGCTTCTTGTTGAAGTAGTACTCGGCGCCGGCGGCGAAACCGTAGGCGCCGTGGCCGAGGTAGATCTGGTTGGCGTAGAGGGTGAAAATCTGTGGCTTGGTGAAGCGGCGCTCGATCTGGAGCGACAGCATGGTTTCCTGCACCTTGCGCCGCCAGGTGCGGTCAAAGCTGAGGAAGAGGTTGCGCGAGAGCTGCATGGTGAGCGTGGAGGCGCCCTGGGCGCGGTTGGCGCTGGTCATGTCCCGCCACGCCGCGCCCATCACCCGCCAGAAGTCCACGCCCCAGTGCTTCTCGAAGTCCTTGTCCTCGATGGACAACACGGCATCGCGCAGCACTTTGGGGAAGTCTTCGTAGGAAGCGACGATGCGCCGCTGCAGGGCGAAGGTGGCGATGACGCGTCCCTGGTCGTCGTACAGCTCGGTGGTGGTGCTGGGGCGATAGCGCTCGAGCTCGGAGATCTGCGGCAGCTCGGTGGAATAGACGATGAGCAGGCCCGAAAACGCCCCTACCAGCGCCGCCGCCGCCACCAGCAGGGCAAAGACAACCCGCCCGACCAGCTTCCTGCCGCCGACGCGCAGGGCGGGAAGATCGGAATAGAGAGACCGCATCACGGGAACCCGGAGGTAAGCTCAGAATAGCACGCGCCGCGGGCCGCGTCCGGGGCGGCGCCGCCCCTTGCATTTATAACTGAATGTTCATTTATAATGCAACTCACCGGAGGTGAGGTATGGCCAAGCGCAGCCCCCCCAAAGCCGGCGCTCCCCGAGCCCCAGGCCGGCCTGCCGCGCATGGCGGCGAACCCCAGCATCGTGGTGCACCTGGAGAGCGGCGACGACGTCGTGATCGTCGAGGGCACGGCGCGCGAAGTGCTGGCGGCGCGGGAGCCGGCGCTCTTCGCCAAGCTCAAGCAGGCGTCGCAGAAGAAGTACGGCATGTGGATGCCGCTCGACCCCAGGCGGCACGTCGCCGTCGCGGTGCAGCCGCGGGTGGTGCTGGCCTGGTCGGAACAGGACATCCAGAAGACGGCGACGCGCTGGAGCTTCGCGTAGGCACGTACGCAAGTCAACGCTGGCGCAAGAGCGCTTCCACCCGGCGCAGGTCGTCTTCGGTGTCCACGCCAATGGTGTCATGCGGCGTCTCCGCCACGTAAATGGCGATGCCGTTTTCGAGAAAGCGCAGTTGTTCCAGGCGTTCGGCACGCTCCAGCGGCGATTCGGGCAGCGCGACAAAGCGGTCGAGCGCGGGCTTGCGATAGGCGTAAAAGCCGAGGTGCTTGTAGTAGAGCGGGGCGGCGGCGGCGCGGTCGAAGGGGATGGTGGCGCGCGAAAAATAGAGCGCCCGGCCGGCAGCGTCGGTCACCACCTTGACCGCGTTGGGATTCGCGATGTCGGTGGCTGCGGCGCGGGTCTTCAGCGTCCCCACCAGCACCGCCGGATCCGCCATCACGCCGAGCAGCGCCTCGATGTGCGCGGGCCGGGCCAGCGGCTCGTCCCCCTGGATGTTGACGTACACCTCGGCGGCGACGGCCGTGGAGATTTCGTGCACGCGCTCGGTGCCGCTGCGATGGGCGGAGGAGGTCAGGCGCCCGTTCCAGCCGTGGCGCCGGCAGAGTTCGAGGATCTCTTCCGCATCGGTCGCGATGATGACGTCGGCGAGGGCCGGCACGCCACGCGCCGCCTCGTACACCCAGGCCAGCAGGGGCCGGCCGGCGATTTCACGCAGCGGCTTGCGCGGCAGGCGGGTGGAGGCCAAGCGGGCAGGGATGACGGCGACAGCGCGCATGCAGCGAGGGTAACGGATGGCGGCGCGGACGTCACGCGAACTTCAGAACGAGAACGCGTCGGGCCAGTGGACCCACCAGCGCTTTACGTTGCCGTAACCCAGCCGGCGCTCCCACTCGTCGATCATCGGCCAGTTGCGGTGCATGATGCCCTCGCGGGTCACGCCGGCAGGAGGCGGGGCCAGCGCCGCAGCCCGGTCGAAGACGCGGCCGCGCTCCTCCAGCGAGAGCACCCTCAGCAGGGTAAGCAGGGTGTAGACATCGCGCGGGCGCGCTTCCCGCAATAGGGTCTGCAAGACGGCGGCGCGCGCAGAATCGTCGAGGGTTTCAAAGTCGTAGCGGCGCAGCGCCTGGCGAAAGGCGGCGCTGGCGTCCTCGTAGTAGGGGGAGCCGGGACCCCGATCGGCCATGGCCACCGCGACTGCGCCGGCGGGAATCAGCGTCTCGTGGTCGTAGTCCTCGAACTCCACCCATCCCGACGTCACCCGCACCAGCCCCACCCCGCTGGAATCGACTTCCAGGGTGAAGGCGCAGCCGAGGTCCCAGGCGGTGGCAAACGGGGTGGCAAAGGCGAAGGTGTGGGGCGGCGCCCACAGCCGCGCCATGATCTTGCCGTGATCGAGCGCGAGCTGATGACGCTGGTTGCTGGTGGCGAGCAGGCGGAAGCGGCTGTTGGGCTCGACGGTGATGGTTCCAATCATGCCGGCCCGCACTTCGGCGCGCGACGCGGCATCGGTTTCGAGCACGGCACCCGGCATGAGCAGGCCGGCTCCACGCAGCACCACACCAGCAATGGTCGGGCTGCCCCCGCGGGCGACCACCTTCCACGCTTCGCCCGGCACCCCGATGCGCGGCAACAGGGCCACGTAGCCGGCAAACGCGCACACCGCCAGGGCCGCGGCCGACGCCAGCGACCACACCCAGACATGGCGCCGCCGCGGCGCGGGCAGGGGCCGCAGCGGCTGGTCATGCCGGTAGCGGCCGAGCAGTCCTTCGAGCCGCTGGACCTCGGCGTCGGGGGCGCCGGAGCGGTCCCACAAATACGGGCTGATGTCCTCGTTCATACGGCAGATTTCTCCAACTGCTCGCGCAACAGCTCCATGCCGCGATGCAGGTTGACGCGCACCGTGCCGTGCGTCAGGCCGGTGCGCGCGGCGATTTCCGGCCCGGTCATGCCTTCGACCAGGCGCATCACGAGGGTTTCGCGGTAACTTTCGGGCAGTTGCCGGATGGCGGCGAGGGCGGTGGCGGCGGCCAAGTCGTCGGACTGGTGCTCGCGGACGGGCAACACCTCCGGCAATTCGTCCTGCTCGCGGCGGCGGCGGAAATGGTCACGCGCCCGGTTGCGCGCGATGGCCGCCAGCCAGCCACCGAAGGCGCTCGCGTCGCGCAGTCCCTTGAGTTGTGTCATGGCGCGCACGAAGACGTCCTGCACCAGGTCGTCGACGTCAGCGGCCGGCGCCTGGGCCAGAAGCACGGCGTGCACCATCGGGGCATACAGCTGGTAGAGCTGCCCGAAGGCGAAGCGGTCGCCCGCACGCGCCGCCGCAATCAGCGAGGCATGCTCCGTGCTGCCGGCCGGCCTGGATTCGCTCGTCAAGAGCCCGCAAGGTACTCAACAAGATGGAGACGCTGCGGAGGCGCTAGTGTTAACACGCCGGGCTTGGCGGTAATCACTTTTCGCCTTTAATCGGCCCGGCCAGATACCACTCGTTGTCCTCGGCATCGCGCACGGCACCCATGCGGAAACCGTAGGGCGCGTCGGCCGGCTCCGTGGTGGAGCTCGCGCCAGCGCCGATCGCCTGCCGGTAGGCGGCGTCCACGTCCGCCACGTTCATGAAGAAGCTCGTGGGCATGGGCTGCCATGGGCCGTGCGCGTCGCCCATCTCGAGCATCGAATTGCCGATACGCACCGTCGCATGCACGACGGCCGTGCCCACGCGATGTACCTGTGCGTCTTCCGCGCCGAACGCGCGCTCGAGGAACGCGATGAGCTGCTGGCTGCTGCGCGGATGCAAGAACGACGTCACGGCGCGGAATCCTGCGGGACGGTCGCCAGTGGCCAGGTGAGTGGCGATGTACCAATGATTGCCAGCCACGTCGAGCACGCTGGCTTCGCGGTCGCCATAGGGCTGGTCGACCGGCGGATGCAGCGACGTCGCGCCCGCCGCCAACGCCCGCGCGTACACCTCGTCCACATTCGGGACATAGAAGTGCAGGCCGGTCGGCCGCTCGGGATTCTCCTTTTTCCAGTTCGCGCCACCACCGATCATCAACTGGGCGTCGCCGATCATGAACTCGGCGTGAATACCGCCCTGCGAGCCGGTGCCCTTGATCTCGCCGACGGCGCCGAACGCCTGCCGGACGAACGCGACCAAGTCTTCGGCGCGGCGCACCGCGATATACGGGACCAGCGTCTGGACGCTTTCCACCGTCTGAACCGTCGTCGTCGTTGTCGTCGCCATGGGATGTTTCCTTTCGAGTTCGGATTGGAGTCGCGCCTTGAAGTCAGGACGCGGTAGCGACCGCAGGTCGCGCGCGATAGCAACCAGCGGCGCGAGCGCCGCGTCGACTGGCAGCACTTCGCGGCCGGCGAGCAGCGCCTGGAGCGCCTGGTCGAGAGCGTCGATATGCGTGGACTCAGCCATTCTCGCCCTCCATGGCCGTGCGCAGGTTCTGCAGCGCGCGGAATTGCAGCTGCTTGATGGCGCCTTCGCTGCGCTGGAGGTCGCGGGCGATGTCGCGCAGACTTTTCTGCTCGGCGAAGCGCATCTCGATCACGCGCCGCTGGTCCGGCGGCAGCTTGGCGACCAGCCCGTACAGCAGCGCGCGGCGCTCGATCTTGGCCGCCGCGGCTTCGTCCACCGGCTCAGCGGCGCTGTTCTCCGGCGGCGTCGCGGCCTGTGGCCGCTGGTCCGCGATCAGGTTGGCGGCGATGCGGTACAACCAGGCCACGAAGGGCACGCCCCGCCACGCGAAGCTGCCCAGGTTTTCCAGGGCGCGCCGGAAGACCTCGGCGGTGACGTCCTCCGCTTCCTCGCGGGTGGCCAGCCGCCGTGCGGCGTAGCTGTACACGCGGTCGAAGTGGCGCTCATAGAGGGCGGCGAAGGCGCGCGGATCGCGCTGCGCCGCTGCCACCAGAAGCCGCTCATCTGCTGCTTGCGTTTCGGCCTTCAACCGGGAGACTCCACCCGAAGTGCGTCCACTGAGATTAACGCCGCGGAGGCCAAAAAGGTTACGGCCGCGGCGGGCGGGAGCGTGAAATCAGTATTCGGCCTCCGTGGTCTGGGGTAGAATCCGCGCCCAATGACCGCCGCCCCTGCCATCTCGGTTGAGGCGCTCGACCACGTCTTCCACCGCTTTCGCAGCACTACCCAGGCGCTCGCGGGCGTGACGCTGGCGGTACAGCCGGGCAGCATCTTCGGTCTGCTGGGGCGGAATGGCGCCGGCAAGACCACGCTGGTCAAAATCCTGCTGGGCCTGATCCATCCCACGGCAGGCCGGGCCACGGTGCTGGGGGATCCACCCACGTCGCACCGCATGCGCCGGCGCCTCGGCTACCTGCCGGAACAGATGCGCCTGCCGGAGCACCTCAAGGCGGAATCGTTCCTGCGCTACATGGGTGGGGTCAACGGCGTGGCCAGCGAGGAACTGCGGAAGCGCATCCCGCCGCTACTCGACCTGCTGGAGCTGAGCGGCGCGCGCCGCAAGCTGCTGCGGGAATACTCGAAGGGGATGCAACAGCGGCTGGGGATCGCGCAGGCGCTGCTCAACGATCCGGACGTGCTTTTTCTCGACGAGCCCACCGAGGGGCTCGACCCGCTGGGCCGCAAGGAGGTGCGCGACCTGCTGAGCAACCTGCGCACCGCCGGCAAGACCATCTTCCTGAACTCGCACCTGCTCTCGGAGATGGAGCTGGTGTGCGACCAGGTGGCCATCCTCGAAGGCGGCCGCGTCGTGCGTCAGGGCGCTCCCCAGGAACTGGTGTCGCTGAGCGGGGAGTACCGCATACGCGTGGCGCACGTGGACCAGGCCGTCCAGCGCGCCGCCGCGGCGGCGATCGGCGGCGGCCTCTGGGAGGACGCCTGCCTGCGCGTGTGGCCGCGGGACCGCGCGCAGCTGAACCAGCTCATTGACCGGCTGCGCGCCGTGCCGGTGGAAATCGAAGCGGTGGAGCCGGTGCGCTCCACGCTGGAGGAGTCGTTCATCGCCGCGGTCTCGGGGAAAGACAACTGATGCGCACCATTTTCATGCAGACGCTATGGGAGTCGCTGCACCGGCGCGTCGCGCTGTCCCTGCTGGTGGTTTCCACGCTGGTGGCCGCGGCCCTGTTCATGACCACCTTTCAGTGGGACAAGAGCACGCTGGTGGTCATTTCCGGGCGCGCCCACATCCCCGCCACCGGCTACGTGACCGACCGCTTGAGCATGCTGCTGGGAATTACCGGGGACCTCTGGGTGCTGCTCAGCATCTTCGCCGTGGCGCCGCTGCTGGCGTCGCACTTGGAGAAAGGCTGGGCGGAACTGCTGTTCGCCAAGGGCGTGGCCCGCTGGCAGATCCTGACTGCGCGCCTGGCGGGCGCGCTGTTCGTGTTCCTGCTGATGCTGACGGTGCTGGATGTGGCGCCCGGCACGTATCTCGCGCTCCGCGCCGGCGTCGCGCTGAAGCCCTTCCTGCTGGCGCTGCTGCTGATTGTGCTCAGCTTCCTCTCCTGCATGGCGGTCATGTTCCTGGTCGCCAGCACCCAGCCCAACCCGGCCTTGCTCATTGGCGCAGGATTTCTGCAGACCATCCTGTCGGCCGTCCTCGCCCAGCGCAAGGACCTCTATGGCGTCATCACCTGGCGGTGGGTGCAGTGGCTCTTGGACTGGGCCTACCGCATTCTGCCCAAGAACTTCGAGCTGAACCGCAGCGCGGTGGGCTATTTCGCGCGGCACACCGCGCCCGACTGGTGGCCGGTGTGGACGACGGCGGTATTCGTGCTGGTAGGGGGCGCGTGGTCGTTCTGGCGCTTCCACCGGCGACCTATCTGACAGCCCCGCCCGCACAGCGGCGGCGCCGAGGCCCGAGCGCGATCCGGCCACCTCCCTCGGGAGACCTTCGCACCACACCTGGCAAACCTAGCAAGGCATTTTTTGTTGGGCTTACATCGGTTTCATCCGGAGAAACCAAGCCCCGGTTGGAACCGCAAGGGGAGTGCACCCGCCGGTAGCCGGGAGCGTCGGCGGCATACCAAAACATTAAGAAAAACTAAATGAATACTTAACTTTTTCAAGATTGACATAACAACAAATCCGGGCCTAGCTTCTGTGCAACTGCGTTTCGCATGCTGAAAAGGGCCTAACCCAAAGAGGGCCAGCCCGCCGCCGGGTGAGCACGACATACCGCAGCGGGGCCCACATGAAAGCGCGGACTTTTCTGAAACGGCGAACGTTCACGCGCGAAGCCATCTTGCGCCGCCTTGCCGAGGCGGCGTCTGCCGGCGATTCTCACTCCCCAGCGAGCCCCCTCTGGCCTGGGCGCGCGCGTGCTCTCCGGCACTTATCCGCTCGGCCGCATAACGTGCGGCACGAGATCCATCCTGGTTTCGCATTGCACATGAGTTTTGCGGAGGCTACGCCATGAAAAATCATTTGTTCCAGGCCCTGGCCGTGGTCGTGTTGCTGGCAGCGATGCCTGCCCTCAGCTTCGGCCAGGCGGTCAACTTTGCGCAGCTCCATGGGCGCGTCGTCGACTCCACCGGAGCCGCGCTCCCCGGCGCCAGCATCACCGCCACCCAGATCACGACCGGCCTGGTCCGGGTGACGCAGACCACCGGCGATGGCACCTATGCTCTGCCCTCGCTGCCGGTCGGTCCCTATCAACTGCAGGTCAAAGCCGGGGGCTTCCGCGACTACCTGCAACGCGGCATCGAGTTGCAGGTGGCGGCGAACCCCGAGATCAATGTGACCATGACCGTGGGCACGGTGGCCCAGGAGGTGGAGGTCACAGCCAACGTCGCCATGGTGGAGATGCACGACAATTCCATCTCCACCATGATCGACAACCGGCGCATCATGGAGCTGCCGCTGAACGGCCGCAACCTGCCGGACCTGATCATGCTGGCGGGCGGGGCCACGAACCCCACGCTGAACAGCAACGACCTGATGAGCAGCAAGAACTACGGCAACGGCACCACGGGCGCCTCGCAGACCATCTCCGTCGGCGGGAACCAGGAGAATGCCAACAACTACCTGCTCGATGGCGGCGACAACAACGACGCCTTCTCCAACGTGAACTCGCCGTTTCCTTTCCCGGACGCGGTGCAGGAATTCAGCGTGCAAAGCAACGGGCTGTCGGCGCGGTATGGCGTGCATGCCGGGGCGGTGGTCAACGTGGTGACGAAATCCGGCACCAACGCCTACCACGGCAGCGTCTTTGAGTTCCTGCGCAACCCCATCGTCAACGCCCATCACGTCCAGTTCACCACCCCCGCCGCGGGGGCCCGCGACGACACCATCAAGCGCAACCAGTTCGGAGGCACCTTCGGGGGGCCGCTGGTGAAGAACAAGCTGATGTTCTTCCTCGGCTACCAGGGACTGCGCCAGGCCGCCACGCCGGCGCCCACCAGCACCATCGTGCCCACGGCGGCGGCCATTGCCGGCGACTTCACCACCATGATGTCGGCGGCCTGCCAGAGCAGCGGCGTGGGCAAGACCCTGCGCGCGCCGTTCGTGGGTAACCGGGTGAGTCCCACGTCGTTCAACCCGCAGGCCCTGGCCCTGTTGCGGTACGTCCCGGTAGCGACCAACCCGTGCGGCAACATCGGCTTCACGGTCCCGTCCATCATCAATGAGGACGAGGGCGTGGCGAAGGTGGACTACAACCGCAGTTCGAAGCACACCCTGTTCGCGCGCTATTTTGCGACCGACTTCCGCTTCCCGGTGATTTTTGACCCCGCCAACATCCTGCCCCAGGGCACCACCGCCTCGCAGTTTTCCCGCTTCCAGAGCCTGGTCCTGGGCGACACCTACTCGTTTAGCTCGAGGATCGTGAATTCGCTGCACCTGACCGCTACTCGGCTAGGCATCAACCGCGGCCCGGCCGGCGACATGATTAGTCCCGCGACGGTGGGGATCAACGTTCCCAGCCCCATCGCGCAGGGCATCGTGTTGAGCATCTCCTCCGGCTACTTCACGCTCGGGGGCGGATCGCAGATGCCGGGGCACTTCATCAACAACCTCTACCAGGTGGCCAACGACATCGACATGGTGGTGGGAAAGCACCAGTTGGCCTTCGGCTTCAACGGGATGAAGATGCAGCTGAACTACCTCTCCACCTTCCAGTCCAACGGGCAGTTCACGTTCGGCGGCAACCTCGCCGGCGATAACCTCGCCGACTTCATGCTGGGCTGGCCCTCGAACTACGCCCAGGGCAACCCGGAGTGGGAAAACTGGCGGTACGGCTATTACGGCCTCTACATCCACGACAACTACAAGGTGCGGCCGAACCTGACCATCAACGCCGGCATCCGCTGGGAGCCGTATCGGCCCTCCATCGACACGGCGCATCGCGGCAGTCACTTCGATTACGCGGCCTTCGTCGCCGGACAGCACAGCACGGTCTTCCCCAACGCCCCGGCGGGGCTGTTTTACTGCGGCGACGCCAACATTCCGTGCGCCTTCGCGCAGAACAAGTGGCTGCAATTCTCGCCCCGCGTCGGCCTGATCTGGGATCCCACGAACCACGGCAACACCACTATTCGCGCCAGTTACGGACTGTTCTACGACAGCCCCGAGATGTACTACTTCGACCGTTACGCCGACAACTCCCCGTATGGCAGCGGGGTGAGCTTTGCCCCGAAGACGACCGCCGGCGCTTCGCTCACCAATCCCTACGTTGGCCAGGGCGGCGTGCCGCAGTTCCCGCTGCCCTTCCCGACTCCGGGCAGCACCAATGCCTACTTCCCGCTGAACGGCGTGTACATCAACAACGGGCTCGATGTGCACCCCATGTACGTCCAGAGCTGGAACCTGAGCGTAGAGCGGCAGTTCGGCGCCAACTGGGCGTTCGCGGCGAACTACATGGGCAGCAAGACCACCCACATCTGGGCGGCCTATGAAGCGAACCCGGGGATGCCGGTACCGGTGCCGGCGAACGCGCTGACCGGCTGCACGCCGAATCAGGCGGCCTCCACCAGCAACACCAACTGCCGGCGCGCTCTCTACATCGCCAATCCCAGCCAGGGGCAGTATTTCTCCAACATGACTTCCCTCTGGGACGGCGCCAACGCCAACTACCACGCCATGCTGCTGACGGCGCGGCACCGCCTGGCCCAGAACTTCACGCTGCTGACCAACTACACCTGGTCGCACTGCATCAGCGATCAGGACTTCACCGGCGAGCTGACCAACAGCCGCCCCACGCTGTATCCCTCGCCCGTCTCAGCGCCCAATTTCGACAACCTGGCGAAGGACCGCGGTAACTGCGGCTTCGATGTCCGCCAGAACCTCAACGCCTCGCTGGTCCTCAGCAGCCCGCGGAAGAGCGGGGTCCTGGGAGCTTTCCTGAACGACTGGCAACTGGCGCCCTTGGTCACCTACCGCACCGGGATCTACTTCACGGTGCTGACCGGCGTCGACACGGCGCTGACGGGCGCCACCACCTCGTTCAAGGACCGCCCCAACCAGGTCGGGGACCCGTACAGCGGTTCCTGCACGGTCAGCGGGGTCACGGTTCCGGTGGGCAACCGGAACTGCTGGTTCAACACTTCAGCGTACGCCGCTCCCACCAGCGGCACCTTCGGCAACGTGACCCGCGACTCCTTCGCCGGGCCGAGCGCCTTCCGGTTCGACGCCGCGGTCTCCCGCTCGTTCACCCTGCACGAGAGCAAAGCGCTCCAGTTGCGGCTGGAGATGTTTAACGTGCTGAACCACCCGGTGCTGGGCAACCCGGTGGCCAGCCGGAACAGCTCCACTTTTGGCCGGATTCAGAGCCAGAGTGGCGACGGCCGGACCTTCCAGGCGGCCGTGAAATTCAGCTTCTGAAATACACCGCTCGCGGTCCGGGCAACGGGTCACGCCGTTGCCCGGCCGTTCTTTAGGTTCCACCGTCCCAGGAGCAGGCCATGGTTACCACTAGCGTGGCGTCGCGCGCGACCAGTTCGCTGCCACTCACGCTCGGCAAGTACTCATTGGGAGTCGGCGATCGGTTTGCACAGCAGGCCGAGGCCCAGTTGCGAGTGTGCCGGCTTGCGGAGCAGCGCGGCGTGCGGATCACCCCGGTGTGGAACAAATCGAACCGTGAGCACCTGACCATCGGTTCGCAGCCGGCCTCGGTCCGCCATGCGGCCGAAGCGGCAGTGGCGGCGCTCGGCTGGACGACTCCGTTTCATGTGGACGCCGACCACGTCACCCGGGAGACCGTGGACGCATTCCTGGAGGCCAGCGACTACTACACCATTGACGTAGCGGCGGCGATTGGCCAGCCCGTCAGCGCCGCCGAAGCCACCGTATTCCTCGATCGTCACCCGGAACTGCTGCGCCCGATTGAACTGCCCGGCGTGGGGAGCCAGCTGGTTATCTCGGCTGCCGATGCGCATGCCGCGGTGGCAAAGTACCGGTGGGCGGTGCGCGAGGCGGGCCGGACCTATCGCCACATCGAGGCGGCGAAGGGCAAGGGCGCGTTTATCACCGAGGTTTCGATGGATGAAACGGACAGCCCGCAGACCCCGGCAGAGTTGCTCATCATTCTTGCCGGGCTGGCCGAGGAAGGCGTCCCGATCCAGACGATCGCCCCCAAGTTCACCGGGCGGTTCAACAAGGGCGTCGACTACGTGGGGGACGTCGCCCGGTTCGAAGCGGAGTTCCGCGCCGACGTGGCGGTACTCGCACTGGCGGTGCAGTGGTATCGCTTGCCCGCGAACCTGAAATTGAGCCTCCACTCGGGCAGTGACAAGTTCTCGATTTATCCGGCGATTCATCGCGCCTTGCGCGACTTCGACGCCGGCCTTCATGTGAAGACCGCCGGCACCACCTGGCTGGAAGAACTGATTGGCCTGGCCGAGGCCGGGGGCGACGGCCTGGCCCTGGCCCAGCAGATCTACGCGGAAGCTCATGCGCACCGGGAAGAACTCTGCGCCCCGTATGCCGCGGTGATCGACATCGACGCCGCCCAGCTTCCGGCGCCGGGCGCGGTCAACCGCTGGTCGTCCGCACAATTCGCCGCCGCGCTGCGTCACGATCCGGCTTGCCCGCAGTACAATCGCAGCCTGCGGCAACTACTGCACGTTGGCTACAAGATCGCAGCGCATCTGGGTGATCGTTACCTGGCGCTGGTGCGGAAGTACCGGGAGCCGATTGCGCGTAATGTGACAGGGAACCTCTTCGAGCGGCACGTGCAGCCGATTTTCCTGGCGAACGTCTGCCGGCAGAGAGGGACCTTGCCCTGCAAATAGGCGCCAGTCGTCCCACGGTTCGCGTCGGCCTAAGAGCCTTGTCCGCCATGGGGGTAGTGCAGTCGAGACCTGGTCCAGGGACATTCGCGCGCAAGAGCAATCCGACACAGAACGTAAGACTGCTCTGTTGCGAGGACATGATTCGCAAGGCGGAAATGAGCGGGCCCCGCGGAGAAGAAAGGGAAGGCAATCTCGAGGCGATGAATAGTTACGAGGGGTTTACCAAAGCGTTTGACTTTACCGGGCAAACGGTCGCGATCACCGGCGGCGCCGGCGTCCTGGGCGGCGAAATAGCGTGCGCACTCACCGGCTGCGGCGCGCAGGTCGCCATCCTGGACCTCAACCTCGGACCCGGCAAGGCGGTCTTGGAGCGCATGGGCAAACGCGCCGCGCAGGCCGAGCTGTTTGCCTGCAACGTGCTTCAGATTGACAGCCTGAAGAAGACGGCGGCCGAGGTCCTGGCCCGTTTCGGAAAGATCGATTGCCTGATCAACGCCGCTGGAGGAAATAAGCCCCAGGCGACTACCAGTGCCGAGCTGAAGTTCTTCGACTTGCCAACCGAAGCCCTGCGCTGGGTTTTCGACCTGAACATTCTCGGAACCATCCTCCCGTGTCAGGTCTTCGGCAAGATCATGGCGGAGCAAGGGCAGGGAACGATCCTGAATATTTCCTCGATGAATGCCTTTCGCCCCTTGACCCGTATTCCTGCGTATTCGGCGGCCAAGGCGGGCGTGAGCAATTTCACCCAATGGCTGGCTGTGCACATGGCCCAGGAGTACTCGCCGCAAATTCGCGTCAACGCCATTGCCCCCGGATTCTTTCTCACCGAACAGAACCGGTTTTTGCTGACAGATCGCGACACCGGCGATTTAACCCCGCGTGGCAAATCGATCCTCGCCCACACTCCGATGGCCAGGTTTGGTGAAGCCCACGACCTGTTTGGAGCCGTGCTGTGGTTGTTGTCGCCCGCGTCCGCGTTTGTTACCGGCACTGTTGTCGCTGTCGACGGTGGTTTCGCTGCTTACAGCGGCGTTTGATTGAAAACGGACTCACCAGGAGCGAACTGATGACGGTCGGACAAGGATCTGCCATTCCAAAGGTTCGGAGACATAAAAGATGGCTTCATGCTTAAGAATTCCCCGGGAAGGTCGCTTCGATTTCATGTCGCTGGGAGCTTTGGTCTGCCGACTGGACCCCGGCATCGTCCCGTTCCGTAAGGCGACACGATGTGACATTCATGTCAGCGGCGGCGAATACAACTGCGCAGCCAACCTGGCTAACTGCTTCGGCCTGCACACGGGAATCGCGACTGCGATGGTCTCCTACCCAATCGGCGACTTGATCGCCGAACGGGTGCGCGCAATGGGCGTCGTACCCCTGTACAAGCATTTCAAACACGACGGCAGCAGGGGCCCCAACATGGCCACGGTTTACAGCGACCGTGGTTTCGGTGTGCGCCCGCCGGTGGTCTTTTACAACCGAGCGAACGAGGCCGCCGCAATGCTTAAACCCGGAGACTTCGACTGGAAGGCCATTTTTGCCGAGGGTGTTCGCTGGTTCCACAGTGGTGGCATCTTTTCATCGCTTTCCGAAACAACTTCGCAACTAGTGATCGAAGCCATGCAGGCAGCCAAGGCCGCTGGCGCCATCACTTCTTTCGACCTGAACTACCGCGAGAAACTTTGGAGTGCGGCGGGCGGCGCTTCACGAGCACAACAAGTTTTGTGCGAGATCGCGAGGCATGTCGATGTTCTGGTTGGGAACGAAGAGGATCTTCAGAAAGGCTTGGGCCTTGCCGGGCCAGATGTTGCTGCCAGGTCGAAGCTGGATGCTACCGTCTTCTTTTCGATGATGCAGACGGTGAAGAAGCGGTTCCCGAACGTGAAGATCGTGGCGACGACTCTTCGCGAAGTACACTCGACGAATCGTCACAGCTGGAGTGCGGTGGCGTGGGTTGACGGTCAGACCGTGTCAGCACCCGCGGTAGAGTTGGACGTGTATGACCGCGTAGGTGGTGGCGACGGGTTTGCTTCGGGCTTCTTCTATGGGCTCATGAATGGCGAGTCGCCCGAAGAGTCGATTCGGTTAGGGTGGGCGCATGGCGCACTTCTTACCACGTTCCCGGGCGACACCACGATGGCGACTCTCGATCAAGTGAGAAACTTCGCGACCGGGGGCACCGCACGCATTCAGCGGTAGTGTGCGGGACCTATGTGCAAACAACTGATTCCCCGGCCGCCGACGAATCAACATGTATCCGCGGCTGGCCCCCATGGCTCCCGGGGCGATCGGGAGGAGTGGCACGAATGAAAAAAGGCAGAATTCTCGCGCTGCTGCCGGCGCAGGCGCCGTGGCAGAAGTAGCGCGCGAGTCGCAGAATGCCGGAACTTGAAACCCTAGTCACGCCGATCGGCAAGGGCGAAACCGGGCGCTACCTGGACCACACCGAAGTGCGCGCGGTGGTGGCGCAGGGCATTGCTGCCGCGGCGCTGGCCGGCAAGCGCGTGCTGGTCCTGGTTCCCGACGGCACGCGGACCATGCCGATGCCGCAGATGTATGAGTTGTTCCAGGAGTTGCTGCGGCCGCAGGTGCCGGCGCTGGACTTCCTGGTGGCGCTCGGCACCCACCCGCCGATGTCCGACGCTCAACTCTCGCGCCTCATCGGCCATCCGGTGGTCAACGGCATGGCCGGCGATTCCCACATCTTCAATCATCGCTGGGACGACCCGGCCACGTTCACCCGGCTGGGCGTCATTCCCGCCGCCGAAGTCGAGCGGCTGAGCGGCGGGCAGTTGGCGCAGGATGTTCCAGTCGATCTGAACCGGCTGGTCCTCGACTACGATCACCTGGTGGTCTGCGGCCCGGTTTTTCCGCACGAGGTGGTGGGGTTCTCCGGCGGCAACAAGTACTTCTTTCCGGGGATTGCCGGGCCCGCGATCATCAACCTAACCCACTGGCTGGGCGCCCTGCTGACCAGTTACCACGTGATCGGCTCGGGGTATACCCCGGTGCGCGCCGTGATCGATCGCGCCGCCTCGTTGATTCCGCGCCCGACCTGGTGCTTCGCGCTGGTCGTCATGCACGACGGCGTCTCCGGCATCTACTTTGGCCGGCCGCGGGAAGCGTGGGAGGCGGCCGCGGCGCTCTCGGCGCAAAAGCAGATTGTCTACGTCGCCCAGCCCTATCGGCGCGTGCTCGCGGTCATGCCGCCCCTCTACGACGACCTGTGGACCGCGGCCAAAGGCATGTACAAGACCGAGCCCGTCGTGGCCGACGGCGGCGAGGTGGTCATTTACGCGCCGCAGCTCCGCGAGATCAGCTACACCCACGGCAAGCTCATCGACGAAATCGGCTATCACTGCCGCGATTACTTCGTGAAGCAGTGGGAGCGGTTCCAGCACTATCCGGGCGGGGTGCTGGCGCACTCGACGCACGTGAAAGGCCTGGGCGTCTACGACGCGGCCAGTGGACGCGAGACGCCGCGCATCCAGGTCACGCTCGCCACCGGCATTCCCGAAGTGCGGTGCCGCAAGGTGAACCTCGGATACCTGGACCCGGCTGCCATCCAGCTCGAGGAATGGCGCGGCCGCGAAGCACAAGGCATCCTGATGGTGCCGCGCGCGGGCGAGGTCCTGTACCGATTGCAGCGCGGGTGAGATCGCGGTGGGCGCGTGGAGGAGGCGGAGATGGTCTATGAAATCGGCGTCGTCGGTCTAGGGGTGATGGGGGCAAATCTCGCGCTCAACCTGGAGCGCAACGGCTTCCCGGTCGCCGGCTTCGACCTCGACCCTGCCAAGGTCGCAGCCTTCGGCGAGGCGGCGCGCGGCAGGAACATCGGCGTCTTCACCTCGCCAAGCAAGCTGGTGGAAGCGCTGGCGAAGCCGCGCCGCATCCTGTTCATGGTGCCGGCGGGCGCGCCCGTGGACGCTGTCATCATGCACCTGCGCCCGTTGCTTTCCCGCGGCGACATCCTGATCGACGGCGGCAACTCGTTCTTCCTGGATACCGAGCGCCGCTGCGCCGACCTGGAAGACGCCGGCTTCCACTTCCTGGGCACCGGGGTGTCCGGCGGGGAGGAGGGCGCGCTGCACGGTCCGGCGATCATGCCCGGAGGTCCCTTCGAGGCGTGGCAAGCGCTGGAGCCCATGCTGCGCGGGATTGCGGCGCGGGCGGAGGATGGCGAGCCTTGTGTCGCCTACATGGGGCCGCGCGGCGCCGGCCACTACGTGAAGATGGTGCACAACGGGATCGAATACGGCGACATGCAGCTCATCGCCGAAAGCTACGACCTGCTGCACCGCGGCGCCGGCCTCGGCGCCGGCGAGTTGCACCAGCTCTTCGCTGAGTGGAATACCCGGGAGCTGAAGTCGTACCTGATCGCCATCACCTCCCAGATCCTGGCGCGCCACGACGAAACGACCGGGCAGCCGCTGGTCGAGATGGTGCTGGATGAGGCGCAGCAGAAGGGGACGGGCAAGTGGGCCAGCCAGAATGCGCTCGACGTCGGCGCGGCGATCCCGACGATCAATGCTGCGGTCGAAAGCCGCATCCTGTCGGCGTTGAAGGCGGAGCGGGTGGCGGCCAGCAAGGTGCTGCGGGGGCCGGCCCCGCGCTTTACCGGCGACCAGAGCAAGCTGATTGCCGCCGTCGAGTCCGCCCTCTACGCCAGCAAGATCATTTCCTACGCGCAGGGATTCGCGCTGCTGCGCCTGGCCTCCGCCGAGTATCGCTACGAGCTGCCGCTCGGCGACATTGCCCGGATATGGCGCGCGGGATGCATCATCCGCGCCACGTTGCTGGGCGACATTAGGGCCGCCTACGCGCGCCAGCCGCAGTTGCCCAACTTGCTGCTCGACGAAGCGTCGGGGGGCGCGGTCATGCAGCGGCAGGAGGCATTGCGCTTCGTCATTCAGGCGGCGGTCGGGACCGGCATCCCCGTACCCGCGATGGGCTCCGCGCTCGCCTATTTCGATGCCTATCGCAGTGACCGCTTGCCGGCGAATCTCATCCAGGCGCAGCGGGATTATTTTGGGGCGCACACCTATCGCCGCGTCGATCGCGAGGGCGTTTTCCACACCGACTGGACGCAGCCAGACGGCGCTGGCGCGGCAGGCGCCTTTGGCAAGCTGCCCCTTCCTGCAAAGCCGGTTTAGTTCTACAATCGGCTGCCGAAACGCGAAAAATCGACCGCCCGCGAGGTCCACTATGGCAAAGGCTGGGCTGTGGATCACGCTATTCGTCGCATTCTTCATCTGCATCGCGACTTCCACGGAGAGTGAGTCCGCCCTCGTCATCTTCAGCTTCATGGGGATGGGGGCGATACTCGGTTATCTGATCCGGGTAGAACGGATCGCGCGCGAGCGCTCCGAGAATCTCCACAACCTCACGAAGGAACGTTTCCTCGCCCTCGAAGCCGATCTTAAGGCGCTACGCGCGCTGGTGCTGCGCCTGGAGCACAAGGCCGAGCAGCACGACGTCGCCGTCGAGGCGCAGTCCGTCGCCGCCGCGGCAGCAGTCAGTCGAGCGGGGGAGCACAAGCCGCTGGTCGCGGCAACCGCACCGGAGAAGGCGCCGGTCACCGCCGCCGCTGCCGCGGTGCCGTCGCCCGTGCCAATTCATGCGGCGACAATTGCACCGTCGCCACCCTGGCTGAAGCAGCCGGCGAAGGTTGCAGAAGCGCAGCCGCCGTTGCCCGTTGCTCCGCCTCGCGCACCGGCACCAGCGCCGCCACTCGCCGCAAAGGCGGCTGATGTGGCGACGAGGCCGATCGTGCCGCCCGCTATCAAAGCTCCCACTCCGGCCGTCGCGGTCCCTCCGGCGATTGCACCCGCGGTGGCCGCGCCGCTCGACGTCACACCGAAACCGGCATTTGTGCACGCCGCTGCTGCCCCTGCTGCGGTACCGGCGACTCCGACGCTGCCCACTAACCGCGTGGCGGGCTTCAGCGGCGAATCCTACTTGTCCGACCCCGACCATGACCGTCTCCATTCAATCGCACAGATAGCCGCGGCCGCTCCCGCCGCGCCCGCAACACCACCGGAGGTAGTCGCCGCGCCGGCGGTATTGCCGCAGCCAAAGCGCTCGGTGAGTCTGGAAGAGTTGGTTGGCACGAATTGGCTGCCGAAGCTCGGCGTCGTGCTGATCGTCGGCGGATTGGTCAGCCTGCTGGTTTACAAGTGGGACGACCTTACCGCGTGGATGAAGCTCGGGCTGGGGCTGCTCAGCGGCGGCGCCATGTTGATCGGCGGCATGAAGCTGGAGGCGAACGAGCGCTACCGCCTCCTGGGGCGCTGCTTCCTGGGCGGCGGATGGGCAATGGTGTTCTTCACCGCGTATGCGATGTATCACGTGCCCACGACGCGGGTCTTGCCGAGCGCCACCGCAGATCTCGTGGTGATGCTGCTGGCGGCGGCGGGTATGGTGGCGCACAGCCTGCGCTATCGCTCGGAGCTGGTGACCACGCTCTCGTTCCTGCTGTGCTTCGGCAGCATCACCGTGAATACGCTCGCGCCGGAGGGATTCCATGCCGGCGTTCCGAGCCTGGCGGCGGCAGTGCTGCTGGCGGCGGGCCTCGCGGCGGTCGCCGTGCGCATGCAGTGGTATCAGCTGGAAGTGTTCGGGATCCTGGCGACCTACTTGAACCATTACTTCTGGGTGCGCCCGTTGGTCGAGCGTGCGCCGCACCAGGAATTTCCAGGATATTTCGCCAGCTCCGCTGTGCTGCTCGTCTACTGGGCCATCTTCCGCGCCTCGTACGTTCTGCGCCGGGTCACAGCCAAGCAGCAGGAGAGCGTCTCGAGCGTAGCCGCGATCCTGAACACCTTCCTTTTACTGTGGGTCTCCAGCTACCAGTCGGCACATCCCGAGCTGGCATTCCGTTTCTTCCTGGTGCTCGGCGCGGTCGAGTTGGGGCTCGCGCTACTGCCGATGGTGCGACGGCGCCGCACCGCGTTCACTTTGCTGGCGACCATGGGCGCGGCACTCATTACGACCGCATTGCCGTATCGGTTCGGCGATTCACCATCGCGCCTGGCGCTGGTGTGGTTGGTCGAAGGGCAGGTGTTTTTCCTGGCGGGAACGTTCGCCGATGAAGTGGTATTCCGCCGTTTGGGACTGGCGG
This sequence comes from Terriglobia bacterium, assembly GCA_963739375.1. GTDB lineage: Bacteria > Acidobacteriota > Terriglobia > Terriglobales > Acidobacteriaceae > CAVUAF01. The sequence continues at coordinate 611,784 of CAVUAF010000014.1, forward strand.
TTTCGTTCCTCACGTCCGTCTGGCTGTGGATCGACTTGGGAATGCGACCAGCGGCGGCGAGCCTCGTCGGCCGCAGCGTCGTCTTCTTCACCGCGGCGATCACCTTCTGGCTCGACACGCTGCTCGTCCCGCGCCGCTGGAAGCAAGTCATCGCGCAGTCGGCCGATGCGAGCGTGGTGCGTGCGCTCTCGTACGTAGCGCCGGTGATGTGCATCATCGGGCTCTGGCTGGCTTTGCCGGAGGCGTGGGTCGCAATTGCGTGGGCGGCGCTGGCGCTGCTGCTGGCGGTCGGCGGCGAACTACTGGTGTCCACCGATCTGGCGTGGCAAGTGCTGCCGATCTCCGCCTTGGCATTCGCCCGCTTTCTGATGCTGAACGCGCAGATCACCGCCGGCAGGACGCGGCTGATTACGGGCCTCGTACTGGTTGCGTTGCTCTACACGTGCGCCGGCTTCAGCGGCTTCCGCGACGCCGAGCGGCGCCGCACCGCGCGTACCCTTCATAACCTCGGTGCATGTTTCCTGTTGGCATACCTGATAGGCGTCCGGTTGCCGGCAGCGTGGATTGCGGTTGGGTGGATGGCTGCCGCCATCGTCTGGCTGGCGGTTGGCCGCTGGCGCTGCCTGGAGGAACTTGCGTTCGCTGCCGACGGCCTCTCGGCTGCTGCGCTGTTGGTCGCGGTTACGAACAGTATTCACGCGACCGGCCGCCTCGGTTCACTGAGCGTGTGGCTGTTGATCAGTCCGCTCGTGATTGCGGGTTATCACGTGCTGGCGTGGGTTGGGCGCCGCGCGCAGCAAGCCGGCGATGAGCGGAACCTGGTTGCCAGCAGCGTGCCCGCACTGGGTGACGATTGGCGCCGCGCGGCACGCACCCTGCACAACTTGGCGGGCTGTTTCGTGCTGGCCTATGTGCTCGCTGTCCAATTGCCGGCGCCGTGGATTGCGGTCGGCTGGCTGGCCGCCGCGATCGCGTGGCTGGCAATTGGCCGCTGGCGGACGCTACCGGAACTCGCGCTGTCGGCCGATGTTTTGGCCGTCGCCGCGCTGTTCGTGGCCGTAACCAAGAACCTTAACGCCACCGGCCGCGTAGGCATCTTCAGCCTGCGACTGTTGACCGGCGCGCTGCTGGTTGTCGGCTACTACGTCTTGGCGTGGATCAGCCGCCGCGGGCAGCACGAGGACTCGGTCATCGAACGCGTGCTGCACAACACCTCGGGCGCGGCGGTCGTGACCGCCCTGGTTTATCTCGAGGCGTCGCAGGGCTGGCCGGTGGTGTGGTGGATCGTGACGGCGATTGTGTGGGCGCTGCTGGCGCGCCGGTTTGAGGTGGAAGAGATCACCGTGCATGCCGACCTGCTGGCGCTGGGCACGATAGTAGTCACGCTGTACACCGCCTTCACGTCAGCCGCGACGTGGCACGGCTTCGCCCTGTACAGCGTCACCGTGCCGCTGGTCGCCGCCGGCGCCTATCTGCTTTCGCGCTGGAGCGAACACGATAGGCTCGCGGTCACGCAGGGTTCCGGCCACTTCTTTACGTGGTCGGGTTCGCTGCTGGTCGCAGTGCTCATCTGGTACGAGCTGCAGCCGGTACCGATCGCGGTTGCGCCGGCGTGGCTGCTGCTCGGAATTGTGCTGTTCGAGATTGGACTTGCGCGCAGCTCGCTGAATCTGCGACTGCAGGGCTACGTCGCGTTGACGGCCAGCTTCATTCGCATGATCTTTGCGAACCTGGCGGCGGAGGCGGGCGGCTCGGTCGCGACCGTGCTGCCGCTGGTCGTGGGTTTGCTTTACGTGTACTCACGACTTGAGGCCAGTACGCCGCCCGAAGGGTTGCAGCATGGGGCGGGCACGAAGGCGGCTGCCATCACCGGAGTACGACAAGACGTGAACCAATGGCGCACCGCGGTCGGCCATTATCACGGCTATCTCGCGGTGGCTGCCCTGGCCCTGCTGCTGCGTTTCCAAGTGATGCCGGATTGGGTGGCGACGGCGTGGGCAGCACTGGCGCTAGTGCTCGCAGCGGCCGCCTGGCTGCTGGCCAGGCCCGTCTTCCTGCAGCAGGCACTGCTGCTCACCGCCGCCGTCACTTATCGCGCTCTTTTCTACAACCTGCCGCAGGAAACGCATCCGCGTTTGCCCTGCGTTGGCAGTGTATCGCTGCTGCTCCTGGCGGCGATGGCCTGCGGCTTTGCCCTACGGCGTGCCAGCACCGCCGCCGACCGCGGGCACCCGCTGCGGCTGATCGTTGCTCATCCCGAACAGGTGTGGTTCTTCACGCCGCTCGCACTGCTGACCGTCCTGTTCGTCATCGTGATGCCGCGTGGCTCGACGGTCGCCTGGGGCGTCGAAGGCGTCGTCGCGTTCTTGTTCGCCCTGGCGGTGAAGGAGCGCAGCTTCCGTCTGGCCGGGCTCTCGCTGCTGCTGCTGTCGGTGGCGAAGATTGTCTTGCTTGACGTTTGGCGGCTGCACGGCGCGTTCCGCTTCCTGACCTTCACTGTACTCGGCTGCGCGCTGCTGCTGGTCTCTTTCCTGTACACGCGCTACCGCGAGGCGTTCCGCCAACTGCTATGAAGCGATGGCTCATCTTCGCATGCGTCATTGCCCTCAGCGTCGGCGGGGTGGTGTATGCGGTGCGCAGGAAATCGCAGGCGCGGGTCGGCCCCGAGGCCCTGCTCGACCTCATCGCCGGCGTGCAGCGCGAGAGCACGCGCGTGCCCGCACGCCTGACCCGCATCTCCGACCAGGACGAGATCGCGGCCGGCGACGAATTCGCTGTCCACGAGATGTCCGAGAAGTTGGAGCCCGCCGACCGCGAGATGGAGCGATACATCCAGGAGGTCGGGCACAATCTCGCGATCCGCGCTCATCGGCTGCTTCCGTACCGCTTTCACTACCTTCCGGCGCCGGGCTTCGTGAATGCTTTTGCGTTGCCCGGCGGACACGTCTTCATCGGCCGCGGGTTGATCCAGTTGATGGACTCGGAAGACGAGCTGGCAGCCGTGTTGGGGCACGAGATCGAGCACATTGACCAGCGGCACTGCGTCGAACGCCTGCAGGTCGAAGCGACCCTCCGCAAGCTGCACCTGGGTCTCGCCGGCGAACTGGCGAAGATTCCGATCGCGGTATTCCAGGCCGGCTACACCAAGGAACAGGAACTCGAGGCGGACCGCGAAGGCACGCGGCTGGAGGTCGCGTCCGGCTATTCGCCGATGGGCGCGGTCCGGCTGTTCGAAGCGTTTCAGCGGACAATGCGCACCGGGCCGCAGCACCCGCGCACCCCGCAGGAGGAAGCTGCGCGCATTGCGCTGCACACCCTGGGCGAGTACTTCCGCTCGCATCCGTGGCCCGATGAGCGCATTGCGCAGGTGCAGCGCATGATCGCGAGCGAACACTGGCAGGACCGCTTGAAAGAGCGCCCGCTGCGGATCCGCGTCGCCGCTCCGAAGCCGGCGCCGGCCGCGACGGCCCCAGTAGTGCCACGGCCCAAGAAATGAAGTCACCCGGGAACGCTGCCATGCATGCGACAGCCGCAACTGCGCGCATTACTGAACCGGCGCCACCGCCCCAGGCGCTGCCTGCCGGCGCCTCCGAACGTCCCTGGCGCCGCAGCTTCTGGAGCCTGATTGCGACGCAGTTTCAGGGAGCGTTTAGCGACAACATCCTGAAGAACCTGGTGCTGTTTTTTGTACTCGGCCTCGGCCTGCCCGCGGCCGAGCGCGACCTACTGGTGCCGCTGGCCACGTTTCTGTTTGCGCTGCCATTCATTTTGTTCTCAATGGCCGGCGGCTTCCTGGCCGACCGTCACAGCAAGCGCGCGGTAACGGCTGGTACCAAACTGATGGAAATCGGCGTGATGTTCTTCGCCCTAGCTGGCCTGGCCCAGCGCAATCTGGTGCTGCAAATGACGGCCATCTTCCTGCTCAGCACCCAGGCGGCGCTGTTTGGACCTTCGAAATACGGCTTGCTGCCGGAACTCCTGCCGGAAAAGCGGCTGTCGTGGGGCAATGGCATCCTGGAACTGGGCACTTTTCTCGCGATTATCACCGGCACCGTGACGGGCGCGCTGCTGTTCGAGCAGTTTCGCCAGCAGCCGGCGATTAGCGGCGCCATCCTGATCGCGCTCTCGTGCCTGGGGCTGTTCCTGAGCCTGGGGATCGAGCGCGTTCCCGCCGCCGCACCGGACAAAGCTTTCCGCCTGAATTTCCTGCGCGACGTATGGGAGCAGCTGCGTGTCATTCGCCGCGATCGCGTGCTGGCCCTCGCGGTCGTCGGCAACACGTATTTCTGGTTTTTGGGCGCGCTCCTGATCTCGACCGTGCTCGTATATGGCACCGATTTCCTGCACGCCGCGCCGCGCCAGAACAGCTATCTCCAGGCGTGTGTCGCCATCGGGATTGGTTTGGGCAGTATCGCCGCCGGGTATCTCTCGGCGAACAAGATCGAATACGGACTCATTCCCCTGGGCTCGCTCGGCATTACCGCCTTTGGCTTCGCGCTGGGGGCGGCTGCGCCGTCCTTCGCCACGGCAGCGGCGCTGCTCGCGCTGCTCGGTTTCTCCTCCGGCTTCTTCGCCGTGCCCGTGAATGCCCTCCTCCAGCACCGCCCGCACGCCGACGAGAAGGGCGGGGTGATCGCGGCGGCCAACTTGCTTTCCTTTGTCGGTGTCGCGCTCGCGGCGGGCGTGTATTGGGTCCTCACGGTGAAGATGCACTTGCCGGCGACCGGTGTGTTCCTCGCGACCGCAACCATCACGCTGGCGGGGACGGCCTACGTGCTGGTGCTGCTGCCCGACGCGCTGTTGCGGCTGGTGCTGTGGCTGCTGACCCACAGCCTCTATAGCATCCGGGTGGTCGGCCGCGACAACATTCCCGACAAGGGCGGCGCGCTGTTCGTCTGCAATCACCTGTCGTTCGTAGACGCGCTCCTGCTCATTGCCTCGACCGACCGGCCGATCCGCTTTCTCGTTTACCAGGGCATCTACGATCTGCCGGTGGTGAAGCCGCTGGCGCGAATCGCACGCTGCATTCCGATTTCGTCGCAGCAGCGGCCGCGCGATCTGCTGCACTCGCTGCGCGTCGCGCAGGAGGCGGTGCGGGCGGGCGAGGTCGTGTGCATCTTCGCCGAAGGGCAAATCACCCGCACCGGGCAGTTGCTGCCTTTTCGCCGCGGCTTCGAGCGCATCATGCAAGGGGTGGACGCTCCCATCCTGCCGGTCGCACTCGATGGCGTGTGGGGCAGCATCTTCAGCTTTGAGCGGCACCGCTTCCTCTGGAAGCTGCCGCGCCGGATTCCCTATCCGGTGACCGTGTTCTTCGGCGCGCCGATGCCGGCGACTTCGACCGCGACCGAGGTGCGGCAGGCGGTGCAGCAGTTACAGTCCGAGTCGTTTGCGTGGCGGCGCGCGCGGATGCATCCGCTCGACCGCGCGCTGGTGCGCAGCGCCCACTCGCATCCCCGCCGCTTTGCCATGGCCGACGCGCGCAGCGGAAAGCTGACCTACGCGAGCGTGCTGCGCAAGACCATTTTCCTCGCGCGGCGGCTTGCGCCCGTCTGGCAGGACCAGAGGATGGTCGGCGTTCTCCTGCCGCCATCGCCCGCTGCCGCGATGGTCAACTACGCAGCGACGCTGGCGGGTAAAGTGCCGGTCAACCTGAACTACACCGCGTCCGACACGTTGCTCGCTTCGTGCGCGCAGCAGTGCGGGCTCCAGACGGTAATCACTTCCAAAGCATTCCTGGAGCGGCTCCCGACCCTGCACGTTCCCGAACAGGTATGCTTTATCGAAGACATCGCCGCCACACCGCGCCTCGCGGAAAAGGCCGCCGCTTGGCTTGGCGCGCTGTTGCCATACCGGCTGCTGAAGCGGCTTCTGCACGCGCCGACGGCCAAACTCGACGACCTGGCGACGGTCATCTTTTCCAGCGGCAGCACCGGCGACCCCAAGGGCGTAATGCTCTCGCACTTCAACATCGCGGCCAACATCAGCCAGATGGCACAAGTGTTCATGCTCGGGCGGCACGATCGCGTCCTCGGCATCCTGCCGTTCTTCCATTCGTTCGGCTTCACCGCCACGTTGTGGATGCCCCTGCACATCGGGAGTGGCACGGTTTTCCACCCCAGCCCTCTGGACGCGCGCTCCATCAGCGCGCTCGTCGCCGCATACCGCGTCACGCTGCTCATCGCCACGCCGACATTCCTGCAGGCCTACATCCGCCGGTGTTCACCCGAGGATTTCGGCAGCCTGCAGTACGTGCTCGTCGGGGCCGAGAAACTGCCCGAGCGCACCCGCCAGGCGTTCGAAGAAAGGTTCGGCATCCGCCCGCTCGAGGGCTACGGCTGCACCGAGTGTGCGCCAGTGGTTTCGGTGAACACGCGCGACTTCCGGGCGCCGGGTTTTCGCCAAGTTGGCGCGCGCACGGGAACGATCGGGCATCCGTTGCCGGGCATCAGCGTGCGCGTGGTGGATCCGGCGACCTTTGCGCCGCTGCCGTTCGGCCAACCCGGGATGCTGCTGGTGCGCGGCCCCAACGTCATGCAGGGCTATCTCGGCCGCCCGGAAAAAACGGCCGAAGTGCTGCGTGACGGCTGGTACGTGACCGGCGACATCGCGGCGATCGATGAGGACGGCTTCATCACCATCACCGACCGGCTCTCCCGGTTCAGCAAGATCGGCGGCGAGATGGTGCCGCACGTCAAAGTCGAAGAGACGCTGCAAGCGCTGACCGACACACCTGAGCAGGTACTGGCCGTCGCCGCGGTTGCCGATGAGAAGAAAGGCGAGCGGCTGGTGGTGTTACATACGCTGGCTGACGACAAGCTCGCTTCCCTGTTGGAGCAATTGCCGCAGGCGGCTCTACCGCCGCTCTGGAAGCCGCGGCCGAACGACTTCGTCCACATCGACGCGCTGCCGTATCTCGGCACCGGTAAGCTCGACCTCCAGAAGCTGAAACAGCTCGCTGCCGCAAGCGCTGCTGCGCGGTGAAATGCGGTGAAATTGAGTTTGGCCGTGTTCGTAATCCGCACAAAATGAATGGCTCCCCAGGCAGGACTCGAACCTAACGCTCAGCAGTAATTCCCTGCGACACATCAAGAGCCAGATCAGCGGATGTCGCGACGACCAATACGTATTCCATAAAGAGCGCAGCCGGCGACGCGCGTGCGGCCATGGCAAAACTCGAGAGACTTGTGATTGGGAACGAACCAACAATGGACGCGCCAAAAGAAACTCAGGCCTTCATAAATGACAACGAAGTGGCCACAGAGGCGGCGGACACCGGAACGGCCGCAATCCAATAAGCGCCTTGCTTGCTGCGGTTTGAATCTGGTGGCGGCGAGTGGACTCGAACCACTGACCTACGGATTATGAGACCGTCGCTCTAACCATCTGAGCTACGCCGCCGTTGGGGCAGGGGGGAGGCCGGGAAACCGGCGCGCACAGCAGAAAGCGCGCTCCCCGCGCGCTGCTTCGATTCTAAGAGGCGGTTACAGCAGTGTCAAACCAGCGGCTCAGGTGTGGGCCATCGCCCACTCGAGCACCGGATCGCGCCCCTGCTGGAAGTCGCTGGGCGTCGCCGGGACGAATACCGCCGGCGCGATGCCGTTGCCTTCGATCACGGTGCCTTGCGCCGTGTACTCGATCCAGCGCGACACCGAGTACTGCCAGCCGCCGCCGAGGTCGAAGAAGGCGGGATTCCCGGTGGCGCCGGCGGTGGTGTCGCCGACCACGATGACGTTGGGCAGCTCGCGCATAGCGGCGATGAAGCTCTCGTTGCTGCTGGCGCAGGCGCGTCCTACCAGCAGCAGCACCGGGCGCGTGAACTGCCAGCGGCCACGCGGTGCTACCGTGCGCGCCTGCTGCGGTGTGAAGTCCACGTGCAGCGGCCCGTTGCGAAACTGCACCGCGCCGGTGACGCGCGCCGTGGCCGTGAAGCGGCCAGCGAACTGGAAGGCCAGCTGATCGTCGCCGCCGGAGTTCATGCGCACGTCGAGGATGAGGGCGGGGGCCTCGCGGAAGCGTTCGAGGGCGGCGTCGAGGTCCCCGATCCGCACCTGGTCCGGATTCCAGGCGCCGATGGCGATGTAGCCCGCCTGCCCAAAGGTGGCGTAGCCCCAGTTCGACTGCCCCTGCACCCAGCCACCGCGGGTGACGTACTGCTGCCACACGTCCTTGTCCCAGTTCACGAAGTGGTTGGGACTGTAGGTCGCGAGGGTGACGCCGGTCAGGGTATTGCGCAGCACCACGTGCTGGTCCTGGAGGGTGGCCAGCATCTCGTGCATGACGGTGGTGAACTCTTCCTCGCTGGCAGCCTGCTCGGCACGCGTCCGGAACTGCGTCCGTGTCGCGTTCCAGTCAATGTGCTTGTAGGCGAAGTACGAATACTCGGCGTCCACTGTCTGCCAGGCGGAGTCGAAGCGCGCGGCATAACTGCCCGGGCTCGCGGCCGCGGCCATGGTCGGCTGCCCGCCCAGCGCGCCTCCACACGCCGCCAGGCCGAGCACCAGCGCCAGAGCGCCGCCCAGACGAAGCATCGCCCCCCGGGGCGGCAGGTGCGGCGGATTCGCGGGCATACTCATGGCCAAATGGGGGAGGCCGGATACCGGCTGTGGTTCCCGGTATTCTAGCCCGGAATGATGCCGCATTTCTCCTCGATGAGACAATGAGTCCGAATGCGCTCCAATTCACCGCTCACCGTGCTGCTGATCGCGGGCCTGATCGGCTTCGTGATCTTCCAGATGCCGCACGACCACCTCACCCCGTCACGCATTACCGGCCTGCTGCTGGCGCTGCCGTCGCTGGGATTGTGGGTAGTAGCCCGCTTGCAGTTGGGCAGCTCGTTTTCGGTGGGGGCCCAGGCGAAGCAGCTGGTGGCGCGCGGGCTGTATGCCAGGATCCGCAACCCGGTCTACGTTTTCGGCACGCTGCTGATCACCGGCCTGATCCTGTACAGCGGCCAGCTCTGGTGGTTCCTGGCGCTGCTGGTGCTGGTCCCGGTCCAGATCCTGCGGGCGCGCAAGGAAGCGATGGTGCTGGAAGCCGCCTTTGGCGACGAATACCGCGCCTGGCGGACCCGCACCTGGTTCTGAGGGCGGCCCGTTTTTTTGCTCGCGCAAGCGCCGCCCGGCCGTCCATTCTTCTAGAGGAGGCCGGATCCTCAGGGCCGCAGCGCGCATCCAATCCGGGTATAATGAGCGTACATCCCCGTGGCGCTCCTCCGGTGGAGTCCTTGGAAACAGGTAGAGCTATCGTGTCGAAAAAATCGAAATTTGTCGTCCTCACCTTCTCCCTCGCCGTAGTTTTGTTCACCGTGATCGGCGGGCTGGGGGTGCGTGCCGCCAGCACCAACGACGGCGCCTACCGCCAGCTGTTCGTGCTCAGCGAGGTGCTTTCGCGCATCCAGAGCGAGTACGTGGAAGAGCCCAATGTGCCCAAGGTGACCGACGGCGCGCTGCACGGCCTGCTGGAATCGCTCGATGCCAATTCCAGCTATCTCTCGCCGGCCGAGTACAAGGCCTATCGCGAACACAAGGCCGACGGCAAAGGGCGGGTGGGGGCTACCATCTCCAAGCGTTTCGGCTACGCGGCGGTGATTTCCGTGCTGCCGGGCGGGCCGGCGGACAAGGCGGGCGTGGAGTCCGGCGACATCATCGAGGCCATTGAAAACCAGAGCACGCGCGAGATGTCGCTGGCGGAGATCAATACCGAGCTCAGCGGCAATCTCGGGTCGCAGGTGCACATCACCGTCGTGCGCCCGCGCAAAGCGGATCCGGAAAAGCTCACCATCATTCGCGACGCGGTCAGCGTCCCCCCGGCCAGCGAAAAGCTGATGGAGAACGCCGTCGGCTACATCAAGGCGGACGCGCTGCCCAAGGGCAAGGCCCTGGAGATCGCCGCCCGGATCAGGTCGCTGGAGAAGCAGGGCGCCAAGAAGCTGATCCTCGATCTGCGCAACAACAGCGAGGGCGAGGAGCAGGAAGGCGTCGCCGTTGCCAACCTCTTCCTGAACCACGGCGTCATCACCTACCTGCAGGGCCAGAAATATCCCAAGGAGACCTACAGCGCCGATCCGCAGCGCGCCATCACCAGCCTGCCGCTGGCGGTTTTGGTGAACCGGGGCACCGCCGGCGCCGCCGAGATCGCGGCCGCGGCCATCCTGGAGAATGCGCGCGGGGACGTGGTCGGCGACAAGACCTTCGGGGTGGGCTCGGTCCAGAAGGTGCTGGAGATTCCCGACGGCTCCGCCCTGATTCTCTCGGTCGCCAAGTACTATTCCCCGAGCGGCAAGAGCATCCAGGACCAGGCCGTCACCCCCAACATCCAGGTCGCCGACGAACCTGACGATTTCGTTCCCGATGAGGAGCAGACCCCGGGCACGAACCTCCCCAGGAAGAAAACCGGCGAGGACGAGCAGTTGCAGCGCGCCCTGGAAGTGCTGAAGAACCGCGCCCAGAAAGCGGAACTCGCGCCCGCCCCCGCCGCTGCGGTCAAGAACTAGCTTTTCCCTTTTTCCCAGGCGACGCGGCCTTCCCCGCGTCGCTTCTTTTTTGCCCAAGCAAACGAAAAGGCCGGCTGCGCAGCCGGCCTTCCCTTACCGAGTTACTCGCTCCGCTCCTTTTACCGCTTCGGGGCGACCGAATCTTTTACGGCCTTCGCCAGGTAGAACTTCGCCGTCGTCTTGGCGGGAATCTTGAGGGCTTCGCCAGTCTGGGGGTTGCGGCCCATGCGCGCCTTGCGTTGCACTTTCTTCAGCCGGCCCAGGCCCGGCAGGACAAAGATGCCACCCTTCTTGGTTTCTTTGACGGCGGTGTCTGCCAGCGTCTCCAGGAACGCCGCGGCCTGTTTGTTGGTGATGCCGACCTTCTCGGCCATCGCGCGAACCAGTTGTGTCTTGGTCAAGCCTGCCATGAATCCTCCTCGTAGATGGAAAGCCGGAATGGGGTGATGAATCGCGCGTATCTTACAACACCGGCCGGAGACTGCAAAGGCGATTTCTCCGCTTTTTATGCGGGTTTTCCCATTTTCTGTGCAAAAACCCCGCTAAAAACGGCCCCTCGGGGCGGCGGCCGCCTGCCTGGGCCTCTGCCATAATCAAGCCATGCCCTGCGCCCTCTGCCACGCCCGCAAGGAAAAGCGCTTCTGTCCGGCCGTCCATGACCGCATCTGCCCGCCGTGTTGCGGGACGGAACGTGAGGTCACGCTCGACTGCCCCAGCGCCTGCCCGTACCTGCAGCAGGCGCGGCAGCATGCGCGCGAGCGGCGTCCCGAGGAAATCGCCGCCGGCGGCGGCGAGCTGTTTCCGCAGGTCGAACTGGGACGCAAATTCGTTTACGAACGCGAGCCGCTGATTGCGGGCCTCAGCGCCGGGCTGGCGCGCGCCAGCCGCGACCTGCGCGACCGCGACCTGATCTCCGCCCTGACCGCGATGGCCCACACCTACCAGCGCCTGACCGAATCCGGCCTGCAATACGAGGAGCCCGTCGCGGCGCCCGCCCAGCAGGCGCTGGCGGCCGAGTTGCACCGGCTTATCGCCGAGTATCGCGACCTGGAGCGGCAGCACCTGGGCACGGTGACGCTGCGCGACCTGGACGTGCTGCGCACGCTGGTCTTCCTCGTCCGCGTCGCCCACACCCACAGCACCGGCCGCCCGCTGTCGCGCGGCTTTGTCGACTTCCTGACGGCGCAGTTCCCGGAAAAGAAATCGCCGCTCGACGCCCCCGCCGGAGAACCCAGCAGAATCATCGTCCCGTGACGGCAGCAATAAGCGATAAGCTTGGTTCCGCCGATTCAAGCTTATCGCTTACTGCTTATCGCTCAGTTTTTTTACCGGCTGCCCTGGAGGCAGGGCATCGCGCAGCTCGCGCACGGTGCGGTTCAGCCCGGGGTGCTGCGCCTCGGGCGCGATCTCGGCCAGCGGTTCCAGCACGAAGCGCCGCTCCTGCATCGCCGGATGCGGGATGGTAAGGCCCGGGGTGTCGATGAGCGACTGGCCGAACAGCACGATATCGATGTCGATGGTGCGCGGCCCCTTCACGCGCGTGGCGCCCTTCCTTACGCGCCGGCGGCCGAGCCCGCGCTCGATGGCCAGCAGCCCCGCCATCAGTTGCCTCGGCGTCTTTTCCGTGCGCAGTTCCACCGCGCAATTCAGGAAGTCGGGCTGCGCGGTGAACTCCAGCGGCGCGGTTTCGTAGAACGATGACACCGCCGTCACCTCGCCCAACTCACGGAGCCGCGTGATAGCGGCTTCCAGGTTCCCGCGCCGGTCACCGACGTTCGAGCCGAGCGAGAGGTAAACCAGCTTCTGCACAAGGGCAAGTTTCATGTTTCACGTTCCACGTTGCAAGTAGAGATCGTGGAACTCGAAAACCATGAAGCGTGAAACCCGGCGTCCGGAGTGCTACGCTCTCCTGTTAGTTCTCTTGTCCGGAGTTCAGCATGATCCGCAAGATTGTGGTTGTCCTGCTCTTTTGCCTGTTCGCGGCCGTGGTCGTAGCAGCCGACGGCCCGCCCATGACCGCCGAAGAACTTGTGGCGCGTCATTTAGCGGCCATTGGCACACCCGAGGCGCGGGCAGCGGCGAAGTCGCGCGGCGTGAATGCGAGCGCGCATTATGAAGTGCTGCTGGGCGGCGCAGCGCAGAACGACGGCACCGTACAGTTGGGCAGCGACGGCCGCAAAGCCGTATTCGTGATGCGGCTGAACGGCACGACCTACATTGGCGAAAAGTTCGTCACCGACGGCGACAAGGTGGAAATCGCGCCGATGGTCACCAGCAAGAAAACGATCCTCGGGCGCTTCTTCCTCACGCGCGAGGAACCGCTGAAAGAAGGCCTGTTCGGCGGCGTCCTGACGACCGCGTGGCCGCTGCTCGACACCGCCCACCCGCCCAAGCTGCGCTACACCGGGCTCAAGACCATTGACGGCCGCCAGTTGCACGAGCTGCGCTACGAGACACGTAAGAACGCCGGCGATACCGACATCCGCCTGTACTTCGATCCGGAGACCTGCCGCCACGTCATGACCATTTATACGGTGACGGTGCCGGTGACCGAGGCGCGCACCATCTCGCCGAGCGCGACCAGCCAGATCGGCGGCAGCCTGAACGAGGGACACCAGGTGGTACGCGAGTCGTTCAGCGATTTCAAAGCAGTGGACGGCCTGCAACTGCCGACGAACTGGACCATCGACTTGAGCAGCGACATCGGCTCGACCACCAACATGCACTGGGACATGGTGGTGCAGCAGGCGGTGCACACCAACATCGATCCGGCGGTGTTTCGGATGCGGTGAAGATGAAGCAGTTTCTAGTTTCTAGTTTCTAGTTTCCAGTTTCTAGTTTCTAGGTTGGCCCCTGCTGCTAGCGCCCGACCACTGACTCGGCTTGCTCGTGCGCGTGGTAGCTGGAGCGCACCAGCGGCCCCGACTCCACGTGCCGGAAGCCGAGCCGCAGCGCTTTGTCCTTCAGATACTGAAACTCCGCGGGCGTGTAGTAGCGCTTCATGGGGACATGCTGTCGCGAGGGCCGCAAGTACTGGCCGATGGTCAGGATGTCGAGGCCTGCGGCGGCGAGGTCGCGGAAGACGGCCAGCAGCTCGTCCGTGGTCTCTCCCAGCCCCACCATCAGCCCGCTCTTGCTCGCCATGCCCGGCGCGAAGCGCTTCACGTTCCCGAGCAGCCGCAGTGAGCGCGGGTAGCGCGAGCCGGAACGCACCGCCGGGTAAAGCCGCGGCACGCTCTCGATGTTGTGGTTCAGGATGTCGGGACCGGCGTCGAGCACGAGGCGCAAGGCATCGTCATCCCCCTGGAAGTCGGGGATCAGGACCTCGAGGCTGCACCCCGGCGCCTGCCGCCGGACCTCGGCGATGGTGCGGGCGAAGATGCGCGCGCCGCCCAGCAAGTCGTCGTCGCGATCCACGCTGGTGATGACCGCGAACTTCAGCCCCAGGCGCGCCACCGCCTCGGCTACGCGGCGCGGCTCGTCCAGGTCAATGGGCAGCGGCCGCCCCTTGGGCACGGCGCAGAAGCCGCAGCGCCGGGTGCAGATGTCGCCCAGCAACATGAAAGTGGCGGTGCGGTGGTTCCAGCATTCGCCGATGTTCGGGCACTGCGCCGACTCGCACACCGTGTGCAGACCCAGACCGCGCGCCAGCTTCTTCAGCGCATGGAAGTTCTCTCCCCCGGGCGCGCGTGTCTTCAGCCACGCCGGCTTCGGCTGGCGTGCCGGCGGCGCGATCTCGATCTGCACGAGTTCAGCGGTAGAACCCATTAAGTACATTGTATCGCCGCGCACGCCATCGGATTGATTCCGGCGGTGGTGGCGATTCCGGCGATCTCAAATCACCAAATCGCCAAATCACCAAATGTCACAGCGTGTGCAGATACGCCAGGATCGCCTGCGCCTGTTGCGGGCTGATCGGCGTCGGCGGCATCATGCGCTTGCCGCGCAGGATGACCTCGGCGGCACGCTCGTCGTTCGCCGGAATGCCGCTCGGCAGGTAGGGCTTGCGGAACAGCCCTGCCATGGTCATGGCGACGCGCTTCTTGGTCGTGTACGCCTCGTGGCACTGCAGGCAGTAGGCATTGTAGAGACGCCGACCCTCGGCCTGTGGCGGCGTCAAGTGCAGGTCGGCGTCGCTCATGCCGTACTTTTCCTCCCCGGGCGTGCGGCAGGCGACGAGGGAAAGCAGCAGCAAGGCGACGGCGAGCAGCGGCCCTCTCATGGGCCCGATTGTAGCCGCAGCGGCCGCCGCGCCGGGAGCGGTATCATGGACGTTGCTGGGGCCCCACCTGCGTTCGTCCGCCATGGAAGTCGCCATCAAACGCGCCTACGCCCGCCCGTCGGCAGCCGACGGTACGCGCGTGCTGGTGGACCGCCTCTGGCCGCGCGGCCTGAGCCGCGACGCGGCGCGTCTCGCCACCTGGCTCCGGGACCTGGCTCCCAGCGACGCGCTGCGCCGCTGGTTCCACGCGCGTCCCGCGCAATGGCCGGCATTCCGCAAACGGTATCTGGGGGAACTCGCGCAGCCGGCGGCCGCTGAGGCGCTCCACGAACTGTATCGTCTGGCAGGTGTGCGCCGGAAAATCACCCTCGTCTTTGCCTCCCGCAACGAGGAGCACAACAACGCGGTGGTGCTGCAGGAGTTGCTGGCGGGAATGCGCAAGCCGCCCTCCAGCAGCGGGCCGGCGGCAGCAGCCCGGGCGCAGCGCCGCGCGGTCCGCCGGCGGTAACGCCGTTTCCGCGAAACTCCGGGGGCGGGAGCGGGCAACCGCGCGGAGGCGCCTCATACCCGCCAAAACAATTGAAATGCCAGCCGCTTCGTGCTGGAATGAGCAGACTAGTTGGGGTCAGTATGCCTTCGCGAGCTGTCAGTACGCGCGTCCTGCAGGACTATTTCGAAGCCCTCGCCACCGGACCGCAGCCAGCGTCGCCCTATCGCACCTGGCATCTCATCGCTTCGTTCGCGGAACTGCGCTATCACCTGAACGGCGGGCGCCGCTGCCCGGTTTGCCGCGCGCATGTGCGGCACGTGGTACAGGTGACGGTGAAGCGCGCCGACAACCAGGTAGTGGAGTTCCCCTGCCTCTGCCAGCGCTGCCTGCAAGCCGAGCAGGCGACCGCCAAGTCCGTCCGCTTGCAGCTCGGTGCGGCTACGTGGGAGGTCGCGCACCGCGCGAAGCGGCCCCCGCGCAGCGACCGCAAGCCCTTCTGAGCGCCGCTTCGCCGCGCCCCGGCCTCAGACCTTCCGGAATTCCTCGTAGCCCTTCCGGCCCATCAGGCCGTAGGTCATTCTTCTTGCCCAGCTCGACCCCCGGCTGGTCGAAGGCGTTCACGCCCCACAGCTCGCCCGCGAAGGCGGTCTGGAATTCGAGCATCTGGAAAAAGGCGCCGATAGTGGCTTCATCGACGCGCGGCAGCGTCCAGCGGCAGTTGGGGCGGCCGGCGGCGGTGAGCGCGCTCTCGGTGGCGCGCCGCTCGGCGGCGAACAACGCCCCCAGATTCTTTCCCGCCAGGTAGCGGCACGATTCGTAGGCGGTGAAGACGCGCGGGATGCGCACCTCCTGCCGCGGTTTCTCCACCGCCCAGAAGGTGACCATCTTGTCGCGCGGCCCTTCCATGTAGAGCTGTAACTGCGAGTGCTGGTCGGTGACGCCGAGCGCAGCTACCGGCGTCTGGCCGGCCTCCACCACCCGGCCCTGGCGGTCCACGCGCTTCCCCAGGCTCTCGGCCCACAGTTGCCGGTACCAGAACGCCGCCCCCCACAGGTACGAGGAATAGGCGAAGACGACCTCGATGTTCTTGCCGTGGCGGGTGGCCAGCGCGTGGTGCACCAGCGCCGCCGCCAGCGCCGGATTCTGTTCCGGGTGCGTGGTCCAGCAGGCGAGGTTGGCCGCGCGCGCCCCGCGCAGAAGGCGCATAACGTCGAGCCCCGCAAGCGCCGCGGGCACCAGGCCCACCGCCGAGAACACGCTGAACCGGCCGCCCACGTTCGGCGGCACGAAGAACAGCGGGTAACGCTCGGCGCGCGCCAGCGCCAGCAGGTCGCCCTGGGCGGGATCGGTAATGGCCACCACGCGCGCCCGCGCCCGTTTCCCGAGCGCGCGGTGCAGCCACTCCCACACGATCATGAAGGTGGAGAGCGTTTCGGCCGTGGTGCCCGACTTGGCAATGACGCAGACCGCGGTGCGTTTGGGGTCGAGTTGCGCCAGCGCCGCGGCCACCAGACCGGGATCGACGTTGTCGAGCGTAAGCAGCCGCGGACGCGCGCGGCGCGCACCGGCGGCAGGAGTCTGCAAGGGATGCGGCCCGCGCACGGCGGCGTCGAGCGCATACGCTCCCAGCGCCGAGCCCCCGATACCCAGCACCAGCACGTCGTCGAGGCCGCGCCGCGCCGCGCGCGCAAACTCCGCAATCGCGCGCGCGGTGCCACGATCCTCGGGAAGCAGGGGGAAGCCGATCTCCCCCGACTTGACGCGCGCGCGAAACGTCGCCACCGCGTTTTCGCCCGCGTGGTGATCGATGTCGCTGGCGGCCAGCCCGTCGCCTCCAACCTGGGCCGCAGTGGCGTTGGTGTAGTCAAATGCCGGGAGTCTCATGACGGGAGCATTAGAAACCAAGCCCGCAGCCCTCAGCAATCAACATTCCGGCGGCGGTGCGCGGTTCTACTGCTCGACCACGCAGGTGCGCGTGATGCGGTCGTGCCAGCAGAGGGTGTCTTCGTCGAAGCAGGCCCAGAGGAAGCCCAGGCCCAGGGGCGCGGCCGAGACCAGCATGGCGATGGCCCGGCCCCGGCGCGCGACGCGCGGCAGCGGCTCGCCCTCGAAGTCGCGCAGGGTGAGGTGCGCCAGCTGCATGCCGGGCGTCCGGCCGGCGTAGATAAGGAACAGCGCGTGGTAGACGAACCAGAAGAGGGCCGTCGCCAGCGCCGCCACCCCGGCGGCCGCGCGCAGCTCCGGCACGGCGTGTGCCAGCTGCAGCGCCACCAGCGCAAAGAGCGCCAGGGCCACGATGACAATCGCGGCATCCACCAGCCCGGAGAACAGCCGCTGCGCCACCGGCGCGACCACCAGCGGCAGCTCGAGCTCCGGCAGGGGAGGCAGTTCCGGCGGCGGCTCGTTGAGGATGATGGCCGGAACCCGCGGCTCGACGGACTCGCCTGCTTCCGCCTCCGGCGCGTCGAGGATGCGTGGCTTCTCGGGCAGCGGCTCCGCCAGTTCGTCGAGCAGGCTGGCCTGGAGCTCTTCTTTTGCCAGCATCGCGGCCCGCGGCGCCGCCGTCCGGGGAAACTCGATGACGTTGGTGGTCTCGACGTGCGGGAGTTCCGGCGGCGACAGTATCGGTTCGGGCGTGGCCGCAAAGCGGGTCGCCACCCGTTGCACCGCGGCGGCGCGCGCTTCCTCGGCAGCGGTGGGGGGCGCGGGGGGAGATGGCGGCTCGAAAGCCAGCGACAGCGACGCCTCCGCGGCGCGGCACCGGCGCGCGCGGTACCGGGTCACCCGCGACGCCACCTCGCTGCGCCACGTGTCGCCGCGATAGGAATCGGACGTGGTGCTGCCGGTCTCGCGCGCGGCACGCTCGATGCCGGTCAGCGCCGGCGGCTCGCCCGCCAGCGCGCGCGGCTCGCCTTCCGCCGCGCACTCGGCGCGCCCGGCCGTGGCCCCGATCAGCGAGGCCGCAAACTGCTCCTCACTGTCGTCAAAGACATCGGAGTCGACGAAAGACGCGGCAAGGAAATCCGCGTCCGCCCGCGACGCCGCAGAGCCGGAGACGAAGGAGCACCGGCAGACCTCTCCGCAAAGAGGACAACCCATTCTTGGTTGCGTGACCGCCAGAGCCAGCGGCCGGCAGCCCGCCGGGAGGCCGGCGCGGTTTACGCGCTTTGCCGCCGCATGCTAACGTCAGCGGTTCCGCGTATTCCGGCGCTCGCGCCTCACCATGGCACGCTGCACACGATTGGTTACCACGGCTGTCCCGCTTTGTCATCTGTTGCTCGCGTGCCTGCTAGTTACCAGCCGGGCGCGCGCCCAGAACGTTACCGGGGGGTTCGCCGCGCCTCGCTTCCAGGCGACCCAGGCCGCCGCTCCGCTTCCGGCCTCGCCGGCGGGAGAGCCGGTCGAGATCACCGCCGACGAATGGCAGAAGGCCGGCGACGTATACACGCTGCACGGCCACGCCCGCATTAACTTCCGCGGCCTGCAGATCACCGCCGACGAGATGACTTACGACGAAGCCCGCGGCGAGGTCACTGCCCGCGGCCACCTCGAAGTCACCGGCGGGCCGCACGATGAGCATCTCACCGCCACGCACGGCGCTTACAACGTCAACACCGACACCGGCCGCTTCTACGATGTGACCGGCACCACCGGCATGCGTTTTCACGGTCAGCGCATGGAGCTGACCTCGTCGAACCCGTTTATCTTCCAGGGCAAGCTGGTGGAGAAGACCGGCCCCGACCACTACGTAGTGCACCACGGCTACGTGACCGTATGCACCATGCCCTCGCCGGCGTGGAGCCTCGGGGCACGGCGCGTGGTCGTGGACGTCGGCGACAACGCGCGGCTGTACCACGCCACGTTTCGCCTGCGCAGCGTGCCCCTGTTCTACCTGCCGTGGTTGGCGCGCCCGGTCGAGACCCTCGGCCGGCAGACCGGTTTCCTGCTGCCGACGGCCGGCATCTCCTCCCGCAAGGGCACCACCGTGGGCGAGTCCTTCTACTGGGTGATCAACCGCAGCATGGATGCCACGCTGGGCGCGGAATATTTCTCGCGCCGCGGCTGGGCCGAGCATGGCGAATTCCGCGCCCGCCCCAGCGACGATGCCTACCTCGAAGCCCACTACTTTGGCGTCCTGGACCGCGGCCTGCCGGCCACCGTGACCGGACCCGCCGGCACCCCGGTCGCGACCCGCATCGACCAGGGCGGAAACGAGGTGACGCTCAACTCGGAGGCCCTGCTGCCCTACGGCATCCGCGCCGTCGCCGACATCGACTACCTCAGCAGCTTCGTCTTCCGCCTGGCGTTCAACGAGAGCTTTACCCAGGCGGTCAATTCCGAGGTGCGTTCCGTCGTCTTCGCGTCCAAATCCTGGCGCGGTTTTTCGTGGAACGCCTACGGCTCCCGCTATCAGAACTTCGAGAGCACGGCGCGCGGCGACCTGGTCAACATTGTGCACGCGCCCAGCTTCGAGAGCTCGCGGGTCGAACAGCCGCTGGCGCGCACCCCCCTGGTCTGGTCGTACGAGACCGCGGTGGAGGGCGTCTCGCGCCGCGAGCCGGGGTTTGCGACCGCGCCCGTCGTCGGGCGCTTCGACCTCACGCCGCGGCTCGCGCTTCCCCTGGTCATGGGCGGCTGGAGCGTGCGCCCGGAGATTGCCCTGCGCGAAACCTATTACACGCAGCGCGTGCAGCCGGGGCCCAGCGGCTCGCTGGGTGCGCCGCTCTCCCTGGCGGTCAATCGTCGCGCCCTGGAGACCTCGCTGGAGTTGCGGCCCCCGGCGCTGGCACGCATTTTCGAACGCCGCGTCCTCGGCCGTACGCTCAAGCACACGGTCGAGCCCCGCGCCGTTTATCGCTACGTGAACGGCGTGGCAAACTTCCCCAACATCATCCGCTTCGATGCCCGCGACATCCTCAGCGACACCAACGAGGTCGAGTACGGATTCGTCAACCGCCTCTATGCCAAGCGGCAAAACGCGGCCGTCAATTGTCCGCAGGAGGAGAATCCGGCGCCGGACTGGCGCAAGGGACGCGCTGCCGCGCCGTCGCCATCCGCAGCCCCGGAAGCCACCCCACGCTGCGACCAGGCCGGCGCCGTACGCGAGATCGTGACCTGGGAAATTGCCCAGAAGGCATTTTTCAACCAGGATTTCGGCGGTGCGGTGGTCAACGGCCGCCGCAACGTGCTGACTACCACCGCCGACTTCACCGGCATCGCCTTTCTCACCGAGCCGCGCGCCTTCTCGCCGCTCATTTCGCGGTTGCGCGTCCACCCCAGCGCCACCACCGACGTGCAATGGAACCTCGACTACGACAGCCGCAAGGGGCGCATCAACGCCAGCACCGCGGTGGTGACCTGGCGCCTGGGCGATGTCTTTCTCGGCGGCAGCCACGCGCTGCTGCACGTTCCGGGCGAAATCTTCGCCAGCCCCGGCAGCCTGGTCGCCGGGCCGGACCGCTTCAACCAGTTCCGCGTGCTCGCCGGCTATGGCCACCCCAACAAGCGCGGCCTGAGCTTCGCCGGCAACATCGGCGCCGACGCCAATTTCAATTTCGTGCAGTACGCCACCGCCCAGACCAGCTACAACTGGGACTGCATGGGGCTGGCCATCGAATACCGCCGCCTGGCGCTGGGCTCGGTCCGCAATGAGAACCAGTTCCGCTTCAGCTTGTCGCTGGCCAACATCGGCACCTTCGGCACTCTGCGCCGCCAGGAACGCCTGTTCTGATGCGCCCGGCGCCCCGGCGCCTCCTTTCCCGAGTCACCGCGAAGGGTGACTGCAGTCACGGCACTCCTGGCAGCGGCGCGATAAGGTCAGGGATGCTTCGGCCTTTGTGGACCGCGACAGGAGGTGCGTATGCCGGTTCTGGAAGAAGCCGTAGAAATGAGCAGCAAGCTCGGCACAAAGATCGCGGAGGCCGTGCGCGAGTGTCCCGCGCTCGCCGTTGCCGAAAAGCTCGGCGATAGCTTCCGCTCGGCCGAGCGGGCGCTGAAACACGCCGCCCAGGAGGCCCGCTACTCGACCGAGGAGTTGGCCGACGACACGCGGCACACCATTCGCCATCACCCGTTCACCAGCGTGCTGGCTGGCTTTGGCGCGGGGGTACTGGTCGGCTGCGCCGTGGTCTTCGCCGCCACGCGCCAACGCCGGTAGCGCTCGCCTCCCGCACGGCCTTCCTTGACCCGCGTCGTCCGGCTGCCAGGCGCATCTCGTTTCCCGGCGCAGCCGGACGACCCTGGGCTGCGCGGAACGTCCCGGCAGTCCGGTTTGCTCGGGCGCCGTGAGATAATCGGGGCGGAAATTCCTGTCCCCGAGGGGGTTTGTGGCCTTTTCGTTGGTGAAGCGCTCCGGCCTGTTCCTGCTGCTGTTTTGCCTCGGCTGCTCGGGGCAGTCCGCGGCCCCCACCGAGGTGGACCGGCGGGTGGAGCGGCTGGTGCGCGCCCATTTCAGCGTGCCCCCGAGCGTGAACGTCAAGCTGGGCGAGCGCCGTCCCAGTCCGGAGTTCAGCGGCTACGACCTGGTCACGGTCACGCTGAGCCGCGGCGAGCGCTCCAGCAGTTTCGAGTTCCTGCTCTCCAAGGACGGCAAGCGGCTGCTCCAGATGGTGCCGATCGAGGACCCGATGGAGAAGATCGACCTCGCCGGCCGCCCGGTGCGCGGCAACCAGAACGCCAAGGTCACCATCGTCAACTACGATGACTTCCAGTGCCCCTACTGCGGCCGCAACCACCAGATCCTGATGACCGACATTTTCAAGCAGTACGGGGACCGCGTGCGCATCATCTACAAGGACTACCCGCTGGAGACCATCCATCCCTGGGCGCGGCACGCGGCCATCGATGCCAACTGCCTGGCGCAGCAGAACCACGACGCCTACTGGGACTTCGCCGATTACGTCCACTTGAACCAGAAAGAGGTCAGCGGCACCAACCGCTCCCTCTCCGATCAGTTTGCGGCGCTCGACCAGGCCGCGGAAGAGGCCGGCCGCAAACACAACGCCAGGACGGCGGACCTGCAGGCATGTCTCAAGGCACAGCCCGACGCGGTGCTGAACGCCTCGCTGAAGGAAGCCGAGCTGCTCGGCGTCACCGCCACCCCCACCATGTTCGTGAATGGCCAGAAGCTGGATGGAGCGGTGCCGGCCCCGGAGATACGGCAGGCGATCGACCACGCGCTGACCGAGGCGGGGCAGGTGCCGCCCGCGTCCGCCGGCGCGAACCCCAACAATCCGAGCCCCTGATGCCCATTTTGCGTTTTCCTTCGTCTCGTCTTTTCCGTGCTGGGACCGCAACCCTGTGCCTGCTGGCGCTGTTCGTGCTGGCCGCCTGCAGCGGTCGCGGCGGCAGCGACGTCGTAGCCCAGGTCAACGGCAAGAAGATCCTGCGCGGCGAACTCGATAAGTACTACAAGAACCAGACGGCGGGCTCGCCGCAGCAGCCGGCCCAGCCGATGACCGAGGAGCAGGCCACCAGCCTGCGGCTCAGCATCCTCAAGGAGCTGATCGACAACGAGATCATCATGCAGCACGCCGAGAAGCTCGGCCTGCTGGCCAGCGACGAAGAAGTCGACACCAAGTTCAGCGAGGTGAAGTCGCCCTACTCCCCCGAGGACTTCAAGAAGCGTTTGCAGGAGCGCGGCATCAGCGAAGAGGACTTCCGCCGCGACCTGCGCCGCACCCTCACCGCGCAGAAGGTGCTGAACAAGGAGATCTCCTCCAAGATCAACGTCACCGACCAGGACATCGCCGCCTATTACAACTCGCACAAGCCGGAATTCAACCTCATCGAGCCGCAGTATCACCTGGCCCACATCATCATCACGCCCGTGCCCAACCCGCAGGTGCGCAACCTCAAGAACGACAAGGCCAGCAACGACACGGAAGCGCGCAAGAAGGCGCAGATGCTCGTCAACCGCCTGGAGAGCGGCGAAGACTTCGCCACTCTGGCCATGAACTACTCCGAGGACCCCGAGTCGAGCAGCAACGGCGGCGATCTCGGCTTCAGCCCGGAATCGGCGTTGCGTTCCACGGATCCCGCCACCCGCGACGCGGTGATGAAGCTCAAGGCCGGCCAGTACAGCGGCATCATTCCCATCACCAACCCGCAGGCCAAGCAGTTCGTCGGCTACCGCATCGTGAGGCTCATCGCGAAAGAGCCCGCGGGACAGCGCGACCTCGCCGACCCGCGGGTGCAGCAGGCCATCCGCGAGCAACTCCGCGACCGCCGCGAGCAGGTCCTCAAGGCCGCTTACTATGAAGTGATCCGCAACGAGGCGAAGGTCGACAATTACTACGCGCAGGACGTCTTGAAGGGAGTGTCGGCGAAGTAGGCTGTTCGCGGCGCCATCTTGGCGGCGGCTCCCACCCGCTTCATTCCACCACCGCCAGCACGTCGCCGGCGTTGACCGCGGCACCTTCCGTCACCAGCAGCTTCTGTACCACCCCCGCCTTGGGCGACTTGAGCTCGTTCTGCATCTTCATGGCTTCGATCACCACGATGCCCTGGCCGGCAGCGACGCGGGTGCCCGCGGGCGCCAGCACGCGCACCACTTTCCCCGGCATGGGCGCGGCGAGAGGGCGCGGGCCGTCGTCGGCCGCGGTCCGGGCCCGGCGGCTGCGCAGCGCGCGCGGATCGCGCACTGCAGCGGCATAGCGGCGCCCGCGGATTACCAGTTGCAGCTCGGCAGCGTCGCCGCGCCCTGACCCGGGGCGCTCGCGCTCCACCTCGCAGGCGCGGCCACCCACGATCAGCGACAACACGTCCCGCTCCGGCAGCGCGGCGTCCACCTCGACGGCGCGCCCGTTCACCTGGCAGCGCCAGCGGCCATTCTCCTGGCGCTCCAGCTCGACCCGAAACGCCTCGTCGTCAATGGTGACGTCGTAGGTCATTCGAATTCGAGTGTCACGAAACGCGCCGGCGACTTGCCGGTATTGGTCAGGGTGTGGGTCATGCCTGCGGGATTCCAGCTGAAGTCGCCGGGCTTGAGATGCAGCTCACGAACTTCGCCGGCCGCCGTCTGGCTTCTGAGATCGAGCTCGCTGACCGCGACCGCCAGGTGGGGGCCCTGGTGGGTGTGGCGCGGCACCGACGCGCCGGGGTTCAGCGTGATGTCGCGCACCCGGATCCCGTCCTTCACCAGCACCGTGTCCACCGCCAGCCCGCTGCCGATCTCCAGACCGCGGGTCGCGGCGGTGGCGGTGGCCTTGCCGGGCTTCAGGACTTCAATCGTCAGGTTGCGAAACGGCGTTGCCGCGTCGTTGGTGACCTGGTGGGCAAAGTTGCCCTCGACGAACCGCGCCTCGCCGTCCAGCAGCCGGGCCTGCGCCGGCGCCTTGCCCTCCACCGCGTTGGTAATGGCGGCTGCGCCGAACACCACGTAGATGTAATCGTGGCGATGCCAGTGGGTGAGCGTGGTCGCGTGTGGCGCCGCTTCCACCTTGAAAACCCGCACGTATTCGTTCTGCAGCGCCAGGTGGTGGCTGGGTTCCGCCGTGATCTCGACCGCCGCGGGCTGCGCTCCCAGCCCCGCCGCCGCGCACACCATCAGAAAAAAAGCACGAGTAGCTTTCATCTAATCGATTGTAACAACTGGCTTAAGGACAGCGATGTCGGCGATCAAAAGATCTTGAAGTGGATCACCAGATACTTTTTCGGGTTCTCGCGGATGGCTTTCACCAGGGTGCGCGCCTCGACCAGCATCTGGTCGGCGTTGGTGTAGAGGGACTCGTCCTTGAGGAGTTTCCCGAAGGTGCCCTGGCCGGCTTCGAGGCGGGTGACCAGTTCGTTGACCTTGGTCATGGTGCTGTCGAGCTTCTTGGCGAACTCCTCGTCCTTGGCCATTTTGCCGATGGCGCCCTTGCCGGCGTTGATGTCCTCCAGCAGCTTGTTGGCCTTGGCCACCGTAGCGTTCGCGTTCTCGTAAAGCGACTTGTCCTTGATCAGTTTGCCGACCGTGCCCTCGCCGGCGTTGATCTGGTCCACGATCTTGGTGAGCTTGTCCACCGAGCTGTTCAGCTTGTTGTACATCTCGTCGCTGGTGATCAGCTTGCCCAGCGACCCCTGCCCGTTCGACACCTGCCCCACCAGCGTCTGCAGCTGCTGCAGCGCGGAGTTCAGCCGGTTGTAGAGCGTGGGATCGTTGATCATTTTCCCGATCGACCCCTGCCCGCTCTCAATCGTGGTCACGATGCGGTCCATGCGCTGCACCAGGGTCTGGATGTTCTGCAGCGAGGACTGGCTGGAGCGCACGATGTCCATGATGTCGGGCCGGTCGCGGATGGGCAGCTCGTCGCCGTTCTGCGCGGCCTGCTTGCATTCCGCTTTCGCCGGATCCAGGTGCGTGCTGTCGATGTCGACGTAGGAGCCGCCAATCACGCCTTCGGTGGCGATGATCGCCTCCGAGCACTTGAACAGGCTCGCCCCGTACCTGGTGTTCACTTTCATGTTCATGCGCACCGGCGTCATGCCGTGGTTGGGGTCGACGGTGATGCTCTCGACGTTGCCGATGTCCACGCCCTGCAGGCGCACCGGCACACCCTCGCGCACCCCGCCGGCATTGTCGAAGTAGGCGTGCAGGCGCATGCTGCGCGAAAAGATGCTGGTGGTGCCGCCCATCAGGAAGATGAGGACGGCTAACGCGATCGCGGCGAAGATGACGGTCAGGCCCACCCGAAGCTGGGCCCATCGCACTTGCTGCTGGCTAGGCACCTTCCCCCCTGCACATTACGGGAAACGCTGGATTTTAACAGAACGGCTTGCCGGACGAGTGCCGCTCTAGCCGCGGCGCGAACCGCGGGCTACCAGCGCCGGCATCGCCAGCACCGCGAGGGCATAGGCCGCCGCTCCCAGGGCCAGCGTCACGTTCAACCCAAAATGGATGGCGACCACCATCGCCAGCACCGAGCCCAGCACGCTCGCCGCCGCATTCATCGCCCACGCCCATTCCACCAGCGAATCATCGCCGTCGTCGCTGCCCAGCGCGCGCAGTCCCGCCGGAAACGGCATTCCCATGACAAATCCCAGCGGCGCCAGCAGGGCCCCGGTGAGGAGCAGCTTGAGCGCAAACGGCAGCCCCACCAGCCCCGCCAGCACCCGCGGCAGCAGCCAGACGTAAGCCAGCACCAGCCCGATGGTGACGGCCAGCGGCCCGCGCACGCGCCGCGTCTCGTGCAGCCGCTGCCGCGCTGCCAGGCTTCCCGCGCCGCTCGCCAGCAGCAGCAGGAACACCACCACCGTCAGCGCGTACGTCGGGTGCCCCAGGAACAGCACGAAGCGCTGGATGAACGCAATCTCGATCAGGATGTAGCCCAGTCCAATGGCGATGAAATAGAGCAAGGCAGTGTAGCGCCGGCCGCCCCGGCCGGCGGCGACGGGCGCAGCCCGTCGGATTTGGTGTACCGCCAGCGGGACCACCAGGAACAACGCCACCGCCGCCAGCGAAATCACCAGCACGATTCCCAACACCACGATCCCCAGGTTGATCCGCCAGTCCATCCCCTTGCCGCTGCCCGCCAGCACCCCGCGCAGCACGTCGCGCGTCTTCAGCGTAAAAAAGAAGAACGGCGCGTCGTCGGTGACCGGAGTGATCTGGTACGGATATTCCTCCTCGAAGCGGCGTCGCGCGTCTCCCGGCCGCGCCTCGCGATCCGAGGGAGCCCCGATCAACTGGGCGAACGGCAGCGTGGCCTCGGGGTTGGCGCGCCGCTCGCCGGCCGCGGCCGCGTCGCCGTGTGGCCGGTAGATCAGGAAGAGATTCTGGTTGGCGCGCAGGTGCTGGACCACCGCCTCTTCTTCGGCCGCGGTGAACGGCGACTTCTTCGCCAGCACCGTCACCGGACGTCCGTCCTCATCCAGCGCGCCATCGGCGACGACGATGAAATGCTGTGCCAAGTCGCGTGCGCCGAACTGGCTGAGCGCCTCCATCTCCTGCACTACCACCCGCAGCGCCTCCCGCGGCCGCTTGAACTCCCAGCGCGTGATGGCGACGATGCCGTCGGGCTTCAGGTGGTCGAAATACTCGCGGAAAGCCTCGACGGTATAGAGATTGTTTTCGCTGAGCGCGAACGCGCCCGCCGCGGTCGAGGCCCAGGTGTCCACCAGCGTCATCTGCACCACGTCGTAGCGGTCGCGGCTGGCGCGCAGGAACGAGCGCCCGTCGCCCACGTGCATGTGCACCTGCGGCAGCTCGTACAGGTGGTACGCGTAGTCGGCGTAGCGTCCGCGCATGATGGTGTTGGCGATGATGTTGTTGATCTCGATCCCGGTGACGTTCTGGCTGCCGTTAGCGACGGCGCGCAGCACGTCTACCCCGCCGCCCGGCCCGATGATGGCGTAGTCGCCGCGCGGCCGCAGCACGTTCGCGATGGCCGGCGCCGCCGCCATCAGGTCGCGCCTCCAGTTGTAGCTGGATTGCTCGGGAAGCCCTGTCCCGTGCGGCGTGGCGCGGACGTCATCCGCCCAGCGCGCGGGATCCACGTTCATGATCGCGGTGGAGGCGTCGGCGTCAATCACGATGTACTTCGACTCCCCGACCTGGTTGACCTCGACGCGCGAGATGGCATTCCACTGGGCGAACAGCATCCACGGCTGGTCCCGGCGCATCCCCTTCGCGTACACGATGTCCGCCAGCTTGCCGCTGTGGTTCACCGCAATCGCGATCGCCAGCAGCGCCGCCAGCGCCAGCGCCAAGTTGCGCCCTCGCCGGTGCGGGCTGCCGCCGGTGCGGCTCCACAACGCTCCCGCCACCGCCATCGCCACCGCCGACGCCAGAACGGCGTTCGGCCCGCCAATCCAGTTCAGCAGCGGCACCACCGCCAGGCAGGCCAGCGCGCCGCCGATCAGGTCCGCGCCGTACAGCATGCCGGCGCGCCGGTGTTCGCGCGCAAACAGCACGGCAAAGAGCAGCCCGGTGAAAAAGAACGGCACCGCCGAAGCCAGGTAGATGACGGTTAGCTTGAGGAAGTTCCGCCACCCCAGTTCCAGTGCCACCGGCGTGTGCAGCACCACTTCGAGGACACCGGCGATGGCCAGCGCATTCACCATGCCCACCGCTGTCCCAATCTGCCGCGTCGCCCAGCGCGCCAGCCGCGCCCGCCCGAGATGCGCGAAGACGCCCCCGGCGCCCAGCCCGAGCAGCGCAATCGAAATTGCCAGAAACGCGAAGTGGTAGAAGAGGACGACGGAGAACAGCCGCGTCAGCGCCAGTTCCAGCAGCAGGCTGGCAAAACTGACCAGGCCCACGCCCGCAATCAGCCAACGGTCAAGAGCGGCATCCGGCGCAGCCGTGGGTGGGGGAGCGAGAGCGATTTCGCTCATAGCGACCGAGCAGGGATCATTCTTTCTCCAGGATGACAGTGGCGATCGCGTGCTCTTCCGTGTGGGAGAGCGACAGCGAAGCGTGGGTCGCGCCCAGCCGCGCCGCGAACTCCGCCGCCTTGCCATGGAAGGCGAGCGTCGGCCGCCCCCCGGGGGCGCGCTGCACTTCCACGTCGCGCCACGCGATGCCGCCGCGCCACCCCGTCCCCAGCGCCTTCAGCGCCGCTTCCTTGGCGGCAAAACGCGCGGCCAGGCGCTCCGCCGCGTTGGCCTTGGAGCGACAGTAGAGGATCTCGTCCGCGGTGAAGACGCGTTGCAGGAAGCGCTCGCCAAAGCGCTCCACCGCCGCCGCCACCCGCGGCACTTCAACGATGTCGATACCGGTGCCAACGATCACGCCGACGCGTCCACACGCAAGTTGTTCACGTTACCACAGCGCCGCGCGGGACTCTTGCCGGCAGCTGGTTTCGGCGATCTCGGCGACTACGGCGATTCCTTCGCTTCCGCTTCCGCGACTCGGCGCGCCAGCACCGCGTCCTCGTGTGGGCTCACGGTCCGCAGATCGAGCAGCACCCGGCCCTCCTCCACCCGCGCGATGACCGGCGGCTCGCCGCCGCGTAGCCGGGCGGCCAGTTCGTCGGCGCTGCGGTGCGCGGCGGTGATGGCCACCAGACGTGTGGGCAGCTTTGCGCCCGGCGCCGCGCCCCCACCCACCACCGATTCGCCATCCACCACCTCGATTTGCAACTGCGGCGCTTGCCGGCGCACTTCCGCCGCCAGCGCCTCCGCCCGCTGCCCAATCTCCTCGCGGCTGAGGCGCATCATGCGCAGCGCGGGAATCGCGTCGTAATCCTGCTTCACGTACGCGAGCAGCGTCGCCTCGAGCGCCGCATAACTCAGCTTGTCCACGCGCAGCGCGCGGAAGAGCGGGTTCTGGCGGATGCGCGCGATCACCTCGGGCCGCCCGCTGAGCAGCCCGGCCTGCGGCCCGCCCAGCAGCTTGTCGCCGCTGTAGGTGACGACGTCGACGCCGGCGCGCAGCGAATCGACCACCCCGGGCTCGCCCGCCACGCCGAACATCGTCATGTCGACCAGCGCGCCACTGCCGAGGTCTTCCATGACCGGCAGGTTGCGCCGCCGGCCGAGCGCCACCAGCTCCGCCAGCGACGCCTGCTCCGTGAAGCCGACAATCTGGAAGTTCGAGCGGTGCACGCGCAGCAACAGCCGCGTGCGCTCGCTGATGGCGCACTCGTAGTCGGCGAGACGCGTGCGGTTCGTGGTGCCCACCTCGCGCAACACCGCGCCCGATTTTGCCATCACCTCGGGCACGCGAAACGATCCGCCGATTTCCACCAGCTCGCCGCGCGAGACCACCACTTCGCCGCCCTCGGCCAGCGTGTTGAGCGCCAGCAGGACCGCGGCCGCGTTGTTGTTCACCACCACCGTGCTCACTTCGCCGGAGGCGGCCAGCAGCCGCGCCAACAGCCGCTGCACGTGGACGTCGCGCTTGCCGCGCTCCCCGGCGGCGAGGTCGAATTCGAGGTTGGAATACGTGGCCGCGGTTTCGCGAATGTGCTCGATCGCCGCCTCCGCCAAGGGCGCGCGCCCCAGATTAGTGTGCAGAATCACGCCGGTGGCGTTGATCACCCGGCGCAGCGAATAAGCCAGCGCGCGGCGCAGCTCGCGCTCCACCGCTTCCGGGATCCCCGCCAGCGCCAGCTCGAGTTGCGGCCCGTCGAGGCGTCCGGCGCCGATCTCCTGGCGGAGCCGCGCCAGCACCGTGCGCGCCGCCTCGGTCACGGCAGCATGCCCCTCGCGTTGTACGAGTGGCGCCAGCGCCGCCGCGCGCAGCAAGTCATCGACCGCGGGCAGCTGCTGATACAGCTCGGCGGCATTGCGCGTCTTCACAGCCGGTGATTATAGCGATACGGGCGGGTAGGCTCATTCCCCGATTCGCCATGCCCCTTACCCCACTTCCACCAGCCCATAGCGTCGCTGCCAGTGCGCGCGCAGGTGCCGCAGCGCCTGCGCGATCTCTTCTTTTGAAATCTTTTCATTCGGGCCGCTGAGCACCCACGCCGCCTCGCGCTTGGCGTGCTCCAGGAGTTCACGGTCGCGCAGCAGGTTGGCCACGCGGAAGCTCGGCATCCCCGCCTGCCGCGTCCCGAAAACTTCCCCTGGCCCCCGCAGTTGCAGGTCGAGTTCGGCAATTTCGAAGCCGTCCTGCGTTCGGACCATGGCGTCGAGGCGGGTCTCGGCCTCTTCGGTCACCTTGCCGCCGGTGATCAGCACGCAGTACGACTTCGCGCTGCCGCGCCCGATGCGGCCCCGCAATTGATGCAGCTGCGCGAGTCCAAAGCGTTCCGCGTGTTCCACCACCATGACCGTCGCATTCGCCACGTCCACTCCGACCTCAATCACCGTGGTGGAAACCAGCACCTGGATTTCGCCGGCCAGGAAACGGCGCATGACCGCGTCCTTCTCTTCCGCGTCGAGCCGCCCGTGCAGCAGTCCCACCCGCAACTCGGGAAAGATCTTTTTGCTCAGCTTTGCGAACATCTGTTCGGCGGCCTTCAGGGTCGCCCCGGGTTTCTTTTCTCCGGGCATCGCGAAGCCCAGGTCGGGCTGCTCGTCGTCGCGCCCCTCGATCACGGGATACACCACGTACGCCTGCCGCCCCGCCGCCACCTGCTTGCGCACGAACTCCCACACCTCGTCGCTGCGCTCGTCGCTGACGCGCCGCGTCACGATCGGCGTGCGCCCGGGCGGCAGTTCGTCGAGCACGCTGACGTCGAGGTCACCATAAATGGTGAGCGCGAGCGTGCGCGGGATGGGCGTCGCGGTCATCACCAGCACGTCCGGTTCCCCGGCCGTGTCTCCCGGCTTCTTCATCAGCTTGAGCCGCTGCATCACCCCGAAGCGGTGCTGCTCGTCCACGACGACCAGCCCCAGCCGCGCGAACTCCACCTGCTCCTGGATGAGCGCGTGCGTCCCAATCACCAGCTGCACCTGGCCGCGCCCCACGTGCCGCCGGATGTCGCGCTTCTGCTCCTGCTCCAGTGACCCGGTCAGCAGCGCCACGCGATACCCCGTGGGCTCCAGGATGCGGCGCGCCGAAAGATAGTGCTGCGTGGCCAGGATTTCCGTGGGCGCCATCAGCGCGACCTGGTAACCGTTTTCCATGGCGATGATGGCCGCCTGCAGCGCCACGATGGTCTTGCCCGACCCGACGTCGCCTTGCAGCAGCCGCCGCATGGGCGCGGGCTGCGCCATGTCGGCCGCGATCTCGCCCAGCACCCGCTTTTGCGCCGCCGTGGGATGAAACGGCAGGATGCGCTTGATCGCCGCCCGCACCTTGTCGTCGAGCGCAAACGCGATGCCCGGTTGCGCCCGCACCCGCCGCCGCTTCAGTTCCAGCCCCAGCTCCAGAAAAAACAGCTCCTCGAAGATGAGCCGCCGCTGCGCCGGGCTGCGCCGCTCCTCGAGCTGCTGCAGGCTTTCTCCGGGATCGGGCCAGTGCACCTGCCACAGCGCCTCGCGCCGCGGCATCAGTTGCAGGCGCGCGCGCACCGCGCCTGGGATCGCGTCTTCCACCTCCGGCGTCAGCAACTCCAACACGCCGTGGATCACCCGCCGGAACCAGCGCGACGTCAGCTTCCCCTGCGCCGCCGATTCGTAAATGGGCACGATGCGCCCGATCTCCAGGGAATCCGCGGCGGCGTTTTCCGCCTCCGGGCCTTCGCTCAGGATCTCGAACTGCGGCTGATGCAGCAGCAGTCCGCCGCGCCGCTCATCCGCTTCGACCTTCCCGTACAGCGCCACCATCTGCCCGGGCTGAAACTTGTCTTTCAGGTAAGCGCCGTTGAACCAGAGGCATTTCAGGGTGGGGCGCCGCGGCATCATGCCGGCGCGGAACATCGGCTGCTGCGCCTCCGGCGGCGGCGCGGCCGCGGGCTTCGTTCCGCCGGCCTCCCCTACCGTCATCTCGAAGATAGGCATGCGGCGGGTGCGGAAGAGGCCGGAAGAGCGCACTTCCGCAATCAGCCCGGCCATTTCCCCCGGCCGCAGCTCGCTGATTGTGCGCGGGTTCACCCGGTCTTCGTAGCGGAACGGCAGGTAGTAGAGCAGGTCCTCGACGGTGCTGACGCCCTTGGCGGCCAGCAATTCGGCAATGCGCGGACCCACGCCGCGCGCGTACTGCACCGAGGTGTGCAGCTCCAGCATCCCGCGCGATAGTAGCATCGGAACGGGCGCCCTGTTCTTTCGTGCCCTTGGTGCCTATGCTCCGCCCGTGGCTGCGTGCGTTCGGCGCCGTGCTCATCGGCAACGCGATCTACTTCGCGCTGCTGCTGCCGCGTCTGCCGCTGCCGGCGCGCCATGAGCCCTTCCATCTCGACCTCGGGCTGTTGCTCGACGCCGCGCTCTGCGCCGCCGCCTATCTGGCCATCCTCCGGCTCGACCGTCCGCGCCGCCCCTGATGGATGGCTGGCCCGAATCGCAAATCGCAATCAGAAATCGCCCATGAGACCGCGGCTTTTCGGTTGCCAGCGCGCGGAAATCACGCGAAAATACCGCAGCTTCCCCAGGCCTTACCGCTGACGCCACCCGCATGAATACTGTCGAAGTCACTGGCATCCGCAAGCAATACGACAGCTTTGTCGCCGTCGACGAGCTCTCTTTCAAGATCGCTTCCGGCGACATTTTTGGGCTGCTGGGCCCCAACGGCGCCGGCAAGACCACCAGCATCCGCATGATGATCGGCATCACCCTGCCTGACGCCGGCGAGGTGCGGCTCTTCGGCCGGCCCTTCCAGCGCGAGCAGTTGCAGCGCGTCGGCTACCTCCCCGAGGAGCGCGGGCTGTACCGCAAGATGACGGTGCTCGACCAGCTCGTGTTCTTCGCCCGCCTGCACGGCGTCAGCTCCCTCGACGCGCACACCAAGGCGGTCGCCTGGTGCCGGCGGCTGGAGATCGCCGACTGGCTGCAGAAAAAGGTCGAGGAGCTCTCCAAGGGCATGCAGCAGAAAATCCAGTTCATCGCCGCGCTGCTCCACGAGCCCGACTTCATCATCATGGACGAGCCCTTCTTCGGCCTCGATCCCATCAATGCCACGCTGCTCAAGGACGTCCTGCTGGAGCTGAAGAAGTCCGGCAAAACCATTCTCTTTTCCACCCATCGCATGGACCAGGTGGAGAAGCTCTGCGACGCCATCTGCCTCATCGATCACGGCCGCAGCGTGCTCCAGGGAGAGCTGCGCGAGGTCAAATCGCGCTGGGGACGCAAGGACATCCAGATTGAATACGACGGCGATCCCAAGTTCCTCGCCGAAGCCGGGCACCTCATCAACAACTCCAACGACTACGGTAACTATGTCGAGGTGCGCCTGCGCGAGGGCGCCGATGCCCAGGAATTGCTCCGCCTGGCGGCCTCCCGCGTGCGCGTCAACCGCTTCGAGCTGATGGAACCGTCGCTGGAACAGATTTTCATTGAAACCGTCGGCAAAACGAAGGCAGTTGCCGCCGGTCTGCTAGAAGCTAGAAACTCGAAACTAGAAACTAGAAACTAGAAACTGCTTTTATGCTCAATGCCTGGATCGTGATGCAGCGCGAATACCTGGAGCGCGTGCGCACCCGCGCCTTCCTTATCTCCACCATCGTGGTGCCGCTCTTCATGTTTGCCGCCATCGCCTTGCCCACCAAGCTGGCCACCATGAAGACCTCGCAGGCGAAGAACGTTGTCCTGGTCACGTCCAGCGCCGAGTTCGGCGAGATCTTCCGCCGCCAACTCGGCCCCATCGCCCAGGACCAGGGCAGCAAGTTCCAGCTCGCCGTCGACCTCAACCCCACGCCCGCGGAGCGCGAGTCGCTGCGCCAGCGCGTCACCAATCACAGCATTGACGCCTTCATCTGGGCGCCCGACGACGATCTCGCCGCCCGCAAGGCTACCTTCACCAGCCGCGAGACCTCCGACCTGGTGGAGGTCGCCGGCCTGCGCCGCACGCTCAGCTCCGCCACCATCGAGCGCAACCTGACCCGCCGCGGCCTGACCTCTACCGACGTCACGGAACTCCTCCGGCCGGTCGAACTCGAGACCATCCGCCTGGAAGCGGGCAAGGAGAGCAAGCTCAACGGCCCTGCCGCCTTCCTCTTCGCCGTCATGATGGTGCTCTTCCTCTACACCACCCTCATCATGTACGGCGTCACCGTCATGCGCTCGGTGCTCGAGGAGAAGTCGTCGCGCATCGTGGAAGTGCTGCTGGCCTCGGTCTCTCCCCAGTCGCTGATGGCCGGCAAGATCCTCGGGGTTGGCGCCGTCGGCCTCACCCAGGTGCTCATCTGGGCCATCGCCGGCGCGCTGCTCTCCACCCCTTCCTTCATGCTGGTGCGCAACGCCGGCCTCGACCTCCACGTGCAGCCGCTGGTGCTCATCGCCTTCCCTGTCTTCTTCCTCCTCGGCTATCTGCTTTACAGTGCCAGCTTCGCCGCCCTGGGCGCGGCGGTGAACTCCGAGCAGGAGGCGCAGCAGTTCCAGATCATCGTCATGCTCCCCATCATCCTCTCCATCGTGATGATGAACCTGATCATCCGCCAGCCCAACACGCCGATGTCCATCGCCTTCTCCCTCTTCCCCTTCACCTCTCCCATCCTGATGTACCTGCGCATCGTGGTGCAGCAGCCGCCGCTGTGGCAGGTCGGAGTGTGCGTGGCGCTGCTCATTCTCACCACCTGGGGCATGATGCTGGTGTGCGCGCGCATCTACCGCGTCGGCATCCTCATGTACGGCAAGCGCCCCACCCTGCCCGAAATCATGAAGTGGCTGAAGTACGCATGAGATCCCCAAAGGGTAGGCGCGGGCGACTCGCCCGCGCTCTTGTGCATACAATGACGCCGTGACCTCACCCGCCGTGCCGCCGGAAGACGCCGCTGCTGTCCCCGCGCGCCGCTACTCCGCGTGGCAGCGCGTGAAGTTGTGGGTCGTCTCCACCCTGGGCTACCTGGCGATTGCGCTTATCGGACCCACGCTGCGCTTCACCCTCAGCGGCGAGGACGAGGAAGCCGCGCGCGAGCCGCAGCATCCCGGCATTTACGCTTTCTGGCACCGCTGCGTGTTGCCGGTGATGTGGCGCTTTCGCCACCAGGGATTCGCCATCCTCACCAGCCGCAGCTTCGATGGCGAGATCATCGCACGGGTCGTCCAGCGCTTTGGCCATGTGCCGGTGCGCGGTTCCAGTTCGCGCGGCGGCGCGGAAGGCTTGCGGCAATTGCAGCGCGTCGTGCGCGACGGCCACAGCGCCGCCTTCGCCGTGGATGGACCGCGCGGCCCGCGCTACGTCGCCAAGCGCGGCCCGGTGCTGCTGGCGCGCCACACCGGCGTCCGCGTCGTCCCGTTCTACGTCGCGCTCGACCGTCCCTGGGTGCTCAATTCCTGGGACGCCTTCATGATCCCGAAGCCCTTTTCCCGCGCCCTGGTTCGCGTCGGCCGCCGCATCGATGTTCCCGCCGGCGCCGACGCCGCCACCCTCGCCCGCTGTCACGCCGACCTCCAGGCCGCCCTCGAACGCGTCCGCGACTGGGCCGAAACCCACGTGCGTGACTCGCACGGCCCCGAATGAGTGGCTACAACGCTAAGTTGTTGTCCCGCCTAGGTCGGCCCTGCGTCGTATTGCCTCTTGTTCGCTGGTTTTCGGCAGCAATCGGACCCAAATCGGACCCCAAGTTTTTCGCCGTGAAACGGCGTCCGGTTCTCAGGGTTCGGTTCCAACTGGTGAGAAGGGGATTTATCAACAAATGACATCGACGCGCTGAGATGGCGGTATGTTATGACCAACGAGATCCTGTACTCCCACCGAGGTGAACAGTGTCAATGGGTGACAAAGCACTGATCTGGCAAGATGTCTTGCTAGCCCTGAATCTTGTCGGATTTTTCTTCTATCTCCTCTACACGCGGCACATTGCTCTTTCAGCGAACGCTCAGACGGAAGGTCTCTCCCGTCCTGTGGTAATGCTCTCCGGTTTTCTGGACAAGCGGCAAGAAGGCGATCCGTTCCCCGACCCTACGCCGCTCGACCAGCCATTCATGACCGTATTGTCGGGCGCGATCCAGCTTACAAATGTCGGAAATGGGCCAGCGCTTTCGGTGAAATGGAAGCTGATGTTGAAGGAGAAGCTCGTTTGTTCAGCCGTGGTCCCGTATATCCAGGCGGGTCATAAAGAGAACACCGGAGTGCTGTCCAGTGCCCATGAAGAGTTCGATTTCGTGGTGGAGTATTCATCGGTGAGCGGCAAGGCCTATCGCACAACCACGCATCTGCGTCGAACGGCGGTCATGACGGTATCCACCGAAGCATTGAAACCATAGCTTCGAATTGATAACAGCCGTTAGCGTAAGTTTGCGCCATCTGTTCGCCTCCGGGCACTCCCCCAGACCGTAACTGGTGATATGGTGATTTCACGTCAATTACCGCGAAAGGCAAGCGTCGCGACCTAGCTAAACTTGATTTTTGTCGAATCGCTCGCACGAACTGCGTATCCCTCTTTAACGAGAATCGGCGCGACATAAGAAGCGCTCGCCGTCTGCCTCACGTGCTTCTTAAGCCATTCGCCTAAACTTCCCAAGGGCGGGTTAACGTGGTCTGTTCCCACTAGAACCTCTTGCCCGTCAAAGTGTGCGAGCAATTGAGCGTACTGCGATCCCGATATTGTGATTGGAGAGTTCCTCTTTGTGCCGTACTGAATAACCGTTCCGGTCGTGACACTCCCCTCGTAATCGAATTGGCGACTACCGCTCCAGGTTCGCATCGTCATACAGAAGATCGCCCCTTCCGCGCTGCTGGCGCTTTTGCTCCTTCCCAGCTAAAGCCTTATCGTTACTTACGTCCGGATGGCGGCCCTGCGACGGCTCCGAGAATCACGATATGGCGATCTCACGCCAAAAATGCCTATTCTGCGCCGATCCAATCCCAACAGGCATTAGCCCACGTAGGGCGTTCTTGCCAGTGGCCCGGTGTCCCATCGAGAAACTTCTTCGTCAAGATCTCTCGCGTCTTCAGCCGAATACCATCCTTGTTGACCAAGTACACGTTCCGATTCCTGCTTGTATCCGCCCCGAGTTGTGTGAGCACTGAACTTGGAGAAAGTTCCGTGTCTTCTTCCGCTTCCGTCTTGCTCTCGCGCTCTGGCCCCATGCTGATGCTCAGGTTAAATTCGACTGTGAGGACATATGGATAGATACTCGAATCGTTTGATCTCACATCCGCAATTACATCGGAAGGCGGACCCGAAGCTTGCTTCTGCCAAATGGGTTTATGGAATCTGCGTTTGAACCTGGCAACAACCTCCCGCCTCGGACACGCCCTGAAACGTTGCTCAACATCTTTTGCGATATGGTTAAGGTCGAACGCAGAATCGCTCTGGGCAAACGTAAGTGCTGGGCAGGAAAATAGCAGCAGGAACAGGAGCAGCACGTTCATTTGTAGCGCCTCACATGTAGGCGCATTATGCTCCCCGTTGATGAGTGATAACAGCCCTTATCACCAGTTACGCGCCGCGATAGGTTCGCGCTAATGGACCCAATCGGACCCAAGCGTGTCCGCAACTCATTGATTTACAGGCCTTGAATCAACTGGCGCTCTGGTCCCGAACCAACGTCATCCTGAGCGAGCCGCTTACCAGCGGAGCGAGTTACGCGAGCTTCCGCATTCCCCTGTGCATTGACACGCCCGCCCCCGCCCTTTACTCTTTCCACTGGCGCTTCGTGCGCCCCGTTCTTTCGCAATCTGCGTTCGCGCGCTCCGCTGCTAGAGCGGAGCTGGGAAGCGGGTGCAAAGCCCGCGCTGCCGCGCAACTGTAAGGCGACTTGTCCGCCCCGGCGGACGAGTTCGAGCCGCGCCACTGTCCGCCCCGGCGGATGGGAAGGCCGGCCGGCTGCTATCGCCAAGCCAGGAGACCGGCGCGAAACGTCCCCAGAAACCCCTTTCGCGTGCAAAGGAGGACTGCTTGCGCCGCTCTTCCGCTCTCCCGCTCCTCGTGCTTCTTTCCGGCATCGTTGCCGCCGACGTTCGCGTCGCCGTCGTGGACCCGCAAGGCGCGGTGGTCGCGGACGCGCGCGTCACCCTGCTTGACGCCGCGAGTTCCCGCCCTGTCGCCGTGGGCACGACCACGGCCGCCGGCGTGGCGCTGTTTTCCGTGCCCGCCGCCGACTACGTGGTCGAGGTCCTGGCGCCTGGCTTCGCCCCGCTCCACGAGCGCGTTACCATGACCGCCGACAACCAGCTCGTCGCCCGGCTTTCCATCGCCGTCGCCTCCCAGGCAGTGGTGGTCACCGCCGCGCGCACCCCGCTGGCCGAGGAAGCCTCCGGCGCCCTGGTCGGTGCGCTCGATGCCGCCGCGCTGGGCAACCTGCAGCCGCTGAGCGCCGCCGCGGCCCTCACCGCCATGCCCGGCGCGGTCATCAACACCGCGGGGCGCCGCGGCGGCTTGGCTTCGCTCTTCGTGCGCGGCGGCGAATCCCGCTACAACAAGGTGCTGCTCGACAACGTCGCCATCAACGAGCCCGGCGGCACCTTCGACTTCGGCGTGGTGCCCATGTTTGAAGTGGACCGCGTCGAGATGGCGCGCGGTGCTGCCAGCACCCTCTACGGCTCCGACGCCATGACCAGCGTGGTGCAGTTCTGGACGCGCGCCGGCCACACCCGCGCTCCCGAGCTGCTGCTCGGCGCCGACGGCGGCACCTTCGCCACCGCCCGCGGCTACGCCTCCCTCAGCGGCGCGCGCGGCCGGCTCGATTACAACCTCTTCGGCGAGCAGCTCGCGACCAGCGGCCAGGGGCCGAATGACGCCTACTCGAACGCCGCGCAGGGCGCCAACTTCGGCCTCGCCCTGCCGCGCGGCATCGCCTGGCGCCTGCGCCTCCACCACAGCAACAACCGCAGCGGCGTGCCCTCGTTCTGGAACTTCAACGGCCGGCCGCTGCTTCCCCCCGACCTCGACCAGCACGCCCGCCAGAACAATTTCCTAGCCAGCTCCGACCTCACCTTCGCCACCGGCGCCCGCTGGCAGCATCGCGTGACCGGCTTCGAGTACCATCACCGGCGTGACAACGTCGACCTGGTGCAGGAAGCGGGGCGCACCACGCCGCTCTTCGGCAACTTCGATTTTCCCTTCCACGATTTCGCCAACCTTAACCGCGCCGGCTTCGATTACCAGGGCGAGTACACGCCGCGCACCTGGGCCCGCACCACCTTTGGCTACGACTTCGAGGACGAAAACGGCTTCGTCGGCGACCAGCTCGCCGCCGTCACCAGCCACGGCCTGCGCCGCAACCACGCGCTCTACGCGCAGCAGGTGGTGACCTGGAAGCGCCTCTCGCTGCTGGCCGGCGCGCGCTTCGTGCACAACGAGAGCTTCGGCAGCCGCGGCGTGCCCCGCGTCGCCGCTTCGCTGCTGGCGCGGCGCGGCGGCAATCTCCTCTCCGGCACGCGCCTGCGCTTCGCTTATGGCGAAGGCATCAAGGAGCCGCGCCTGGAAGAATCCTTCGGCGAAGGCGGCTTCGGCATCGTTCCCAATCCGCACCTGCGGCCGGAGCAGAACCAGTCACTCGAATCCGGGATCGAGCAGGCGGTGGCCGGCGGCCGCTACTCCCTCGGCGCAACCTACTTCCACAATCTCTTCCGCGACCGCATCGACTTCACCTTCGACCCCGCCACCTTCGCCGGCCAGTACATCAACGTGAACCGCGCGCTGGCGCACGGCGCGGAGTTCGAGCTGCATGGCCGTCCGGCCTCGCGCCTGCGCCTCGATGCCGCCTACGTCTACACCTCCACCCAGATTCTCGCCGCGCCGTTGGCCTCGGACCCGCTGCTGCGCGCCGGCCAGCCGCTGCTGCGCCGCCCGCGGCATTCGGGCTCGCTGCTCCTCAGCTACGCCGCCACCCGCT
Source organism: Terriglobia bacterium (assembly GCA_963739375.1). Classification (GTDB taxonomy): domain Bacteria; phylum Acidobacteriota; class Terriglobia; order Terriglobales; family Acidobacteriaceae; genus CAVUAF01. The sequence continues at coordinate 652,242 of CAVUAF010000014.1, forward strand.
GGGGCGGCAGTTTGACCGGCATCTTCGTCGGCCGCCGCACCGATTCCGATTTCCTCGGCCTCGTGCCCCCGGTCAATCACGCCGCCGGCTACGCGCGCTTCGACCTCGGCACGTGGCTGGGCGTGACGCGCCGCACCACCGCCTACGTGCAGCTCGAAAACCTGCTCAACCACCGCTATCAGGAGGTCGTGGGGTATCCCGGGTTGCGGGCGAACTTCCGCGCCGGCCTGCGCTTCCGCCTGGGCGGCGACTGATTAATTCACTGCGGGGACGTCGGTGCGGCTGGTGCTGATGGCGCCGGAGATGGCGCGCGCCTGGTAGTTGCGATGCAGGATGTTGACGATGGCGCGGCCCATCACGCGGGTCACGGCCGTCGAGCGCGTGCGCAGCGGCAGGGTGAAGCGGCCCACGTCGCAGTAGTCCTGCACGAACTCGATTCTCTTGATGAAGAACGAGGGCGACTTCACCAGCGTGCCCTCGGCGCGGCGCAGCGTGCCGCTGACCGCGTCCACGTAGATGCGGCCCTTGAACAGACCCGCCACCTTGCGCCGCGGCTTCACCTGGAAGATGTGCACGGGGCGGCCGTCGATGACGTCTTCGCCTTTGTAACTGAACTTGTAGTTCGCGGCGGTGATGGCGGTCGCGCCCACCTCGTCCTTGCCGACGTGGTCCACTTCCGACTGCAGCAGCCGGGTAATGACGTTGGTCTTGACGAAGTTGTCGCCGGTAAAGCGCAGCGGCTTGAAGTGCAGTTCGTGGGGCGCGACGTACTCGCGCTCCAACTCGTAATCGCCCTTCTGCGCGGTGTCGGGCAGCTCGGCTTCGATGTCGGTCAGCGCGGAATAGCCGGCCAGGTCCTGCTGCTGCTGCTCCCAGCGTTCCTGGAAGGTCCGCAAGGCCAGTTCCGGGGCCATGCGCGGCAGCCGCGGCTCCTGCGCAATCCACTGCGCCACCGGCTGCGCTAGGCGTAGCAGGGGCGCGGGCGCGCCGCCGCGCGCGGCGGCGCGCCCGGAAAACGGCGCGGTCCACAACGCGAACATCACCACCAGGCTGGAAACGAGCTTGCGCATTCAGTAGTTTTATTGAGACCAGCGACGCAGGGGCAAGTAACCCGAGAGACTCCCGATCCGCTGGCGAGTCTCGGCATTGTACCGGAAGGCCGCGCTACTCGTAAATTGCGCCTTCAGGTTCCCTCGCCCCGGGCGGTTGCCCGGCGGCGAGGCTGGGGCTACGATGGCCGTTCCCATGACCACTCCCCCGCACGCCCCGTCGCCCGCTCCCGGCCCCGCACCCGCAGCCAGCACCGAGCCGCAGACCGACGTGTACGTCGTCTTCGGCGTCGAGCCCGAGGTGCAGGCCTACGCCATGGCGAAGTATTCGCGCTCGGCGCTGTCGCTGCGCGAGTCGCTGGCGGAGATCAACGAACAGCGCGCGGAAAAATTTCTCAACACCTTCTACTTCCAGTACGGCCACCGCTCCATCGCCGACCTGGCCCACCTGGCGGTGGCCGTCGAGCGCCTCTCCATCCTCGCCGCCATCATCCTGGTCGACGAGCCGCGCTGGGACGGCCAGGAGCGCTCCACGCGCTACCAGGACTTCCGCAAATCCGGCTACTACGTTCCCGAGTTCGCCGGCGACGCCGCGGCCGCGGGCCGCTATCGCGAGACCTGCGACTTCCTGTTCGCCGAGTACGAAGCGCTCAGCCAGCAGATGTTCGAGCACCTGGCCGCGCGCACTCCGCAGCCCATCGACATGAAGCGCGAGGCCTACGAGCGCACCCTGCGCGCCCGCGCCTTCGACCTCTCGCGCTACCTGCTGCCGCTGGCCACCAACACCTCGCTGGGCCAGATCGTGAACGCCCGCACTCTGGAAACCCAGATTGCGCGCCTGCTTTCCAGCCCCTACCCCGAAGTGCGCGCGCTGGGCGGGCGCTTGAAGTCGGCGGCCAGCACCCCGGCTTACAACCTCGAACCAGGAGCGCTGGCGCAACTTCATCGAGGTGGAACTCCAGGGGCGCGATGAGGGCCTGGCCCGCGAAGCGCGCGAGCTGTTTCTCAAGGAGGTGCGCCCCGCGCCCACGCTGGTGAAGTACGCGGAAGCGAACCCTTACGAGCAGGAGACGCGCGCGGAACTCGCCCAGGCCGCCGCTGAGTTGATGCGCGGCGCGCCCATCGCGCCCGCGCCGCCGGTGGACCTGCTGGAAGACGAGCCGCTGGAAATCGAGCTGGCGGCCACCCTCCTCTACCAGCACTGCCACTATCCCTACCGGCAGGTGCGGGAGCGCGTCGCGTCGCTCAGCGCGGCGGAGCGCGACGCCATTGTCGCCCTCGGCACGCGGCATCGCGGACGCCACGACGAACTGCTGCGCGCCTTCGCCGCCGGGCAGAAGTTCCGCTTCGACATCCTGATGGACGTTGGCGGCTTCCGCGATATGCACCGGCATCGCCGCTGCATCCAGGTGGGGCAGGAGTTCACCGCGCAGCACGGCTACGACACGCCCGAGGAAATTGCCGCGGCCGCCGCCAGCGCCCGCTACGATGCCGCCATGCATTGCGCCGCGGAGGCCGCGGCGCAATGCGGGGACGCCGGCGTTTACCTGCTTCCGCTCGCCTACCGCAAGCGCACGCTCTTCAAGATGGACTTTGCGGAAGTCGTGTACATCACCGAGCTGCGCACCGGGGTCGCCGGACATTTTTCGTATCGCCACGTCGCCTACGCGATGTACGAGGCGGTCGCCGGGCGGTATCCGTCGCTGGCGCCGCATTTCCGCGTCACCGACGTCCGCCAGCCGGCGGACCTGCTGAAGCGGTAGCGCCGGGCCCCCTCCCCCGTCTGGCTCATCTGGCCGATCTGGCCATCCAAAGGAGTTAGCGGCGGAGATCTGACCGCTGGTCTGGCCGAATCCGGGAGTCGGGGGTACCCCCTCCCCCCCCGGGGGGTGGTTTATTGTTTTCAATGATTTACGAAGGCAATAATATACTTGACAAATCAGCGGACTTGGGTTAGGATTTGACACATGAACGGCAAAGCAAAGCAGCCCAAGACCTTGCAGGACGCCATCGTGCATTTCAGCGACCCCGACCGCGCGTTGGAGTACATGGTGCGGTTGCGCTGGCCGGATGGCGTTGTGACCTGCCCCACCTGTGGCCGCAAAGACCCGGTGTTTCTGAAGAACCAGCGCAAGTGGCAGTGCAAGAGCGTCCACGAGAAGCGCCAGTTCTCCGCAAAGGTTGGCACCGTATTCGAGGACTCGCCGATTCCGCTGGAAAAGTGGCTGACCGCCGTGTGGCTGGTGGTGAACTGCAAGAACGGCGTGAGTAGTTACGAGATTGCCCGCGCCATCGGCGTCACTCAGAAGTCGGCATGGTTCATGCTGCATCGCATCCGCACCGCGCTCCAAGAGAAGCAGGGCTTCGGTACTGGTCGCAAGATCGGCGGCCCCGAGAACGAAGTCGAGGTGGATGAGACTTTCGTCGGCGGGCGCAAGAAGAACATGCACGGCGAGCGGGCGCTTCGTTACGAGCAGCGCGGCGGCGCGCAGGGCAAGACCGCCGTGCAAGGAATCCTTGACCGCAATCTGCGGCAGGTCCGTGCAGCGGTGGTGCCGAACGTGAGCCGCGAAACTCTGCAAGCGGAAGTGCTGAAACAGGTCAAGTACGGAACCAAGGTTTACACCGACGATGCGGTTGCCTACGACCGGCTGAACTGGCGCTTCGCGCACGAAGTCGTCAACAAGACCGAGCGCTACGTTCGCGGGCGCGTCCACGTCAACGGCATCGAAAATTCTGGTCGCTGCTCAAGCGCGGCCTGAATGGAACCTACGTTGCGGTTGAGCCGTTTCACCTGTTCCGCTATGTGGACGAGCAGGTGTTCCGCTTCAATCATCGCAAGGATGCGTTTGGCAACGACCTGAGCGATGGTGACCGCTTTGAACTCGCGTTGTCGCGTGTGCCGAATAAGCGCCTCACCTTTGCCGAAGTCACTGGCAAGGTTGGAGAAACGAGTTTCTAACCCTTACCGCCGGAAGCGCGGCCCGAAGCGGAAGCCCTAGGCTTCCGCTTCTTCTTTTGTTCCTTGGCGCGCTTCTCCGCGTCCAGCTTCGCTTTGATCTCGGCGTGCGGAACCCGGATGAGCTTTCGCATGGTGCGGTCGAAGTTCTCATATTCGTTTGTGTTCTTGTTCACGGTGCCCCTCAAAATCCACCGCCCGGAATGCCGAGTTGAACGCGCGTATCCACCGGATCGGGCGGTAAGAAAAACTTATTTGGTGTCAGCGGTGAGTGGACAAGCAATCGCGCCAGTTCGCGGCGGTCAATGTAGACAAGCCGCTGCGACCATCGGCGCTCCAGAAGCCGCTTCGCGTTTTGGCTTAACCGCTCTTCGCCGTGAAGCTCCCGATGGCATAGGTAGCAGAACGATTCATATGCCATAAAATCTGCGACCTGTAGCGGAATGGCGCGCAACTTGGAGGTGAACACCACATCCCCGATGCGACCTCTTACCGACAGGCGGCTACGCTTCAGCACGTTGAAGATCGCTCGCGCACTAGATTCGTATTCGCGTTGCTGGTCAAACACAAAATGCACCATCTCGCCGGTGCCGAGATACCTGCCGCCAACGTCTTTGTCTTGCGTGAACTTAACGGCATCCAGCACTGCTTGGCGGAACACCACAAAATATGGCTTGCTCGGCGCTCCCTGCTTGCGCCATTTTCTGGTTCCCGACTGCTCAGACAGTACAAATTGGCCGCCCGTCAACCAGAGCCTCTCGTCCACGCTGAGCGAAGAAAAGTCGCTCGCGTTTATGGCGGCACCAATGATTGTGTCGTCTGTTTGAAACGCCGCGTTAATCGCGGCAAGCGCATCAATTGAAAACTTGCCACAGCGCCGATCATCCCATCCCCTAAATGGCCCCGACCGCTTCGCAAAGTCTTTGGCGTGGAAAAATGGGATGCGATGCTTGAACAGCACATCGTCCTGCCAGGTGCGCGACAAGGCCGAGCAGTGGCGCGCTGGAAGTACGAAGCCGGTAACAACGCACATCGGAGAGCCGGAATGTATTCCGCTCTCGTCGAAGTAGCCCTTCAACATTCCAAAATCACCGTCTCCGTGGACAAGTTCACACAGGAACTGTACGTCGGCAGTCAATTGGGGGCTCATGCCACACCCCCGCCGAGTTCCGCCTCATCGTCTCCCCCTGAATGTGCGCCCCCCTCGCCTGATTCCGCAAGTATATTATTGCCTTTACGAAGATTTTCCGCCTAGATTCTTGGATCCAAAAGAGTTACACGTAAAATATTGAGCCCGTGGGAGTTACCGGCGGCGGCCGGGCGGCGGGCCAACCGGAAGACAGGATAAAGGCCGGGACGCCGCGCTGTCAACACCTATAGTGTTCGCATAATCAGTGACATAATCTTTAAGATATACAACGGCGCGGAGCTCGCGGGCGAGTCGCCCGCGTCCACCCCAGCAGGCTCACTCAGGATGACCTCCCTGGGGTGTTTGGTAGAGAAACGCCGTCCGCTATCCGCTCTCCGCTCTCCGTTTCGCGGGCCGGGTTCACGCCGAGGCTGGTTCGTGTCGCCCCTAAAGGGGCTCAACTCTTTTTTGCGACGCTTACCCGGCGTTGAAACGCCGGGCTACCTTCGGTCGCCCCTGGCGGGGCTCGAAGAGGAGGCGCTGCTGGCTGCTGGACGAGGCCGGAGACCGAGATTCCTCGCTCTGCTCGGAATGACAACGGGATGGAGAAACGCTGTCCGGCGTCTCACCGCTCTCCGTTTCGCGGGCCGGGTTCACGCCGAGGCTGGTTCGTGTCGCCCCTAAAGGGGCTCAACTCTTTTTTGCGACGCTTACCCGGCGTTGAAACGCCGGGCTACCTTCGGTCGCCCCTGGCGGGGCTCGAAGAGGAGGCACTGCTGGCTGCTGGTAGGTTTCGAGTCTCGCGTTTCAAGGTGCGGAAACGAAACCTAGATTCCTCGCGTTGCTCGGAATGACAACGGGATGGAGAAACGCTGTCCGCTGTCGCCTCGCGGCGGCGGCGATCTCGCCCCATGACTGGCTCTACCCATTCCGAGGGGGCGCCTTGGTGGATGGCGTACGGAGGTCGCGGGCGAGTCGCCCGCGACCACCCAAGAACCCGCGTCCACCCAGGAACCTGCGTCCACCCAGGAACCCGCGTCCACCCAAGAAGTTGATTACCTGGGGATGGAGTTCCTCGAAGGCGAAACGCTGGCCGACCGGCTGCGGGGCGGATTCCCGTTTCGGGAATGAGTGGTGGGAAGGGCTGTGCTTCAACAACTGACTGGAACAATTCCCTCACGCAGGTGTCTTCAGGGAGTGAAGGGCTACCATGGTCTCGGAGGTGTGACATGCGCCTTCGCTTAGCACTGGCGTTCGTTCTTCTCAGTGGTTCGCTTGCCGCCCAAGCGCAGCAGCCCGAGTACAGAGGGCAGATCAACCCCGAGGTGAAGATCGGCGGAGGCGCGATGCTCGGCATGGCGCCGGCGCCCGCCGAGATTATCGCCCTGCTTCCGGCCGCGCCCGGCAAAGACGACCAGGTCTTCTTCTACAAAACGGAATTTGAGCCTGGCCGCTCTACGATGGCGGTTGTGGTCGAGGGCCCGACCAGGGCGGGTTATCTCTACTACGACTTCGACGGCGACGGAAAGTTCGGACCGGAGGAGCGTTTTGCGCTTCCCGAGAATGGCGTCATCCAGGCCACCGTGCCGGTAACGGCTGGAATCGTCACTTCCGTACCGGTTCGATTCGACTATCCAAAGGTGGTTGGCAATGCCGGCGCGAAAGAGCAGAAACGCTACCTGACGTCCAGAATCGGCATGTTCCTCATGGGCACGGTGGACATCGATGGGCAACAGGTCCTGGTCCGGTACATGTTCAACTTGAAGAGCAAGAACGTTGACGTTGCCAGGGTCGCCATGGACTGCAACGGCAACGGCAAAATCGACGTCATGCCGATGGGCACCAACACCGAACTCAGGACCGACCAGGGCAGGCCGGCGGTATTCCGCATCGGCACGCATTACGTGGCGACGAAGTCGGTGGACCTGAAGAGCGGTGAGATCGTGCTGGAATCACGTCCGGCTTCCGAGTACACGCTCATCGAGCTGATCCCGGGCAGCCAGATACCTGATTTCCCTTATAAGGATCTCGCCGGCAGAGCGCATCACCTGGCGGAGTTTCGCGGTAAGTATGTACTGCTTAATTTCTGGGCAACGGGTTGAGGGCCCTGCCGTGGGGAGTTTCCCTACTTCAAGGCAGCCTACGCGAAGTATCGCGCGCGCGGATTCGAAATCCTGGGCATGGACATGGAAAACTCCACCGGCAAGCTGACGCGCGCGGAATACAAGAAGGACATCAAAACGGTCCGCGCTTTCCTGGCGAAGGAAGGCTACACCTGGCCTCAGGCCGCCCAGAAAAGCATTGAGGAGATCACAAGGAATCGCTTCCTGGTGTTCGGATTTCCGGTGAATGTCCTCCTCGACCCCGAGGGGAAGGTGGTTGCGCTCGACATCGGCGCCGGGCTGGAGCAGCAACTGGCCAAGCTGCTGCCCGATAAACCAGTACCTGCGTTTGCGCCCTAGGCATAAACGATCTGATGGATATCGCTGGACGATGTGCTCATGCACGCAACGGGATAGAGAAACGCTATCCGCTGTCCGCTCACCGCTCTCCGTTTCGCGGGCCGGGTTCACGCCGAGGGTTGTTCGTGTCGCCCCTAAAGGGGCTCTACTCTTTTTTGCGACGCTTACCCGGCGTTGAAACGCCGGGCTACCTTCGATCGCCCCTGGCGGGGCTCGAAGAGGAGGCGCTGCTGGCTGCTGGACGAGGCCGAAAATCCAGATTCCTCGCTACGCTCGGAATGACAATTCCTTAAGATTGATGGTTTATGAGACGACTTCTAGCAGCAAACTGCCTGCCGCCGCTGTACCATTCTGGCGGGACACAGCATGCGAGGGTGTGGCTGCGATGAGAACTCCCAGCCAGCAATTCATCTGCAATGTCGGCTTATCGCTGCTGGCCGTGGTGTCACTGCTGATGGGCGCCGCAGGGCAGGGGCCGGGCGCCCCCACCAACACACCGGCAGCCACGGCAACGATCAACGGCACGGTCACAACGGCGTTCGGCGGACCCGTGCCGCGGGCCCGCGTCACGCTTCGTCCCGCCACCGCGATCAACCAGGCCACGGGCGTCGCCACCGATGCGACGGGCCGCTTTAGCTTCCCCGACCTGCTGCCCGGGGTGTACTTCCTGCGGCCGGAGAAGAGCGGCTACTCACCGGCGATGAGCAGGGCGCTGCCGGGATTCCAGGTAAGGGTTGCGGCAGGAGAGACCGCCAATGTCGCGCTGCAACTGAAACACGCGGTGGCGATTGTCGGCCGCGTTCTGGATGAGAACGGCGATCCGCTCCACGCCACCGTCAACGTTCACTATTTCGAGAGCCTCGCCGCGCAGGCCACTTCCGGCAACAGGAATTACGGGATCGCGGGCTTTTCCCCGTATTCCACGGTGTACGCTCCCACCAAGGGAGCGACGCGCAAGCCCGGATTCGCGAACGCGGCCTTCGCGGAGACGGGCGATCGAGGCGAATTCCGCATCCACAGCCTGCCGCCGGGGCGCTACTTCCTGCGCATCGACTCGTCGGCGAATGGCAAGGCGTATGCGCCGCTGTACTATCCCGCGGGACCGCTACAAGAGGAACGCGAGGGCCTCCTGCTGAACCCGGGCGATGAAGTCCCGCTGAACTTCAACCTGCAACCGGAGCCGAGTTCCGTGGTGACGGCACCGTCGTGGGACCGCACGCCGGCAACGATCTCCGGGCGAGTAGTCTCGGCGGACAGGCAACCGCTGGCGCAGGCGGAGGTGAGGCTGGCCTGCGGCGCCGCGTCGCGGCGAACGGCGACCGACGGAGCCGGGCGATTCGAGTTCGCAGATATTCCGCCGGGTGGCTGCCAGGTGGACGCTTTCAAGCCCGGCTATGCGCCGGACCCAAACAACTTCTACTTGAATTTCCAAAGTCTCGCGCCCGGGGAACGCGTCGAGCACGTCGCGATCAAGCTCCATGCGATCGCGGCGATCGTCGGCCGTATTCTGGATGAGAACGGCGATCCGCTGGAAGGCGCCGAAGTCGCCGCATTCCCATTCGATGCGGGAAAGGTCCATGGCGACCAGACAAAAGCGCCGCGCACGGTTACCGACGAACAAGGCCGCTTCCGGGTGCATAGTCTTCCGCCCGGACAGTACCTGATCGGAGTGAACGTGCCGGCGACGCAAACCGCCGGCAGGACGTACCTCCCGACCTATTACCCGGGCACACCCATGCCCCGGTTGGCCGCTCCCGTGAGTCTTCGAACCGGCGACGAATTTCGCATCGAGCTGCTGATGCGCCCGATGAAAGGCGCGACGGTTCGCGGCCGGGTGAACAGCCTGCCGGGCGAGAGATTTTCGCTCGTGCTGGAACGTAAGCCCACCGACGAGGCAGCGCCATTTTTCAGGTCCGCATATACGAAGGCAGCGACGATCAAGCCCGACAACAGCTTCGAAATAGCGAACGTGCCGCCGGGGAAGTACGTAGCGAGGGCGTTCGTGGGCTCGGGGGTGCCGCGCATCCGTGTGACAAGCACAAGCACGGCGATCGTGAGCACGGGGGGATACGGCACGCCGGCGAGGGAAGGCCGCGCCGACGTGGAGGTCGCGCTCGCGGACGTCAATGGCGTGGTGATCACGCTGGGCGATCCGGAGGGCATAGTAACCATCAGCGGGACCATGCGCTGCGAATGTCCGCCGGATGCGACAAACTTGCGCGGCGGCTTTGGCCTCCGCGAGGTGCCGGCGCGCCCGTTCCGCATGGATGCGTTCCCGCCAGCGGTAAGATTCAGTCCAGAGATGACGTTTACGATAGGAGTTCCGGTGGGGCGGTGGCAGGTTGGGTCTGCGTTTGCCTACTTCAGCTCGCCTACAGAAGGCTTCGCCGAAGCGAATGTGAAGTCCGTGACCCTCGGCGGCAGGGACGTGACGACGGAGGCGTTCGAGGTGACGCGAGGATCGGCGGGGCTTCGCTTTGACGTGCTGCTCAACGGCTTCGGCGCGCGGATCGACGGCGTGGTTCTCGATTCCGAAGGCAAGCCGGTGATAGGCGCCAATGTCTACGCCATTCCGACGGACAAACGCAGCCGAACGCCGGAAAAAGTCCTGTGGGCAGCAACCAATTGGAAGGGCGAGTTCACCATCAAGAGCGCACGGCCTGGGGAATACATATTATTCGCCTTCGCCGGACCGACCCATGGTCTAGATGACGTGCTATACGGGGATGAGGAGTGGGTGAAGCAACACGCGTCGGCCGGCCACGCACTCAAGGCCGAGGAGAAGCAGCGCTACAGCGCGGTGCTGCACGCAATAGTGGAGTAGGAAAAGGGCAATACCAAGTGAGCTGTTTCGATCCCTCATCGGTGCATCTGATCGAAGTGGCGCCACCCCCAATCCCAAATACAGCTCCAGATCGCTGGCGGAGCTTCTGACCGGCTTGCCTTAGCCAGGGTACCGTGCCCGCCTGGCGGCGACGGACTTGACGACCAGCGCCTGCAACACCTTTCGGTCCACATCGGCGAGCTTCTTGATGTAGAGGCAGCCCCCGCCGACGGTGTGCTTGCCAAGCTTGGCGAGCAACCCCTCAGCGCCGCTAAACCCCGTCATGCTATAGAGAACAGTTGCGGCCTTACGCGGCGAAAAACCGGCAAGCGGCATATCGCCCTCGCGCCCGCTGTCGTAGGTGTAGTGGTAGCTGCCGAAGCCGATGATCGATGGCCCCCACATCTTCGGTTTTTCGCCGGTCGCGCTTTGCATTAACTTGACGAGCGCTCTGGCGTCCGCGCGCTTGGTCTGGTCCGTGAGCTTATCGATAAACGCCGCGGCACTTAATTTGGTGGGCTTGGTTTTGTTGTCCGCCATTCATCCTGCCTTCCGTCTCTTCCCAAGGCTAACGCAGGGCAAGTAAAAGCGCTTACCGGAAAAGTAAAGTACGCTCAGGGTGGGGGCGCATGCAAGATCCCACCCTTCGCTGCGCTCAGGGTGGGGCACCCACTCGTGGTCTGGGCCACCCGCCAACTCATCTGTTCCAGGATTGATCTCGGTTTCTGGATGCAGGCCTGAAGGCCTGCCCCGGCCCGGGGTCTCTCGTGTCGCCCCTAAAGGGGCTCTACTCTTTTTTGCGACGCTTACCCGGCGTTGAAACGCCGGGCTACCCTCGGTCGCCCCTGGCGGGGCTCGAAGAAGAGGCGCTGCTGGCTGCTAGCTGGCCAGGAGCAGGTTTCGAGTCTCGCGTTTCAAGGTGCGGAAGCGAAACCCAGATTCCTCGCTTTGCTCGGAATGACAGCGGGATAGAGAAACGCCGTCCGCTATCCGCTGTCCGCTCTCGCGTCGCGGCGGCTGCTGAACTCGCCCCGTGACTGGCCCTGCCCATCCCGATGAGGCGCTGCTGGCGCCGGGTCTGTACCTCGTCGCCACGCCCATCGGCAACCTCGGTTTCCGGCTTACTTCTGCGGCTGATCCTTGGGCGTACTTGCCGTCTTCCAGTTGATGACGTGATAGGTGGCGGGCGTAGTGCCCACGTTCTTTAGCCCATGAAGTTCATTCGACGCGTTGAAGATAAGCGAGCCCGGAACCGCCTTTTTCCACTCCCCGTTGGCAAGGGTCGCGACGGTGCCTTCCTTGATGATTACCAGTTCTTCGTTGGGATGCTGGTGGGGAGGGTGCGAGGTTTCGCCCGGATTGAGCGTAGTCACGTGAATCTCTAATTCCTCCAGGGTCGCGGTGGGTCCACGAAACACCGCGCGCACGGATCCAACCGCGGTGGAGTAGGGCTTCCGGTTCGCCCGCATCGCCATGTGATGAAGCACTTGCTTCTTCATTATCAGTTCCTGCGGCGTTGGCGCAGCTTCCGCTCACGTATCCCACATCACCCGGCGCCCGCTCCGGCTGCTCTGCAGCGCCAACTCCAGCACCTTCATCACCTGCAACGCCTGGTCCGTGGTCACGGCAATGCTGGCGTGGCCCAGCATCGCATCGCGCACGTTTTCGTAGTAGGCACGATAATTTCCGGCCAGCGTGGGCACCTTCCTCGCCCCGTTTGCCGTGGTCAACACTCCCCAGGCTGCTTCGGCTTCGGCGCCCCAGCCGGGCTGGGTGGGATCGGCACCCTGGTCCATGGCCTGTTCCTGCGGATCCAGCCCATACTTGGTAAATGCGCCGATGGTGCCGCAGATCCAAAAACGCGGGCCGGGCGCCGCGGTTACCGCCGAGGCCCGCAGCAGCGCCCGCATGCCGGGATAGTGAAGGGTGAGGTCGAACGCATCGTCCACCGCCGAGCCGTCGCGCTCCTTGCGCAGGTCGGCCGCGATGGCCTCCGGAATTCCAAACAGCAGGAGCGCCTGGTCCACCAGGTGCGGCCCCAAATCGAACAGCAATCCCATGCCGGCGGTCGGCTTCTCGTGCCAGGTGCCGCGCAGGTTGGGACGGAAGCGGTCAAAGTGCGACTCGTACAGGACCACGCGGCCGAGGCTACGCTCCGCGAGAATCTTCTGCACCGTCTTGAAATCGCCGTCCCAGCGCCGGTTTTGGAACACCGTCAGCAACCGCCCGCGGGTGCGCGCCAGCGCCACGAGTTCTTCGGCTTCCTTCAGCGTGGGCGCCAACGGCTTGTCGACCACCACGTCCCGGCCGGACAGCAAACACTCCCGCGCGATGGCCACATGCGAGTCGTTCGGCGTGGCTACCACCACCAGTTGAATGTCGTTCATCGCCAGCAGCTCTTCGACGCTGCGCACGAAGGGGACGTCGGGATACTTCGGATCCGGTTCGCCACTGCGGCGCAGGATCGCCGCCAGCCGCATTCCCTCGACCAGCCGGATGAAGGGCGCGTGAAACACCCGTCCCGCCAGACCAAATCCCATCACGCCTACGTTGATCATGAGGAAACGAACCTTCGGAGCAAGCGCTCTCCCAGCGAGTCAATTTCTACAACCCGAATTCCCTCCCGTGGGACATGGAGCAGGGCGACTAGAGCATCTGACCGCAGGGAACCACAATCCGGCATTTTCTCGACTCGATGACGAGGAACGCGCCATCCGCTGCGGTGGGACTGGCAACCACGATGTCCGCCGCATGCTAACGCCGGCCGGTAGGTGCCGCAATCCTGATCATAAAATGCTACTAGGCGGCGGCTGCTACACTCGCCCCGTGACTGACCCTGCCCATCCTGGCGAGGCGCCGCTGGCGCCGGGCCTCTACATCGTCGCCACACCCATCGGGAACCTCGAGGACATCACGCTGCGGGCGCTGCGGGTGTTGCGCGGCGTCGACCTGGTGGCCTGCGAGGACACGCGCCAGACGCAGAAGCTGCTGGGGCACTACGGCATCGCGGTCCGCACCGTCAGCTACCACGAGCACAACGAGGCGGAACGCGCGCGGGAGCTGGTGGAGCAGCTGGCGCAGGGGGCACGCATCGCGCTGGTGAGTGATGCGGGGACGCCCGCAATCTCCGATCCCGGGTACCGGGTGCTGCGGCTGGCGACGGAGCGCGGCCTGCCGGTGTTTGCGATTCCCGGCGCCTCGGCGGTGATTGCGGCGCTGGCGGCCAGCGGCCTAGCCACCGACGAGTTTTCCTTCCGCGGATTCCTGCCGGCCAAGCCGGGGCAGCGGCGCACGGCGCTGGAGCAACTGGCGGCGGCGGAGGCAACGCTGGTGTTCTACGAGGCGCCGCACCGCATCGTGGAAACGCTCGAAGACATCGCGGCGGTGCTCGGGGGCGAGCGCCGCGTGGTAGTGGCGCGCGAGCTGACCAAGATCCACGAAGAATTCCTGCGCGGCACCGCAAGCGAGGTGCTGGCAGAATTGCGCGCCCGCGCGATGGTGAAGGGCGAGATCGTGCTGCTGGTGGGCAAGGCGGAGGGGCGCGGCGCACCGCCCGCGGCGCGCGATCTGCGGCCGCGGCTCGCGGAGTTGATGCGCGTGGAAGGCCTGGACGAGAAGGCCGCGCTCAAGCGCCTGGCGAAAGAGACTGGGATTGGGAAGAGCGAGTTGTACCGCGAGCTGCAGCGGAAAAGGCAGTAGGCAGTCCCAGCACTTAGCACTTAGCACTTAGCATTTAGCACTTAGCATTCAGCATTCAGCATTCAGCATTCAGCAGTCAGCATTCAGTATTCAGCATGCAGCACTCAGCAGTCAGGCGCTACGAAGTGTGGTCGTGGACGATGCGCCAGCCTTCGGGCAGCTTGCGGAGGATGAGGGTGAAGGACCCGCCCAGGTTCGTGCCCTGCGACATCTTCAGGCGCCAGCGACCGCCGACCCAGGCGGCGTCGGGGGCGAGGACGTGGATTTCGAGCTCGGAGAAATCGAGCTTCCCCATTTCGTGCAAGCCCGTCTGGTAGCGGTTGCGGTAGCGCTGCAAGGTCGCCTCCCAGCCGCGGGTGACGGCGGTGGAATAGAAGCTCAGCTCCGGCGACTTCCAGTAGCCCTGCATGAAGCCGGGGAGGTCGCCGCGGTTCCAGGCTGCGACCTGGGCGTCGAGCAGGGCGCGGATGGCGGCCTGCGGGTCGGGGGCGGCGCGGCGTTCGGGGGCGGCAGCCGGCGCCAGGACGAGCAGCAGAGCGGCGATCAGCAGCGGACGTGTAATCGTGCGGGTTCTCCTCGCTTTTCGGCCCAAAGGGTCGGCAGGGCCTACACAATCTAATCCCCGGGGCTGAAGCCCCGATATCTTTTTTGACGGTAGTCACCGGGCTGAAGCCCGGTACTTCCACCCCGCTAAAGCCCGGTGCTTCCATTCCCCGCTGCGCGGGCGAGTCTCCGGAGCTGCGCTCCGGCTGGACGGCCGCGGGCGGCCGTCCCTACACACAACCAGTTGGCAGTTGCCATGTCAGAAAGAGCGAAACCCAGATTCCTCGCTGCGCTCGGAATGACAACAAAGAAGCAGATCCCGCGCTGCGCGGGCGAGTCTCCGGAGCTGCGCTCCGGCTGGACGGCCGAGGGCGGCCGTCCCTACACACAAGCCGGGCGGGGCATTGCGTTGACCCGGAAGCAGAGTTTGCAGTAGATTCAATCACCTCTTGGGAGTGAACGGGACGTCTCCCGCCGTCTCGTGCCGCGCTGGTCCGGCACGCTCCATACGCGCCCCACGTCGAGGCAGGTTCCAGTGGCTGAAGTGCCCGCGGAGAAGATCGGTCGCTACCAGGTGCTGGAGGTGTTGGGCAAAGGCGCCATGGGGGTGGTGTACCGGGCGGAAGATCCGACCATCGGGCGCCAGGTGGCGCTGAAGACCACGCGCCTCGACGTCGCCGGCATGGAGAACGAGGAGACGCTGCGGCGCTTCCGCCAGGAAGCGCGGGCCGCCGGCACCCTGAACCATCCCAACATCGTCACCATCTACGACGCGGGCGAGCAGGCAGGCCTGTTCTACATCGCGATGGAGTTGATCCGCGGGGTCACGCTGCAATCGCTGCTGGCGGACCACAAGGTGCTGGAGACGGACCAGGTGGTGGAAATCCTGCGCCAGGTCTGCGCCGGGCTCGATTACGCCCACCAGCACGGCATCATCCACCGCGACGTCAAGCCCGCCAACATCATGATCACCCCCGAAGGCCTGGTGAAGATCATGGACTTCGGCATTGCCAAGTACGGGGCGGGCATGACCACGGCGGGGCAGGTGCTGGGCACGCCCAGCTACATGTCGCCCGAGCAGGTGCGCGGGGCCACGCTCGACGGGCGCTCCGACCTGTTCAGCGTGGGGGTGATCCTCTACGAGTGCGCGACCGGGCAGAAACCGTTCAAGGGGGAGAACGTCACCACCATCGTCTACCAGATCATCGCCGAAGAGCCGCGGCCGGCAAGAACCCTGAATGCCAAGCTCCACCCGCGATTCGACGCTGTCATCGCGCGCGCCATGGCGAAGAACCAGGGCCAGCGCTACCAAACGGGCGCGGAGCTGGCGCGCGACCTCGCAACCTGCCGCACCGAGGCGAAGGTGCCCGGGGATTCGACCTCCGAATTTCCCGAAAGCCCGCCGAGCCTTGCGACCGTGATTACGGGCAGCCGGAGCAGCGCGCCGCCGGCAACGGCCTCCTCCACCCCGGCGCTCGGGACCGGCGCGACGTTTTCCACCGGCAGCACGACGGCGCCCGCCGTGGTGGGAAGTGGCGCGCTCGCTAAGCCGGCGGCCGGCGGCCCATACGGAAGGCCGGCCCCGGGCGTGGCGGCAGTTCCCTCGCCCGCGCCCGTAGCCGCGTCGCCGTCGGGAACGACGAAGCAAGTCGCAGTCGCTGCCCGCAAGACGCCGCTGGCCATGCTGGGGGCGGTCGCGGGCCTGCTCGTGGTGTTGGCGGCGGGCGGCTTCTGGTTACGAC
The DNA here is from genome assembly GCA_963739375.1 of Terriglobia bacterium. Lineage (GTDB taxonomy): Bacteria > Acidobacteriota > Terriglobia > Terriglobales > Acidobacteriaceae > CAVUAF01. The sequence goes on from CAVUAF010000014.1 coordinate 668,649, forward strand.
ACCAGCAGCAAGCCCGCCGTGCGGCCGCGGAGGCGCAAGCGCCGCCGGTGGCCGCAAGTCAGCCGGCGGCAACGCAGCCGGCCGCCGCCGCGTCGAGTGCCCCCGCCGCACCCGCCACGAGCGAACCCGCCCCAGCCATGGCGGAGCCGGCGCTGGTCAACATCCTGTTCCAATCCACGCCCAAGGGGGCGACGGTGCTGATGGGGGGCAAGGTGATTGGCACCACGCCGTTCCGCAAGGCCCTCAAGCCGCAGAGCTACAGCTTCGCTTATCGCCTGGCCGGCTACGTGGACCGCACGGTTGCGCAGGCGATCACCGCCGACTCCAAGAGCGTGCAGGTGACACTGCAAAGCAACCAGGCGACGGTCCAAGTGGTGAGCCAGCCGGCGGGCGCTGCGATCTTCGTGGATGACAAGGACTCCGGCAAAGTGACGCCCGCGGACGTCACGGTCGAGGCGGGCGCGCACACCTTCCGCCTGCAAAAGGCGGGGTATCGCGCGGTCAGCACGCCACTCACGTTGAGTGCCGGCGAGAAACACACCCTGGCGCCAGGCGATCTGCAAAAGGAGAGCGGCAACGTGTTCGCGCGGCTGGGCAAGGCCATGGGCGGCGGCGACAAGGACAAGGCCCTGCTGAGCGCCGACAGCCTCCCCAGCGGCGCCGAGGTGCTGCTGGACGGCAGCACCGTCGGCAAGACCCCGGTGGAGCGGCGCGAGGTCAAGCCCGGCACTCACCAGCTTACGTTCAAGAAAACGAACTGCGAGACCGTGACCCGCTCGATCACCCTGGAAGCCGGCAAGCCGTTCATTACCTCCGAACCACTCACCTGCAAGAAATAGTTTCGAGTTTCCAGTTTCGAGTTTCTAGTTCCGAGCAAGGGTGGCTGCTGGCTGCCGGCTGCCGGCAGGAACAGCAAACCCAGATCCCTCGCTCTGCTCGGGATGACAACCAAAGAAGAAGCGTCGTGGCCGTTGGTCTTTGGCCAGAGCGCAAAAACAGATCCCTCGCTCTGTCACCCCATCAAGCCAGACCCGAGCTCGATGGGGACCCCGACGCGCTCGGGGATGACAACAGAAGAGGTTTCGGGTTGGGAGTTAAGGCGGTTTGTCTACAGGGTGCGCAGGGCGGCGCGGGCGGCGGCGATGGTCGCGTCAACGTCCGCCTCGGTGTGGGCGGCGCTGAGGAAGGCAGCCTCGAACTGCGAGGGCGGCAGGTAGATCCCGGCCTGCAACATGGCGCGATGGAAGCGGCCAAAGCGCGGCGCGTCGGCGCGCGCGGCGGTGGTCCAGTCGTGCACCGGCGCGTCGGCGAAGAACCAGGTGAACATGGAGCCGACGCGGTTGGCGGTCATGGCGACGCCGGCTTCGCGGGCGGCGGCAAGCACGCCGTCCACCAGGCGCGCGCTGAGCATCTCCAGGTGCGTGTAGACCTCGGGATGCCGGGCCAGGAAGCTGACGGTGGCCAAGCCCGCAGCCATGGCCAGCGGGTTGCCGCTCAGCGTTCCGGCCTGGTAGACGGGCCCAAGCGGCGCGACCAGGTCCATGATTCGCGCCGGGCCGCCGTAGGCGCCCACCGGCAGGCCGCCGCCGATGATCTTCCCCAGCGTGGTCAGGTCGGGCGTGATGTGGAAGAGCTGCTGCGCCCCGCCCAGCGCGAGGCGGAAGCCGGTCATGACCTCGTCAAAGATGAGCAGCGCGGCGTCGCGCGCGGTGATGGCGCGCAGGAATTCCAGGTAGCCGGGTTGCGGCGGCACGCAACCCATGTTGCCGACTACCGGTTCGACGATGACGCACGCGATCTGGCCGCCGAATTTCGCGAAGGCCTGCTCGACCGCGCCGCGATCGTTGTAGGGGAGCGCCAGGGTGAGCTGCGCGACCTCGGCGGGAACCCCCGCGGAGCCGGGAATCCCCAGGGTCGCGACGCCCGAGCCGGCCTTCACCAGCAGCGCGTCGGCGTGGCCGTGGTAGCCGCCTTCGAACTTCACGATGTACTTGCGCCCGGTGGCGGCGCGCGCCAGGCGAATAGCGGACATCGTGGCTTCGGTGCCGGAGCTGACGAAGCGCACCTTCTGCATCGCGGGATAGGCGGCGAGGACGGCTTCGGCCAATTCAACCTCGGCGGGTGTAGACGCGCCAAAGCTGGTGCCGGTGCGGGCGGCGGCGATGACCGCTTCGACGACCTCCGGCGGCGCGTGGCCGAGGATGAGCGGGCCCCAGGAGCCGACGTAGTCGAGGTACTGGTTGCCGTCGGCGTCCCACAGGTGCGCGCCCGCGCCACGCACGATGAAGGGCGGCTCGCCCCCGACGGCGCGAAATCCGCGTACCGGGGAATTGACGCCGCCGGGCAGCACGGCGTCGGCGCGGCGCTGCAGCTGGCGGGATTGGTCGTGCGGTTGCGGCATCGCTCGATGATAATTCACCACGAAGGCACGAAGACACGATGAAAGGCTTATGCACGATATCGGCGCTCCCAGGCGCAAGTTGATAAACTAGACCCGTGATCTTGCCCTTCGTCCGCGAACTCTTTGCGGACGCGGAAAAGAGTCCTGCCTTTGCGCGTGCCGCCACCCCCCTCAAGGGCGGCGCGGGGCGGCAGCGTGTCGCCGGACTCACCCCTACGGCCAAGGCGTGGTATCTGCCGCTGCTGCAGCGCGCAGCCGGGCGGCCGCTGATCGTCGTCACCGCCGACAATCGCACCGCTGAGGACCTGCTGCCGGTGGTGCAGGCGTTTGCGGAGCTGAGCGGCGCCGCCGATCCGGCTGCGATCGTCATTTTTCCGGCACACGACGTGCTGCCCTACCAGAACCTCTCGCCGCATCCCGAAGTGCAGGAGAGGCAGGCGAGCGCGCTGTGGAAGATGGCGACGGGGGCGGCTTCCCTGGTTCTGGCGCCGGTGGTGGCCACGCTGCAACGCTTCCGCGCGGCCGACTATTACGCGCAACTGGCGCGGGTAGTGCGGCGCGGCGAGACGCTCGACGTGGAAGCGCTCGTGCAGCACCTGAACACGGTCGGGTACACGCGCTCGGACGTGGTCGAGATGCCGGGGGAGTACGCGGTGCGCGGCGGCATTCTCGACGTGTATCCGCCGGAGGCCGAGCGGCCGCTGCGCCTCGAGCTCTTCGGCGACGAGGTGGACTCGATTCGCCGCTTCGATCCCGCCACGCAGCGCTCTGCCGCCACCGGCGCCGCCGTGGACGAAGCGGCACTGCTGCCGCTCACCCCAACGCCGGTGACGGACGAGATCGTTGGCCCTATCCACGCGCGCCTCAGCGGGCAGCGGCTGGCGGGCAGCGCTCAGCTGCTGGAGGAAACTGCGGTCGCGCTAGGCGCGACGGTGTTTCCTGGATGGGAGCTGTACGCGCCGCTGGCGGGCGGCGAGCACAGCTTCTTCGAGTTGCTGCCCGGGGCGGCGATCATGGTGGACGAGCCTACGGCGGCGAAGCAGAACCTCGACCAGTGGTGGGAGCGCGTCGCGGAACTGCACGAGCGCAGTGGGGTGGGAGCGCTGGCGCCGCCGCACGAGCTCTACTTCGCGGCCGACGCATGGCCGGCGATGGTGGCCAGCTTGCCGGGCGCGAGCCTGGAGCAGCTGGGCATGGGCAGCAACCTCATCGAGTTCGCCTCGCAGAACACGACGCGCTTCCACGGCTCGGTCCCGGCCATGGTGGAGGAGATCACGAAGCTGACCGCGGCGGGGCGCCGCGTCGCTTTTTGCGCCGCCAATACCGGCGAGGTCGAGCGCCTGGCCGACATTTTCAGCGAGTACAACGTGCCCTTCCGGCTGGGGACGCGCGCGACGCGCCCGGGGGAAAGCTTCGTCGAAGAAACGTCGTACTTCACCGGCGATTTTGCCGCCACCACGCTGGTGCGCGGCTACGTGCCCGATGGGGTGGCGCTGCCCGACGCCGGGCTGGTGGTGTTCGGGTCGCGCGACCTGTTCGACGCCGCGGAAGAGGTGGTGGTGGCGCAGCCGCTGCGGCCGAAGTCGAAGGTCGGCACCTTTCTCTCCGACTTCCGCGACCTCGCGGCCGGTGATTACGTGGTGCACGTGGAGCACGGCATCGGGCAGTACCAGGGACTGAAGGAGATCCCGCAGCAGGACGGTTCCGCGGCGGAGTTCATGGTGCTGGAATACGCCGAGGCGGCGCGGCTCTACGTGCCGCTCACCCGCCTCGACCTGATCCAGAAATACCGCAGCGCCGAGGGCGCCAAGCCCGCGCTCAGCCACCTGGGCACGCAGCAGTGGGCGCGGACCAAGGCGCGTGTCAAGCGGGCCATGCAGGACATGGCCGACGAGCTGCTCAAGCTCTACGCCACGCGCAAGACCGCCGCGGGCCACACCTTCCCGCCCGACACCGAGTGGCAGCGCGAGTTCGAAGACCAGTTCGAGTTCAACGAGACCGACGACCAGGCGCAGGCGATCGTGGACGTGAAGCGCGACATGCAGCAGGAGCAGCCGATGGACCGCCTGCTGTGCGGTGACGTCGGTTACGGCAAGACCGAGGTCGCCATGCGCGCCGCGTTCAAAGCGGTGAGCGACAACAAGCAGGTGGCGGTGCTGGCGCCCACCACCGTACTGGTTTTCCAGCACTTCGAGACGTTCAAGCGGCGCATGGCGCAGTTCCCCATCAAGATCGAGATGCTTTCGCGCTTCCGCACCTCGAAACAGCAGCAGGAGATCGTCGCCAAGGTGGAAGCGGGGCAGGTGGACATCGTGATCGGGACCCACCGGCTGCTCTCGAAAGACCTGAAGTTCCACGACCTGGGGCTGGTGGTGGTGGACGAGGAGCAGCGCTTCGGGGTGCGGCACAAGGAGCGGCTGAAGCAGCTCAAGCGGGAAGTGGATGTCCTGACCCTGTCGGCGACGCCGATTCCGCGCACCCTGCACATGTCGCTGGTGGGGCTGCGCGACATGAGCGTGATCGAGACCCCGCCGCGCGACCGCATCGCCATCGAGACCGTGGTAGCGGCGTGGGACGAAAAGCTGATCCAGTCGGCCATCGAGCGCGAACTCGACCGCAGCGGCCAGGTCTACTTCCTGCACAACCGGGTGGAGAGCATCTACGAAATCGCGGCCCGGTTGCAGGAGCTGGCGCCGCGGGCGCGCATCCTGGTCGGCCACGGGCAGATGTCGGAAGGCGAGCTGGAAAAGGTGATGCTCAGGTTTGTGCGCCATGAGGCCGACGTGCTGGTGGCCACCACCATCATCGAGAACGGGCTCGACATCCCGCTGTGCAACACCATCCTGATCAACCGCGCCGACCGCCACGGGCTGGCGGAGCTCTACCAGCTGCGCGGGCGCGTGGGGCGGTCGAACCGCCGCGCCTATGCCTTCCTGCTGGTGCCGCCGGAGCTGGAGCTGACGCCGCTGGCGCGCCGCCGCCTGGCCGCGCTCAAAGAGTTCAGCGACCTCGGCGCCGGCTTCAAGATCGCGGCGCTTGACCTGGAGCTCCGCGGCGCCGGCAACCTGCTGGGCGGCGAGCAGAGCGGGCACATCGACGCGGTCGGGTTCGAGCTCTACACCTCGATGCTGGAGCGCGCCATCCGGGAGCTGAAAGGCGAAGAGGTGCCGAGCGAGCTGCACGTGCAGCTCAACCTGGGGCTTAACATACGCATCCCGAACCATTACATCCCGGAAGAAAACCAGCGGCTGCGCATGTACAAGCGCATGGCGAGCGTGGAGAACGAGCCGCAACTGGCCGAGGTGCGCGCCGAAATGGAAGACCGCTACGGGCCGCCGCCGCCGCCGGTGCAGAACCTGGGGCAGTACGCGGCACTCAAGCTGCGCTGCGAGCGCGTGGGCGTGGCTGCCATCGACCGCAAGCGCGACCAGATCACGGTGAAGTTCACCGCGCAGGCCAGCATCGAGCCCGAGCGCCTGGCGCAGTTCGTGGCCCGCGAACGCGGAGCGCAGTTTACGCCCCAGGGCGTGCTCAAGTTCACCCTCCCGCACACCCAGCCGGAGCAGGTGCTGGCGCGCCTGCGGGAGCTGCTGGCGGAACTGGCGGGCGAGACGGCGCAGGAATTTGCGATTGGTGATTTGTGATTTGCGATTTAGCGGCCAGGAGTTGGTGATTTGCGATTTGCGATTTGCGATTTGAAGGCGTGGGGCTTCCGGGGCCGCAAGAGCGAGCCGAAGCGGCGATCTATGGTTAGGCGGGGGAATGTGTGCGCCACAGCACGCGCTTCCAGAATGCGATTCCTGAACATGAAAACAGATTCCCTGCGCACGCAACGCCACCCGGGCTGGCGCCTGCTACTGCTGGCGGTGGTGGTGGCGCTGGCGGCGCCGGCGCGGAGCCAGCAGCCGCTATCTATCACCGTCGACGTCAAAGTCGTGAACGTGCTGGCGACGGTTCGCGACAAAAAGGGCGGGATCGTCCAGGACCTCACGCGCGACGATTTTCTCCTCCAGGAAGACGGCCACCCGCAGGCGATCCGCTACTTCGCGCGCCAGACCGACCTGCCGCTCACCCTCGGCCTGCTGGTCGATACCAGCATGAGCGTGCGCAACGTGCTCGGCCAGGAGCGCCGCGCCAGCGGGACCTTTCTGGACCAGATCCTGCGCGAGGACAAGGACAAAGCCTTCGTCATCCATTTCGACCGCGAGGTGGAGCTGCTGCAGGACCTCACCGCGTCGCGGCAGAAGCTACAGGCGGCGCTGGACGCGCTGGAAACCACACCGACTTTTTCCGAGCGTGGCCGCGACCAGCAGGGTGGCGGCGATCGCGCGATCGGCGCGGGCGCGGCGACCAGCGTCGCGGCGGGGGAACCTCGCTCTACGACGCGGTCTACCTGGCGGCGGACGAAGTGCTGAAGACGCAGCCGGGACGCAAGGCGCTGATCGTCCTCTCCGACGGCGAGGACAATGGCAGCCGGCTGGGCCTCGCCAGCGCCATCGAGGCGGCGCAACGCGCCGACACCCTGGTCTACGCCATTTTCTTCAAAGACAAAGAACAGGATGACCGCCCGACCGGGCCTATGGCGGGAGGACGACGCGGGCCGGGAGGATGGCCGGGGGGCGGGCGGCGCGGCGGCGGTGTTCCGGGACGCGGGCCCGGCGGCCAAGGGCGGGAATCGCGGCCGGACGGGAAGAAGATCCTCGAGAAGATGGCCAAGGAAACCGGCGGCCGGATGTTTGAAATTTCCAAGAAGCAGACCATCGAGCAGATCTACGCGCAAATCCAAGAGGAGCTGCGCAACCAGTACAACCTGGGCTACTCGTCGGACCAGGCGGCGGCCGGCGCCGGGTATCGCCACATCGTGCTCACCACCAAGCGAAAAGAGGAAGTGGTGCAGGCGCGCGACGGGTACTACGCGGATCGGTAGCGGGGGGGCGGAGAGCACGGCACCAAGCGTGCTGATTTGTGATTTCTGATTTGCGATTGAATGTTCGCTGCGGGTTTCAGGGAAGCCAGAGACAAACGCCGCGAGGCCGACCAGGCAGAAACCAATTCTCCGGCGGTTCTCCAACAAATAAGAATCCCGAGGTCCCGTTACCCCTGCTTTCTCCGCCAGCAGCTCGCTTTAGACCTTTGCCGACCTGCACCCCGACCCTGCTTTCGCAGCTTCGAGGACCCCTTTCGGGGCTTCCCGTTCTTGCTCCACCGCGCTAGCCTTGCGGCCCGCGTAGCGTCTCAATAACGCGTCATGCGATCCCAGCTCAGGTTCCGGGCTTACTGCCAACAGGACAGCCTGGACAACGCCTCGGGATTCTATCTTGCCTCTGACTTGTTTCTGTCCCTCTCGACCAGCCAGCTACTAAAGACCCTCACCAACCCTCCCACCGTTGACCCGTCGGTCCGGCGAGTGATTAAACGGCTCGAGTCCCGGAGTTGCCGCCAACCGGTGAACCACGAAACTTGTCAAAGAACGAGGGTGTTTTTACGCCTCGCTTAAAGAATGTCAATCGAATTTTGACGGCTGGTAGAGGCGTTAATTTTCAATCGTTTGGCGCGACTTCCACAGCGGCCTGACGAAAAACGGTGCAGGCGGATGCGCGCTTTCCCGCCAGCATCGCGGGGTTTCGCGCACAGCGCTGCGGAAAATCGCGCGCAAAGCCGCGCGGCGTGCGGCGCAGCGCTTCCGCTGATTGTGGGAAAGTGGTTAGAATCCGCGGTGCGCGGGGCTTTGCGGGGATGGGTGGCCCAGCCGGCAGCGCCCGCACCCGCGAATTCTGCGGGCCCCAGGCCGCCCCGGTCACCCCCTCGCGTGATCCCGCGCACTGGCGGCGCACCCGGCCATGCGACTAGAATGCAGGTGGCCGCATCTAAGCGGCTGTCAGGCGGTATCCGTCGGCACGCAGGGCGGAACTGCACTGGAGGGACCGTGAGCCTTACCGCGCCAGAATTTCCCGCCAAGGTTACGACCGCATCCATTCGCGAAAAAAAGCAGCAAGGCGAAGCCATCACCTGCCTCACCGCCTACGACTACGCCACCTCGCGCCTGGTCGATGAAGCCGGGATCGACATGGTGCTGGTGGGCGACTCGCTGGCCATGGTGGTGCTGGGCTATGAGACCACGCTGCCGGTCACGGTGGACGAGATGCTGCACCACGTCCGCGCCGTGCGCCGCGGCGTGCGCCGCGCGCTGCTCATCGCCGACATGCCCTACGGCTCGTTTCAAGCCGGTGGGGACGAGGCGCTGCGGCACGCGGTGCGCTTCGTGAAAGAAGGCGGCGCCGAAGCGGTGAAGATCGAGGGCGGCGAAAAACGCGTCGCCATCGTGCAACGGCTGCTGGAGGCCGAAATCCCGGTGATGGGGCACATCGGGCTGACGCCGCAGTCGCTCAACCTGATGGGCGGCTACAAGGTGCAAGGCAAAACGCTGGCGGCCGTCGAACAGTTGCTGCGCGATGCCGTGGCGCTGGACCGCGCGGGAGTGTTTGCCATCGTGCTGGAGGGCATGCCGCGCGAGCTGGCGGGCATGATCACGCGCGAGGTGGCGTGCCCGACCATCGGGATCGGCGCCGGGCCGGAGTGCGATGGCCAAGTGCTGGTCTTCCACGACATCCTGAACCTGACGTTCACCCCGCCGGCCAAGTTCGTGCGCCGCTATGGCGATGCGGCCGCGCTCATCCGCAGCGCGGTGGAGCAGTTCCGGAGCGACGTCACCAGCGGCGCCTATCCCAACGACGACGAGTCCTACCACCTGCCGCAGGAAACCCGCGAGGCGCTGGCGGCACGGCGCATTCGCCAACGGCTGGCCCGGGCGTAAACACCGAACCTCGGTGCCTCTGTCTGTGGTGGGTGTTTCCCTATTCCTTCACGAAGGCGCGCAGGCGGCGCAAGAGTGATTCGGGGGCATCGACTTCCAGTTCGACCACGCCGCCGCGGTAGCGGCGCGCCACGATGCGCGCGTGGGCCTCGAGCAGCGCCAGCACCTTGCCTTCCGCCTGCGGCACCCGCAGCCGCACCCGGCTGAGCGGGTCCACCTCGAGCATGGCATCCAGCCGCGCCAGCAGCCGCTCCAGGCCCTGCGACCGGGCGGCCGAGCAGTACACGGCTTCCTCCGACTCACTGGCCAGCAGCGTCTCGCGCTGCTTGGCGGGCAGCAGGTCAATCTTGTTGAAGACGTGGAGGCGGGGCGTCGCGTGGGCGTCGAGCTCGCGCAGCACCGCCTCGACCTGCACATCCTGCTCCGCCGCATGCGGGCTGGTGACGTCGCTGATGTGCACGATGAGGGCCGCGCGCTGCACCTCTTCCAGGGTGGCGTGAAAGGCGGAGACCAGGGTGTGCGGCAGGTTGCGAATGAACCCGACCGTGTCGCTCAGCAGCGCTTTGCGGCGCGAGGGCAGGGTGACCGCGCGCATGGTGGGGTCGAGAGTGGCGAACATGCGCGCCGAGGCCAGAACGCCGGCGTGGGTGAGCGCGTTGAAGAGCGTGGACTTGCCGGCGTTGGTGTAGCCGACCAGGGCCACGGTCGCCACCGGCACCGAAGCGCGGCGCTGCCGCTGCTGCTCGCGATGGCGGCGCACGTCTTCCACCTGCTCCTTGATGTGGCGGATGCGGCGATAGATGCGGCGGCGGTCGGTTTCCAGCTGGGTTTCGCCGGGTCCGCGGGTGCCGATGCCGCCGCCCAGCTGCGACATTTCGCGGCCGCGTCCGGCGAGGCGCGGCAACAGGTATTCCAGCTGCGCCAGCTCTACCTGCAACTGGCCTTCGCGGGTGCGCGCATGGCGGGCGAAAATGTCGAGGATGAGCTGGGTGCGGTCAATGACGCGCGCCCCCAGCTCGGCTTCGACGTTGCGTTGCTGCGAGGGCGTGAGCTCGTGGTCGAAGAGAACGAGGTCGCTGCGGCCAGCGGCGACAGCGCCGCTGATCTCCGCCAGCTTGCCGCGGCCGATCAGGGTGGCGGGGTCGGGGCGGTCGCGGCGCTGTAATTCCTCGCCCACCACCACCGCACCGGCGCTCATGGCCAGCTCGCGCAATTCGGCGAGCGATTCGGCGGCATCGAGGTCAGCGGCTTCCTGCCGGTCGCCCGGTTCGCGGGCAGCGGCCGCGCCGCGGGCCTGGGCGCGCATGGCGGTGCTCCCCGGGGGCGCGGGAATGCCGCGCCGGGAGCGGAATTCCACCCCGACCAGGAAGGCGCGCTCAGCGCCGGAGCTGGTGGCGGAGGAGGGGGGAGCGGAGGGCGGAAAAGAGCGCGACGACTCGTCCGCGGCCTCGTCAGGCGCAGCGGCGGCCGACGCCCGCCGGCGGCGAGCGCGAACGTCCGAGTGGCTCCGCGAGCCGGAAATGGCTTACCCCTCCGTGCCGGAAGGAGCGACGACCGGGGCGCCGTTGGGGGCAGCGGACGGCGCGCTGGCAGCGACAGGCCGCGGCTCCGCCGGGTGGCTCATCTTCGCCATCACTACGGTCGAGATGGCGTGCTTGAAGATGAGTTGCTCCTGGTTGTTCGTCTCCAGGACCACCGAATACTTGTCGAACGAGCGGATGCGCCCGCTGAGTTTCACCCCGCTGAGCAGGTAAATGGTGATGTTGGTCTTGTCCTTGCGGGCGGTGTTGAGGAAAGAGTCCTGGATGTTCTGCGCCGGCTTGTTTTCCATCTGCCGATCTCCTTTGACGAACCCAAAGCAGGGCCTGACGCTCGCCGCCGGCAAAAGCGTCCAGCGGACATGAGAGAGCGCCGCGCCCGGCCCAAGCTGTTTACGATACGCGCCCAGCCGGAGTCTTATCAAGCGCGGCAGGGGAGCCAATCCTCTCTGCCGCTATAATGCGCCTTACCTGCATGTCTCTCGCTCCCGGCACCAAACTCGGTCCTTATGAAGTCGTCGCGCCGCTCGGCGCCGGCGGCATGGGTGAGGTGTACCGCGCGCGCGACACGCGGCTGGGGCGCGAGGTCGCGTTGAAGGTGGTGGGCGATGCGATGAGCGCCGAGCCCGACCGGCTGCCCCGCTTGGCGCGCGAGGCGCAACTGCTGGCCTCGCTGAATCACCCCAACATCGCGGCGTTGTATGGCGTCGAAGAAGCGGGCGGGTCTCTGGCGCTGGTGATGGAACTGGTGGAAGGCCGCACTTTGGCCGAGCGTATCGCCCAGGGCCGCCTGGCGCCGGACGAGGCGATCCCCATCGCCCGCCAGATTGCGGAAGCCCTGGAGTACGCCCACGAGCACGGCATTGTCCATCGCGACCTGAAGCCGGCCAACGTCAAGCTCCTGCCGGATGGCGGGGTGAAGGTGCTCGACTTCGGGCTGGCGAAAGCGCTGGCCGTCGAAGCGGCTGCCGGCAGCGCTCTGACCTCACCCACCCTCACCGCGGCCGCGACCCGGATGGGCGTGATCATGGGGACCGCGGCCTACATGAGTCCCGAGCAGGCGAAAGGCAAGGCGGTCGACCGGCGCAGCGACATCTGGTCATTCGGCTGCGTGCTGTACGAGATGCTGGCGGGCAAGCTGGCGTTCGGCGGCGAGACGGTCACCGACACGCTGGCAGCGGTGGTGCGCGGCGATCCGGATTGGGCGGCGCTGCCGCCGGACCTGCCCGCCGGCATGCGCAAGCTGCTGGAACGCTGCTTGCGCAAAGACGTGAAGTCGCGGCTGCAGGCGGTGGGCGATGCGCGCATCGCGATCGAAGAGGCCTCGTTGGGAGCGGCCGACGCGTTGCCGGGCGAAGCGATTCGTCCGCCTGTGATGCCGCAAGCCGCTGCCTGGCGCTCTGCTGTCCCCTGGCTGGGAATGGCACTGTGCGCGCTGGCGGCGCTGCTGCTCTGGCATCCGTGGCAGGCCACGCCGACGCGCCCGGTGCTGCGCCTGAGTGCCGACTGGGGAGCGGAAGGGCACCTGTACACGTCGTACGGCGCGGCAGCGCTGCTCTCGCCGGATGGCAAGCGCATGGCGTACGTGGCGGAGGATGCGCAGCACCAGCGGCAGCTCTTCATCCGCATGCTGGACCAGTTGTCGGCAGCTCCGGTGCCAGGGACCGAGGGAGCGCGCGATCCCTTCTTCTCGCCCGATGGGCAGTGGCTGGCATTCTTTGCCGGGAACAAGCTGAAGAAGGTGGCGGTGGTGGGCGGCGCGGTGGTCACACTGTGCGACATCCAGGACGATCGCGGCGGGGCGTGGGGAGAAGACGGAACGATCATCTTTGCGCCCTTTACCCGCACCGGGTTGTCGCGCATTTCCGCCGGCGGCGGGACGCCGACGGCCTTCAGCACGCGCGCGGGCAATGAACTGACGCATCGCTGGCCGCAGTTCCTGCCCGGCGGCAAGGTCGTGATCTACAACACCAGCAATGATGGGAACAACTACGAGAACGCCGACATCGTGGCCCAGGTGGTGGCCACCGGGGAGAAGAAGCAGATCTTGCACGGGGGATACGGGCCGCACTATGTGCACGGCGGGTTCCTGGTGTTTATCCACGAGGGAACGCTTTTCGGGGTACGGTTCGACGCGCCGCGGCTGGCGCTGCTGGGCCAGCCAGTGCCGCTGCTGGAGCGGGTGGTGGCCAATTTCGGCAATGCCGGGGCGCAGGTGTCGTTCGCGGACTCGGGGATCGCTGCCTACATCTCCGGGCACGATTCTGCCGAGGCGTTCCAGGTGGACTGGCTGGCGAGCGACGGCAAGATCACGCCGCTGCGAAAAGAGGTAGCCACCTATTGGGCCATCACGCTTTCGCCGGACGGCAAGTCCCTGGCGCTGGGGATGGAACAGGGGGGAGCGCAGGACATCTGGGTCTACGACTGGCAGCGCAACGTGGCGGCACGCCTGACCTTCGGCGGTGGCAGCAATGCCTTCCCGGCGTGGACTCCGGACGGCAAGCGCATTGCTTACGCGAGCGACGACCGGGGAGGCGGCTTCTCGCTGTGGTGGAAGCGGGCCGACGGCGGCGGCGACGCGCAGCGCCTGCTGGAGAGCAAATACCGGTTTGGACCCATGGCCTGGCGGCCGGATGGAAAGGTCCTGGTCTTTACCCAGGTGGGTACCGGAGGCGATCAGGACCTGCTGTGGGTGACGCTGGAGGGAGACGACAAGTCAGGATGGAAGGCAGGTGCGCCGCAGCCGTTCCTGAACACCCCCGCCTTCGAAGTGAACCCGTCGTTCTCGCCCGATGGACGATGGCTGGCCTACGAGAGTAATGAATCGGGCGCGCCCGAGGTCTACGTCAGGCCGTTTCCCGGACCCGGCGGCCGGTGGCAGATCTCGCAGGGAGGCGGCTTCTTTCCGCAGTGGTCGCGCAGCGGACACGAGATTTTCTACACCAGTGCCGAACGGCGCATGATGGTGGCGAGCTACAGCGCGGCGGGCGACTCGTTCCGTGCGGACAGCCCGCGGCTCTGGAGCAATGTGGTAATCGGCGACCGCGGGCCGATGAACGTAGACTTTGCCCTGCATCCGGACGGCAAGCGCATCGCGATCCTGAGCGATGCCGGCGGCGATGCGCAGAAACAGGTGTCGAAGGTGACCTTCATCGTCAATTTTCCCGACGAATTGCGCAGCAAACTGGCCGCGGCCAAGCAGTGAGCCTGGCCGCGCACAGCCAGTGTCATGGCGTGCCGGGAAACGCCGCATTCATGGCGGCATGAAACGTTCTTCCCGGCCTTCCAGAGTCACCTCGCACCCCCGCTGACGATTGACAACCGCGGCAGGGCGTGGAGAATCGGTGCGACACGGAATCGCTGTTTTGCCGGCGGGCAACCAGGCGGCTCTGCCCACGCCGCGGAGGGAACCCATGCACGTTAGTTTGCTTGCGCTCGTGATGCCGGACCACACCGGCTCGGAAAACCTGCAGATCATCCTGCGCTCGGTCCACTTTCTCGCCGGTATCACCTGGATCGGCCTGCTCTACTTCTTCAACCTGATCAACGTGCCGTTCATGAAGTCGGTGACCGAGGCGCCGGTGAAGCAGAACGTCTTCAAGAACCTGACGCTGCCGGCGCTGTGGTGGTTCCGCTGGTCGGCGGTGGTGACGGTGTTCGCCGGCTTCTGGTACTGGGCGCAGACGATCGTCGCCGTGGACGCCGCCAACTACAGCAGCAGCAGCAGCATGACCACCGGCAAAGTGATCGGTCTGTTCCTGGTTCTGTGGACCGTGGCGTGGGCGATCGAGTTCGCCATCGTGAGCGCGGCGCCGGGGGTGAAGGCGCTGAACAACGGCTGGATCTACGCGGTCCTGGTCGCCATCCTGATCGCCGCTGCTTCCTACCTCTGGCTTTATTTCAACGACCGCGAGTGGGAGAGCAACCGCCTGATCGCCATCGGGCTCGGCGGCGGCTACGGCTGGTTCATGATGCTGAACGTGTGGGGCATCATCTGGCGTAACAACAAGAAGATCATCAACGGGGCGCTGGCGGGCACGCCGCCAGCCGATGGTCCCAAGCTGGGGCGGCAGGCTTTCCTCGCCTCGCGCACCAACGCCTGGCTCTCGATTCCCATGCTCTTCTTCATGGCCGCGGCGAGCCATTACGGGCTGTTCGGGAAGTAGCGCGTAGGCTCCAAGCCACAAGCTCAAGCTCTAGTCTTGGAGCTTTTTATTTTGCCGCCAGAGATCAAGGCTTGCAGCTGAGCCTGCTATCGTTGGGCGTGACCACTGCCGACCAACTGCGCCACGGCATTGCGCTCTTCAACGCCGCGCGCTTTTACGACGCGCACGAGGCGCTGGAAGACGCGTGGCGCGCCACCTCCGGCGAGCCCAAGCGTTTTCTGCAAGGGCTGACGCAGGCGGCGGTGGCGCTGCACCATCACGCGACCGGGAACCTCGCGGGCGCGCGCTCGGTGCTGGCGCGCGCCATCGGGAACCTGGAAGCGTTTGCGCCGCGCTGCTGTGGCGTGGAAGTCGGCGAGTTGGTGCGCGACCTGAAACAATGCGCCACGGCTCTCGACCGCGGCCGCGGATGGCAGGCGCCCCAGATACGCTTCGCAGCGCCAGAACCACCCGCAGCGGAAACCCCGCCCTCCTAGGCAGCTCTGGTCCTCCGGCGCGGCCGGCCCGCGCCCGGGTGCTAGAATCGTGGCTCCCCCTGGCCCCTATGGCGATCCCTCAATCCAAGCCGCGGGAGACCCGCGTCACCGAAGTGCCGCTGCTCGACCTCGGGCGCCAGTACGCGCCCATCCGCGACGAGGTGATGCAGGCGCTGGAGCGCGTGGTCGCCTCGCACCACTTCATCCTGGGGGAGGAAGTGGCGGCCTTCGAGCGCGAGGCGGGCGCCTGGCTCGGCGGCTGCCACGCGGTCGGCTGCGCCTCCGGGACGGACGCGCTGTGGCTGTCGCTGCTGGCCTGCGGTATCGGGCCGGGCGACCAGGTCCTGACTACCCCCTTCAGCTTCTTCGCTAGCGTGAGCGCCATCGTGCGCGCGGGCGCGCGGCCGCTGCTGGTGGACATTCACCCGGAGACGTTCAACCTCGATCCGGCGCTGGTAGAAGGCAAGTTGCGGGAGGCGCGCTCGGCCACCCTGCGGGCGCTCCTGCCGGTGCACCTTTTCGGGCAATGCGCCGATATGGACGCGTTCGCGCGGCTGGCGAGCGAGTTCAACCTGGCGCTGATTGAAGACGCGGCGCAGGCCTTTGGCGCGGCGTGGCGCGGGACGCGGGCCGGCACGCTGGGGCGCGTTGCCGCGTTCAGCTTCTACCCCACCAAGAACCTCAGCGCCGCCGGCGACGCGGGCCTGGTCACGACGCGCGATGCGGGCGTGGCCGAGCGCCTGCGCGTCCTGCGCAATCACGGCAGCCGCCAGCGCTATCACCACGAGGAATTGGGCTGGAACAGCCGCCTCGACGCGCTGCAGGCGGCGGTGCTGCGGGTGAAGCTGCGCTACCTGGAGCGCTGGAACCAGGCGCGCCACGCGCACGCCGAGCATTACACCGACCTGCTGCGCAGCGCCGGGCTGGCGGGGCGGGAAGCGTCGCGCGCCACCCCCGTAGTAGCGCCGCAGGTGGCGGCGCAGGCGCACCACATCTTTCACCAGTACACGGTGCGCGCGCACGATCGCGAGGCCCTGCGGCGCTTCCTCGCCGAGCGCGGCATCGGCACCGAGGTCTACTACCCGGTGCCACTGCACCTGCAACCCGCGCTGGGCTGGCTCGGCTACGACGCCGGCGCCTTCCCCGAGGCGGAGCGCGCCTGCGCCGAGGTGCTCGCCCTGCCCATGTTCCCGGAACTCACCGCGGACGAGCAACAGTACGTGGTGGACGCCATCGCGGCCTTCTACTCGTAGGCGACGGCTTGTCACGCGCCTGAGTTGTTGCAATTTCGCTAGTACCAGCCGGAGAGCACATCAGGAAGAAAAGAGGGTGCGCGCCAGCCGCTTGGGGCGGCTGGCGCGCAGGTCATCCGGGGATCAGCCGCCGGTCCCAACTGCAGGAATGGGGAGTAGTACCAAGTTGACAGCTCTCGTTTCCCCCGAGACTCAGGCCAGGTCGTAGCGATCAAGGTTCATCACCTTGTTCCACGCAGCCACGAAGTCCTTCACAAACGCCTCCTTCGAGTCGTCACATGCGTAGACTTCCGCGATTGCGCGCAGCTGTGAGTTCGAACCGAACACAAGGTCGACACGCGTGCCGGTCCACTTGATTTTGCCCGTCGCGCGATCGCGCCCCTCATACACGCCTTCGGATGTAGAGGAGGGCTCCCACTTCGTATTCATGTCGAGCAGGTTGACGAAGAAATCATTCGTCAGCGTCGCGGGCCGGTGGGTGAAGACGCCGTGTTGGGAATGCCCGAAGTTAGCATTCAGGGCGCGCAGGCCACCGATGAGTACCGTCATCTCGGGGGCAGTCAGCGTCAGCAACTGCGCCCGATCCACCAGCAGCTCCGCCGCCGGCATTGGGTGTCCGTTCCGGAGGTAGTTGCGGAACCCGTCCGCGGTCGGCTCCAGTACAGCGAATGATTCCACATCGGTCTGCTTCTGCGAAGCATCCGTGCGCCCCGGCGAGAAGGGAATCTTCACCTTGTGCCCGGCCCTTTTCGCAGCTTCCTCGACGGCGGCGCAGCCGCCCAGCACGATCAGGTCGGCAAGCGAGACCTTCTTCCCCCGGACTGCGAGCTGTTGAACTCCTTTTGGATCGCGCCCAGCGTCTTGAGAGCCTTCGCCAGTACGACCGGCTGGTTTACTTCCCAATCCTTTTGCGGAGCCAGGCGAATGCGCGCCCCGTTCGCCCCGCCGCGCTTGTCGGAGCCGCGGAACGTCGCCGCCGACGCCCAGGCAGTGGTGACCAGTTGGGAGATCGACAGTCCGGAATTGAGGATCTTGGCCTTCAGAGCAGCGAAGTCCCGCTCCCCGATCAATTTATGATCCACTCCGGGAACAGGGTCTTGCCACAGCTGGGGCTCCTTCGGAACGAGCGGGCCAAGGTACCGCGAGATCGGGCCCATGTCGCGGTGCGTCAGCTTGAACCACGCCCGCGCGAACGCGTCTGCGAACTGATCCGGATTCTCGTAGAAGCGCCGTGAGATCTTTTCGTAAGCAGGGTCGAACCGCAAGGAGAGATCCGTGGTCAGCATGGATGGCGCGTGACGCTGGGATGGATCGTGCGCATCGGGCACCGTACCGGCGCCAGCGCCATTCTTCGGTCTCCACTGATGTGCACCGGCCGGGCTCTTGGTCAGTTCCCATTCGTAGCCGAACAGGTGCGCGAAGAAGTTGTTGCTCCACTTCGTAGGCGTCGTGGTCCAAATGACTTCCAGGCCGCTGCCGATCGCGTCACCCCCTTTGCCCGTGCCAAACTTGCTCTTCCAGCCGAGGCCCTGCTCCTCGATGCTGGCGGCTTCCGGCTCTGGGCCCACCAGTGACGCGTCGCCAGCGCCGTGGGTCTTGCCGAGCGTGTGCCCGCCGGCAATGAGCGCAACGGTCTCCTCGTCGTTCATCGCCATGCGGGCGAACGTCTCCCGGATATCCCGGGCTGCGGCAACTGGATCCGGCTTGCCCTGGGGCCCCTCCGGATTGACGTAGATCAGGCCCATCTGAACCGCGCCGAGAGGATTCGCCAGATCACGCTCGCCGCTGTAGCGCTCGTCCGCCAGCCACTTGCCTTCCGGGCCCCAGTAAATGTCCTCTTCGGCCTCCCAGACGTCCTCGCGACCGCCGCCGAAACCGAAGGTCTTGAACCCCATCGACTCCAATGCCACATTACCAGCGAGAATCATGAGGTCGGCCCAGGAGATTTTCCGGCCGTATTTCTGCTTGATCGGCCAGAGCAGCCGGCGGGCCTTATCGAGGTTCACATTGTCCGGCCAGCTA
The DNA here is from genome assembly GCA_963739375.1 of Terriglobia bacterium. Lineage (GTDB taxonomy): Bacteria > Acidobacteriota > Terriglobia > Terriglobales > Acidobacteriaceae > CAVUAF01. Next base: position 687,319 of record CAVUAF010000014.1, read on the forward strand.
TTAAGGGGCGCAAAACGTTGTGTGCCGGAGCCTGCCCCGCCGCGGCCGTCGCCGATGCGGTACGTACCCGCGCTGTGCCATGCCATACGAATGAAGAGTGGGCCATAGTGGCCGAAGTCGGCCGGCCACCAATCCTGCGAGTCCGTCATCAAGGCATGCAGGTCCTTGATCACGGCATTCAGGTCGAGGCTCTTGAATGCTTCCGCGTAGTTGAACCCCTTGTGCATAGGATCGGACAGGGGGGAGTGCTGGTGCAGGATTTTCAGGTTCAGCTGATTTGGCCACCAGTCCGCATTCGTCGCGGCCGTATGTCTGCGAGCGCCGCCTATTACGGGGCACTTGGATTCGGTTGACATGTTTTGCTCCTGCTTGGCGGGTTCTTTTTCCATGAGTTCACCCTCCTTCGTACTAGCCCAGAAGGACGGCGATGAAATACAAAACCATCCTGGCCTTCTCATGCGCGCAATCGCCGGCCACGCTTTGCCGACGCGCGCCATTCATCGGGTATCCGCGCGCCTGCGACCTTTAACGGGAAGCGTGTCGCGGAGCGCGCACTTGGTGCAGAGTCCCCGGAAAATGAGTTCGCATTCGCGAAGAATCCGCTTACCGAGAGACCGCGAGGCAGGCCTGGGCACGTCGTACCACTCGATGTCCTCAACCTTGCCGCAGCGGTCGCAGATGAAGTGGTGATGTCGCATGCCTTTCGCATCGAATCGCGCGGCGCGGCCCTCGACGGCCACTTCACGCACCAAACCCGCCTGCACCAGGTCCCGCAGATTGTTATAAGTCGTGGCCCTTGAAGAGCGCGGATCCACGCGATTCACGGCTGCGAAGATTTCCGCAGCCGTGGGATGGCGGTTGTGTTCCATCAAGAATGCCATCACGGCGTAGCGCTGCGGAGTGCACCGCAACCCGCCGCCTTCCAAGGATCGTTTGATCGCGTCGGCGCCCATAAAGCAATTAGATTATATCTAATGTGATATTTTGTCAAGACTTATGCTTTGGGTTGCTGCTTGAGAGCATCCTCTGTGGCTACAAGCGCCAACACTCTGCACGTAGGCGAAGGTGCAGGCGGCGCGCGACGCGAATCGACGATTGCGAATTCGCGCCGCAAGCGGCTTGATGTAAGCCGCTGAAACAAAGGCACTTCCACCCTTTCCACTTTTTGAATTCGCTCAACGACCAGGTGGTTGGCCCCGGCACTCACCACGAACGAGCAGCAGTACGTGGTGGACGCCATCGCGGCCTTCTATTCGTGAGGGTCGGCGGACCTTCCGGCCGGCGATGAACTAGCGGTGTTTGCTGCGCGGCGATGCCCGGCGATGGGTGGCGGGAGGCCGCGCCAGGCGGGTTGGCGGCTGGCCGGGCGCGGTGACGCGCCGCACCATGGGGCCATTGAGCTTGTACTCGCGGGTGACGGTTTGCCCGTTCTCGTCCTGTAAGCGCAACGTGAACGCCGGCAGCGTGCCTTCCTTGCCGAAGTTTTTCTCTCCGCTGCTGACCGGAAAAATGCCGACCAGATTATGTTCGCGGTAGGCGGTCTCATAGCGGTGGGCCCGCAGGTTCCAGGAAAAGACGCGCACCTGGTTGTAGTCGAAGGGCAGGCCGTCGCGCGGTTCGGTGAGCAGCACCAGGTACTGCGGACGGCGGTGGTAATCGGCCCCCGGCGCAGCGGCGGCGGGCGGCGGCAGCAGCGCCCCGGTCGGGGAATTCTGCTCTGCCGGCGGCTCATACCCGGGGTCCTGGAGGTAATTCAAGACGCGCGCCGCCACGATGCGCTGTCCCTCGGCGTACTGCGCGATGTCGAGGGGGACGTCGATGTCCACGAGGCGTGCCAGCACCCAGCCGACGTGCTTCTGCGTGTCGCGCGCCAGCCACCAGTCTTCCAGCGGCGGCGGCGGAGCTTCGGCATCCGGTGCGGCGCCCGGGGTGGCGTGTTTCACCGGCGCCGGCGTTCGGGCGGCGTTTTTTTCCGCCGTGCCGCGCTGCAGCAGCTCGATGCGCTCCCCTTCCTTGAGCTGGTAGAGGTAGTCGGTGTCGCGTCCGGGGGCGACGTGCATGTTGAGCACGGCGCGGGTCACGGCGTTGCCCTGCGGCGACATGCTGCCGGCATCCTGCGCCAGTTTCTGCAGCGCGTCGAACACCGGCGCCCCGACCAGGTAACGCTGCTCCACCCAGCCTTCTTTGCCGTCCGCGGCGCGCACCCGGACAAACCGCTTCTGGCGTTCCAGCACCTCGACGCGCTCCCCGTTCTTGACCGCTCCCACGCGGTTGTAGAGGGCGGAAACACGGTCGCGCAGGTTCACCTGGGAAGCCGCGACCCAGGCGTACTCGTGGGTCAAGGGCCCCCCGCGGCGGCAGGCGCTGAGCAGCAGCAGGAGCGCCAGCACGCCCAGCGCGACACCCCGGCACGTCCGCGGCTGCGGGCGGGCGGAACTCTGGATTGCAGCGGGAATCACTACGGAATCAATATAGCGCACGCGGCGGCGCGGGCGCGGTCGCTTCGCGAGTCAGGGCTGAAGCCCTGACCTACTGAGCCGTGCCCCTCCGAAAATGATTTATGAGATGGCTTCTAGGTGGCGCCGCCAGGAAGGGTGGCCACGCCGTCGCCAAAGCAGACGCCGATGGCCTTGGCGGTGCGCACCAGCTCGCCGTTGGGATCAACCAGCCTCACCTGCCCAATGACTTCCGCGATGGGCACCGACTCGATGCGGTTGCCGCGCAGGCAGACCATGCGGCCGAACTGCCCCTGGGCAATCAGCTCCACCGCCGCCACCCCAAAGCGCGTGCTCAGGATGCGGTCAAACGGGGAAGGCGAGCCGCCGCGCTGAATGTGGCCGAGGACGGTGACCCGCACCTCGCGCTTGGAGCACATGCCGATGGCGTCGCCGATGACGGCGGCCACCGCGCCGGTGCGCAGCCGGCGGCGCTTTTCGTTCTGGTACAGCGGCTCCAGGTCCGCCGGCAACTGGATGCCCTCGGCGACCACGATGATGGTGAACTTCTTGCCGCTCGCCGAGCGCTCCTCCACGAACTGGCACACGCGCTGGATGGAGAACGGCATCTCCGGCAGCAGGATGACGTGGGCGCCGCCCGCCAGCCCGGTCTCCAGCGCGATCCAGCCCGCCTCCCGCCCCATCACCTCCACCAGCATGATGCGGTGGTGCGACTCGGCCGTGGTATGGATCTTGTCCACCGCATCCATGGTGGTGTGCAGGGCGCTGTCGAAGCCGAAGGTGACGTCGGTGGAAGACAGGTCGTTGTCGATGGTCTTCGGCACCCCGACCACGTTGATGCCTTTACGGTGGAGGTCGTAGCCGATCGCCTGGGTACCGTCGCCGCCGATCACGATGATGGCGTCCAGGCCGAGGGCGCGGGCGTTGGCCACCACCTGGGCCGACAGGTCGCGCTCCACCTCGACCCCGTTCTCCTTGACTTTGTACTTAAAGGGATTGCCGCGGTTGGTGGTGCCGAGGATGGTGCCGCCGCGCGGCAGAATGCTGCCCACGTCGTCGAGCGTCAGCTCGCGCGTCCGCTCCGGCCAGATGAGGCCGTCGAAGCCGTCTTCGATGCCGAATACCCGCCAGCCGTAGCGGCCGATCGCGCTCTTAACCGCGGCGCGGATGACGGCGTTCAGCCCCGGGCAGTCACCGCCGCCGGTACTGATGCCGATCGTTTTCACCGAACTGGTTGCCGTCCCCATCAGAAGGCGTTCACCGTCACGTTGGTGGCGGCGGAGATGGTACCAGAAGTCGCGCTCACCGAGGTCGTCCCCACCCCGACGGCGGTGAGCAGGCCAGCGGCGCTGATGGTGACGATGCTGGTGTTGCCCGTCGTCCACGTGACCTGCGTGGTCACGTTGCCCTGGGTGTCGTCGGAAAAGGTGGCGGTGGCGGTGTACTGCTGGGTCTGCCCGGTAACCAGGGTCTGGTTGGTGGGCGAAACCGCGATGGAGCTGATGACCCGGGTGCTGACGGTGAGCTGGGTAGTAGCGGTTTCGGCGCCCGACTTGGCGGTGATGGTGGTGGTGCCGAGGGCCACGCCGGTCGCCAGGCCAGCGCTGTTGATGGTCGCCACCCCGGTATTGGAAGAACTCCAGGCGGCGGTGCTGGTGACGTCCTTGGTCGTGCCATCGGCGAGCGTGGCGTTCGCCGTGTATTGCTCGGTATTGCTGGGGGTGATGGCGGCGTTGACCGGCGTGAGGGTCAGCGCCACCACCGTGCCCGGCGAGAGAAAGAAGTCGCCACACCCTACTGCCGCCGTCAACAACGCGACGGCGATGATCAGACTGGTGGCCTGCTGGCGCATGGGCACAAAAATTCTAACAGCTTCGCGCGCTCCCCTTCTGTACGAAGACGGCAAATCAGGTAAAGTGTTCTTCTTTTCTCAGGTGACCATGCGCAAGCCCTCTCGGTTGTTCACCCGGTGGTTCGCCCTCGTGATGATGCTGGCCGGCGCCGCCGGCGCCCAGCTGCCGACGAAACCGCGCTCCTCGCAACCCGCCCACACTACTCCCGCCCGGACGGCGGCCGTGGTCGCGGCGCCCGAGGTCTGCGCCGAGTGCATCCGCGCCGAAGAGACTTTCCTCGCCAATGACGCGCTGCGCGGACGGGGCAGCGGCACACACGACGAAGAGCTGGCCGCGCACTACCTCGGCAGCGAGCTGCTGCGCTACGGCATCGCGCCCGCCGGCGACAACGGCAGCTACGTGCAGATGGCGACCATCGTGACGCGCGTCGCGGCCGCGCCGCCGGTGCTGTCGTTCGCCGCGGCCGGCAGCGAGACGCGCTGGACCCATGGGCACGAAGTCATCGTGCTCGGCCTGCCGGCGGAGAAGGTTTCCGGCCCCCTGCAGCGGTTGCCGGGGGCCAACGCCCCGGTGCAGAAGGGCGCCATTGTCCTGGTGGACCCCAAGGACGGCTTCAACGCCGCGACGCAGGCGCTGCAACAGGGCGCCGCCATGGCGCTGCTGCTGGCGCCGTCGCGCTTTGCGCAGACCTGGGAGGCGCGTGGCCAGCGCCTGCCGCGCCTCGGCGACGCGGCCATGGGCGCGGGCAATGTGGTCGTGCTGAACCAGGCCGCAGCCACGGCGCTCGCCGCCCTCCCGGAAGGAACTACCATCACCGTCGAAGCCCCGGCGGGCCCGGAACAGAAAAGCTACACCTGGAACACGGTCGGAATTCTGCGCGGCAGCGATCCCAGGCTCGTCCAGCAGGCCATTCTGCTCTCGGCGCACCTCGACCACCTCGGAGTCGGGCCGCCGGTGAATGGCGACGACATCTACAACGGCGCCGATGACGACGCCTCCGGCTGCGTCGCCGTGCTGCAACTGGCGCGCGCGCTGGGGGCCGCGGCCACGCCGAAGCGCACCGTCGTCTTCGCCCTCTTCGGCAGCGAAGAAAAGGGCGGCCTCGGTTCGCGCTGGTTCCTCGACCATGCGCCGGTGCCGCTCGAGCACTTCGTCGCCAACCTGGAGTTTGAGATGATCGGCCGCCCCGACCCCAAGGTGCAGCCCGACGAACTCTGGCTCGCCGGCTGGGAACTCTCCAATCTGGGGCCGGTCCTGGTGCAGCACGGCGCCAAGCTGGTGGCCGACCAGCGCCCGGAGCAGAAATTCTTCCAGCGCTCCGACAACATCGCGCTGGCACGCCGCGGGGTGGTGGCGCAGTCTGTCTCCAGCTTCGGCCTGCACCCCGACTATCACCGGCCCAGCGACGACCTCGCCCACCTTGACTTCGCGCACCTGACGGCGGCCATCGGCTCCATGATCGCGCCAGTGCGCTGGCTGGCGAACTCCGACTTCGTGCCCCAGTGGGAGCCAGGGAAGAAGCCGTAGCCGGGGCGCGAGGGGACGAAGCCTTCAGGGTTTCGCCGGCGCGAGGCTGGCGGCGAAGTCGCGGATGGCCGCCAGGTAACGCGCTCCGCCCACGATATACAGGTCGTCGTGCCCGGCACCCTCGATCCACAGGGCGCGCTTCGGCTCCTTCGCCATCCCGTACAGCGCTTTGCCCTGCTGGATGGCGATCACCCCGTCGGCGGTGCCGTGCATGATCAGGACCGGGCAGTGCACGCGGCCGATGTCGCGATAGCTGGGAAAGCGGTCGAAGGGCAGGAGCGAGACGCGGGTGAGGACGCGGAAGGCCGAGGTAAACCCGCTCTGCAGGATGAGGCCCGCGACCGGGCGGCGCGCCGCCAGGTACACCGCCGGTGCGGTCCCCACCGAGCGGCCGAGCAGGATGATCTGCTCCGGCGCCAGGTGCAGCACGTCGCGCAGGTAGTCGTAGGCTGCTTCCTCGTCGGCGTAGAAAGCGCCCTCGCTGGGACGCCCCTCGCTGGTGCCGTAGCCTTCATAGTCGTAGGCCAGGACGTTAAACCCGGCGTCGCGCAGCGCACCCAGCCACACCGGGTCGTCCCCCAGGTCTTCCGCGTTCCCGTGGCTGACCAGCAAGGTGTAGCGCGCCGCGGGGTTGGGCAGGTGCAGGGCCGAGATGCGCTGCCCGTTTTTCGTGGTCAGCTTGAGGATGCGGGCGTCGTCGCGATACGAGGACGGATGCGGCTGGAACATGACCCGGTCGGCCAGGAACCAGCCGTAGAGGCCCAGGGCCACGTAGAACGCGACAGCTAGCAAAAGGAGTTCCCGCAGCATGCGCAGCACGAGTCTACGACCGCGCCCGGAGGATGGCGCGGGCGAGCCTTCCGCCATGGCTGGAGCGTCCACCGTGTTTCGGGGAGAACCAGTTTCGCGTTTCGCGTTTCGAGTTTCGAGCTAAAACCCAGATCCCTCGCTGCGCTCGGGATGACAAATTCTCAGCGCAACTGCTGCGTCCCTATCGCCGCGCCACCGCGCCCTTGGCTTCGACCTTGGCGTAGTCGGGGGCCGGACCGGGCGCGGGCACCGCGGGCGCCAGCAGGCCCAACTCCTTGCGCACTTCGACCTCGAGCTTGGCGGTGATGTCGCGGTTTTCCTTGAGGAACTGCTTGGCGTTTTCGCGCCCCTGGCCGATGCGTTCGCCCTGGTAGCTGAACCACGAGCCGCGACTTCTCGACGATGTTGTGGTTGGCGGCAATGTCCAGCAGGTCGCCTTCGCGGCTGATGCCCTCGCCGTACATGATGTCGAATTCGGCCTCGCGGAAGGGCGGCGCCACCTTGTTCTTCACCACCTTGACCCGGGTGCGCGAGCCCACCACGGTGTCGCCTTCCTTGATGGCGGCGATGCGCCGGATATCAATCCGCACCGAACGTGTAGAACTTGAGCGCGCGGCCGCCGGTGGTGGTTTCCGGGTTGCCGAACATGACGCCGATCTTCTCGCGGATCTGGTTGATGAACACCAGGCTGGTGCGCGACTTGGAGACTGTGCCGGTGAGCTTGCGCAGCGCCTGCGACATCAGCCGCGCCTGCAGGCCGACGTGGCTGTCGCCCATCTCGCCGTCCAGCTCGGCCTTGGGCACCAGGGCGGCCACCGAGTCGATGACCAGCACGTCAATCGCCCCCGAGCGCACCAGCGCCTCGGTGATCTCCAGCGCCTGCTCGCCGTAGTCGGGCTGCGAGACCAGGAGGTTGTCCACGTCCACGCCCAGCTTCTTGGCGTACTTCGGATCGAGGGCGTGCTCGGCGTCGATGAAGGCGGCCATGCCGCCGGTCTTCTGCGCTTCCGCGATGACCTGCAGCGCGATGGTGGTCTTGCCGCGACGCCTCCGGGCCGAAGATCTCGATCACCCGGCCGCGCGGAAACCCGCCCACCCCCAGCGCCGCGTCGAAGGAGATGGAGCCGGTGGGGATGACGGCGATGGGCACCACGGCCTCTTTCGATCCCAGCCGCATGATCGAGCCCTTGCCAAACTGCTTTTCGATCTGCGCCAGCGCCAGGTCAATCGCCCGGCTTCGCTCGTCCGCCATGATGGCCTCCGGATCCGGCACCCAGAGCGGGTTTTCGCGCCTCGCGCCCCGGGCCGGCAAGATGTTTTAGGATGCGGGCGGCATTATACACCCGCGCCGCTCACTGGCGAAGAAAACACGAATCTCGCAGCCCCGCGCTGCTTGTCCCCCAAACGTGCAGGGCAGCCGCGAGCTGTCCACCGGATGATTGCCTTCCCCCGCCGCGTCTTACCGCATTTGCGCCGCCGGTATATCATCCCGTGATCTCATTTCACGACGAGGTGCGGCATGCGACTCCCGCAACTACTGGTCATCGCGCTGGTCTTTAGTCTGGGCGCCGTGGCCGCCGGCCAGGACAAGGCGAAAGACAAGCCCAAGACTAAAACCAGCCAGACCGTCGCGCTGCAAGACGGCCAGGGCAAGGACGTGGGCACGGTCACGCTCAGCGGCGACCCGCGCGCCAACGGCGTCACGCTGAAACTCAACCTGAAGAACCTGACGCCCGGCGAGCACGCCATCCACATTCACCAGGCGGCGCAGTGCGAGGGCCCGGACTTCAAGTCTGCCGGGCCGCACTTCAACCCGGAGGGCAAAAAGCACGGGCTGAAGAATCCCGCCGGGGCGCACGCCGGCGACATGGACAACTTCACCGCGGCGAAGAACGGCACGGCGAAGGTCACCATCCGCAACGACCGCGTCACGTTGGGCGACGGCGCCAATTCCGTGTTTGCCAATGGGGGCACGGCGCTCGTCGTGCACGCCAAGGCCGACGACCTGATGACCGATCCCGCGGGGAATGCCGGCGACCGCATCGCCTGCGGCGTCATCAGGAAGCAGTAGCGCATGGCGACGACAACGGCATCGGATGTAGTCCACGGCTACCTCGAGACCGAGGCCGCGCACGCCGCGCCCTCGCCGGCGGTGGCGGAGGAACTGCTGCGCTGCTCCGAAGAAGATCTGCCGGCGCTGCTGGCGGCGGCGCGCGCCGTGCGCGCCGCGTTTCACGGCCGCGTCGTCACCTACTCCCGCAAGGTCTTTATCCCGCTGACCAACCTCTGCCGCGACTACTGTAGCTACTGCGCGTTTCGCCGCTCCCCTGGCGAGCCCGGCGCCCACACCATGACCCCCGACGAAGTGCTGGCGGTGGCGCGCGCCGGCGAGCGCCTGGGCTGCACCGAGGCGCTCTTCAGCCTCGGCGACAAACCCGAGGCCGCGTTTCCCGAGATGCAGGAGGAACTGCGGCGGCTGGGGTATAACTCCACGCTGCACTACCTGGCGGCGATGTGTGAGCTGGTGCTGCGCGAAACGCGCCTGCTGCCGCATCCCAATCCCGGGCTGATGAGCGCGGAGTGGATCGCGCGCCTGCAGCCGGTGGCCGCCAGCCTCGGCCTGATGCTGGAGAGCACCAACGCCACGCTCGCTTGCCACGCCGACGCTCCCGACAAACTCCCCGCGCGCCGCCTGCAGACCATCCGCGATGCCGGCCGCGCCGGGGTGCCGTTCACCACCGGCATCCTGCTTGGCATCGGGGAATCGCTCGCCGACCGGGTGGATTCGCTCCTGGCTATTGCCGGGCTGCACCGGGAGTTCGGCCACATCCAGGAGGTGATCGTGCAGAACTTCCGCGCCAAAGACCGCATCCCGATGCGCGGCACGCCGGAGCCCTCCCGCGGCGACCTGCTGCGCACCGTGGCCGTCGCGCGCCTGCTCCTGCGCGACATCAACGTGCAGGCGCCGCCGAACCTCTCCTGCCCGGATTACGAAGCGCTGCTCAGCGCCGGCCTGAACGACTGGGGCGGCGTCTCGCCGGTCACTCCCGACTACATCAATCCGGAAGCGCCGTGGCCGCACCTGGCCGAGCTCCAGCGCCGCACCGCAGCTGCCGGCTACGAATTGCGGCCGCGGCTGCCGGTTTATCCCGGCTTCCTGCCGCAGGTGCTGCGGGCGGCGCCGCCGCTGCTGGCCGCGCGCCTGCGCGCCGCCGCCACCCCCGATGGCTTTGCGAGGGCGGCGTGATCGCCGTCCTGTGCGGCGGTACCGGCGCCGCCAAGTTTCTGCAGGGACTGCAGCAGGTGGTCGCGCCCCCCGACCTCACCGCCATCGTCAACACCGGCGACGACCTCGCCTGGTGGGGGCTGCACGTCTCCCCGGACCTCGATTCCATCACCTACGGCCTGGCCGGGCTGCTGAACCGCGAGCGTGGCTGGGGCCTGGAAGGCGATACCTTCGCGTGCCTGGCGCGCATGCACTCGCTCCAGCAGCCGGCGTGGTTCTCCCTCGGCGATCGCGACCTCGCCACGCATCTCTACCGCACGCAACGCCTCGCCCAGGGCGCGACCCTGACGCAAGTGACCGCGGAACTCGGCGAGCGTCTCGGCGCCAAGACGCGCGTCCTCCCCATGACCGACGGCCGCGTCGAGACGCGGGTGGCGACGCCCGGCGGCGAGCTCAGCTTTCAGGAGTACTTCGTGCGCGAACGCCACCGGGTCCCGGCCAGCGGCGTGCGCTTTGCCGGCGCGGAAAAAGCGCGGCCGGCCCCGGGGGTGCTGGAAGCGATCGCGGGCGCGGCGGCGGTGATCATCGCGCCGTCGAATCCCATCACCAGCATTGGGCCGATTCTCGCGGTTCCGGGAATGCGGGCCGCGCTGCGCGCCACCACAGCGCCGATTGCCGCCGTCAGCCCGATTGTCGGCGGCGCGGCGGTCAGCGGTCCGGCGGGCGACCTGATGCGCGCCGCCGGGCTGGCGGTTTCCGCCGTCGGCGTGGCCCAGGCTTACCTCGATTTCCTCGATGTGCTGGTGGCCGACCGCCAGGACGCGGCGCTGGGCGCCGACCTCGAGGCCCTCGGCGTCCGCGCCCGCTTCTGCGACACCCTGATGACGTCCGATGAGGCGAAGACGGCGCTGGCGCGCGCCGTCCTGGCCGCGGTCTCACCACGAAGTCACGAAGCCACGAAGTGAGCAGGGGAGAGACAAAAGGAAAAACGGGGCGTCATCCTGAGCGCGCCTGGGTTGTGCGCGAAGGATCTGTGCATTGCGCCCGCATCACCACGCCGATGGCGCCCAACCCGCCTGCTTTCGGCTGCAGCCGTCTTAAACTTCTGCCTTTTTGCTTTGCCTACTTCGTGCCTTCGTGGTGAACGCTACTCCCCGCAGCAGGTCTGCTCGAAGGCGGCGAAGCGGCGGTCGAGGTCTTGCAGCAGTGTCGTGCGGGTTTTCGCGTCCACGAAGGCGTGCTCCAGGCTGGTGCGCGCGAATTTCTTCAGGTCAGCGTACGCGAGGTGGTAGGTCTCCACGGCGCGCTGGTATTCACGGGTCATATCGGAGCGCGAGACGCCCTCGTCGTCGGTGGCAAGCGCCACCGGGACGCCGTACTTCATATACAGCGGCAGCGGATGGCGCGCGCCGGTCACGCCCAGGATCTGGTCGTTGCTGGTGAGGCAGATTTCGACCATGACGTTGCGGGCGCGCAGTTCGCGGAGCAGCGCCAGCGGATGTGGGTCGTACATGACGTCGTCGCCGTGCCCGATGCGCTCCGCGCCCGCCGCCACCGAAGCGCGCACGTGCGTGCCCAGCAGCTGCGGCGGCACCAGTCCCGGGGCCAGTTCGCCCGCGTGCATGGCCAGGCGCACCTGCGGATAGAGCCGGTGGAAGTACTGGTACATGCGCATGTGCAGGTCGAAGTCGCTCATCGAGGTGAAGCCGTCTTCCGCCATGACGGGATTGACGGAAACCACGCGCGGATCGGCGGCGGCAATTTCGAAGCCGAGCTGCATCTGCGCGAAGACCTGCTCCCGGGGCAGCCCGCGATACACCTCGTAGACGTAGCGCACGGTGACGGCACAGCCGGGCGAAGCGGCGACAATGCTTTGCGCACCCGGCGGGACGCAGCCGAAGCGCCCGCGCATGTCGGCTTCGGCGGCGTCGAGATATTGGCGCGCCGTGGCGACGATCTCGGCGGCCCCGCCCTCATCCACCTGCTGGCGGAAGCGGTCGAAATCTTCGTCCCAGCCGAGGCGCTGGCCCAGCCCCGTGGCGCGGCCGCGATCAAGATTAAGGATCAGCTCGAGGTAGCTTTCGTTCTGCGCCGCGGCGCGCCCCACCACCTCCGCCAGCATCTCGCCCACGTGGGTGCGGCTGACCGCGCCGAACTTCCCGAAGGCATCGAAGAAGTGATACCGGCCGGCTTCCTGGCCGGCAAGGTGGCGCATCGAGAAAGCGTCAATCAGGTCGCGATAGAGCGTCGCGTCGCTCTGCGCGCAGGTGGCGGGCGGGCGGGCCACGTTGGCGCAGGTCTTTTCCGGCGGCGCGATGGCATCGCAGGGCGGCGGCACGATGGCCATCGTCCGGCGGTCAATGCACAACCCGTCGTGCGCTGCGAAGCCGATGTAGCTCTCGGCATAGACCGCGCCCGACAAGTGGTTGTGCAGATCGCCGCCCTTGGGCAGGGCGCGCAGGAAGGCGTTCAGCAGCAGCGGATTGCCGCGGACGGCGTCGAGATAGCGGGCGGCGCGCGCCTCCCCGGCGGGCGCGGCCGGCTTGGCCGTGGGTTGCGCGGCAGCAATCAGGGCGGAGAGAAGGACGACGGCGGCACCGCGGCACCAAGACAATTTTGGTCGCATACGAATGCCGAGGATTGTAGCAATTCGCGCGAAACGAAGGATCTGTGCTGCGGTGTCTACTGCGCGGCCACGCCTTTCACGACCAGCGCCAGCGGCAGCTCGCCTTTGTCGGTCTTGAGCTTGACGGCGAGGATGATGTGCGCCTGGCCGTCGTCGTAGACGCTGGGATACTGCTTCGCCTCCGCCGTCACCAGGTTGAAGGCCGAGGGATGTTGCGTCCGGCTGGTCTGGCGGCTGCGTGCCACCAGCGCCTGGTAGTCGAGGGCGGCGTTGGGATCAGGGTCGGAGGCCGCCGGCGTGGCCAGCAGGAAGTCGCGCGTGGGCGCGGTGCCGAGGTGGTCGCCGTCGTTGGGCTGCATCTCGTACCGCAGGGTGTAGGCGCCGGGCGGGACCGGCAGGCCCTTGTAGTCCTTGGTCTGCTTGTCGAAACGCACCACGCCCACCAGCACCGCTTCCGGCAACGCATACATCTGCCCGGCGTTGTCGCGCGGCGGATTGCCGGCGGTGGGCACGGGATCGCGGAACCAGACGTCGGCGCCGGAGCCGTCGTCGAAGGCGACGTGGAAGCCCTGCGGCGCGAGCACTTTCTTCACCGCGTCGGAGACCGCGGGATCGGTGCAGGGGCCGAGGGTCGTGAGCTGGGCGGCAAACGCGGCGGATGACAGCAAGGCTATGACGGCGATACGGCGAATCATGGACTCATTATCGCCGATTGCGGGGGCGGCTGCCGCTGCGTCTCACCCCACGAAACGGAGCCACCCGGGCTCCGTTTTCGCCTCGCGGGACGTCTTATTCCCCGAAGCTGCCGACAAAGGCGCTGCGCTTGTCGTGCAGCGTCCACTGCACGCCCAGGCCGGGGCCGTCGTAGCGATCGGTGAGCGCGACTGCGGGCATGGCGTGCGTAGTCTCGGTCAGCGGCGGGTAGAAGGTGACCTCGTTGCCGCACAGGTGGTCGGTGTCGTTGATGCCGCGCGTCTCGATGGTGGCAAAGCCGCCGGCATGCAGCACGGCCTGGCCGTGGTGCGCGTGGTCCTGCAGCACTTCCATGTCAATGGGCGCGCTCTCGACGCGCACGATCTGCTCCAGCAGCCTGCCGCCCATGTGGCGCGCGAACTCGATCAGCGCCTGGCGCTGGTCGCTGGAGGCGCGGCGGTCCACGATGAGCACCGCCTTCGCGGGATACGGCTTGCCGTACGGGTCGCCGAGGGTGGCGCTTGCCTTGACCGCGGCGACGATGGTCAGCCCGTCGAGCTTGGTGCCTTCCCAGCTGCCTTCGCGCACGTGCCAGGCGAGGATGGCCTGGTCGCCGACCAGGCCGACTTCGCCGTTGGCGAAACATTGGCCGGTGTAAACGTCGGCGCTGCGGGTTTCGAGGTAGTCGCCGGTGATGCGCGCCGCGGCGACGCCAGCACAGAAAACGACCGCGAGCGCGGCCGCCAGAAATCTTGTACGCATGTTGCTGTCCCCCACCTGGGCCTATTGTACCCCTGGACTGCCCACCACGGCTTCATTCGCTATTGGCTATTGGTTATTCGTTATTGGGATGCCTTGCCGCCGAATACTAAATAACGAATAGCGAATAACCAATAACGAATGGCCTCACGCGCTCTGGTTCACGAACGTCTCGGCTTCGCTGAGGATCTGCTGCACCAGCGCGGGCGACGCCGCCTCCGAGTAGACGCGCAGCAGCGGCTCCGTCCCGGAGGCCCGCATCAGCACCCAGGCTTCGGCGCCGTTGCCGTTGGTGGGCGCGTCGAGGAAAAACTTGATGCCGTCGAGGTCTTCCTTGCGCGTCACCTGGAACGGCCCCAGCGTCCTGGTTTCCGCCGCCGCGGCGCGGGTGATAGCCGCCTCCTTCAGCGGATTCGCGATGCGCATGTCCAGCCGCCCGTAGTGGTGCTCCCCGAATTCTTTTTGCAGCTCGGCCACCAGCTGCCCCAGGGTGCGGCCGTGGTCGGCCATGGCGTTGGCCAGCAGCAGGGAGTTCATCAGGCCGTCGCGCTCCGGCAAGTAGCGCGGGATGCCGATGCCGCCCGACTCCTCGCCGCCAATCATGATCTCGCGCCCGGCAAGAATCAGGTCGGTGATGTACTTGAAGCCGATCCCGTGCTCGATCAGCTCGCGGCCGTATTTCTTCGCGATGCGGTCGAGCATGCGCGTGGTGTTGAAGGCGCGCGTCACCGCTCCCGGCCACTGCCTGTACTCCAGCAGCCAGCGCAGCAGGATGGCGTAGCACTTGTGGGCGTCGACGAAGGCGCCGTCCTCGGTGACCGCGCCCACGCGGTCGGCGTCGCCATCGGTGACAAAGCCGCCGTGGCAGTGCTCGCGCACCACCGTCTCCTGCAGGGCGCGCACGTGCGGCTCGATGGGTTCGGGATTGATGCCGGGAAACAGCGGGTTCACTTCCGCGCGGATCTCGACGCAGGGCACGCCGATCTCGGCGAAGATGCCGGCCAGCACGTGGCGCCCGGAGCCGTACATGCAGTCCACCGCCACCTTGTAGCCGGCCGCCGCGATCTTCTTCAGGTCGGCAAAGGCCTTCAGCGCCGCAATGTAGTCCGGCTTGAAGTCCATCTCGCTGACGCTGCCGCCCGGGGCCTCGGGCCGGGCGCCGGCACGCACCTCTTCCTCGATGGCCTGCATGATTGCGGGCGTGCCCGAGCCGCCAAACTTGGCCTTGAACTTCACCCCGTTCCAGTTCCAGGGATTGTGGCTGGAGGTGATCATGACGCCGCCCGCCGCTCCCAGCTTCCGGACCATGAAGGAGAGCGCCGGGGTCGGGGTGTAGTCGCTGGCCAGGCGGACGGGGATGCCGGCCGCGGCCAGCACTTCCGCGGTCGCTTGCGCGAAGTTGCGCGAGCAAAAGCGCGTGTCGTAGGCGACCAGCAGCCCGCGCCGCGGGTCTTCGTGCCGACGCACATAGCTGGCGATGCCGCCGGCCACCCGGCGCACGTTCTCGAAGGTGTAGTCCTCGGCGATTACGCCGCGCCAGCCGTCGGTGCCGAACTTGATGTCAGTAGGCATGTTGCTGGGAACCACGAAGTCGCGAAGGCACGAAGAAACTAAAGATAATCCACCTTCGTGTCTTCGTGCCTTCGTGGTGAAAAATTCTCAGACCAGCCGATGCAGCTTCTTCTCGTCCAGATACTTGACCACTTTCCCCACGTCCTGCGAGTGTTCGCGGGTGGTGATCAGCAGCGCGTCCTCGGTCTCCACCACCACGACGTTCTTCACCCCGACCACGGCGACAAACTTCCCCGGCGCGTGCACGTAGTTCCCGGAAGCATTGAGCAGCACGCTGGCCGCGGCCTCCACCACGTTCCCGCCGGCGTCGTCCCTCTGCCGGCGCGCCTTGTGTTCGTGCAGCGCCGTCCAGGAGCCGAGGTCGTTCCAGCCGAAGTCGGCGGGAATGCAGTACAGCCCCGACCGGCCTTCGCCCTTGGCCGAACGCGGTTCCAGCACCGCGTAGTCCACGCTGATGTTTTCGCACTTGGGATAGAGCCGCACCAGGGTCGCGCCGAACCGGCGCGTGCCATACGCCGCGGCGATGCGTTCGAGGATGTCGGCAGTCCGGGGCAGGTGCTCGGTGAGCGCGGCGGCCAGCGTGCGCGCGCTCCAGAGGAACATGCCGCTGTTCCAGAAGTAGTTCCCGGCAGCCACAAATTCCTGCGCGCGCCCCGCGTCCGGCTTTTCGGTGAAGCGGCGTACCCGGCGCACGCCGCCGGAAGTTTCGGAGCCGGCTTCGATGTAGCCGTAGCCGGTCTCAGGACGGCTGGGCTGGATTCCCAGCACCACCATCGTCCCGGCTTCCCGGGCCAGGCGCGCCGCCTGGGTGATGGTGGCGCGGAAGCGCTTCTCGTCGCCCATGACGTGATCGGAGGGAAACATCCCGATCACCGCCTCCGGGTTGGTGCGCAGCAGGAGAAACGCGGCCAAGCCGATGGCGGGCGCGGTGTTGCGCCCCACCGGCTCGGCGATGATCTGCTGCCGCGGGAGCTGCGGCAGTTGTTGCGCGATGGCGGGGCGCAGGTCGGCGTTGGTGATGATCCAGACATCGCGGGCGGGCGCGAGCGGCGCCAGCCGCGCCACCGTCTGCTGGAGCATGCTGCGCTTGCCGTCGAGCGCCAGGAGTTGCTTGGCGCAGCGCTTCCGGCTCAGCGGCCAGAAGCGCGTACCGCGGCCGCCGGCGAGGATCACGGGATAAAAGTCAGTTCGCTTCATTAGGATTCGTCGCGCGCCCAACCGAGCGCTGTAGTGCCTAGCCCTGCATTTCCGGGTGCAGCGCCGGATTCCCCAGGGTCGCCGCAATCATCTCCAGCTCGCCTGGCACCACGACGTCGTAACCTGGGCACGACGCCGGGATGACCACCGCGTCGCCGGGCGCGAACTCCACCTTACTCTCGCCCGCTTCCACGCGGCCCGCTCCGTGCAGCGCCACCAGGACCTCGACCGCAACGCCGGTCTGCATCTGCCGCTGCGAGAAGCCGCCCCGCACGCTCCGCTTTTTTACGACAAAGCACGGTGATTCCACCAGCGTGGTGACGAAGCCGCTGACCCGCGGCCTCACCTTGCCCGCCTGGGTCTCCGGCTGCAGCGCCAGCAAACCTTCGCGGACGTGCAGCTCACGCGGCCGCCCGTAATCGTACAGGCGAAAGGTGGTATCGGAATTCTGCTGCGTCTCCAGCAGGACCGAGCCCGGCCCGATGGTGTGCACGGTGCCGGCGGCAACGTAAATCAGCTCCCCGGCACGGATATCGAGCCAGTTCAGCAGTTGCTCGGCGCGGGTTTCCCGGATGGCGCGCTCGAAGTCCTCGCGCGTGACCCCGGGCTTCAGTCCCAGCCCGACCTGCGCTCCCGGCTCCGCGGCGAGCACGTACCAGCACTCGGTCTTGCCGCACGGCTGGCCGAGGCGACGCGCGCCTGCGTCGTCGGGATGCACCTGCACGCTCAGTTTTTCGCGCGGGAACAGGAACTTGAGCAGCAGCGGGAAGCGGTCTGGCTGCGGCGCCGCTGCGCCCACCAGGGCAGCGCCATACTTCCGGGCGGCGTCGCCCAGCGCCATGCCGTCGAGCGGGCCACCACCCACGATGCGGCAGCGGTCGCCGGTGAGCCATGCCTCGCCAATCGGCTCGCCTTCCGCCTGCTTGTCGAAAATGGGCGCCAGATCGCGCGCTCCCCACGGACGCGCGTGGAACTCCGGCTGCAGCAGGAATGGCGAGAGCGCAGGCATGCGACTTTGCAATGACTCAATGACCCGATGACGCAATGACTCAATGGTTCAGAGTTTGGCGAACCAGGCCCGCATGCGCTCCAGGCCGCGATCAATCGCCGCCGCGCTGGTGGCGTACGACACGCGAATGTGCTCGCGCGTGCCGAAGGCCTCGCCGGGCACGGTGACCACGCCGGCTTCGCGCAGGAGCCGCCCCGCCATGTCGGTGCCGCTTTGCAGGCCGTCGCGCCCGAAGTACGCGGCCACGTTGGGATAGACGTAGAACGCCCCGTCCGGCTTATGGCACCGGATGCCGGGTATGGCGCCCAGTCCGGCCACCATGCGGTCGCGCAGCCGTATGTACTCCGTCTTCATGTCGGCGACGCACTCCTGCGGCCCGGTCAGCGCCACCACGGCCGCTTTCTGCACCATCGAAGTCGGGTTCGAGGTCGACTGGCTCTGCAGCTTGTTGATGGCCGCGATCACCGGCGCCGGCGCCAGCGCGTAGCCCAGCCGCCAGCCGGTCATGGCGTAGGTCTTCGAGAGCGACCCGATGAGCACCAGGCGCTCGCGCGCCTCCGTCACCGCCCCCACCGAAAAACTCCGCCCCGTGTAATTCAGGTAGACGTAGCACTCGTCGGAGATCACCCAGATATCGCGCGCCGCCGCCAGGCGCACGATGGCGGTAAGGTCGTCGGGCGCCAGGGCCGCGCCGGAAGGGTTGTTGGGCGAATTCAGGATGATGGCCCGGGTGCGCGGGGTGAGGGCGCGCTCGATCATCGCCGGCGTCAGCCGGAAGCCCGCGGCCTCGTCTGTCTCGACGTACACCGGGTTCCCGCCGGCATAGCGCACGATGTCCTTGAACGAGACCCAGTACGGCACCGGGATGAGGACGTCGTCGCCGTGGTCCACCAGCGCCTGCACGGCGTTGAACAGCGCCTGCTTGCCGCCGGTCGAGGCGATCGCCTCTTCGCGCTTGTAGCCGGAGCCGAAGTCGGCGGCGTGGCGCGCGGCGATGGCGTCGCGCAGTTCGGTGGTGCCGCCCACCGCGGTGTACTTGGTGAAGTCCTGCTCGATGGCGGCGATGCCCGCGTTCTTGATGTGGCGCGGGGTGGAGAAGTGCGGCTCGCCGGCGCCGAAGTCCACGAGGTCGGCGCCGGCCTGGCGCAGCTGGTCGGCTTCGTTCACCACCGCCAGGGTGGCGGAAACCTCGATGCGGTTGATGCGCTCGCTGAAGCGCGCGCTGAGGGCTTTGGTCGCGCCGCTCATTTCCTGGTCCTCGCAGTCGTTCTGGAAACGCCCGGCGCGCGGCGCGCCGCGGCGCGCTGTCCATGGCCGTTGGCGCGCGGCGGCTGCATCGGCTCGGTATCGGCGGGCGCGCTGTTGATTTCCTCGCGGTGCGCGCTCTGGTTCAGCCGGAAGTGGTGCGCCTCCCGCGCTATCTTTTCGCGCAGCCGCCGCTCCACCAGTTCCGGCACCAGCCCGGCAATCGAGCCTCCCAGGCGCGCAATCTCCTTGACCAGGCGCGAGCTGAGGTAGCTGTAGGTTTCGGCCGGCATCATGAACACGGTTTCCAGTTGCGGCGCCAGCTTGCGGTTCATCAGTGCCATCTGCAGCTCGTATTCGTAGTCGCTGATGGCGCGGATGCCGCGCAGCACCGCCTGCGCTCCCTGGCGCAGCGCGTAGTCCACCAGCAGCCCTTCGAAGGTGTCGACCCGCACGTTGCGGAAGCGCGCGGTGAGCGCTTGCAGCATCTTGCGGCGCTCACTCAGCGTGAACAGCGCTTCTTTTTCGGGATTGTGCAGCAGGGCGACGACCAGCTCGTCGAAGATGTTGCTGCCGCGCTCGATCAGGTCGAGGTGCCCGTTGGTCGGCGGATCGAACGAACCGGGATAGATAGCGATGGACTTCTTCAATAGCCCTCGGCGCAGCCACCAGGATGGGCCGATTCTATGACGCGCTGCGGGCGGGGGGCAATGGGGTCGCGGCAGCGGCCGCCAAATGCCGATTGCCAACCGCCGCGGGCGGGGTTTATCGTGCGGCGCATTCCATCGTGCTCGAGGTGCTCATGCGCGCCGCTCGCATCGCCGTTCTGCTGCTGGTTTCCGCCGCTGGTTTTGCCCAGCTTTCCCAGGGGACAAAGCCGGCGCCCGCCGCCGCTCCCGCCGAGGTTGTCGTCATCCGCGCCGGGCAGCTCATTGACGGCAAGAGCGACCAGCCGCGCGCCAACCAGGTCATCGTCATCCGCGGCAACCGCATCGAGAGTGTGGGCGACGCCGCCACGGCACACCCGCCGGCCACTGCGCGCGTCATCGACCTTTCGCGCGCCACCGTCCTCCCCGGCCTCATCGAATCCCACACCCACATCTTCCTGCAGGGCGAAGACCCGGCCGACGGCGGCTACGACACCAACATCCTGAAGTACCCGCTGGCGTATCGCGCTGCGCGCGCCGCCGTCGCCGCCCGCCGCGCCCTGGAGCAGGGCTTCACCACCATTCGCGACGTCGAGACCGAGGGCGCGGGCTACGGCGACGTTGGCATCAAGCAGGCCATCAACGAGGGCTGGATTCCCGGGCCGCGCATGTTCGTGGTGACCCGCGCGCTCTCCACCACCGGCGGCTATCCGCTGGAGGGCTACGCGCCCGAGCTCGACTCTGCCCAAGGGGGTGCAGATCGCCGACGGCGCCGTCGGCTTCCGCAAAGCTACGCGCGAGCAGCTCGACCACGGCGCCGACTGGATCAAGGTCTACATGACGCACCGCTCCTGGGTGGACGCCCAGGGACGCCTGCAATCGCAGCCCACCCTCACCCTCGACGAGATCCGCGCGGTGGTGGACGAGACGCACGGCTGGGGCAAGAAGGTGGCGTGCCACGCTTACAACGGCGTCGGGCTGCACCGCGCCCTCGACGGCGGCTGCGATTCCATCGAGCACGGCCTCGACCTCGACGACGCCGCCATCGCCCAGATGGTGCGGCAAGGCACGTGGTATTGCCCGACGCTCTCGCCGTACTACTACTGGTGGGCGCCGGAAAATACGCCCGATGGGCAGCGCGACCGCAAGCGCGCCGAGGTGCATGGGCCGTCGTTCCAGAGAGCGCTCAAGGCGGGGGTGAAGATCGTCTTCGGCACCGACGTGGGCAGCTTCCCCTGGACCGATCTCAAGTCCCCCATCGCCCAGGAATTCCCCCGCATGGTGGAGTTGGGCATGGCGCCCATGGCGGCCATCAAGTCGGCCACCTCCGTGCCCGCCGAGATGCTCGACATGCCCGGCCAGATCGGCGTTATCGCCCCCGGCGCCTTTGCCGACATCGTCGCCGTCGCCGCCGACCCGCTGCGCGACATCAAGGCGCTGGAAAACGTCGGCTTCGTGATGAAGGACGGCAGGGTGTTCAAGAACGAAATCAAGTAAACGCCGCACGAAGATCGCGAAGTACGCACCCAGACCACCAAGGAACTTTGTGTACTGCGGGTGTACTTGGTACCCTTCGGGTGGCTTTTTGCCTCCGCTCGACGACATGGATTCCATCGTAGGGAGGACAATCGTGAAGAAACAGCGACCCCAGGCGCTCTCAATCTGCTGTCTCTTATTAGCGCTGCTTGCATCAGTCGTTTACAGCGAAACGGCCGCCGGCTGGCAGAAGGAGAAGGCGCCGGAGGCTACCCCGGGCCAGGTGACCGGCGTTTTCCTCGGTGCGAATCAGACTGCCCAAAAAGGGGCGAGGGTCCTGCTCATCAAGGCAATAGTGTGGGATTTAACGGGCCAGCAGGTGGCCAAGCTGCCGGCGAAAGGCACGTCGATTATCGACGCCGATCGCTCCCATCCCTTCGCCGTCACCAACACCGACGATGCGGGAAAATTCGAGTTCAAAGCCGTACCGCCCGGCCGCTATTCCGTGGGGACAACGGCCAAGCCCGACGGCAAGTTCGTGGCCACCGACGTATTGCTGCTGGAGCACGACTCCGGCACGGCGGTATTCGATCTCAAAGCTGGACAGGCGCTGGATTTGGGAAAAGTGCAGGCAAAGAAAGCGCCGTAGCGAGTTCAGGTTCTTCGCGGGTGTGCCGGGCCGCTTGACTTCCCGCCGCCGCAGTTCAAAATGCCGCGCCAACTCGGGGTCGCGGGGAGGATGGTCCGATGAAGTTCTTTCGTCTGCTGCTGCTGGTTGCGCTCGCTTGGGCGCCCCAGGTCGGGGTGGCCCAGACCGCGCAACCGCCCACCGCCTCCGCGGCGGCCGTCGTCATTGATCTGGCGGGCCGCGTTTTTCCGCTGGGAGAGCAGAAGGCCTACCAGCAGCTCAAGCCGGAGGAGCAGAAAGCCGCCCTCCAGGCCGGCTACAAGCCGACCGACCTGGTATGGCTCAAATGGACTTCAGGAGGACTGGGCCAAACCGTGGTTCCACCCGGCGCAGTGGGCGAGGGGCCCGACTTTGAGCTCAAGTCCATCCGGGTGGGTCTGACGCCGGAGGGACGCCCCTTACAGCCCGAGGGCATCGCCGTTGCCCGCAAGCCGCTTCCCGCCGAGGCCCTGGCCGCAGCGCGACGTCTCGGCTACGCCCTGGGCGACCCCATCTACGTCACCTACCAGCTGGCTTACTCGGTCGGCAATGCGGCCAATAACCCTCCGGTATTGCCGGCGGGTTTCCGCGAAGTCGTGCGCCTGCTCCCGGCAAAGGAAGCCCCCAAGAAGCCGTGACGCTCCCCGCGACATCGGGGCCCCTCTTGACTTCCCGCCGCCGCGGTTCATAATGCCGCTCCCAACAGCGAGGTGGAGCATGAAGTTGCTGGAGTTGTGCGACGAGGCGCCGGCCGCGGTCGCTCCGAGCGCCAGCGTGGCCGACGCGATTGAACTCATGCTGGAGCGGCGCGTGGGCGCCGTCGCCGTCATCGATCCCGACAACCACGTGGTCGGCATCTTCACCGAGCGCGACGTCCTGCGCAAGGTGGCGCTCAGCGGCCGCGACCCGCGCCACGTCCCCATCCCCGAGGTCATGACCGGCGCGGTCGAGCTGGCCACCGACGAAACCACCCCGGGCGAGGCCATGAGCGCCATGGTCAATTCCCACGTCCGCCACCTGCCCATCGTCGACAAGAGTGGCAAGCTGCTGGGGATGCTTTCCATTCGCAATCTGCTCCAGGCCCGCGTGGACGACCTCTCCCGCGAACTCGATTCCCTTGAGCAGTACGTCAGCAACGACGGCCCGGGCGGCGATTGAGGGATGGCGGAGAATCGGGCCGGCGCGACCATAGCGCAATGACTCACTCCCCCATGGAGCGCATCTACTACGCCCAGATCACTTCGCCCGTCGGCCCGCTGCTGCTGGCCGCCTCCGAACGCGGCTTGATGGCGCTCCACTTCGGCGGCGGTGTGCCCCTGCCGCAGCCCCCGGACCAACAGTGGATCGAGGCCCCGGAACGCCTCGCCGACTGCGCTGCACAACTCGCCGCGTATTTTCGCGGCGAGCGCCGCGTCTTCCAGCTCCCCCTCGACCTGCGCGGCACGCCCTTCCAGCTCCGCTGCTGGCGCGAGTTGCTGCTCATTCCCTACGGCCAGATCCGCACCTATGTCCAGCTGGCGCACGCGGTCGGCTCGCCGCGCGGCTTCCGCGCCGTGGGCGCGGCCAACGGCCGGAACCCCATCGCCATCATCGTGCCTTGCCATCGCGTGGTGGCGTCTGATGGCTCTCTCGGCGGCTATGGCGGCGGCCTGGAGATCAAGCGCCGCTTGTTGCAGCTCGAAGGCGCGGACCCCCTGCTGTTCTAGGCCGAGAGTCTGCCGCTGTGTTGAAGGCGCGGTGCGCTTTCTCTAGACTCCTTCCATGCACGCGCACCAGCACCCGCACGGCATCGCCACCTCGCGCGTGCTGCGCATTTCCCTCGCCGTTACCCTGGCGTACATCGCGCTGCTGGTGTTCGCCGGGCTGCGCGCCCACAGCCTGGCGCTGCTCTCCGAGGCCGGCCACAACGTCTCCGACTTCCTGGCCCTGCTGCTCACCCTGTTCGCCTTCTACCTGCAGGCGCGCCCGCCCTCGGCCACCAAGACCTTCGGCTACCACCGCGCCGGGGTGCTGGCCGCCTTCGTGAATTCGGTCACCCTGGTGGGCCTGGCATTCTGGATTTTCTACGAAGCCTTCCGCCGGCTCTACGCGCCGGTCGCCGTCCAGCCCGACTTGATGATCGCGGTGGCCGCCGTGGGCGTGGCGATGAACGGCGTTATCGCGCTGCTCTTGTGGCGCGCCAGCCACGACGTCAACATCCGCAGCGCCTTCCTGCACATGCTGGGCGACACTCTCTCTACCGCCGCCGTCATCATCGGCGGCTGGGCCATCGCCTGGACCGGGCACACCTGGATCGATCCCGCGCTCTCCCTCGGCATCGCCGTCCTCATCCTGTGGTCGAGCTTCGGCATCATCCGCGAGACCCTCAACATCCTGCTGGAAGGCACGCCCAGCGGCATGCAGCTGGAAGCGATCACGCGCGCCATCCTCGCCGTGTCCGGCGTCAACGACGTCCACGACCTGCACGTGTGGTCCATCGGCTCCCACACCCACGCCCTCTCCTGCCATATCGCCATCGCCGACATTCCGCCTTCCGCCAGCGACACAATCCTGCGCCAGGTGCAGGAGGCGCTGCGGCGGCAGTTCCGCATCGCCCACACCACCATCCAGTTCGAGCACGCGGTGTGCGACATCTCGCACGGCTGCGTCCTCCCCCTGCCGGCGGAGCCCGTCCACGCACACGACGACCTGGGCTCTGAAAACTGAGAACTGGGAACCGAGAACTGCTTCTAGTACGGGTAGGCTTCGATCTTCCAGCGGTCGAAGACGCGCGCCTCGCAGAACACCTTGAACAGCTCGGGATCGATCTCCCCGTCTTTCACCGCGAAACTGAGGATTTCGAGCGCGCGCTCCTGGGGCACGGCTTTCTTGTAGGGACGGTCGGCGGCGGCCAGGGCGTCGAAGATGTCGGAGATAGTCATCATGCGCGTCTGCACCGCGATCTCCGGCGCCGCCAGTTTGTAGGGATACCCCAGGCCGTTCAGCTTCTCGTGGTGGCCGCGCGCGATGGCGGGAATGTTGCGGATCTCCTTGGTCCACGGAATCTGCTTGAGGAAGTTGTAGGTGTGGACCACGTGCGACTCGATCTGGCGGCGCTCCGCGTCGTCGAGCGACCCTTTGCGGATGGAGAGCAGGCGCACTTCATCCAGCGAGAGCAGCGGCTGCTCCTGCCCCTCCAGATCGAACCAGTGGTGGGCGGCGATTTCCAGCAACTGCTCGAAATGCCCGGCGGGCAGCACCGAAGGCTCGTTCGCCTGCATCACCACGTCGATGAAGTTGTCGATCCGCTTGACCTGCTCGGCGAGTTCTTTGTCGAACTCGGGCTGCCGCGCCAGGTATTCCTCGCGGCCTTTCTCCAGCAGGTAGTCCAGGCGGTTCCGCAGCGTGCCGTTTTCCGCCGCCCGCTTCACCAGCTGGAAGCGCTGGCGGATCAGGTCGAACTGCGCCGGGTACAGCTTCTTGGCCTTGACCAGCACCTCTTCGCGCACCCCGACCTTGCCGAAATCGTGCAGCAGGGCGGCATAGCGGATCTCCTTCATCTCGTCGCGGGTGAAATGGATTTCGCGGAAGGGTGCGTCGCCGCAGCGGTCAACGGCCTCGGCCATCCCCACGGTCAGGTTCGAAACCCGGAAAGAATGCCCGGAGGTGGTGGGATCGCGCGCTTCAATGGCGATGACCGAAGCCTTGACGAAGCCCTCCAACATGCCCTGGATGGCGGCATACAGCCGGCTGTTCTCCAGCGCCACCGCCGCCTGCGAGGCCAGCGACAGCATGATCTCCTGCTGCCGCGCCGTGAACGGCACCACTTGCCCCACCACCGCCGCCAGCGACGTCAGCTTCGCCTCCGCGTTGCGCTTGGCGTTGAGCAGTTGAATCACGCCCAGGATCTCGTCCTTCTGGTTGCACATCGGCACCGCCAGAATGGACTTGGTGCGGTAGCCGGAGTCCTCGTCGAACTTGCGGTTGATGGAGTACGACACGCCCTCCGGCATGTGGTACGCGTCCTCGATGTTGACCGCCTTGCCGCTGCCCGCCACGTAGCCGGCTATCGAGCGCGGCGAAATTTCCATCGTCGACTGCTTGAAGGGCACGCTCACCGAGTCCCCCTGGGTCAGGCGGAAGCGCAGCACCTTGCGCTCCGGCGCTTCCTGGACGCTTTCCGCCGCGGCCGCCGCGGCCGCGGCGTCCCCGGGGGCGTTCTCCACCAGGTAGAGCGAGCCGGCGTCGGCGTTGGTGATCTCGCGCGACTTGGTGAGGATCATCTCCAGCAGGCGGTCGGCATCGTGCTCGGCGGAGAGAGCGGCGCCGATCTGGTTCAGTTCGTGGATTTCGTGTCTGGCGTGTTTCAGCCGGTCGGCCAGTTCCTGCCGCGTGCTCAGCAGGTGAATGTGGTCGAGGGCGTTGTCCACCATCCGTTCCAGCATCCCCGGCGCGATGTGCGGCGGCAGGTACGCGTGGACCAGGCCGTCGAGGCGCGGGTCCTGGAAACGGGCGTCGGCGATGGCGATGACCCGGATGTTCGGCTGCCGCAGCCGCGCCGAATGGTGCTCCACCGTCTGTTCCGACGAGGTCACCACGATCCACTCGCCGTTGCCCAGGTCCTGTTCAAAGCGCTCGAAGGCGATCCGCCGGTAGTGCTGCAGCCCGGTGGTGGCGGCACGCGCCGCTTCGTCGCCCTCAAAGAACAGGACGGCGGGCAGAGGCGAGACGGCGGGCGTCGGCCGCGGTGGGGCGGTGGTCGTCATCGGCAGCGCTACTTACGGTCGGGGGAGGCTAATGCGCGCCACTATACCAGAGTAACTGCCGGTTTTGGGCCGCTCTTGCCCCGCGGACAGGCACTTTGGTCACCTCGACGGCCGCGCCTGCCGCTATCCGCCTTGCGCTCTCCGCTGGGGGCCGTGCATGGTCCGTAAGGGGCTGCCAGGAAAGCACCCGGTGCAACTGGAAGAACGGGAAGGAGCGCCAGCGGAGAGCGCATGGCGGATAGCGCTGCTACGCTTCCAGCACGTTCTGCTCCGCGTCGCGATTGGCTTCGTCGAGCAGCCGCAAGCCTTCCATCAGCAGCCCCTGGGTGGAGCGGGTGGTGGATTGCTCGGCGCTCTTGCCGGTGAAGTCGATGGTGAAGCTGCCCCCGGACCAGCTCAGCACCTTGTACACGGCGTCGTCGCCGCGCAGGGCGCCATAGCTGGCGTGGTGGATCTGCCCGTCGTTGCAGTAAAGCTGGCAGCGATCGTCGCCGTTGGCCAGGGTGAGCAGGCAGCTCTTGTGCCCCAGCTCCAGCGATTGCAGCAGGTCAATCACGTTCATCTGCGCCAGCGAGCCGCGCAGCACGCTCTCCCCCGGGGCCTCGCGCGCCATCTTCTCCAGCGAGATCTTGTCGATCACCCGCTTGATGCGCGAGACCGCCTCCTTCAGGTAGAAGGGCTTTTCGATGATGTCATCCGCCAGCTCCTGCACCCCCTTCAGCTTCTCGCTGATGTCGGCCTTGCTGGCCATGAGGATGAACGCCACCCGCGCCGTCTGCGGCCGGCCCCGCAGCTTGGTGAACAGCGCCCGCCCGTCCATGCCGGCGAGGTTGAGGTCGGTGATGATGAGGTCGGGGGGCGCTTCGATGGCCTTGAGCAGGGCGTCGGCGCCATCGTCGGCGCAGATGACCTGGGCGAGGGCGGCGAGCGCCTGGCGAAGCATCCCCCGCACCATGGGGTTGTCGTCCACCAGCAGGATTTGCGTCTTCGAGGCCATTCTGCCTTCGCGCCACCGCGATTCCGGGCCGGGCCCGTCGCTGGCCCGCTGCACCCTTCAGCCGGCGGGCCCATTTCTGCGCCGGTACTCGCCGCTCTTTCCCCCGGATTTTCGCTGCAATACCACGTGCCGGACTTCGATGCCCTTATCCAGGGCCTTGCACATGTCGTAAACGGTCAGGGCGGCAACCGCGGCGGCCACGAGCGCTTCCATCTCCACGCCCGTCGCGGCAGTAGTGGTAACCGTGGAGGTAACGGCCACGCCATTTTCGCATAGCTCGCAGGTCACATCAACGTGCGTCAGCGGCAGCGGATGACACAGCGGGATGAGCTCCGCCGTGCGTTTCGCCGCCTGGATGCCGGCAATCCGCGCTACCTCCAGCGGGTTCCCCTTGGGATTGCGGGGCAGCGCGCGCCGCACCCGGCGCGACATCACCACCAGCGCCGAGGCCTCCGCCGTCCGCGGCGTCGCCGCTTTCTGGCTGACGTCCACCATCCGCGCCCGCCCCCGCGCGTCGTAGTGGGAAAGCTTCTTGGGCATGAGCCTGGAATTGTAAATGGTCGTTGGTTGTTGGTTGTTAGTCGTTGGCCCGGCGCTCCCCCGTCCTGAGCACAGCGAAGGACCTACTCCGCTTCCGCTCGCGCGCAGCCCGCTCAGATGACGGCGGCCAAATGCCAACGGCTAAATGCCGGCCGCTAGCTCCGCGGAATCACGCCAATGTCTTCGCCGGCCGCGATGCGCTCCCGGTCCGGTGGGACCACCACCCAGCAGTTGGCGCGCGCGACCGAGATCATGTCGCCGGAGCCCTGCCAGCGCGCCAGCCGCACCTCGGTGGCATCCAGTTCCCCGCTCAGGACGCCGGGCAAGAAGCGGGTCAGGCCGGGCCTGGTCTTGATCTCGGCCGCCAGCCGCGCGCGCAGGAAGCGCAGCGGTTCCGGGCGGGCGCCGCTGAGGCCGTCGAGCAGCGGGCGCGCGAACAGCTCGCCGCAGACCAGGGTCGAGACCGGGTTCCCGGGCAACCCGAGGAAGCATGTCGGGGCGGCGCCGGCGCGGCGCGGCGCGCGGCCGAAGACCAGCGGCTTGCCCGGCTGCATCGCCACCCCGGTAAAGAAAAATTCCGCGCCCAGTTCGGCCAGCACCGGTTCCACCAGGTCGTGTTTCCCCATCGAGACGCCGCCGGTCAGCAGCAGCAGGTCGGCGCTGAGCCCTTCGACGATGAGGTGGCGCAGCGGCGCCGGCTCGTCGGGCGCGATGGGCAACTGGACCGGATCGCCGCCCAGCGCGGCCACCAGCGCGGCGAGCGCGTAGCTGTTGGAGTTGCGAATCTGCGTCGGGCCGGGTGCGGCGGCGATGTCCACCACTTCGTCGCCGGTGGCGAGGATGGCGACGCGCGGCCGCCGGTGCGCCGCCAGCTGGGTGCGTCCGACCGCGGCGGCGACGGCGATGCGCGCCGCGTCGAGGCGCACGCCGCGCGCCAGTACCACCTCGCCCGCCTTCCCTTCCGCGCCGGCGGGCACGATGTTTTCCCCGGCAGTGACACTGCGCGCGATGGCGACGTGGCCGCCCGCGCGCGTCGTGTACTCCACCATCACCACCGCATCAGCGCCCGGCGGCGCCGGCGCGCCGGTCATGATCTCGACTGCCTGGCCCGACTGCAGTGCGCCGCCGAGCGTCGCCGGGCCGCCACCGGCATGCAGCTCGCCGACGACCTGGAGGCGCGCCGGGAGCGCCGCCAGGTCGGCGGCCCGCACCGCGTAGCCGTCGCGGGTGGCGCGCGGAAAGGGTGGAAAGTCGCGGTCGGCGGCGATGTCCTCGGCCAGAACCAGGCCGCGGGCATCGAGCAGCCCGTAAAGTTCCGGCGCGGTGGGCCGCAGCGTGGCAGCATGCTGCTCGACCAGCTGACGGGCGGCGAAGAAAGAGAGGATCATTGGTTATTGGCTATTGGTTATTCGTTATTCGTTATTGGGCCGAAAGCAGCGAAGCGTACAACAATAGCGAATAACGAATAACCAATAACAAATAAAAAGGCGGCCCGCAGGCCGCCTGAAAGCCGGAAGCTGGTACGGCGCGGCCGCCCTTACTGCGGCGGCTTTTTCTTAGGGGCTTTGGAGGTGCCGTAGCTGGTTTGCACCGTGCTCCCCAGGGCGGCGATCAAGTCCTTGGCCTGCTGTGCGAACCCCCCTTCGGGCTGCAGTTCGAGGTACTTTTGCAGCGCCTGCTCGGCCTCCGGCGGCGCCACCATCTTGCCGTCTTTGATCACGGCCTTGCCCAGCAGGTTCACGCCCTTCTGGTAGTAGGGCTCGGGCTTCTTGGGATCGGCGGCAATGGCCTTGTCGAAGGCGGCGTTGGCTTCATCGATCTTACCGGCGTTGGTGAGGACCGCGCCCTCGTTGTAGTAGTACTGGGCGGCGTTGGTGGGATCGGCCTGGGCCGCGGCCACGTATTCGGCCAGCGCTTCCTGCGTCTTGCCGGAACTGGCCAGGGCCTTGCCGTAGTTGTTGTGATAGCTGGCCACGCCCTTGCAGCCGCTATTGGTGGGCTCTTTCTGGCACATGGCGAGCGCGTGTTGCAGGGCGTCGGCGGCCTTGGTGTAGTGCTCGGCGCGGCTGGCGGCATCGGCGGCCTTGGGCGCCGCATCGATGTGGTACTGGCCCAGCACCGCAAACACCTGCGGATACGGCGGATTGCCCGCCGTCGCCCGCGTCATGAGCTGGACGGCTTGGTCGAGATTGCCGGCGTCGGCCGCCGTCTTGGCTTCACCCATCATGGCGTTGAGCTGCTTGATGTTCAGGTTCTCTTTCTCGACGTTCTCGTTCTCTTTCTGCACCGCCTCCAACTGCTTCTTCTGCTCTTCGGTCAGCTTGGGCGGCGCGCCCTTGGTGCCGCCGGCCCGCGCGGCCGCGGCCTCTTCCGCCAGCTTGATGTCTTGGATGTTCTCCCCGAGGTTGATCTTCACGTTGCTCAGCGTGAAGAGTTCCTTGCCGTCTTTGGCGAGCACGATGTCATAGGTGCCCGGCGGGAACCCGAGCGAGAAATACTCGCCCTGCTTGTTGGTCTTGAGGTCGCGCTTGATGCCGTTGTCCCGGTTCTTGTAGGTGATGGTGCCGTTGTCGATGGGCTTGCCCTGATTGTCGAGGCAGACGCCCTTCACCGTGCCCGTCAACTGCGACCACGCGGGCACCGCGGCCAGCGCCAGTACCAGCGCCAGTCCGCTGGCGATTAGAGTGCGTTTCATATCAGCCTCCCGGCTTGGGGCGCGCCCGGGGCGCGCCACCACGTATGAATCCTGCTACCTTACCGGCCGCCGGCGTGCGCGGGGCGCGTAGTCTCCGACGCATAGGGAATGGGATCAGCGGCGCCGGCCGCCGCAAATGCCCGCAACCGCAGCACGCAGCTCTCACAGACGCCGCAGGCCCGGTCTTCGCGGCTGTAGCAAGACCACGTTAAATCGAAGGGTGCGCCCAATTCAAGGCCGAGGCGCACGATCGCGGCTTTGCCCAGGGTGATGAGCGGCGTCACAATCTCGATCTGGCCGGCGCGCGTACCGGCGCGCACCACCTCGTTGAAGGCGCGATAGTAGGCGGGGCGGCAGTCGGGATATCCGGAGCTGTCCTGCTCCACCGCGCCAATGTAGACGCGCGTCGCCCCCAGCACCTCGGCCCAACTGACCGCCGCGCTCAGGAAATGGGCGTTGCGGAAGGGGACGTAGGTGACGGGGACGTCGCGGCCGATTTCGGCGCCGGCCTGCGGTACTGCGATCTCCGGGTCGGTGAGCGCCGAGCCGCCGATCTGCGCCAGAGCTTCGTTGCGCAGCAGGAGGCGGCGGGCAATGCCCAGGCGGTCGCAGATGGCGGTGAAGGCGCGCCGCTCGCGCGCTTCGGTGCGCTGCCCGTAGCTGACGTGCAGGGCCGCGGCGTCCGTGTCGCGCACCGCCAGCGCGGCGCAGACTGCCGAGTCCATGCCGCCGGAGAGCAGCACCACGGCGCGCGGCCTGCCACCGGCCTGGTCGCTGGTCGCCATCAACGAGGGATTCTACTCGTTCGATGTGCGAGCCCGGTGAACCGCCGCTTTTTGCAGAGGCTTTCTGCACATTCTGCGGATGACAACACCTATCCATCAGGTGCTAGGCTTGCGCCATGCTTCCGAGGTGTGCAGGGCCATTGATCGGGAGGAGGAAGCGTGGCGAAAAAAGTGAGGCCGGGGGTCTGGGGCTGGTGTGAATGCGAGTGTGTCTCGTGTGAGATTGGGAATCACCACCACTGCACCGGTGCAGACTGCCACATGCCCAAGACGTTCAGGAAGGATGAGACGAAGAAGCCCCAGCCAATGAAACCGCCGAAACAGAAGAAAAACTAACGGCGCTTCTTTATCTGCCGGGCTGCGCCCTGGCGGAACTGGAATTCGAACTCGGCGGCGGAGTAGACGCCCTTCTGAATCAACAGGGTGTTGATCGCGTAGACGGTCGCCTGCAAGCGTTCTTCTGCGGTGAGGGCCGCCAGTGCCTGTTCATAGTCGATAAGCTCTTTGCCTTCGGGAACGTGCTCCTCGCTGCGAACTGCCGGAACGCGAATCGTCGCCACAATGCCCTCCCCCGGATTGCTCATTGTGTACCACAACCATGCTTTGTCAAGAAGCCGCTGGGGGGGATTGTTTCGTCGGCTGGCTCGCCGGCGTGGGGCGCTTTGCAAATTCGCGACCCGGCGATTACAAATTCTCTCTTGCCCGCAGATCCCGTCATCTCGCCCTTCATCCAGGCGCTGCCCAAGGCGGAGCTGCATCTGCACCTGGAAGGCTCGGTCGCGCCGGAGACGCTGGTCGAACTGAGCCACAAGTATGATGCGGCGCCGCTGGACCGCGCGGCCGTCGAGCGGCTCTACCAGTACGCCGATTTCGCCGGCTTTCTCCAGGCCTTCAAGGAGGTGACGGCACGGCTGCGCGCGCCGGAGGACTACGAGCTCATCACCTACCGGCTGCTGGAGCGCCTGGGCGCGGAAAACGTGCGCCACGTGGAGATCACTTTTTCCGCCGGGGTCTGCCTGTGGCGCCAGCAGGACGTGCCCGCGATCGCGGCGGCGCTGGAGCGCGGGCGGGCCCGCGGCGCGCGCGACTTCGGCATCTCGGTGCTGTGGATCTGGGACGCGGTACGGCAATTCGGCGCCGCCCCGGCGATGCGCGTGGTGGAACTGGCGGCCGCGCAGCGCGCGCACTACGTGGTCGGGTTCGGCATCGGCGGCGACGAACGCCGCGCGTCCGCCGACGTCTTCCGCGCGGTGTACCATGCCGCGGGCGCGGCCGGGCTGCGCCTCACCGCGCATGCCGGCGAGACGGCCGGGGCGGAATCGGTGTGGGCGGCGCTCAACCTGGGCGCGGAACGCATCGGGCACGGCATCGGCGCCGCCGGGGACGCGGACCTGGTGGCGGTGCTGGCCGAGCGCCAGGTCCCGCTGGAAGTGTGCATCACCAGCAACCTGCGCACCGGCTGCTGCCCTAGTCTCGAGCGGCATCCGGTGCGCCGGCTGTTCGACGCCGGGGTGATGATCACGCTCAACAGTGACGACCCGGCCATGTTCGGGACCTCGCTGGGGCGCGAGTACGCGCTGGCGCAGCAGGCCTTCGGCTTCAGCGACGACCACCTGCGCGAGCTGGCGCGCAACGCGTTTGAGGCATCGTTCCTGCCGGCGGAGCAGAAGCTGGCGTTCTTGCAGGCGGTGGACCGCGCGTAATGCGTCCGCCGCTGATGGCACATCCCCGCGCGATGCGGGGTCCCCGGCGAGCCCGCTTTCGGCTGGCCGGGGTAATGAACCAGGGAGCCCTATGAAAAACGCTGCCATCCTGACCTGCGCGTTGTGGTTTGGCTGCGCACTCGTGGCGCAGAACCCACCCGCGCCCGCCGCTACCCCACAGGCCGTGCCATCCGCGCCCACCGTGCCCGGCCCGCCGCAACCCGCCACCCTCGAGGAAGCCAAACCACTCATCGAGCGCTACTGGACGCGCCTCCAGGACTGGGCGCAACTCGGCCGTTATCGCGCACAGAACGCGCAACTCGGCGCGCCGAAGCCCGGCGAACAGCGTGTGGTCTTCCTGGGCGATTCGATCACCGACGGCTGGAAGCTGGACGAATACTTTCCGAATCAGCCGTACGTCAATCGCGGCATCAGCGGGCAGACGACGCCGCAGATGCTGGTGCGCATGCTGCCCGACGTAATCGCGCTCGCGCCGCGCGTCATGGTGGTGCTCGCGGGCACCAACGACATCGCCGGCAACACCGGCCCGCAGTCGTTGGACGACATCGAGCGCAACTACCAGGCGCTGGCCGAGTTGGCGCGGCAGCACCAGGTGCGCGTGGTGTTCGCCTCGGTGCTGCCGGTGCATGACCAGGGCCGCACGCCGCAAACGCCGCGGCGCTCGCCGGAGAAGATCCGCGCCCTCAACGATTGGCTGCAGCAATATTGCGCGCAGAACCGGCTGGTGTACCTGGATTACTACAGCCACCTGGTGGGCGCCGACGGCAGGTTGCGCACCGAACTTGCCGCCGACGGCCTGCACCCGAACGCCGACGGCTACAAAATCATGGCGCCGCTCGCCGCCCAGGCCATTGCGCGCGCCCTGAAGATGAAATGAGGGCTTTCGCAGAACATCTCGTGGAGGAACGATGAAGAGTCTATTGGCTTTCGTCTTGGGAGCGGCGGTCGTGGCCGGCGCGCAACCCGGCCCAGACCAGCGCCAGCAGTTCATCAAGGTGGACGCGCTCCTCATCGCGCTGACGCACGTGCGGGTGATCGACGGCACGGGCGCGGCGGCGCGCGACGACCAGACGCTGGTGATCAGCGGCGGGAAGATCCAGTCGGTAGGCACGGCGCCGCCGCCGGCGGAGGCGAAGGTGCTCGACCTGCGCGGCTACTCCGTCATTCCCGGCCTGGTCGGAATGCACGACCACATGTTTTTCCCCATGGGCGGCAATCCGCCCATCTACGGCGAGATGGGCTCGAGTTTCCCGCGGCTGTACCTGGCGGCGGGCGTCACCACCATCCGCACGGCCGGCAGCATTGAGCCGTTCACCGATCTCGAGCTCAAGAAGCTGATCGATGCCGGGCGCATCCTCGGCCCCAAGATGCACGTCACCGGCCCGTACCTGGAAGGTCCGGGGGCCTACACGCCCGACATGCACGAGCTGAAGGACGCGGGCGACGCGCGCCGCATGGTGAACTTCTGGGCCGACGAGGGCGCCACCTCGTTCAAGGCCTACATGCATATCACGCGCGAGGAGTTGCGCGCCGCCGCCGAGGAAGTCCACCAGCGCGGCCTGAAGATCACCGGCCACCTCTGCTCCATCGGCTTCAAGGAGGCGGCGGAGCTGGGCATCGACGACCTGGAACACGGGCTGGTCGTGGATACCGAGTTCGTGCCCGGCAAGCAGCCCGACCAGTGCCCCAGTTCCCCGGCCACGCGCGATGCGCTGGTGAAGCTGGACGTGGCCGGCGCGCCGGTGCAGGAGATGATCCGCGCGCTGGTCGCCAGGCACGTGGCACTGACCTCGACGCTGCCGGTCTTCGAAGCTTCGGTGCCGAATGCTCCGGCGGGCACGCGGCAGCGTCCGCTCACCCAGGAGCGCGTGCTCGACGCCATGTCCACCGACGCGCGCGCCCGCTACCTGGGGGCGCGGGCCCGGGTTCCGGCCGACTCTCCCAGCGGCATCGCGCTGAAGAAAGAAATGGAATTCGAGCACGCCTTCGCGCAGGCCGGTGGGTTGCTGCTCGCGGGGCTCGATCCCACCGGCAACGGCGGGGTGGTGGCGGGCTTCGGCGATCAGCGCGAGGTCGAGTTGCTGGTCGAGGCCGGCTTCACGCCGCTGGAAGCCATCAAGATCGCCAGCTACAACGGGGCGCTGTTCCTCGGCGAGCAGGACCACATCGGCAGCATTGCCGCCAGCAAGCAGGCCGACCTGGTGGTGATCCACGGCGATCCCAGCGCGAACATCAACGACCTCGAGAAGGTCGAGATCGTCTTCAAGGACGGCATCGGGTACGACGCGCCGAAGCTGATTGATTCGGTCCGCGGGCTGGTGGGGATTCGGTGAGAATGGCGTGCGGTTAGTCTAGTTAACCGAATGCCAACGCCATGATGTGCACATTGTTGCGATAGTAGTCAACCTGCGTGTCAAGAATGGCCGCGCAAGCTATTCATAAGACAAGGAAACCGCGAAACGGCACTTTGGTGGTGAAGTTGCACTCTATATCCCCGAAATCTTCTTGAGAAGTTGGTCAGGAAGGGGGAGCCGATGAGGCTGCTTCGCATCACAGCTGTAGTTTTCTTCCTGGTCCTGTCGGTTTCTGCCTTCGCGGACCAGGTGACCTTCAACACCAGCACCACGCAGGGTTGCTTCACGACTGGGAGTTCCTGCACGGGAACGTCCCCCGCATCCTGGAACCCAACCGGTTCAAGCAATACGGCAACATTCACCGGCATCGACACTAACAACCAGACGACGTCGGGGGGCGCGTTGACCATCCACCTGGGCACCTTCAACTGGGATGGCAACGCTGACGGTTGGGGAAGCAGCGTGAACTTCTTCGCGACGGTGACTTTCACCCTGCCCTCGGGCATCAACGGCGGGCAGAGCGAGACCTTCTCGGCGGACATCACGGGCACGGTTGACTCCGGCGACCCGGATACGCTCCTCTTCAACTTCAACCACAATTCCGGCAGCCCGTTGACCCTCACCTTCAGCAGCGGCGGCACGACCGGCTCGTTCCAGTTGTATGTTGACGACCTCACGCTGGTTAGCCCGTGCGACAGCCCTGACTGCTCCACGGGGAACGTCACGTGGAACGGCCATATCGTGAACGCGAGCCAGACGACCGGCGGACAGGTACCGGAGCCGGGCTCGATGGTGCTGCTGGGAAGCGGACTGCTGAGCCTCGCGGGCGCTTTGCGCCGCAAACTGCGGTAACCACTCAAACCCGATCACACTTTGCAACCGCCGCCCCTGGAAGGGGGCGGCTTTTTATGTGGTTGGGGAGTGCGGTCAGCGCCGCTTCGCCGCGGCCCGCCGGGCCGGGCGCGCCGGGGCGCGTTTTTTCCGCTCCCCCAGCAGCACTACGACGTGGGCGATGGCGGCATCGTCGGTGCCCAGGCCTTCCGGGGTCTTGGCCTTGACGCCCACGGCCTGCGGCTTGATGCCGAGCAGCTCCGCCACGCGGGCCTGGATGCGCGCCGCATGCGGCCCGATCTTGGGCGCGGCGAGAATCAGGGTGGAATCCACGTTGCCCACGGTGTAGCCGGCGGCGCGCACGCGGCGCAGCGCCTCGGCCACGAACAGCGCCGAATCGGCGTTCTTCCACTTCGGGTCCGCGGGCGGGAAAAAGGCGCCGATATCGCCGGCGGCGATGGCGCCGAGCAGCGCGTCGGTCAGCGCGTGCAGCAGCACGTCACCGTCGGAGTGGCCGGCCAGCCCGCGCGTGTGCGGCAACTCGACGCCGCCGAGCTTCAGCGGCACCCCGGGTTTGAACTCGTGGGAATCCCAGCCGTAGCCAATTCTCATAAACCACTCCTGACCACGGATGAACACGGACGAACACGGATTTTTTTCTTGTCGTTGTCGAGCACAATCCTGCGAAATTGTGGCTTGCCACCAAAGTTAAAGAGCAGCCCGAGCTCTATCTCGGTGGCTCGAAGGTAGTTGTAGAGCTGCGCCTCGTGGGTGCGGTCGAGAGCGGACACGGCTTTCAATTCGACGAGGATTCTACCGTTCACCACGATATCCGCCTTGAAGTTGCCGACATCCTCGCCACGAAACCAGACGGGGACGTGCATTTCCCGCACTACTTCGAGCCCTGCGGTCCGCAAAGCGATCGCCATAGCGCGCTGGTAAACCGATTCGGTGAATCCGTGCCCCAATTCGTTATAAACGGCGTAGTAGGCTCCAATGATCTGCTCCGACAGCTCCGCCTCCCGCAGCTTCGAAGAGGAGCCGATGTTTACGCCGTTCGGTTGATCCGTGTTCATCTGTGTTCATCCGTGGTCCAGTTTTTAGCCGGTTAGCAAAGCGCGGCGCCGGTTGTCCTGCGCCAGGAAGAATTCGGCCAGCTCCAGGTCCGCCGGGGTGGTGATCTTGATGTTGCGCGGCGAGCCCATCACCACCACCACTGCGCCGCCGGCGCGCTCCACCAGCGACGCCTCGTCGGTGCCCATGAAGCCATCGGCTTCGGCCTCGTCGAAGGCGCGCTTCAGCAGGTCGAAGCGGAAGCCCTGCGGCGTCTGCGCCAGCACCACGCGCTCGCGCGGGATGGTGGTGACGATGAGGGCGGCATCGGCGTCGGCGGTGCGGTCCACCTGCTTGACGGTGTCGACCGCGGGCACGCCGGCGATGGCCGCGCCGTACTTGCGCGCCGCCGCCACCACGTTGGCGATGATTTCCGCGTCCACGAAGGGGCGCACCGCGTCGTGCACCAGCACGATGTCGTCGGCCGCGGCCTGGACGTGGCGCAGCGCGTTGGCCACCGACTGCTGGCGGTGCTCGCCGCCCTCCACCAGGTGCACGCGCTGGGAGATCTTCTCCGCTTCCAGCCGCGGGCGGAACCACTCCGCCTCGCTCGGCCGCAGCACCACGTAGATTTCGTTGACCTGCTGGCAGCCGGCAAAGCGGCGCAGGGTGTGGACCAGGATGGGGGTGCCGTCGAGTTCCGCGAACTGCTTGGCCGGGGGCCGGCCGCGGGCGGGTTCGGCGGCGCCGGGGGGCGCCATCCGCGTCCCCAGGCCGGCAGCGGGAATGATGGCTATCACACTCATGAGGGGCGAGCAGTATAGAGCAATCAGCAAGCCGCCGTCAGCCCGCCGCCGCCGGCCCCGGCAACCGACAGCGGGTAACGGGCGACCGGGCGCGTGGTATCTTCTACAATTCGTGTCCTGTGCGCGTACTCCTCATTAGCGACATCCACGCCAACCTCGAGGCGCTGGAGGCGTGCCTGAAGGCGGCGCCGGCGTACGACACCGTCGCCAACCTCGGGGACATCGTCGGCTACGGCGCCAGTCCCAACGAGGTGGTGGAGCACGCGCGGCAGCTGGGGTCGCTGTTCGTGCGCGGCAATCATGACAAGGCGTGCACCGGGCTCTCCGGGCTGGAGCAGTTCAATCCCATCGCCGGCCTCGCCGCCCTCTGGACCCAGGAAACCCTCACCCCGGAAAATTTCCAGTGGCTGCGCGAGCTGCCACAGGGCCCGGTGGAGCTGCCGCTGTCCCTGGATGAAGAGGCGGAAGCGGCGCCTCCCAACGGCCGGGCGCCGGTCTTTTGCGCCCACGGCTCGCCGCTCGACGAAGACGAATACATCATCTCGCTGCGCGACGCGCTCGAAGTCCTCCTGCGCAGCAATGCGCCCATCAGTTTCTTCGGCCACACCCACGTGCAGGGGGCGTTTGCCCTCGACGCCGCCGAAGGCGGGCAGGCGCTCCGCCCCGCC
Organism: Terriglobia bacterium; assembly: GCA_963739375.1. Lineage (GTDB taxonomy): Bacteria > Acidobacteriota > Terriglobia > Terriglobales > Acidobacteriaceae > CAVUAF01. Next base: position 726,280 of record CAVUAF010000014.1, read on the forward strand.
TACGCCACCCGCGACCAGGCCGAGCAGGTGGAGATGTCGCTCAGCACCCAGGGCCGGTATCTCATCAATCCCGGCTCGGTCGGGCAGCCGCGCGACGGCGACTGGCGCGCCGCCTTCTGCCTCTTCGAGAGCGAGCGCCAGATCATCACCTTCTACCGCACGCCCTACGACCTGGAAGGAGCACAGCGCCGCATCCTCGCGGCCAAGCTGCCGGAGCGCCTCGCCACTCGCCTCGCCGACGGACGCTGAGTTGGAGTACCGGCTTCGCGATTCAGACGCCGCAGGCCACGCGAAAACCGTAGTCGGCGTAGTGAAACTCCGGCGGAATGCTGGAGCGCGCACTGCAGCGCGCAATCTTGATGTGGTGGCGCCAGGAGCCACCGCGCGACGCCCGCCGCGTCCCCGTCGCCGCTCCCGGCGGATTTCGCTCCGGGGAGAGCCGGTAGTAGTCCGGGTCGTACCAGTCGCGGCACCACTCGTGCACGTTCTCGCCCATGTCGAACAACCCGAAGCTGTTGGGTTCGGCGGTCGCGACCGGCTCCGGACCGCGCAGCCAGCGCCGGGCATAATCACGGCGCGACTGCGGCGGCGCGTCGCCCCAGGGAAACGGCTGGCCCCCCAGGCCGCCGCGCGCGGCGTATTCCCACTCGGCTTCGGTGGGCAGGCGAAAACCCGCACTGGTTGCGGCCGCCAGCCACTCGCAGTAGGCGGCAGCATCGAACCACGACACCCCCACCACCGGCTGCCGCGGGTCGCGGAAGTCGGGGTCCTGCCATTGCGGCGGCGCCGCCCGCCCGGTGGCGGCAAGAAACTGCGCGTACTCCGCGTTGCTCACCTGCGTCGCGGCCAGGCGAAACGCGTCCAGCTCGACGCGATGCACCGGGCGCTCGCACTCCTGCCCGGCCTCGCTCCCCATCAGGAACGAGCCGGGGGGGAGCAGAATGAGCGCGGGCGCCGGGACCGGAGTCGTCATGCCCCGATTGTGCCACGCGCGCGGGCCTAAAATTGACCGCTCTTCCACCACACCCCTAGAATCGAAGTGGACCGCAGCCAGAGGCGCCTTGCCCAACTACGAATACGAGTGCACGAAATGCCGGCACCGCTTTGAGCACATCCAGAAGTTTTCCGACCCGCTGCTGAAGAAGTGCCCGGAGTGTGGCGGCAAGTTGGAGCAGGTGCTTTCCGCGCCGGCGGTGCGCTTCAAGGGCAGCGGCTGGCATGTGACCGATTATCCCAAGCAGGGCGCGAAGCCGGCGGAGCACGGCGAAAGCGCCAAGAGCACTGACGCCGCCAAGAGCGCCGATACCGCCAAGAGCGCCGACAAGCCCAAGTCGGAGCCCAAGAAGGACCACAAGAAGTAGCGTCCGACATGATCAAGCTCTTGCGCAGCGACGACCGCGGCCGTACCCAGTGGGAGTGGCTCGACAGCCGCCACAGTTTCTCCTTCGGCGACTACTACGACCCGGCCAACATGGGGTTTCGCGCGCTGCGGGTCATCAACGAAGACTGGGTGAAGCCTGCCGCCGGCTTCCCGCGCCATCCCCACCGCGACATGGAGATCATCACCTACGTGTTGGAAGGCGCGCTGGAGCACCGCGACTCGCTGGGCAACGGCTCCCTCATCCAGCCCGGCGACGGGCAGCGCATGAGCGCCGGCAAGGGCATCCTGCACAGCGAGATGAACTCCTCGCCCGACGCCCCGGTGCACCTCCTGCAAATCTGGATCCTGCCCGAACGCAAAGGCCTTGAGCCCGGCTACGAGCAGAAGGCCTTTCCGCGGGAGGAAAAGCGCGGCCGCCTGCGTCTGATCGCCTCACCCGATGCCGCCGCGGGCTCGGTGAAGATTTTCCAGGACGCGCGCTTGTTCGTCGCGCTTTTGGAGAAGGACGAAGCGGTGGAGCATGCGCTGGCCGCCGGCCGCCACGCCTGGCTGCAGGTCGCGCGCGGCAGCGTCATGCTCAACGGCCAGCCACTCGCCGCCGGCGACGGCGCTGCCGTCAGCGATGAGCCCAGCGTCCGCATCAGCGGGCAGGACGCAGCGGAGGTTCTGCTCTTCGACCTGGCGTGAGTTTTGGGCCCCGCCTAGGTGTGCTCGGTTTCCCCCGCCAGCAGTGCCAGCGCGTGCGGCAGCACGTCAACGACCGCCAGCAGCGATTCCACCGCCGCCCGCGGATTCCCAGGAACATTCAGCACCAGCGAGGTGCCGCGTACGCCGCAGACGCCGCGGCTCAGGATGGCAAGCGGCGTCTGCGCCGCCCCGGCGCCGCGCATGCGCTCGGCCACGCCTGAGAGCACGCGCTCGCAGACGGCCAGCGTCGCCTCCGGGGTGACGTCGCGCGCGGCCACGCCGGTGCCGCCGGTGGTCACCACCAGCCGCGCCGTACCGCACACGCGGATGACGGCGCGCTCGATTTGGTCTTGCTCGTCGGGCACAACTTCGGCGGGACCCACCTGGAAGCCGCGCACCCGCAGCTCCTCCACCAGCGCCGGCCCGGAGCGGTCGGCGCGCGCGCCGCGATGCGCGGAATCGCTGATGGTGAGGACGGCGGCGGTGAGGGCAACGTCAAGCATGCGCGCCATCGTAAATCAGGCACTTAGCAGTTAGCACTTAGCAATTAGCAGTTGGCATTTGGCCGCTGATCGCTCCACGGCGCCGGACGGCTAAATGCTAAGTGCTAAATGCTAAATGCCAAGTGCTAATTGCTAAAATGCCGCCATGCCCATCGTGGATCAGATCACACGCGACATGACCGCCGCCATGAAGGCGCGCGAGGTGCACCGCCTCTCGACCCTGCGCCTGGTGAAGAGCGCGCTCAAGAACAAGGAAATCGACAAGCGCGCCCCACTCGACGACCAGGAGGCCCTCGCCGTCCTCGCCACGCTCATCAAGCAGCGCAAGGATTCGGTGGAGCAGTTCACCCGGGGCAACCGCATGGACCTCGCCGACAAAGAGGCGGCCGAAATCGTGCTCATCGAGAGCTACATGCCCAAGGCCGCGGGCGAAGAAGAGGTGGTCGCGGCGGTGCGCGCGGTCATCGCCGAAATGGGCGCGCCTACGCCGAAAGAGACCGGCGAGGTGATGAAGAACGTCATGGCACGCTTTGCGCAGGCAGGCACGCGCGTCGACGGCAAGCAGGTGAACGAAATCGTCCGCCGCGAGCTGGCGCCGAAGGCCTAAGCCTCACCACGAAGGCACGAAGCCACGAAGCGGAATCCAAGAACTTCGTGTCTTTGTGTCTTCGTGGTGAAAGCCTTACTCCCCCGCCACCGTCAGTCCTTCCATGCGAATCGCGGGCGAGGCCACCGAGCCGCGGAACTCCAGCTCGCTGCCGATGGCGCTGATGTTGTTCAGCATCTCTTTCAAGTTGCCGGCGACGGTGATCTCTTCCACCGGGTAGGTGAGCTCGCCGTTCTCGATCCACATGCCGCTGGCGCCGCGCGAGAAGTCGCCGGTCACCAGGTTGACGCCGAAGCCGAGGAAGTCGGTGACGTACAGACCTGCCTTCACGTCGGCGATGATTTCGTTCTCCGTGCGCGTACCCGGCTCGAGGAAGAAGTTGCCGCAGCCGATCCCGGGATTCCCGGTGATGCCGCGCGCGGCGTTGCCGGTCGTCTCCAGCCCCAGTTTTTTCGCGGTGTAGGTGTTGAGCAGGTAGGAGCGCAGCACGCCGCGCTCGACCACCACGGTGCGCCGCGAGGGCACGCCCTCGCCGTCGAAGGGCGAGGTGCCGAACAGCCCGGGCAGCGTGCCGTCGTCCACCACGGTGACGTTTTCGCCCGCGATCTTCGCGCCCAGCTGCCCGGCGAGGAACGAAGCGCCGCGGTAGATCGAGTCGCCGTTCACCGCCTCGAAGACGTGCTCCAGCAGCGCGCGCGCCACCAGCGGATCGAAGACCACCGGCACCTTCGCGGTCTTCACCTTGCGCGCGCCCAGGCGCCGCAGCGTGCGCTCCGCGGCCTTCTTGCCGACTTCTTCCGGTGACTCCAGCTTCCGCAGCGTCCGCGCCACGCTCGACCAGTAGTCGCGCTGCATGGCGCCGTCTTCGCCCTTGGCCACCGGGATCGCCATCACCGCGCAGAACGAGCGCCGGTATTCGCCGACAAAGCCGTGGGAGTTGGCGAGGACGCTGGCGCCGGTGGCGGCGTCGAACCCGCCGCCCTCGGAGTTGGTGATGCGCGGGTCGGCCTGCATGGCCGCTTGTTCGGCGCGCCGCGCCCAGGCGATGCGCTCGGCGTTCAGGGAGCGAGTAGACGTCCTCGTGGTAGAGCGCGAGGTCGCCGGCGAGCGCCCCCAGTTGCTCGGCGCGCGGCAGCCCGGCGTGCGGGTCTTCGCTGGTGACCCGCGCCAGCGCCAGCGCGCCGTCGAGCATCTGCTGCAGGCCGTCGCGCGAGAAGTCGGTGCTGTAAGTGGAGCCGACGCGCTGTCCGAAGAAGACGCGGATGCCGGCGGCGCGCGACCCCGCCTCTTTCAACGTCTCCACTTCGCCCAGCCGCACCACGGTGGAGAACTCGCTGCCCTCGCGCACGATGGCATCGGCGGCCGTGGCGCCGGCTTTGACCGCGCGCTCCACCAAGTCAACCGCGATCTCTCTTAGTTCAGCCATGTTTAAAACATCCCGACGAGTGAGGCGAGGAGGGAGCCCTATTGCGCCCGCACCGTCCAGGTTCGATAGGGTTCCCTCGCTTTGCTCGGGATGTTTTCCAAGAGCTATCCGCCGGTGCCGCCGACGGTGAGGCGGTCCACCTTCAGCGTCGGGATGCCGACGCCCACCGGCACGCTCTGCCCATCCTTGCCGCAGGTGCCGATGCCTTCGTCGAGCTGGAGATTGTTGCCCACCATGGAGACGCGGGTCAGCACGTCGGGGCCGTTGCCGATCAGGGTGGCGTTCTTCAGCGGCGCCGTGACCTGCCCGTTCTCGATGAGGTAGGCCTCCGAGGCGGAGAAGACGAACTTCCCGTTGGTGATGTCCACCTGCCCGCCGCCGAAGTTCACCGCGTACACGCCGTACTTCACCGAGCGCAGGATGTCCTGCGGATCGTCTTCGCCGGCCAGCATGTAGGTGTTGGTCATGCGCGGCATGGGGATGTGGGCGTAGGACTCGCGCCGCCCGTTGCCGCTGTCGTGAATCCCCATCAGGCGCGCCGAGAGCTTGTCGGCCATGTAGCCCTTGAGGATGCCGTGCTCGATCAGGACCGTGTTCTGGGTGGGCGAGCCTTCGTCGGTGATGTTGAGCGAGCCGCGGCGCGAGGGCAGCGTGCCGTTGTCCACCACCGTGCACTTGGGGCTGGCGACGCGCTTCCCCAGCAGCCCGGCGAACGCCGAGGTTCCCTTGCGGTTGAAGTCGGCCTCCAAGCCGTGCCCGATGGCCTCGTGCAGCAGGATGCCGGGCCAGCCGGGACCCAGCACCACTTCCATCTCGCCCGCCGGCGCCTCGCGCGCGCCGAGCTGGATGATGGCCTGCCGCGCCGCTTCCTGCGCGAAATGTTCCGGCGTCTTCTCGGTCTGGAAGTAGTCGAGGCCGACGCGGCCACCGCCGCCGGCGGTGCCGCGCGACGAGTTGCCGTCGCTCTTAGCGATGCAGAAGACGCTGACGCGGGAGAGCGGCTGCACGTCTTCGGCGAGCGTCCCATCGCTCCCCACCACCAGGATGCGGCGGACCTCTTCGGCAAACGATGCCCGCACCTGCACGATGCGCGGATCGTAGGCGCGCGCCGCGTGGTCGGCGCGGAAGACCAGCTCCAGCCGGGGCTGGATCTCCGCCGCCAGCGCGTTCGCCGGCACCGGATAGAGGTTCCCGCGGCGCTCCTGCTCCTGCAGGTTGACGATGGGGGTGGCCGCCGGGCCGCTGGCGATGAGGGCGGCGGTGCGCGCCGCATGCAGAATTTTTTCCGGCGCCAGGTCGTCGGTGTAGGCGTAGCCGGTGCGCTCCCCGCTGATGACGCGCACCCCGCAGCCCGCGGAGATGCCCTGCGTCGCCGACTTCACCATCGACTCGTCGATGGTGATGCCGGTGGAGGTCAGGTGCTCGAAGTAGAGGTCGGCGTAGTCGCCGCCCGCCCCGAGCGCGGCCGAGAGATAGCGCTGGAGGTCGGGCTCGGTCAGCCCGTAGCGGTCGAAGAAGAAGCGGGTCTTGTCCATGAAAAGAACGAGCGCGGGAACGGCACCAGCCCAACTGTCATTATCCCATGCGCGGGCGCTGCGCGGCGGAGGCGGCGTCACTGACGGCGGGCAGCTTCTGATCTACAATCCGCGCGCCATGCCGGAGCCGCTCGGACAGACGCTGGCGCGCACCCTGGAAGACTTCCTGGCGGAGGTGCGCACAGCGGTGGTGGTGGAACAGGGCGAGGTCCTGTTCGACCTGCGGACGGCGCGCTACTCCGTCTCCGCCGAGCACGGCAAGTGCCTGCTGCACCTGTGGTCGGAGGAGCGCAACGCGGTGCGGCGGGTGCTCGCGGTCGAGGCGAAGCGCGACGCGCTGGTGCTGACCGTGCAGCGCTTCGGCCAGCCCCGCCCGGCACGCCTGGAAGTTTGCGCCACCCGCGACCGGCGCGCCCCGGCCGCGCGGCGCGCCGCGCGCGCCGCCTACCAGCACCTGCTGGAGCGGGTGCTGGCGCGCGAGTTCCCCGGCTGGAAGCTGGAGCGCATCACCGCCGCCATGGACCTGGAGCGCTCCTTCGGCCCGGTGCACACGCGCGCGCTGCTGTGCCGCGGCAGCGCGGCGCTGGCGGTGGTCGGGGCCGGGGCCGGCGAGACGCAGGCGGCGGTGGACGCCGCGGTCAGCACCGGCATCCTGTGGCTGGACCACTGCCGGGAGGGGATGGCGGAGCGGGCGTACGTGGAGGGGCTGGCGCTAATTGTTCCACGTGGAACATCGAGCGTAGTACGACTACGACTGGCCCACCTGAACCGCGCTGCGGCCAAGTGGCGCCTCTTCGAGCTGGACGAGCGCGACGGCAGCACGGAAGAACTCGACAGCCGCGATACCGGGAACATTGTCACGCGCCTGGTGCGCTGCCCGGACGAGGCGGCGGCGCGCGAGCGCTTTGCCGGGTCGATTGCGCGGGTGCGGGCGGCGGCGCCGGCGGCGGAGGTAGTGGTGGCCGGGGCCGGGGAGATCAGCTTCCGGGTGCACGGGCTGGAGTTCGCGCGGGCGCGCATGGCGCCGGAGGCGCGCGGCTTCCGCTTCGGGGAGGAGACGGTGTTCGGCGTCGGTGCGGCCGAGGCCGTGCTCGACGAGACCAACGAAGCCGCCTTCCAGGCGCTGGCGCGGCGAGTGGTGGAGGCGCGGCACCCGGGCGGCGACCACGCGCATCCGCTGTGGCGCGCGGCCGGGGAGCGCTGGCTGGAGTCGCTGGTCACGCGCGACGTGGCGGCCCTCGATCCCGCGCTCGATTCCAGCCCGGTGTACTCGCAGGTGCCGGCGTTCTCGGCGGGCGATCGCGGCGTCATTGACGTGCTGGCGGCGACGCGCGGCGGGCGGCTGGCGGTGATCGAGTTGAAGGCCGATGAGGACCTGCACCTGCCGCTGCAAGGGCTGGACTACTGGGTACGGGTGAAGTGGCACCACGAGCGCGGCGAGTTTCAGCGCCTCGGCTACTTTCCCGGGCGCACGCTCTCGCTGGAGCCGCCGCGGCTGCTGCTGGTGGCGCCGGCGCTGCGCATCCATCCGGCCACCGAGACGCTGTTGCGCTACCTGGCGCCGGAGGTGGAGTGGAGCTTCATCGCCATTGACGAGCGCTGGCGCGACGGCGAGGCGCGCGTCATCTTCCGCAAGCACGGGATCGGTTCATCGGATCATCGGTCCATCGGCTCATCAGGGCGGGCCGTGGGGGGCGCACGGTAGTTGCGTCGCGACGGGACACGTACCACGGAGACACGGAGGCACAGAGGGAAGCTCTTTTTCTTCAGCCCGAGATCCCTCGTCGCTTCGCTCCTCGGGATGACAATTCGATGAGCCGATCAGCTGATGGTACCAAATGCAGTTTAATAGTCACCTAATAATATTCAGATGGATTCAAGGTTGCATTGGAAAGTGAAGGATGTAGACATGGAATCACTGCGCAGTACCTGTATGTCAGGGCTATGTCTAGGTATACTAACATTGTCCCCCGCAACGCTTGGTACGGTGTGTACCGACCGGCCTTTAATGGCTCCCACCTACTATGTCGCGGCAAGAATCCGCGGATGCACTTCATCTCATATCGAGATAAGGGGGGCCACAAACCTGCCAGCGGGCGCGGTCATTAGCTTTCAAGTTGCCAGCATGAAAGATAATGGCTGGCAGGACATAGGTGACAAGTCGACTGCGACTGTAGACGACCGCGGATGGTTTAGTGGTGCATTGCACGCCACCGGCCGCAACGTATTCAGACCAAACTTATTTGTGCGCATCTACTTCTCACCAGCTTACGACAAGCAGCCACCCAATGTAATCGCTGTAGTTGGGCAACGGGGCCAGCATTTGGCCGACTCTGAAAATCCACAGATGGGCACGCTCTCTGGCGAGTATGTCTACTTGGAATCGATCGCTCGAATTGCTTCCTGCGGCTCGATGTGAGAGTCCATGATGTGGCGGGTCCTCGTCCTGGGGTTTGCCCCCATCCTCGGCGGAGCCAGGCTGTGCGAGTCGCATCAGCCGATTAGCCGATGTCACGCCAGCGCGGGCGCGAACCACTTCCTCCACATCCAGCGCAACACGCGCCAGCCGAGCGCCGCGGAGCCGGCGACGGTGAAGAGCCACAGCAGCAGCACGGGAAGCTGCAGCGCGAGCGCGACCACGGTGTCGAACCAGGCGGCGAGGTTCTCGGCGGCGTCCCAAAAAGCGGCGCGAGCGCGGGCGAGCGGCTGCCAGCGCGGGGTGACCGCCGGGGGCGCCACCACCTCGCTGCGCAGCGTGACTTCGAGCGACGCCATCGCCACCTGGTGGTCGAGGAGGTTGAGGCGGCCCTGGGTGCGCTCGATGCGGCCGCGTACGTCGGCGAGGCGATGCGCGACCTCGAGCGTGTCCTTGATGCTGCCGGCGCGCTGCATGATGCCGAGGTACTGCGCCTCTTCGGCGCGGAAGTTGCGCAGCGCGGCGCTCAGGTCCACGTATTCGGCGGTGACTTCGCGGGCCTCGAGGCGCTCGTTCTCGACCTTGCCGCCGAGGGCGCGCAACGCGGCGCGCACGGCGTCGAAGCGGGCGGCGGGGACGCGGAGGTGGAGCGTGGCCTGGCGAATTTCGCCGTCGCTGCGCGCCAGGTTCATGTCCTCAACGTAACCGCCGGCGGCCTGTGCTGCGGCGCGCACGCGCTCGACGACGGCGGCCACGTCATTGACCAGCAGCGCCAGCGAGCCGCTGGCGACCACCTTGCGCTCGTCGGGGAGAACAAAGGAGCCGGCGGGCGGGACCTGATTCGCCGCCGCCTCAGCCAGGTACGCCGGTGGCGCGGCGTTGTAATGGCGCGCCTGGTCGGCGGCGAGGCGCGAGCGCAACAGGTTGGGGGTGGCGACCGCCAGCAGGACCACCACCGCGGCCAGTCCCACCACGGAGTAGGTAAACCAGCGCTGCATGACCTTGAGTTGCATCATCTCCTCCGCGGGGGAGGGCGCGCTCAGTCGTTTCGCTTCCTCGCGCGCAGTCTTTTCCGCACATCTGAGGGCGCGGCTGAAGCCGCCCCTTACGAAATACGCTTGGGCTGCGTCGGCTCCGGTTAAGACGAGTAACAGCACGCGAGGTTCCGCAATCTGCCGCTGGGAAAGCCCGCAGCGGCGGGCTTTGCGCAGTGTGGCGAGGCGAGGTCGCCAGAAAATGGCAGGCGAGGGGCAAAAAATGTCAGGCAGGTGGAATCGGCTCATCGGCTCATCGGGGCGGGCCGTGGGAGGCGCACGGCGATAACACCTACCACAGAGACACAGAGGCACAGAGAAAGTCCCTTTTTGTCATCCCGAGCGCAACGAGGGACCTGCTTCTCCGATGAGCCGATGGACCGATGAGCCGATTCAGGAGACCTTGAGGGGCACGGTGACGCTGCCCATGCGGTTCTTCAGATTGTCGCGGACGAGGAACTTCACCGCGTACTCGCCGGGCGGCAATTCGATGACGTAGTTGACGGCCAGGCCGTCGCGCCTGATCTGCGCCAGCGCCTCCGGCGGCAGCCGGGTGGCGGCGGTCTGCAGGGCGCGCTGCGCGGTCTTGCCGTCGGGGGTATAGGCGCGGGCGGCGATCTCGAGGTCCACTTCGCCGTCGGCGCTGACGACTTCTGCCGCGAGCAAGACCACGAAATTCACCTTCTTTCTGCCCGGCGTGCCCTCTTCCCCGGCGCTCTTGACGTCGAATTTCACGGCATCGAACTCCAGCGGCGAAGCCAGGGCGGAGGCGAGCTCGCGGGCGCGCGTGTCCTTGAGTTCGGCGGGATCGGGCGGGAAATAACCTTCCGGGGCCGCCACGCGCAAGCCAGCGCGCTTCAGGGTGACGTGCAGGTCGCACCACTCGCCACGGCACGCGGCGGGAGCGACGCTGAGGTCGTAGGCGGCGGCGTTGACGGCGCCGAGGTCCTGCAACTGGGCCAGCGGGACGTTGCTGCCGTGCACTTCGCGGCCGCCGGTCATGGCGGCGAGCGCTTCCATGGTGGCGACGGTCTCGGAACTGGTGGCGGCGGTCGAGCTGCCACGCGCCTCCACCGTCACCAGCGCCATGCCGCCGCGGAAGAGGGCGCCCAGGGCCGATTTCCAGACCGGGTAGAGCGCCTTGAGCTGCTTATCGCTGAGCAGGGTCTGCCTGCCGGCCATGCCACCGCCGCTCGATCCAGTTGCGCCGCGCGCGAAGTTGCCTGCCGCATCGGCGCCGCCGACCCCCGGCCCGCCCAGGGCGGCGCCGCGCGAGTACTGAAAGGGGGCGGCGATCAGGTGGGTCTTGGTGTCCACGGCGAAGGGCATGGTGTTGGTGATCCAGACCAGCGACTTGCGGCCGGGCAGGAAGGCCACCGACTGGCCGAGCACGCGGAACATGTCGAGCACTCCGTCGATGTTGGCGCGAATGAGCTGGTCGGGCTGGAGGAGATTGGCGTCGGCGCCGCGCGCGAACTCGACCAGGCGCCTGGCTTCCGCGTCCACTTCCGGGGAGACGGCGCCGGTGGCCGGGCGTTTGTGTAATTCGGCGTCGGCACGATCCAGGGCCGCCGCCAGCACCGCGGAGCCGGCGGTGAACTCGTGCACCGGGTTCAGCCCTTTCGGAGAGAGCACGAAGAGCGAGACCGGCTGCTGCTTCTGGGCGGCAGTCTGCAGGTAGGTGAGGAGCTGCTGGCGGATCTCGCGCTCGTCGACGTAGCGGGTGTGGATGGTGTCGAGGACCAGCACCACCAAGCCGCGCGTCTCGGCCGCGGTCACCTTGCCGGGCGCCGCCGGCTGCGCTGCGACCGGCGTGCTGAGGGCGGCAGCCTGGCCGCCGCGCTCGATCACGAAGTCGTCCTTGGTCAGGTCGGTGACCGGCTTGCCGGCGCTGTCGGTGACGGCGACAGGAACGTTGACCGGGGCCTGGGCGGCGGCGAGGACCGAGAGAGCGAGAAGCACGATGGCCAGCTTCGCAAAACGCATGAGGGCACCTCGGGCGAACTGCCTATTGTGGCGCTTGGGAGGCGCGTGGGCAAAGCCTGAGTTGCGCCGTGAGGCGGCAATCCTCCCAGACGAGCAAAACCGGCTCGTCTGGGGCACCCAGCTAGTAGCATGGACGGGTGCCGGACGAACTGGTCCATCGCGTCCTGGAATTTCTCCGCCGCCGGCGGCTGCTGGTGGCGGGGGACCGCGTGGGCGTCGCGGTCTCCGGGGGCGCCGATTCGGTCGCCTTGCTGCGGCTGCTGCTGGAATTGCGCAGCGAGCTGGGGATCGCGCTCAGCGTGGTGCACCTGAACCACCGGCTGCGCGGCGCAGCGGCGGAAGAAGACGCGGCCTTCGTGGCGGCGCTGGCAGCCCAGTACGGGCTGCCGCTCCGGGCGCAGGACGCAGACGCACGCGCGCACGCCGAGACCCGGGGGATTTCGCTGGAAGCGGCCGGGCGCGAACTGCGCTATGCGTTCTTCGCGCAGCTGCTGGCAGACGCGCAGGTGACCCGGGTCGCCACCGGCCACACCGCCGACGACCAGGCGGAGACGGTGCTGCTGCGCCTGCTGCGCGGCGCGGGAACGCGCGGGCTGGCGGGGATCCACGTCGCGAGGAAGGCCGGCGTTGCCACCGGCGGCGCCGAAGCGCCGCCCTCGCGAAAGCAAGTCGTTCGTCCCTTGCTCAGCACGCGGCGAGCGGAGGTGGAGCAATACCTGCGGGCCATCGGCCAGGAGTGGCGGGAGGACGCGAGCAACCAGGATCGCAGCTTCCTGCGCAACCGGGTGCGGCATGAACTGGTGCCGCAACTGGAGCAGGACTTCAATCCCGCCATCGTGCGCGTGCTGGCGGAGACGGCGGAGATTGCGCGCGCCGAGGAAGATTTCTGGGGCGAGCACCTGCAGCGGTTGCTGGAGAAGTCGGAAGGTCTGCCACTGGCTATGCTGCTGGCGCAGCCGGTGGCGGTGCAGCGGCGGCTGGTGCGGGGGCTGGGTGACGCCTCCGGGCTAGGGCTCGACTTCCAGCACATCGAGGCGGTGCTGGAGTTTGCGAGGAAAAACGCAAGGTTCTGCGACCCCGCCGGCGCGGTGCGCGGTTCCGCCGGCGAGCTGGCGACACTGGCGCACGGTTGGCGGGCGGTGCTGGTGGAGGGCGGGTTGCGCCTGGAGCCGCCGGGCAGCGCGCCGGCGGCAGCGGCCTACGAGCACGAACTGCGCGTGCCGGGAGAGGCCGAGGTACCGCAGTTGCTATGCCGCTTTCGGGCGATTGTCCTGGAAGGAGAGGGCGCAAGGTCGGGGTATAATCGGGAGCAGCTTCTGGATGCGCGCCGGCTAGGGGGGCAGCTCAAGGTCCGCAATTGGCGGCCGGGCGACCGTTTTTGGCCGGCGCACACGAAGGCGCCGCGCAAGGTCAAGGAGTTGCTGCAGCAGCGCCACGTGCCGCGCCGCGAACGCGCTCTCTGGCCGGTGGTGGAAAGCGCAGGCCAGATCGTGTGGATGCGCGGGTTTGCCGTGGCCGCGGACTGCCGGGCGCCGGAGGCGGGGGCGGCGGTGGCGATTGACGAGCTGCCGCTCGAAGACGGCCAGGCCTGCCCCAGCGACGGCGCTGGGGTGGCGCGAGGGCACCGATGAACGAATTAGCCGGCCACGAGACGACGGTCCTGATCGCCGAAGACCAGCTGCAGAAGCGGATCGAGGAGCTGGCGCGGCAGATCTCGGAACATTACCGCGGCAAGTCGCTGCACGCGGTGTGCGTGCTGGACAATGCGTTCATGTTCATGGCCGACCTGGTGCGGCACCTGGAGGTGCCGGTGAAGTGCCAGTTCGTGAAGCCACGCTTCACCGAGACCACGGTGGGGAGCGGCACCCAGGTGGAGATCTTTTTCAGCCCCGAAATCGAGGTGCGAGGCGAGCACGTGCTGCTGGTGGAATGCGTGGTCCAGTCGGGGATCACGGCCGAGTTCCTGGTACGCAACCTGACCGCGCGGGGCGCGGCTTCGGTGAAGCTGGTGGCGCTGATGGACAAGCAGTCGGCGCGGCGGGTGTCGCTGCAGCCCGACTTTTTCGGCTTCCTGGTCGGCGACGAGTACCTGGTGGGCTACGGGCTGGGGGCGCCGCAGTTGGGGCGGAACCTGCCGTATGTCGGCACCGTAAATAAGGCGGCGGTGGCGGCCACGTAGGCCGGGAACGGCGCCCGGCGATTTTGGCTATCCGGCGGCAGCGGCAGGCATCTAATGGGTAGGCCCAAATGCGGCCCCGCGGTGTCTAAGTAGAGTTGGGGGCCGCGGCGTGCGGCCCGGGCAAGGCAACGAGGAGTTCCAGTGAATTCGACGTTCAAGACGGTCGTGTTCTGGCTGGTGATCTTTCTGTCCGTGATCCTGCTGTGGCAGGTGGTGCGGGCGGGAGGCTCGGGGGCCAAAGAGCGCGGCATCACCTTCACGGAGTTCATGGCCAGCGTGGACGAGGACAAGGTGGCCGAGGTCACCATCAACGGCGTCGACGTGCGCGGCAAGTTCAAGAGCGGGGACAAAGGCGGGTTCTACACCACCGTCCCGCAGAACTACTCCGACTACATCAAGCCGCTGCGCGACAAGGGCGTCATCATCACGGTGAAGGACGTCAGCAGCGGCAACTGGCCGGCGTGGCTGCTGAACCTGGCGCCGCTGGTGCTGCTGGCCGCGCTCTGGTTCTTCATGATCCGCCAGATGCAGACCGGCGGGAACAAGGCGCTGAGCTTCGGCAAGAGCCGGGCGCGCCTGCTCTCCATGCAGCAGAAGAAGGTCACGTTCAAGGACGTGGCGGGCGTGGATGAAGCCAAGGAAGAACTGAAAGAGATCATCGAGTTCCTGCGCGAGGCGCAGAAGTTCCAGAAGCTGGGCGGGCGCATCCCCAAAGGGGTGCTGCTGGTGGGGCCGCCGGGCACAGGCAAGACGCTGCTGGCGCGCGCCGTGGCGGGCGAGGCCAACGTGCCGTTCTTCTCCATCTCCGGCTCGGACTTCGTGGAAATGTTCGTGGGCGTGGGCGCGAGCCGGGTGCGCGATCTGTTCGAGCAGGGCAAGAAGAACGCACCCTGCATCATCTTCATCGACGAAATCGACGCGGTCGGCCGGCATCGCGGCGCCGGCCTGGGCGGCGGACACGACGAGCGCGAGCAGACGCTGAACCAGCTGCTGGTGGAGATGGACGGCTTCGAATCGAACGAAGGCGTCATCCTGATCGCCGCCACCAACCGTCCCGACGTGCTCGACCCGGCGCTGCTGCGTCCCGGGCGCTTCGACCGGCGAGTGGTGGTGTCGCGTCCCGACGTGCGCGGGCGCGAGGAAATCCTGCGCGTCCATACGCGCAAGATCCCGCTCAACGAAGACGTGGATTTGCCGGTGCTGGCGCGCGGTACCCCGGGGTTCTCCGGGGCCGACCTGGCCAACATGGTCAACGAAGCGGCGCTCAACGCGGCGCGGCAGAACCGCAAGACCGTCCTGATGGACGACTTCGAGTCCGCGAAAGACAAGGTCCTGATGGGCGCCGAGCGCAAGAGCATGCTGCTCTCGGACGAGGAGAAAAAGGTCACGGCGTATCACGAGGCGGGGCACGCGCTGGTGGCGGCGCTGCGCGAGCACTCGGACCCGCTGCACAAGGTCACCATCATCCCGCGCGGCATGGCGCTGGGCGTGACCATGCAGTTGCCGCTCGACGACAAGCACACCTACACCCGCGACTACCTGGAAACGCGGCTGGCCATCATGATGGGCGGGCGCGTCGCCGAGGAACTCTTCCTCGCACACCATGACCACCGGCGCCGGCAACGACATCGAGTCGGCGACCGAGCTGGCGCGCAAGATGGTGTGCGAGTTCGGCATGTCCAAGATGGGGCCGCTCACCTTCGGCAAGAAGGAAGAGCAGATCTTCCTGGGCCGCGAGATCGCGCAGCATCGCGACTTCAGCGAGGCCACCGCGATGGAGATCGATTCCGAGGTGAAGCGCCTTGTGAATGAGGGCTACAAATCGGCGGTCAGCATCCTGGAGGGCCGCCGCGAGGCGCTGGAGCGCCTGGCGCAGGCGCTGCTGGAGCGCGAAGTGCTCGACGGGAACGAGATCACGGCCGTCATCGAAGGCCGCGAGCTGGCGTCGAAGCCGTCCGCCGGCGACGCCCTGCAGAAGGTCCTGAAGCCCGAACCCGGCCGCCAGCCGGGCACGGTGCCGGGACCCGCAACGGCGTAGCTGCAACCAGCCGCAGGTCAACACGGATGGGCACGAAGCAAGTGCTCATCCGTTTTTGTTTTCGGGGAAGACGGTTCGCTCCTCGAGCTTCACGCGCCCAGCGCGCGGACGGCCATCACGACGCCGCCAGCAATCGCCGCAATCCCGACGATGCGCGCCAGTGCGGCGCCGAAGGGCAGCATCTTCTCGGCGGCGATCAGGACTGCGACCCCGGCCATGACGCGCAGGTCCATGATGCCGAGGGCAAGCTGGATGAGCATCAGGCCCCAGCAGCAGGCGGCGCAGAAGGCGCCGTGATGCACTCCCAGGCGCAGCGCGCCGCGCCACCCGCCGTGCAGATGGTCGGCAACGAGTTGCAAGGGATCGCGGCAATGGCGCAGGCAAGCCGACTTCCAGGGCGTAAGCTGCCATGCCCCCGCCACCACCAGCGCTCCGCCCACCGCCATGGGCACCGCGCGGCTGACGGCGAGCGACCGCATCGCCGCCTGCGCCAGGGCGAGCCCGGCCGCGTAGGCTGCCACCCCGAACAGCGTCCACACCCCGAAGTAACCCGCGCCCATGGCCCAGGTGGCAAGCCCGAGGCGGGCTTCGCCGCGAAAGGCGGCCGCGCGCCGGTAAATCAGCAGCATGGGCAGGGTGGAGGGGAGCATCATGGCGACCATCATGGCGCCCCACATGACGACGAAGAGGGCCGCCGCCGCGCCCCAACTCTGCCCAGGCATCCGCATCCACATCATGGACATGCGCCAGCCGCCGGGCATGGGCATGCTTCCGCCCATGGCGCGCGCGCCCCACAGCGTGGCGCCGGCGCAGACGAGGAAGACGAGCAGCGCACCGCCGTAGAGCCGCGCGTAGGGAGGGCGCGCTGAGTTCATGAGGAGGGTTTCGCCTCGTACTTGCCGGGCTTGGGGGAGGCCACGTATGACCAGGGCACGCGCGGGTCGTGGGTGTAGACCAGGAGCCACTCCTCGGGCAGGACGCGCGCGAGCAAGCGCTTGCGGCTGGCGATGGTTTCGAGCGGGTAGAGATCGAAGGCCAGCACCCAGGTGGGATCGAGGTGGGCGGTGGTGGGAATGAGGTCGGAGACGTAGGCGGCGGTGCGCCCGCCGCTGCGAATGATGACCGCCTGCAGGTCGCGGGTGTGGCCGGGAAAAACCTCGACGGAGATGCCGGGCACGATTTCGGCGGCGCCGCGCAACAGCTGCATTTGCCCGGAGGCGACCAGCGGGTCGTAGTTCTCGGTGAGGTAGCTGACGCGGTCGCGCTCGTGCTGCTCGTGCGCGTGCTCCAGCTCGCCTTGCTGCACGTAATACGTCGCGCGCGGGAAGGTGGCCGCAAGCTGGCCGCCGCGCCGCACCGTGTTCCAGCCACAGTGGTCGAAGTGCAGGTGGGTGTTGATGACGATGTCGATGGCGCCGGGAGCGACGCCGGCGGCGGCAAAGCTCGCCAGCAGCTTTTCCTGGTTCTGGTAGATGGCGCGCTGCTTGTCGTTGAGCTTGTCGCCGGCGCCGGTCTCGATGAGCACGTTGTGCTCGCCGGTGCGCACCAGCAGGCAGTTCATACCCACCGCGAGACGGTTCTGCGCGTCGGGCTCCATGCGCTTCGACCACAGCACCTTGGGCACCACGCCGAAGAGCGCGCCACCGTCGAGGTAGTAGTTGCCGTCGCTGAGCAGCGTCAGCTCGAAGTCACCGAGCGTGGTGCGGGTCGGTGGAATGTGCTGATCAAGGGGATGGATCACGGCTGCGTGCTCCCCATCAGCCAGCGCTCGAAATGCTCCTGGATGCGCGTGAATAGGTGCGTCTGCGCGGCGCTGCCGCTGATGCTGTGCGTCTTGCGCGGATAAATCTGCAAATCGAACTGCTTGCCGGCGTTGATGAGCTCGTTCGCCATCTGCACCGCGTTCTGGAAGTGCACGTTGTCGTCGCCGGTGCCGTGCACGATGAGGACGCGCCCGCTGAGGTCCTTGGCGGCGTCGAGCAGCGAGCTGCGCCGGTAGCCCTCGGCGTTGTCTTTCAGCAGGCCCATGTAGCGCTCGGTGTAGATGGTGTCGTAGTTGCGGAAGTCGGTGACCGGGGCGACGGCGACCGCGGCCTTGAACAAGGCGGAGTGCGTGGCGGCGTTCAGCGTCATGTAGCCGCCGTAGCTCCAGCCCCAGAAGCCGAGGCGCGCGCGGTCGAGCTGCGGGTAGCGATCCAAAACCTGGTCCAGCGCGGCCAGCTGGTCCTGCAACTCGACCTCGCCCATGCGGTGGCGGAGGGGGAGGCTGAAGTCGCGGCCGCGGCCGGCCATGCCGCGGTTGTCGACGGTGAAGACGGCGAAACCGCGGCGCGCCATCAGCGAGTGGAAGAGGAAGCGCGAGCCGCCCCAGGCGTCGCGCACCAGTTGCGCGCCGGGGCCGCCGTAGGCGTAGACGATCAGCGGAATTTTGGCGCCCGGCGCGGCTTGCGGCGGCAACAGGAGCTGCCCGTAGAGCGTGGTGGCGCCGTCGGCGGCCTTGAGTTCCAGCATCTGCGGCGCTGCCAACCCCAACGGTTCGACCGCGCGCGATTGCCAGAACACGGTGCACTCGCCGGTGTTGCGGCAGAGCGCGCGGCGCGGCGGAGTCAGCAGGGCGGAAAAATTGTCGACGTAGTAGTCGGCGGATTTTCCGGGGAAGGTCGCGGCGTGGGTGCCCGGTTCGCGCGAAACGCGCTCCGGCTCGCCGCCGTTCAGCGCGACGCGCCAGAGTTGGCGCTGGCGCGGGTCACCCTGGGTCGAGGTGAAGTAAACCATGCCGCTTTTTTCATCAAGGCCGTCGAGGGAGGTCACGTCCCACGCGCCGCGCGTGACCTGGCGCTCCAGGCGGGCTTCGCCGGCAAACGGGTCCTTGGGGTCGAAGCGGTAGAGGTAGATGTGGGTGTGGCCGTCGCGCCAGCTCGTCCACAGGAAGCGGCCGCCCGCGGGCAGCAGGAAAGGATCGTCGGTGTAGTCCGACTCGAAGGTAAGCCACGCGTCGCTGGTCTCGCTCAGCGCCAGGCGCGAGCGCCCGCTGTTGGCATCGACGAAGTAGAGGTCGGCCTTCGTCTGCTCGCGGTTGCAGACGATGGCCCACGCCAGCCCATCGCGCACCCAGCCGAAGCGCGGGATGAGGATGTCGGGTTCGGGCTCGTCTTCGTCCTGCTTTTTCGGCAGCAGCGCGAGCCAGCGCGTCCGGCCGCCGCCGGAGTTGACCACGCCCAGGCGCACCACGGGGTTCGGGTCGCCCACCTTGGGATACTTCTGATTGTCGACGGCGCCATGCTGCGGGATGAAGTCTTCGATGGGGTAGGCCGGGACCTGCGATTCGTCCATCTGCAGGTAGAGGATCTGCTTGCCGTTCGGCGACCAGAAATAATTCGAACGCACCCCCAGCTCTTCCGCGTAGACCCAGTCCACTTCGCCGTTCAGGAAGTCGTCGGGGCCGGGCTCGGGCGGTTTTTTCTCTTCGTCTTTGAGGCTGACGTGCAGGCTGACGTGGCCGGGGCGGCCGTCTTTGCCTTCGGTGAGCTGCACTTCGTCTTCCTTGCCGTCGACGCGCTGCACGTACAGTTCGTGCTTGCGCAAGTAGGCAAGGCGCTTGCCGTCGGGCGAAAACTTGGGGTCGCCCGTGGCCTCGGAGGCGCTGGTCACCTGCACTCCGGTGCCGCTCTCCAGCGAGAAGTACCAGAGCTGCCCCCGGGCGTCGAAGAGCAAGTGCTGGGAATCCGGCGCCCAGTGATACCCGGCGACGGAATAGCGCGCGCGGCGTTCCTTTTCGCGCTCGTCCTTCAGGCGGTCGAGCGGCGGCACCAGGGTGGCCAGCTTTTCCTGCGCCACCAGGACAGCGGGCTTGCCGGTGGCGAGGTCGACGTAGTACAGCGCGCCCTGCTCGCCGGCATCGTCGCGCAGGACGTAGGCGACCTTCTTGCCGTCGGGACTCCACTTAAGGCTCTCGGGGGCGCGCCCGGTGAGGCCGCCCTCGGCGAAGATGGCCGGCAGGGTCAGTTCCGCCGGCGGCGCCGCCTGCTGCCCGGCGGCCAGGGTGGCGAGGAAGAGGAAGACGAGGCACTTCGCGGTTCGCGTCATGAGCGGCAAAAAGTCTACAACAGGCGCGGGCGCGGGGTTCTGCGCTAAGCTGGCAGCGTGCTGGAGCACGTCATCGAGTTCGCGCCCGCGCGCGACCAGGAAGCGCTGGCGCAGGCGCCGGCCGCGGCGGCGGTCTTTGCGCTGCACGGCGAGGGCGAGCCCTACGTCGCCAAGACCGCGAACCTCCGCCGCCGCCTGCTGCGGCTGCTGGGAGCGGAAGACCAGCGCAGCCGCCGCCTCAACCTGCGCGACCGCGTGCGCCACATCGAATACGCGCGCACCGGCTCCGACTTCGAATCGTGGCTCACGCTGTACTACGCGCTGCGCGCGGCGTTCGGCGCGAAGTTTCGCGAGCGCCTGAAGCTCCGCCCGGCGCCGCTCATCAAGCTGGTGCTCGACAATTCCTATCCGCGCGCGCACCTCACTACGCGTCTCGGCCGCGCCGGCGGGCGCTCCGCGTACTTTGGGCCGTTCGCGATGCGCGTCGCCGCGGAAAAGTTCCTCAACGACTCGCTCGATTTTTTCAAGATGCGCCGCTGCGACTTCGACCTCAACCCCGACCCCGCTTTCCCCGGCTGCATCTACTCAGAGATGAAGATGTGCCTGGCGCCGTGCTTCCAGGGCTGCACCGACGCGGAGTATGCCGCCGAGGTGCAGCGCGTGGAGCGCTACCTGGAGAGCGGCGGGCAGTCGCTGGTGCGCGAGATCGCGGCTGAGCGCGACCACGCCAGCGCCGCGCTGGAATTCGAGCAGGCGGCGGCGCTGCACACGCGGCTGGAGAAGGTCGGGGCTGCCGCGGGCCAGCGCCCCGACATCGCGCGCCGTCTCGACCAGCTGAGCGGCGTAATCGTGCAACCCGCGGCCGAGCCGGAGCATGTGGCGCTGTTTCGCCTCGCCGGCGGACGAATCGAGCCGCGGATTGCGTTCAGCGTCGCCGCCACCACGGTCGCGGCGAGCGGCGCGGAGAAAGGCAAAAAGCACCAGCCGGAAAGCATGGAATCGCGCATCGCGACCGCACTGGCCGCGGCACCGCCGCCGGCAGAACGCCTAACCGCAGCGGAACTGATGGACCACCTCGCGCTGCTGCGCCGCTGGTACTACCGCGGGACGCGCGTCGGGGAAATCTTTCTCACCGACGAGCGCGGCGAGTTGCCCATGCGGCGGCTGGTGCGCGGCATCTCGCGCGTGTACCGCGGCGAGCGCGAGGCGGAAGCGCCAAGCCCCAAGCCCTAAGCCGGAAAGCTTGTTTTTCCGAAATGCTGCCAGCCGCCCGGCACCAGCAGCTCGCGCTGGCCGTGGCTGTCGGTGAGGTAGAGGCGGTGGCGGCGGTCGGCGATGATCTCCCCGATGCGCGTGATGCGTACGCCACCGGCCCGGGCGGGAACCTTCGCCTTGTCCGGCGCGGTGAACAGCAGCTCGTAGTCTTCGCCGCCGTGCAGCGCGTAGTGCAGCGAGCTGGCGTCGAAGGTGACGCCGCGCGGAATGCTGTGCGCGGCCAGCAGCGCGCCCACGCGACTCTCGGCGCAGACGTGCGCCAGGTCGGTGGAGAGGCCGTCACTCAGGTCGATGGCGGCGGTCGCCAGCCCGCGCAGACGGCGGCCGATGTCCAGGCGCGGCTCGGGAAAAAAGTGCCGGCGATGCTGCGCCGAACGCGGCGCAATTTTCTCCCCGCGGCGCAGCGCTCCCAGGGTCGCCGCCGACTCTCCGAGGCTCCCGGTGACGTAGATGGAATCCCCGGGGCGCGCCCCGGAGCGCCGCAGGGCCGTTCCCCGTGGCACGCTGCCGACCACCACGATGTCGGCCGCCACGCCGCCCGGCGATTCCGCAACGTCGCCCCCGGCGAGCGGACAGCGATGCCGCGCGGCCAGTGCCAGCAGCCCGCGCAGGAAGCCGTCGATCCAGCGCGGCGGGCAGTCGGGCGGCAGCGCGAGCGAGAGAAAGGCCGCCACCGGCTCGCCGCCCATCGCCGCAATGTCGCTCAGGCCCCGCGCCAGGCAGCGATGTCCCACGACCTCGGCCGGGTGCCAGGCACGGCGGAAGTGCACGTTTTCAAGTGTGAAGTCGGTGGTGACCAGCGCCTCGTGGCCGCGCGGGAGGCGCAGCACGGCACAGTCGTCGCCGATCCCCGCCAGCAGCGCGCGCGACCGCGTCCGCGCCGCGGCGCGGCGGATCATCGCGATGAGGGCTAGCTCGCTGGCGGGCACGGCCGCAGGATATAACACCCGCCACCGCGACACGCGATGTCTCTGGGGTGGATGTTTCGACTTTTCGATGCGACAATGACGTGGTTCCTCCTCACGCGCCATGAAATTTTTCATCGACACCGCCAACCTGAACGAAATCCGCGAAGCCGTCGCCATGGGCATCCTCGACGGCGTCACCACCAACCCCTCGCTCATCGCCAAAGAGGGCAAGCCGTTCAAAGAAACGATCCTGAAAATCTGCGAGCTGGTGAACGGCCCGGTGAGCGTCGAAGTGGTGGCCACCGAGGCCACCGGCATGTGCCAGGAGGCGCACGAGTTCGCGAAGTGGCACCGGAACGTGGTAGTCAAGCTGCCGACCACGCGCGAAGGCCTGAAGGCGTGCAAGTGCCTGACCGCGGACGGCGTCAAGACCAACCTGACGCTGTGCTTCTCGCCCAACCAGGCGCTGCATGGTGGCCAAGGCGGGCGCCACCTACGTCAGCCCGTTCGTCGGCCGGCTCGACGACATCAGCCACGTGGGCATGGACCTGGTGCGCGACATCCTCACATCTACCGCAACTACGGCTTTACGACGCAAGTGCTGGCGGCGTCGCTGCGCCACCCGCTGCACGTGGTGGAAGCGGCGCTGGCCGGCGCGCACGTCGCTACCATCCCCTTCAAGGTGCTGGAGCAGATGTTCAAGCACCCGCTCACCGACCGCGGCCTGGAGCAGTTCCTGAAAGACTGGGAGAAGGCCAAGGCCATCGGGTGATTGCGAATTGGGTAATCGAGCAATCTAAAATCGGATGACCCCGCTCCGTTTCTACTCCCTGCTCGTAACTGCTGCGGTGGCCGTCTTCGGCGCCGGGATGTACCTGGCGCGGCGCGGGCGCAAGACTCCGGAAGAGCGCGAGCGGCAGCGCCGCGTGTGGCTGAGCGAGCGCGGCCGCATCGTGGACGGCACCGTCACCGACGAGCAGGAGATCGAGCAGCCCGGCCGCGGCCCCATCCAGCTGGTCATCTACCGCTACGACATCGCCGGCGTGCAGTACGAAGCCTCCCAGGACGTCACCTACCTGCGGCAGTTCATCGACCTGCATTCCTGCCGCCTCAGTCTGCCTGCCTCCATTAAGTACGACCCGCGGAATCCCGGCAACTCGGTGGTGATCGCCGAAGGCTGGAGCGGGCTGCGCAAGTAACTGCGGAACCGCGTCCAATTCCGCAGTGCCGCAGTTCGGCAATCACGCGCGGAATGCGGTTGCTACAATGGATTCAGCCCCATGTCCAGCCTCCCGCTTCCCATTGCCGCGTTTGTCGCCGGGCTGCTTTCGTTTCTCTCGCCCTGCGTGCTGCCGCTGGTGCCGGGGTACGTGTCGCTGATCTCGGGCACGGGGGTGGAAGAGCTGCGCCACGGCGACCAGCGCCTGCTGCGCACCCTCATGCTGAACTCGCTGATGTTCATCTTCGGCTTCAGCCTGGTCTTCATCTCGCTGGGCGCGGTGGCCACCACGCTCGGGCAGGTCACGCGCCAGTACTACCCCATCCTGACCCGCGTGGCGGGCATCGTGATCATCGTCTTCGGCCTGCATCTTACCGGGCTGTTCAAGATCAACGCGCTCTATGCCGACAAGCGCCTGCATAGTGTGAAAGGCGGGGCGACGCCGCTGGGCGCGTTTTTCGTGGGGTTCGCGTTCGCTTTCGGGTGGACGCCGTGCATCGGCCCCATCCTCGCCACCATCCTGGCGTTCGCCGGCTCGCAGAAGACGGTGGCGCGCGGCGTCCTGCTGCTGGCGATCTACTCGGCGGGGCTGGCAGTGCCGTTCCTCCTGACCTCGCTCGGGATCGACCGCTTTCTCGTTTTCTACGCGCGCTTTCGCCGCCACCTGCACGCGGTGGAAGTGGCGAGTGGCGTGCTGCTGATCGCCATCGGCGGTCTCATCTTTTTCAGCAAGTTCACACTCATCAATTTATGGATGAACAAAATCCCGTGGTTCCGAACCCTGGCGCAGAAGTTCCTGTAAATCTCCCCGGCGAGCCCCGGCCGGCCGCCGCCGGCGGCAAACGGCGCGACGCCCTGGTGCTGCTGGTGGTGATTGTGGCCGTGTCCGTGATGATCACCGCGGTGGTGGTGATGTCGCGCCGGACCGCCGGGCCGGGCGCGGGCCCCACGCTGCAAGGCGACGTGAAAGGCGCGGTCGCGCCTGAATTCGAGCTCCAGGGGCTCGACGGCAAGCTGGTGCGCCTCTCCGGATACCGCGGCAAGGCCGTGCTGCTGGACTTCTGGGCCACGTATTGCGAGCCCTGCAAGATCGAGATGCCGTGGTTCGAGGAACTCAACAAGCAGTACGCGTCCCAGGGACTGGTCGTGCTCGGCGTGGCCATGGACGATGCCGGGGAAGACGCGGTGCGGAAGTTCGCCCAGGATATGGGCGTCACTTATCCCATCCTGATGGGCAAAGAGCGGGTGGGCGAGGAGTACGGCGGCGTACAGTTCCTGCCTACCACGTTCTACATCGACCGCAACGGCAAGGTGGTGGACCGCGTCTTCGGCCTGGTGAGCCGCCGGGAAATCGAGGAGAACATCAAGAAGGCGCTCGCTACTCCCGTTGCCGCAGCTCCGTGAGCATTGCCCACCACGGAGGCACGGAAGTTCTAAGCCTTCCTTCACGCTTCTGGTCGGAATCCCGTTGCCGAAATCGGCGGAAACGATGCCACAATAGGGCCGTGAAACGCCGCTCACCTTTCCTGCTGGGCCTCGTGATGTGGGTTGCGGCCGCCTCCGCGCAGCAGCCGACGCTCGCCAACCCCGGCCTGGCGCCGCCGCTGCAGATGGTGAAGTACCTGGGGGCGTCCGCGGTGACCGTGGCCGCGAGCAAGCCGCAGAAGGTGACGCTGCGCTTCCAGGTGGACGAAGGGAAGCACGTCAACTCCAACCTGCCGCGCTCGCCGCTGCTCCTCCCCACCAAGCTGCGCCTGCTGCCGCCCACCGACGTTGGGACCGGGCAGATCACCTATCCTGCCGGCCAGGACATGGTGTTCCCGCTCGCGCCCGACGAGAAGCTCAACCTCTATAGCGGCGAGTTCGCGATTACCGCCATGGTGAGCGCCGCGCGCTACGCCGTCCCCGGACGCTTCCGCGTCCACGGCGAGCTGCAGTACCAGGCGTGCAACGACCGCGCCTGCTTCCCGCCACAGAAGTTGCCGGTGGAGTTCGATGTCCGGGTGACGAAGTCACCCATTCGCGACGCGCAGCCACCGCGCCACAATCCGCCGCAGAGCCCGCACGTGCATCAGTAGTTCTCAGTTCTCAGTTCCCAGTTCTCAGAAAAAACCACGGGGCTCAGCTCTGAGAACTGAGAACTACTCCTGCTTGATCTGCATAGTCTCGTCGATGCTCAGCGTCCGGGGGAGGCCGGCCTGCGGCTCGCCGGTATAGGTGGCGACGACGCGGAAGCTGGTGTCGCTGACTTCGGTGCTGTACTGGTAGGGTCCGCGGCCGGTGGCATTCATCTTCAGCGCGCCGGACGAGCGCAACTGGTCGAGCGACGCGTATTTCCCATTGAGCGCGAACTCCCCCCGCTCCGTCTGCGCGATGACCAGCAGGTCGTTTTTCACGCCGACAAGGTCGATGGTGGCCCGCGGGCTCGCCGCCGCATTCCCCGCCGGCGACATCGAGCTCGCCTGCTTGGAATAGATGTAGAGCCCCGCGGCCGCCACGATCAGCAGGCCGACGAATCCGAGCGTCCGTCCCATACGCCACCTCCGCGGAGATTGTACAAGTGGTCGGCACTTGGCCGTTGGCACTTGGCATTGGGCCGCCTCGGCCGGTGCGCGCCGCCACCATCTCCAGACGGCCAGATGCCAATTGCCAAATGCTGAGTGCCGGCGCTCTGCGTTGCTATACTGGCTCGTGTCGCTGCGAGTCCGCTTTGCGCCGTCGCCCACCGGGTTTCTGCACGTCGGCAGCGCGCGCACTTTCATCTTCAACTGGCTCTACGCCCGCCACCACGGCGGCACCCTGATCCTCCGCCTCGACGACACCGACGTCGAGCGCAACACCGAGGCTTCGGTCGCCTCCATCTTCGACGGGCTGCGCTGGCTGGGGCTCGGCTGGGACGAGGAGTACCGGCAGTCGGAGCGCCTGGCGCTGCATCGCCAGGTGGCCGAGGCCATCTTCCAGAAGGGACTTGCCTACCGCGATTTCATCCCCGCGCACGAAGGGGAGAGCGTGAAGTCGGGGGCGCAGGGGCCGTGGCTGTTTCACCCGGAAATGCGCGCGATGTCGCGCGCCGAGAGCGACCGCCGCGCCGCTGCCGGCGAGCCGTTTGCGCTGCGCTTCCGCGTCCCGCGCGAGCATGGCGAGGCCGTGCGCTTCACCGACGCGGTCTATGGCGAGCAGGCGAAAGCCGCCGCCGACATCGAAGACTTCGCGCTGCTGCGCTCGGATGGCATGCCGACGTATCACCTCGCCTCGTGCGCCGACGATGCCGACCTGCGCATCTCGCACATCATCCGCGGCCAGGACCACCTCTCCAACACCTTCAAGCACATCCTGATCTTCGAGGCCGCCGGCGCCGCCCCGCCGCAGTTCGCGCACCTGCCGCTGCTGGTCGCGCCCGACGGCACCAAGCTCTCCAAACGCAAGCACGGCCCGGTGGTGAGCGTCACCACGTATCGCGACGCCGGCTTCCTGCCCGAGGCCTTCGTCAACTTCCTCTGCCTGCTGGGCTGGTCGCCGAAGGACGACCGCGAGATGCTGACGCGAGCGGAGCTGGTGGCCGCGTTTTCGCTTGAAGGCATCAACCGGGCGAATGCGGTGATCAATTTCAAGGAGCTGCGGGTGCCCCACCCTATCCCGGTTTTAGATAGGGTGGGAGCTTTGTATCCCGAAGAAACCTTCGACCCCAAGGCCGTCTGGCTGAACGCCGAGCACATCCGCGCGCTGCCCGTCGAGGAACTGAGCGCGCGCCTGTTGCCCATCGTGCGCGAGGCCGGGTTTGATGTTGCGGAAGAAAGAATGCGCCAGGTGACACCCCTCATCCGCGAGCGCATCAAGCTGCTGCGCGACGTGCTCACCGCCGCCGACTTTTTCTTCGTCGCGCAGTTGCCGCCCTACGATCCCGCCGAACTTATCCCGCAAAAAGGCGATGCGGCGATGGCGCGGCGGGTGCTGGAAAAGGCGCGCGCGGTGCTCGCGAAGACCGAGTTCACCCACGACGCGCTCGACCAGGCGCTGCGCGCCGCCGCGCAAGAGCTGGGGGTGAAAGCCGGGCAGATGTTCCAGCCCATCCGCGTCGCCGTCTGCGGCCGCAAGAATGCCCCACCGCTGTTCGAGACCCTGGCCGTGCTGGGACGGGAGAAGACGCTGGAGAGGATTGCGCAGGCTACGCGCCGTGTGGGGACGGACGCGTTGTGATGCATTGCCAGCCGACGCAACGAGTCATTTTCTCACCGGCAAGCGCGGCACGATGTACTCTTGGAACAGACGCCAGAGATAATCGCAATTCTCTCTCGATGCTTTAAATTCAAAATATGCCCGGCTAGCCAAATGGAATACCATATTGATTCGCGACTTCTCTGTAGCTTTTCCCGGCTCATAGTCCTGCTTTTTGATTATTAGATAACGAATAGGCAGTTGGAGTAAGGCAAGCTCGTAGTTCTCTTGGGCGGAAAAGTTCTTCGATTCCATAGCGAATGACTCTGAGAAGAATAGAATCGACTCAAGTTTCCGCTCTCCTTGCTCGGTGAGATAGTCGTTTATGAACATCCAGCGAATTTCTTCCGGACAAAACGACGCATAGAAATCGTGAAGATATTTCGCTCTCGCCGTCAACGTTGTCGTGAGAGAGATCGCCTGCATGTACTGCTCTAATTCTTCCCTCATAATCTTCCCCGGTACTGCTTTTCTCGAATTTCCATGATCATTCCTTCAACATAATGGAGAATGTGCCCCAGATAATTTGCCGCGAACTCGTCGCTTCTGTAATCCCACTCCCAGCGCTCTTGTGTTGGCCGCTCCCTTCGGTCCTCATAGTATTTGTGCAGTAGCTGCCGGATCGTTTCCTGAAGCTGGGTCGTAATTTGTATTTCGATGGATAGGTCTATCCGTTCACTGTCCCAAGTCATTCTGGGCACTTCAAATGACCGCGAAATGTATGAGTGTGCCGCATAGTACCCGTCTTGTCGCGCCTCGAAATGTTTGCGGAAGGGCGGACCTTTCGTTTTGCAGAACGATTCCATACTGTCAACCACGAACTGAACTCCGTCCATGTACTTTACTACCAACAGGGTGCGCAGTATGTCGCTTACGCGCGAGAAGCAGCTGCTTGGAATGAACCAGCCTCCGTCTGGCGCTTCTGGCCAATGCCTATTCTGAAGGATGTTTTTTCTGAAGGTCTTGTGAAAAAAGGAATCGAACGGCTTTATGGAAAGTTCGAGGCTGTGACCACTCATATGGAGCGGGAAACCGGTTTCCAACCGATACCGATCGTTAAACTCGATTAACTCCCGTTTCAGTTCGATCCAGAACGGGTCGCCCTCTAGGTCAGCCTTTGCCTTGGTCGTAACGGATTCATAGTACCGAGCAACCCGATCAAGATCACAGCTATGCTCTTTGGCGAGCCACTCCTTGTATTGCCTGACGGACGATGGTTTTTGTCGGTCGATGCGCCACCCGAAAACAATCCCGAGGATTCGGCAGGAGGTCTTCGCTTCAAGTTTGGGACTGGAGTATATACCGCGTGGCCGTGTGTGGCCGCAAAAACGCGCCACCGCTGTTCAAAACGCTTGCCGTGCTCGAACGCGAGAAGGCGCTGGAGTTACGCCGCCAGGGCGGGGCATTGGTCACGCCCGCCGCCGCCGGCTCTGGCTGTCCATGGCCGAGCGCAGCAGGCGGTTGATGCGCGTCTGGTAGCCCTTGCCCTGTGCTTTCAGCCACGCCAGCACGTCGGCATCGAGGCGGACCGTCACGGGTTTCTTGATTGGCCGGTAGAATTTGCCGACAACGGCGCGGCTCCAGTCGCGCACCTCGGGGCTGTCGGAAAGGTCGATGTCCTCATCTTTCAGCGACGTGAGCCCTCGGATTTCGCGGGCTTGCTTTTTGGATGGCTTGCTCAACGGTACGCCTCGCTCCGATGCCGGACCGCGTGAATGTGCAGCGCACCGTCCTGCTCTTCGGTGAAGCGGAGGCGGTAATCGCCAACGCGGAGGCGCAGCTCACCCGATTGCCCCTGCAACCGCCTGACATCACCCTCGCCGGTTTCGGCAAAGCGGTGAAGAGCAGAAAAGATGCGCAGCGCGGTCTCGCGATCGAGGCGGCGCACGTCCAGGCGAGCGCGCTCGGACCACTGGATTCTTCTCACGTGCGGTCTTTTTGGTTCCTCAGGTCAGCCGGCTTGGCGCCCAGCTCGGACAGCAGTTGGTCCTGCGGAATGCCCTCGCCGTTGCGTTTTTCAAACCACGCCTTCGATTGGGCGACGGTAGCGCGTTCCGCTTCGCTCTCTGGTTCGTCGTCCACCGGAGCATTCGCCACCGCGCGCGCGACCGGATCCAGCATGGCTTCGAGAAGGTCCACGACGGCAGAGACCTGCCGCGGCGCGAGGCGCTCAATCAAGTCGTGCGCTTGCCGCTTACCGCTGGTAGTGTCGTCGGCCATCGGCTGTAATCTGTACTATATCGCATCGGCTTTGCCCGATGAGCGTCCGCGACGGCGGCCACGTGCCTGCAGCCGATTCCGGACCGCATCTGCCGAGTTCCGCACGCCTCCCGGCGACCGGCGGAGGAGATGGGTTAATATCAGTTGTTTGGTCGCATCTGCCGATGGGCACAGTGAATCCTCACGCCGAAACCAACCCGCCGCCGCGCCCCTCCAACTTCATTCGCGACATCATCCTCGAAGACCTGCGCACCAGGCGGTACGGCGACGCCGTCATCCAGACGCGCTTCCCGCCTGAGCCCAACGGCTATCTGCACATCGGGCACGCCAAGGCCATCTGCCTCGACTTCGGGCTGGCAGCCGAGTTCGGCGGGCGCACCAACCTGCGCTTCGACGACACCAACCCGGAAAAAGAAGAGCAGGAGTACGTGGACTCGATCCAGGAGGACGTGCGCTGGCTCGGCTTCCACTGGGACGGCCTGTTCTACGCCTCCGACTACTTCGACCAGCTCTATGCCTGGGCGGTGCAGCTCATCCAGGCGGGCAAGGCGTACGTCTGCGACCTGCCGGCGGAGCTGGTGCGCGAGTACCGCGGCACCCTGACCCAGCCCGGGCAGAATTCGCCCTACCGTGACCGCAGCGTCGCGGAGAACCTGGCGCTCTTCGAGCGCATGCGCGCCGGCGAATTTCCCGACGGCTCGCGCACCCTGCGCGCCAAAATCGACATGGCGTCGCCCAACATGAACCTGCGCGACCCGGTGATGTATCGCATCCTGCACGCCGAGCACCACCGCACCGGCGCCAAGTGGTGCATCTACCCGACCTACGATTACGCGCACGGCCAGTCGGATGCCATCGAGCGCGTCACCCACTCGATGTGCACGCTGGAGTTCGAGGACCACCGGCCGCTCTACCACTGGTACCATCGAGCAGCTCGGCATCTTCCCGTCGCAGCAGATCGAGTTCGACCGCCTCAACCTCACCTACACCCTGCTCTACAAGCGCAAGCTGCTGCAGCTGGTCCAGGAGGGCCACGTGGCCGGCTGGGACGATCCCCGCATGCCGACGCTGTGCGGCATTCGGCGCCGCGGCTACACCCCGGAGGCGATTCGCAACTTCTGCGCCTCCATCGGCGTCTCCAAGACCAACGGCACGCTGGAGCTGGCGATGCTGGAGCACTTCGTGCGCGAAGACCTGAATCGCCGCGCGCCGCGCGCCATGGCGGTGCTGCGGCCGCTCAAGGTGGTGATCGAGAATTACCCCGCGGGCCAGGTCGAGGAGCTGGACGCGGTCAACAATCCGGAAGACGCCGCCGCCGGCAGCCGCAAGGTGCCGTTCTCGCGCGTGCTCTACATCGAGCAGGACGATTTCCGCGAAGACGCCGCCGCCGAAGTATTTCCGCTTGTCGCCGGGCGTCGAGGTGCGGCTGCGCTACGCGTATCTGGTGCGCTGCACCGGGCGTGGTGAAGGACGCGCAGGGCGAGGTGGCCGAGGTCCACTGCACCTACGATCCGGCGACCCGCGGCGGCAACACGCCCGACGGACGCAAGGTGAAGGGCACCATCCACTGGGTGTCGGCGGCGCACGCCGTGGACGCCGAGGTGCGGCTCTACGACGACGCTGTTCGCCAAGGAGGATCCCAGCCAGACGGAGCCGGGGCAGGATTTCACCGCCAACCTCAACCCGCACTCGCTGGAAGTGCTGACCGGCTGCAAGCTGGAACCGTCACTCGCCGGCGCCGCCGCCGGCAGCCGCTGCCAGTTCGAGCGTCTTGGCTACTTCTGCGCCGACCCCGATTCCCAGCCGGGCAAGCCGGTGTTCAATCGCACCGTCGCGCTGAAGGACACCTGGGCGAAGATCGTGAAGCGGGGGTAATTGAGCAATTGGGAAATTGAGTAATTGAGAAATTGCGGGCGCGTGAAATTACTCAATTCCCCAATTTCTCAATTTCTGAATCACATGATGAGTTCTTCGGTGCGGCGCACGATGGGGTGCTGGCGCTCCCGCAGCTCGTTCTTCACCAGGTTCAGCCCAAAGACGCAGCGCTCGAACTCGTGCGCCAGCCGCCGGAAGAGCGGGGCCACGCGCGCGTACTCGAAGTACTCGAACTTGGAGACGATGTAGTAGCTCTCCTTGCCCGCCTTCATGAAATCCAGGAAGCCTTCCAGGCGCTGCCGGCGCAGGCGGACGTGGTTGATGGCCTCGGGCAGCATGCCGGCGTAAAACAGGGTGTAGTCGCCGATGTGCTTGCGCACTTCGCGCTCGTGGTCGAAGGAGGGCGCGTCGCCGAAGATGGGATCGGACTGCAGCAGCATTTCGCCGACGTCGCTCAGCGGACGCCCGGCGGCGTTCCGCACCTTGTGCAGGTTCTCGACCTCGCAGAATTCCGTCAGCACGTTGGCGACATATTCCTTGATGCCACTGTCGCGCAGCCCCACGCCCGCGGTGAAGCTCTCCTCCACCAGCTCGCGAAACATCTGCCGCAGCGGATGCGTTTCCGAAATCATGTGGTCACCTCGCCCCGACTTGCCTGCCCTTGCGCCTTACTTAATCCCAATCCGCGGGCGTGCGCAATAGCCAATGGAGTTACGGCGGAATACCCGTCGGTAACATCGGCGGAAAACCCGCGCAGCGTGAGCCCCACCGCGCGCTACGAAAGAGGAACGTGGAAGCCCGGCGCCGGTTGCGGCACAGAAGGACGTACCCGGCGGCGCTGTCAGCCAACGCGGGACGTGGCTGCTGCTCAGTCCTGGGGAGCGGCGGCGGCATCTTGGGGCTTGGTGGCGACCAGGAACCACCAGGTTTCGCCGTTGCGGTTGCCAATGGGATGGAAGCTGGGCTGCGCGCGCAGGTCGGTGAAGCCATTGCGCTCCAGGTCTTCGCGCGCGAAGACCTGCGGCAGCTCGTGGCGGCGCTCGTAGGCTTCGCGCTCTTCGCCCTCGACCGCGAACTTGTCGATGATGCCCAGCACCCCGCCGGGCTTGAGCGCCCGCAGGATGCCCTGCAGCATGGCATCGTGCTGGCGGAATTCGTGGTAGGCGTTAACCACCAACGCGGCATCGAGCGTGGCGGCCCGGAGGTGCGGATCGTCGGGCGTGCTCTGCACCACCTGCACCTGCTTCAGCCCGGCCTTCTCTACCCGGTCGCGCAGCGTGCGGATGGCATCGGCGCTGATGTCCACGGCGTACACCTTACCTTCGTCGCCCACGCGCGCCGCCATGCGGAAGGTGAAGTAGCCGGGGCCGGCACCGATGTCGGCGATGGCGGAGCCGGGGTGCACGCCCAGCGCATCCAGCACCGCGGCGGGCTGCTGCCATTCGTCGCGCTGGCTCCAGTTCGAGTCGCGAGACTGCGCCGGGGCGGCAAGAAGAAAAGCGAGGGTGGCAAAAAACAGCGCGAGAGACCGGCGACGCATCATGGCATCTTACGGCGAAGGCGGCCACGTGTAAAAACCTCGCAGCCTCGCAACGTGCAACCTGGTTTTCCTAGTTGGGCCGCTCGTCGTCTTTTCTCTTTTCCTTCTTTTCGCCGAGCAGGCGGGTATCGAGCGGCTTGCGGCTGGCAAAGCCTTCGTCGGTAGCGTGCCAGTGGGTGATGGCCTTTTCGCCCACCTTCCAGCACAGCAGAATGGTGGCCTCGCCGACACGGCAGGGGAAATCGAGCAGGCCCATATCGAGGTCCTTGACCTGGGCGCCGGTGGAGTGGATTTCTTCGATGGCGTCCTTGGCGCGCTGCGCCGCCTTCTCGGCTTCCGCCTTGCGCCGCGCCACCTTCACGATGTCGAGCCGCACCCCGCCGTGCAGGAAGATGCGGTTGGAGAGCAGGTGCATTTCCGCCTCGACCTGTTCCACCGTTGTCTTCGCCTCCATCGCCGCGCGCAGCAGCGACTCCAGCACGGGGAGCAGGGTCTGGGCCTCCGGCAACGTGAAGATGCGGTCACTCATAAGAAGCAATTGGCAATTAGCAGTTGGCACTTAGCCGGCGCGGGACCTGGACGGCCAAATGCTACATGCCGGCGGGAGCGCTGCCTACTGGATCTCCAGCATGCGGTCCAGGGCCACGCGCGCCCAGCGCTTGATCTCCGGGGCGACCTTGATCTGGTTGACCACGTTCTCGTCCACCAGGTTCTCCAGCGCCCAGCACAGGTGCTGCGGCGAGATGCGGAACATGGTGGTGCACAGGCAGCCGGAGTCGTCGAGCGTGATGACCCGCTTGTCGTCGCACGCGAACTCCTTCGCCAGGCGGTTGACCAGGTGAATCTCCGTGCCCACGGCAAACTGCGTGCCTGCCGGCGCTTCTTTCACCATCCTGATGAGGCGGTCGGTGGAGCCGATGCCGTCGGCCTTCTGGTACACCTCCCAGCGGCACTCCGGATGCACGATCACGCGGATCCCGGGATACTTGGCGCGCACTTTGTCCACGTGCTCGGGCAGGAAGCGCTGGTGCACCGAGCAGTGTCCCTTCCACAGGATGACCCTGGCACGCCGCAGCCGGTCGGGCGTGACCCCGCCGCCGATCAGGTACGGGTCCCACACCACCAGGTCGGTGAGCGGAATCCCCATGGCGTACGCGGTGTTGCGCCCGAGGTGCTGGTCAGGCAGGAAGAGGACGCGCTCGCTCTTGGCGAAGGCCCAGTCGAAGGCGCCCTGGGCGTTCGACGAGGTGCACACCACGCCCTCGCGCTCGCCGCAAAAGGCCTTGATGGCCGCGCTCGAATTCATGTAGGTGATGGGCGTAATGCTGCCCAGGCCGGCGTGGGCGAGTTGCTCCCAGCAGTCTTCCACCTGGCCGATCTCGGCCATGTCGGCCATGGAGCAGCCAGCATTCAGGTCGGGCAGGACCACGGCCTGGTTGTGGTGGCTGAGAATGTCGGCGCTTTCGGCCATGAAGTGCACGCCGCAGAAGACGATGTAGCGCGCGTCGGCCTCGGCCGCGGCTTTCGCCAAGCGGTAAGAATCGCCGCGGAAGTCGGCGAAGCGGATGACCTCGTCGCGCTGGTAGTGATGTCCGAGGACGACGGCTTGGCCCGCCAGCGCGTCCTTGGCGGCGGCTATGCGCGCGTCCAGGGAACGGTCGGGCAGGACCAGGTAGTTGTCCAGGGAACAGATGTCGGTGGTGACGGGAGTAGCCACTTTTATTGCCGCCTTCAGCTCCGCGCGTCGGACTGGCGACCCTCGCGGAACGGGGATGTTGAAAGCATCCGCGGGCTCCAGTAGGACGTCGTCCCGGGCGTTGCACCCGGATCCCGTCACCGGCACCTATCGCGCCGCCGCCGAGATGGCCCTACGGAGTTGTTGAAGCCCGTGGTTCTAGCTGCCTAATGGTTGGATGTCCGCCGCACGGGAGGGACGCAATATCCCAGCCCGCCCAGCAACCACCAAACCGTTGCGAGGCAACGCTCTATTGTCGCAAACCCGGGGCGGGGGTGCAAGCGACCTACCAGCCCAAGAAACGGGCCTTGTCGAAAGCCTAACGCGAGGGCTTGGGAGTTCCGAAGCGAGTGCGAGCCAGGCACGGGGAATTGCCGCAATGACGATTCGATATGCGCGGGCCCAGAAGATGCCAGGTGACAGAGGCGCCTGCGAAGCGGGCGCTAGAACGTAGCCCACGGCGCCAGCCGTGGGTTAGCATGCCGGCGAATCATCAGCCCCGGAGGGGCGTAAGAATGCCCCACAGCTACAGCCACATCGCAGTCCACACCATCTTCTCGACGAAAGATCGCCTTCCCACGATCACGGCCGACATTGCATCCGATCTTCACGCCTACATTGGCGGCATCGTGCGCGAGCTGGGTGGGGTGGCGTTGATCGTCAACGGCATGCCCGACCACGTTCACGCGCTCGTCCGGCTGCCGGCAAATCTATCCGTTTCCGACGGTATGCGCGTCGTGAAAGCGAATTCTCCGCGCTGGATGCACCAGAAATGGCCAGCCAAGCGCAAGTTCGCCTGGCAGACGGGATTTGCAGCCTTCAGCGTCAGCGCGTCGAATCTCGACAGCGTTCGACGTTACATCGAGGGGCAGGAACAGCACCACCGCCGCCTTTCGTTTCAGGACGAGCTGATTGGCTTTTTGAGGAAGCACGGCATCGCCTATGACGAACGCTACTTGTGGGCCTGACCTCTTTCGCCCCTTCGGGGCTTCCCCGCACTTGCTCTGGCGCCCCACGGCTTGCGCCGTGGGCTACGATCTAACGCGCGCTGCCGCGCGCTGTGGTGGAGGGCGATTCGCGGGGCGAAAGCACACGCTTCTGAGCACGGACGTTCTCACAACGTGCCGCAGCATGCCAGGTGACAAAGGCGCCTGCGAAGCGCGCGCTGGGGGGGCGGCGATTCGCGGGCCGGAGACACACGCTCGCCTAGGGCTCCCTCCTCAACCCGCGCTGCGCGCGCTGTGGGGGGGCGATTCGCGGGGCGAAAGCACACGCTTCTGAGCACGGACGTTCTCACAACGAGCCACAGCATGCTAATTGACAAAGGCGCTTGCGAAGCGGGCGCTAGAACGTAGCCCACGGCGCCAGCCGTGGGTTAGCATGCCGGCGAATCGTCAGCCCCGGAGGGGCGTAAGAATGCCTCACAGCTACAGCCACATCGCAGTCCACCCCATGCTCTGGCGCCCCACGGCTTACGCCGTGGGCTACGATCTAACGCGCGCTGCCGCGCGCTGTGGGGGGCGATTCGCGGGGCGAAAGCACACGCTTCTGAGCACGGACGTTCTCACAACGAGCCACAGCATGCTAATTGACAAAGGCGCTTGCGAAGCGGGCGCTAGAACGTAGCCCACGGCGCCAGCCGTGGGTTAGCATGCCGGCGAATCATCAGCCCCGGAGGGGCGTAAGAATGTCCGTTACCGCCGTCCTCTATAATGGCGCCGCTATGCGCCGAACCCTGATCCTCCTCGCCCTCGCCCTGCCGCTCGCGCTTTCCGCTGCCGCGCCCGATGAACCCCAAACCCCCCGTTTGCTGGGCTTTTCCGACGCCAGCGCGCGCACCGAGCGTGACTGGGAGCAGAAATTCCGTGCCCTGCCCGCGTCCGACTTGCAGAAGCAGTATGCGGTGCGGCTGGCGGCGCGCCCGCACCATGTCGGCTCGCCCTACGACAAGGACAACGCCGAGTGGCTGCTCCAGCTCTTCCAGTCCTGGGGGCTCGACGCGCACATCGAGAACTTCGACGTGCTGATGCCCACGCCCAGGGAGCGCCTGGTCGAGATGGTCGAGCCGACCAAGTTCACGGCCAGGCTGCAGGAGCCGGCGCTGAGCGTTGATCCCACCTCGAACCAGCAGGCCGAGCAGCTCCCCACCTACAACGCCTACTCCGCCGATGGCGACGTCACCGGGCCGCTGGTGTACGTCAACTACGGCGTGCCCGACGACTACGAGGAACTCGAGCGCCGCGGCGTGGAGGTGAAGGGTGCGATCGTGATCGCGCGTTATGGCGGGTCGTGGCGCGGCATCAAGCCCAAGGTCGCGGCCGAGCATGGCGCCGTCGGCTGCCTCATCTATTCCGACCCGCGCGACGACGGCTACGCCCAGGGCGACGTCTTTCCGCAGGGCCCGTTCCGCCCCAAAGACGGCGTACAGCGCGGCAGCGTGATGGACATGCCCACGCATCCCGGCGATCCGCTCTCGCCCGGGGTAGGCGCGGTGCCGGGCGCCAAGCGCCTCGACCTCAAAGACGCCAAGACGCTGACCAAGATTCCCGTGCTGCCCATCTCCTACGGCGACGCGCAGCCGCTACTGGCGGCGATGCGCGGCCCGGTCGCCCCTGAACGCTGGCGCGGCGCCTTGCCCATTACCTACCGCCTGGGCGCCGGTCCCGCCAAGGTCCACCTGCGCGTCATGGCCAACTGGACCACAGCGCGCCTTTACGACGTGATCGTGCGCATTCCCGGGGCACAGTTTCCCGACGAGTGGGTCATCCGCGGCAACCACCACGATGCCTGGGTGAACGGCGCGCAGGACCCGATCTCGGGCCAGGCCGCGGAGATGGAAGAGCTGCACGCCTTCGCCACCCTGCTGAAGCAGGGCTGGCGGCCGAAGCGCACCATTATCTACGCCGCGTGGGACGGTGAAGAAGAGGGCCTGCTGGGCTCCACTGAGTGGGCGGAAACCCATGCCGACGAATTGCGCCAGAAGGCGGTCGCGTATCTCAACAGCGACGTCAACGCGCGCGGCTACCTGAACGTCGAAGGCTCGCACGCGCTGGAAAAATTCGTCAACGGCGTGGCCCGGGACATCACCGACCCGGAGAAGAACATCTCCGTCTGGAAGCGCGCCCAGCTGCGCGACATTGCCAACGCGCGCTCCCCCGAAGACCGCACAGAGGCGCGCATGCGCCCTGACCTGCGCATCCCGGCGCTGGGTTCCGGCAGCGACTACACCGTCTTCCTCGACCACCTCGGGGTCGCCTCCTTCAACTTCGGCTTCGGGGGCGAAGACCAGGGCGGCATCTACCACTCCATTTACGACGACACCTACTGGTTCGAGCACTTCAGCGACAGCGACTTCAAGTACGGGCGCGCGCTCTCCCAGACCGTCGGCACCGCCGTCATGCGGTTGGCTAATGCCGACCTGTTGCCCTTCGAGTTCACTAACCTCGCCGACACGGTGAAGAAGTACGTCGGCGAGCTGAAGAAGCTGGCCGAGGAGCAGCGCAACCAGATTCGCGAGCGCAATCGCGAACTTGAGGAAGGCGTGTTCAGCGCCACCAGCGACCCGCGCGATCCGCGCGTTGCGCCGCAGCGCGAGCCGGTCCCGCCCTTCCTCAACTTCGCGCCGCTCGACAACGGCCTCGACGCCCTCACCCGCAGCGCCGAGCGCTACCAGCGGGCGCTGGCGCGCGCCGAGCAGAATGGCGGCGCGGCGCTGGCCTCGGCCGCGGTCGCGCCGCTCAACCGCACCCTTATCCAGAGCGAGCGCCAGCTCACGCTCGACGATGGCCTGCCCGGCCGCCCGTGGTTCCGCCACCAGCTCTACGCTCCCGGCTTCTACACCGGCTACGGCGTCAAGACCATCCCCGCGGTGCGCGAAGCCATCGAGCAAAAGCAGTGGCCGCTCG
Organism: Terriglobia bacterium; assembly: GCA_963739375.1. Classification (GTDB taxonomy): domain Bacteria; phylum Acidobacteriota; class Terriglobia; order Terriglobales; family Acidobacteriaceae; genus CAVUAF01. The sequence goes on from CAVUAF010000014.1 coordinate 765,050, forward strand.
CCGAAGCCTCCGCCGCGCGCGTCGGCCACATGCTGGAAGCCGAAGCCGCGCTCATCGAGCAGGCCGCGCAGGCGCTGGAAGGAGCCAGGTAAGCTTTACAGCGGAGTTGTCGCACCCGCCGCCCTCGGTCGGGCGATTGACTTGCCATGCGGCCGGCGGCAGAATGCCGGCGCGACTGGCAGGATGCGAAGTCCTGCCGAGGAGGCCTCATGGCGACTCACCGATCCTCGGCCCTGCTCCTTCTCGCCTTTCTATTCGCGTTGATGGTCCTCGGCGGCTGCGAAAAGGCCGCCCCTCCACCCCCGCAGCCGGTGGTGACGAAACCTTTGCCACCTCCGCCGCCGCCAGCGCCCGAAACCTCGCAAGGCAAGCTCGTGCGCGTGTCGCGCAGTGATGTGACCGAGGGCACTCTCGTAAACATGGCGACCGGCGTCTCCCGGCCGACGCAGGTCCCCGCTCCCAAGGGCAAGACCTTTCTCGTCCTTCAGTTTGAGGGGAAAGCGAGCGGTAGCTTCAACGCTTTCACCGCATCGTGGGTCACGGATGCCACGGGCAAGAAGTTCCGCAATGTGCATGCCACTTCCTCTGACGTCCGCCGCGAGATCCACTTTGAAATACTCGTGAAAGCCGCCGACCTGGTGTGGCACGACGGCAAGAAGGCTTACCAGCTCGAGCCGCACCCGGTGGAACTCACCGAAACGCAGCCTGCCGGCGGCGCGGCCAAGCCTTAAGCGAAGCCCAACGGGTTGCCCTGGTAGCGTCCGCGCAATCTGAACCACGGAGACACGGAGAAAGCAGGCTAGGTTCCTCCGTGCCTCCGTGGTGAAAACGCCTTCGCGCGCCGGTACACTACTCGTAGGGAGCCCCTCATGCCCGCGACTCCAAAGATTCCGCCCTTCGCCGGAGTGTGTACGCCGCGCGCGGCGCAGCGCACCGGCATCCCGGTGCCGGAAGCCAGCCTGCGTCTGCGGCGCTTCGCCTACACCATGGAGCGGCTGGCGTTTATTGCCACCGCGCACCTGAACGCCTCCCCGGAGTGGGAGATCAAGTCGGCGCTGGCGCTGCACGCCTGGCTCGACGCCGAGCACGTCACCGCGCTGCGGGAGCGCGTCACCGAGCTGCGCGAATCGGAGGCCGGCCTGGAGCAGGCGCCCGAAGCCCGCCTCGCCGCCCTGCTCGAAGAAGCGCTGCACGCGCGCGGCAGCGTGGAAGTGGTGACCGCCATCTACGGCGTCCTGCGGCCGGCGCTGGTGGAGGCCATCGCGCGCTACCTGCGCGCCACCAATCCGCTGGCCGACCAGCCCAGTTGCCGCGAATTGAAGCTCATCCTCGTCGAAGAGCGGGAGGCGATCGCCTGGGGCAAGCAGGCGCTGGCTGCGCTCACCGCCACGAAGCCGGCGAAGCAGGCGCGCGCCGCCTGGGCTGCGCATTTGGGCGCGTATCTTGCCGCCGCCAGCGGCATTGACGGTGCGTTGCCCGAGCGCAAGCGCGCCCTCCCGGCAGCGCGGGCCGCCGAGCCTTTCCGGCCAGACGTCATGCCGCGACGCGACGCCCGCTTCCGCGGCCTCTTCGACCAGTCCATCCCCGCCGACACCATCTACGCCGACGAATCGCGCCCCCTCGCCGAGCGCAACCTGGCCCTGCTCTTCAAGCGCCTGCGCGAGATGGACGTGCCGGAGACCATTGCCGGCATCCTGGCGGAAACGCCCGGCAAGCCCTGGCCCTTCTACCACGACATGCTGCGCCAGATGTGGGACGAAGCCCGCCACTCGCTGCTCGGCGCGGCGGCGCTGGAAGCCAAGGGCGTGCACTGGACGCGCCTGCCGGTGAACATCACCTTCAGCTACAAGCTGGCGAAGTTCTGCACCCCGCTGGAGCGCCACGTCCTGCTCTTCGCCATCGAGCAATCGCTGATGCCGGCGCGACGCGGCAAGCGCTGGGAATGGATCATCGCCCAAGCCGCGGGCGACGCGCTCTCCACCACCTTCCACGACTTCGACTGGGCCGACGAAGTGCTGCACGCCGCGATCGGCAAGAAACATCTGCGCACCGTTTTCCACGGCGACTACAACGCCGCCTTCCGCCGCGCCCAGGAGCTGGCGCGCCGCATCGCCGCCGGCCTGGAGCGCGACCCCTTGCCCGGCGACGTGCCGCCCGCGGACTGGTGGGAGAAATTTGCTTCCTCGGTACTCGGCCGCAAGGTTGCGCCTGCGCCCCGGACGCACGTCAGAGAATGGAACCCGACCGCGAGCGCCTCCGCCTGACGACCCCAACGAGCCAATCCCGGGCTCGTCGGAGGCCCCGCTGCGCGTACCGCGCAGCGCAGCTGGCGTGTCTTTTCGTGCTGGCCGCCGCCGCCTGCGCCGCGGAGAAGAAGCCGCCGGCCAACTTCATTCGCGCATACGACTGCCCGGCGCAGGGCATCGTGACCGATATGGCGATGGCGCCGAACGAGCGCTTCGTCGCCCAGGCCAGCGTCGTGCCGCAGAACGCCAACGGGCAGGCGGGCGCCGCGCAGAGCGTGCGCCTGCTCGAGTTCAGCCGCGATTGCCCGGTCGCCGCCTACGCGCGTTCGCAGCCGGTGGCGGGACTCAAGGAGCCGCGGGTGCCGCCGGGCGCCATCTTCGGGCTGCAATTCACCGGCGATGGCCAGCTGCTGGTCTTCGCCGACGGCGCGTCGCTGCACGTGCTGCGCGTGCCGCTGCTGAGCCCCCTCTGGCAGCTCAACATCGCCGCCGTCGATCATCCGGCCGGCATCACGCAGGTGGTAGTGGCGCGCGACGCGCATCTCGCGGCCGTGCTCGCCGTCCCCCTGCTCGCCGCGCCGCAGGAGGACCCGAAGCTGGTCCGCCGCCCCGGCTTTCGCACCCTCTTCCGCGTCTACGACCTCGACACCGGCAAGACGGTGTGCGAATTCGACGTGGGGCGTGACTGGATCGTGCGCGGCCTGGCGCTCAGCCCCGACGGCCGGCAGGCCGCTCTGGCCGTGCGCCCGCGCCAGGAAGAAACCAAGACCGAGACCGACCTGCTGCTGGTCGACGCCACCACCGCCACCATCGAACACCAGTTCCACACCGACGCGGCCGGCCCGATCGCCTTTGCCGGCGACCATACGCTGCGGCTGCTGGTCTGGGGCAAGGAACTGCACACCCGCTTCCACACCGTGGATGCGGCCACTGGCGCGACGCTTGGCGATTTCGCCGCCCCCGAAGGCGAGGCGGCGAGCGGCCTCACCGCCTCGCGCGATCCCCGCTGGCTGGCCGCGCCACTCTTCATCGCCAGCCATGTGCTGCTCGGGGAACTGCTGCTCGACGCCCAGAACCTCACGCCCGACGAAGTTGCGGTCTGGGAGGCGGACAGCGGAAAAATTGTCGCCCGCGTTGACCAGGTCGCTTCCTCCGCCGTGCGCCTGAGCGCGAGCGGCAGGTTTCTCGTGGTCGGCACGCGTATCTTCGAGTTCGCCTTGCCCGAAAATCCCAGTAGTGCTCCCCACTGAGGGAGCGCTTCCCGATCTTTTCCTCCGCTTTGCTACACTCAGCCCCGGCATGCGCCTCGCAGCCCTGATCCTCGGCGACGTCGTCCTGACCGCCGCCTTCATCCTTGCTTTCCGCTGGCTGCTCGCCTTCAGCCGCCGCCAGTTGGGGCAGCAGGCGCCGGCGGCAGACTGGACCACCCGCTTCCAGGTTGCGCCCGAGGCGCTGGGCGGCCGCCTCTACTGGCAACTGGCGCTGGTCAGCGTGCTGGGCTTGTTCCTGGAGATGCTGATGATCCGCTGGATCTCCTCCGAGGTCCGCATCTTCGCCTATTTCAAAAACTTCGTACTCATCGCCTGTTTTCTCGGCTTCGGGCTGGGCGCCTCGCTCTGCCGCCGGCGCATCAACCTGCTGCTGCTGGCGGCGCCGCTGACGCTGCTGGCCGTCATTGTGGACCTGCCCTGGCCCCACCTGCGCTGGGCCGTGACCCGCCTGCCCAAGATGCTGGGCGCGGCTTCCGAGGTGCAGACCTGGGGCGTGCCCTACATCGCGCCCGACGCCTACTCCATCGCGCTGCTGGTGGCGGGGATCCTGCTCACTGTACCGCTGTTCGCGCTGGTGGTTTTCACCTTCATCCCCGTGGGACAGTGGGTGGGCTGGTACCTGGAACAGGCGCGCGGCATCCGCGGCTACACGGTGAACGTGCTGGCCAGCCTGGTGGGCATCGCCCTCTACACCCTGCTCTGCTTCTTCGATCTGCCGCCGGCCGCCTGGTTCGCGGTGGCCGGCGTGCTGGCCGCGGTGTTTGTGTGGCGGCGTCCGCCGCTGCGCAACGCCGCCGTGGCCACCTTCGGGGTGTGCGGTGTGCTGGCGTTCATCGGCCCCACGCCCGGCGCGCGCGTCTATTGGTCGCCCTACCAGAAGCTGACGCTGGCGCCCCTGACCACCGCCGGCGAACTTACCGCCTGGTCGCTGAACACCAACGACAGCTGGTACCAGAAGATTCTCGATCTCTCACCGCGCTTCGTCGCCGCCCATCCCGACCTCTTCCGCGACGTGCCGGTGGAGTGGAACGCCTACAACCTCCCCTACCGCTTTCGTCCCGCCCCGGGCTCGGTGCTGGTGCTGGGCTCGGGCATGGGGAACGACGTGGCTGCCGCCCTGCGCAACGGCGCCGGACGCGTGGTGGCGGTGGAGATTGATCCCCTGATCCTGCGGCTGGGGCGGGAACTGCACTTCGAGCGTCCCTACAGCTCGCCGCGTGTCGCGGCGGTGGTGGACGACGCTCGCAGCTACATCCAGAACAGCGGCGAGCGCTTTGACCTGGTGGTCTTCTCGCTGCTCGACTCGCACACCACCAGCTCGCACTTCACCAACATCCGCATCGACAACTACGTCTACACGCGCGAGGCGCTGGAGGCGGCGCAGCGCCTGCTCGCTCCCGGCGGCATGTTCATCGTCAAGTTCCAGGTCAACACTCCGTGGGTAGGCGGGCGGCTGCGGGCGCTGCTTGAGCAGGTCTTCGGCCGCGCGCCGCTCGAGCTGGACGTCTCTCTCCAGACCCTCGGCTACTCCACCGGCGGCCACTTCTTCATCGTGGCGGATGAGCGCCTGCAGGCGGCGCTGGCCGAGCCCGCGCTCGCCCGCTTCGTCGCCCAGCACCGCTTCACCTCCGACCCCGATGTCACCCTCACCACCGACGACTGGCCGTACTTCTACCAGAAGGCGCCCGGGCTGCCGCTCGGCGTCATTGGCCTCTCGCTGGTCCTGGTGTGGGTGACGCGCTGGTTTCTGCGGACGGCCGGCCTGGGCGCCGCGAACATGAGCTGGCACTTCTTCTTCCTCGGCGCCGGCTTCCTGCTGCTGGAGGCGCAGATCGTCAGCAAGATGGCGCTGCTGTTCGGCACCACCTGGGTGGTGAACTCCATCGTCATCGCCGGGCTGCTGCTGCTGATCATCGCCGCCAACACCCTGGTCGAGCTTTGGCCGGTGCCCCCGGCGGTGGCCTACACCGGCATCTTCCTGGCCATGATCGTGGCCTACCTGGTGCCCGTGGAGAAGTTCCTCTTCCCCTCGCTGGCGCTCAAAATTCTGGCTTCCACCGCGGTGCTGTGTCTGCCGGTGTTCTTTGCCGGGATGGTATTTGTGCGCAGCTACCAGGCGGCGGCGTTTAGCGGTGCGGCGCTGGGAGCGAACCTGCTGGGCGCGCTGTGCGGCGGGGTGCTGGAATCGCTCTCCCTGTGGACGGGCCTGAAATCGCTGCTGATCGCCGCCGCGGTGCTGTATGCTGCCTCGGCGGTGGCGCTGCGCTCGCCGGCGGTGGTGGCGGCAAGTGCGGCCACCCCCGACTCGACCCTATGCACCTGACCCTGCTCGACTGGTCCGCCGTCGCCGCCTACCTCATCATCACCCTGGTCCTGGGCCTGTATTTCCGCCGTCGCAGCGGCAAGAGCACGGAAGACTACTTCGTCAGCGGCCGCACCGTGAGCTGGTGGCTCGCCGGCACTTCCATGGTCGCCACCACCTTCGCCGCCGACACCCCGCTGGTCGTGACCGGCCTCGTCTTCCGCCAGGGCATCGCCGGCAACTGGCTGTGGTGGGCTTTCCTGCCCAGCGGCATGATGACCGTCTTCCTGTTCGCGCGCCTGTGGCGGCGCTCGGAGCTGCTCACCGACGTGCAGTTTGCCGAGCTGCGTTACGCCGGCAAGCCCGCTGCCTTCCTGCGCGGCTTCCGCGCCCTCTACCTCGGCCTGCTGATGAACTGCCTCATCCTGGGCTGGGTGGCGAAGGCGATGATCAGCATCATCCACGACCTGTTCGGCGTCTCCAACCTCGCCGCCACCGCCATCACGGTGCTGGCGCTCATCCCGTTTACCGGCTTCTACGTCGCGCTCGGCGGCCTGTGGGGCGTGCTCTGGACCGACCTCTTCCAGTTCGTGCTGAAGATGGGGATCGTGATCGGTGTGGCCTACTACGCGGTAAGGGCCGCGGGCGGACTGGGCGGGATGATCGAGCGGCTCAACGCCATGCGCGCCGCCCATCCCGGCTCCGGCAGCTCACTTTCGTTTTTCCCCGACCTGTCGCACGGCTGGACGCGGGAAATGCTGTGGACGCTGCCCGCGCTCACCTTCCTGGTGAACATCGGGCTGCAATGGTGGGCGGCGTGGTATCCGGGAGCGGAGCCGGGCGGCGGCGGCTACATCGCGCAGCGCATCTTCAGCGCGCGCGACGAGCGCCAGGGCCTGCTTTCCGTGCTGTGGTTCAACGTGGCGCACTACGCGCTGCGTCCCTGGCCGTGGATCCTGACCGCGCTCGCCGCCATCGTGCTCTTTCCCAACTTGCCGCCCGATCAGGGCGAATCCGGCTACATGCTGGTGGTGCGCAATCACGTGCCGCACGCCTGGGTGGGGATCGTCATCGCCGGCTTCCTCGCCGCCTTCATGTCCACCGTGGCCACGCAACTCAACTGGGGCGCGTCCTACCTGGTCGCCGATTTCTACCGCCGCTTCCTCAAAAAAGACGGCTCCGAGCACCACTACGTGATTGCTTCGCGCGTCTCCACGGTGCTGCTGGTGGCCATCGCCGCGTATGTCTCCTGGCAGCTGACCTCCATCGGCAGCGCCTGGCAGATTGTGCTCGAACTCGGCGCCGGCACCGGCGCGGTCTATCTCCTGCGGTGGTACTGGTGGCGCATCAATGCCTGGAGCGAGATTTCGGCGATGGCCGCCTCCCTGGTCTCGGTGCTCGCCATCCACGGGCTCGACCCGTTCCATGGCGAGTCGGCGCCGGTGCTGTTTGCCAAGACTTCCATCGCCACCACGCTGATCACCACCGTGGTGTGGGTGGTGGTCACGCTGGCGACGCGGCCGGAAGCGGATGCGGTGCTGCTCGCCTTCTATCGCAAGGTGCGGCCTGATGTGCGCGGCTGGCGTCCGGTGGCCGCCCAGGCCGGCGACGTGCCGCCCACGCGCGACCTCGGCGCCAACCTCGGGCTCTGGCTGCTGGGCTGCGGCATGGTCTACGCCGCCCTCTTTGGTGTGGGCAAGATCATCCTGCACCAGCCGGCGAAGGGGAGCGTGCTGTGCGTGGTGGCGATTGTCTGCGCTGTCGCCCTCAACGCGCTGCTGAGACGCCAGGGCTGGGGCGCGCCGAGCTCGGCCTCCCCGGGTCCCGCTTAGGCGGCGGCTCGGCGTGGGGGAATGACCGCATAAACAATGAAGAGGGCAAACGCAACCGGCACGCCTGCACAGACCCGCATGAACCATGCCCCTTGGCTTGACCACCAATCAAAGACGGCGCGGGCGCGTTCAACGCCGAAGAACGGTGTGGCTAGGCCCGCGAGGATGAAGAAAACGCCAAGGACACGGAGCACCTTAGGCAGGCGCGAAACAGCGGCTATCCGCACCAGTACGACGCCAATACCGATGCGCAGCGCGGCCACGACGTAAAGCGCTGTGGGTGTTAGCAATGATCGCCCGAATTCCAGAAGGAGAGACGGAGCCACCATGCCGACGAGGCCAACTGCACCAATGAGAAGTCCGATAACGATGGCGAGGAGCTTCATGTTGCCCCCTTTCGCCGCCTGACGATCGCGCTTCAGCCGCGGCGCTTCATCATCGTGCTGAGCGCCGACGGCTGCAAGCGGTTGTTGGGCAGCTCATGCCGGCGTTCTTCCGATAAAACCCCGAATACCTTCGATCATGTTTCGAACCTGCTGTGCATCGTACTGATCGTACGCGCCATGTGCGGCGTTGTTTCGAAGATCGAGCCACGCCGTAACACTCTTTTCATCCAACTTCGAGTACGACTTGGCCTTGGCCAACTCCGCATTCAACGTATTCGCCTTCTTCGGAACGAGTCTCCCATTCTTGTCCGCCGCCTCTACAGGGATTGCTGCCTTCCTGCACAGCTCACGGAGATGACCCTCCAAAGTCGAACCAGCAACAACCGCTGCTGCGTCCTTGTAGCCCGCTTCCTCCAAGTGGGCGGCCATCTCAAGAAAATCCGCGAATACTTCTCCATGGACAAGTTCTACGAGGGCGCCGATGAAACCGGCTCGAAGATCGTCGCGGAGGGCCTGGGCAACACCCATCACTGACGTCAGATGAAGGTGGACGTGAGGCATCGTGGAGATCAGTCGAGCCACCTCATCGCTGTACGCTGAACTCGGCCCACTGATGCGTCGAATAGCGGCTACGGTGCGGGTCACGAGCGCTTGCCGATGCGACTTTGAAAGGTCACTGAGATCCTTGAGAGCTGATTTCGCGGCGAGCTGTTCGTACTCGGACAAGATCGAGTCGAGCTGTTTAGCAAACGTCTCCGTCAAGGACATCGTTTTCTGTCTGCCTGACTCTTGTTCAGGCCGCCCCGCCTAAACCGCCATGGTGGTCGGCCTAAGCGGGGCCTTGCGGCATGGCCAGCGGGGAGTAATTTCGATTCCAAGCATACGCTTGCGCTCAGAACTTCTTCGCCGTGATCCGTTCCGCGCCGAGGTACGGGCGCAGCGCCTCGGGGACCAGCACGCTGCCGTCCGCCTGCTGGTAGTTCTCGACCATCGCCACCCACGTCCGCCCCACGGCCAGCCCGCTGCCGTTCAGCGTGTGGACGAAATCGGACTTCCCTTTGTCGCCCTTGTAGCGGATGTTGGCGCGGCGCGCCTGGAAGGCTTCGAAGTTCGAGCACGACGAGATCTCGCGGAAGGTCTGCTGGCCGGGCAGCCACACTTCCAGGTCGTAGGTCTTGGCGGCGGAAAATCCCATGTCGCCGGCGCACAGCGTGACCACGCGATAGTGCAGCCCCAGCCGCTGCAGCACCGTCTCGGCGTCCCGGGTCAGCTTTTCGTGTTCGTCGTAGGACTGCTCGGGGCGCGTGAACTTCACCAACTCGACCTTCTGGAACTGGTGATGCCGGATGATGCCGCGCACGTCCTTGCCATAGCTCCCGGCCTCGCTGCGGAAGCACGGGGTGTAGGCCACGAGCGAAACCGGCAGCCGGTCGCCGGGGATGGTTTCGTCGCGGTAGATGTTGGTGACGGGGACTTCAGCGGTGGGAATCAGGTACAGGCTGGTGTCGCCGTGCGGCACCTTGAACAGATCCTGCTCGAACTTCGGCAGCTGCCCGGTGCCGTACATCGAATCGGCATTCACCAGGAACGGCGGCAGCACTTCGGTGTAGCCGTGCTCGCGCGTGTGCAGGTCGAGCATGAAGTTGGCGAGCGCCCGCTCCAGCCGCGCCCCCAGGTCCCAGTAGAGCGCGAAGCGCGCGCCGCTGATCTTGGCCGCGCGCGCCAGGTCGAGGACGCCGAGCTGCTCGCCCAGCTCCCAGTGCGGCTTGGGGGCGAAGCTGAACTCCGGCGGCGTCCCCCAGCGCCGCACTTCCACGTTGTCGTCCGGCGTCTTGCCCGCCGGGACGCTGGCGTGCGGCAGGTTGGGAATGCCCTTCAGGACGTCGCGCAGCTCTTCATCGCCGCGCCGGGCGCGCGCTTCGAGCTCCGGCAGGCTCTTCTTCAGCTCCCCGACCTCGGCCGCCACCCGCTCCAGTTCGGCACGCTCGGCGTCTCCGGCGTCCTTGTTGCGCTTCAGCTCGCCAATGCGCTGCGAGAGCTGGTTGCGCTTCTGCTGGGCCGTCTCGAACTCCAGGATCTGCCGCCGCCGCGCTTCGTCGAGCTCGCGAAAGCGCCCCAGCACCTGCGCCGGCTCCATGCCGCGCTGGCGGATCTTCTCTTCCACCAGGTCGAGGTGCTCCCGGACGTAGGCGAGGTCAAGCATGGAACCGTCTACTGTAAATGGAATCGCGGGCCGTGGCGAGCGCCACAATCACAAGGTTCGCGTTACACTAGCCGACGGTGAAAACGCACAGATTACGTCTGCTCCTCCTGGTGCTGCTGCTGGCGCCGCTTGCCGCCTTCGCTTCCGCCTACAACGCGCACCCCAGGCTGGTGGTGGTCATCACCATTGACCAGTTCCGCGGCGACTACCTGGAGCGCTATCGCGACCAGTTCGGTCCCGGTGGCTTCCGCCTCTTCCTCGACCGCGGCGCCGTCTTCACCGACTGCTACTTCGACTATCCCGCCACCTTCACCGCCCCCGGTCACGCCACGCTTTTCACCGGCGCGAACCCCAGCGGCCACGGCATCTTCGCCAACGAGTGGTGGGACGTGGCGCGCAAGAAGATGGTGACCTCGGTCGAGGACGAGCACACCACCCTCGTCGGGGCGCCGGCCGCGGCCGCCACCCCGGGAATGACGGGCAGTGCCGCCACCCTCGCGACCGCCGGGGCCTCGCCCCACAACCTGCTGGGCTCCACCCTCGGCGACGAACTGAAACTCGCCACCGGTGGCCGCTCCCACGTCTTCGCCATCTCGCTGAAGGACCGCTCCGCCATCCTCCCCGGCGGCTTCAGCGCCGACGCCGCTTACTGGATCGAGCCGCAGTCGGGCGCCTTCATCACCTCGTCCTTTTACCGCAAAGACCTCCCGGCCTGGGTGGCCCAGTTCAACGCGGAGAAGCACGGCGAATACCTGGGACAAAGACTGGGCCGACGATGCCGGCAAGGTGCTGCGCCACGTGGGCCGCACCGCCGCCAACGGCCGCCCGGCGCAGTTCTACAACGCGGTCGGCCCGACCCCGTTCGGCAGTGACTACGAATTCGCCTTCGCGCGCGCGCTCGTCGCCGCGGAAAAACTCGGCCAGGGCGACGCCACCGACCTGCTCTCTATCAGTATTTCCGGCTTCGACATTCTCGGCCACCAGGTCGGCCCGGACGCCCCCGAACTGCGCGCGTACACGCTCGCGCTCGACCGCCAGCTCGCCGACTTCGTCGGCTACCTCGGCCAGCAGTTCGGATTCGCGAACGTGTGGATCGTCCTCACCGCCGACCATGGGGTCGCGCCCACCACCCGGGTGGCGCAGCAGTTGCGGATTCCCGCCCCCGTGCTGCCGCCGGCCGAGGTCGCCGCCAAGCTGAACACCGCGCTGGCCAAGCGCTTCGGCGCTGCCGGCGCCGGCTTTGTGCACGACATCGAGTGGCCCCTCGTCTTCGTCTCGCCCGACGCCTTCGCCGCTACCAAGCTCGACGAGGCCGAAGCAGAGCGCGCCGTGGGCGAAGAGCTGAAGCAGTTCGGCATCCGCGCCTACTTCACCCGGCAGCAGCTCGCCGCCGGCCAGGTCCCGGACGACCCGGTGGGCCGCCGCTTCCGCAACGGCTATTCGCCGTACGGCGGCTGGTGGGTCTACGCCCAGGTCCCGGCCTTCACCCTGCCCGGCGGCACCATGGCCACCACGCACGGCTCGCCCTACAGCTACGATGCGCATGTGCCGCTGGCGTTCGTGGGGCTGCCCTTCCGTCCCGGGGTGTATCGCACCCACGCCGAGCCCATTGACCTGGCGGTTACCCTGGCCTCGCTGCTAGGCATCAACAAGCCTTCGCACGCCACCGGCCGCGTGCTGACGGAGGCGCTGGTGACCGAGCGCCGGCCGGAATGATCTTCGAATCCAGCTTCGTGCCGGCGTGGTGGACTTGAAAATGAGTGCCCCAGATCCTCATCGCAGCAGCGGTCCCGACCTCACCGTGCGCTTTGCCGGGCTGACCTTCAAGAACCCGGTCATCGCCGCCAGCGGCACCTTCGGCTACGGCGTCGAGTTCGAAGACATCGTCTCGCTCGACAAGCTGGGGGGCTTCGTGGTGAAAGGTCTCTCGCGGGAGCCCATGGCGGGCAATCCCCCGCCGCGCCTCTTTGAGACCGCCGCCGGCATGCTCAACGCCGTCGGCCTGCAGAACATCGGCGCCCGCGCCTTCGTCAGCGACAAGCTGCCGGCGCTGCGCCGCATCCCCAACATCATGGTCCTCGCCAACGTCTTCGGCAACGCCCGCGAGGACTACGAGGAAGTGATCCGCATCCTCAACCAGGGCGCCGGCATCGCCGCCTACGAGCTGAACGTCTCGTGTCCCAACACCAAGCGCGGCGGCATCAGCTTTGGCGCCGACCCGGTGCTGTTGCAGGAGCTGGTGGCGGCAGCCAAGAGCGTGGCCCAGCGCCCCCTGATCGTGAAGCTCTCGCCCAACGTGACCAGCATCCCGGAGATGGCCCGCGCCGCCGAAACCGCCGGCGCCGACGCCATTTCCCTGGTCAATACCTTCGTCGCCCTCGCCATCGACCCGGAAACCCGCCGCCCCCGCATCTCCAACGTGACCGCCGGCCTCAGCGGCCCCGCCATCAAGCCCATCGCCGTGCGCATGGTATACGAGGCCGCCCACGCGGTAGACATCCCGGTGATCGGCATGGGCGGCATCTCCACCGCCGAAGACGTCGTCGAGTTCATGCTAGCGGGAGCCGCCGCCGTGCAGATCGGCACCGCCAGCTTCTGGGACCCCTGCGCCACCGAGAAAATCGTCGACGACCTAGGCCGCTGGTGCGCCGCCCACGGCGTCGCCCGCATCACCGAGCTGACCGGCGGCATGCGGCTGGACTGAAGGACTCAAATAAGCCTTCCCAAGCCCGGTTTCCCAACGTGAGATTGCGCCTCCCCGCCCCTTTTCTCCTTGCCAAGCTGCGAAAATCCTCAGTAGAATCCGCCAGCTTCCTTCCCCTGGGCGCGACTGCGCGTGTCGCCGCTTTTAGACGACCCGGGACACGGCGAGCGAGGTGCGGACCGTACCCCGGCGGAGCGTCCAGCGGCGGCTTGAAGCTCTCATTTTCATGCGGAGTAGAAATGGCGAAGCCTAGAATCGCCTGGGCGGATTGTGCGATTGGCGCGGTGGTCAGCCTCCTGGTGCTGGCCGCCTTCTGGATGAACTGGGCGGAGCCGCTCGAGCAGAAGCTCTACGACGTGCGCGCCAAAATCCGCGCCAAGCAGAACCCCGGCGACAACATCATCCTGGTGGGCATCGACGACGACAGCCTGCGCCAGGTCGGCCGCTGGCCCTGGCCCCGCACCTACATGGCGGAAGCCATTGACCAGCTCGCCGAAGCCGGGGTCAAGGTCATCGCTCTCGACATCCTGTTCTCCGAGCCCGAGCTGAATCCCGGCCTCCAGGAAATCCGCGCCATGAAGGAGGGGCTGACGCCGCCGCCGCCGGAAGCCGGCAAGCCGGCCCCCAAGCCTCCCATCGGCGCGGCCAAGATCGTGGCCGACACCACCGCGCGGTTCGTCGGCATGCTCGACCAGGCGGAAAAGAAGCTCGATAACGACTCCCGCCTCGGCGATTCCATCGCCCTGGCGCAGAACGTCGTGCTCCCCATGTATTTCCCTGCCGGCCAGGCGATCGGCAAATCGAACAAGCCCATCCCCCCGGAGGTGGACAAGAACTTCCTCACCACCGCCAAGTCCGACGGCAACGTCCTGGCGGCGGCCGACTTTGTCGCCCCCTACGAGCTCTTCGGCAAGAGCGCCAAGGCCATCGGCCACATCAACATGACGCCCTCCAGCGACGGCGTCATCCGCACCGTCCCCCTGCTCATGGACTTCAACGGCCGCCTCCTCCCCTCGCTGCCGTTGCAGGTCCTGCGCGCCTACTTCAACCTAGAATCCGACGATTACCGCTACACTCCCGGCAAGGAGCTGGTGCTGGGCCGCGCCCACATCCCCGCCGATATTCATGGCCAGTTGCTGGTCAACTACCTGGGGGCGCCCTACAAAACCTTCCCCACCGTCCCCTTCTCTGATCTGCGCAACAAGAAGATCACCAACATGGAGGTGTTCAAGGACAAGATCGTCCTCATCGGCATGATGGCGACCGGGGGCGGCGACCTGGTGGTGACCCCGGTCGGCGATCTCTACCCCGGCGTCGAGGTGCACGCCACCGTCATTCAGAACGTGCTCAGCAACAGCTTCCTGATTCGCCCGGAGTGGGCCAACAAGGCGGAGCTGGCGCTGATGCTGCTGTTCGCCCTCTTCGTCACCGCCGCCATCCCGCACCTCAGCGCCGGCAAGAGCGCCATCATCGCCGCCGTGCTGCTCGTGTTCACCGCCGGCGGCATCTACCTGTTCACCGCTCAAGGCTACTGGATGAAGCTGCGGCTATCCCACGCTCCGCTGGTGGCGGGCTACACCGCGTGGTCTCCAAGAAGCTACCTGGTCACCGAGAAGCGCAGGGATGTGCTGGAAGGCGAAAGTCGGTCGAGACCAACAAGATGCTCGGCCTCTCCTTCCAGGGCCAGGGCATGCTCGACATGGCGCTTCGAGAAGTTCCGCAAGCTGCCCGGTGGACGACGCGATGAAGGAGGTGCTCTACAACCTGGCCCTGGACTTCGAGCGCAAGCGCCAGTTCAACAAGGCGGTCAGCGTCTACGAGCACATCGCCACCAAGCGACGAAGTTCCAGCGACATCGCGCCGCGCATGCAAAAACTGCGCGTCGCCGGCGAAACCGTCATCTTCGGCGGCCGCGGCGGCATGAAGAGGGCCGGCGCCGATGCCACGGTGCTGGTGGAAGGCGGGGCGGGTGCCCTGGCCAAGCCGACGCTCGGCCGCTACGAGGTCCTGCGCGAGCTCGGCAAGGGCGCCATGGGCGTGGTCTATCTCGGCAAGGACCCGAAGATCAACCGCGAGGTCGCCATCAAGACCCTGCGCTTCGAGGACGAATTCGATCCCGCCGACACGAAGGCCATGAAGGAGCGTTTCTTCCGCGAGGCGGAATCCGCCGGCCGCCTGAGCGCACCCCAACATCGTCACCATTTACGATGCCGGCGAAGACGGCGACATCGGCTACATCGCCATGGAGCTGCTCGGACGGCGTCGACCTCAAGGACTGTCACCACCAAGGACAAGCTGATGCCGCTGGCCGAGACCATCGAGGACATCGCCAAGGTCGCCGACGC
This sequence comes from Terriglobia bacterium, assembly GCA_963739375.1. Taxonomy (GTDB): domain Bacteria; phylum Acidobacteriota; class Terriglobia; order Terriglobales; family Acidobacteriaceae; genus CAVUAF01. The sequence continues at coordinate 780,339 of CAVUAF010000014.1, forward strand.
GCTCGACTACGCCCACGGCCAGACCGTCGTGCACCGCGACATCAAGCCGGCCAACATCATGCGGCTGAAGGACGGCACCATCAAGGTCACCGACTTCGGCATCGCCCGTATCACCTCGCAGTCCAAGACCGCGACCGGCACCGTGATGGGCACGCCCAGCTACATGTCCCCCGAGCAGCTCGCCGGCAACAAGGTGGATGGCCGCGCCGACCTGTTCTCGCTCGGCGTCACCCTCTACGAACTGCTCACCGGCGAAAAGCCGTTCACCGGCGAGAGCGTTGCCACCCTGATGTACCGTATCGCCAACGAGCCGCATCCGCGCATTAGCAACGCCCGCGCCGATCTGCCCGCGGGCTGCGATACAGTTATCGACAAGGCCTTGCAGAAGGACCCCGAGCAGCGCTATCAGCGGGGAGCGGAGATGGCGAAGGAATTGCGCGCGCTGTTGGCGCGCGCCGCAGGAGCAGGAGCCTAGCGTGGCTTATTCCGTCGAGGTCGTCGGCAAATCCGACGTCGGTTGCGTGCGTACCAACAACGAGGACAACCTCGGGTACGACTCGCGCCTCGGCCTCTTCGTCGTCTGCGACGGCATGGGCGGCCAGGCCGCCGGCGAGGTCGCCAGCAAGATGGGCGTGGACGCTATGCTCAACTACTTCCGCGAAGCCCGGAACGTCGGCCAGTTTCCGCAGATCGGGGAGCCCGCCGACGGCTACTCCGCCCACGCCAACGCTCTCGCCAGCGCCATCCATCTCGCCAACCAGGCCATTTACGAGGCCGCCGCCGCCACCATGGCGCGCAAGGGCATGGGCGCCACCGTCGTCAGCGCCCTGTTGCACGACGAATTCATCAGCATCGCCCACGTCGGCGACTCCCGCATCTACCTGCTGCGCAACGGCGTCTTCCAGCAGCTCACCAATGACCACTCGCTGGTCATGGAGCAGGTGCGCCGCGGCCTGATCACCCGCGAGGAAGCGGAAACGTCCGAAGTGCAGAACATCATTCTCCGCGCCCTCGGCTCCGAGGAGCAGGTCAAGGCCGACCTCGACGATATGATGGCGCAGGACGGCGATATCCTGCTGCTGGCAACCGACGGCCTGACCAAGCTGGTGCGCGACGACAAAATGCAGGCCATCATCAGCGCCGCGCCCAATCTGGTGCGCGCTTGCGACGAACTCATTCAGGCCGCCAAAGACGCCGGGGGCGACGACAACATCACCTGTATCCTGCTGCAGATCGTCCGCGAGCCCTGGTACAAGCGGTGGTTCACCTTCGGTGGAGGCAAGGTCCAATGGCAAAACTCTATTTGAAGTTTGATGCTGCAGTCCTGAAGGAATTCACGCTCTCCCACGGCGTGATTACCATTGGCCGGCTGCCCGACAACCTGGTGCAGGTCGATAATCCCGCCGTCTCCGGCCATCACGCCCGCATCTACTGGGAGACCGACCACTACGTGGTCGAGGACAACAACTCCACCAACGGCACCTACGTCAATAATCACCGCGTCAGCCGCGCCGTGCTCAAGGACGGCGATGCCATCCTCGTCGGCAAGCACACCGTCGAGTTCAAGGACGCCTGGCATGAGGATGCCCCGGCGGAGAAGACCGCCGTGGCCGCCCCCCCCATGGCGAGGCTCGATGGCACCGTGATGCTCGACACCAAGAAGGCCAGGGAGTTGATGGCGCAGGCGCAGGCGCAAGCGCAGGCGGCCGGTGGCGCCGCCGCCGCCCCTCTTCCCGCTACGTCCACGCCCGCCGCTCCTCCCAAGGAGCGCACCGGCAACCTCACCGTGCTGTCCGGTAAGACCGATCAGCAGCAGTACGTCCTCACCGGCAAGCTCACCGCTATCGGCAAGAGCGACATGGCCAGCATCAGGCTGAAAGGCTGGTTCAAGCCCAAGCTGGCCGCCACCATCAGCCGCCGCGACCAGAAGTACTTCATCGCCGCCTCCGAACGCAATGTGAAGGTGCTGGTGAACGGCAACCAGACCAGCGGCCAGCAGGAACTCGGCGATGGTGACGTCATCGAGGTCGCGGGCGTCAAGATGACCTTCTCCTTCGGCGACTAATCATCGCGGAACGGCGGGTCGGAAAACATATCGGCCTTTCGCAATAATCCCATGCCTGACCGCTGGATCACCATCATGGGCAGCTTCGTCGCTGACCTGGCCTTCCGCACCAGGAAGGTCCCGGCCTGGGGCGAAACCATCATGGGCTCGGCCTTCAAGCTCGGCCCGGGTGGCAAAGGCTCCAACCAGGCGGTGGCCGCCGCCCGCCTCGGCGGCAAAGTGAGCTTCATCAGCAAGCTGGCGCGCGATCCCTTCGGCGACCTCGCCCGCCGCACTTATGTTGAGGAAGGCATCGACACCCAGTTCCTCTTCGAGAGCGCCGACCAGCCCACCGGCGCCGCCACCATCGTGGTGGACGAGATCAAAGGCGAGAACGCCATCATCGTCGTTCCCGGCGCCTGCTTCTACCTCACCCCCGCGGAAGTGGACTGCGCCCGCGAGCTCATCGCCCGCTCCGCCGTCTTCCTCACCCAGCTCGAGACCCAGGTCGAGACGGTGGTGCACGGCCTGCGCCTGGCGCATGGCCTCGGCGTCACCACCATCCTGAATTCCGCGCCCGCCGTGCCCTTGCCGGATGCCGTGTTTCCACTTTGCGATTACCTCACGCCCAATGAAACCGAAGCGGCGACCCTCACGGGGGTGCCGGTCGCCAGCCTCGCCGACGCCGAGCGCGCCGCCGGCGTCCTGTTGCAAAAGGGCGTGCGCAATGTTGTGCTCACCCTGGGCGCGCAGGGCGCGCTGGTGAAAAACGCGCGCCTGACGCAGCACGTCCCCGCCTTCCACGTCGGCGCGATCGTCGAAACCACCGGCGCCGGCGACGCCTTCAGCGGCGGCTTTGCCGTCGCCCTCGCCGAGGGCCAGGACGTCGTGGCCGCCACCCGCTTCGGCTGCGCCGTGGCCGGCATCTCCGTCACCCGCCCCGGCACCGCGCCCTCCATGCCCCGCCGCGCCGAGGTCGACGCCTTGCTGTGACCATTCGCTATTCGTTATTCGTTATTGACCATCCTGCCCGCCTGAGCGACCCTTGACGACGCCGTCGCCGGTGCCAATAACAAATAACCAATAGCGAATAGCCAATAACGAATGTTTGTCCCTGCCACCTTCGCCGTCGCGCTCCTCATGACCATCCTCAGCACCGTCTGCTGGGGATCGTTCGCCAACACTTACAAGCTCACGAAGAATTACCGCTTCGAGCTGTACTACTGGGACTATGCCGCCGGCATCGTGCTCATCGCGCTGCTGCTGGCGTTCACAATGGGCAGCCTGCACGGCGGCGACACCGCCTTCCTCGCCAACCTGCACACCGCGGCGAATTCCAATCTCCTCTACGCCGCGCTGGGCGGCTTCATCTTCAATATCGCCAACGTTCTGCTCATCGCCGGCATCGAGATCGTCGGCCTCGCCATCGCCTTCCCCATCGCCATCGGCATCGCCCTGGTCGAAGGTGTGGTGCTCAGCTACGCGCTGCAGCCCAAGGGCAACGCGCTGCTGCTGGGCAGCGGCGTCGCCTGCGCCGTGCTCGCCGTCATCCTCATCGGCAAAGCCTACGGACAGCTCGCCCACAGCCGCAGCATCTCGCGCAAAGGTGTGGTGGTGTGTCTCGTCTCCGGCCTGCTGATGGGGACCTTCGCGCCCTTCGTCACCCGCGCCATGACCGCCGACCGCCCCCTCACCCCCTACACCGTGGCCGTCCTCTTCACCCTGGGCGCGCTGCTCTGCTGTTTCGTCTTCAACGTCATCCTGATGCGGAAGCCGCTGGTCGGCGCGCCCGTGGGATTCGCCTCCTACTTCGCGGCGCCCGCTTCCTACCACCTGCTGGGACTGCTGGGCGGCGTTGTGTGGGGCCTCGGTACGGTCTTCAATTTCGTGGCGGCGAGTTTCGTGGGCGTGGCCATCTCCTACGCCATCGGCCAGGCTTCCCCCATGATCGCTGCGCTCTGGGGCGTCCTGGTGTGGCACGAATTCCGCGGCGCCAGCGCGCGCGCCAAGGGCTACCTGGTCGGGATGTTCGCCGCCTACCTGCTGGCGCTGGTGCTGATCGCCCGCGCGTATCAGAGCAGTTAGCACTTGGCTCTTAGCATTTGGCCCGTTGTTTTCCGTGCGCAGAGTTCAACGGCCAAATGCCAATTGCTAACTGCTAGGTGCTTTTCCTTCACAAATCACAGATCGCAAATCACAAATCGGTTACACTCCTCCGTTTTCATTCTCCCCAGCGAGGCCATTATGGACATCCAGACCGTCGGCGTCGTCGGCGCCGGAACGATGGGCAACGGCATCGCCCACATTTTCGCCAAGGGCCGTTACCAAGTCGTCCTCTGCGACGTGCAACAGGAATTCCTCGACCGCGCGCTCGCCACCATCGGCAAGAACCTGGAGCGCGAGGTCGCCAAGGGGAAGCTCGCGGCCGAAGACCGCGCCGCGGCGCTCGCCCGCATCCGCCCCACCACCGATCGCAGCGCGCTGGCCGCCTGCGATTTCGTCGTCGAAGCCGCCACCGAGAAGTTCGCCATCAAGGCCGACCTCTTCCGCGAGCTTGACCGCCTCCTCCGCCCCGAGGTCATCGTTGCGACCAATACCTCTTCGATTTCCATCACCAAGCTGGCCGCCCTGACCCAGCGCCCCGACCGCGTCATCGGCATGCACTTCTTCAATCCCGTGCCGGTGATGAAGCTGGTCGAGGTGATCCGCGGCCTCGCCACCTCCGACGAAACCTTTCAGGCGGTGAAGGCGCTCGCCGAAAAGCTGGAGAAGACGCCGGTCGAGGTGAACGACGCCCCCGGCTTCGTCTCCAACCGCGTGCTCATGCCGCTGCTCAACGAGGCCATGTACGCGGTGATGGAAGGGGTGGCCACCGCCGAAGCCGTGGACGAAGTCTTCAAGCTGGGGATGGCGCATCCCATGGGGCCGCTCACCCTCGCCGACTTCATCGGGCTCGACGTCTGCCTCGACATCATGCGCGTCATGCATGATGGCCTCGGCGACCCCAAGTACCGCCCCTGCCCGCTGCTCATCAAGATGGTGGATGCCGGCTGGCTGGGCCGAAAATCCGGTCGCGGCTTTTACAAGTACTGATCGCCGCGACGGGCTCGCACAGGGCCAGACAATCGAGTCACGGTCATCCTGAGCCGCGCGATCCGAGCGGTGTGAGGGAGCGCGAGCGAAGGATTCATGCATTTGGAACCGCCGTTGCTGTCACGGTGTCAATCAGAACGTGAAAGCGCCCGGCCTCTTCCCGCTTACGTTTGCCATCGTGCGCAACCGCACGGTGCGCGGCATGGCGTCGGCGTTGGTGCTGGCTTTGTGGCTCGCGCTGTTCGCCGCCGAAATGCGGGCCTGCTGTCAATATCGCCGTGCCGGTGCCTTTCTGCATGCGGCCCGCGAGATTCGCCCCGGTGATCCCCTCGATAAATGGGTGCAACGGCTCCGGCCTCTGGGCCTGCAACAGGACAGCGCTGAGTGTTACGGTGCTCGGACTTACCCGGGCAGATTCGAAGCGACCCTGTATGGCTTCGATCTGCCGATGCAATACTTTTGGACGTTGCGTCCCTGGATCAATGCTGCCTTCGGAGGCATCGGCTTGCGCCTGCACGGTTATCGGTTGGAAATCTGTGGCAAGTCGGGAAAAGTCAGCTCTTTCAGCTATGTCGCTTCCTCCGTGGTCCAGGACGGATCGTGGCGGATGGCAAGCGTGTGGCTCCGTGCCGACCCACCAGCGGCCGACATTGCCGCCCTCGATGCCCTCCGGCCGGGCTATCGCCCTTTCGAGTTTGTCATGGAGACAGACGGCGGCGGGCGTGCCGTGGGCGCGTGGCTGTATCCGGGGGCATCCGACCAGGACCGTCGCCGCGCCTTCGATATTCACCTGCAGTGCCTGGTGTCGCGCGAGGGCTGTGCCGCGCTGAGCCGTCTTGCTCCGGGCATCTGCGAGGACCTGCGCCGCGAGCAGGCAAAGTTCGGCCGGGTCAGCCCCTACATTGACCAGGGCTTTGAGAGGTTGACTCCACCGTGAAGACATCCACGTGGTGGTTCTGGGGTGCGGTTGCCCTGCTCGCCGCCGCCATCGGCTGCGTCGACATCTCCACCGAGGAAGTCTTCATCCCCGCGCTGCTGCTGCTTGGCTGCGGCATGGTGCTGGGCGCGTGGCGCCCGCGGCGTGGATGGCTCGCCGGCATCGTCCTCGGCCTGGGCGTGCCGGCCGCGCATCTCGCCGCGCGCTGGACGCACTACCCGGTGCCCTACCACGCCAGCCTCCCCGCCACCTTTCTGGCGCTTATTCCCGCCGTGGTCGGCGGCGCTGCCGGCACCGTCATGCGCACCCTCTTCGGCCTGCTGCGCCGCGGCGAGTGAGCGCCGCCACCAGCACCCCCCTGGCCCGCCTTCGTGCGTCCTCTGTGTCCTTTGTGGTTGGCTTTTTGGCCGCTGGGACACCTCAGCGCGCCCCTGGGCGTTGTGATAATCTCGCGAAACTATGGCTCGCTCCCGGTTGCGTTTCTCGGCTCTCCTGCTGCTCTCTGCCTTGCTGTTTGCGCCCGCGCTTGCTGCCGGCGCCGAGACCCGCGGCCCCGCCAAGGGCACGCTGGTCATCGTCGGCGGGGGCCGGCTGGGCCCGGAGATCGTCGCCAAGTTCGTCGCCCTGGCCGGCGGCCCGGAGGCGAAGTTCGTGGTCATCCCCACCGCTTCCGAAGAGCAGCAGATTGATCTTGCCCGGCAGCGCGAGAATTTCCTGAAGACCTTCGGCGTCAAGGACGCGGTGGTGCTCCATACCACCGACCGCAAGCTCGCCGACTCGAAGGCGTTCGTCGCGCCGCTCAAGCACGCCACCGGGGTCTGGATTCCCGGCGGCCGGCAATGGCGCCTGGCCGACGCCTACCTCGGCACCCGCACCGAGCGCGAGGTCAAGGCAGTGCTGAAGCGCGGCGGCGTGGTGGGCGGCAGCTCCGCCGGCGCCACCATCCAGGGTTCCTACCTGGTGCGCGGCGCGGTCGAGGGCAACACCGTCATGATGTCGCCCGGGCACGAGCAAGGCTTCGCGCTGCTCCGCAACGCGGCCATCGACCAGCACATCATCACCCGCCACCGCGAGGCTGACCTCGACCCGGTCATCGCAAAACATCCCGAGCTGTTGGGCATCGGGATCGACGAGAGCACCGCCATCGTGGTGCACGGCACCGGCTTCGAGGTCATCGGCAAGAGCAAGGTCGCGATCCACGACGGCCGCGAGCACGACGGCAAGCGCTACTACTGGCTGAACGCCGGCGACAAGTTCGACCTCAAGCGCCGCGCCGCCCTCACGCCTGCCAGCACGGCGGATCGGTAGAAAACAAGTTGCCAGTTGCCGGTTGTCGGTTCCCAGTTGGCTCAGCAACAGGCGCCCAACTGGCAACTGGCAACCGACAACTAGCGACTGTCTACTTCACCTCGGTTTCCTGGTAGTGCAGGCACTTCCAGTCGGCGCCGCGCTTGGCCCACACTTCGATGATTGCCAGGTTGGCTTTCATGCTCTGGCCGCCGACCATGCCATCCACTTTCGCCCGGTACGTGGCCAGCGCTGCGCCGCCCAGCGACGTAATCTTGAAATCGCTGAGCTCGTAACTGTGAAGCATGATGCTGTCCACCTCCGCGACCGCCGCCTTTTTGTCGCGCGCCCCCTTGCCGTCGGCCTCCACGGCCATGAACTTGTCGTCCAGCACGGCCGCATAGGCATCTTTTTTCTTGTCCTTGAAGTCCTGCCAGGCTTGCTGGATCTTGGTCTGCAACCCGGCCACCGCACCGCCTTCCGGCTTGGCCGCGGCGGCGGCGGCCGGCGCGGCTCTGGCAGCCTGCTTCTTCGGCGCTTGTGCCACTGCTGTCAGCGCGAACAACAACACTGCTGCCATTACGACTGCCATCCTCTTCATCGTTTCCTCCTGACGCAGAATGTCGCGGCAGGGTAACGGACGGCGCCGCTGCGGTCAACCACTGTTAACCGAATAGCCACTCGTTTTCCGCTCCGGGCAGCGGCTATCCTCGCCAGCAGATGGCAGTCAGCGTTGCGGTTCTGGCCAGCGGCAGCAAAGGCAACAGCGCAGTGGTGCGCAGTGAGCGGGCCGCCATCCTGGTGGACGCCGGCCTCTCCTGCCGCGAGACCTGCCGCCGCATGGCGGAAGTCGGGCTGGACCCGCTGCAGCTCAGCGCCATCGTCATCACCCACGAACACTCCGACCACGTCACCGGCCTGCCGGTGCTGGCGAAAAAACTCCGCGTTCCGGTGTTCATGAGCGAGCCGACGTGCCGCGCCTGGCGCCGGCAGCTGGCCGATCCCAGCGCCGCTGCGCCCGTGCTTGCCCGCTACGAGAAGTTCGACGCCGGACGCGGCTTCACCGTCGGCGACATCGAAGTCCGCAGCTTCACCATCCCCCACGATGCCGCCGACCCCGTCGGCTTCACCTTCCACGCCGAAGGGCTGAAGATCGGCCTGGTCACCGACCTCGGCTACATTCCCGCCAGCGTGCGCCAGCACGTGCGCGGCTGCGACCTGCTGGTCATCGAGTCCAACCACGACCTCGAAATGCTGCGCCTGGGGCCCTATCCCTGGATGGTGAAGCAGCGCGTCCTGAGCCGCGTCGGCCACCTCTCCAACGAGGCGCTCGCGGAATTCTTCGCCGGTGATTATGATGGCAGTGCGGCCTTCGTCGTGCTGGCGCACCTTTCCGAGCAGAACAACCTGCCGGAAATCGCGCTGCACGCGGCCGAGCAGGCGCTGGCGCCGCGCCGCGACCTGGTGCGCAACCGGCTGCTGCTGGCGGCGCAGGCAAGACCGCTGGCGCCGATCACGCTGTGATTCGTTATTCGCTATTGGTTATTCGCTATTTGCCGGCGCGACCCATTGCGCCGAACTTCAATAACGAATAACCAATAACGAATAGCAAATAATGAGACCCACCTGCATCGATCCCGTGGTCGGCGGCATCCTGGCCGGCTGGCGGTACGACATTTCCGGCATCGCGCCCGACATGCGCGGCGACTACGAAGGCCACCTCGTCGCCTGCCAGTATTGCCTGGCGCGGCAGCGGCTGCATCGCCGCATCGATATCGGGCTGGTGGTCCTGACCATCATGGCGGCGGGGCTGTTTGCCATGGCCTTCTTCGTGGTGCGGCTCTTCCACCTGGCGCCGCAACACTCGCTGCTGCTGCAACTCGGGTGCGTGGTCGGCCTCGGCATCTCCGGCCTGCTCGCGCTCCTGGTCGCCATCAGCACGCCCGCGCCGCTGGTCATCACCGACGCCGCGCTGGAAGGCGCCAAGCGCCTCCACGACCGCCTGCCCGAGCACATCCGCAATCGTCTTCCCGAAGAGCTGCGCCTGAAGCTCTCCGACCAGTCCTGAACGTGCCGCCACGCCCTGTCCGTTCCCGCCCATGGCTGGTGGCGCTGGCAATTGCCGCGCTGGCGGGTTCCGCCCTTGCGCAGGCGGCGCCGCCGCCGGAGCCGCCTCCACATCAGCATCACGCAGGGATGTCGATGCCCGAGCACGAGCACGCTTCCGGCGATGCTGCCGGCCTGGCCGCAATGCACGCCGAATTCTCCTCGGGGACGGCGTGGCAGCCCCCGGATGCGCCTGAGTTCATGTGGATGACGGCGCGCGGCGCGTGGCAACTGATGGCGCACGGCAACCTCTTCGTCACCTTCAACCACCAGGGCGGCCCGCGCGGCGTGGGCAAGCTGGAAGCGATGAACTGGGTGATGTTCATGGAGCAGCGGCGTGTTGCCGGCGGCACCCTGGTGCTGCGCCAGATGCTCTCCGCGGAGGCGCTCACCGCGCCCCCCGGCGGCTTCCCGCAGCTCTTCCAGACCGGCGAAACCTACAAAAACGCGCCGCTGGTCGACCGGCAGCATCCGCACGACGTCTTCGGAGAAATCTCGCTGCTCTACGCGCGCCCCGCGGGCGAGCGAGTTTCCTGGTTCGCCTATGGCGGGCCGGCGGCCGAACCGGCCCTCGGGCCCGTCGCCTACCTGCATCGCGCGTCGGCGAGCGAACTGCCCGCGGCGCCGCTCTCGCACCATCTGCAGGATTCCACGCACATCAGCTACGGCGTGGTGACCGGCGGCCTCATCGTGGGCAATGCCTTTGGCCGCGACTTCACCGGCGCCGCGCTGAAGCTGGAGGCCTCCGCCTTCAACGGCCGCGAGCCCGATGAACACCGCGCCACCATTGACTTGGGAGCGCTCGACTCGTGGTCGCTGCGCGCCGCCGTAGACGTGGGCCGGCGCTGGAGCGCGCAGTACAGCGCGGGCCACCTTACGCATCCCGAAGCGCTCGCGCCCGGCAACATCCTGCGGCAGACCGCGTCGCTCGCCTACACCCGGCGCTTTGCCAGCGGCCACTGGTGCAGCACGCTGGTGTGGGGAAGGAACCGGAAGGAGGCTGAACGCACCACGCAGAACGGCTATCTGGCCGAATCGACGCTCAACTTCGCGCGCCGGAATTACGCCTTCACGCGCCTGGAACTGGTGGATAAAGACGAGTTGCGTGCCACCGTGCCCAACCGCAGCTTCCGCATCGGAGCCTTCACCTTGGGCGGCACGCGCGACGTGGTGCAGGCGTCGCGCTGGCAACTTGGGCTGGGAGCCGGCGTCACTTTCTACCGCAAGCCGGCGGCGCTGGACGCGGTGTACGGAAGGGACCCGGTGTCGCTCCAGGTCTTTGTCCGGGTGCGCCCGGGGGAAATGCGGCACGGGCACTGAGGGTGAACGCGGTCAGTCTTTCGGGGCGTGGATCTTGCCCGCCACCTGGAGGCGCACCAGGGCGCGTTCCAGGGCCACTTGGCAGCGGTGGAACTCGGTCTCCTCGGCGGTTTTCGTGAGCAGTTGCTCGGCGCGCTGCCGGGCGCGCTCGGCGCGCACCACGTCGATCTCGGCCGCCTTCTCGGCGGTTTCCGCGAGGATGGTGACGCGGTCGGGCAGGACCTCGGCAAACCCCCAGGCGACGGCGAGGTGCTCGGTGCGGCTGCCGTTGCGATACGTGATCTCGCCTACCGCCAGTTCGCTGATCAGCGGCGCGTGTCCCGGCAGGATGCCCAGGTAGCCGTTGCGGCCGGGAATCTGCATCTCCTCGGCGCGGTCTTCGACCACCAGCCGCTCGGGGGTGACGATTTCGAGTTTGAACGTGTCAGCCATCTGGTCGTTGGCCGTTGGTCGTTGGTCTTTGGCACGTGCCGCCGGCATTCAGCCAACGGCCAACGACCAAAGACCAACGACGCTTCTTACGCTGCCGCCTTCATCTTCTCCGCTGCCGCCACGACTTCCTCGATGGTGCCTTTCATGTAGAAGGCCTGCTCGGGAATGTCGTCGTGCTTGCCCTCGATGATCTCCTGGAAGCCCTTGATGGTGTCCGCGACCTTCACGTAGCGCCCCGCCTTGCCGGTGAATTGCTCGGCGACGAAGAAGGGTTGCGACAGGAATTTCTGGATCTTGCGCGCGCGCGACACGGTGAGCTTGTCGTCGTCGCTCAGCTCGTCGATCCCCAGGATGGCGATGATGTCCTGCAGGTCTTTGTAGCGCTGCAAGACGCGCTTCACGCCCTGCGCCACGTCGTAGTGGTGCTGGCCGACGACGTGGGGATCGAGAATGCGCGAGGTCGAAGCCAGGGGATCGACCGCCGGATAAATGCCCAGTTCGACGATCTGCCGTGAGAGCACGGTGGTGGCGTCGAGGTGGGCGAAAGTGGTGGCCGGCGCGGGGTCGGTGAGGTCGTCGGCGGGCACGTAAATCGCCTGCACCGACGTCACGGAACCCTTCTTGGTCGAGGTGATGCGCTCCTGCAGCTCGCCCATCTCGGTCGCCAGGTTGGGCTGGTAGCCCACCGCCGAGGGCATGCGCCCGAGCAGCGTGGAAACCTCCGAGCCCGCCTGGGTGAAGCGGAAAATGTTGTCGATGAAGAGCAGGGTGTCGGTGCCCTCTTCGTCGCGGAAAAACTCGGCGACGGTGAGCGCGGTGAGCGCCACGCGCAGGCGGGCGCCCGGCGGCTCGGTCATCTGCCCGTAAACCAGCGAGGCCTTCGAGTTCTTGCAGTCGCCGGGCGTGATGACGCCCGACTCGGTCATTTCCAGCCACAGGTCGTTGCCTTCGCGGGTGCGCTCGCCCACGCCCGCGAACACGGAGAAGCCGCCGTGCTGCTTGGCGACGTTGTTGATGAGTTCCATGATCACGACCGTCTTGCCGACGCCGGCGCCGCCGAAGAGGCCGATCTTCCCGCCCTTGAGGAAGGGCTGGATCAGGTCGATGACCTTGATGCCGGTCTCGAACATCTCGGCGGTGGTGGACTGGTCCTCGAAGCTCGGGGACGGACGGTGGATGGGCCACTTGTGCTCGGTGACGACCGGGCCCAGCTGGTCCACCGGCAGGCCGATGACGTTGATGACGCGCCCCAGGGTGCCGCGCCCGACGGGCACGGTGATGGGCCCGTCCTGGTCGATGGCCTTCATGCCCCGCACCATGCCGTCGGTGGGCTGCATGGCAATGCAGCGCACCCGGCCTTCGCCGAGGTGCTGCTGCACCTCGAGGATGACGTCGATGGGCGCGGGCACGTTGAAGCCTTCGCTCACCACGCGCAACGCTTCGTAGATGGGAGGCAAGGTGGCCTGGCTGAACTGCACGTCCACCGCGGGACCGGAGATCTGGATAACGCGACCGATGTTTTCTGCCATTGACTCCTCTGTTCAGAAACGGCTACAGCGCGGCGGCGCCGCTCACAATCTCGATGATCTCTCTCGTGATCGCGGCCTGCCGCGCCTCTACCGCGCAATCGCGACGTCTTCCAACGTGATCTGCCTGAACGTTGCTGGATTCGGGAGCCGCTGCTTGGCATCGAGGATCTCGATACCCACCAGTCGTCCTTCTGCGTCGTAGTCGGCAGCGATGCCCTCAGCCAAATGCTTGGTCGTAACCGTGGTTTCAGCGAACCGGATGTAAAGCGCGTCGACTTCAGCGTCGTAGGTGATTCTCAAGGCGGCACCTCAGAGGTAATAGACGTAAACCGTCACGACCACGACTTCGTTTGGCTCTTCGGCAAAAATCGGCCGCACCTGCTTGGCTTCATAATACGTGCCATTCCAGGTCCCTCGGAACGCAAATGTCTTGCGGCACTCCCGACGGCCGCGCTCGGCAGGTTGCCATTCCTCGCTCCGTATGGCGGCAACAATCTCATCCTCGCTGGCGCCACGCGATACGAGCTGCTGGCGTGCGTGTCCGGAAAGGCGTATCGGCTTCGTCGTGGTCGCCATTCAAAGGTCACAGCGCGGCGGCGCCGCTCACAATCTCGATGATCTCTTTCGTGATCGCGGCCTGGCGCGCGCGGTTCATCTTGAGCGTCAGGCTGTCGATCATCTCGCTGGCGTTGTTGGTGGCCGAATCCATCGCCGTCATGCGCGCCGCGTGCTCCGCCGCCACCGATTCCGCGCTCGAGCGGTAGAGCTGGATGGCGACGTACTTGGGCAGCAGGCTGCGGAACATCTCGACCGGCGGCTGCTCGTAAATGTAATCGGCGCCCGCGCCGAAGCCCGCGGCATGCCGGTCGATGGCCGAGGTGTCGGCGGGATGCGCGCTGATGCCGACGCCGCCCGCGACCTCGGCCGCATGCTGCCGCTGCTCCTCGGTCATGGTCTCTTCCGCGTAGCGGATCTCTTCCTTGCCGATCTCCTTGATGGGAAGGATTTCGCCCACCACCAGGCGCTGCGCGACCACCGACTTGAACTCGTTGTACAGCACGTAGACGGCATCGACCTCGCCGCGGGTGTAGCGGTCGATGACGCTCTCCGCCATTTCGCTGGCGTGCGCGAACTGCAGCTTGCCCAGCACCCCGACGTGCTCGCCCACCAGCTGCACCGCACCCAGCCGCGGATAGGTGAGGCCCTCGACGCTGGAAATCTCGCGCTCCGCCTCCAGGTCGGCGGCCACCTGCGCCTCAATCTGCTCTTCCTGCTGCTCTTCCTGGTAGTTGACGGGGAAGCGGCGGCGCAAAAAGTCGCGCGCCTTGCGCCCCACCGCCTCAATGTCGATGTTCTTGCCCGCGTTGGCCTGGATGAAGCGCATCGCCGCCTTGAGGATGTTGGTGTTGAAGGCGCCGGCCAGGCCGCGGTCGCCGGAGACCACGATGAGCAGGATGGTCTTCTCCGCACGGCGCGCCAGCAGCGGATGGCGCGGCTCCCCGGTCTCCGGATCGTAAATCTCGGCCCGGCTGACCAGCGAGGTGAGGACGTTGGTCAGCATCTGCGCGTAGGGACGCGCCGAAAGGGCACGCTCCTGCGCGCGCCGCAAGCGCGCCGCCGACACCATCTTCATGGCCTTGGTGATCTGCCGCGTGTTTTTCACGCTGCGGATGCGGCGCCGGATGTCGAGCACGTTGGGCATGGCGGCAGTGGTCGCTGGTCAGTTGCCAGTTGCCAATCGTCAGGTCCCAGGGACCAAGCCCCTGCGAACTGACAACTGCCAACTGGCCACTGACAACTATTTCTTTGCGGCCTGGGCTTGCGGCGTCGCGCCGCCGGCCTGGGCGGTGAGATGCTGGTTCAAAAACATGAGCTGGCGCGCGATCTCGAGCACGCCCAGCGCGGTACTGAGCGCAACCTTGTCGGTGGCGCGCGGCATGCGCTTGGTGTCGTCCAGCATTTCCTCGATCTCGGGGATCGTCATGGGAAACCTGCTTTCCGCTCTCCCTCCCGCCTCCCGCGCTAACGCCGGAGGGCCGGCAGCGGAGAGCGCTCTTGCGGTTACGCCACCGCCACCTTCTTCTCGGCGATGAACTGTTCTTTGAACTCGGCGAGCACCTTGTTCATGTCGGCCTTGAGGGCGTCGTCGAGTGTCTTCTTTTCCTCGATGGTCTTCAACAGCCCAGGATTAACGGTCTCCACATACTGGTAGAGTCCCTGCTCGAAGGCGCGCAGCTGCGCCACCGGCAGGTCGTCGAGCATGCCCTGGGTGCCGGCGTAGAGGATGAACACCTGCTTGCCGAAGGGCAGCGGCTGGTACTGGTCCTGCTTGAGCAACTCGGTCAGGCGCTCGCCGCGATTCAGCTGCGCTTGCGTGGCCTTGTCGAGGTCGGAGCCGAACTGCGCGAACGCTGCCAGCTCGCGGTACTGCGCCAGGTCCAGGCGCAGCGAGCCCGCGACCTGCCGCATGGCCTTGATCTGCGCGTTGCCGCCCACCCGGCTGACCGAGAGCCCGACGTTCACCGCCGGGCGGATGCCGGAGTTGAACAGGTCGGTCTCCAGGTAGATCTGGCCGTCGGTGATCGGAGATGACGTTGGTGGGGATGTAGGCGGAAACGTCGCCCGCCTGGGTCTCGATCACCGGCAGCGCGGTGAGCGAGCCGCCGCCTAGCTTGTCGTTGAGCTTGGCGGCGCGCTCCAGCAGGCGCGAGTGCAGGTAGAAGACGTCGCCCGGGTAGGCTTCGCGTCCCGGCGGACGCCGCAGCAGCAGCGAGATTTCGCGGTAGGCGGCGGCGTGCTTCGAGAGGTCGTCGTAGATGCACAGCGCGTGCCGCCCGGAATCGCGGAAGTACTCGCCGATGGCGCACGCCGCGTAGGGCGCAATGTACTGCAGGGGGGCGGGCTCGGAGGCCGACGCCGAAACCACGATGGTGTAGTCCATGGCGCCGTAGTCGCTCAGGGTCTTGACCACCTGGGCAATGGTGGAGCGCTTCTGACCGATGCCGCAGTAGATGCAGATCAGGTCTTTGCCCTTGTTGTTGATGATGGTGTCGAGCGCGACCGCGGTCTTGCCGGTCTGGCGGTCGCCGATGATGAGCTCGCGCTGCCCGCGGCCGATGGGGATCATCGAGTCAATGGCCTTCAACCCGGTGGCCATGGGCTCGCGCACCGGCTGGCGGTCAATCACCCCCGGCGCCTGGCGCTCCACCGGGCTGAACTGGTCGCTGGCGATGGGGCCCTTGTCGTCGATGGGCTGCCCGATGGCGTTGACCACGCGCCCGACGATGGCTTCGCCCACGGGAACGCTCATGATGCGCCCAGTGCGCCGCACCTCGTCGCCCTGCTTGATCTCGGTGTACTCCCCGAGCAGCACCGAGCCCACCTGGTCTTCTTCCAGGTTCATGGCGATGCCGAAGACGTCGTGGGGGTACTGCAGCAGCTCGCCGGCCATGACCTTGTCGAGGCCGTGGACGCGGGCAATCCCGTCGCCCAGGGAGATGATGGTGCCGACTTCGTCGACCGCGATCTTCGTCTCGTAGTTCTCGATCTGCTCGCGGATCAGCTTGGTGATTTCGTCTGCCTTGATCGTAGCCATGAATTTTCAGTTCTCAGTTAGGTGCTCAGCGCTTCCTTCAATTTCCGTAACTGCCCCTTGACCGAGCCGTCGTAGATGGTGCTGCCCACGCGGACCACGGCGCCCCCCAGCACCGCGGGATCGGTCTGGTCCTGGGCGCGCACCTGCCCGCCGGTAGTGGCGGCGAGGCGCGTTTCCAGCTCCCGCTTTTCGTCGTCTCCGAGTTCGCGCGCGCTGGTCACCTCGGCCTCGGTGATGCCCAGGCGCTGGTTCAGCTCCGTGCGCAACAGGCGCGCCACGTCGCCCAGCCCCGCAATACGCCGGTGATCGATCAGGATGGCGGCAAAATTCCGCACCGGCTGCGACATTCCCCCGCGCTGCACGATCACGTCCAGCAGCTGGCGTTTCTCCTCCGCCGGAATCGCCGGGCTCTCCCAGACGATGCGCAGGTCGTGGCTGGTGTGCAGCATCTCCACCAGCTGCGCCAATTCCGCCAGCACCTGGTCGGCATCCAGGCGCCGCGCCACGATCACGTCGGCGAAGGCGCGGGCATAGCGGCTGCTGACGGCGGCCATCTACTGCTCGTCCTTTCCCAGCTGCTGCGCGAAGTTGCGCACCAGCGCGCGGTCGGTCCCGGGGTCCACCTGGATGCGCTGTTCCGCCAGTTCGACCGCCAGTGCCGCAGCATAGGCTTTCAGGTCGCGGCGGGCGAGACGCGAGCAGGCGTCAATCTCCTGCTCGGCGGTGGCGATGATGCGCTGCTTGTCCTCCGCGGCGGCGGCGGCGATGCGCTCCTCCTCGCGCCGCGCTTCGGCGTCGGCCTCCCCGCGCATCTGCGCGATCTCGCTGTCGAGCCGCCCCAGACGCGCTTCGATCTCTGCCAGGCGCGCGTTGGCTTCGGCGCTCAGGCGGCGCGCTTCCTCCATCTGGCTGCGGATCGCCTCGGTGCGCGCACGGAACCATGCCGGCAGCTTCGATTTCATGAAAAAACCAATCAGCGCCGCTACCACCGCGAAGTTGATGAGGATGAAGACCCAGTAGGCGGTGGTCGGGCTCATGCCCGTGAGGTGGGCCAGCCAGCGCACGGCGGGCGACAGCCGGAAGGCTTCCGTTTCGTCGGCCGCGGCTTCCTTGGCGGCGACGCGGTGCTGGCCGGCGGCGGCGTTTGGGGCCGAACTCGGCGACGCCTGCGCGACCACCGGCGCGGCCATGGCAAGAAAGGCCGTCACCAGCAGCGCGAAGGCAGCAATGCGCAGCCGGCGGTTCATCGTGGTCCCCCCGCGGCCATCCCGGGATTCAATACCGTCTGCATGATGGCGGCGGCCAGCCGCTCGGTTTCCTGCTGCAGGCCGGAGCGGGCGGCGGTGGCCTCCTGCTCGATCTGGCGGAGGGCCTGCTGCACGCGGGCCTCGGCGGCGGCGCGGGCCTCGGTGGCGGCGGTAGTGCGGGCGGCAAGCGCCTGCTGGCGGCGCTGTTCGAGTGCCTTGAAGATGGCGGTGCGGGCGGCGCGCAAGTGCTGCTCGTACTCCGCGGTGCGGGTTTCGGCGGCGGCAATGTCCGATTTCGCGCGGGCGAAGGCGCCTTCGGTCTTGGCATAGCGCTCGGCCAGCGCCTTTTCCAGCGGGGCGGCCACCAGCGTCCGATAGATCCCAAACAGCAGCAGCAGGATCGCGACCGTGGGGATCGCTCCAAGCAGTAGTTCGCCTAGTTGGCGCAGTGTCTCTTCCATTTTTCTGCGGGCGGAGCGTCTATAAGGAAACCGAGCGGATGGGCTCTAAAACTAATGAAATTAACACTCTGGAGCGGTCGCCGTCAACGAAGCGGCGGCCCCGGTAATGGGTCGGTTTGGGCGTGGTGCGGACGCCCGCGTCCGCAGGAAGCAACCCGGCTTTCACTGACAACTGAGAACTGGGAACTGAGAACTGCTCCTGAGCGCGAGGCGAAGGATCCCTACCCCGCCCAGCCCACCCACGCTGCCAACCGCTTTCCAACCGGGAACGCTCGTGAATTTGGGGGTTGCCGCGCTTGACAGGCCGGGGGAAAGGGGTACGATATGCGTATCACCTCCGATCCGATTCAGGGTCGAATGGGCTTACGGTCAAGAAATCGTCACCGCTTCTTGACCGTCGGCCCATTTAATTTTCCACCGGCAAGGGACCAAAGAAAAAGGGGGGCGGCACGCGCCGCCCCCAACACTGCAGAGTGTTTACCCCGGGTGAACCCGTGGTAATCAGCCAAACCCCGCCGGAGAGAAAAAGTTGCGCACCCTCAGTCGGCCAGGCGGCAAGCGAAGGCTGCTGACTGACGACTGACCAACGGGCAGACTTTTTCACGCTATAATGCGCGCCACTTCCGCGATGCCGCACGCTCCCGAAAACCCCGAACCGCCGCCGGACATCACCCTGGACGACGCGACCACGCCCTACGGCACGCCCGCGCGCCCGGCTGCCGCGCCCTCCTCGCCGCCGCCCGTGGCGGTCAGCGGCCGCTACGAAATCCTGGGCGAACTCGGCCACGGCGGCATGGGGATCGTGTATCGCGCGCGCGACCGCGAGACCAGCGAAGTCGTCGCCATCAAGGTATTGCGCCCGGAGATTGCCGCCGACGAGCGCATGATGGAGCGCTTCAAGACCGAACTCCGCCTGGCGCGCCAGATCACCCACAAGAACGTCTGCCGCATCTTCGACTTCAACCGCCTGGGCACGGTGGCCTGCATCTCCATGGAGTTGGTCGAGGGCGAAAGCCTGCGCCGGCTGTTGCAGCGCCTGGAAGTGCTGGCGCCGAGGACCGCCACCCGCCTGGCCCTGGAAATCTGTGCCGCCATGCGCGAAGCCCACGCGCAGGGCATCGTGCACCGCGACCTCAAGCCGGAAAACGTCATGCTCGACGGCGACGGGCACGTCAAGGTGATGGACTTCGGTATCGCCTACTCGGGCGCGACCGGCGAGAGCGAAGCCGGGGTGATCGGCACGCCCGCCTACATGAGTCCCGAGCAGGCCCAGGGCAAGGCGACGGACACGCGCACCGACATCTACGCCATCGGCATGACGCTCTTCGAGATGCTCGCCGGGCGGCCCGCGTTCAAGGCCGAAACCGCCGCCGAGCACCTGAAGAAGTCGGTGGACGAAGCTCCTCCCGCCCTGCGTGAACTGGAGCCCAGCGTCCCTGAACACCTGGAGCGCATTGTGCTGCGCTGCCTGGAGAAGGACCCGGCGCGCCGCTTCCAGTCGGTGGCGGAACTCGAGGCCGCGCTGCGCGACCCCAAGGCGGAGCTGGAAATCCCGGTGCCGCCGCATCTGCTGGAGTGGCGGCAGCGCGATTGGGTGCTGCTGGCGATCGCGCTGATCGGGCTGATCTTCGGGTGGGCACGCCCGCTGATTATTCCGGCGATGCAGCAGAAGCTCACGCTGGATGAGAATGCAGCCAAGCGCGAGGCAGAGCGGACCATCAGCAAGCTGGGCTTCTCCAACCCGTACACGGTAGCGCAAGTCGAGTACCGCGCCGATTGGTACCGCGCCCGGTACGTCGGACCCGCGTTCGAGCAAGTCGGCCTGCCGCTGTACTGGAATGTCGCGTTCGGTTCGGGACCTGCGTGGCAGGGGTGGGGCGCCCCGGCGGGGCATCTGCTGCTTGACCGCGACGGCAAGCTCATCAGTTACGAGCGGCCGAATGTAGCGTCCGCCTTTCGTCCGCAATTCCAGGTGCCAAATGCCGACCAGCAACGGCAACTGGCAACCGATCTGGCGCGGCAGTACTGCGGACAGGCGATAGAGGGCGGCGTATTGAGTACGGTTGTTGGGGGGGATAACCGGTACCGGGCCATTTGGGGGGACCGGCGTTACCTTGATAGACGGATCATCGCGGCGGTCACGTTGCGCGAGGACATTCCCGTACAGGTCAGCTGCGCCAATGACTGGCATGGTGGCCGGTCGACACCGGAGCCGCCGCCGTTCCAGAGTTCTATCCAGAGCATGAGCCGCCTGGCGTTGGTGCTGTTGGTCGGGACGACGATCCTGTGGTTCGCGCTGGCGCAGTCGCAGGTGATGCGGCTGCTGAAAGTGCGCGCCCCGGTCGCGCTCCTGGGCGGCGCCGGAGCGGCCTGGGTCATACGCTACGAGATGTTCGATTTAGAGTGGCCACTCCTGATTGCGTCCACCGTGGTCAACGCGCTGCTCTTGCTGATTGCCCTGGCGGCGGTGGAGCACCGGCTCACTCGCTACCGGCCGGACGCCGTGGCCACCTGGCAGCGCCTCTTTCGCGGCCGGCTGCTGGACCGGGCGGTCGGTGCCGCCGTGGTGCGCGGCGCGCTCGGCGGCCTGGTCATGCTGGGCGTCGAGACCCTACTCGGTCACGTGACCAAAGCGGCGGGCTCAAGCGGGCACCTGCCCGCGGAGCTGGCACAGTTCTTCCTCGGCATTCCCGATCCCTCCCTGGCGCTGCACGGGGTGCAAAGCGGCATGCCGGCGTTGTTTATTCTCGGCGCCACCATCGCCACCGCCCTGTTGGTCGGGTTCCTGGCGCTCGGGCTCGGCGCCACCGCGTCGGGCAAATGGCGCGCGCCGGAGACCGCCCGCGAGTGGATGGTGACGCTGGTGGCCTTTCTGGCATCGTTCCTGCTTGGACTACCCGGAATGCTCGCCGCGCTGTTCATCACCTCGCGCCGCGGCATCACCTATCCGTGGAGCGTGATCGGCGCGGCGATTGCCGCCGCCCTCATCTGCCCGGGAGTGGCCATGCCCTTTGGCCAGACCCTGAGTGCCGGGGTCGGCAGCCTGGTGGTTCCGCTGGTCCTGGCGTTCATCGGCGCCGTGCTGCTGCTGACCTTCGACATCTTGACCGCAGTGGTGGCGGTCGCAACCTACGTGCTGGTGAGCCAGTGCTGGATCGCCAGCCGTGTTCTCGCCGACATTGGGAACACCGCGGAGGTCGCGGTGATCGGCGCCTGGGCGGCCATCGTCTTGGCCGCCACCGCCCTGGCGTTCGGCCGTTCGCTACGGCAGTGGCTGCAGTCCCGGCTCGCCTCCGCCTGAGCCGCATTGCTCGCCGGAGGCTGCGCGATTAGCATGAACTCGTGCGCGCCCCTCACCTGAACGCGACCAAGCCCGGCATGCTGTTCACCGAGATGTGCCGGGTGGCGGTGGACTCCTTCCGTCTGAACAAAGTCCGCTTTGCGCTGACCGCGGTGGGGATGGTGATCGGGACGGCCTCGCTGATTTTGGTGGTCACCATCGGGCTGACCGGCAAGCAGTACGTGCTGGCGCAGATCCAGGCGATCGGCGCCAACCTGATGACCGCCGAGTACACGGGCGGCGGCAACGGCACCATCAGCGCCACCCCGCAGGACTTCCTTACCCTGGACGACATGCACGCGGTGATGCGGCAGGTCCCGGGCATCCGCGCGGCCTCCCCGATGGCGGAACTGCAGGAACGCATCCCCATCGGCGGCGGCAAGGAGCGCGACGTCCTGGTGCTGGGCGTGAGCGACCAGTATCGCCAGATCCGCAATCTGGACGTCCCGGCGGGCCGCTTCTTCGACGACGAGGACGTACAGGCCCGCGCCAAGGTGGCCTGCCTGACGGACAAGCTGGCGGTCCGCCTCTACGGCAGCCAGGAAGCCGCCGTGGGCCAGACGCTGAAGATCACCGGCCTGCCCTTCACCGTGATCGGCACCTTCCGCGAGCGGGTGGAAACCTTCGGGCAGTCGGAGGTGGCCGAGGACACCATTGCGATTCCCTACACCGTGGCGCGCTACTTTACCGGCGTCGACACCGTGAAGCAGATCTTCTTCTCCGCCGCCGACTCGGCTGAGGTGCCCCGCGCCACCGACGCCGTCCTGCAGGTGCTCAAGTCGCGGCACCGCGCCGAGTCCGCCTACCGCGTGCAGAACCTAACCGAGTTGCTGCGGGTGGCGGCGGAGACCGCCAACGCGCTCACCGTCGTCCTGTTCCTGATAGCCGCGGTGACGCTGCTGGTGAGCGGCGTGGGCATCATGAACATCATGCTGGCCAATGTGAGCGCGCGCATCCGCGAAATCGGGATTCGCAAGGCCATCGGCGCCACCCGGCGCGAGATTCGCATTCAGTTCCTGACCGAGGCGGTGTTCATCGCCCTCACCGGCGGCGTCATCGGCACGGTGATTGGCCTGGCGCTCCCCTTCTCGGTGCGCTTCTTTACCTCGTTCCGGGTGCCGATTTCCGGGCTCTCGGCCATCATCGCCATCCTGACCTCGACCCTGGTCGGCGTGATCTTCGGGACCCTGCCGGCCACCCGTGCGGCGCAGGCCGATCCCATCGAGAGCCTGCGCTACGAGTAGCAGTTCTCAGTTCTTAGTTCTCAGTTCTCAGGGCAAGCAAGATCCCGGTTTAGCCCCGTACTGCCGCAATGCCCTGTCCCGCGTGTCCTTCGTGCGTCCTTCGTGTCCTTTGTGGTTCGCTCTTTCTGACCACTGACAACTGAGGGTGGAGCAGGCCTTCAGGCCTGCATCAAAGACACCCCTGGGAATGTCATCCTGAGCGAGCGCGACCCTGAGCGGAGCGAAGGGGCGAGTCGAAGGATCCCTACTCCGCCAGCACCGCGTTGCCGTTTGCCCCTTTTCCACCAAAGCGCCCTGCGCCTGGCATCTTCTCTTGGGGTTGTCATCCCGAGCGCCGCGAGGGATCTGGGTTTCGCTCTCTCTGGCAACTGGCAACCGACAACTGGGAACTGCTCCTTCGTGCCTTCCTTCGTGTCCTTTGTAGTTCGCTCCTTCTGGAGCCGCAGTGTCCCGCTCCCGCGAAACGAGCGGCTGACAGGTTGTTCTGAGAACTGGGAACTGAGAACTGGGAACTGAGAACTGGGAACTGAGAACTGCTCTCTAGCTGGCGGGTTCCACGCGGCCCTGTTCGACCTTTTCCTGGCAGTTGATGCAGTAGCGGGTCCAGGGCACGGCGTCGAGGCGCTTGCCGTTGATGTCTTCGCCGCAGGAGATGCACTGGCCGAAGACCCCTTCGCGGATGCGGCTGAGCGCCCCTTCCACCATCTGCAGCAGTTGCCGGTCGTTGTTGCTCTGGTGGAAGAGGAATTCCTTGTTGTAGGAGCTGGCGGCACGGTCGGCGATGTCCTGCGCCGATTCCAGGTCGGCCTCGCGGCCGTCCTGGGTATTGCGCGTAACGGCGCGGCGGAGCGCCTGCTGCCGTTCTTCCAGCTGCTTCTTGAAATGTTCGAGCCGCTTCTTTTCCATGTCTCCTCGCCGCTCCCCAGGCGCGAGCGCCGAGCCGGGTACAAACTCCAATGATATGCAGGCGCACGGGAAAGCGTCAACTTCCCCGGGCGGTATTTGGATGCCGCAACGCCGCCCCTTGATTCCACCGGCGGCCCCCGCGGGGCTCGGCACGGGCGGCCCCGGGGAACGCCGGTGGCGGCGCTGCCTGCGCGACGTGCGGTAAAAAACCCCCGGCTTGCGCCAGGGGTCAGAAAGGTCCGTCCGGCAATTCCGCTAGCTGATCATGCGCAGCTTGCCGGGCATGAAGTGGTAGGGCGGCCAGGGGCCGCTCAACATCAGTTCGCAGCCTTTCAACTGGCGCGCGGCGTTGTTGTAGCGGTTCTGGTATTTCTCGATGGCGTGGTGGTCGATGAGGTGGGCGATGTCGATGAGCATGCCGCCGGTATCGACCTTCTTGCAGCTCACTTCCTCTTCCAGCGGGTTAAACATCTTGTGCACCTGCACCGAGAGGGTGCGCGCCTTGGACTGCCGCTCGCGGTCGTGAATGGCTCGCTCGCGCAGCTTGGTGAGGTATTCGCCGCCCACGGCCGCGGGCAGCTCGACGTCGATGATCGCCGCCGCGCCGTCGCGCACGAAGAGCTTGAGGTGCATCTCCGCCTTGCCCCGCAAGCGGGTCACGGTCTCGCCAAACGACTTGCGGTTGGCGCGCACCGCGCGCCGCAGCGCTTCATCGCCCTCGAACACGGTGCCGAAGCGGAACGGCAGCACGGTGGTGGAGCGGAAACACTCGCTCACTACCCGCGCGTCCTCGAGAATCGCTTTCTGGTCCAGCTGCATCTCGGGGCTGTAGTCACTCACCATCACCAGAAACTCGCCGCTGGGATACCCGAACACCGGCGAGCCGGCGACACCACGCATGTTTTCGATGGGCTGGGGGCGGCGGGAATGATTCAGTTGCGGAAAGGCCTGTAACTCGGTGATGCAGTATGCGTACCACGCCATGTCCGTTTTCTCCGGGAAGCAGACGCAATTCCGGTGCGTCTGGCTGCAAATCGCCTGGGGGCCGTTGACTTTCGGACTTTAGGGCACGGGTCCAGAAGATGAACCCAGGTACTGAGAAGGAGTGGGGAGCACTCCCACTCACTATCTTGATAGTAGCGCCAAAACGCGCTCCTAGCAACTGTTTCGCTGCCGGGATTTCCGGCGCAGCGCCGGGCCAGATTTTTTCGCGCCGCGGGTGACTCCCACCGGGGCCCGACCCCACGGATTCCACGGCCGCGCCTGGCCATCCGCTACCCGCCACCACCGCCCCCGGCTTCTTCGGCATTGCCGCGCCTCCCTGTCCACCCGGCGGACCGCGGCTAAAGGGCTGCGGATCAAGTGCTTGAGCGGGCCACGCGAGACCCGCCCGGACGCCCAGGACCTCCGCCGGTGGCCCACTCCCGCGACCCGGTGTATCGTCATGGCGGTACCCCGGCGCAAGACCTGCAGGTCACGCGCCGCGGCTGCCCTGCAAGCCGCCCTCGGCTTGCTCTGAGCCATGACCTTCCGTGATCGCTTCGACGCCGGCCGGCGTCTCGCCACCGCGCTCGCCGCCTATGCGGGCCGTGACGACGTCACCGTGCTGGCCCTGCCGCGCGGCGGGGTGCCGGTTGCCTTCGAAGTGGCGCGCGCTTTGCATGCCCCGCTCGACGTGTTCATCGTGCGCAAGTTGGGGGCGCCGGCGCAGCCGGAGCTGGCCATGGGCGCCGTCGCCAGCGGCGGCGTGCGCGTGCTCAACGACGAGGTCGTCCGCTACCTCGGCGTGGATGGGGAGTGGATCGAGCGCGTCGCCGCCGCCGAGCAGTGCGAGATCGAGCGCCGGGAGCATCTCTACCGCGCCGGCCGCGCCGCCCCTGCCGTCGCCGGCCGGGTCGTCATCCTGGTGGACGACGGCCTCGCCACCGGCTCCACCATGAAGGCGGCGGCGCGGGCCCTGCGGCGGCAACAGCCGGCCCGCATCGTGGCCGCGGCCCCGGTCGCCTCGGCGTCCACCTGCACCGAAATGTGCAGCGAGGTGGACGAGGTCGTTTGCCTGCTGACCCCCGAGGCCTTTTTCTCCGTCGGGCAGTGGTACGACGATTTTGAGCAGACCTCCGACGAGGAAGTGCGCGACCTCCTGGCCCGCGCCGCGCGCTTCCCGGCGCCCCTGGCCACCTAGCCGCCGGGGCGTTGGGGTGCCCCAGGTTCGCGCCCTGTTCTTGGGGCGCTAACCTGGGCGAAGGACTCCGTTGCCGAACTGGTAAGGGATGGGTGATGGGTGTCCCAGGTTCGCGCCCTGTTCTTGGGGCGCTAACCTGGGCGAAGCCTACTGCCCGGCATGGAGGGCGGTGATGTTGAACTCCTTTTGCAGGAACCGCAAGGCTTCGTCGCGCTCGGTGGTGGGAGCATCGGGCGTAGAGTTCAAGTACAGGATGTACTGCTCGGCCGCGCCTTCACTGTCGCCGCCGGCAATGCGGGCGCGCGCTGCCTGCAGGATCTTGACCGGGAGCTCGTGCAGCTTCTCGCCCACGCGCTTCACCAGCTCTTCCTGCGCGGCGGTCTCGGTATCGAACCGCACCTGCTCTTCATCGGGCGGCGTTCCGGACTCCAGCACCCCGTGGACATCTTCCGTTTTGACGTTCTCCAGCAGCACCGCCGACTTGGGGATTTCTTTCTTGACCGTGGTGTTGTTCTCCAGCGGGTTGCCGTTGGCATCGGCCAGGTGGAAGGCGATTTCCACGATGTAGCTGACCTCGACTGTGCGCTTGGTATAGGTGTAGGGGCGGATGACGGCCTCGTACAGCGTTTCCTCAATGCTGTCCATGCGCTGCTTGGCGCCCGCCAGCTTGCGCTCCGCGTCGGCGACCACGACCGCGGCGTCCTGCATCTCCTTCTTCTTGTTCCGGGCCATGGCCTGCGTCTGCGCGTCCTTGGCATGGCTGAGCTCGTCCTGGAATACGTCCACCTGCCGCTTGGCTTCGAGGTACTTGGGGTTCTTCACCGGACGATCACCAGCGCGGTACTCGGACTGCACCGGCTGCGGCTCCGACTTCTTGGAGGGCCGGTGTTGCAGAATGTCGCCGATCAGCTGGAAATTCGCCTGCTGCATCCCGGCGGCATCGGGACCACTCGACTCGCTCTGCCGGCTGGCGTTGATCACCTTCACCTGGATCCCCGCATGTTCCAGCCCGGTGGCGATGCCATCGGCCAGCTGATCGGCGAAGCCGCCCCCTTCGCGCCGCGAGGTCGCATCGCGGAAGCGTACCGCCAGCGAAAGCTTCGAGCGCGTCTGGTACATGGGGCCGTACTTGGCCTGCAGGTCCTTCACCTCGTCGCGGTCGGGCTTGAAATACTGCGCCTCCGCCAGGTACGACCAGCCGAGCCCCACGCCGGTGCCACGCGGCTTCTCGGCGTATTGCTTCGCCTTGTCGACATACCAGCCGCTGATGCGGTCGCCCAGCAGGTCGAGCTTCACCTTCAGCACCTCGTCGCCGCTCACCTGCGAGGCGCGTTGCAGCAGCCCAAAGGCCTGGCGGACGCCGTCTTCGTCGGCCTTGCCGCGAATCGGCACGTGGACGCGGGTGAGCGCGTCGGCGCGTTTGGCCGCGTCCACGACATAGTCTTTTCTCAGCGCTTCCAGCTCGCCGCTCACGTAGCTGCGCTGCGCCTCCGGCAAGTTGGCGAGCACCTCGTAGGCCTCGACGAACTGCCTGCCCTTGGCGTACATCGCGCTCTGATCTTTGGCCTGCGCCGCCCCTTCCTGGTTGCGCTTGGTGTTGAGCTCGGTGTTGGCGCGGGCCATGGCGGCGGCGACTTCATTGTCCGGCCGCACCCCGAGCGCCTTCTTGTACTCGGCGATGGCGTCTTCCCAGCGCGCCTCGTTGGCCGCCTGGTTGCCGCGATCGCGGTGGAAGGCGAACACCGTCTCCACGATCCGGTTGATCCGCGGCACTTCCTCGGTGAACGAGCGATACCGCTGGATGGCGGCATACGCGTCGTCGTGCCGGCGGACGCCGATCAGTCCCTCCCCTTGCTGCATCGCCACATCCAGGGCGTTCACCTGGCCGTACACTTCCGCGCGCAGCTTCAGCCCGGGATCGAACGCCGCGTCCACCTTCTGCACGTCGTCCACGTACCCCTTGGCCTTCACCAGGTGCTCATAGCCGGTGGTATGGTCGGCGAGGGCGCGCAAGTAGGCCTGCAACTCGTTGCGGCCGGTAGTCAGCACCGCATCGAGCGAACCACGGATGTCGTTGAGCAGTTTTTGCGCGCGCCCAAACCCGGGAAAGACCCGCAGCGCATCTTCCGCTTGCGCCTTGGCATTGCTCATGCGCTCGTAAGCGGGCGCTTTGTCGCTGACCGAGCGCTGGTAGGCCGCGAATTGCTGTTCGCCCTGGGCCACGATCAGCCCCGCCAGCGACTGCCGCGCCTCCCCAACATGCGGGCCCGAGGGAAACTGCCGCACGTAGTCGCGCCACAACGGGATCTGCTGCGCCCGCGCCGCGCGCAGGTACTCAGCCAGTTCGGTGTCGGGGGTGTTGACGAAGACCAGCCGGGTCCCAATCTTGAATTCCGCCGGCACCGCGTCCGCACCGTTGCCCGATTTCGCCAGCACCCGCCCGCCGAGTTGCGCGCGCTCGGCGAAGTCGCTGGGGGAAAGCGACCCGTCTTTCTTTTCCAGCTTGAGGCCGCTGGGGACGACGCAGCTGGCGCCGCCGGCGGTGGTCAGCATCAGGGTGCCGCTCGGATCGCGTTCCAGGGACACCGCGCCCAGAAGTCTCACTTTGGGCAGCTTCTTGTACCCGTTGGCGTCCACCTTGCTTCCGGGAGTGCAGACCAGCAGCTCGTTCTTGGCGTTCACCAGCAGGTCGGTGGCCTGCACGTAGGCCGGCCCGCTCGGCCCCTCGTAGAGCATGATGGCCGTAACCGGCAGGTCTTTGGCCCCTGCCGTCAGGCCCAACCAAAGAACGGCCGCACCCGCCAGCACGCTACGACGTATGAGATTGCAGGGAATCATGACTTTGGACCGCAACACACTTTCCCGGAGGATGCACTGAGCGGCCCTAAGATTACTCACCCGGGGGGGGAAGTCAAGCCGGTTGCTGCCCGCCGTCATGCTGTAAACCCGCATAAACACTAGGGAAAGCTCCCCGCCGCAAGGCGCGAGCGGGCCGCCGGTTGCCGTCGCGGCGCGGGAAACGGTACGCTTCTCCAGCGTGCGCCGCTGCCTCCATCTCTGGCGAGTGCGAACCAGTCTCTTGTGCCTGCTGTTGCTGGTGCCGTCGCTGGCGGCGCAGCGCGGCGTCGAAAACCGCTTCGCGCCCGCCTTCGAGAACGCGCGCGTGGATGTCAACGTGGTGGCGCTGGCGCCCGGCGCCCACGTGCGGATTTTCCAGAACACCCACGACGTGGTCTGGATCGCCCTCAGCGACGGGGAAGTGCGTTTCAGCGGGGGCGAGCTGGGCGACTCGACCACGCGTTTCCGCGCTGGCGACGCGCGCCTCTTCCGCAGCTTCCAGGTGCAGACCGCCACCAACACCGGCACCACGCCACTGCGCGCCGCCGCCGTGCAACTCAAGGACCGCGGCCTGACCACCGGCGGCTGCGGCTGCAACGGCGCCAGCGAGCGCGCGGTGTGCGGCTGTGCCGGAGCCCCGCCCTTGCCGGCGGTGTGGGCGGTCGGCGTGGGACAGGTGACCCTGGCCGCGGCCACGCTGGAGCCCGGCAGTGGCTACGCCTGGGGCATCCGCCGCAACGACATGCTGCTGGTCGCAGTCACCAGCGTGGTTCTGCAGGATGACGCCGCCGAGGTGCGGCTCGCGCCCGGCGAAGCTGCGTGGTTTGCCGCCGGACGGCGCCGCTTCCGCAACCTGGCCTCGACCCCCATCCGCTTTGTGACCCTCGAATTCTGAGTCTCTACGGCTGCTTCGGCGCCGCGCTGCTGCCGGCACGCGCCTGGGCGCGCTTCAGCTTCCGCTCCATCTGGCCGCCGACCACGCGCCACATCTCCAGCTCCAGCTCGAACTGGTGCTTGAGCGGCGAGGAGGTATTGGCCACGAACGCGAGGTTGCGCTCCATCTGCTCCACCAGCGATTGCATGCGCGCCACGTCCGCCCGCAGGGCGGCGATGTCCTCCGCGGACAGCGCGGGCGTGCAGGCCGCCGCCGCGGCCGGTGGCGGCGTTTCCGCCTTGCGCGGCGCGGCCATCTGCGCCCCCATCCAGCCTCCCCACAGCAGCACCCCCCATACCGCGATTCGCCACGTCATGTCCTTCTCCTGGCCTTCACTATAGACGCGCCGCCCCCGCAGGTGCATCGCGGGCGGCGGCTGACTATAATCCCGCGCATGAAAAGCCGAAGCATGCTCCTGATCGTCGCCATTCTGTTCCTCGCCTATGCCGCCCTGGCGCAACCGCCGGCGGCCCCCAATGCCGCGCCCACCCCGCAGGCAGCGCAGGCCTCCAACGAGCCCGGCATGGACCTGGTCGGCGAAGCCCGCCGCCTGACCAACCAGGGCAAGTACGACGAAGCCATTGCCAAGTGCCAGGAGGCGGTGGGAAAGAACCCGAAACTCTATGCCGCGCACGCCGCCCTGGGGGTCGCGCTCGATCTCAAGGGCGACTACGCCACCGCCCGCCAGCATCTGCAGCACGCCATTGACCTGGCGAATCCGCAGCAGAAGCCCGGCGCCCTGCGCTCCATGGCCATGTCCTACGCCTTCGAGAAGAAGGCGGCCGACGCCGCCCGCTTCGAGCAGCAGGTGATTGACGCCGACCTCGCCAAGCAGCCCCCCGACTACGCCGGCGCCGCCGACGTCACCAACGAACTGGCGCGCGTCTACATCGAGTCCGGCGACCTGAAGAACGCGCTCCAGACCTACCGCCTCGGCTGGGAGGCCATCCAGAAGAAGCCCGACCTCAAGCCGGAGGAGCGCGCCCTCTGGGAATTCCGCTGGGAGAACGCGCAGGCCCGCATCGCCGCGCGGCGGGGCAAGAAGAAGGAAGCGCAGCAGCATGTCGACGCCGCCAAGGCCGCGATGGAGCGCATGAGCGCGCAGGACAAAGACCAGCAGAAGCCCTTCTGGCCCTACCTGACCGGCTACGTCGCCTTCTACAACCGCGACTACAAGCAGGCGCTCACCGAGCTCCAGCAGGGCAACCAGCGCGACCCGTTCGTCCTCGTGCTCGAGGCCCAGGCGTACGAAAAAAGCGGCGACCAGGACAAGGCCATGGAGACGTATCGCAAGGTGCTGGAGATCAACGCCCACAACCCCACCGGCGCCTTCTCGCGGCCCCTGGCACGCCAGAAACTCGCCGGCGCCAGCTGATCTGATTCTGTGTAGCCAGGTGCCCCAGGTTCGCGCCCGGTTCTTGGGCGCTAACCTGGGCGAAGGCCCGGCCGCCCTTCCCCCTTAATCGGGTGGACGCGGGCGACTCGCCCGCGTTTTCCTCTTGCAGAAGATTGTGTAGCCGGTGCCCCAGGTTCGCGCCCTGCTTTTGGGCGCTAACCTGGGCAAAGGCTGGGTGCCCCAGACGAGCCGCTTTTGCCGGGTGCCCCAGACGAGCCGCCTTTGCTCGTCTGGGATCTTCTGAATACAACCCGCATCCCCGTCCTGAGCACAAAAAAAACGCCGCGGAACTTGCGTCCCGCGGCGAGTCCTTACGCACCGTAAGGAAAATCAGGGTTGTGGACCGGGATCGTCCGGGTCCGCATCGGGATCCCCCATGCCCGGAGGCCCGCCGCCGCCCGGACCGGCGCGCGGCACCACGATGTGCGGCACGTTGGCGTCGTTCAGCATCTTGTTGAGCGCCGCCAGGTCATCATTCAGCTTGCGCACGCCGCTCGTCGCGTCGGTGAGCATCGTGCTCAGCAGCTTGGCCTGGTCGAGCTGCCACTGCGTGGGCGGTGCGGTGTAGCCCTCCAGTTGGCCCAGCAACTGCGTAATGCGGCTGGTCACCGGCGGCGGAGTGTAGGTGAGCGGCGGGCCGGCACTGCCCAGCCCGGCGGCGCGCTCGCCGCACGCCTGCGGCGCCGCCAGCTTCTTGCAGGTTTCATCGACGCGCTTCAGCAAATCCTCGGCCGCCTTCTGGACGTTCTCCGGAGGCTTGCTCGCGCCGGGCCGCTTGTAGCCCTCGATGTAGGTGTTGAGCGCGGTGTGGAGGCCGGTCACGCTGCGTTGCGCCGTGGTGCCGGTCCCGACCAGGCGGGCCAGTTGGTCCTCGACTTGACGCCGTGCCGCGCGCTCGTCCGCGGTGAGCGTGATGCGCGGGTCTTCCTCGACCATGACCTTCCGGCTCTGCTCGTGGCTTCCCAACGCGACCTTCACGGTGTACTCGCCGGGCTCGACGCGTAGCGCGCCTCCCCCGCCGAAGCCTCCACCGAAACCGCCGCCAAAGCCGCCAGGACCGGCAGCCTCGCCGGCTTCTCCCGGCGGCCCGCCGGGGCCGCCGGCGCCCGCCGCCGCCACCGGCGACTGCGCCCGCAGGTCCCACACCACGCGGTTCACTCCGGCGTCGGACGTGCCATTCAGTGTCCGCACCGTCTTCCCGTCCTTGTCGGTGATGGTGATGCGGACGCGCTCCGTCGCCGCCGGCTTGGCCTTCAGGGAGTACTGCACCAGCGCCCCGTTGGGCGGATTGGGCCCGAGGAACAGCTTGTGCCCGGTGCTCCCGCCGCGGTTGGCGAGGCGCCACTCGGTGGCCGGGCGGACGTCGAACAGGTGCAGGTCTTCGCCCGCCACCGCGTCGCTCATCTGCTCCAGCGGCGTGATGTCGTCGAGAATCCAGAGCGAGCGCCCGTGCGTTCCGAGCACCAGGTCGTTCTCGCGCGGGTGGATGGGGATATCGTCCACCGGGACCGTCGGCAGGTTCAGCTTGAGCCGCACCCAGCGCCGCCCCTGGTCGAAGCTGACGAACAGCCCGTACTCGGTGCCCACGAAGAGCAGCTTCGGGTTGCGGAAGTGCTCGCGGATCACGTGCACCGTGCCCTGGTCGTCGGGCAGGCCGTTGCGGATCGCCTTCCACGTCTCGCCGTAGTCGGTGGTCATGAAGACGTAGATGCCGAAGTCGTAGTTGCGATGCCCGTCGAAGGTCGCATACGCCGTGCCTTCCGCGTACTTCGAGGCAACCACCCGGGTCACGTACGTCCCCTTGGGCACCTTCGCGTTCCCGGCCACGTTTTTCCAGTTCTTGCCGCCGTCGCGGGTGACCTGCAAGTTGCCGTCGTCGGTGCCGACCCACAGCACGTCCTTGTTGAGCGGTGACTCGCTGATGGTGGTGGCGGCCGGCCACTGCCTGCACGCCGTCATGCCGCGAGAGCGTGTGCGGTCCGGCGCCTTGCCCCAGATCGGCTGCTTGTCGCGCTCTAGCGCCGGTGGTCAGGTCCTGGCCCGGCGTTCCCAGGTGTCGCCGCGGTCAGGCGAGCGGAACAGGAAGTTGCCGCCGTAGTAGATGGTTTTCGGGATCGGACGCCGAGATCACGATGGGCGAGTTCCACTGGAAGCGGTACGCGGGCCTCGCCTTCCTCCGGGCTGCGGCCGGATGGACTTCGACTCGTGCGTCTTCATGTTGCGCCGCAGCACGTTGCCGTCCTGCGACTCGGCGTAGACGATGCTCGGGATCGGTCGGGTCAATCTGCGCGTAGAAGCCGTCGCCGCCGCCCACCGTGATCCAGTCGTCGTTGGCGATGCCGCGCGCGTACATGCGTGGCGCTCGGTCCGCACCACGCGTTGTTGTCCTGCAAGCCGCCGCAGATGTGGTACGGCTTGGCCATGTCCAGCGCCGATTTCGTAGAACTGTCCCAGCGGAATGGTGTTGATGAAGTCCCAGGTGCGCCCGCCGGTCGTAGTCTGGTGGATGCCGCCGTCGGAGCCCGCCAGCATGTGGTCGGAGTTCGCCGGGATCGATCCAATGGCGTGGTAGTCGCCGTGGATGCGCTGCGCCGCGGTTCTGGCGGAAGGTCTTGCCCGCCGTCCTCCGAGTAGATACATCGGCGCGCCCATGCACCCAGATGCGCAGGTCGTTGTTGGGATCGATGCGCACCTGGCTGTAGTACATCGGCCGCGGGTTGGTGTCGCTCATCTTCGTCCACGTCTCGCCCTTGTCCTCGCTGCGGAAGATGCCGCCGTTGGCGTGCTCGATCAGCGCGTACACGATGTTCGGTGTTGCGCCGATAGAAGCCGAGGCCGATGCGCCCGATCTGGTCCATCGCTTCTTTGGGCACGGGTTGAGCCGCCGCTTGCTGTGCCGCCGCTGCCGCGGCTGCTGCGGCCTGACCACCGCCGCCACCGCCGCCCCCGCCGAATCCACCGCCGCCCCCACCGCCGCCGCCAAAGCCGCCACCACCACCTCCCACTGCCGGCCGCGGTTCGGATCCCACGGCAGGCCCTTCTCCAGCTTCTTCCAGGTGGCGCCGCCGTCGGTCGTCTTGTAGATGCCGCTCGCCGGACCGCTGCCGTTGAAGCCGAACACGGTGCGCCGCCGCTGGTAGGCCGCGGCGAACAGCGTGTCCGGGCTCTCGCGGTCCATGGCCACGTCGGTAATGCCCGTGTCTTCGTTCACGAACAGCACCTGGTTCCAGGTCTTGCCGCCGTCGGTCGTCTTGTAGAGCGCCGCGTTCCTTGTTCGGCCCCCACAGGTCGCCCCGCCGCCGCCACATACACGATGTTGGGGTTCGGTCGGATGGATCACAATGCGCCCGATGTGGTGCGTCTCCTTCAGCCCCATGTACTGCCAGGTGTGTCCGGCGTCGGTGGACTTGTACACCCCGTTGCCCCACGACGAGCTTTGCCGGTTGTTGGCCTCGCCCGTCCCCACCCACACGATCGAAGGATCGGAGGGCGCGATGGTGATGTCGCCGATGGTGGACGTGACTTCGTTGTCGAAGATCGCTTCCCAGGTGGTCCCGCCGTTCACCGGCTTGAAGATGCCGCCGGAAGCCGAGCCGACATAGATGATGTCGGGATTGTTCTCCACCACCGCGAAGTCGTCGATGCGCCCGCCCATAGTGGCGGGGCCAATCTCGCGGAAGCGCAGCGACTTCAGGATGGCGGCAAAATCCGTTTGCGGAGCCGCCGGTGCCGCCGCCGCAGGGGCCGCAGGGGCTGCCGCCTTGGGAGCCTCCTTCGGCTTCGTCTTCTGCGCCGCCAGGCTCCCGGCCAGCAGCCCCACGGCAAGCAGGAACACCACCGTCTTCGACCATGAATGGCTCATTGCAATCTCCTTGGAGAACCGCGCGCGGAAGCCTACTGCGCTGCAGCCGCGCTGGCAACGGAAATTCGCGCGCCCGCGTGTAGGGACGGCCGCCCTCGGCCGTCCAGCGCGGAGCGAAGCTCCGGAGATTCGCGTCTCCGTGTGTAGGGACGGGCGCCCTCGGCCGTCCAGCCGGAGCGAAGCTCCGGAGATTCGCGTCTCCGTGTGTAGGGACGGCCGGGTGCCCCTCGATAAGAGCGAAGGCGTTGTCAAGGCAAAGTTGTCCTGTGCGGTGCTTGAGCACCGCTGGTTTCGCCAGTGGTTGAGGACTGAAGACTCTGGCATATTCCACGTTGCGAATCACCCTGCGGTCGTTCCACCAACCATCGATTCGGCCATTACAGCGGCCATGATTCTTCTATGCGGACATCCCGCCGGTGCGGGATGCGAGAGCGCCCAATCAACACGTCGGTCTAGCTTGCGCCGACCAGGGGCACCCGCGGGCTGCTCTCGATGCGAACGCTCTCCGGATGCGCGTTTGGCGTTGCGCAGCATCCAGTAGAGCTCGTACCGCCAACTTGCGCGCCGCCGCCACCTTGGCCACCGGCTTGGGCTTGCGAGTGGCAGCGATGCAGATACTCCCGTGCGCAACTCCGGATCGTAGCGGACCGCCGTGTGCGCCGCTTCCACCAGCAGCATGCGCAGGAAACGATTGCCCTGCTTGCTGATCGCGCCCAGCCTCTGATGTCCGCCCGAGCTGTGCTCGCGCGGAATCAGTCCCAGGTAGCTGGCCACCTGCTTGCCGCGCGGAAAGCGGCCCACGTCGCCGATGGTCAGCACGAAAGCCAGCGCGGTGATCGGACCCACTCCCGGCTGCGTCATCAGCAATCGCGACTCCGCGTTCTCGCTCCGCCGCTTGTTGCCACCGCCTGGTCCAGGGGCGCGATCTGCTCGTCCAGCGACGCCAGCAAGCGCAGCAGGTCTTGCCGTCGGCGCGCCGCCCACGGCTGGAGTGGTAGCGCGCGCAACGCCTGCTGCCCCGCCGCACTCCACAGCCGGCGCTGCTTCTGCACCCCCTGGTTCATCGCCAGGTGCTGCAGCCCGTTCTTCACCCGCGCGCGGATCTCCACCAGCTTGTGCCGATGAATCAGCAACTGGCGCAGGTCGCGCGTCTCCCGGTCCGGCATCCACAGCCGCGGGAACCGCCCCTCCACCAGCAGCTTCAGAATGTGGGCCGCGTCGCGCTTGTCGGTCTTCTGCTGGCGCACGTAGCTGGCACGGATCTGCGCCGCATCTCCGATCCATACCTCATGCCCTGACTCGTTCAGCAGATCGATCAGCCAGTGGCAGTTGCCGGTTGCCTCCAGCCCGATCAGCGCCGGCTCCGCCAACCCACGGTAAAACCGCTCCGCCTCCCCTTCCCCGTGGACCAGCTTCTGCTCGCCGGTTGCGCCGGTCTCCGCATCGAACCAGCAAATATGTTCCCAGCTGGGATGAAAATCACAACCTATAATCAGCATCGAAGGCTCCTTCTTCCCCAGCGTCTTCAGACCTCAATCCAAAGACACGCTAGGGTAACGTCGGAGCCTTCGCTCTTATCCAATCAACACGAGCCGTTTTTGCTCGTGTGGGATCCTTCGGAGGGGCACAGCTTGGTAGGTCAGGGCTTCAGCCCTGACTCGCGAAGCGACCGTGCCGAAGTGCAGGCTAATGATGGGCGGTCATGCTGAGCGCAGCGGCGGCGCACGCCGCCGCGCAGTCGAAGCATCCCTATGGCACCCGTACCGCCCGCGTGTAGGGACGACCGCCCTCGGCCGTCCAGCCGGAGCGAAGCTCCGGAAGTTGTCTGCTTGTGCGCCGAATAGAAAACGGCGGCCGCCCCGGCCGCCGCGATCTTGAAACTCGAAACTTACTTACTTCACCGCGTCAGCGGATACCCCTTCTCCCGCCACTCCCGAATCCCGCCGTCCATCGAGACGACGTTCGTGTAGCCCATCTTCTGCAGGTTGTCGGCGGCCAGCGCCGAGCGGAAGCCGCCGCCGCAGTAGAGCACCAGCGGCGCGCCCAGGTCAGGGACGCGCTGCTCCACGTCGCGCTCCAGGATGCCCTTGCCCAGGTGCAGGGCGCCGGGCAGGTGGTCCTTGGCAAACTCGCTCTCCTCGCGCACGTCCACCAGCACAAACTTCTCGCCGGCATCGAGCCGGGCTTTGACCGCATCCACGGTCGTTTCCCGGATGCGCTTCTTGGCGTCGGCGACGATGGCAAGGAACCGCGGCGCGTGATGGGGGGCCATGCCGCACATTCTAATCCCCGCCGCCACCGCACTCCACTCCCGTCACTCCGTTCTCTCCAAGCTCTTGCTCGAAACTCGAAACTTCTTCTTGTTGTCATTCCGAGCGCGCCGGGGTCCCCATCGAGCCCGGGTTTGGCTTGATGGGGTGACAGAGCGAGGAATCTGGGTTTCGCTTTTTCTGGCGACTGGCAACCAGCTGCTCCGAACCGGGTGGCGCAGGCCTTCAGGCCTGCATCAGAGACACCCTCCAAAGTGTCATCCTGAGCGAGCGCGAGGAAGCGCAGCCGGGCCCCCCAGCGAGCCTGGGTTTGGCTTGCTGGGGTGGTCGCATGCGACTGAGCGCGAGTCGAAGGATCCCTAGCCTGCCGGCGCCCCGCTCTGCCGCTCGCCCTTTTTCCGCCAAAGCCCACCGCGCCACACTCAATTCGGCCGGGTGCCCCACTCTGAGCGCAGCGAAGGGTGGGATAACGCGAAGGACCTACTCCCGTTGCCGTGAGTGCGCCGCACCCTGCCCGCGCGAATGTGACCGCCGTCATAGACTACCCGCCCCTCTCCCGTGTAGCGTACTGTCCGCGTGGAGGCGCCACCCAATGAAGCGAGTTTGTGCGCTTCCGCTACTCGTGGCCCTGGCCGCTCTCCTTATGGCGGCCGGCCAAGCTCCTTCCGCCACGCCTGACCCCCAGCAATCCGCCGAGCCCCAACCTCCTCCACTCGGGGACGACTATCTCTACGGACAGTTTCTCGCGCAAGTCGCACGCACTGCCCAGGCCGCGGCCGCAGCGGAGCGCGACGGCATGAATGGCCAGCCCTTGCGCCAGTATTACCTGCATGCCGCTCAGCTCACGCCCGTACAAGCCGTCCTGCTCAACCAGGTTGCCGGTGACTTGGCTCTCCAGTTGGCCCCATACGATGCCAACGCCAGGAAGCTGCTGGACGAACAGCACGTCCTTTTTCAGACCAACCGCCTCAACCATGTACCGAATCCCCCGCCGTCCGAAGAGATACGCGCCCTGCCCGAGGGACGCGCGGCCCTGATCCTGCAAGCTCGCGATCTGTCTCCGCGCCGCCCTCGGCGCGGAAGGATCAGCCGCGTGGACGCTTATGTAAGAGCGACCTTCGACCGGCCGATCGCAGCCGGCGGAAGCCAGACCGGGCCTCAGCCCCAGGATTCGATACCCGAAACCATCCTCTACCGAAGGTTGTTCTCGGCGCTGGAGCACTACCAGCGGCAGGCTGCCGAGGAGCGTCGCCTGGGCTTGGAGCAGAACGCCGAGTACTTTGCGAGCTTCGTGCAGCGCGACGCCGGCCTGACCGCGGAGCAGGGCCGCGCTCTTGACCAGGTGGCGACGCAGTACCGGGCGTTCAAGGCGGACTTCGAGCAGCGCATGAACGAAGCCCTGAAGCCGGTCCAGAAGCTCTCCCTCGAAATGCTCGCGCGCGATGGGAAGGTAACTCCCACCGCCGAACTGCTGGAGAAAAAGGCGGTGGTCAACAACCTTCAACGGCAGATGCACGAGACCGAGCAAAACCTCATACCGCAGTTGCGCACCGCCCTCGGTCCCGATGGCTTTGCCCGGCTCGACGCTTATGTCCGGCGCTCGCCTGGCGCCCCGTCCCCCCAACATACCGAACGCACGGTTACTCTAACGCCGCCGGTGAAGCCATGAAAAGTCTGCCTGCTGCGCCCATGGTCCCACGTTTCTTTATAGCTTAAAGATTATGACATTGAATCCAAAGCCACTATAAGTCTTGACAGCCCCTCCCCCTGCGTCCTATCCTGAAGCCTCTCGGCTGGCGCTTCCCGCCGGCAACTCTCGGCCCCTAAGTCCTTTGTCTTGGGTATTTTGCCTGTAAGTCCTTTGGATCGAAGAATCTGGCGGGATTTTTCTCCTAGCTCTTTGAAAACAAAAGACCGGCCCCCCCGGGGG